>CAWEVI010000053.1:0-24528 GCA_963812475.1 uncultured Alphaproteobacteria bacterium
GAGGAATGTTCTAATTTCGATGGCATTTCCGAGAAAATCTCGCATTTCATCGCAGCCAATCTATTCGATTTTTTGATTAGTTCCGCCAACAGACAGTCATGCCGTGCGTCGAAACAAAGGTTGTCGCCCGAAAATATTGCTTGTCCTGCTGCTTTTCTTGCACTCTTATCAAAACGCAATTGCTGATGTCGCAACGGAATCGAGTTCGACTTAGGGCGCGGAAGTGCGGTCCCTGGGAAGGAGCGTTCGGTGACGAAGAAGCTTCTTGTGATCGACGACCAGACGGGCATTACCAAGGTCGTGGAGCTCATCGCCAGACAACTCGGATTGAATGCAAGATCGCTGAACGACTCATCGCAGGCGACCGAGGTGTTCATTGCATTCAAGCCCGATGTCGTCATGCTCGACATGATCATGCCCGAGAAAGACGGCATCGATGTGTTGAACGAAATCCTGCTGACCGGCATACCGGTGAAGGTCATCCTTACCTCCGGCTTCAGCGACTCCTATCTTCGGCTCGCCGAGGGCATAGCGACGTTTCACGATAACAGGGACGTCGCAATCCTGCGCAAGCCGTTTCGCCGCGACGAACTGATCACGCTGCTGACGGATCTGACCGCGGCCTGACCGAACGGGTCTGCCGCGTCACCACGCCGCATCGAGCAGCATGCGGACGGCTGGCGGACCATCGATCTTCCGCGGGTTGGTGTGCACCCAGCGGTCGTGCATCGATTCCTCGGCGATCCGGTCGAGTTGTTCAGGCTGCACGCCGACGTCGCGCAACCTGCCGGGCAGCCCGAGCCCGGCAACCAGTTCCGCGACCACGTCCCCCGCCTTTGCGCCTGGCCGGCCAAGCGCCTCGCTCACCCATGCCTGACGTTCGGCATTGACCGGTTCGTTGAAGCGCAGCACGGGCGGCAGCATCACGCATGACGTGTAGCCATGCGGCACGCCGGCGGTGCCGCCGAGCACGTGACCAATGCCATGGCTGGCGCCCTTCTGCACGCCGTTCTGCGAGCCCATGATCGACATCCAGGAACCGAGCTGACAGTCGAGCCTTGCCTCCAGATCGGCAGGGTCCGCCTTCACCGCGCGCAGACCGCGGCCGAGCAGGCGCAGCGCGTGGAGCGAGGTGCCGTCGGACAACGGCTGGGCGTTGGTCGAACAAATGTCCTCCACTGCGTGATCGATGGCGCGGACGCCGGTGGACAGAAACAGCCATTCCGGCGTGTGGATGGTGGCCGACGGGTCGAGAATGACGCTCCGCGGCATCATCAGCGGATGCAGATAGCTCTCCTTCACCTGCCGCACCGTATCGGTGCACCCAGCCGGGGAATTGAACTCGCCGGCCGAAAGTGTGGTGGGCACGGCGATCGAACGCAGTGCCGGCGGTTTCACCGGTGGGCGCTCGGTGCGGCCATCGGCACTGATGCGGGCGCGGAAGTTGTCAAGCTGTCCGGGGTCGGTCACGTCGTTCCCCAGGCACAGACCAACCATCTTCGCGGCATCGGTCACCGACCCGCCGCCGACTGTCAGCAGCGCATCGGCGCCGGCCTCGCGCGCGGCATTCGCCGCTGCCACCACGTCGATGCGCGGCGTATGTGCGCCGATCTTCGCGCACACGCCCGCCAGCTTGTTGCCGAGCACGCCGCGCACCCGATCCACCACGTCGGTCTGCCGGGCGAGCGTGCCGCTGGCCAGCACATAGACCGCGTTGGCACCGATCCGCTCGATCTCCTGCGCAAGCGCCTCGACGAGCGGGATGCCATAGATCACCCGCTCCATCGGCGGGTAGCGATGGATGCCCTGTTGCATGGCAGTCAGCTCTTGGGCTTGCAGAAGGCGTCGAGTGCGGCGGTTTCCTTGCGGTCACCGTCGAAGTCGGCCGCGATGCGTTCGTAGAGCCGTGCCGCACCGTCATAGAACTGCCGCGCCGCCGGATCCTCGCCGACAAATTGGGCGATCTCCTCCATTTCCGCGACCCAGCGATAGGCCTTCGAATACATGTTCGGCATCTGGCGCGTCAGCCAGCCGAACAGCGCCGGCTGGCTGGCGGACAGTTCCGCGCGCAGGTCCTCCGCCGTTCCGGCCCGCGTCGCCGCCAGCATCATGGCCGCACCGAGCGCGGTGAAGCCTTTGGTGATACCGGCGTACGACATCTTCATTGCCGAAGCCGCGCCGATCGGCCCGGGCTGGATCGGCATGTACAGGCCGTATTTCGTGAGTTCGGCCACGCGCGCGGACTCCGGACCGGAGAGGTAGATCTTGGGGCCGTTGTATCCCGCCTTCGGCGGACCGCCGACGATGCCGCCATCGACGAAGGTGGCACCGGTCTCCTCGATCACGCGCGCGATGCGCAGGACGGTGCCGGGATTGAGCGCGTTGCAGTCAACGAAGATCGGCTTCTTCCGGGCGGCGCGCATTGCAGGCGCGAGTCGCTCGGCCAGCCCGAGCGCGTCGCCGGGCGGCACGATCGACAGTATGATATCGGAGTCCACCACCTGTTCATCCGACACGCCGATCATGCCGGCAGCCTTGGCACGTGCAACGGTGCCCTCGCTTCGGCCGCCGAGCGCGGTGCGCACCTCGATGCCGTTCTCCACCAGACGCTGGCCGACGGCGCTCCCCATCATGCCCGGCGCGATTACTGCGACGATCGGCTGCATGGCCTGGTCTCCTGTCTGGTGTGTGCGTTGCCGGAGAGAGTGTCAGCAGGAGGGCGTCGAACGCAATCGCCGGATCGGCACGACCCTCAGGAGACACCCTACCCGTGGTCACGCGATGGCAAGACGCCGGAAAAGCAGGACCTTCATGGTATCCAGGCACAGGGCCAGCACGATTGCCGCGCCGAATATGCAGGCGACGATGGTTGCCGGCAGAGGCGCCATCACGATGCCCTGAGTTGCAAGCGTGGTGAAGAGCGTGATGTCGAGGATGGATGACGCGATCAGCCAGGAACCGGGCTTGGAACTCCATAAATGCCGGCGTTCCCGCGATACGTAGAAAATCGCCTGCCCACTGTACACCAATGTAACAACCGTCAGCGTCCGCAAACCGTTGCTGTCGAGGCCGAGTGCAAAGCGCCCAGCCGAGAGACTGGCGATACAAAAGACCAGATCGCAAAGCCCCAAGATGACTCCGACGATAGTGAGGTTGCCGATCCGCCAGACATTGGGGACCGACGATGGCCGCACATTGTCCGTTGCCGACGAGAGGGCAAAGAAATCGCCGGCCACCATCATCAACACCATCAGCAACGGTGTCAGAACGGCAGTCCCGGAAATCATCAACCCAGCCAACAGGAAGAGCACCTGGACGACCTTGTGGACGATGGATCGGAACGTATAGGTCAAAATGCGCTGGAACGTCGCGCGCCCTTCCTTCACGGCGGCAACGATGCCGCCGAGGCCGGGTTCGGTCAGCACGATGCCGGCTGCAGATTTCGCCACATCGGTGGCGGTGAAGACGGCAATACCCATCTGTGCCTGCCGCAATGCGGGCGCGTCATTGGCGCCGTCGCCGCACATGCCGACTACATGGCCGCCACGCTGAAATGCCTGGACGAGCGCGTACTTGTCCTCCGGCAATACACCGGCGAACACGGCAAATTCTTCCGCGCGGATATCACTTGGCAGTGGCACGGTCGCGCAGATCGGCCCGGTGATTCCGACCGCGTCCGCGACGACGCGGGCCGTCACCGGCGCATCGCCCGTCACCATCACCGTACGCACGCCAAGGCTGAGCAATTGGGCGATGAGCGCCGCCGAATCGACGCGCGGTGGATCACTCAGTGCGATCACGCCGGCAATGCGCAACTTCTCGGCCAATCCCACCGCGACGGCAAGAACGCGGAATCCCCTCGCCTGCAGGTCCTCGACCATCGCCGCAGCGGGTGGGGCCGCCTCGGCGATCCCCGCGACAGCCGAAAAGGCGCCCTTGACGATCCGCTTGCGATTGCCATTCGCATCGATTGTCACGGCCTCCGACATCTTGCGTGCGGGATCGAAAGGCGTGAAGGCGACGAGCTTCCACCGCGACAGCGTGGCTGGTGTGCAAGCGGTCCGGATGGCGGCATCCAACGGGTCGGCGCCGCCATCGGAACTCGCCAGCGCCGCCATGGCCAGAATTTCCGCCTCGTCGAATCCCGGCAGCGGGTGACAGGCGGTGACCGCGAGTTCATTGCGCGTCAGTGTTCCGGTCTTGTCGGCGCAGAGAACATCCATTCCGGCCGCTTCATCGAGCGCCGACAGGCGCGTCGGCAAGACACCGCGCCGCGCCACGGCACGTGCCCCGACCGTCGCCGCCAGCGTGAACATTGACGGGAGTGCGACCGGGATCGACGCCAGGAGGGCAACCAGCACCAATGGTGCAACCTGTGGAAACGGCATAGCCAAGTGGACGGCGTAGGCGATCAACAGGATCGTCACGCCGCCATTGAAAAAAGCCAGATTGCGCACCACGCGAACAATCGCTTTCTGCTCAGTGCTTTCGACATGCGCGGTGCGAATGAGTTCGGCGCTGCGTCCGAATTTCGTGCGCGCGCCCGTTGCGGTGATTTCAGCGACCGCCTCGCCGCGCCTGATCAGAGCGCCCGCATAGGTCTCGAAGCCGGGCCCTGCTTCGGTCGGCACGGATTTGCCGGTGAGCATCGATTGGTCCACGAGGACGGATCCTTCGACCAATCGAACATCGGCTGGGACGACGGCGCCGAGCGACAGCTTGACCACGTCACCCTGTACCAACTCAGCTGCCGACAATGTCTTCCAGGCGCCGTCGCGCCGCGCCGATGCGGTCACGGCCAGTCGAGATTTCAGGGCTTCAAGCGTCGCCTGAGCGCGGCCTTCCTGGACAAATCCCAGGCCCGCATTGAACACCAAGAGAAACGCGACGGCGGACGCTTCTACGTATTCGCCGAGCGCCAATTGCAGCAGGACCGCCGCCTCGAGCATCCACGGCACCGGCGCCCATAACTTTCCTACGGCCCGATTGATCGGATGCTGGATGACGTCCTGAACGGCATTCGCGCCGTTGACCGCGAGACGCCGCCGCGCTTCGTCGCTTGTCAATCCGATCGCGGAGCCGGGAGCCTCGCTGCTCATCGGTTCGTGCTCTTGCCAGCCAGCAACTCGCATCCCGAGGCAAACCGTCGGCTGAAGGGAGGTCCTGCGTTACTCTGCCGCAGCGACGCCCGCGCGAATCGGCTGTGCATGCATATCGAGCAGCCGCGGCGCCACTTCGCGACCGAACAGGCTGATGTTATCCACGGTATCCTTGTGGCCCAGATGTCCGCCCTGGCCGAAGAACAGCAGGTGGCCAATCCCGCCCATCCGGTCGTTGAACTTGCCGATCTGGTTGAACACGTCGTCCGGCGTTCCGGCGAATACCGTGTCGGTGTCCATGAACTGCTGCACCGTCGCGCGGCGATGGTCGATCGTGTTTCCGTCCCGATCCTTGACGATGCGATGCGCGCGCGGGCCGGCCTTCATGATTGCAACGTTGGCGGCGATCGAGTTGTAGCCCGGTGGGTTGGTGAACTGCTCCGCCACCACCGGCGCCGTGCGCACATAATCGGCGATCTGATCGGCACGGCGCAGACCCTCCTCGCGAGTTGCGCCGACGCCGACAACCGCGGCGAACGCCATCCGGTCCGGTCCCGCCTCCCAGCCCAGTTCGCGCGCCCGCTTGCGATAAGCGTCGTACATCGGCTTCGCCGTGCCGCCGGACAGCAGCGTTCCAACCACATGCCCGCGCTCTGCCGCAAGCGTGCCGGTTCCCTCGCTCATGCCCGTCATCCACACCGGCGGCGTCGGCTTTTGCACCGGCTTCGGCCAGATGTTGACGCTGCGGTATTGGAAGAACTCGCCCTCCCAGTTGAACGGTCCGTCATGCGTGGTCATCGCCTTGAGGATCAGATCGTGCGCCTCCCAATAGCGGCGCATCAGGTTGGCGGGATTGCTGTTCGCCGGCTGGATCTCGTACGGCGCGCCCTTCACCAGGCCCATTTCCAGCCGCCCGCCGGACAGCACATCGAGCCACGCCATTTCCTCGGCGACGCGCACCGGATCCGGCCGGTTCGCGATCGGCGTGCCAAGCGACAGCAGCCGCGCGCGCTTGGTTTCACGCGCGATGATCGCCAATGCCATCGGCGCCGACACCGTCATGCAGGTCGCCGTGCTGTGGTGCTCGTTTACCATGATGTCGAGCCCGACCTCATCGCACAGCGCGAACTCGTCGAGGTAGCGGTTCAGCAGACCATGTGCCGTCGGCGGGTCGAAATTGCTCGACGGCAGCACGACGCGCAGCGTGCCCCGCGACAGGCCCGCCTCCCACGCGGGGTGATAAGCCATCTCGGAGAAATACCAGCAGCGCATGGCGCGCTCCTCAGTTGCTGTCGATGAAATGCGAAAGCCGCTCGGCGAAGTCCTGCGGCTGTTCCCAATGCGGGAAATGTCCGGCATTCGGGATGATTTCCATGCGCGCACCCGGGATTTCTGCGCGCCAGCCTGCGCCATAGGACGTGCCGACGATGCCGTCGCGCTCGCCCCACAGCAGCAGCGTCGGCACATCGATGCGGTGCAGCCAGCGCTTCAGGCGCGGGCTGTGCATGTAGGGCTTCCAGCCGAACAGCGTGAACGCTTCGCGGCCGCGCGCGATGGCGGCCAGTTCGGTCTCCGGCAGCGCCGTCAGGTTGCGTTCGCCCTTCGCCGGATCAGCCCAGGCGAGCCGCATGTACTCCTCATGCGGCGTGGCATGCATGTCGGCGATATCGCGATCCAATGGACCACCAACCTTGATGCCGAGTGGATCGACCAGCACCAGTTTGCCAAACCGTCGTGTATCGCGCACTGCCATTTCGGCTGCGATCCAGCCACCGAAGCATGCGCCGACTGAGAACCGCATGCTCGAGCCCGAGCGCCGCGGCAAGGTCGAGATACAGATAGGCAAGATCATCGACCGAGGTCAGCCACGCAGGCAAAGCTGAGTTGCCCCAGCCAGGATGCAGCGGCGCGATCACACGATAGCGCCGTGCCAGCAGATCCAGCCATTCGCGGCCCGGCTCCAGTCCTTCGCCGGGATGCAGGAACAGCAGTGGCCGTCCCTCACCGCGCTCTTCCAGTTCCAGTGAGACGCCGGCGACGGTGATTGTCCGGTTCATTCGACACTCTCGGCAAGCCGCGCAAGGTAATGCGCCGTGTCGCCGAACAGCCGCTCGATCACCATGCAGCGGCGGAAATAGTGGCCGACGGCAAGTTCTTCGGTCATGCCGATGCCGCCGTGCAGCTGCACCGCGTTCTGCGATACGAAACGCCCCGCCTGGCCGATGCCAACCTTCGCCATGGCGATGTTGTGCTCGCGCTCGTTCGCGTCCGGCTCGTCCACCATCATCGCAGCCAGCATCGCCATGGAACGACCCTGTTCGAGCGACATCAGCATCTCCGCCAACCGGTGCTGCACCACCTGATAGGTGCCGATCGGCTTGCCGAACTGCTCGCGTGTCCGACTGTATTCCAGGGTCATCGCATGCAGCGCTTCCATCGCGCCGACTGATTCGGCCGCGGTGGCCGCAATGCCGGCCTCGATCACGCGCTTGATGATCGAGAGCCCTTCGCCGACTTCGCCCAGCACGTCGTCCTGCGAAACCTGCACGCTGGACAGCGAAACCTCGGCGGCGCGCTGTTCGTCCCGCATCGCGTAGCCGCGCCGCGTGACCCCATTCGCATTGGCGTCCACCAGGAACAGGGTGATGCCGTGATCGGCGTCGCGCTCGCCCGCATTACGCGCGCTGACGATCAGCTTGTCGGCGCAATCGCCGTGCGTGACCACGCTCTTGGCGCCGTCGAGCACCCAGCCTTGGCCGCCGTGGTGCGCGGTTGTCATCACATCGGTCACGTCATATCGCGCCTGCCGCTCGCCGTGCGCGAATGCCAGCTTCATGCGGCCCTCCGCGATCGCCGGCAGGATCGCTGATTTCTGTGCGTCGGTGGCGCCGAGACGGATCGCCGCGCCGCCCAGCACAACGGTGGCGAGATACGGTTCCGCCACCAAAGCGCGGCCGAACGCCTCCATCACCAGCATGATCTCGACTGCGCCGCCACCGAACCCGCCATACTCCTCGGCGAACGGCAGACCGAGCAGGCCGAGTTCGGCAAATTGCGACCACAGGGCCGTGCTCCAGCCGTGCGGTTCCTTCAGGTAATTCTTGCGCTGATCGAACGCGTACCGATCGGCAAGCAGCCGTTCGACGCTGTCCTTCAGCAGGCGCTGTTCGTCCGAAAGAGTGAAGTCCATGGGAGTCCTGCTTCATCTAAACCGTCATCCCCGCGCAAGCGGGGATGACGATCGGGTGACTACAACCGCAGCACGGCTTTGGTAAGAATGTTCTTTTGAATCTCGTTGGTGCCGCCGTAAATCGACGCGGCGCGCAGGAACAGATAGCTGCCTGTAGCCTGCGTCGCCCACTCAGGCCCGACATCCGGCTCGTTGGACAGCGCCGCCAGCTCCTCCGCCCAGATCGGCATCGATAGTGGGCCACCGACATCCATCGCCAGTTCCGTCGTCGCCTGCAGCAGTTCGGTGCCCTTCACCTTCAACACGGATGACAGCGGATCGGGACGACCGTCGCGCGCTTTGTCGTACGCCGACACGACGCGGTACTGCGTGATCTCCAACGCCTTCATGTCGACTTCGAGCTGCGCGATGCGCTGGCGGAAGACAAGGTCCTCGATCAGCGGCTTGCCGTTCTCGCGGACGTTGCGTGCCATCTCCTTGGATGCCCGCACCCGCTCCTTCGACTTGCCGAGCCGAGCGATGCCGGTACGCTCGTTGCCCAACAGGAACTTGGCCACGTCCCAGCCGCGGTTCTCCTCATAGATCCGGTTCTCCACCGGCACGCGCACGTCGTCGAAGAACACCTCGTTCAGGTGATGCGCGCCATCGATCGAGATGATCGGTCGCACCGTGATGCCTGGCGTCTTCATGTCAACCAGCAGGAAGGAGATGCCCTCCTGGCGTTTCGCCGCATTTGGATTGGTGCGCACCAGCACGAAGCACCAGTCGGCATGATGCGCGGTCGAGGTCCAGATCTTCTGGCCGTTCACCACGTAGTGGTCACCGTCGCGCTTCGCCGCGGTCTTCAACGAGGCAAGGTCGGAGCCCGCGCCCGGCTCCGAGAACCCCTGGCACCACCAGTCATCCAAATTGGCGGCGCGCGGAAGAAAGCGCTTCTTCTGTTCGTCGGTGCCAAACTGGATCAGGACCGGGCCGATCATGGTGATGTTGAAGGACGACAGCTCGGGCGCGGGCGCGACCTGATTCTCCTCAAGGAAGATCATCCGCTGCACCGAAGACCAGCCCGGGCCGCCCCACTCCTTCGGCCAGGAGATTGCCGCCCAGCCGCGCTTGTTAAGGATGCGCTGCCAGGCGACCGTGTCCTCCTTGCGTGCGCTGTAACCGAGACGCATCCGCTCGCGGATATCGCCCGGCAGGTTGTCGCGGATGAATGCGCGTATTTCGTCGCGGAACGCCAGCTCTTCCGGTGTGAAGCGCAGGTCCATCTGACGATCCTCCTTACTGGCCAGTAGTCATTGCGGCGACTTTGGCAGCAGGAGGGTGGTGGTGCAATCCGCGCTGGTTGTCCGGGACACGTTGATCCCCGCTTTCGCGGGGACGACGAGGGCAATTTTGTTATCCCCGCGAAAGCGGGGATCAAGAGCGTGTCAGAACTGCTTAAGTAGCCGATCGATGTAATCCAGCTCCTGCTGCGGTCGGGCCCGTTCTCCGCCACGCCGGCGCAGCTCTTCCTGGATCTCCTGCATGCGTTGCCGCTCGCGCTCCGCCGGCACGGTCACATCGGCACTCTCATCGGCGCCGGAACTGCCCTGGCCATAGCGGCGTCCGAGCGGGTCGCGACCTGGCTGAGCCCGATCCGGCGGACCCTGACGCCAGCCCCGTCCTGGGGTATCGCTCTGCCCGTCCTGCAGATTGAGGCCCATTGGCCCATCCGAATCGCCCTCCTGGTCGCTGCCGTCCTGGCCTTGCTGGGGACCGAACTGCTTGGCCATTGCCTGACCCATCTCGCGGCCGCCCTTCTGCAGCGCCTCAACTGCCTTCTGTTCCGATGTACCAGCTCCCTGGTCGTTGCCGTCGCCCAATTGCTTCATGGCATCGCGCATCGCCTGGTCGGCCTCGCTCAGGCTCGGAGGAACCTCGCCGGTCAGGTCGCCGAATTGCTGCATCAATTCGCCAAGTGCACGCCGCAGCGCCTGCTGCACGCGCCGGTCCGCCTCGCGATCGGCATTCTCGTCCGTCGGCGTGGTGGCGGGCCGGTTGCCACGGAAGCGCGTCGTCTCGTCGACGCGGCCCTGCGAGTGGTCGAGCAGGCCACCCTGCCGGCCGATCATGTCCTGGACCGCACCCATCTGCTGCTTGCCGCGTTGGCGCTGCGCCGCCGTGCGCTCGCCGTCCCGCCCGTGTTCGGCGCGCGCATTGCGCAGACGATCGAGCATGCGCTCCAGCTCCGCCATGCGCTGCTGCGCCTCGTCCATACGTCCATCGCGCGCCGCCTCGCGCGCCTGCTCGGCCATCCGGTCCATGTCTCGATTGGACAGATGCTGGGCATTCGGATCGAACGGCATCTCGTCGTTGTTGCGTCGGGCCTCTTCCGCGAGCGCTTGCAGATGTTGCTCGATTGCCTGCTCCAGTTCCTTCAGCCGCCGGTCCAGCGCCTCACGGTTGGCTTCATTGGGTTCGCGGATCGCTTTGTCGAGCGCGTCGCGCGCCGCCTGGCGGGCCTCCTCCAGCGCCCGCGCCGTGCGCTCGGTCTGGCCCTCCTCCAGATGCAGCGCGAGATCCCACATCCGCTGCTGCGCGTGATCGATGGCTTCGGCCGTCTTGTTCAACTCGAGCTGGTAATAGATGGCGCCGAGGTTGACGTACGCACCGTAGTCGCCGCCGAAAGCGTCTGGCGCCATCAGCAGAGCATCCAATCCATTCGCCGCCGCTGCGCGATCCTCAGGATGCAGGCTGAGTTCCCGCCGGATCGCCATCAGCGCCTGTGACACGGGATTCCGGAACGGGCGTTCCGGCAGCACAAACTCTTCCGTTCGGCTTCCCCCGGTCTGACCGAGCGCGTCCCGAGCGATCAGCTTCGCAGTCACGGCGAGCCCCGCCCATGGATGGGCCGTCAGGTCTTGCTGGGTGACCCCGTGTGCCGACTTCGGCGTGCCACCCGGCAACGGCAGGCTGAGCACCAGTGGCGGCGTGTCCGGTCGGTCGCGGAGACGCAATTCGGCCTGCAGCAATACCACGCCATAGTCGTCGCTGGTCTGCCATGGCAGCCGGCTTTGCTGGCTGCCGGTGGCTCGGCCGGGCGGCTCGCTCCATTCCGCCGTGGGCGGCTGGTCGGCGATCACCGTCAGGTCCCATATCGCCAGGTCGCGCCCGTTGCGCCGCACCGTGAGGCGGCCGCCCGCTGTCAGGTCCCGATCGGCCTGGAAACTCGCCTTGTCGAGCGCGCGAAATGCCTCCGAGTGTCCGTCCAGTGACAGGCTTGGGTCGCCGTCGCCGCCGGTGACGCTCACGGTCAGACGTGCGCCGGCGGGAACGGAGACCGCGCCCCCCTCGGCCTTGAGGAAGATCGGCGCCAGACGGGTATAGGGGGGCGGGGTGATCCAGGCCTGCAGCTCGGTCTCGGGAGGTGGCGCCTCGCGCGGGAGCGTCGGCTCCATCGCCTGCGCCAGACGCGAAGGCGCTTCGTCGCCGGCGATGGCAACGGCCGCGACCAACGCGACAACCAAGGCTGCCCGCAACGCGCGCGGATCGCGTCGTGCGAGCCCAGGCCGCGGCAGGCCCACACGTAGCCGGCGTACCTGCCGCACCGCGCGCATCACATGCGCCTGCCAGAGTGCGACCGCAGCGGTATCGGGACCCAGGCTGCCACGTGAAGGCCGGTCCGTCAGAACCGCAAGCGGGCGGTGGGACAGGCCGGACGCGACCTCCAGTCTGCGATCGGCAGCCTTGTCGTCCGGTGCGGCGATGCCGTGCAGTCCGCGCGCCAGAAGGCCGATGATGAGCAGCAAGGTGACCGTCAGCAGGCCGATATGAACCCAGGGCATCAGCAGGCGCGGCAGGTCGAGCAAGGCGGCGCACACGAACAGCCCGGCAACACCAGCCGCGGGCCAGAGTGCCGGCCAGATGCGCTCGAACAGAATGGCGGCACGGGCGAGGGCGCGACGGCTGGTTAACCGGCGCAGCAGGCGATCCGTCTCTCCGCCCGGCGTGTTCATCCGCTGTCCTGCATCCCCGCCGCGTTCATCCCAACCAATCTGGCACATGTTCGGCTTGCCACAAGTCGGCGTAAGTCTGGCGGTCGCGGATTACAGACCACATCCCGCCATCGACCATGACCTCCGCCGCCGCTGGTCTCGCGTTGTACGGCGAACTCATCACCGAACCATACGCGCCGGCGTCCAGGATTGCCACGCGGGCATCGGCAGCTAACGGCGGCAACAAACGGTTGCGGGCGAAGGTGTCGCCCGACTCGCACACGGGCCCCACGACATCGGCCGGCGCGGCGGGGGCGAGGGCGTCGATGGCGGAGACCGGAACGATGCCGTGCCAGGCATCGTACAGCGCCGGGCGGATCAGATCGTTCATGGCGGCATCCAGTATCACGAATCGGCTACCCTGCGCCTGCTTCACCAGAACAACGGAAGCGAGCAGCAGACCCGCCGGCCCGACCAGCCAGCGGCCAGGCTCGATCACCACGCGAACGTCCAGATTGTGCAAGGCGCCGCGTATCGCGCCAACCAGAGCTTGGGGGTTCGGTGACGGCTCGTTGCAGTACGGAATGCCGAGGCCGCCACCGCAGTCAACGACACTGACCGGATGGCCGGCCGCGTGCAGAGCGCGCACGAGTCCGGCAAGGCGTCCGAATGCGGCGCGATAAGGTGCAAGCGACAGGATCTGGCTGCCGATGTGCATCGCAAGCCCGACCGGCTCGATGCCCGGCAGCGACGCGGCGCGCCGATACAACGGAATGGCGTCCGCATAAGGGATGCCGAACTTGTCCTGTGCCCGGCCGGTGGTGATCTTGACGTGCGTGCCGGCGTCCACGTCGGGGTTGACGCGCAATGCGATGCGCGCGGTGTGCCCCATGGCGGCGGCCAGCCCGGAGAGCATGTCAAGTTCCTCGGCGCTCTCCACGTTGATCTGCGCGATGTCCTCCGCCAGCGCGAGGCGCAACTCGCGCAAGCTCTTGCCGACGCCGGAGAACACGATGCGATTGGCCGGGATGCCGGCCTCGCGCGCGCGGCGAAGTTCGCCCTCGCTCACCACGTCGGCGCCGGCGCCTTCGCGGGCGAACAGGCGCAGGACCGCTAGTCGGTCATTCGCCTTCACCGCATAGTGGACATGCCCATCCAGTCCGGCCTCATCCAGCGCCGCAGCGAGGGTTCGGTAGCGTCCGCGCATGGAGGATGCTGAGTAGACCCAGGTCGGCGTCCCGACCGCGTCCGCGATGAGATTCAACGGCACGTCGTCGATTACCAGCCCGTCCATCGCGTGCATGGTCAGGTGTGGCCGCGCGGCGATGAGTTCCGCGATGTCCGGCTCGGGCGTTTCAGCGACGGTGGCGGGCAGGGCGGCCATATCGCAAACCTAAAGCAAGTCCACTGCGACCGGAAACACCCGCTGCCCTCTCCGCGACAGCGTCGCGAGAGCGGGTCCCGGGCGAGAAGCTCAGTGCGTCGGATACGCCCGCGGCCAGGTGATCTGGTCGGCAGGTCCAGGCGGCGAGGGCGGCCCTTTCTTGCCGCATGCCGTCACTGCCACCATGCCGAGCAACGCGGCGATGATCAGGGCAGATCTCATGCCAGAGCGGCCTGCCAGCGCGCCGCCTCGCGTGCCACATTCGCCGGCGCCGTGCCGCCATAGCTTGTGCGCGAAGCGACCGACGCCTCGACTGTCAGCACCGAGAACACATCCGCGGTGATGCGGGTCTCCTCCGACTGCATCTCGGCAATCGTCAGCCCGGAGAGCTCCGTGCCCTTTGCTTCGGCCATCGCGACCAGACGGCCGGTGATGTGGTGCGCGTCCCGGAACGGCAGCTTCAGCACCCGCACCAGCCAGTCGGCCAGATCGGTCGCGGTGGCGAACCCGGAACCTGCCAACTCCCGCATCCGCGCCACGTCCGGCGTCATGTCGCGCACCATCCCGGCGATGGCGGCGAGCGACAGCGCCCAGGCCTCGGCGGCGTCGAACACCGGCTCCTTGTCCTCCTGCATGTCCTTGGCATAGGCGAGCGGCAGGCCCTTCATGACGGTCAGCAGTGCGATCAGCGCGCCGTTGACCCGCCCGGTTTTCGCCCGCACCAGTTCCGCTGCATCCGGATTGCGCTTCTGGGGCATGATCGAACTGCCGGTGGTGAACGCGTCAGAGAGCCGGATGAACCGCCACGGCGCCGAGCACCAGATCACGATCTCCTCGGCAAATCGCGAGAGATGCATCGCCGAGATCGCCGCCGCGCCAAGGAACTCCAGCGCGAAGTCGCGATCCGACACGGCGTCGAGCGAATTGGCGGTCGGCCGGTCGAACCCGAGCGCCTGCGCGGTCATCGCGCGGTCGATGGCAAACGAGGTCCCGGCCAGCGCCGCGCTGCCGAGCGGACATTCGTTCAGCCGGCGGCGGCAATCGCCAAGCCGGCCGCGATCGCGGTCCAGCATCTCGACATAGGCCAGCAGATGGTGGCCGAATGTGACCGGCTGTGCGGTCTGCAGATGGGTGAAGCCCGGCATCGGGTTGCCGGCGTGCGCCGCGGCGCGATTCGTCAGCGCGCGCATCACGTCGGTTATTTGCGCCGATAGCCCGTCGATCGCATCGCGCACCCACAGACGAAAATCCACCGCCACCTGGTCGTTACGGCTGCGCGCGGTGTGCAGCCGCCGGCCGGGTTCACCGATCCGCTCGGTCAGCCGCGCCTCGATGTTCATATGGATGTCCTCGAGCGCCGCATCGAACGGGAAGCGTCCGGCCTCGATTTCTTGCGCGATCGCTGCTAGACCCTCGCGGATCGACTGCTCATCCTTGGCTGAAATGACCCCGACCTTTGCCAGCATCGCGGCATGCGCAAGTCCACCCTGGATGTCCTGCCGCCATAACCTGCGATCGAAGCCGATGGAGGCGTTGATCTCCTGCATCACCACGGACGGGCCTGCGGCGAAGCGTCCACCCCATTGCGGGTTCGCCGCCACATTCCTGCTGTCTGGCGTCTCGCTCAAGGAAGGGTTTCCATCGTGCCATTGATCACGCGCCGGAGAATGCTCGCGGCGGGCGGGACCCTAGCCGCCGGCCTGATCGCGCGCAAACCGCAAGCCGCCGTGGTTCTGGGTGATCTCGCGAGCCACCTGGAACTGACCGATCCGCCCGTGACGCCTCCGGATATCGTCTTTGTCGGTGCCGACGGCAGCGAACACCATCTGGCGGAGTTCGTTGGCCACGGCATGGTGATCAACCTGTGGGCGACCTGGTGTGTGCCATGTGTCGCGGAGATGCCGGCGCTTGCAGCACTGTCGAAAACCCTGGCGCCGAACGACATCGCCGTACTGCCGCTGTCGTCCGATCGAGGTGGGGTCAGCGTAGTGGAGGCATTCTATGCGGAGCACGGAATTACCGGTCTACCGGTGCTGCTCGATCCCAAGGGTGCTGCGGCGCGCGCGTGGCAGGCGCACGGCATTCCAACCAGCCTGATCATCGACAGGAAGGGCCAGGAGCGTGCCCGTCTGGAGGGTTCGGCGGATTGGTCCACACCAGCGGCAGCCGAGACGATACGGAAACTGGTGGCGGGGTAGGACCTACTTGTGCACAGCAAGCGCGGCAGGGCTAGGCGGTCAATAACGCCGCCAGGATGCCCCACATATATGCGTTGCCCGGCTTGTCGGCGAGGTCTGCCTTGGTGGCGAGATAGGATATCTGCGCGTCGATCCGCGCGACCATGACCTTCAGTTCGGCGACAGGCGATTCGAGAACGTCCCACAGATCCTTTGACGTCCAGCATGCCGTCCTCCGGCCTGGAGACACGAGCCTCCATACCACGATCGTCAGACCCTCCGCCGACCGTTCGACTGGTGTGTCCAAGTGCGGTAGCCCACTGCGTTTGGAGTCCCTCAGGCCGCAAATGCCAAGCTGCGGTTAACCACCCTTCAACGCGCTTAGCAGTGTATTCTCGGTCAGGATCTGCGGCAGCACGTCGGGCTGTCCGCGCGGCGGATAGAACACGTAGAGCGGCACGCCATCGCGGCCGTTCTCCTGCAGATAATGCGTAATCTCGGGGTCCTGACGGGTCCAGTCGCCCTTCAGATAAGCCACATGATTAGCGGCGAGAGCGTGTTGAACGGCCTCGGTGCCGATCGCCACTCGCTCGTTCACCAGGCAGGTCACGCACCACGCCGCGGTCATGTTGACGAAGACCGGTTGTCCCTCCGCTCGCAATGCGGCCAGCCGGGCGGCGCTGAACGGCTCTGCCCCGGAGTCTGCAACACTCGTCGTGGAGACCGGCGCGGTTGCGATGCCACTCAAGATGGCAAGGGCTGCCAGAAAGGCTGCGGCAGCAGCCGACTGGCCGACGCGACGACTGCGGCCAGCGGTCCCCTGCGTGATCCCGAGCACCCAGGCGGCAAAGCCCAGCAGCACGAGGCCGGCAGCGGTGCCGAGCACGCCGGCTGGACCGGCCTGCTGGCTGATCACCCAGATCAGCCAGGCGCTCGCGGCGTACATGGGGAAAGCCAGCGCCTGCCGCAGTACCTCCATCCAGCGTCCCGGTTTCGGCGTAGCTCGCCCGAGGCCAGGTATAATGGCCAGCAGAACGTACGGCGTCGCCATGCCGAGACCCATCGCCAGGAACACCATCATCGTCACCGTTGGCGGGGCGGCGAGGCCGGCGGCGATCGCGACCCCCATGAATGGTGCCGTACAGGGCGTCGCCACAACCACTGCCAGGAGTCCGGTGAAAAAGCTGCCGAGTTCACCGCTATGGCGCGTCAGGCCCTGACCGGCGCCGACCAGGCCGGTACCGATCTGGAACACGCCGGACAGGTTCAGTCCAACCGCGAACAGCAGCCACGCCATGCCCGCAACGAACACCGGTGACTGGAACTGGAAGCCCCATCCTGCCGCCGCGCCGGCAGCGCGCGCGGCCAGCAGGGCCGCGCCGACAACAGCGAAGGCCACCAGTACGCCGGCGGTATAGGCAGCCGCGTGCTTGCGCGCCCGGCCACGTGCCGCGCCGGCAAGCCCCACAACCTTCATCGCCAGCACCGGAAACACGCATGGCATCAGGTTAAGGATCACACCGCCCAGGAATGCCAGGCCCAGCATCCGCCGAAGCTGCATCAACGGAGACGGAGGCGGCGGCACCGCGCCGGCAGCGGCACGCAACGTCACGTTCGTCTCCAGGCCGCTGCGATCGCGCACCGCCAGGATTCCGGACAGACTGTCCCCCGACCGGAACGCCTTGCCGGGTTTCAAGGCCAGAGTGAAGCCGCCGTCCCAGACCGTCAGTGGCTGCGTCGCGCTGTCACGGATGGCCCCCTGCGCGTCGGGAATGAACCAGGCATCGACCACGGTGGCTGGCGTCAGTTCCGGCCCCTTCACCCATAGCGTCCCGTCGTCCGCCACCGCCGCCTGCCATGGCGAAGCATGCGGCACCTGCCGGTCGTGCGCCGTGAACAGCGGCGCCTGGGCCGATGCGGCGGCGATCCCGGCGGGCAGGTCCAGCCGGAACTCGCCCTCCTCCGGCACACAGATGTCTTTGCACACCAGCCATTGGGCATGCGCCTGTACGGCCATGCCGTCCGCGTCCGCTCCCGGTGTCACGGTGATCGGCAACAGCAGATCGCCGGTGTAGGCGTAGGTCATGAGTTGACCCTCCGCCATCCGCTGCGGCGTCGGCCAGACGATGGCTCCCGATGTGCTGCCGGGCGGCAGCGTCAGCGCAACTTCAGCGGGGACGCCCGCATCTCCCGGATTTTGCCAGTAGGTGTGCCAGCCGGGCGCCAGGCGGAAATGCAACCCGACGCGAAACGGCGTGCCAGGCGCGACCGAGTCGGTATCGGACACCAGCGACACCGTGGCGCGCGGGCTGCTGACAGGCGTACTCTCCAGCGCGCCGGCAGGGAGCGTCGGAGCGACGAGCAACGCGATCACCAGGACTGTCTTGAGCGTCGGCAACATGGGTTTCCTGTAACACGATCTCGTGAGCATATGGGACGAAATTTGCCTGCGGACCAGCATGACCCACGATGAAGCTACCTGACCTCCCGGTCACCGAAGCCATCCCGCCTATGCTCGCGGCACTCGCGGCTGGACGCAATGCCGTGCTCGTGGCGCCACCCGGTGCCGGCAAGACCACGATTGTTCCGCTGGCCCTGCTGGGTGCGCCCTGGCGTGGCGACGGGCGAATTCTGATGCTGGAGCCGCGCAGGCTCGCGACGCGGGCCGCTGCTGCCCGGATGGCGAGCCTGCTCGGCGAGACGCCCGGCGACACGGTCGGTTACCGCACCCGGCTGGATGCGGCGGTCTCATCGGCAACCCGGATCGAGGTGATCACCGAGGGCCTGTTGGTCCGCCGTCTGCAATCGGATCCGGGTCTCGATGGCGTCGCCGTCGTGATCCTCGACGAGGTGCACGAGCGCTCGCTCGAGTCGGACCTGGCGCTCGCATTCTGCCTCCACCTCCAGCGCGTATTGCGACCGGACCTGCGATTGCTTGCGATGTCGGCCACCGCCGATGGGGCGCGTCTCGCCGGCCTGATGGGTGCCAACGTCATCGAAAGCGCCGGGCGAATGTTTCCCGTGGCGATCCATCACGCCGCGCGCGACATCCCGGGACCGCGCGATCTGGCGGACGCGATGACCCGCGCCGTTCGTGTCGCGCTGGCGGAGCATGACGGCGACATACTGGGCTTTCTTCCGGGGATGGCGGAGATCCGCCGAACCCAGGCGGCGCTTGCGGGGTGCGGTGCGCTCGTGCTGCCGCTGCATGGCGACCTGCCGCCGACCGAACAGGACCGGGCGCTGCGGCAGGCAGAGGCACGACGCGTGGTCCTGGCGACATCGATCGCCGAACGTCGCTGACCGTGCCCGGCGTGCGCATCGTGGTGGACGGCGGATGGCGTCGCGCGCCGCGACTGGATTCGGCGACCGGCCTGACACGGCTCGCGACGCTGCGGATCTCGCGCGCCGCCGCCGAGCAGCGGGCCGGCCGGGCAGGGCGCGAGACGCCGGGCGTGGCCATCCGCCTATGGTCTCCGGCGCTGCATCGCGGTCTCGCTGCCTTTGACCGCCCCGAGATCCTCGAGGCCGAACTGTCGTCGCTGGCCCTGGATTGCGCGGCATGGGGAGCTGCCCCCGGTGATCTGGCTTTCCTCGACCGGCCGCCCTCGGGTGCACTCGCCGCCGCCACGACGCTGCTGGGCGAACTCGGCGCATTCGATCTCGAGGGACATATCACCGAGGGCGGAAGGCGCATGGCATCGCTTGGCGCGCATCCGAGGCTTGCCGCGATGATGCTGGCGGCGGAAACCCCAGGGGAAGCAGCGCTTGCGTGCGATCTCGCCGCGTTGCTCGAGGAACGCGACCCGCTGCGCAGCCCCGACGCACCGGCGGATATCGGTCTCCGCCTCGCTGCGATCTCGGATGGCGATCCGGTGGCCGATCGAGGCGCGATGTCCCGCATCCGCCGCGTCGCCGGCCAGTACCGCCGGCGGTTGCGCCTGGCCCAGGATGTACGCGCGGATGGCGACCCAGGCCGGCTGCTGGCGGCGGCTTTCCCCGATCGGATCGCCCAGCGACGTGGTGAGCCTGGAGCATTCCGTCTCTCCGGCGGCGGTGGGGCTCGGCTGCCTCGCGCCGACCCGCTCGCCACCGCGCGGCTGCTCGCGGTCGCGGCACTGGAGATGAAGGCTTCGGCACGCATCCGGCTGGCGGCGCCGCTCGATCCCAGTGCCTTGCCGGCGGCCCTGGCATCGCGGGTTACCGAGCAGGTGGAGACAGCCTTCGATCCGGTCTCGGGCGGGGTCATGGCCCGGCGCCGGCGCAGGCTTGGCGCGCTGATCCTGGCAGACCGCACCGAGCCGGCTGATCCGGCGGAGATCGCCTCAGCGCTCGCCCGCGCTGTGGCCGCCGATGGGCTGCGGCCGCTGCCCTGGACCGATCAGACGCGCCAGTTCCAGGCACGCGTGGCGCTGATGCGCCGGATCGAGCCAGCCGAAGGATGGCCGGACCTTTCGGATGCCACGCTGACGACCGAGGCGGGGGTGTGGCTTGCGCCACGACTTACCGGTCTGTCGCGCCTCGGCGATCTGTCGCGTCTGGACCTGCCCGCCATCCTGCGCGGCCTGCTGCCCTGGAACCTGGGCCGGCGGCTGGACGAGGCGCTGCCGGCACATCTCGCGCTTCCGGGTTCGCGCGCCGCGATCGACTATGCCCAGCCGGTTCCAATCGCTTCCGCGAAGGCCCAGGCGTTCTATGGCCTTTCGACCACGCCGAAACTCGCCGCGGGCCGGGTGCCGCTGCAACTTGCCTTGCTCTCACCTGCCGGCCGCCCGGTTGCCATCACGGCCGATCTGGCCGGCTTCTGGCAGAGCGGCTGGGCCAACGTCCGGCGCGACATGCGCGGACGCTATCCCAAACACCTATGGCCCGAAGACCCGTCGCGCGGCAGCGCCTGACCGGCCTCGGCGTGCCGGATTCTTGTTGCTGGGGCGTTAGCGTGCCATCTGCTGCACACGCATGACGGATCCCTACGGGAGAGAACACACCACAATGACCTCAGTCTGGCATCCAAGGGGCCTGATCCTGGCCCTTGCGCTGCTTGCCACCGCTTGCGCGACCGCAGCGCCCGGCAATGCGGTCGCCCGCTCTGCGCCCGACAGCTTCTCGCCGTTGGTCAAGCGTGTGTTGCCTGCCGTGGTGAACATCGCGGTGACGGAGACCGTCTCTGGCGGCGATGTGCTCGGTGAGTTGCCGCCGGAACTGCGAGATACACCGCTGGGGCGAGAATTTCGCCGCCGCTTCGGCAATCGCCGCGAGGAGACGATGGGCGCCGGCTCGGGCTTCATCATCGATGCGTCCGGTCTGATCGTGACCAACAACCATGTCGTCGGCCACGCCGACAAGATCGTGGTCTCGCTCACCGACGGCACACGGCTCCCGGCCCATCTGATCGGCACCGATGAACTGACCGATGTCGCACTGATCAAGGTGTCCGCCTCCGGTCCATTGCCCTTTGTGGCCTGGGGTGATTCCCGGCAGGTCGAGGTCGGGGACTGGATCATCGCCGCCGGCAATCCGTTCGGCCTGGGCGGCTCGGTCACCGCCGGGATCATTTCCGCGCGCGGTCGCGACCTGGGAGCAGGTCCATTCGACAACTTCCTGCAGATCGATGCGCCGATCAATCCGGGCAACTCTGGCGGCCCGATCTTCAACATGGACGGTCAGGTGATCGCCATCAGCACTGCCATCGTATCGCCCTCCGGCGGTTCCGTGGGCATCGGCTTCGCCACGCCGAGTGAGCTTATCGCCCCAATCGTCGCCCAGTTGCGCGGCGGCGGCCACATCGAACGCGGCTGGCTCGGCGTGTCGGTGGAGGATACCAAGACCGGCGTGTCCGTGGCCGGCGTGGAACGTCCCAGCCCGGCCGGGCGCGCGGGGCTTCGTCAGGGCGATACGATCCTCGCGGTCAACGGCGAGCACATCGAAACCTCGCGCGGACTGATCCGAACGATCGCCGCGGTGGCCCCGGGAAAGGACGTAAGTCTGTCAATTCGTCGTCAAGGCCGTGACATGGACATTTCGGTCACGATCGGCCGCCGCCCCGCGGAAGGTGCGGGCTGAAGGAGCAAGGTCATGCAAATCCTGGTTGTGGAAGATGACAAGGACGTGGGCGCCTTCGTGGTGCGCGGCCTGAAGGAGGCCGGGCATGTGGTGGAGCACGCCGACAATGGGCGCGACGGCCTGTTCCTGGCAGCGAGCGAGGCGTTCGACGCGGTCGTCCTCGACCGAATGCTGCCCGGCGGCATCGACGGACTACATCTAGTCGAGACGCTGCGGGCGCAGAAGAACGCGGTCCCTGTGCTGATCCTGTCGGCGCTGGCCGATGTCGATGAGCGTGTACGGGGTCTGAAGGCCGGCGGTGACGACTACCTGTCCAAACCGTTCGCATTCGCCGAACTGCTGGCCCGCGTCGAGGCGCTGGCACGCCGGGCCAAGGGCGAGGGGCCGGTGACCAAGCTGGTCGTCGAAGACCTGGAACTCGACCTGCTGTCGCGTCAGGTAAAGCGCGCCGGCCAGAAGATCGACCTGCAGCCGCGGGAGTTCCGTCTCCTGGAGTACCTGATGCGTCACGCGGGCCAGGTCGTGACGCGCACGATGCTGCTCGAGGGCGTCTGGGATTATCATTCGACCCGCAGACCAACGTGATCAACGTACACGTCTCGCGGTTGCGCCAGAAGGTGGACAAGCCGTTTCCGACGCCACTGATCCATACCGTCCGCAACGCAGGCTATATGCTGCGCGCCGAGACCGCGTGACGCCTTCGCTGGCCCTACCGGGTTCCCTGGCGCCGCCCGCCGGCGGTGCGCCCGAGGGGCGATCGGGTTTGCGCCTGCTGCGCTCCGCCGGCGTCCGCTTCGCGGTGGTCTATGCTCTGCTGCTCGCCCTCAGCGCAGCGGCGCTTGCACTGTTCCTGTGGTGGGCGACCGCCGGCCTGCTGGACCGGCAGACGGAGGCGGCGATCCAGGCGGATGCCCAGAGCCTGTCCGAACGCTTCGTCGCGGGCAGCCTGCCCGGGCTGGTGCTGACCATCGAAGACCGGCTGACACAGGACATCGAGGACAATTCGGTTTACCTTCTGGTCGATCCGGCGGGTCGTCGAATTGCCGGTAACCTGACGCATTGGCCACAGGCGGTCACCCAAAGTCCTGCCTGGTACAAGCTTCCGATCGAGCGGGCCGGCGTGCGCTCGTTGGCGCTGGTGCAAAAATATGAACTGCCGGGCGGCTTTCGTCTGCTGATTGGACGCGACGTTCATCTGCGCGCCCAGCTTCGCCTGCTTCTCACCGACGCATTGCTCTGGGCGCTGCTGGTGGTGGTGGTCATGGCATCGATTGGTGCGCTGGTGGTGCGCAGCCTGTTCCGCCGCACGCTGGCGAATGTCTCGGCCACCGCCGCGGCGATCGCCGCCGCGGCTTGAGCCAGCGGGTGCGGCTCTCCGGTCGCGGCGACGAGTTCGACCAACTCGCCGAGACGATCAACGACATGCTGGATCGCCTGGGCCGGTTGATGGAAGGCGTGCGCGAGGTGTCGAACGCCATCGCGCACGACCTGCAAACGCCGATCACGCGCGCGCGCGCTCGGCTGGAAGACGCGGCGGTGCACGCGGGATCCACGGTTGAGCTACGCGCAGCGATCGAGCGGGCCACGGCGGATCTCGACGGCATCGTCGCGGTTTTCAAGCACCTCTGCGCATTGCCGAGATCGAAGCCGGCTCGCGCCGCTCCGCCTTCGTCCCGGTTCGACCTGGCACCGTTGCTCGCGAACGTGGCGGAACTGTACGGCGCGGTTGCCGAGGAACGGGGGATCGCGCTGTCGGTCGATGTGCCACAACACCTGCCGTTCTACGGCGATCGGGAACTGGTCCAGCAGGCAGTGGCCAATCTGGTCGATAATGCCGTGAAGTTCTCACGGGCCGGAGATGCCGTCCGGGTTGCCGGCTCGGTCGTGCCGGCTGGGGTTGAGATTGCGGTGACGGATCAGGGCCCGGGGATCCCCACGGCCGACCGTCTTCGTGCGACGGAACGCTTCTGGCGGGGAGGTCGGCGCAACTCACCGGTCCGGGCTCGGCCTCGCGCTGGTGCAGGCGGTGGCGCACCTGCACGGCGGCAGCCTGCGTCTGACCGACGCCGCGCCTGGTCTGGCTGCTGTCATCGCATTGCCGGCGCATGACGAACCGGCCTCGGCGGCTAACGCGATTGTCATGTCCGCATCACCAGCCGGTGAGGCCGTCCACGCCAGTATGCGGGTGATGCTGCTGAATGCCCGCACCACCAGCCTTGCCGGCGTCGTAGCCTGCTCGGGCTGGGCGCTGTGATGGTGGGCGCCATCCCGGTGGCCGGCCAGCCGCCACCGCAGCAGGTGACCAGCGACACGCCGGAATACTGCTCGCGGCTGCTGGATCGGATCAGCGAACTGGCCCGCAGCACGTCCGCGCCACCTTCATACGAGGTCACCTCGCTGTCGATCGAGGGCCAGCGGATGTGCAAGCAGGGCCAGACCCGCGGCGGCCTGCTTCGCCTGCGCCGCGCCTTGGCGCTGATACAGCAACAAGGGGACGAGCCCGAGGGTCGGTAGCGGAGCGCCGATCGGGGCACCCAGGGGTTTGCAAGCCGGGCGTCCTGCTATAGCGCGCGCCCTGTCGTCGGGGTCCTGTGGCGACCATCGGTGGGCGCATAGCTGAGTTGGTAGAGCAGCTGACTCT
>CAWEVI010000054.1:0-182778 GCA_963812475.1 uncultured Alphaproteobacteria bacterium
AGCCGCCACGTCCACGGGGTGGGCATCGATTCGCGCGGCGACATCTATGCGGGTTTGACGGTGGACCGCAGCGTGGACAAGTTCGTGCGAACCGGCTGAGCGCCAGCGACCCCGGGGCTTCGATCAATCCGGCGCATGTCTTGAATCACCCGGGACATATCGTGCCATGATCGTTGCCATTGCGCCGCTTCGCTCCATTCGGCGCATGGCCGATACGATCGCGCGCTTCAGTGTCAGATCGCCCTTCCACAACCCCAGTACAACCGGATAGCGGTCAAGCTCGGCCGGCATCCAGCCTACGGACCATCCAAGCGGGGTTGCCAACTCCGCCGCCAGCAGGCGTTCCGTGACCCCAACGTCGAAGCGTCCATCCCTGAGACCCTGCATCAGTTCCATCGCATCCAGCGTCACGGTGACCTGCGCCTTCGCTGCCCGCAGCCACGCCGCCAGCGCGACCCGGTCGAGGCCGGATACCCCGACCAGGACGCCGACCCGTCGGCCTTGCAGATCCTCGGCCGGATGCGGGGCAAGCCACGCCCAGCCGGTGATGGCGTAGGCGGGCGTGGTGTCCAGGAACGAACGCGTCGTCGCCGAGCCGACCACGCCGCCGGCGAGCACATCGCACTGCGCCCGCGTGATGCGCCAGGCTCGCGGATTGAAGTCCCTGCCCATGACCGGATTGACGACCGTCGCAAGACGCACGCCCAGATCCCGCGCGATCGCCTGGAGCATCTCGACATCGATGCCGGGCACCGCCGGATCGCCGGTGACGAGCGGTGGATAGGATGGCGGCAGGCACACCCGCAGCACACCCGCAGCACGCACCTGGCGCAGCGACGTGTCGGGCGGCAGCAGATAGACGGCGCCCAGAAGTCCGAATACGCTGGCAAAGGTGATGACGTCGCGTCGCTGCGGCAGCCAAAGCGCCATCGCAAGTTCAGGCCTTGCTGAAGCCGCGCAGCGCCAATGCGAAGAACACCACCACCATGCCGACCAGCACCGCCGGTCCCATCCATGGGTCGAACTGATGGAAGTGGATGAACGCGCCGCGCAACGCATCGACCGCATAGGTCATCGGATTGATCCGCACAAGGAACACCAGCCATTCCGGATAGATCACGCTGGTCTGTGCGCCGGTCAGCGACGGATCAAGTGGGAACACCGAACTGGAGGTGAAGTAAAGCGGCAGGATCACGGCATTGGAAAAAACGCCGAACCCCTCGAAGCTGCGGATATGGCCGGCGATGACGATGCCGAGCGACGTGAGCGCGAATGCGAGCAACGCCATCAGCAGCAGCCCCCATGCGATGTCGCCCACCGACAGCGACAGGTCGGCGAACTGCGCCAGCATCAGCACCAAACATCCGTGAAACAACGCCACGGTCGCGCCGCCGAGAACCTTTCCCAGCAGAATGGTCGCACGCGGCAGCGGCGAGACCAGCACCTCGCGCAGGAAGCCGAACTGACGGTCCCAGATCACCGACACGGCCGACTGCACCGACGTGTACATGATGTTGAGCGCGATCACTGCGGGGAAGATGAACTGCAGATAGGTGTACGGCACGACGAAGCGGACCTCGCCGTAGATCTCGCCCCGGAAATACGGATTGAGCCCGATGCCCATGACCAGCACCCACAACAGCGGCCGGCTCACACCGCCGATAAGCTGGCCGCGGTCGCGCACCGCGCGCTTCACCTCGCGGAACCAGATCGCATAGAGGCCGCCGGCCTGCAGGCGGATCGTGCGCGCGAACCGATCTTCCTGCACCGCCACCGCTTCCGTCATCGCGTATGCTCCCCACCCTGCCGGCCGAACGCCAGGGTCCGCTCTCGCGCGCCGGCCGCCTGATCGCGAATCTCGCGACCCGTCAGCGACAGAAACACGCTTTCCAAACTCGGCTCCTCGACCGACAGACGACGAATGCGGCTGCCGTAGCGCGACAGGAACGCCTCCGCGAAGGCGTCGCCGCTGGATTTGACGATGATCTCCGTGTCGCGCCGGACGGCCGTGTCGGGGTAGGCGGCCATGATCTCGGATGCGGTCGCATCCTCGCGCGGTACCACCCGCAAAAGCTGCTGGCCATGCGCGAGCTTCAGCGCGGCCGGCGTGTCCATCGCGAGTATCTTGCCCCGGTCGATGACGCAGACCCGATCGCACGCCTCGACTTCCTCGATGTAGTGCGTGGTGACGACCACGGTCAGTTCGCGCTGGCGGCGCAGGCGTCCGACATACTGCCAGATCCGCTCGCGCGACTGCGCATCCAGCCCGACGGTCGGTTCATCGAGGAACAGGATGCGGGAGTCGTGGATCAGCGCGCGGGCAATCTCGACGCGGCGCTTCATGCCCGAGGACAAGGTCCGCACCAGCTTCTCCCGCCACTCCGTCAGTTCCACAAGCGCCAGCATCTCCTCGATCCGTTGCCGTCGCAGCCGCCGCGGAACGCCATAGACCAGCCCATGAAAATTCAGATTCTCATGCACCGTCAGGCGGTCGTCGAGGCTCGGCTCCTGAAACACCACGCCCAAATCGCGGCGGCCCCGTGTGGGGTGCGCGATGACGTCCAACCCAGCGATGCGCACGCTGCCGCTGTCGGGTTGCAGGATGGTGCACAGGATGTGCAGCAGCGTGGTCTTGCCGGCGCCGTTGGGACCGAGCAGCGCGAACAATTCCTCGCGCCCCACATCGAAGCTGATGTCGTCCAGCGCGAGCGTTCGCCCGTAGCGCTTGCTGACGGCGCCGACCTGGATCGCCGTCTCTGGCGTCATCGCGCGACGGTCACGGCACCGGCGTGCCGGGAAAGTTCGCGTCCTTCAGGATCGCAGCGATGGTGCCGTCCGCGGTCAGCGAAGCGATCGCCCGATCGAGGCTGGTGCGCAGGAACGACTGCCTGCTCAGCAGAATTGCGCCGACATCGGCGGTCGATATCGGCAATGGGCTTGGCGCCATTTCCGGCAGTTTGGCGATCGCGGCATCGGTCTTCCGCAACGCCCAGAGCGCCGGCGCCCACACCAGCGCCGCCCCCGTCGTCCCGTCCATCACCGCGCGGACAGCCGCATCGTCCGATGCCATCGGAAACTTATCCCAGCGTTTGTCGGCGCTGACGGCAAGAAGATATTGCGACAGCCGCATGTCGGCGCCGGTACCGATGGTGGCGCCGATCGCGCGTGTGGTCGGCATGTCGCCGAGCGACTTCCAGGCGGGATCTGCGGCCACATAGACATAGGAGCTGCGATAATAGGGCCGCGTGATGGTGACCCACGCAGGATAGGCGTCCGGCACCAGTTTGAAGCCAAAGAACACATCGCAGCGTTGGATCAGCATCCGGTAGGTATCGTCCAGATCCTCGCCCGACATGTCAGCCGTCTTCAGGTCATCGGCAATCAGGTATTCCTTCCCTTGCAGCAGCAGTGCGGCGACCACTGCGGCGGCGATCTTCTGTGCGACGGGCCAATCGGGATCGCGCCTGTCGATGCAGTAGCGGAGTGCGGCGTTGGTCTCGTGTGTGCCGAACCGCCAGTCGTCCACAACAAACGGCGTGTCGGCGTAGGCGCGCAAAGGGCCGAGGCATAGAACGAAGAGACTGCAAATAAGGAGAAGTCTGGATAACAATCGTGCCGCTCCCCTTGCGGGAGGCGGTTGGGGTTGGTGGGCCAGCCGACGAAAATTCACCCAAGTCCCTCGAGCGTGGCCCCCTCCCCCCAGCCACCTTCCGCAAGGGGAGGGGGAGCTATTCGCCAATACCCCGTCGCCTGCTGCTACTTCTTGTCGGGCAGGGCGAAGACCCACAATACCGAGCCGCCGTCCGGTACCGTGAGTTCCGGCGTCAGCGTCGCAAGCGACTTCGCCTGGCTGGAACCGTTGCCGACCGACACTGCGACATACTGCTTGCCGTTCACACTGTAGCTGACAGGGAAGCCGTTGATCGCATTGTTGGTACGAATTTGCCACAGCACCTTGCCTGTGGCGTCGTCCCAGGCGCGGAAGTTGCGATCCCACGCGCCGGCGAACACGACGCCGCCCGCCGTCGGCAGTACCGCGCCGGTGGAAGGCGCACGCTCGCGGAATGACCAGGTGGTCGAGCGGTCGGTCAGCTTGATCGCGTCGATCCGGCCGACGTTTCCATCGCTCCCTGGGACCAGTGTGCGGGCGAAGATGGCGCGACCGCCGCCGGTATAGGCCTGGCCGGGATCAAGCGGTGTCGGCGTGGTGTTGGAGCAGAACTCATTCAGCGGCAGGAACAGTGTTTGCGTATTAGGATTGTACGCCGTCGCCGGCCAGCCGCGGCCGCCCGGGTCCGCCGGGCAATTCACGGTGGTCTGGCCGATATGTGGGATGGCCGCCTGATTGATGGTCTTTGCGCCAGTCTTAGGATCGATGCTGGCGACGACATTCTGCGGCACCGTCTGCTTCGCCCACAGCCACTCGCCGGTGGTGCGGTCCAGTGCCTCGATGATGCCGAGCTTACCGGTGGTAACGACCATCTTGCGGGTCGCGCCGTTGAATGGCAGGTCGATCAGCATCCGCTCATACACGTAGTCGAGGTCCCAGGTGTCGTTCTGGAGATACTGGTGGTACCACTTCACCTCGCCGGTCCCGGGGTTGATCGCCAACGTGGAGTCCGAATAGAGCGCGGTGTTGGTAAGGCCAGGCGGCGTCTTCTTCAGCGGCAGCGTGCCGCGCATCTCGGCGATCCACGGATACGGTTGGCCGATCCCGTAGAACACCAGGTTCTGCTCGGGATCGAACGAGCCGGCGACCCATGCCGATGCGCCGAACCTGCTCTCCAGGGGAACGCCGTTCCAGGTGTTGAAATTGGGATCTTCGGGATGGGCGATGGTCCACACGCGCCACTTCTCCGCGCCGGTCTTGAAGTCATGCGCGGTGATGAAGCATCCGCCGGGTTCGGCGTTGCCGCAGCCGGTCATGCCCTGCAGCACCATCCCGCCGACGATGAACGGCCCCGCCGTGTAGCGCCAGCCCTTGCGCCAGTCGGCGGTTTCGTGGTCCCAGGCGACCTCGCCGGTCTTTGCGTCAAGCGCCACGAGATGCGCGTCGGACGTGGCGACCACCAGCTTGTCCTGATAGATGGCCATGTTGCGCTTGGCCATGTTGTTGCCGGCCTGGTCGATGATTGTCTGCGGCAGATCGCGCCGATACTCCCAGATCAGATCGCCGGTGGCCGCGTTCAGCGCCTGCACCTTGTCGGCGTAGTTCCAGATATAAAGGATGCCGTCGTGTACGATCGGCGTGCTCTCGGTCGCGCCGCTGGTCAGCGACCACGTCCAGGCAACCTGCAGGTCCTTGACGTTATCCTTGGTGATCTGGTCGAGAGGACTGAAGCCGAAACCGTCATAGGTGCGACGCCACATCAGCCAGTCGCCGGGATCCGGGTTGCGAAGCATCTCGTCGCTGACGGGACGCATGTCCTTTGTCGGATCGACGGCCTGCGCCTGCTGCGCGCGCACCGGGGCGGCCGCCAGGAACAGCAGTGGCAGGCCCATGACGGTCGCTTTGCAGAACCTCGAAATCGAGACGTTGACGGCCACCATCGCTGTTGTTCCCTTCCCGTTATTCCCTGTCCCGCCGTACGCTCAGGCTGCGTACGCAACGTCAGGTGGCTCCAGCAACTTAGCCTCGGCCGGTACGGCGTCAAGCGGGTTGGCCGGACTGGACCTCGGCGCGCCTGCTCGTCACCACGGGTTTGACAGCACCCCCAACCCACCCCATCCTACCAACCACCGAGGGGGGCCCCGCCGCAGGGGCTGAGATACCGACAGAGCCGCAGTCCAATGCGGCGGCGCGGTGACCCTTGAACCTGAACCGGGTCATGCCGGCGTAGGGACGGGAGCCTTTGCGAAAGCACCACGTCCCTCCGCTGCATGCCCGCGACGCAACAAGGAGGGGTCCATGACGGTCCAGTCGAAAACCGCCGCCCGGCCAGACACGGTCACCACCGGACCGATCGCCGGATCGCGCAAGATCTACACCTCGCCCGAAGGTCGCGCCGACGTCCGCGTCCCGTTCCGCGAGATCGCGCTGGACCCGACGGCGCGCGAGGAACCGTACCGCGCCTACGATACATCGGGCGTCTACACCGATCCCTCGGTTACCATCGATCTGGCCGCCGGCCTGCCGCCGATCCGCGCGGAGTGGCTGGCCAAACGCGGCTTCGCGCGCATCGACGCGCGCGGGGTGAAGCCCGAGGACAACGGCGGCGCCAGCGGCGACCGGCTGGTGCCACTCTGCCCCGCCGACCATCCGGTGTATGGCGGCAAGCCAAACCAGCATGTCACCCAGCTTGAATTCGCCCGCGCCGGCATCATCACCGAGGAAATGCTCTACGTCGCGCACCGTGAAAACCTCGGCCGGCAGAAGGCGCTGGAAGGCGCCGCCGATCGCCGCGCCGACGGTGAGGATTTCGGCGCCGAAATCCCCGAATTCGTCACGCCCGAATTCGTCCGCTCCGAGATCGCGCGCGGCCGTGCCATCATTCCCGCCAATATCAACCATCCGGAACTCGAGCCGGTCATCATCGGCCGCAACTTCCTGGTGAAGATCAACGCCAACATCGGCAACTCTGCCGTCACCTCGGGCGCCGCGGAGGAAGTCGAGAAACTTGTCTGGGCGATCCGCTGGGGTTCCGACACGGTGATGGACCTCTCCACCGGTCGCAACATCCACAACATCCGCGACTGGATTCTCCGCAATGCGCCGGTGCCGATCGGCACGGTGCCGATCTACCAGGCGCTCGAGAAGGTCGATGGGGAACCCGACAAGCTGGATTGGGAGGTGTTCAAGGATACGCTGATCGAGCAGGCCGAGCAGGGCGTGGACTACTTCACCATCCATGCCGGCGTGCGGCTCGGCTACGTGCCGCTGACCGCGAAGCGTGTCACCGGCATTGTCTCGCGCGGCGGATCGATCATGGCGCGCTGGTGCCTGTCGCATCACAAGGAAAGCTTTCTCTACGAGCACTTCGGCGACATCTGTGACATCATGCGCAAATACGACGTGTCGTTCTCGCTGGGCGACGGGTTGCGTCCCGGCTCCAACGCAGACGCCAACGATGCCGCGCAGTTCGCCGAACTCGAGACGCTGGGCGAGTTGACGAAGGTCGCCTGGGCCAAGGGCTGCCAGGTGATGATCGAGGGGCCCGGCCATGTGCCGATGCACAAGATCAAGGTCAACATGGACAAGCAGCTTCGCGAATGCGGCGAGGCGCCGTTCTATACGCTTGGACCGCTGACCACCGACGTGGCGCCCGGCTACGACCACATCACATCTGCGATCGGTGCGGCGATGATCGGATGGTTTGGCACCGCGATGCTCTGCTACGTGACGCCGAAGGAACACCTCGGTCTGCCCAACCGGGATGACGTGAAGGTGGGGGTGATCACCTATCGCATCGCGGCGCACGCGGCGGATCTCGCCAAGGGACATCCCTGTGCGAAGCTGCGCGACGATGCGATCAGCCGGGCGCGGTTCGAGTTCCGCTGGCAGGACCAGTTCAATCTTTCACTGGATCCCGACACCGCGCGAAACTTCCACGACGAGACGCTGCCGAAGGAGGCGCACAAGGTCGCGCATTTCTGCTCGATGTGCGGGCCGAAGTTCTGCTCCATGCGAATAACGCAGGACCTGCGCGTTGAAGCGGAACGCATGGCGGGGCTGGAGCAGAAAAGCAAAGAGTTCGCTGAAAAGGGCAAGGAACTCTACCTACCGGCGGCTGAATAAGAATCGATCACCACAAAGACACAGAGACACGAAGAGCGCCTTGGTGTCGTCGTGTCTTTGTGGTTGATCCTTCTTGCGCGCGAGCGCCGCCACCTCCACACTGACGACGATGACCGAACCCCGGACCGCCCTGGAAGCGATCGGCGTGCTGCCCGATACCGAGATCGACATCGGTGATGCGGCGTTGCAGCTCGCGCGCGTCGATGCGCCGGATGCCGATTGGCAGGCGGCGCGCGCGCACCTCTCCGATCTCGCGCGCGACGCGGTGGCGCTCGCCGACACGATCGGCACTTCCGATCCGAGCATGCGAGCTGAAGCGCTCGCGGGGCTGATTGCCGGCCGCTATGCCTACGCTGGCGATGTCGAGACTTACGACGCTCCGGCCAATGCCAATTTGATCCGGGTGATCGAGCGACGCCGAGGGCTGCCGGTTGCCCTTGGCATCGTCTGGCTGCATGCCGCGCGCGCAGCCGGATGGGGCGCGCATGGCGTGGATTTTCCCGCGCATTTCCTGGTCGCGCTGGAAGGCAAGAGCGTTCAGGCGGTGATCGACGTGTTTGCTGGCGGCGTGGCGCTGGATGCGCGCGATCTGCGTGCCCTGCTCAAACGCGTTGAAGGCGAAAATGCCGAACTGCGGCCGGGGCTGTTACGGCCGATGAATGCACGGCGCGTGCTGCTGCGCCTGCAGAACAACATCATGAGCCGCCGTCTGCAGACCGGGGACATGCCCGGTGCGCTGACCTGCACCGAGGACATGCTGCGGATCGCGCCCGATCACGCCGACCTCTGGCGGCAGGCCGCGGTGATGAATCAGCGACTTGATCGCGTCTCCGCGGCGCTGCGCTGCTATGAGCGCTTCCTCATGCTCGTGCCGGAGGGCGACGCAGCCAGCCGCATACGCGGCGCGATCGATGAGCTGCGCACGCGGCTGAATTAGGTACGACGATGGGTGAGATCTTCCGCCGCGAAACGGCGGAGCATCCCGAGCCGTTCACCGGTGAACGGCTGACGACCGCCATCGGCGGCCAGATAGAGATCGAGCACTATCATCGCTACCTGTTCGCTCGTGCGCTCGTGCCGGGCCTCGACGTGCTCGATGTCGCCAGCGGTGAGGGTTACGGTTCGGCGCTCCTGGCGCAGGTCGCACGCTCGGTGGTCGGCGTGGAGTACTCCGGGCCTACCGTGCAGGGCGCCGTCGGTAATTTCGTACGGGCCAATCTGCGGTACCTGCGAGCCGACGCGCGCGCCCTACCGCTGGCCGATGCGTGCGTGGACGCAGTCGTATCGTTTGGAACGATCGAACATTTCGGGCGGCAGGACGTTTTCCTGCGCGAGGTCCGCCGGGTGTTGCGGCCGGACGGCAAATTCATCGTCAGCACGCCGGATCGCGACGTATATTCCCCGGCCGGGTCGGCGGCGAACCCGTTCCACGTGCATGAGCTGAGCAGGCTCGAGTTCGCAGCACTCCTGCGCGGCACGTTTCGGCACGTGCAGGTGATGCAGCAACGTGCGCTGATCGGCTCGGCGCTGCTTGCCGAAGCCGGATCGACCGCGCCGCCGCTGGTGTTCGATCGGCGTGGCGAGGCGCATTTTGAAGCGTGCATCGGACTGCCGCGCGCGCCGTACCTGATCGCCGTCGCATCCGATCGCGAACCGCCGCCACTGCCACCGAGCCTGTACATCGATAGGGGCGACGTTGGCAGCGAGCAGACAAGGATCGTGGAACTCGCCGACCGCCTGCAGGAGACGGAGTTCAAACGTTCCCGGGTGCAGGCTGACCTCTCCGAGGTGCAGGCCGAACTGTCCCAGGTCCGCGTCGAACTAGCTCGGATGCAAGCCGAACTCTCCAAGGCCACCGAGAACCACCGACGGGTGCGGGCCGAATTCACTGAAGTAACCGATGATCTGAGAGAAACATCCCAGCGCGCGGATCGTTCGGAACAGGCGCGTCGCGCATCGGAGGATCGGAATGAAGCTCTCCGACGCGAGCGCGATCTGGTGCAGCGACAGTTTGGTCTGATGCAGGGCTCGCTGCGCACATTCATGCGCGGCTACCTGCCGAGGCTCCGCCGACGCCTGCGCCGTCAGCGGCCGTAGCGGCGTCTGCGCTGCTGGAACGCGCGCACTGCGCGCAGGAAGTCGATCTTCCTGAACGCCGGCCATAGCACATCCGAGAAATAGAACTCGCTGTAGGCGCTCTGCCAGAGCAGGAAGCCCGACAGCCGCAACTCGCCGCTGGTCCGGATGATCAGGTCGGGCTCCGGCGCGTCAGCGAGATAGAGATGCCGGCCTATCCTCTCGGGGCATACGCCGGCGATGATCTCGGACAACGAGGCGCCGCTGCCCATTGCCTCGACCAGCATCTCGCGCACGGCGTCGGCGATCTCCTCGCGCCCGCCGTATGCGACGGCGATCGACAGCACCATCGCGTCGTAGCCGGCGGTGGCTTGCTCCGCGGTGCGGATCGCCGCAAGCGTACTTTCCGGCAGCACATCGAGCTGGCCGATCGCCTGGACGCGGACGCGCCGGCTATGGATGCGCGGGTCACTGACGAGCGCGCGGAGCTTTAGCTCGAGTGCGCCGAGGATGCCAGCGACCTCATGGGGGTGGCGTTCCAGGTTGTCGGTGGAGCAAACCCACAAGGTGACCGCCGGGATCGAAAGCTCGCCGCACCAATTCAGCAGGTCATCCAGCTTCTGGGCGCCCTGCGCGTATACCTGCACAGGATCGACCAGGCCGGACAGTCGCCCGAAACGGCGGTTGCCATCCAGGATGATGCCGACGTGGCGCGGGGGTGGGCGTTGCATCACCTGTTCGAGCAGGCGCCGGCCATAAAGTGCATAGATCGGCTGCGTCACTTCGGCCAGCAGAGCTCGCCGCCACCGTTGGAGCCTGCGTCGCCAGGCATGCAGCGATGCGCCGGTGCGGGCGACGGCGGACAGATCGGTCAGCAACGCATGCGTCCGATCAGGCGTTGCAGCACGCCGCCCGCGGCCGGTTCGACCCGGTGCATCCCGGTTGCAATGCCGAGACGGATCTCAAGTTCGTCGTAGGCACGGTCCAGTTCCGCGCAGCGTGTCGTGAAAGCGCCTGCCCCGTCATGGCCACGCCGTGCTTCCCACAGTTTCACTCGGTCCACCATGTCATAGACCGCGCGCAGCAATGCGATGGCGGCCGGGTAGTCGTTACGGTCGCTGTGACGGCTCAGCGCCACCCAGTGGTCGATGCGTTTGTGGGCAAACTCGATCATGTCCACCATTTCGGGTTCGGCACTGATGCGCTTGGGGCGGGACGTATAGCGGTTGGTGCGTTCGATCCATTGTTCCGTATCAGCATGGGATAAATGCTCTATGAATATCGGCGATTCTGGCGCCGTTCGCTCGACCTGGTCGGTGAGCAGCTCGATGCCCCCGTGCACGATGGGGCCGAAGGCAACCGCGCCCTTGCGAAAGAAACGGATCTGGTGTTCGGGCCAGTGGTAGGCGTCGGCATCGAACGTGCCGAGGATCCAGTGGCGACGCGGCAGCAAGAATGCCTCAGGGCCATCCGCCGCGCGCGGCGCATGGAGGTAGGCGATGGCGTCCGGGCTCAGCATCTCGTCGTCGTCCAGAAACGCGATCCAGTCATGCCGGCACTGGTCCAGAGCGAAGCTTCGCGTCTCCTCGACCGTCGGCGACCAGGGCACCGTGATCACCCGGTCGGCGTAGCGTCGGGCGATGCGCGGCGTATCGTCGGTCGAGGATTTATCGATGACGATCAATTCGTCAACAAAGCGCAGGGAGCGCAGGCACGTCGCGAGCAGGTGCGCCCGATTGTAGGCAATGACGAAGCCGCTGACGGACATGACGGGCCTGTGGAAGACGTGGGTCCCGGCATGCACCGGGACAGCAGAGGTATCCAGGCTGACTGCGCTTGCCAGGAAACTCGGGCTGGTCGGAGTGAGAGGATTTGAACCTCCGGCCCCTGCGTCCCGAACACAGTGCTCTACCAGGCTGAGCTACACTCCGGCCAAGGCGGCGCATATAGCCCTGTGCGCCGGTCCGGGCAAGGCATCGTTACAGTCGCGCGGCCTCGACGCTCGCCGCACGGTGCAGGCGGGACAGACGTTGCAGCACCGCCGGGACGCCATCCAGCACCTCAAAAAGCTGCCGCGCCTCGGGCAAGGCGAAATCGGCCTCGATCGCCGCCTGGATCGTTGCCAGGAACGGTGCGGCCGAGCCCGCCACGTCACAGATCAAGATCGGCTTGGCGTGCAGACGAAGCTGCCGCCAGGTGATGATCTCGATCGTCTCGTCGAGGGTGCCGAGCCCGCCGGGCAGCGAGATGAAGGCGTCGGCTGCTTCGAACATGCGCTGCTTGCGGGAATGCATGGAATCGGTGACGACGAGTTCGGTGATGCTCTCGTGCGCCACTTCGCCGCGGGTGAGGAATTCCGGAATGACGCCCAGGACCGCGCCGCCGGCTGCCAGCGCCGCATCCGCCGTGATGCCCATCAGCCCGATGCGGCCGCCGCCGTACACCAGGCGGATACCGGCCTCCGCCAGCCCTTGCCCGAGTGCTTGCGCTGCGATGCGGTATGCGGGATCGTTGCCGGCACGGGAGCCGCAGAATACCGCGACGGAATGGATGTGAGGCATGCCATGCATGTGGCGGGTTGACAGGAACTTTGCCACCGCTTTCGTCACTGGGGCCGGAATATTGTGGGTGACGCGGCGTCCAACAATCAGCCACGGTGCCGATATCGTAACAGGGAGGAGAAACGGAATGACACGCAAGCTGGTGATGCTGGCGGCCTTAGCCTTGGCCACAGTGGGCATTGCCCGGGCCGCCGGGTTCGACGTGATCGAGACCCGCCAGGCCGGGCAGGACGTCATGAATGGGGACTTCCTTGGCATCAAGGCCGTGGTTGCCGCGAAGGGTGACGTGAAGACCCTGGAGAATCCGGCGAAATACATGGCCCGCTGGGCCAGGCAATATCCGACGCTGTTTCCGAAGGGCAGCGATCAGGGACACAACACAAAGGCATTGCCGGAAATCTGGACCGACATGGCCGGCTTCGAGAAGGATGCCAACGAACTTGCCGATGCCGCGGACAAGCTGGCGGTGCTGGCGAAGGCTGGCGACACCGACGCGGTGGTCGCACAGATCAAGGTCGTCGGCGACGCATGCGCCGCCTGCCACAAGACCTTCCGCGCAAGGTGAGCCGGAGCCCCTTCGCCCAACCCCCTCCCGCAAGGGAAGGGGGAGCGTTGTACGGGGTGGGGATCTATCCTGCCCGCACCAGCCGGCCGGGCGTCGCGCCGGTGTATTCGCCGTGCTCGAAGACGGGCGTGCCAGACACCAGCGTTGCGATGTAGCCGTCCACGCGCTGCACCAACCGCCGCCCGCCCGCGGGCAGGTCATAGCGGATTTCCGGCACGTGCAGGCGCAGGCGCTCGAAGTCGATCACGTTCAGATCCGCCTTCAGCCCCGGCGCCAGCCGCCCACGGTCGGCGAATCCGAAGAAGTCTGCCGTCTCGCTGGTTTGCCGCTTGACGATCAGTTCCAATGGCAGCCCCGGCCCGCGCTTCCGGTCGCGGCCCCAGTGGGTGAGCATCCAACTCGGCAGGCTGGCATCGCTGATCGAGGAACAATGCGCGCCGCCGTCCGACAGTCCCAGCACCGTCTCGGGTGAGGTCAGCATGGTGCGGATGATGTCGTGATTGTCCTCGTTGTAGCCGACGATCGGGAAGAACAGGAACCGATCCGGCCCACCCGCCAGATAATCGTACGCCACTTCGGCCGGCGAATGGTTCGACCGCTCCGCCATCGCGGCGATGCTGCTGGCGGCTTCCGGCTCGTAGTCCGGCGGATCGCCCATGACGAACATCCGGTCCCACCGTGTTGTGATCTGCTGGCGGAACTGCGACAGCCGGCGCACCAGTTCAACCGATGGTTCGTCGTTCAGGATCTCAGCGCGCACCGCCGGATCCTGCAGCCGCGCCAGCCGCTGCGCTGCCGGCAGCTTCAGCAACGCCTGGTAGCTCGGCCGGATCGAGAACGGGTTCAGCGCGGTGTCCACACCCAGCATCACACCGACCGGGCGGCCTGCGATCTGCGCCGTGACATAGGCGCCCTGTGAGCGGGCGGTGCGCACGCCCTCCATCAGGCGCTGCCAGCGCACCGGATCGGTCGGCCGGTCGGTCAGAAGGAACCAGACCGGCCGGCCGGTGTCCTGGCCCAGCTTCGTCATCCAGGCCAGTTCCTCAGTCTCGATCTCGAAGTCGCTGTTGATACCGAACGCGCCGTGCTTCAAGCCTTTCAGCGCCGAGCCGATGCCGAGCAGTTCCTGCACTTCCGAGTAGCGTCCGGGCACCATTTCGCCGGTCGGCGTCTTGTGCGAATTGGTGCGCGAGGTGGTGAAACCGAACGCGCCGGCCTCCAAAGCTTCGCGCGTCATGCGGCGCATCGCCTCGATGTCGTCGGCCGTCGCCTTCTCGCGGTTGATGGCGCGCTCGCCCATCACGTAGACGCGCAGCGGATGGTGCGGCACCTGCGCCGCCACGTCGATCGCGCGCGGCATTCTGTCCAGTGCATCGAGGTACTGCGGGAAGCTTTCCCAATCCCATTTGAGACCCTCGGCCAGCGTGATGCCGGGAATTTCCTCCACCGCCTCCATCAGTCCGATCAGCGAGTCGTGGTGCTCGCGGCGCACCGGAGCGAAGCCGACACCGCAATTGCCGAACAGGATGGTGGTGACACCATGCCACGACGACGGCGCCAGTTCCTTGTCCCATGTCGCCTGGCCGTCGTAGTGCGTGTGCACATCAACCCATCCGGGCGTCACCAGCATGCCGTCCGCCTTGATGTCGCGCTTCGCGGGGCCAGCCTTGCCGCCGACTTCGGCAATGCGGTCGCCATCAATGGCAACGTCGCCGGTGAATGACGGTTTACCGGTGCCGTCGACGATGGTTCCGCCGCGAATGACCGTGTCGTGCATGGGGCGCTCTCCTCCTGACTTGCGATGAGGAGAGACCCGGCAGCCGAGCCGGTCAAGGCAAGCGACGCTATGCCAGTCCGCTGGTCCGGTAGGCGTCGCGCAACGGTGCGGCAAAGCCGATGCTGTCGAGTCGCAGCTCACCATCGCCGCCGACCGCCTCGGGTTGCTGCGGCCAGGCGCCGTCGGCTCCGCGTCGCAGGACTTCCGCCACGATAGCGGCCGAATGTAGCACCACTATTTCCCTCACCATCGGAATCGTCGTGTATGCGCGGATGTTGGCGCGGGTCTTCGATACGTTGGTGGGCGACAGGATCTCGATCAGTAGCAGCGGCTCGAGCATCAGGTGCTCACCCGTGGGGGGCGCGCAAGTAATGCCGAGATCAGGAACAAGGCAGTTGTCCTCGGAACGTTGGTTTGGGACGACGCCGGGAGCGGTGACAACACGGCACTGGCCGCCGCGGGCATCAAGGTGCACCCCAATAAGCTGTGACAGCCGAGACTGTATCGACCCGTGACGATCAGACGCAGGCGCCATCATCTCCGGCTCTCCGTCCCGCAATTGCCAAAGCGCCCCCGACCTATCGTCTGGCTCCCATTGCAGGAACTCGGCGACGGTCATGCGCGGCGGCATCCTCAGCGCGGTGGACATGTGGAGAAGATGCTCGCTGTCCCTCACGGGTTCAAGCAGCCTCAGCCTGGCCCCGAGCGCACGCAATGGAGGCGATTCTTGCGGGCGGATGCTGGTCACGCCCAAAATGCAGCTATTCAGTCTGAGAGGCCCTCAATGTCCATGATCCAGCTCCGCCACGGCGTCTTCCTGCCGCCATTTCATCCGATGGACGAGAACCCCGCTGCCTGCATGGATCGCGATCTCGAGCTCATGCAGTGGCTGGACAGACTGGGCTTCCACGAAGCCTGGATCGGCGAGCATCACTCCGCCGGCTGGGAGCTGATCAGCTCGCCGGAGCTGTTCATCGCCGTTGCCGCGGAGCGCACGCGTTCGATCCGTTTCGGCACCGGCGTGATCTCGCTGCCGTACCACAACCCGCTGATGACGGCAAACCGCATCATCCAGCTCGACCACCACACCCGCGGCCGCGTCATGTTCGGCGCGGGACCCGGACTGCTGGCGTCGGACGCACTGATGCTTGGGATTGATCCGAACACCCAGCGCGATCGGATGGCCGAGGCGCTGGATGTAATCCTGCGCTTCTTCAAGGGCGAGATCGTCACCGAGAAGACCGACTGGTACACCTTCGTCAATGCGCGCGCGCATCTGCGGCCGTACACCAGACCGCATCCCGAGGTGGCGGTGGTGAGCGCCGTCACGCCGTCCGGCGGCAGGCTGGCCGGGAAGTACGATCTCAGCATGATCTGCGTCGCGGCGACCAATCCGTTCGGCTACGACGCGCTGGCGGCCAACTGGCAGATCGCCAACGACATCGCGGCCGAACAGGGACGCCGCATGGACCCGGCCCGGTTGCGCCTCGTGGGACCGATGCACATCGCCGAAACACGCGCCAAGGCATACGAGAACTGCCGCTTCGGCTTCGAGCGCTATCTTGGCTACCTCAACAACAATCAGCCGCGCTTCATCGTACCGGACGGCAAGGACCCCGCCGAATGGTTCGTGGAGAACAAGTTCGGCGTGATCGGCACGCCGGATGATGCGATTGCGCTGATCCAGCGTCTGCGGGACAAGCAGGGCCAGTTCGGCGTGTTCCTGCATCAGGCGCACAACTGGGCCGACTGGGAAGCGACGAAGCGATCGTATGAACTCTACGCCCGCTACGTGATGCCGCACTTCTCCGACGACAACATCCCGCGCATCGAGTCGTTCGACTGGTGTACCGAGCATCGCGACGAATTGACCGAGAAGCGTTCCACCGCGGCGCGCGCCATGTTCGACAAGCACGAAGCCGAGCAGAAAGCCGCGCGAGCGGCACGCGAGGCCGCACCAATGGAGCGACCGAAGACGGGACGCGAGGCGTGGTGACGCCAACCGCACACTTACGTCACGCGTCCACCAAGGGCGCGTGATCGGCGTGGAACTCTTCCTCGGTCACGCCGTAAATGTCGAATACCTTGGCCGGGCTGAGTTGTGCCGGTGTGCCATCGAACACGATGCGTCCCGACTGCAAGGCGATGATCCGGTCGCACCAGGCGCGCGCCGCGTCCAGGTGATGAAGACATGCGAGAACGGTCAGCCCGTCCTGCCGGTTCACCGTGCGCAAGGCGTCCATCACCAGCCGTGCATTGTGCGGATCCAGACTGGCGATCGGTTCGTCCGCCAGCACCAGCTTCGGCTCCTGCAGCAGCGCCCGGCAGATCGCCACGCGTTGCTGCTGTCCGCCCGACAGCGTGCCGGCGCGCTGCAACGCCATTTCCGCAAGACCGAATCGCTCCAGCAGCGTCAACGCCATCGCGCGTTCCTCGGCCGTGAACAGACCAAGCAGGCTTGGCAGCACGGCGCGGTGCGACAGGCGGCCGATCAGCACGTTGGTCAGCACATCGAGGCGCGGCACCAGATTGAACTGCTGGAAGATCATCGCCGCGCGGGCACGCCATTCGCGCAGTGCCTTGCCGGTCAGGGCCGTGACGTCGACGGCGCCGAAGCGCATCGTTCCCGAGGAGGGTTCGGTCAGGCGGTTGATCATCCGCAACAAGGTGGATTTGCCGGCGCCGGACCGACCGATCACACCGAGCATCTGCCCGGCCGGCACATCCAGATCGACGCCGTCCACCGCGACAACCGAGCCGAACCGGCGAGTCAGGCCACGAAGTTGGAGCGTCTCGGGATGCTGCGCCATTACCGACCGGACCACATCGATTTACCCAGTGCCTCATGGTCTTCCGTCACGTGGTCTTCCAACGTGAACGCCGCCGCCATCAGCGCCCGCGTGTAATCCTCGCGCGGATTGGCGAACACGTCGTCGGCGTTGCCCTGTTCCACCACGCGCCCCTGCCGCAGCACCACCACGCGATGTGCCAGAGCGCGCACCACCTTCAGATCATGACTGATAAAAAGATACGCCAGACCGTGAACCTGCTGCAGCCGACGCAGCAGGTCGACGATCTGCGCCTGCACCGACATATCCAGCGCGCTGGTGGGCTCGTCGAGCACGACAAAGCGGGGTTTCAAAACCATGGCGCGCGCGATCGCGATGCGCTGCCGCTGACCGCCACTGAACTCATGCGGATAGCGGTCGGCCAAGTCCGCGGGCAGGCCAACTTCATCCAGTTCAGCCGCGACGCGACGAACGCGTTCGGCCCGGCTGAGCCCAGGCTCATGCACACGCAGCCCCTCGGCCACGATGTCGCCCACCGGCATCCGGGGCGAAAGACTGCCGAACGGATCCTGGAACACGATCTGCATGCGCGCACGCAGCCGTCGCAGAGCGCGACGGTCCAGCGCCGTGATATCCTCACCCTCGAACTCGATCCGGCCGGTAGCTTGTTCCAGCCGCAGCGCGGCGAGCGCCATCGTTGTCTTGCCGGAGCCCGATTCGCCGACCAGTCCCACCGTTTCGCCTTCACGCACCGTCACCGAAACACCATCCACGGCGCGCACATAGCCGATGGCACGTCGCAGCACGCCGCGGCGGATTGCGAAGTGCACCTTCACGTCCTCGGCCTGCAACAGAGTCCCGGCACCATCTGGCAGCTTCGTGGCCTCGCCCTTCGGCACCGCCGCGAGCAGCATCCGCGTGTAGGGATGCGAGGGCGCGGCGAACACATCGGCGACGCGCCCGGCTTCGACCACCACGCCGTCCTTCATGACGCACATGCGGTCGGCGTAGCGGCGGACGATCTGCAGATCGTGGGTGATCAGCAGCAACGCCAGCCGCCGCTCCGTCCGCAGGCGTGCCAGCAATTGCAGTATCTGCGCCTGGATGGTGACGTTCGAGCGCCGTGGTGGGTTCGTCGGCGATCAGCAGTGCGGGATCGTTGGCCAGCGCCATGGCGATCATCACCCGCTGCCGCTGTCCACCGGAAAGCTGATGGGGAAACGCCTCCAGCCGATGCTCGGCATCGGCGAAGCCAGCCTGATGCAGCACCTCGATCACCCGCGTGCGAAGCCGATCGGCTGGTACGCGCCGATGCAGCGTAATCGCTTCACCGATCTGCCGACCGACCCGGTGCAACGGGTTGAGGCTGGTCATCGGCTCCTGAAACACGATGCCCGCCACGTCGCCGCGCGCACGGTGCAATGCATCGGGATCGGCGCCGATCATCTGTTGGTCGTCCAGCAGGATGCTTCCAGTGGGGTTCGTACCACCCGAAGGAAGAAGCTGGAGCAGAGAGAGAGCGGTGACCGATTTCCCGGAACCCGATTCACCGACGAGGGCCAGCGTTTCGCCGCGATCGAGGATGAACGATACGTCGTCCACCACGCGTTTGGTGCCGAACGCGACGGACAGGTTCTCGACTTCGACCAGGCTCATGACCGAATGTCAGAAGAAAATTCACCACAATGGCACGAAGGCACGAAGGTAAAATTCATGCGCGTCGCGCGGAGCGCATATTGTCGCCTTCGTGCCTTCGTGTCCTTGTGGTGAAACCTGCTTTCTTTCATACCGGCAACCGCCGTGGGTCGAACGCATCGCGCACCGCCTCGCCGACGAAGATCAGCAACGTCAGCACCCCGCCCAGCACGAAGAATGCCGTGAACCCCAGCCACGGCGCCTGAAGGTTGTTCTTGCCCTGCGCCACCAGTTCGCCAAGCGACGGCGACCCAGGCGGCAAACCAAACCCGAGAAAATCCAGGCTCGCCAGGATCGTCACCGAGCCCGACAGGGTGAACGGCAGGAAGGTCAGCGTTGCGACCATGGCATTGGGCAGGATGTGCCGCCACATCACCGCGATGTCCGCGACGCCGAGTGCCTTCGCCGCTCGGACATAGTCCAGATTGCGGCCGCGCAGGAATTCGGCGCGCACCACGCCTGTCAGATTCATCCAGGAGAACAGCAGCAGGAATATCAGCAGCACCCAGAACCCTGGCGTGATGATGCTGCCGAGAATGATCAGCAGATAGAGCTGCGGCATGCCGTTCCAGATCTCGATGAAGCGCTGGAACAGAAGATCGGTCGCGCCGCCGTAATACCCCTGCACCGCGCCGGCGGCGATGCCCACGGCGGACGAGACGATCGTCAGCACGAAGCCGAACAGCACCGACAGCCGGAAGCCGTAGATCACCCGCGCCAGCACGTCGCGTGCCTGATCGTCCGTGCCCAACGGGTTGCTTCTCGTCGGCGGCGACGGCGCCGGGCTCGGCAGGTTCTTGACAATGGTGCCGAAGCTGTACGGCACGGCGGGCCAGATCATCCAGCCATGCGCGTTGATCGCCTGCTGCACCTCGGGGTCGGTGTAGTCGGCCTCGGTCGGCAGGAAGTCGGGTCCGAAGGTGTCCTCGCTGTAGTCCTGCAACACCGGCACATACCAGTGGCCGTCGAAGCGGATCAGCAGTGGCCGGTTGTTGGCGATGAATTCGGCGAACAGGCTTGTTCCGAACAGGACTGCGAATAGCCAGAACGACCAATAGCCGCGCCGGTTCTGCCGAAAGATCGCGAGCCGGCGGCGCGTGATGGGGGTGAGCTTCAACCCCGCGCCTCGAAGTCGATGCGCGGATCGACCACCGTGTAAAGTGTGTCGCCGATGATCTGCATCAGCAGGCCGAGCAGCGTGAACATGTAGAGCGTACCGAACATCACCGGGTAGTCGCGTTGGATCGCCGATTGGAAGCCCAGCAGGCCGATTCCGTCGAGCGAGAAGACGATCTCCACCAGCAGCGCGGAGGTGAACAGGATGCCGATGAATGCCTGCGGAAAGCCGGCGACGATCAGCAGCATGGCGTTGCGGAACACATGGCCGTACAGCACGCGGTTCTCGCCGGCACCCTTGGCGCGCGCGGTCACGGTGTACTGCTTGCGGATCTCCTCGAGAAAGCAGTTCTTGGTCAGCATGGTCAGCGAGGCAAAACCGCTTGCCACCACCGCGATGGTCGGCAGCACCATGTGCCAGGCGTAGTCGGCGACGCGTGCCGGCCAGCTCCAGTTGACGGCGCCCTCGCTGGTGAGGCCACGCAACGGGAACCACTGGAAGAAGCTGCCGCCGGCGAACAGCACCACCAGCAAAATGGCGAACAGAAAGCTCGGTACGGCATAGCCGACCAGGACGACGGCGCTGGACGCGAGATCGAAGCGGCTGCCGTCGCGCACCGCCTTGGCGATGCCGAGCGGGATGGACACGACGTACACCAAAAGCGTGGACCACAGCCCGAGCGAGATCGACACCGGCATCTTCTGCAACACGAGTTGCAGCACTGTCTGGTCGCGGAAGAAGCTGCGGCCGAAGTCGAAGCGCAGATAACCGCCGAGCATGTCGGCAAAGCGCGTCAGCGGCGGCTTGTCGAAGCCGAACATCTTCTTGATGTCATCGACGATGTGCGGATCGAGGCCCCGCGCGCCACGATAGGTGCCGGCGCCGCCGAATTCCGACGTGGCGGCGCCCAGGCGGGACGACAGGTCGCCCTTGCCGCGCAGTTCCGCGATCATCTGCTCCACCGGTCCGCCCGGTGCGAACTGGATCACCGCGAAGTTGATGGCGATGATGCCGAACAGGGTGGGGATCACAAGCAGCAGGCGGCGGAGCAGGTAACCGGTCATCCAGGCGGGGTGTCCATCCGCCGCACCGTCACTGGCCCTTCGCCGCGTCGATCGCCGCGGCCTTTGCCGCATCGACCCACCAGGTGTCGAAGTTGAAACCGTCGCGGATCGGAAGGTCCGGGTGGCCGAAGCGGTCCCAGTAGGCGATGTGGAACGTCCGGCTGTCCCAGTTCGGCACCAGGTACCAGCGCCACAGCAACACCCGGTCCAACGCGTGCGCAGCGGTCTTCAACGTGTCCCGGTTCTGCGCGGTGATCATCTTTTCGACCAGCGCATCGGCCGCCGGATCGCAGATCCCCGGAACATTGAAGCTGCCCTGCGCCTTGCTCGCAGCGCAGGTGAAGTAGTCGCGCAGTTCGTTGCCCGGCACATCGCTCTGCGGATAGATCATCATGATCATGTCGAAGTCGAAGTCGTCGGTCAGGTGCTGGTACTGCGCCGGATCGACCGTGCGCACACGCGCGTCGATGCCGATCTTCTGCAGCAACTGCACATACGGCAGCGCCACGCGCTCCAATGATGGTTCGTCGAGCAGGATGGTGAAGTTCATCGGCTCGCCGTTCGCATCCACCAGCTTGCGCTCCTTCACCGACCAGCCGGCCTGCTGCAGCAGATCGAGAGCGTGGCGCAATTGCTCGCGGTTGTTGCCCGATCCGTCCGTCACCGGCAGCCGGAACGGCTCGGTGAACAAAGCGGGCGGCAATTCCTTGCGATACGGCTCCAGCAGTTTCAATTCATCGCCCTGCGGGATGCCGGATGATGCGAGATCGCTGTTGCTGAAATAGCTCTGCGTGCGCGTATAGGTCCCATAGAACAGGTTCTTGTTCGCCCACTCGAAATCGAACACCTCGGCCATCGCCTGGCGCACCAGGGGATTGGCGAACACCGCACGCCGCGTGTTCATCGCATAGCCCTGCATCCCGGTCGGCAGGTGGTGGGTGAAATCCTGCTTCTTCACCAGCCCGCGCGCGACGGCCGGGAAATCGTAGGCCGTCGCCCAGTTCTTCGAGATGTTCTCGCTGCGCAGATCGATCTGACCGGCCTTGAACGCCTCCATCGCCACCGTCGAATCGCGGAAATACTCGATGCGCACGCGATCGAAGTTGTTGGTCCCCTTGCCGGTCGGCATATCCGCCGCCCACCAATCGGTGCGCCGTTCGTACGTCACGCTGCGGCCAAGTTCGAAGCTCGCGATACGATACGGTCCGGAGCCGATCGGCGGGTCGGTCAGCGGCCGGGTGAAGTCGCGGCCGTCGAAGAAGTGCTTCGGCAGCACCGGCAGGCCACCCAGGATCAGCGGCAGCTCACGGTTTTCGTTCGAGGTGAAGTGGAACACGACGCGGCGCGGGCTTTCTACCGCCACGTCCTTCACGTCCGCCATCTGGATGCGGAAGCTCGGGCGGCCCTGTTCCAGCAGCGTGCGATAGGTCCACGCCACATCCTCTGCGGTCACCGGCGTGCCGTCGGAGAACCTTGCCTCCGGGCGCAGTTCGAACGCGACCCACATCTTGTCGGCCGGCTGCTCGATGGTCTGCGCCAGATGGCCGTAGCCCGACGCCATCTCGTCGGCCGAGGCGGTCAGCAGGCTCTCCCAGACGTGGCCTACGCTGGCGCCGGAGCCCGAGCCGCCAGGCAGCACGACCCATGGACTGACCAGCCCCTGGGTCGCGGTGCCGCGCAGGATGAACGGATTGAAGCTGTCGTAAGTGCCGATCGATGCCAGGGTGACGTCGCCACCCTTGGGCGCGTTCGGATCGACGTAGGGGAAATACGGGAAGTCGGGCGGCAGGGCAGGCTTCGCCAGCACCGCGATTGCATTGCTGCGAGTGACCGGCTCATCCGCCAGAGCGGTCGTGGCGGAGAGGGCGAGCAGAAGCAGGAGGATCATGGCGCGCATCGGCCAGCATGTGCCGTCAATCGGACGGCCTGACAACTGAACACGCGGTAAGCCAGGGATTATTCCCGCGCGGCTGCCGGCCACGGGCTCAGGGCCTTGCCGCGACCGGAGACGGCGCCTTGGTCTGCTTCTCGCCTGGAAGCACGTCCACGCTCGCGGTGCGGCCGACCAGCAGGTGGACTCCCGGCGGCACGTGATCGATCGCGATCCGCACCGGCACGCGCTGCGCCAGGCGCACCCAGCTGAAGGTCGGGATGATGTTGGCCAGCAGATCGTTGCTGGCCTGGCGTTCGCGGTCGGCAATGCCGCCGGCGATGCTCTGCACATGACCTTCGATGAGTTGGCTTTCGCCCATCAGGCGCACCCGCGCGCGATCGCCGACCTGGATCTGCGGCAGCTTGGTCTCCTCGAAGTAGCCTTCGACGTAGATGCTGTCGCTGTCGATCAGCGCGAATACCGGCGAGCCGGCGGTCACGTAGTCGCCGGGCCGCATGCTGAAGTTTGTGACAGCGCCGTCAACCGATGCCTTCACCTGCGAACGGTCCAGGTTCAGCTGGGCCACGTTGCGATCGACGACCGCCTGCTGATAATCCGCGGAAAGCTCAACGGCCTTGGCATTGCTCTGCTGCTGCACCTCGACCGAGACCTCGAGGTTGTTCAGCTCGTGGTATCGATTGTATTCGCGCAATGCCTCCTGCGCGGCGGATTCCTTGCTCGTCACGACCGCCGTCGCTTGCTGCAGGGCGTACTGAAACCGCACCGGATCGATGCGGAACATGACCTCACCCTTGCGCACCTGCTGGTTGTCGCGCACCAGCACCTCGCTGACGAGGCCCGACACGTCCGGCGCAACCTTGACCACATCCGCGCGCACGGTGCCGTCGCGGGTCCACGGCGCCTCCATGTAATAGATCCAGACCTGCCAGCCGACGACGGCAGCGACGGCTGTGGTGACCAGCGTGACGGCAAGCCGTCCGGTGAGCGACGCAAGGTTCACAACGCAAGCCACCGGGCCTGGAACACAACGACCCCGCCTACGACAATGATCAGCAGCGCCAGGTCGAACAGTGGCCGGTGCCAGACGAAGCGATAGAAGCCGAGCCAGCCGAGCACGCGGCGCACCAGGGCGGACAGCACCATCGCCGCGACGATCCACAGCAACATTGGCGCGACCAGAAGTCCGTAGACGTCAGCCTCGCTGATCATGCCGGCGTGCCCTCCTGGACGGCCGCGCGGGACGATACCGGGGCCGGTCGGTACGGCGGCGCGTTGGGAAACAGGTTGTGGCGGATTCCCACCAGCTCCAGCAATAGCTGGCCGATACGCGGGCTGGAAGCCGACGTGACGGCGACGAGGGCACGATCGATGCCGCGGCGTAATGCGTCATCCGGCGCGCCCGGTGCGCGTTCAAGGAAATGGCCGGCGATCTCATGGAGCGTGCTGTCCACCGTGCTGCGCGCATCGGCTGGAAGGTCCGCGCTGTCCTGCTGAAGGTTCACGACGTTCAGCCCTGTGCGCAGTTCGATCAGGGCGTCGGTCATGACCTCGTCGGCATGCGGCGCCGAGGCGGCGAGGCGCGGCACCAGTTCGCACAGCCGATCGAGGGTCAGCGCGGTCAACGTCGCGCGATCGAGGGCGTTTCGCCGCAGAGCGGCGCGGGCAATGTCGCGGCGGTTGGCGCGCATCAAATGGCGTGCGCTCCAGACTGCGCCGACCGAGCGGAAGATGCGGGTCAGCGTGGCAGCGGCCCCCATGCCGACCACGATGGCGATCGCGTTGTTCACGTAGGTTGCGAAATCGGCATTGTAAACGCTGGAAAGCGTAAGCATTGCCGCGACATTCACGGCGATGGCCATCCCGAGGAAGCTCGTCGCCGGCATGGCGATCAGTACCCCAAAAAGCAGGAAAAGCGGCGAAAATGCCAGGGCCAGCATGTCGAAGGAAGTCACCTGCGGCAGGATGACGAACAGATAGACCGCTCCGATCACCGCCGAGATCAGGACGTAACGCAAGAATTGCAGGATCGCGGGCGCGGGATCGTCCTGGGCGGCAAAGAAGCTGCATCCCACCGCGGTAAAGGTGGCCGCGCCGCCACCTTGCGGCCACGCCGTGACGATCCAGAAGGCGCACACAAGACCGGTGGCCAGTGCGGCAGAGATTGCCGAGAGCAGCGCCATCGCGTGATCGCGGTACCGCGTCGCGTCGGGAGCGATGCCACGCGGCAGTGCGAGCGCGGGGAGCTCCGGACTGCCCGCGGCAACCTGGAGGCGCAGCGCCCGCACATCATGAACGATGTCAACCAGATCCCGCAGCCGCATTAGCAGCGCGGTCAACTGGATTGCATCCCAGCCGGATGTCGGCCCGATTGCGGGCTCCTCACGCTGGATCTCGGCGTGCAGCCGCGCCGCCTCCGCCTGCGGCGCATCGTCGCCGGCCGCAATCCAGGACGCGAGCCGCTCGATGAGCGCCTGCGCCGCGGCGGGCACTCCACCGAGGGTGCGGAGCGTGGCGATGCGATCGGCGACAGCGCTCAGCACCGGAAACAGCAGCAGGATGCGACGCTCGAGCACCTCCATCGGCCGGACCGCCGATTGCAGATTGGAGGTGTCGTAGGCGAGATGGCTGGTCAGCAAGCGGATCTCCACCGCATCGGCCGCAAGCGACCGGCGCATGGCGCCGGCCGCGCCGTCGTCCGTTCCGCCGCGCAGGGCGTTGAGGGACAGGCTCCGCGCCCGGCTGAACCAGTCGTCGATGCGCGCGAGAAGCGCCGGGCCGAGCGGGCGCGGAAACACGACGGCGCCGATCAGCGTCGTGCAGACGATCGCGAGCGTGGTCTCCTCGAGCCGCGCGAGCGCTATGTCGAAGATTTCCATGGGTGCATCGACGCATGGGAACCCGATGACGGGCGCGGTGAACCCGGCCAGCAGGAAGACGTAACTGCGCGGGGTGCGGTCGAGCAAGGCGAAGTAGATGCAGACGCCGACCCACAGCGAGAGTGCGGCGGTGAGCAGCCAGGGAACAGTGACAAGGTTCGGCACCAGCGCGATGGCCGCGACCGCACCCAGGAGGGTTCCGGCAAACCGGAAGACCGATTTGGAGCGCATCGCGCCGGTGAGCGGCTGGGCGACGATATAGACCGTCATCATCGCCCAGTACAGGCCGGTCGAGGTTCAGGTAGAGGGCGATCCACAGCGCGATCATGGAGCTGGCGAAGGTCTTCGCCGAAAACACCCACTCACGCAGCCCAGGCAGCATCACGGCAAGGCGCTACCCTCCCCCCCTTGCGGGGGGTTGGGGGGAGGGGAAAGCAGCGCACGGCTTCGTCTGGTATTGATCACACCACCTTGCATGTTGCCGATGGACCCCCTCCGCCCACTCCCTCCCGCAAGGGGAGGCGCAGTATTCCACTACGGCGCTATCCGTTCAGCAACGCGACGATCTGCGGCAGCAGCGCCGGATCGCCGACCGACAGTACCCGCCCGTCGCCACCCGGCCGCAGTGCGTGGCCGGACCAGTCGGTGACCCGGCCGCCCGCGCCCTCGACCACCGGCACCAGCGCCGCCCAGTCCCACAGCTTCATGGTCGTCTCCGCAATCACGTCGATCTGGCCGAGCGCGAGCAGGCCATGGGCATAGCAGTCGCCGCCCCAGTAGTTGCGCCGCACCGCGCCGGCGAGCCGCTGCCAGCGCGGCTGGTCGGGACCCAGCATTTCGGGACTGGTGCACGACAGTTCGGCATCCGCCAGCGAGGGACACAGCCGGCAGCCACCCTGTCCGCCATATGGTCCGCGGAATGTCGTGGCGCGGCCCACGACGCCGACCCAGCGCTCGCCGGTCACCGGCTGGTCGATCACCCCAAGCACCGGCGTGTCGCCGTCCAGCAATGCGATCAGGGTGCCGAAAGTTGGCCGGCCGGTGATGAAGGCGCGCGTGCCGTCGATCGGATCGAGCACCCAGCGGTGGCGCGCATCCGGTCGATCAAGCCCGAACTCCTCGCCGACGATGCCGTAATCCGGAAAGCGCTCCGACAGTACCGCGCGCATCGCCTGTTCGGCGCTGCGATCGGCGATCGTCACCGGGGAACGATCGGACTTGAGGTCCGCGGCGATGCCGGCCCGGAAGAACGGCCGCACCACCGCGCCCGCGACATCGGCCGCCGCCACGGCCGCCTCGATCAGCCGGTCGGTTTCACTGGCCGGCAAACCGGGCCATCACGGCTTGGGCGGCGCAGCTGGAGCGGCCGCCGGAGGGGATGCAGCGGCAGGAGCGTTGGGCTCGGCTGGCTTGGCGCTGGCAGCGGCCCCGGCGGGCGGCGCAGCCTGCTGCTGCGCTGCCTCGGGCGCCGGCAGCGGCTCCGGATTGTCCGACAGGCTGCGCAGATAGGCGATAACATCCGCCCGCTGCTTGTCGCTGGTGATCCCGGCGAATGTCATGCGCGTGCCGGGAGCATAGGCGCCCGGCTTGTAGAGCCACTCGTTCAGAGCGTCGTAGGTCCACGGCTGGCCCTTGAACTTCTGCATGGCGGGAGAATAGTTGAATCCGTCCTCATGGTCGTGCGGGGCGCCGACAATCCCATACAGGTTCGGACCCACCCCGGGCTTGCCGCCCTTGTCGAAGGTGTGACAGGCAACGCAGATGCGGTGGGCGAACTGATCGCCGGTCTTCGCGTCCGCACTTGCGAGCAAGGGTGCGATGGGCGCAGGTCCCGCCGGCTTGGCCTCGCCGCCCGCGGTCGGCGCGGTCGGGGCGGTCGCGATGTTCAATACCGGCTTGTCCGGCAGCAACTCGCGGACCAGGTTGTCGCCGATCAGTCCGGTCAGAAAGAAGGCGATGCCAGCCACCAGGACTGCGGCAATGCCCTTGTTGACTTCCAAGCTGTCCATGCGGCGTGACTTCCCGTGACTTCCCCTTGGGGGACCGACCATACGCGCAAGGAGAAGCTTCGGCCCGCCGTTGCACGTGGCCGTGCGCCTCCATAAGGTGCGCGCACCATAGGGAAACGATCTTTACCCATCAACCCACCCAACCCGCTCAACCAACCGGCCTCCCGCGCACCCGTGAACCCAATCGTCGTCATACCGTCCCGCATGGCCTCCACTCGGCTGCCGGGCAAGCCGCTCGCCGACATTCACGGCCGGCCGATGATCGTGCACGTGCTGGATCGGGCGCGCGAGGCGGAGATCGGGCCGGTCGCGGTGGCCTGCGGCGATGCAGAGATCGCCGACGCCGTGCGCGCCAACGGCGGTATCGCGGTGCTGACCGATCCGACGCTGCCGCGCGGCTCGGACCGGGTACATGCGGCACTGGCGGTACTCGATCCGCAGGGAAGCCATGACGTTGTGGTGAACCTGCAGGGCGATCTGCCGAGCATCCCGCCGGTCTATCTGCGCACCGTGCTGACGCCCCTTGCCGACCCGGGGTTCGATATCGCCACGCTGGTGGCGCCGATCGATACGGACGAGGAGGCGGCACTGCCGTCGGTGGTGAAGGCCGCGTGCGCGTTCGACCGCGGCCGCGCCGTGTCGCCGGCGCTGTATTTCTCCCGCGTGCCGATCCCGTGGGGCGGCGGACCGCGCTGGCACCATATCGGCATCTACGCCTTCCGCCGCGCGGCGCTGGCACGGTTCGTCTCGCTGCCTGAAGCGCCGCTGGAACGCCGGGAAAGCCTGGAACAGCTTCGGGCCCTGGAGGCTGGCATGCGCATCGCCTGCGCCCGCGTCGAACATGCACCGTATGGGGTGGACACGCCGGCCGACCTGGAACGGGCGCGTCGCGACCTGGCGCCGAAGGGACAGGCGTCGAAGAGGCCACTGGCATGACCGGCATCATCGCTTTTCAGGGTGTCCCGGGGGCCTACTCCGACCTTGCCTGCCGGGTCGCCTACCCGGACATGACCACGTTGCCCTGCGAATCGTTCGAGACAGCAATGGATGCGGTGCGGGACGGACGCGCCGACCTCGCGATGCTGCCGTGCGAGAACAGTCTCGCGGGCCGGGTGCCGGATATCCACCATCTGCTGCCGGAATCCGGTCTGTTCGTCATCGGCGAACATTTTCACCGTGTCGAGCATTGCCTGCTCGGGATCAGGGGGGCGACCATCGGCGATCTGAAGCGGGCGCATTCGCACACGGTTGCACTGGGCCAGGTGCGCCACAGCCTGCGCCGGCTGGGGCTGACGCCGGTGGTGCAGGCCGACACGGCAGGTGCGGCGCAGCTTGTCGCGCAGTGGGACCGCAAGGAGGAGGCTGCGATCGCGTCGGGGCTGGCCGCCGAGATCTACGGGCTGGACGTGCTTCAGGCCAATGTCGAGGACGCGGCTCACAACACGACGCGGTTCTATGTGATGGCGCGGCGTCCGGCGACGTTCGATGCGGCGCGGGCGGATCTGATGACCACGTTCGTGTTCCGTGTGCGCAACGTGCCGGCGGCGCTGTACAAGGCACTTGGCGGGTTCGCCACCAACGGCGTGAACATGACGAAGCTGGAAAGCTATATGCTCGGCGGCCACTTCGCCGCGACGCAGTTCCTGTGCGACGTGGACGGGCACCCAGATCAACCGGGGCTGCGACGGGCGCTGGAGGAACTGTCGTTCTTTTCCTCGGAGGTCCGTGTGCTGGGCGTCTATCAGGCCGCGGCGTTCCGCCTGACGCAGGGGGCGTGAGCGGCTGGGAGTAGTGCCGGCGTTCGCTCACCAAGGTTTCCGTTGTGCTAAGTCAGCCTGGGTTGGAGTCGGGGACGGCGCTGACAGCCAAGGAAATGCGGCCGGTCAATTTGGCAGCCGAGACAGTGACGACGAGCCGTTTCCGCCTCTCGCGGCGGACTGGAACCCATGGCGGCCACAACACTGACAGACGGTCCCGTTCTCAGACGTTTTCGCAAGGCGCTGGACACAATGTATGGCCATCGTCTCGATCGGGTGTGCTGTTCGGCTCGCGCGCGCGAGGCGATGCTCGTCCGGATTCCGATTACGATGTGGCCGTGTTCCTGCGCGACATGGCCGACCGGTTCGCGGAAATGGATCGGCTTGCCGACCCGGGCACCGACATTTGCGACGAGACTGGCGAGTTCGTTAACGCCATGCCCTATCGCGCGGTTCCTACCCACGCCGCTGATGCTCGGAATCCGCTCGGACGGCATCGCCATTGCCGACTACGAGATCGGCGTCGGTTCCGAAGTATCGCTCGAGCGCGCCGCAGAAGCGATCGCAGCGGGTAAGCGTTTCGTGGCGCAGATGATCGCGCTGACAGGCTGACCGCGCCGGCCCTACGCCACTGCCCGCAGCGCCGCCTCCAACCGCCGCGCCGTGTCTGCGGCCAGCGCCTCGGGCGTGCCGGCGAAACCCATGACCAGCCCCGACATCCGCGGGGCGCCGGCGTAATAGGCGCCCAGCGGCGACACCGTGAGGCCGCGGCTGCGGCAGGCCTGTACGGCAGCCGCTTCGTCCACGCCGGCTGGCAGCCCTGAGACCATGTGCAGCCCGCCGGGCGCCGGGATCGGCGAAGCGGACGGTGCGTGGCGGGCGAGCGCGGCCAACAGGGCGTCGCGGCGGCGGGCATATTCGGTGCGCATGCGGCGGATATGCGGCGCAAGCAGGCCCTGGCGCATGAATTCGGCCAGGGTCGCCTGATTGATCGTGTCGATGCCGCGATCCATCAGGGTCTGCACGCGCACGAACGCCGCGACCAGCGGGGCCGGAACCACGGCAAAACCCAGGCGCAATGCCGGCGCCAGGGTCTTGCTGAAGGTGCCGCAATAGATCACGCGTCCGGCCCGATCGAGCGTGGCCAGCGGCGGCAGCGGGTGGCCGGTCCAGCGAAACTCGGAGTCGCAGTCGTCCTCCAGGACCCAGGCGTTTGCCCGCCCGGCCCAATCCAGCAAGCCAAGCCGCCGGGTAATCGGCAGGGCGCCGCCGAGCGGCGTGGCGTGCGACGGCGCCACCAATGCCAGACGCGCGGCGGATGCGCGCTGGATTCCGGCGGCGACATTGAGCCCCTCGGCGTCGCTCGGCACGGCGACCGGCACAGCACCCGCGGCAAGCAGCGCGCCGCGTCCGGCGATGTAGCCGGGGTCCTCGACCCACGCGGCATCGCCCGGATCAAGCAGCAATTCGGCCGCGATGCGCAGCGCCTGCTGGGTTCCCGCTGTTACCACGATGTTGGCGGGATCGGCGAGTAGACCGCGCGTGGCGGCGAGATGCGCCGCGATCTGCGTGCGCAGTTCGGCCAGCCCCTGTGGCGGCGGGTAGCCGGTCAGATCGGCGGAAAGATTCTTGAAGACGCGGGCTGCGCACCGCGCCCAGGCCTGCGTCGGGAACAGATCCGGCGCAGGAATGCCGCCGGCGAGCAGCGCGCCGAGGCGAGTGTGGCTGGATGCCGCGGAGGCTGGCACGGTCGCCAGTCGTCGGCCACGTACGGACAGCGAACTGGCCGCCACGGGTGGCAGTACGGCAGGCGCGGGGGCGGCATCGGGCAGGTCGGGTGCGACATACGTGCCGCTGCCGGTACGGGCTTGCACGTAGCCTTCCGATGCGAGGCGTTCATAGGCCAGCACTACGGTCTGCCGCGCCACACCGAGTTCCTCGGCGAGCGCGCGGGTGGGTGGCAAGCGCGCTCCCGAGGGGAGTGTGCCCGCGAGGATACCCTGCCGCAGCCGGTCGAACACCGCTTGCTGACGACTTTGGTCTGGTATGAACACCGCCGATACCCCGAAGCTTCGGTCCAATTGCACCGTAAGGCGGAGGACGCGGGTTGTTCAATGGCCGGGACCCGCTGTCGCGGGGGTGACGCGACCGGGGTCGATCGGCCGCTTGAACACCAAATTTTCTGTCATCCCCGCGAACGCGAGGACCCGCGCACGGCCACCCACGTTGAGCGCGGTTGGCAGTGCGTGACCGTCGAACCTATCGGCAGTGACTGGCTATCGCACCTGCCCGGACAAAGCAGGTGCGGATCAGAAGCCCTCGCGCTCGAGCCGCTTGCGCTCCAGCTTGCGGGCGCGGCGTACCGCCTCGGCTGCCTCGCGGGCCCTGCGCTCGGACGGCTTCTCGTAGTGCCGCCGCAGCTTCATCTCGCGGAAGATCCCTTCCCTCTGCATCTTCTTCTTGAGCGCCTTCAGCGCCTGATCGACATTGTTGTCGCGTACCAGGTACTTGCACTTGGCCGCCTTCTCCTTCTCTGCTGAGCCGTCCCCGACTGCCGGGGACCGGCCCTATACCATGGGGCCAAGACATTTCGCCAGCCCACCCCCGCCGGTCAAGCCCGCGGACAAGCCTTGGAGGTCGTATGGCCATTCTGAAGATAGCGCGCATGGGCCATCCCGTGTTGCTGCGGATGTGTGAACCGGTTGCGGATCCCGGAGCGCCGGAGATCCGCCGGCTGGTCGCCGACATGCTCGAGACAATGCATGACGCGCCAGGCGTCGGCCTGGCCGCACCGCAGGTGCACGCGCCACTGCGACTGTTCGTGTTCCACGTCCCGGAAACGCGCGCCGGCGAGACCGCCGGCGACACGGTCATCGGCGATTCCGTGCTGATCAATCCCGAGATCGAATTGCTGACCGACGAACGTGTGCTGCGCTGGGAAGGTTGCCTCTCGATCCCCGGCCTTCGCGCTGCCGTGCCGCGCGCACCCAGCATCCGTTATCGCGGGGTGGACTGCGACGGCAGACCGGTCCAACGCGAGGTGTCAGGCTTCCACGCAGGCGTGGTGCAGCACGAGTACGATCACCTGGACGGCATTCTGTACCCGATGCGCATGAAGGATTTCTCGCTGTTCGGCTTCACCGAGGAACTCGCGCGCGTGGCTGCGGCGCGACAGGAGGGCCGTTGATGGTCCATGCGCCCGAGCGCAGCCCGGAGCGCGATGCCGCCATCGCCGCCATGCTGCCGCATGTGCCGTTCGATGGCTGGACCGTCCGCGCGCTGCGCATGGGGCTGACGGACATCGGCGTGCCGACCGACGAGGCGGAGCTTTTGTTTCCCGGCGGCGCAGCAGACATGATCGAGGCGTTCTGCGACTGGGCCGATCGCGGGATGGAAACCGAGGCAGCCACGCTCGATCTGGCGGCGAGGCGGGTGCCGGAGCGGGTGCGCGCCGTCATCGCGCTGCGGCTTACGCGCAACCGCCCGTACAAGGAGGCAATCCGTCGCGCCGTCGCACTGCTGGCGCTGCCATCGCACGCGCGTCTCGCGGCGGCATGCACGGCGCGCACAGTCGATGCGATCTGGCATGCGGCGGGCGACCGGTCGGCTGATTTCAGCTGGTACACCAAGCGCGCGATTCTGACCGCGGTTTACGGCGCAACGCTGCTGTATTGGCTGCGCGACGGCAGCGAAGACGACGCAGCCACTCTTGCCTTCCTCGATCGCCGGCTGTCCGGTGTCGGCAGGATCGGCGCGCTCCGTCGACGCGCGGAGCAGGCGTTCGCCCGCGTGCGCCCGGCGTGACGCAGGGAGTCCGATCATGACCGATCTCTACGCGCCCTACACCCGCCTGCACTTTGACCGGCCGCATCCGCGCGTGCTGCGCATCACCATGGGGCTCGGTCAGGAGAGGCCCAATCCGGTCGATGCCGTGATGCATCGCGAACTGGGCGAGATCTGGCGCGATGTGGATGCCGATCCGGAGGTGAATTCCGTCATCATCACCGGCGCCGGCCGCGCGTTCTCCGCCGGCGGCGACTTTGCGATGATCGAGGAGATGATGGCCGACTTCGAGATCCGCGCGCGGGTCTGGAAGGAGGCGCGCGATCTTGTTTACAACATCATCAACTGCTCCAAGCCGGTGGTGAGTGCGATGCGCGGTCCGGCGGTGGGTGCCGGCCTGGTTTGCGGCCTGCTGGCCGATGTGTCGATCGCCGCAAAGGATGCGCGCATCATCGACGGCCACACGCGGCTCGGCGTCGCCGCAGGCGATCATTCGGTGATCGTCTGGCCGCTGCTGTGCGGGCTGGCGAAGGCGAAATACTTTCTTCTCCTTTGCGATGCGGTGTCCGGCGCCGAGGCCGAACGCATTGGGCTGATCTCGCTCGCGGTGGAGGATGCGGAGCTCGATGCGAAGGCTGTGGAGATCGCGGTGCGCCTCGCCGAGGGCGCGCAGAGTGCGATCCGCTGGACCAAGTACGCGCTGAACAACTGGCTCCGAATGGCGGGACCGTCGTTCGACGCCTCGCTGGCGCTGGAGTTCATGGGGTTCAGCGGACCCGAGGCGAAGGAGGGCCTTGCCTCGCACAAGGAAAAGCGGCGTCCGTCGTTTCCGCCGGGCTCGACGCTATAAGGAAAAATCCATCCCAGTCACGACGGCCCAAAAAGGGCGCCAGTCAATCCTCGTATCGTCATGGCCGGCCACCGAGCCGGCCATCTCTCGTGGCAACGTGCTGGTATAGATGACGGGGTCAAGCCCGGCATAACGAAGAGAGAGCAAACGTCAACGACGGTGGGTGTTAGAACGCGCCGTTCCTACTCCGGCAGCACCTCGATCGAATCCCCCACTGCGAACCGGCCACCCTCGATCACCTCGGCATGCACGCCAAGCTCGATGTGATTGTAGAGCTGGCGCAATTCGGCCACCGGGTCCGCGTCGCGCACCGCGGTCTCCGGGTTCACTTCCGTGGCCGGGCAACGGGTGATCGGCTTGACCACGCGCAGCACGGCGCCGCCGATGTGGATGTCCCGGCCCACCCAGTCGCGCTCGCTCCAGGCCGGTGCGCCGCTGAACCACACATTGGCGCGGAACCGCCGACGATGGCGACGTGCGCCAACCTTGGCCTCGAAGTCGCGCAGGCTGGCCAGGTTGATCAGGCTGACCACCTTGCTCCGCTGGTCGCAGAAGCTGTGGCCTGGGATGTGGTGAAAGCGCGGGGCGCCGCGCGCCTCCTCGCCCAGATAATCCGTCAAGAAACTACCGATGCGCTCGCGCCCCGCCTCGGTCAGCGCGTTCTCGACCACCGCAGAACCGTCGGGCGCGCGGATCGCCAGCATGCCGCTGCGAGGTTCGAAGAAGGAGAACAGGGCCGCGATGCGGGCATTCTTCATCAAACACATGAAGTTCGCCTTCTGCAGCCATTTCGGCTGCTCCGGATCGAAGCCCGCGTCGCCACCCGCGTCCCCTTGGGCCAGCGCGAAGGCGCGGTCCCATGGGATACAGCCGCCCGGCTCTACCTCCGCCGCCTCCAGCGCCTCGGCCGTCAGACCCTTCACCGGGTAGCGATACAGGTATTCGATGCGCATTTGGCACCCCCTCTTGAGTAGCAGTGTGCCTGGACCCAACTGGAATGCCAAAGGTTCACGCATCCGCTGCCTGATGAGGGGTGGGCGCCGACCAGTCGCCTACCTACAGGGACACCGACATGGAAATAGAAAAATTCACCGAACGGGCCCGGGGATTCCTCCAGGCCGCCCAGACCATAGCCATCCGCGAGTTCCATCAACGGATCACGCCCGAACACCTGCTCAAGGCGCTGCTCGACGATGAGGAAGGCGCCGCTGCCGGCCTGATCAGGGCGGCCGGCGGCGATCCCAAGGCGGCGCTGACCGCGGTGCAGACCGACTTGGGGCGACTGCCCAAGGTTCAGGGTTCCGGCGCCGGCGATCCACAGTTCACCCCGGAAATCGTCCGCCTGTTGGACGCGGCCCAGCAGGCTGCAACCAAGGCCGGCGACGAGTACGTGGCCCAGGATCGCCTGCTGCTGGCGATCGCCTCGTCCGACACCCCGGCCGCCCGTGCGCTGCGCAATGCCGGCGTCACGCCGCAGGCGCTGGAGAAGGCGATCAACGACATCCGCAAGGGCCGCACGGTCACCAGCCCGAATGCCGAGTCCAACTTCGACGCGCTGAAGAAATACGCGCGCGACATCACTGCGCTCGCACGGGACGGGAAACTCGATCCGGTGATCGGGCGCGACGAGGAAATCCGCCGCACCATCCAGGTGCTGGCGCGCCGCACCAAGAACAATCCCGTGCTGATCGGCGAGCCCGGCGTCGGCAAGACCGCCATCGTCGATGGCCTGGCGCTGCGCATCGTCAACGGCGACGTGCCGGAGGCGCTGAAGGGCAAGCAACTCCTGGCGCTCGACCTCGGCGCATTGGTCGCCGGCTCCAAGTATCGCGGCGAGTTCGAGGAACGCCTGAAGGCCGTGCTGAAGGAGATGGAATCAGCCGAGGGGCAGGTCATCCTGTTCATCGACGAATTGCACAATCTGATGGGCGCCGGGCGCGCGGAAGGCTCGATGGATGCGGCGAACCTGATCAAGCCGGAACTCGCGCGCGGCACGCTGCACTGCATCGGCGCGACCACGCTCGACGAGTACCGCAAGCATATCGAGAAGGACGCCGCCCTGGCACGGCGCTTCCAGCCGGTGTTCGTGGGCGAGCCGTCGGTCGAGGACACCGTCTCGATCCTGCGCGGCATCAAGGAGAAGTACGAGCTGCATCACGGCGTGCGCATCACCGACGGTGCGCTGGTCGCCGCCGCAACACTCTCCAATCGCTACATTACCGACCGCTTCCTGCCGGACAAGGCAATCGACCTGATCGACGAGGCCGCCAGCCGCCTTCGCATGCAGGTCGATTCCAAACCCGAGGCGCTGGACGAACTCGACCGGCGGGTGATCCAGCTCAAGATCGAGCGCGAGGCGCTGCGCAAGGAGAGCGATCCGGCATCGCGCGACCGGCTGGTTCGGCTGGAGAAGGAGCTGGCCGAACTCGAGGAGGAATCGAATACGCTGACCGCCGCCTGGCAGGCGGAGAAGGAACAGGTGCAGGATACCCAGAAGCTGAAGGAGCGGCTGGACCAGGCACGCAGCGAGGTGGAGATCGCGCAGCGCCGCGGCGATCTGGCTCGCGCGTCGGAGCTACTCTACGGCGTGATCCCGGAGATCGAGAAGAAGCTGGCAACCTCGTCCGACGGGAAGCTGGTGAACGAGGCGGTGACCGAGGAACAGATCGCCGGGGTCGTCTCGCGCTGGACCGGCATTCCGGTGGACAAGATGCTGGAAGGCGAACGCGACAAGCTGCTGCACATGGAAGTGCAACTGCGCAAGCGTGTCATCGGCCAGGAAGAGGCGCTGAAGGCCGTTGCCAACGCGGTGCGCCGTGCGCGTGCCGGCCTGCAGGACCCGAACCGGCCGATCGGCAGCTTCCTGTTCCTGGGGCCCACCGGCGTCGGCAAGACCGAGACCTGCAAGGCGCTGGCCGAGTTCCTGTTCGACGACGAACGGGCAATGGTGCGCATCGACATGAGCGAGTTCATGGAGCGTCATGCGGTCGCGCGCCTGATCGGGGCGCCGCCCGGCTATGTCGGCTACGACGAGGGCGGCGTGCTGACCGAAGCGGTGCGCCGGCGGCCGTACCAGGTGATCCTGTTCGACGAGGTTGAAAAGGCGCACGAGGACGTCTTCAACGTGTTGCTGCAGGTGCTCGACGATGGCCGGCTGACCGATGGCCAGGGCCGCACGGTGGACTTTAAGAACACCATCATCGTGCTGACCTCGAACCTGGGCAGCGACATCCTGGCGGCACAGCCGGACGGCGAGTCGACCGCGATGGTACAGGGCCAGGTGATGCGCGTCGTGCGCGGGCACTTCCGCCCCGAGTTCCTGAACCGGCTGGACGAGATCATCCTGTTCCGCCGGCTGCAGCGCAGCGACATGGCATCGATCGTGTCGATCCAGCTCGAACACCTGCGCAAGCTGCTGGCCGATCGGAAGATCAACATCGAGCTCGACCGCCTCGCGCTCGATTGGCTGGCGAACGAGGGCTACGACAGTACCTACGGCGCGCGGCCTTTGAAGCGGGTGATCCAGCGCAGTCTGCAGAACCCGCTGGCTTCGCTGATCCTGGAAGGATCGGTGAAGGACGGCGATACGGTGCACGTCACCGCGAGCAGGGACGGACTGCTGATCAACGGGCAGTTGGCCGAGGCCGCTTAAGTGCGCGGCGTGGGGGCGGCGGAACGCCGCCCCCGCACTACTGCGGCTGCGGCTCCACGACCTGCCGGAACTTCTGCCGCACCCGGGCACCTGGGTCGTTCGAGCCGGTCGGCCTCAGGCCCTGCAGAACCTGCGGGATCAGCGCGGCGTTCGCCAGTCCTGCACGCAGATCTTCGGCGGCCTCGCGCGCATCCCTCTGGTCGCGGATCACCCGCGGCGTGAGCAGCACCAGAAGTTCGGTCCGCGTCCGCGCGTTGTTCTGGGTGCCAGCAAAAAAGCCCAATATCGGAATATCCTTCAGCCATGGAAGGCCCTGGTTCCCGGCGGACGCGCTGTCCTGGATCAGGCCGGCGAGGCCCACGGTCTGACCGTCGTGCACCACCACCCGCGACTGGATGGAGCGTTGGAAGAAGGTCGGCGAGCCGATGCCGGATGTCTGCGGGGTCGTGGTATCGATGTTGCTGACCTCCTGCGAGATGTCCAGGGTGACCTGCCCGCCGCTATTCACGCGCGGTGTGACGTCGGTGATGACGCCGGTCTGGAAGTAGTCGATCGAATTGATGACCGGGGCATTGGGCGTGATCGTGCTTTGTCCGGACTGCGTCAGATAGGGAACCAGTGATCCGACCTGCAGCCGGGCCGCATGGTTGTCGGTGACGAGCAGCTGAGGCGACGACAGCACGTTGACCTTCGTCACCGCCTGCAGCGCCGAGATCACGAACGGCGCGCCGCCCGCACCGTTGCCGCCGCCGACCAGGCCGGGAAACGCAGCTTGCAGGGCGGTGCTGCCCAGGGATGTAACAGTCTGCGTGGCATTGTCCAGGATGATGTTGACGCCGCGCGACTTGAAGAACCATTGCGTGCCGTATTGCAGCGTATCGTTGAGCGTCACCTCGGCGATGATGGCGTCGATCTGTACCTGAAGCGGCAGGATGTCGATCTTGTGCAGCATCGCCTCGACCGTATCGGTCTCCTGCGGCGAGCCATACACGAGGATGGCGTTGTTCTGGTTGTTCGGTATGATGCGCATCGTTGGCGGCTGCGACGATTCGGACTGATCTGGTTGCCCGCCTAATCCTCCCAGCAGCGGATTGCCTGCGCCCTGGTCCTGGCCTTCCGCGCTTCCGCCCGCCTGACCGGGCGTTGCGGTGCCCGTTCCGCCGGCACCACCGCCGGTCAGGCCGCCGCCGCCCAGACCGGCCCGGCTGCCCAGACCGCCGCCGCCCAGGCCGCCGCCACCGCCCAGGCCGCCACCGCCCAGGCCGCCACCGCCCAGTCCGCCACCACCCAGTCCGCCACCACCCATTCCGCCACCGCCCAGGGTGTTGGTCTGCGCTCCGGGCGCAGTGCTGCCGACACCGCTCTGCGACGGTTGAGCCGTGACATGGCCGGGCGTGAAGGCCTGCTGAAGCACGAAGGCCACGTCGTTGCTGCGACTGTTCTGGAGATAAAAGACCCGCCAGCTCCGCACCGTCGAGCGGCGTGCGCGTTCCACCAGCGCAAACACCCGCCGTGCGTCGTCGATGTAGGCGGGCTGGTTGGCGATCAGCAGCACCGAGTTGATCCCCTGCATCGGCACGACGCGCACCACTCCGGCCAGTGCACCGTTGCTTTGGCTGCGGAACGCGACCTGCAGGGCCGCCGCCGTGTCCTGCGCATCGCCCGCGGTCACCGGCAACAGCGCATAGGACTGGCCAGCCAGGGAATCGACGTCGAAGGCGCGGATCAGGCCGATCAGTGCTTCCCGCGTGGCGGGATCGCCGACGACAATCAGCGCGTTGCTGTTGGTATCGGCGGCCACCTTGCCTCCGGTCTGCACGAACGGCTGCAGGACCTTGGCGAGTTCGGGCGCCGACGCGTAGCGCAGCGGTATCGCTGCATCGTTGCCGCCGCCCAGCGATCCTGCCGCCGCGGGGGCCGGCACCACCCGATAAACGCCGGCGCTCTCCACCACGGTCGCGTTGTTGGAGGCAAGCAGCGACTGCAGCAACCCCACGAGCTGTCCCCGCGTCATGGGCGTTGTCGTATGCAATGTGGCTGTTCCGTGCACCGCCGGATCGATCGTGTAGTTGACGTGCAGGATGTCGCCGAGGATCTGCGACGAGACCTCGCGTATGTCGGAGTCCGCGAAGTCGAGGGTGATTGGCCCGAGGTTTGTAGTGTCGCCGGCCAAACGGAGGGGCAAGGTCGCCGGCGCCGCGGTGCTGGTCAGCACCGGCGTGTTCGCGGTCAGGGTCCCGACGGAGCCGTTCACGCGTGGTGGGGCGACCGCACCCTCCCCGGTAACCGGCGGAAGAGGTTCCAGGACGGGTTCCACAGGCGGTTGGATGCACCCTGTCACGGCGAGGACGGGCACGAGCGTCAGCGCGACACAGCGCTTCATGAAAGGTCTCCCTGATTGCGGGGAGGCGGATTTGAATTGCCCGTGGCTGCGAGGAAGGCGAGCAGCGCTTCCTGAACCAGGCTCGAGGCGCTGACGTTGCGGTCGATGGCCAGGATCTTGATCCGCCGGATTAGGCTGGCGTCGAGGTGGACCAGAAACTGGCGTTTTCCGCGGATTGCCTTTGTGCCGGCATTTTTCGCGCTCACCCTGACCCCCTATCGCCATGTGATCCTATGACGATAGCAAGCGGTCAATCCAGGATATTATTAATAATCCGTTATTGGTCCGCGATTTTCACGACTTGAATCGCAGTGTGGGTTTTTTGCAACTAATTGGCCGGCAGTTCCCGCCCAGGCCGGTCCCGGTTCGAGCACGGCATGGCGCTCGAGATGGCGAAGGATTTGATCGAGGTATTGTTCGATGATGGCACCAAGACGCTCCCGCGATGGGGGCGGCCGATCGGCCGGCAGCTCCGGCACCCGGACCGCGCCGGATTGGAGCGCGTCCGCCAGGCGTGCCCGCAGTGCCGAGCGGCCATGGGTTCCATCGAGAAGCGGCAGAAGGACCCGGAGGATGGGATGCGCAGGCACGCCCGCGTGGCCCAGGGTGGTGACCCAGGGCTGGCCCGACGCAGCTTCGGCGCGGGCGACGCGCCACGCTGTCGGATGCTCATGATCCGCATGCCCCACCCGCAGCGGCAGGACGGATATGCTGGCCCGGCCGGCGAGGACCATCGTGAAGATGGCACGGCGCACGCGGGCCTCGATTTCGGCGGCGACATGCGGCGCCCCATCGGGGAGGTCCGTCAGCGCGTCCAGCGGGAGGGTTGCCGGATACGCTCTCGCGAGGCGTTCGAATGCCTCGCGGATCACGGGGTCCCCCGTTGCGATCGGGCGCTCGCGAGCATCCCTGAAGGTGACGAGTCGATCCGTGCTTTCCGCCCGATCGAGGCAGATCGGGCTGGCGATGTGCAGTGCGCTCAGCCGATCAGGGCCGGGGATGCGCTGGAGGCAGGCTGTGGGTTGCTGTCGCACCAGGACCGAACGGCGGAACAGGCGGCCGGTCAGGAAGTCGATGTGCTGCTCCGTCGCCGCGCGGTCGGAGTCCGCGAATGCGGTGATGCGGCCGCGCATCGCAGGATCGAGGGTTTGCGGCACTGCGGCAAAAAGATCCGCCTCGCACAGGTAGTCGAGCCCGTGATTTGCAGCCTGGCCGATAAAATCCCGAACATGGCAAGGCGTGTTGTCCGGCGCCAGGAACTCACCCAGTATGTACGCGGCTGGCACCTGTTTCAGCCGCCGGGCCTCGGTCCGCATCAGCCGGCCGTACGGCTCCGACTCTTCCGATGCCTCTGCGATCTGCTCAAGCGCGGCGCGAGCCCTTGCAACGCGACGCTGTGGCGTACCTTCCCTGCCCGCATAGTGCAGGCAAAGGTCCCGGATCGCCATCCGCAGGTGCCAGCCTGGCAGGACGTTATAGCTGATCGTAACCACCCCGTTCGGCACCAGGACGTCGCGGCACAGACGGAAAATGGCGTCCTGCGTGGCTTTCGGCACCCAGCTGAACACGCCGTGGCAGATGACATAGTCGAACTGCTCCCCGGCCAGATCGAGCGTGGCCAGGTCGCCCTGCTGGAGCCTGATGTTCTCGAGGCCTAATGCGGCAATCCGCGCGCGCCCGTCCGCGATGTGACGCTCGGAAAGGTCGATACCGGCAAAGCTGGCATGGGGAAACCGCGCAGCGAGTGGAACGATGTTGCCGCCTGCCGCACAGCCGAGTTCAAGCACGCGCGCGCGTTCGACCGCCGGCGCCGCAGCACCGAACAATGCGGCGAGCGCCGCGAGATGCGCCGGCTGCGTGTGGGTGATCGGCATCGAAGGGTATGGCAGCACGTCGTAGTCACTGGCTGCATCCACATCGATAGGTGCCACCAAGGGCTCGTCCTCAACCGGTGCGGGATGAGCGCCCGCGCGGGTGGCATGGCGCGTGGCCGCGGTCATTGTCGCGGCGGCCGATCCGGGCCGGAACGCCTAATTCGCCAATGGCGCGGGCGCGGCGGCTGGCTTGTCCCGCTGCGCAACCGGGCGCACGCCCAGCAGATAGAGGCACTGCGCAAGTTGCTGCTGAAGGCCTGCCGCACCGAGAATGGGAAGCACCATGGTAGTGGGCGTCCGCTCCTCGCTTCCGAAGGTGAAAGCGAGCTCCGTCTTGTCCGCGGACACGCTGACGCGGCAGTGGCGCGGGCGGATGATGTCACCGAGATTGTTGTCGGTCATGGCGCTCTTCCGGGCTATGATATTCCGCTATCATGACCTTTCCGGCGGCAGAATGCAACCGCGACGTATCCCGATCAACCAATACGGATTAACAACAATAAAGTTGAAGTTCTGGGGCCTTAGGCTTATACCCTGATGACGTTACGGATTCGCACAAGCCGCTGCCCGCCGCGCGCTGGTCGGACTTATCGGCGCAACCACTGGAGTCCGGAGGGTCAGGGAAATGGTGCCATTCACTTGTATTGATCGCGATCACTTTCGGCAGCACCTTGAATGGCCCACCCGGGGCCAAATGGCGGCGGGGCTAACTGAACCCATATCACTCTCTTCGGGCCGGCCACCCGCGGCCTGGCTGATCGCGGCGTGCAAGAAATGCCCGAAGGTGCCGAAGCACCGCCGGATGGTAGGACGGACAGGATGCTGACCGATTTGTTCAACTGGTGGAAGGAGCAGATGCGGGACCTGGTCCCCGCGTCGCTTCGGCCGTCCTCCGGCCGGACCTGGCGGCGAACGCTCGTCATCGTGCCCGATACCCCTGACCTGTCTTCCGTCGAGCTGTTCCTGCAGAGCCGGGGCGGGGAAACCTCGCTCGGCCGGCACGGGCTCGATTCGGCGGGACTGCGGGGAGTACTGGGCCGGCTGCCGCGCGCGCTTCGAACGTCATCCGTGCTGCGGGTGTCTCCTGATCTGTTGCTGGAGCGGGAGATCACCCTGCCGCTCGCCGCCGAACACGACCTCAAGCGGGTGGTGTCCTACGAGATGGACCGCCTGACGCCATTCCGTGCCGACGAAGTCTTCTGGAACTGCCTCGCCGGAAAGCGTGATCCCGTGCGCAACCGGCTTCATGTTCGCGTCACCGTCATCCCATATCTGCGGGTCGAGGCAATCCTGACGGCACTCATGCAGTCAGGGCTCGCCCCGGCACGCATCGCGGCCGGGGAAACCACGGAACCGAATCGCATCATCCCCTTGACCGAGGACCGGACGGCGCATCGCTGGCTGGGACCGCGTGTCCACGCCGTCGCACTCGGCGGCTGCGGTGTGATGGTGGCGGTGGCGATCACACTGCCTTTCATCCTGCAGTCCGTCGCCGCGGCAAGGCTCGATGCGCGCATCGAGGCCGTAAAGCCCCAGGTCGTGGAGGCCGAGAAATTGCGCAAGAAGATCGCAACCGGCGCGACGACCGCGGACGCCATCGCGGCGGCGCGAAACCAACTGGGCACGCCGCTGCAGTCCATCGCTCTGCTGACCGACCTGCTGCCGGACGATACCTATCTGACCGCGCTGAACGTGCGCCAGCGGAAGCTCACCATCAGCGGACGATCCGCCGCGGCTGCCCGACTGATCGGAGCGATGGCTGCGAATCCGCTGATCCACAACCCTGCATTCACCGCACCGGTCATTCGAGACGAGACCAATGGCGGCGAGATGTTCTCGATCCGCGCAGAGCTGGGGTCGTGACATGAAGCGCTCATTACCGACAGGACGTACCGGCCAGCTGCTGGCACTCGGCCTCACGTCGCTCGCGCTGGCCATGCTGTGGTTGGGCGTCATTATGCCCCTGATCGATTGGCACAGCGATCGCGCCGCCGCCTTGGGGCACCAGGAGGCGCTCACGCAGCGGATGGAGGCGCTTGCGACGGCGCTGCCCAACCTCCAGGAACAGGCCAACGCAGTCGCGGCCGCTGGCGCCGGAGAAGCCGCCTTGCTCGAGGGCGATAGCGACTCCATGGCGAGCGCGTCATTGCAGGAGCGTGTGCAAGCAATGTTCATGGCGACCGGAGTCCAGTTGAACAGCGTGGAGACACTCCCCGGTGACGACGCCGGAGCCTATCGGCGGATCGGGCTGCGCATTTCGTTCAACGCATCGTGGCCGATGCTGATGGCCCTGCTGAAGGACATCCACCTCGCCTCGCCGGCGCTTCTGATGGACGAACTGCAGGTGACGCCGGCGCTCCATCGGATCAGCACGGCCCCAGGCTCGTTCGATGTGGCGTGCGCAATATTCGCGTTCCGGTCCACGTCGGCGCGGGTGGCGGCCCGATGAGCCGGATACTCGCGAGCGCTCTGGTCGTGACCGTCGCCATGGGGGGCGCGATCTACTGGGAAATGCAGGACACCGCGACGCCGGACCTTGCTGCCGCAACACCGGCACGCTCACCGCTGGCAGGAATCGCACAACCGGCTTCGGGCCCCGATCCGAAAATCGTCATGCATGAGTGGCAGGCCACCGCACTGGCACGCCCGCTGTTCCGCGAGGATCGGCGGCCACCAAAGACATCGGACGACGTGGTCCTGAAAGGGGATGGGCCGACGCGTCTGGCGGGCGTGATCACGGGACCATCCGGCAATCGTGCGATCTTCATGTCAGGCGAGAACGCGAAACCGGTCGTGGCGAAGGAGGGCGCACATGTGAGCGACTTCGTGGTCCGATCGATCGAACCGGGACGCGTGGTCGTCGAGTCGGATGGCATGGTTCGCACCTTGAAGGTGCTGTTCTCCGCGGTCGTGACGCCACCGCGCCCCTGACCTGACGACCGGACAACCAACCTGCCGCCGGCGATTTGACGCCCGGTCACCTGCGCCGCTATCGTTTCGTCATGTTGCGACCGCGCCAAGGCAGTCCCGATCTCAATTACCCTGCTCAATGGAGCGGGAACGCAAGAACCCCGGGTCATTGCGCATCCGACTGATCAGCGCAGCAGACCTCAGTCAGCGCAAAGCCCCGCCCCACACTCCGTGCGGCGGGGCTTTGCGACTGCGCCGCACGGTGCCCGGAAGAAAGCCACCGCGCCATGCACATCTCGCTCTATCTCGGCTTCGTCCTCGCCTCCACGATCCTGATGCTCATCCCTGGGCCCAACGTCTCATTGATCGTGGCGAACTCGATCGCATACGGCACGCGCCACGGGCTGCTCACCGTCGCGGGCACCTCGTCGGCCATCGTGGTACAGCTTGCTTTCGCAACACTTGGCCTTACCGCCACGCTCGACATGCTCGCCGGCTGGTTCGAATGGATCCGCTGGATCGGTGTCGCCTATCTGGTCTACCTGGGCGTCCGGCAATGGGCCGCCGCGCCGATTGACCTGACGCGCACCCGGCCGCAACCACGCTCGGTTCGTGTCATCGCGCTCCGCGGGTTCCTGATCTCCCTCACCAACCCGAAGACGCTGCTGTTCTACGGCGCCTTCTTCCCGCAATTCCTGTCGCCGGATGCACCGATGGTGCGGCAGGTGATGCTGCTGTCCCTCACCTTCCTCGTCGTCGCGGTCACGCTCGACACCGGCTGGGCGCTGCTGGCGGGTCGTGTCCGGGGCGTGCTTGCGATACGCGGCCGGTTGCGCAACCGTCTGTCCGGCGGGTTCCTGATCGGCGCCGGCATCGGCCTGGCGCTTGCGCACAGGGAATAACCCAAGCCGCACGGCGTCGAACGAGCAACACCAATTCAGGGGAGACAATGTCATGTGGACCATTTGGGTCATGGCGACCACTCGGGTCATGCCAACCCGTTGGACGATCGCGATCGGGCTTGCCTGTGCAGGCAGCATTCTGCTGGGCGGGATTGCCACGGCGCAGACGCCCGCCCCGGCAACGCCGGCGCCAGTGCCCGAGGCGATGCCGTTCGACATTCCCTATGGCACGCCGATCGACCTCGATATGGCGCAAAAGGCCATTGCCGCATCGGCGGCGGAAGCGAAGAAGCACAACTGGAAGATGGCGATTGCCGTCGTCGGCCCAGCCGGACAACTGATCGCCCACGCCACCATGGACGGCACCCAGTACGCGTCGATCGACATCGCGCAGGCCAAGGCGCGCTCCGCCGCCCTGTTTCGCCGCCCAAGCAAGGCTTTCGCCGATGTCATCAACGGTGGCGGACCGGCCGCGCTCAGCCTGCTGGCGTTCGAGCACGTCGTGGCCTCCGAGGGAGGCTTCCCGATCGTCGTCGATGGCAAGCTGATCGGCGCTATCGGGGCCAGCGGCGGCATAGCTACGCAGGACGGCGTCACGGCGACGGCAGGCCTCAACGCGGTGACGGCTCACTGAGCCGCGGTGAGGGCTATGAGTGCGGGGGCATGTAGCGCATCGCCGCAAGCAGCACACCCACAGCGACGAAGATCATCCCGCCGAGCTTGATCGTCATATCCCTCCGCAGCAGTTCGATGGCCGCCAGCAGTTCGTTCCTGGTGGCTTTCAATTCTGTTGTCACACTGGATATTTCGGCAAAAAGTTTCATTTTTTGGTCGCCTGCAGATCGCGCTTTGTTGCCAGGTCGGACCCGGTAATTGCCTCCGCGAGCGCCTCCGAGGCGCCGGCAGCCTGAGGGGCGGCAAACCCCGCCGCCTCCAGGCGCTGCGCCATCTTCAGCGTGTCGAACGGGACTGCGTTCATACTGGTACCCTACTGCACCGGCTTCCGGCCGGTCCAGCATATCGGTCCTAACATTCGGTTGACGCCCCGCCCCTCAGCCGCCCGCCTTCCGCATCGCCGCCTCGGCACGACGCCTCAGCTCATCGGGCGTCACGTCCTCGATGCGCGTCGCAATCCACCAGAGATTCCCGCACGGGTCCTTCACCGCGCCGCTGCGATCACCATAGAACTGGTCCGTCGGCGCCTGCTCTGATGGTGCACCTGCTCGCATCGCGCGTTGGTAGGCAGCGTCCACATCATCCACATAGACGTAGAGCATCGCCGGCATCGCCGGGTGCCCGGGACGTGCGTCGCCCAGCATCACCATGGAATCGCCGATGCGCAGGTCGGCATGGCCGATGCGACCCCCCGGTGCGGCAAGCCGCATCACCTCCTGGGCGTTAAACACTTGTTTGAGGAAGTCGATCACCCTCGCCGCTCCGTCGACAACGAGATAAGGGGTGACTGAATGATAACCGTCCGGCCTGGGGTTGATTGCCATGGTCTGGCTCCTCCTTCGCCTCCCAGGGCAACGCTGCGGTGGGCCAGCGGTTCAATGCGAAGCACAATGCCGCAGCTGGGCCTCACGCATAGCGCTTGTTCGTCGTGGTGCCGGGCGCTACGCAGTGTCCGGCTGTGGTAAGGAGCTGATGTCATGGCGCAGTCGATTCGGCCGGTGATGCTGATGATCCTCGACGGGTTTGGCTGGCGCGAGGAAATCGCCGACAATGCCGTTCGTCAGGCGCGGAAGCCGAATTTCGACCGGCTGTGGCAGTCCTGTCCGCACGCCTTCCTGCGCACCTCCGGCCTCAATGTCGGGCTGCCGGACGGTCAGATGGGGAATTCCGAGGTCGGCCATCTGAACATCGGCGCCGGACGCGTCGTGATGCAGGAGTTGCCGCGCATCAGCCAGGCCGCCCAGGACCGCAGCCTCGCCCACGTGCCGGCGCTGACCGGACTGATCGCGAAGCTGACGGCATCCGGCGGCACCTGCCATCTGATGGGACTGGCCTCGCCCGGTGGTGTGCACTCGCACCAGGAGCACGCGGTCGCGCTGGCCAAGATCCTGCACGAATCCGGCGTGAAGACCGCCGTCCACGCTTTCACCGACGGACGCGACACGCCACCGCGCTCTGGCGCGGATGACATACGATGGCTGCTCAAGGCGCTGCCAGCTGATGTGCCGATCGCCACGGTGTCGGGACGCTACTATGCGATGGATCGCGACAAGCGCTGGGACCGTGTCGCCAAGGCGTATTCCGCCGTCGCCGATGCCGATGCTCCGCGCTTCCCTGACGCCGCGGTGGTGATAGACGATGCCTACGCCCATGACACAACCGACGAATTCATCGTCCCCGCCTGCATCGGTGACTACAAAGGCATGCAGGATGGTGACGGCATCCTGTGCTTCAACTTCCGGGCCGATCGCGTCCGGGAAATTCTCGCCGCGCTGCTGGAGCCGAAGTTCGACGGTTTCCCTCGCAGGCGCGCCATCAGGTTCGCCGCCGCGGCCGGCATGACGCACTATTCGGACGAACTGGCGCCCCATCTCGATGCGCTGTTTCCGCCGGAGACGCTGGAGCACATACTCGGCGAGGTGGTGGCAGACGCCGGCCGGACACAGCTACGCACCGCCGAGACGGAAAAATACCCGCACGTCACCTACTTCCTGAACGGCGGCCAGGAGACGCCCTTCCCCGGCGAGGACCGCATCATGGTGCAATCGCCGAAGGTCGCGACCTACGACCTGCAGCCTGAGATGTCGGCCCCGGAACTTACCGACAAGGTGGTGGCGGCGATCAACTCCCGGAAATACGACCTGATCGTGCTCAACTTCGCCAACCCCGACATGGTCGGCCACACCGGCAGCCTGCCGGCCGCGATCAAGGCCGTGGAGACGGTGGACGCCGGTCTCGGCCGCATCGCCGCGGCGGTGGAAAAGCAGGGGGGCGCCCTGCTGGTCACCGCCGACCATGGCAACTGCGAACTGATGCGCGACCCCGCAACCGGCGGGCCGCACACGGCGCACACCACCAATCCGGTTCCGGTGCTGCTGATGGGCGGCGGCGCGACCGCGCTGCGGGATGGTCGGCTGGCCGATGTGGCGCCAACCCTGCTCGAACTGATGGGTCTGAAGCCGCCGCACGAAATGACCGGCACCTCGCTCACCCAAGCCCATGCGGCGCGCGCGGCCGAGTAGCCTGCTGGCCCTGACGGCGATCGCCGTGGCTGTCGCTGCGCAGGCGGCGCGTCCGCCGAAGCAGGACGCCACCCGCCAGCAGATGGAGCAGGCCGAACAGGCACGCGCCGCGGAACAGGCGGCACAGCAGGCCGCCGCGGTGCGGGCCGCCGCGGCATCGGCCGAGGCGCAGCGCCTTGCCGCGGATCGGGTCGCCGCGGCGGCACGGCTCCGTCATGCGGAGGCGGCAACGGTGGACGCCGCGGCACGTATGGATCAGCTTGCGACGCAGCGTCGTATGGCGGAGGCGAGCCTCGACGCCCATGCGGAAACGATGCAGCCGCTGCTGCCACTGATCGAGCGGCTGTCGCTGTTCCCGGCCGAGACGCTGCTGGCGGTGCCGGCCCAGCCGGAGGAGACGCTGCGGGGCGTGTTGGTGCTGCGTGGCCTCGCGGCACAGCTAGGTCGAGAAGCGGTAACGCTGCGCAAGGATCAGGTCATGCTCGATGCCGCAACGCGCGCGATGCAGGCCGAGACGCCGAAGCTGGTCGCGGCCGAGGCGGAACAGCAGAACCAGTCCACGGCCCTGGATCGGCAGATTGCAGCAGCCAGGGCACAGCAGAAACTGGCCGAAGGCGAGGCCACCGACGCGGCTCAGCGTGCCGCCACCGCGGCATCGCGAGCTGACACCTTGCGCGCCGTGCTGGGTGAACTGGACGCCGAACGACAGACCGAGGCCACGCGAGCCCGCGAGGATGCACTTCGCGCGGAGCGGCAGAAGCGCTCGGGCGAAGCCGTCGCGGCGCGCCAGCGGCAGGCCGCCCTGGACCACCCAACGGGCACCGGGACGATTGCCACCAGCGCGCAACCGCGTGGCCAGCTGACCGCCCCGGTTGCGGGAAGGATCGTCCGGTCCTGGGGCGATACTACCGAAGGCGGACCCGCCACCGGCATCTCCTATCGTGCCGCGCCGGCGGCCCGGGTGGTGGCGCCGTGTGGCGGCCGCGTGGTATTTGCCACTTCCTTTCGCAGCTACGGGTTGCTGTTGATCGTGGATTGCGGTGGCGGCTACCATGCAGTGCTGGCCGGCTTCGACAGGCTCGACGTCAAGGTGGGACAGCAGGTTGCAGCCGGCGAGCCGGTCGGTGTCATGCCGGCATGGGAACCGGGTGCATCCGGGAGCCGTCCGTCGCTGTATGTCGAGTTGAGGCGCGAAGGGCAGCCGGTCAACCCGGCGCCGTGGCTGCGAGCAAGCAGCTGATCTATCGCAGACTTTAGAATTCAACACTGGACGGCAGAAGTCAGTGCGCGCGAAAAGATGATCCACCAGTACCATAGCTAGAAAGACGCGCCTGCCCGTGGCATGGCCGCTCAGAGGATGAAACGAATGGACTATCGCTCCCGGCGTTTTCGCACAGGGCTTCTGCTCGGCACCGCCTTTGTCGCCGGCCTCGCCGTCGGCCCCGCGGCAGGCTTGATCGGCCGCCATTCCGGCTCCGACTTCGGCATCAGCGCTGCGTTCGCACAGGATGGCAGCAGGGCGGACACATACCGCCTGTTGACCCTGTTCGGCGACGTGTTCGAGCGTGTGCGCGCCGAATATGTCGATCCCGTCACCGACAAGGACCTGGTCGAGAATGCCATCAACGGCATGCTTACAGGCCTCGATCCGCATTCGAGCTACATGAATGCGAAAGCGTTCCGCGACATGCAGGTGCAGACCAAAGGCGAGTTCGGCGGCCTCGGCATCGAGGTCACTCAGGACAACGGCTTCATCAAGGTGATCAGCCCGATCGACGACACGCCGGCGTCCAAGGCGGGCGTCAAGGCGGGCGATATCATCACCGCGCTTGATGGCAAGACCGTGCAGGGCCTGTCGCTCAACGACGCGGTGGACAAGATGCGCGGCGCGCCGAACTCGAAGATCTCGTTGACCATCAAGCGCGAGGGCGTCGAAAAGCCGATCGAGATCTCCATGCTGCGGGAGGTGATCCACATCCAGGTGGTCAAGCAGCGCATGGAGCCGGGCGACATCGGCTACGTGCGCCTGTCGCAGTTCACCGAACAGGCCGATGCCGGACTGAAGCAGGCGGTGAAGACGCTGAAGCAACAGTCGGGCGGCAAGATGAAGGCACTGATCCTCGACCTGCGCAACAATCCGGGCGGGTTGCTCGATCAGGCGGTGGCGGTGTCCGGCGACTTCGTCAACCAGGGCGAGATCGTCTCGACGCGCGCGCGGCACACCGAAGACGCACAGCGCTGGGATGCCAAGGGCGCCGACATCACCGGCGGCCTGCCGATGGTGGTGCTGATCAACGGCGGCTCGGCGTCGTCCAGCGAAATCGTCGCAGGCGCGCTTCAAGACCATCACCGCGCGGTATTGGTCGGCACCGCCAGCTTCGGCAAGGGCTCGGTGCAGACCGTGATCCCGCTGCCGGGCAACGGCGCGATGCGCCTGACCACGGCGCGGTACTACACGCCATCCGGCCGGTCCATCCAGGGACTTGGCATCACGCCCGACGTGCCGGTGACGGAGACCCGCGAGGAAACTCCGCGCTTCGGACCGGAGCGCGAGGCCGACCTGAACCGTGTGCTGCAGAACCGCGGCGGCACGCCCGACGCTCAGCCGGCGCCGCGTAGCGACCTGCCGACGATCGTCAAGGATATTCCGAACAAGCCGCCCGAAGGCTTCCCGAAATTCGATCCGGCGAAACCGGATGATACCGACTACCAGCTGCAGGAAGCACTGGTGGTGGCCAAGGCGATGGCTGCGCAGAATCGCGTCACCGCCAACTGAGGGTTTGGGCTGCGGCAGGGCGATTGGCAGGGACTTTCCCCCGGCTGCGCTTCGCGTCCCGGGGCGCGGGGTGGCGTGGCCTCGGCATCTTCTGGGTAATCGTTATCCTGCTTCTGGCAGCCGGCGCTGCCACCCTGCAGGTGCTGGGCCCGCCGGCGCAATTGCCGCCGCGTCCCCTGCTCGCCGCCGCACAGGCGCCGCACCCGGTGGTCGCCCCGCCCACGGCCGCCCCACCGCCGGTGCAGCAGCCGCCAGGACAGGCCAGGATCGCCCCACACCCGGGGCGCGACACCCCTGGACCCATCGCCGACCCCGATCCTGCCTTGCTCGACCCGGTGATCGATGAACCGAACAATCCATTGCCGCGGATTGCGATCGATGGGCGCATGCCCATGCAGGTGTATGCCGCCGGCGTCGATCAGAGCACGCGACGCCCCAAGGTTGGATTGCTGCTGGCGGGCGTCGGTCTCAATCAGGCGGAGAGCGACGCGGCCGTCCGCACCCTCCCGGGCGGGATCACGCTTGCCTTCTCACCCTATGCCCCCAATCCCACGAAGCTGCTGGCCGCCGCGCGGCTCGCGGAGCATGAGTACCTGGTGTCGCTTCCGATGGAGCCACAGGGATTTCCGATCAATGACCCAGGTGTGCAGGCGATGATGGCCAATCTGTCGCCGGAACAGAACCACCAGAGGCTGGAATGGGCGATGTCCCGCATCGCCGGCTATGTCGGGGCAACGGGCGCGCTGGGCACCACACGAGGCGAGCGATTTGTCGCTCTGCCCGACCAGATGAACCCGGTTCTGACCGAACTGGCAAAACGCGGGTTGCTCTATGTCGATGCCCGGCCGGATACCGCCGCGCTGCCGATTGCATGGGGGCGGGGAATCAACGTCGTGATCGATGAACCCGCGACACCTGCCGATATCGACGACAAGCTGGGCAGGCTGGCAAAGCTGGCGCACGAGAAGGGCAGCGCTCTGGGGCTCGCCACGGCCGTGCGACCCGTCACCGTTAATCGCATTGCCAACTGGGCGAACGGATTGGAGGCCGACGGTCTGACGCTCGCTCCGGTCAGCGCGCTGGCCAAGCCTCCGGCGGTGGCGAAATGAGCGGCGGCACGGCACTCCCGTATCGGCCGAATGTCGGCGCCGTGCTGTTCAATCGGGATGGCCAGGTCTTCGTCGCCCGCCGTGCCGATATGCCGAACGCGGAAGGTCCCGCCGGCGGCTGGCAGCTGCCGCAGGGCGGCATCGATCCCGGTGAGGATCCGCGTGCCGCCGTGCTGCGCGAACTGGCCGAGGAGATCGGCACCGACCGCGCCGAGATCATCGGCGAGCATCCCGACTGGCTGATCTACGACCTGCCGCCGCACCTTGTCGGCGTGGCGCTGCGCGGGCGCTACCGCGGCCAGCGGCAGCGCTGGTTTGCGTTGCGCTTCACCGGCGAGGACGGCGACATCAGACTGGATGCCGACCCCGATCCGGAATTCGATGCGTGGCGCTGGGTTGATCTTGCGGATCTGCCGGCGCTGGCGGTGGACTTCAAGCGACCGATCTATCGGACGCTGGTCGCGTCATTCGCTCGGTTCATCTCGCCGTAAGGCGTCCAGCAACGCCTGCCGCTGCTGCTCCGTCCGTTCGTCGTGCGCGCGCTCGGCCTCGGTGCGGCCGTGGCGGATCCGCTGCTGTTTTGCCAGCGCCGCCGCTTGGTCGCGCTCGTGGCGCTGCTTCACCCGATGGAGGTTGACGATATCGCCCATGCCGGCATCCTGAGCATTCTGATCCGCACGCACAACCGGGAGGGAACCAATGGGCAGCACGATCGACCTCAAGGCAGCCGACGGCTTCACGCTTTCCGCCTACACCGCCGGACCGACCGGCGGTGCCAAGGGCATCGTGGTGATCCAGGAGATTTTCGGCGTCAACCATCACATGCGCGAAATGGCTGACCGGTTCGCGGCCGAGGGCTATGCGGTCTGCGCGCCGGCATTGTTCGACCGCGCCGAACGGGGCGTGGAACTCGGCTACACCCAGGCCGACATCGACAAGGGCCGCGACTATCGGATGAAGCTGAATGACGCGCAGGTGATGGCCGACGTCGAGGCCGCCGCAAAGCACCTGGCCGGCAGGAAGCTTGGCATCGTCGGGTATTGCTTCGGCGGTACCGTTGCTTGGTGGGGCGCGACACGCAGCCACAGCTTCGCGGCATCGTCGTGCTGGTACGGCGGGGGCATCGCCGGCACCAAGGACGAGCGCCCCAACTGTCCGGTGCAGATGCATTTCGGCGAGAAGGACGCCTCGATCCCGATGACCGATGTAGAGGGCGTCCGCGCCGCCCAGCCGAAGGCCGAGACCTACGTCTATATGGGCGCGGGCCACGGCTTCGGCTGCGACGAGCGGGGCAGCTTCAGCAAGCCCGACTATGAGCTGGCGCAGCAGCGCACGCTGGCATTCTTCGCCAGGCTGCTTGGCTGATCGCAGTCGGCGCGCGCCGTGCACAATGCGGCGATGCCACCGACGGACGCGGGCCTGACGATCACGCAGTTCGCGCTATACGCCGAGCAAAGCCTGAAACTCGGCGACTGCACGCGCGTCATAGGGGGGCCTGGGCGTACGATCAACCAGCGAGGCGTCACACGGCAGCCAGTTGATTATCGGCAGCGACTCTTTCGTGCAACCGGGCCATTTCGTCATCGCACCCTCGGTTTCAGTGGGACGTCATGTCATCTTAGGAGGTCTCCAAGCGGACCGGTTCATCGACGACGGAACGGCCATGGCGACAACGGTCCCGTTTTCGCCATCGAACATGCCTCCACTGCCGCTTGCGTCGCATGCCACTCAGAACGGACCGGATGTCAACGTAGGAGGCGATCAGGTGCTCGCTCTGCCGCCTGGCCAGTACGGAGTGTTCGCAATTCGTGGCGTGCTGCTGCTTAACCCCGGCCAATACACTGTGAACCAAATTGAACTCGGCGATTACGGGAGAATCGTGGCGATTGCCGGCAATGTGCAGATAACCGTCAACGACACCCTCATCGCTGGACGCTACACAACGATGTCGCCTGCATTTGGTCTCTCCGCCAAACAATTGCGCATTCTGGTCGCCGGATCCGCCGACAATGGCCAGCCGGTCGCATCCTTCGGCGAGCACAGTCGAATTCGCGCGCTCGTAGCGGCGCCGCATGGCGGCGTCGCGCTTGCCGACGCTGTGCGCGCAACCGGAGCGCTTACTGCCTACGTGTTTAGTCCCGGCATTTGATGGAGTGGGTTGAGGATGAATCGCTCTGGCTGGTTTGTCCAGGCTTTGCAGATGAATTCGTATGGTGTGAGGCCTTTGAGGGTCTTGAGGCGTTTGGCGAAGTTGTAGGCCTGGACGAAGTCAGCGAGGTGGTTGCTGAACTGGTCGTGGGCGTCGTAGTGGAACCGCCTGACGGTAGCGTCCTTGATGGTGCGGTTCATGCGTTCGACCTGGCCATTGGTCCAAGGATGCTTTGGCTTGGTCAGCCGGTGATCGATGTCGGAGCCGCAGTTTGATCAGGAAGGTCTGACTCCTGCAATCGAGCCATTCGCGTTGAAAGCGCTCGCTGATACATCCATTGTCTGATCTAGCAGAACGGATGCTGCCAGGCTGAAGGTGGACGGCGGCAAGGCAAAACTGCACCTCAACACGCTGGCCGGATGTTTCCCGCGCGTGCACGGGGAACGTCCGGTCTCAGTCAATCGGCGCGTGCGCCGTTCACAATAAGGCGCGTACTTGACGCGGATTGCGATAACGCCGAACCGAACGGCTCGTGTCGGGTTTCTGCTTGGCACGGTGAAGGAGCAGGGGATGCCGTCACGAAAAATCGCAGCCGCTATCGGGCTCGTGTTGCTGTGTGGTCCGCCAGCGCTGGCGGAGACGCCGCCGCCTGACAGTCCGGCCGCGCGTCAGGAGGCGGAGAAGCTCGCGAAGCTGCCGCCAGTGGAACAGAAGGGCACGACCCATCCCGATCCTTCCGGGCGCAAGCAGGCGGGCCGCGTCTCCTATTATGCGCACCACTTCACCAACCGGAAGATGGCCGACGGCAACCGGTTCAATCCGAACGGCGACGCTGCGGCCAGCAAGACACTGCCACTCGGCACCACGGCCAAGGTGACCAATGTGCAGAATGGCAAGTCCGCCACGGTCAAGATCGAGGACCGCGGACCGTTTGTTCCCGGCCGCGTGGTGGACGTTACGCCGAAGGTTGCCGATCAGCTCGACATCCGCAAGCAGGGCGTCTCACAGGTGGTCGTTGCGCCGATCGCGGTGCCGCAACCGGATGGCGCGGTGAAGCTGGGTGCCGGAGCCGCGCCCGCCGAGGCGAGCCCCGAGGAGGTCGCAAAGGCGACCCAGGAGACGACTGCCGCCGCCGGGCGGTGAGTTCACCCCGGCCCTCTCCCCAGAGAGGAGAGGAAGGTAAGGCGGGTGGGCCCTCTCCCCCGACGGGACGATGGAGGTTTGCTAGAGCACCCGCCCGGCGACTGCGTCGAGCTTGGCCACCAGCGCAGGGTCGCGCATGTGCGTGGCCGTAATGACGGCGTTGTCGAGCGCCCGGTCGCATCCCGCCGGACAGAGTTCGCGCGGCCTGCCGATCGCGGGGGCAACCCGCCGCACCAATGCCCTCGCCCGGTCGGCGTTGTCGAGCAGCACGCGCACCACGGCCTCGACCGTGACGTGGTCGTGATCCGGATGCCAGCAATCGAAATCGGTCACCATCGCCACTGTCGCGTAGTTCAGTTCGGCCTCGCGGGCGAGCTTGGCCTCCGGCATGTTGGTCATGCCGATGACGCTGCAGCCCCAGGAACGGTAAAGCTCGCTCTCTGCCTTGGTGGAGAATTGCGGGCCTTCCATGACCAGATAGGTGCCGCCCCGCGTGACGGGGAGCCCCACGGCACGGGCTGCGTCTTCCAACGCATCGCCAAGCCGCGAGCACACCGGGTGCGCCATCGACACGTGCGCCACGATGCCGTCGCCGAAGAAGCTTTTCTCACGGGCGAAGCTGCGGTCGATGAACTGATCCACGATGACGAAGTGTCCCGGCGGCAGTTCCGCCCTCAGGCTGCCGACGGCGGAGAGCGACAGCACGTCGGTGACGCCGGAGCGCTTCAGCGCATCGATGTTCGCCCGATAGTTCAGATGCGTCGGCGATAGCGGATGGCCACGCCCATGGCGTGGCAGGAACACGCAGCGCACGCCGTCGAGCGTGCCGAACAGCAGCGCATCGGACGGCATCCCCCATGGCGTGACGACCTGGCGCCACACCTTGTCCTCGAGTCCCTCGATGTCATACAGGCCCGATCCGCCGACGATGCCGATGACCGGATCGATCATTTTCGGCGATCGGCGATCACGCTAGTGCACATCGGCCCAGACCTTGCGCTTCACGGCATAGGTCAGGCCCGTCAGCAGCATCAGGTAGAGCACCACGCGCCAGCCGATCTGCTTGCGCTGCACCATTTCGGGATTGGCAGCCCAGGTCAGGAAGGTCACCACATCATGCGACATCTGCTCGACCGTGGCCGGGGTACCATCGGCATACGTGACGCGGCCATCCTGCAACGGTTGCGGCATGGCGATCTGGTTGCCGGGAAAGTACTTGTTGTAATTCATGCCGTCCTGCATCTGAAAGCTGGGCGGCGGGTCCGCGTAGCCGGTCAGAATGGCATAGACGTAGTCGGCGTGGCCCTCGCGGGCATTGACGATCAGCGACAGATCCGGCGGCAGCGCGCCGTTGTGGGCGGCGCGCGCCGCCGTGTCGTTCGGCGACGGCGAGCGGAACTGATCGGCTGGCGTCGCCGGCCCTTCCTTGGGTTCGCCCTGATCGTTCAGCCCCTGCGGCACCGTGACCGCGGCGGCGATCCCCTTGATCTGCTCCTCGGTCAGACCGATGCCGGCGAGGTCGCGATAATGCAGATACCGCATGGAGTGACATGCGGAGCAGACTTCCGAGTAGACCTGGAAGCCGCGCTGTGCGGCGGCGAGGTCGAAGCCGCCGAACGGGCCATCGAAGCTCCAGCGCTGCGCCGGCGGCGTCGGGGGTTCGGCCTGCGCCCAGGCGGGCGAGGCCGCAACACCGGTGAGCACGGCGATCGCCAGAAGATGATGCAGCAGGCGCATCATGCCTTCTCCATCGGCTTGGCGGCGGCACCCGAGGGCATCGGCCCTCCGCCGCCGATGACCGGGCGGCTGATGCTCTCGGGCAGCGGCAACGGACGCTCGAGCTTGCCCAGGATCGGCAGGATCACCAGGAAATGGAGGAAGTAGTAAAGGGTGCATACCCGGCTGATGACCACCCAGATGCCTTCGGGCTTGTGCGCGCCGCAGACGCCCAGCGCGATCACCGCGACGACCCACACCCAGATGAGCTGGCGATAGATCGGCCGGAAGCGCGCGCTACGGACCGGCGAGGTGTCCAGCCAGGGCAGCACGAACAGCACCAGGATCGAGCCGAACATCATGCACACGCCGCCCAGCTTGTTAGGCACCGAGCGCAGGATGGCATAGTAGGGCAGGAAGTACCATTCGGGCACGATATCGGACGGCGTCTGCAATGGATTGGCGGGGATGAAGTTGTTCGCGTCGCCCAGGAAGTTCGGCGCGAAGAACACCAGGATCGCGAACACGATCAGGCATACGCACATGCCGACGCTGTCCTTGACCGTGTAGTACGGATGGAACGGCAATGTGTCCTGCGGCGACTTCACGTCGATGCCGAGCGGATTGTTCGAGCCCACCACGTGCAGCGCGGCGACGTGCAGGAACACCACGCCCACCAGCACAAACGGCAGCAGATAATGCAGGCTGAAGAACCGGTTCAGCGTGGCGTTGTCGACGCTGAAGCCGCCCCACAGCCAGGTCACGATCGGCTGGCCGACGAGCGGGAAGGCGGAGAACAGGTTGGTGATGACGGTGGCGCCCCAATAGGACATCTGCCCCCACGGCAGCACGTAGCCCATGAACGCCGTCGCCATCATGATCAGCAGGATGACCACGCCGATCATCCACAGCAGTTCGCGCGGGGTCTTGTACGATCCGTAGTAAAGGCCGCGGAAGATGTGGATGTAGGTGACGATGAAGAACATCGATGCACCGTTCTGGTGCACATAGCGGAGCAGCCAGCCGAAGTTCACGTCGCGCATGATGTGCTGCACGGAACCGAAGGCGAGTTCCGTATTCGGCTGGTAATTCATCGCCAGAAAGATGCCGGTGGCGATCATGATCGTCATGATCACCATGGCGAGCGCGCCGAAATTCCAGAAGTAGTTGAAGTTCCTGGGGGTCGGGAAGGTGCCGTATTCCTTCTCCATCATCGTGAAGATCGGAAGACGGGTATCGATCCAGTTGATCACCGGATTGGCGAAGTCGCTCTCGTGCTGGCCGGCCATGGCGGTATCCCTGTCGATTGCGGCAGCCGCCGCGTCAGCCGATCTTGACCTTGGTGTCGGATTCGAAGGCGTACGGAGGCAGCCCCAGATTGGCGGGCGCCGGTCCGTGGCGGACGCGCCCGGACGTGTCGGTACTGGCTGCCGTGGCAGGGGCAGAACCAGCCGCCCCATTCGCCCCGTGGATCGGTCGGCTTGTTGCCGAGCGGCACGCAGCCAAGATGGGTACAGATCCCGATCAGCACGATCCACTGGTCGTGCCCGGCCTTCACCCGCGCCGAATCCGGCTGCGGCTGAATCAGCTGGCTCATCGGTACGTCCTCGGCCTCCTTGATCTCCTTGTCCGTGCGGTGGCGGACGAAGATCGGCTTGCCCTGCCAGAGCACCGTGATCCCCTGGCCGGCGACAATCGGCGTCAGGTCGACCTCGATCGACGACAGGGCCAGCACGTCCTGCGAGGGGTTCATGTAGTCGATGAAGGTCCAGGCAATGGCCGCTGTGCCGATGGCCGCGGCCGAACCGGTGACCAGTTTCAGGAAGTCTCGCTTGGTGACGTCGGAGTGGTCATGGTGCGCGACGGCGGCGGCGGACAAGTCAGCCATCTTCCCCTCAATAAGCTCACAACTCCGGCCTGGCGCGGGACGCACCAAGCCGCGGGCGGACCTGCAAGCCCGCCCGGAATTTCAGTCCCACGCGACCGGTGGCGAGCGCGGGCGCGCGCATACTAGGGTCGTGCCCGCACCCCTGCAACACGTCGCCGGCAAGCGCTAGCCTGCGGGAGAGCCAGGAACCAGCCCTGATGACACAATCCGCCAACCAGCCCGTTGCATTCCCGCCACACCATGCGCTCAAACCGGAAGCGCAGGCGTGGTTCGAGTCGCTCCGCGATCGCCTCTGCGCCGAATTCGAGGCGATCGAGAACGCGCCGGCCGATCAGCTGACCCAACCGCCGCTGTCGCAACCCGCCCCGGGCCGGTTCAGCCGAACCGCATGGCAGCGCCCAGGCGGAGGCGGTGGTATGACGAGCCTGATGCGCGGACGCGTGTTCGAGAAGGTGGGCGTGAACGTGTCCACGGTCTGGGGCGAGTTCAGCCCGGAATTCCGCGCGCAGATCCCCGGGGCCGAACAGGACCCGCGCTTCTGGGCCAGCGGCATCAGCCTGGTCGCGCACATGCAAAGCCCGCGCGTGCCGGCGGCGCACTTCAACACGCGGATGCTGATCACCACGAAAGGCTGGTTCGGCGGCGGCGGCGACCTGACCCCGATGCGGTTCGAGGCGCCTGAAGCGGTGGCGGATGCGGCCGATTTCCATGCCGCGTTCAAGGCAGCCTGCGACCGGCACGACGCCGCCTACTATCCCGAGTTCAAAGCCTGGTGCGACCGCTACTTCTTCCTGCCGCACCGCAAGGAGCCGCGCGGCGCAGGCGGCATCTTCTTCGATCACCACTTCAGTGGCGATGCCGCTGCCGATTTCGCCCTCATTCGCGATGTCGGACTGGCGTTCCTGGAGGTCTTCCCGCGCATTGTCCGCCGCCGCATGGCCGAGCCCTGGACCGCGGCGGAGCGCGAGCATCAGTTGGTGCGACGGGGGCGCTATGTGGAATTCAACCTGATCCATGATCGCGGCACGCTGTTCGGCCTGAAGACCGGCGGCAACGTCGAGGCGATCCTGATGAGCCTGCCGCCCGAGGTGAAGTGGCCGTAGGAAGGGGCGAAGAAATTTCACCACAAAGGCACGAAGACACCAAGGCGCAGTTCCAATCCGCTCTTCGCGCCTTCGTGTCTTTGTGGTGCAAATTCGTCACCGCGGCCGCCCGGCGATGCCCGGGCGAAACAGCAGGGTCAGCGGCACGACGCAGAACGCGGCGACCGCGGTCCAGGTATAGAGATCCGAGTAGGACAGGATCGCCGCCTGGACATCGAGCGTTCGGTTGATCAGGCCCATCGCCGCGTCGTGTGCGCCGCTCGGCGTCTGGCCCATCCCTTCCAGCGCCTGCGCGTGCCGCGCCAGCAATTCCTGGTACTGCTGGTCGAACGGGCTCAGATGCCCGGCGAGATACGCCCGGTGCGCCTGCAGACGCTCGGCTCCCATCGCGGTGACGACTGCGATCCCGACCGAACCCGAGATGTTGCGGAACATTGAATAGAGCGCCGTCGCATCCGCCGTCAGCGCACGCGGCAGCGATGAATACGACAACGTGCTGTTCGGCACGAACAGGAACGCCAGCCCCACGGTCTGGAACGCGCGAAACATGGCAAGCGTCCAGAAATCCATCTGCGGGCTCAGCCGGGAGGCAAACGCTGAAGAACAGCCGAGCACGAAGAAGCCGAATGCGATCACGTAGCGGGTCTGGATGGTCGGCAGGACCAACCGTGCGACGATCGGAATGAAGATGATCATCACGGCAGCACCTGGCGACAGCAGCAGTCCGGCCAGCAACGCCGTGTAGCCGAACCATTGCTGCGCCATCACCGGGATCAGCACATTGCTGGAATACAGAATCGCGCCGATGCCCGACACCATCACCACGCCGACGCCGAAGTTGCGGTCCTTCAGGCAGCGCAGGTCCACCACCGGCTTCTCGACCATCAGCAGCCAGGCGATGCCGCCAACGATGCCGACCGCCGCCAGCAGCGCGAAAATCCGGATGGTGGCGGAATTGAACCAATCGAGGTCCTCGCCGCGGTCCAGCATGATCTGCAGCGACCCCAGTCCGAGCGCGATCAGGCCCAGCCCGCCATAGTCGATGTCCTTCAGATGCGCCCGATCGCGCTGCACCCATGGCGGATCCTCCACCAACTGCGCCACCGAGATGAAGGCGAAGATGCCGACCGGCACGTTGATCAGGAACACCCAGCGCCAGGAGTAATTGTCGGTGATCCAGCCGCCCAGGGTCGGGCCGATGATCGGAGCGAAGATCACCGCGATCGCAACCAGCGAGAACGCGCGTCCGCGCTGCGACGGTTCGAACGTGTCGAGGATGACCGATTGCTGGGCGGGCTGCAGCCCGCCACCGAACAGGCCCTGAAGCAGTCGGAACACCACCAGCTCCGGCAGGCTGGTGGCGATGCCGCACAGAAACGAGCAGGCCGTGAACATCGCGATGCAGATCAGGAAATACCGCTTGCGCCCGATCAGCCGGCCCAGCCATCCCGCGATCGGCACGACAATACCGTTCGCCACCAGGTACGACGTGAGCGTCCAGGTCGCATCGTCATTGCTCGCCGACAGCGCCCCCGCGATGTTCGGCAGACTGACATTGACGATCGTGGTGTCGAGGATCTCCATGAACGGCGCCAGGGTCGCCGCACCGGCCACCAGCCATACGCTGCCCCTGGGCCGCCACGCGGCATCGCGGTGGTCGCTCACGCCGGCGCCTTTTTGGCCCTACTTCGCGACCGCATCGGCCCGGGCCGATGCGGTGAGACGGACGGTCGGTACGGCGGACATGCCCAGTGGCAGCGGCAGGTCGGGATCCAGACCGCTGTCGATGACGATCTTGACCGGGATGCGCTGCACGATCTTCACGTAGTTGCCGGTGGCGTTCTCCGGCGGGAAGGCAGTGAAGCGCGAACCGGAGCCCAGCTGGATGCTGTCGACATGGCCGGTCAGCTTCAGATTTGGGTAGGCATCCACGCTGATGTCCACCTGGGCGCCCGGACGCATGCGGTCGAGCTGAGACTCCTTGAAGTTGGCGGTGATCCAGACCTCGGGCGTGACGATCGAGAAGATCGACTGCCCCGCCTGCACATAGTTTCCCTGCTCGACGTTGCGCTTGGTGATCCACCCGTCCTGCGGGGCAGTGACCGTGCTCCACGATAGGTTCAGTTGCGCCTGATCCAGCTGCGCCCGGGCGAGCGCCACCTGCGCCTCCAGCTGTCGCACCTGCGCCTCGGCCTCGGCGACGAACTGCGGCACCTGGTCGGCCTGCCGCACCGCGGCCTGGGCCTGGGCCACCTGGGCTTCCGCGGAGCGCAGCGCGGCGCTGGAACTGTCGATGTCCTGCTGCGTGGTCGCTGCTTTCGGCAGGCTGCGCTGACGCCGCGCATCGGCGTCGGTCTTGAACCGGGTGGCCTCGGCCGCCGCCAGCTGTGCCTGGGAGGAGGCGAGTTTGGCGGGATAGTCCACGCGCGCCCGTTCCAGGCTGGAGCGGGCATTGTCCAATTGCGCATTGGCCACCTGCAGGCTCCCCTGCGCCTGATCACGCGCCGCGTTGTACGCCCGAGGATCGATCTCGATCAGCACGTCGCCTGCCTTGACCCGCTGGTTGTCGGAGACGTGCAGTGCCACCACCGTCCCGGACACCTGCGGGGACACCGTGACCGCATGGCCGTCCGTATAGGCGTCATCGGTGGTGGCTTCGTTCCTGGTCAAGTACCAATAGGCGGCGGCGCCGGCGGCCGCGATCAGCACGATGAGCAGCAGCACCCACTTGGCTTGCGCCGCGCGCGAGCCTGTCCGCTGACCGCGCCGGGAGGCGGACAGACGATCCTGCTGGTCGGTTCGTGCCTGCCCCCGGGCGATCGAGCCGGGGGGCGGCAGTCCGGTCGTGGTGGTGTGGTCGTTCATCCCAGGACCCGTAATCGCGGTCAGCATGGGCCGATGTGCGTCCCAAGGCAAAGCGGCTGCGCTTGCAGCGCGGCGAATTTAGGGCGGTATTGGCGGAGGCGCGCGCTGCTACCGTGCCAGGGCCTGGCTCCGCACCAGCCTGGCGTACTGGCCGTCCTGGCCCAGCAGGACGGCATGGGTGCCCCGCTCCACCGCGCGGCCTTCGCTCATGACCACCACAAGGTCCGCGTCGCGCACGGTGGAAAGCCGGTGGGCGATGACGATCGTGGTACGGCCCTGCCGCAGGTGGGCGAGCGCGGTCTGAACGGCCGCCTCGCTTTCGGTATCCAGCGCGCTGGTGGCCTCGTCGAGCAGCAGGATGCGCGGATTGCGCAGCAGCGCGCGGGCAAGCGCCACGCGCTGCCGCTGGCCGCCCGACAGCCGCTGGCCGCCAGGTCCGACCCGGGTGGCATAGCCGTCCGGGAGCGCCGCGATGAACGAGGCCGCCGCCGCGGCATCGGCCGCGGCCTCGATCTCGCCGTCCGTGGCGCCCGGGCGGCCCATGCGGATATTCGCGGCGATGGTGTCGTCGAACAGCAGCGCGTCCTGCGCGACATAGGCGATGGCATCGCGCAGGCTGGCCAGCGTGACGCGGCGCAGATCGGCCCCGTCGATGCGCACGGCGCCACCCGTCGCATCGTGCAGCCGAGGGATCAGCGCGAGTGCGGTGGACTTGCCGGCTCCGGACGTGCCGACCAGGGCGACCGTGGTGCCGGGGCTCGCCTCGAAGCTGAGGCCCGCGAGGCCGGTGCGGCCGTCCGGATAGACGAAGCGCACGTTGTCGAACGCGACATGGCCGCGCCCCGGCGGCAGTGGCACCGCGTCCGGTGCATCCGCAATGCTCGGCCGTTCGTCCACCACGGCGAACACGCGCACCAAGCCGGCCAAGCCCTCCTGCAGCGCCGCGTTCAGCGAGCCCAGCGCGCGCAGCGGACGCGACGCGATCAGCAGCGCGGCAACGAAGCCGGTGAAGTTGCCGATCGTCTGCGAGCTGATGGCGGCGCGCCAGCCGGCGAAGCCGATCACCGCGGCGACCGCGGCGCCGCCCAGCACCTCCAGCACCGGATCGACGCGGGCGCGGCCCTTGGTCATGCGCATCAGCGCCCGATACAGCTGGGTGAACGCGTCCTCGGCCCGCCCGGTCTCCGCCGCCTCCAGCCGGTAGGCGCGCACCGTCCGCGCCTGGGCGAAGCTCTCGTTCAGCATCGCGGCCGTCTCGCCCAGGCGCTCCTGCATGCCCCCCGAGGCGCGACGAATACGCTTGCCGATGCGCTGGATCGGCAATGCGGCCAGCGGATACAGCGCCGCCGCTATAACGCTCAGCAGCCAGTCGAGATACAGCATCGACGCGACCAGCCCGATCACCGTGACGGCATCGGCAATGCCGTTGACCGTGCGCGTCAGCGCATCACGGATGATCGTCGCGTCGGTGGTGAAGCGGGCGGCCAGTTGGGCCGGCGCCTCGCGTTCCATCTGTGCCAGGTCGGCCCGCGCCAGATGCGCGAACATGCGGCCCTGCAGTTCGCGGATGACCAGCAGCACGACCTGCTGCACCTGGACGTTCTGGAAATACTGTGCCGCTGCCTTGATCGTGGTGATGGCCACAACCAGCGCGGGAACCTGATACAGGATGCGCCGGTCGCGGTCGGTGAACATCTGGAACGCGTGGTCGATCACCACCGGATAGAGCGCCGTGGTGCCCGCCATGACCGCGGTCAGCACGAGCACCAGCAGCAGGCGCGGCTTGTGATGGCTGATATGCTCGCGCCACAGTCTGGCAAGCAGCACGCGGGAGGTGTCGCGCTTCGCCGTCAGCTCGATGCGGGGCGTGGTGGCGTCCATGGGCCGCGTTTATCAGCCGTGGCGTGCCCGGTCCAACACGTGGCCAGGCAGTCCCTTCATCGCCGCACGCCGGGGCGCAACGTCATTCCAATGCCTGATCAGCGTTTGAAATGCGGCATCACCTCGCTCGCGATGCGTCGGTACTGTTCGAGCATTATCGCCTGCGGCGTTCCCATCGGCGTCGAAAGGCTGACATGCTCCATGCCAGGAAAACGCGCCTCGAGGTTCTTCAGGAATGCGACGAACTCCTCCGGCGTCCCTGCGAACCAGCCGCCCAGATCGATGTAGTGCTCCACCTTGGGCACGCCTGCCTCATACCAGCCGCCGCGCCGGCCGATCGCCGCGATCTGCTCCTTCGTCACCCCCGGCAGGAAGCCGAGCGGCGCAAACATCTTGGCGTGCTCCTCATACAGCGGCGCGATCTCCTTCAGCGCCTGCTGCCGTGAGTCCGCCAGATGCACGACGATGCCGATCATCAGGTTCTCGCCGAGCTTCCAGTCCTTGCCCGCGCGGTGTGCCGCCTCCTGGAACGCCGTGATCGGTCCCTGCTCCAGCGTTGCCGCGCCGCCGCCGACCGCGCCCTTGATGTTGTGCTTCACCATGAAATCCAGGCCGCGCGCCGATGCGCTGACCACCGGCTGCCAGCATTCCACCGGCCGATGGATCGGCCGAGGCACCAGGGTGAGGTCCTTCAGCGTGTAGCCGCGATACGGCACCTCGGGCGGCAGCGTGTAGTGCTTGCCCTTGTGCGAGAAACGTTCGTTGTCGAACGCCTTGAAGATGATATCGACCTGCTCCTCGAACAGTTCGCGGTTGGCGTTCTGGTCGAGCATCGGGGCGCCGAAGGTCTCGACCTCGCGTGTGTGGTAGCCGCGCCCGACACCAAAGATCGTGCGCCCCTTGGTCATGATGTCGGCGCAGGCAAAATCCTCGGCGAGCCGCAATGGATGCCACATCGGCGCGATGTTGAAGCCGCAACCGATCTTGATGTGTCTCGTCAGATGGCAGAGATGCACTGCCAGCATCAGCAGATTCGGAATGACCTCGTAGCCTTCCTGCTGGAAATGGTGCTCGGCCATCCAGAGCGTATCCCAGCCCGTCTCGTCCATCAGTCTGGCGATCGCCTCGGTCTTGTCGAATACGCTGGCGAGATGCTCGTTTGAATAGCGGCGTTCATTCGCCGGCGTCGCGTCCTGCCCGCGATCCGGAAGATCCACGTGGCCGGCATAGACGGTGGCAAATTTGGTGATCATGTTCTTCTCCCTATCATCTGCACCCGGGGCGGTGAAACACCCTGGCCGTCACGCCGCCCAGCTCGAGCGTCCCTGTATCGCCCAGCGTCCGTCCCTCAACGTCACGATGTACAGCGAGCGATAGCTGCCGATCGCGCTGCCATCGTCGCGATAGCGCGTGAACTGCACGCGGAAATGCACCTTCTCCGGCGCCGCGTCGATCACCTCGACGTAGTCCCACGCCGAACGCCCCCATCGCTCTGACTGGCCATCGCTGTCCCAGACCAGATTGTGGTAGTCCTCCGGACGCTGCATCATCGTCACGATTCCGCTATGGAAGCGGACATGCGGGAAGTGGAACCAGCGTGTACGGATCGCCTCTGCGTCCCTGGCATTGAATGCCGCCATGAAACCATCCATTGCCGCACGCGCCCCGGCGACCGCCTCCAAGGCCAGCATCTCGTCGGCCAGCGAACGCCACTCTTCCTCGAGCGGCACCGTGGCAGGCTCGCGGCCGGCGCGGCTGTACCAGCCGCCGGCATTGCGCATGTCGCCCTCCTTGCGGTGCAGATAGGCGTGCACGATCGCGCCGGTCTTGCCTTCATCCTGTTGCGCGCAGTGGTGGGCACGATCCCAGTCGCCCTTGGCATCCCACCACAGGGTCTGCAACGCGAGGCTCATCCCCTCCGGCGGCGCACCTTCGGCGACCGTCGCGCTGAACTGCGTCAGATCCATGGTTGCCCTCCTGTCATTCCATCGGCCGAGTGTGCGCGGCGTCGCCCCTCGGGTCGAGCCCCGGGGCAGCAGGTCCGCGAACGCGGTGGGGCGCGCGTCGCGGCATGAAATGGGCGCTGGCGACTCTGTGCGTGATCCTGCTCGCACCGCTGGCACTGGTCGATGTCCCGCCGTTGCTCGACTACCCGAACCACCTGGCGCGCGCTGCGGTGCTGGCATCCGGCGGCACCGATCCGGGTACTGGCGCGCATGTATGCATCGCATTGGGCGATCATTCCCAATCTTGGCATCGACCTCGCGCTGCTGCCGCTCCTGCACGTGCTGCCGATCCATCTCGCCGGACGCGTGGTCGTGGGCTGCGCCATCCTGTTGCCGGTTTTCGGTACGATCGCCTACAGCCGGGCGACATTCGGCACACGGTCGGCCTGGCCGCTCGCGTCCGGCCTGGTCGCCTACAACGCCACGCTGCTGCTCGGCTTCGTGAATTTCGTTGCCGCCATCGGCATCGCACTGCTGCTGGCCGCCTTCTGGATCACCTGGCGCGACTACGCCCCAGGCCGGGCGATGGTTTTGTCCATAATCGGCACGGCCGCTCTGTTCTTCTGCCATCTGATGGGGTTGGTGTTCTTCTGTGCGCTGATCGCCGGATACGAACTGCAATGGATCCGCGCCCATCGCAGTGACAGGGCGGCAATGGCGACACGCATCGCCACGCTGCTGCCGATGAGCGTCCTGCCGCTCGGTCTCTATCTGCTCTCGCCGCTGGCGTCGCTGTCCGCCGATGCCGAGTTCCTGCCGCTCGCGGAGAAGGCGCGGCAGTTGGCGTTCCCGTTCGTGAATTACGTCCTGCCGCTTGATATCGCCACCGCGTGGGCGGTCGGCGCCTTTCTTCTCGCCTGCCTAGCCAAAGGTCGCTATCGCGTCACGCCGGGGTCCGGAGCAGCTCTGCTGGCGGTGGGTGCGCTCTATCTAGGGGCGCCCTGGGTCTTCAAGGGCACTTATTTCTTCGACACCCGCTTCGCAATAATGTTGGGCTTTCTGCTGTTCGCTGCGGTGATGCCAACAGGCATGCCTCGCGTCGCGACATTTGCCGCCGTCACCGCATTCACCCTGCTGTTCTGCGTCCGCATGGCAATTGTCGGACTTGCCTGGCATGCACACCGGCAGGACGTCGCGGACATGCGCGCGGTCATCGCGACCGTAACACCCGGCTCGCGCGTCTTCGTCGCCTCGGTGTCACCGGAGGAGGCGCCCGACTACTGGCGAAACGGCCCGCTCAGCCGACGACTTTCCAACGGGATCCGCACCGACCTCCATTTGCCGGCCCTGCTGCTGATCGAGCGCCGGGCGTACTGGCCGTTCCTGTTCGACAATCCGTCGCAGCAGCCGGTCGAAACGCTGTCGCCGTATCGCGAGCTTGCCGATCGCGCCGGCTCGCTGCCAAACCACGGCGTGCTTGCCGCACGGGGCGCAGTCGATCTCTGCGCCTACGCCTATCTGCTGCTGCTCGAGGCGGATGCCGAGCCTGATCTGGCGCACTTCGCCGCTGACCGGCTGGTGCTTGTCGCGCGGTCGAACTTCGTTGCGCTGTTCCGCGTCAGGCGGTCGGCCTGCGCGTCGTGACATCCGCGCTGTTGCCGACCTCGACATTCCCGCGCACGCGGGAACCCCGGCCCGCAAACGGAAGTTCAACCCCTGCTACGACGGCAGCAACAGCCGCCGCAGCTTGCGCACCGCACTGTCCGGCGTGGTCAGGACGGTGCGGCCGGTCGCAGCCGCCACCGAAGGCGCGGCGGAAGCCAGACTGAACTGCGCCAGCGCCACAACGTCGCAACCTTCCAACGGCCGTGCGGCCTCGGCTGCCAGCCGGTCGTGCGCTGCCGGGTCGCCGCGGTTCAGGGCCGCCAGCGCCTCCGCCGCCAAGGCAGACACCAGCGTAACGCCCGGCGCAACAGCAGCGAACTCCGCTGGCATGGTCGCAAGCGTTGGCGCGAAGGTCGCGAGCAACCCGATCCTTCCCCCCGGCCCGGCCACGCTCACGGCCTCCTCGATCATTGCCTCGTTGGGCTTAAGCACCGGCATCGGCGCAAGCGCCCGCGCGCAGGCGTCGATGCAGGGTCCAAAAGCCGAGCAGGAGAACAGGATCCCGTCCGCGCCGCACGATGCGGCGTAGCGCGCGAGCGTCAGGAAACGATCCGCCATCGCCGGCGTCAGCGCGCCATCGCGCGCCAGGTCGGTCGATAACGTGTCATCCAGCAGATTGGCGAGCTCCGCCTCCGGCCACAGCCGGGCAAACGACTGCTCTATCGGCGTGATGGAATGCTTCAGCGCATGGATCAGCGCGATGCGCATCGCATCGTCCGCTCAGCCCGCCTGCGCCGTGGTGGGATCAATCATCTTGCGCACCTCGGTGATCTTGGTCGCGGGAAAGCCGCTGATCTCGGCGTGCTTGCGGATGATGCCCTCGTCCGAGGCGAGATAGACGCAGAAGGTCTTGTCGGCGGCGACATAGCTCTCGAGCCATTGGATATCGGGACCGAGCTGTCGCAACGTGTCGTTGGATTTCGCCGCCGCGCCGCGCAGTTGCTCGCGGTCAAGCGATCCGGCAGCGGGAATGTCGCGTTCGATGATGAATTTGCGTAGTGCCATGGGGTTCCTCCCGTTTCGCAATTGGAACCCGACGTTGGCACAGCATCGGATGGTCGCCAAGCGAGACGGCTGCCTATTCCCACTCCGCCGTTCTGGCCGCACGGCCGATTGCGTCCTGCCCGGCGCCTGTTCTGCGCGATGGCTCGACCGCCCGCCAGGTGAATCCGCGCGGCGACGCCGGCATCTTCTGGCCGCCTTCGAGCGCGATGCGCACACCGGTCGCGGAGCCGAGCACGTTGCACTGCTCGTAGATGCCTTCGGATGGTGCCGGCGTTCCCGGCAGATACTCGCGCGCCCACCCTGCGTACTTCACCACTTTGGCGGTCCTTCATGTTTCCGATGCAGCGATCTATCAAGCACGAGGCTGGTCGCACCATTGGTATTTCTACCTAAATCGGCACCGATCCACCCCCTTCAGTCATTCTTCCGCGAGGTGCGCACGGATATCGGCGACAGCCGCCGCAATAGCGTCAGGACAGCAGCGCGTCGTAGATCCGGCGACCGAACTGCTCCAATCGCTCCGGTTCAAGGGGGCCACTGATCGCGCAGGCAAGATCATCGTCCTCCCAGGCCACCGTCGGCACGGATGCACCGGTAACCTGCCGGAACGGCGTTTCCTTGGCGCCCGGGCGACCTTCGAAATAGAGCGTGATCACCTTGTTGTCGCGGACGTCGCGAAACGCGAGCTGCACGGCTTTTCCCCTGGACCCAGGCAGCACCCATCCACCCAGCAGCGCAAAGCCCGCCGCCGCAGTATCGTGTAACCGCACTGGCACGCCCAATGCCTTCGAGACGCTCGCTGAGAGACTGTCGATCGAAGCAACCTGCAGCGGCTGTGGATTGGTCTGCGCGAGCGCCAGATAGGCGGCCGCTGCCTGTTGGCCGAACGTGTCGGCCAGGCGCTGATCGAAGTGATCGTACACCAGGCCCCCGTCCAGCACCCAGTCGGCCGCGCCGCCGATGCCGATGGCCAGCAGCACCGCAGCCGCGGCCCGCCAGATGCTTCGGCGCTCGCTGCTCCGATGCCGCAGCAGCAAGTGGGGATCGAGCCACGGGGGAACAGGCTCGCTCGCCGGGGTCGCCAGAGCCGCGCGGAGCGCCTCCCGCTGGGCGATATAGGCATTCACCCTGCACGCGGAGGCGGAATGATCCCGCAGATGGCGCTCGACGATCAGCCGACGATCCGGCCCCAGTTCGCAGTCCACGTAGCCGTGCAGATCGTCGTCGAGGACAGGGTATCTCAGTTCGCCGCCCAGGCCGGTGGCGTAACCGCTCATTTGACTCTCCGCAGAGCAGGACGTTGTTCCGTGTTGGCGAGTTGGCGCAGCCGCTCGCGTCCCCGTGCCAGGCGGGACATCACCGTTCCCAGCGGCACGCCCAGCACTGCGGCCGCCTCGGCGTACGACAGATCCTCCACCGAGACGAGCAGCACCACGCTGCGTTGTTCGTCCGGCAGACGCTCGAGGTCCCGCAGCAGATCGCGCCACTGCAGCCCGTCCTCCTGAAACGGGCGCTGGCTGTGTGCTGCCTCGTGTATCTCGTCGAGGGCTTCCGGCTGCGGACGGGAGCGGCGGCGGCGCAACTGGCTGATGAACAGGTTATGGAGGATCGTGAACAGCCAGGTCCTGACATCGCCCGCGTCACGCTTGGTGTGCATCTTGTCCAGCGCATTCACCAGGCAATCGTGAACCAGATCGTCCGCCTCGTCGCGGCTGCGCAGCAGGCCCACCGCATAGCGCCGCAGCGCCGGCACGCACGCCTCGATCTGGCTGAGCACACTGGGCTCGGTCACGGCCGTCTTGCCGCCGACGTACTGCCGCCAGCCTCGCGGCGCCGGCCTTTGCGTGTCCAATTCGGCATTACCGCCCCAGGCCAGCATCGGCCCGCCCTCACAGGAAAGTGAGACCGCTTATGGAACGATATCCAGCAAAAAGTCAAACACTAATGATGCGCCAGGGATCCTGGCGATCGACCCGCCAGACTGCTTTTGTGTGGAGGGGGCTGCGTTCATGGCGGACTGCCCGACGGCGAAGGTTCATTCGCCGTCGGGAGTCAAAGGGCGCGGGCAGACCAGGATATGCAACGCACCTGGTCTCCCCGGTCCGGATCAGGGTCCGGATCAGGCAGCGTGGAGCAATTCCAGCGCTTCCTCGTAGGTGGTCATGTTCTTGCCGAAGGAAATCGCCGCGGCCTGTGCGCCGCAGACCAGATGCATCCAGCGCCATGGGTCGCGGGTGGCGTGGAACTCCTCCACGATGGCCTGGTGATGCTTGAAGGCGTGCATTTCGGTGAAACTGTCGTGGCAGACGATATCGCCGAGACGCTTCATCAACGCCTCCGGATCGTAACGGCACTGCACGTATTGCTGGGCCAGGTTCACCGTGTGCCTGACTTCCGGCACCGCCCGCATCTGTCCCAGATTGCTGACGGCTGACCAGTCGGTCGGCGGCTGGTTGTAGATGCTCTGGGTAATAGCCTCCAGCAATTCGTCCTGCGTCCGCGGCGGCAGTGCCGCGACCGCCGTCATATCCGGCTGCGGCGCCGGCTGCATCCGGTACTGGGTCGATTTCACCTCGGGACCGGTATGCCAGAGCAACAGGATCAGCAGCTTGTTCTTCGGGCTCAGACCGTCGAGCCGGAGCAGGTAGCGCCGCAGATTGGCGCTCGTGTGCAGGTGGACATCCATCGGGTTGCCGGTGAGCGAGCGCAGGAACAGTCCGGCGGCCCCGATGGACAAGGCTTCGCCCGCACCTTCCAGGGACAATCCTTCCGACAGGGCCTTGGCCAGCATTTCCGGAATTTCGGGATATGCGCTGCACTGCCCGATGGCTTCGCCCAACTGGCCGATCACCGCGGTCTCATCATCGCCGCTGCGCTGGCGCATGACGCGCCCGAGAAGACCGTATTTCTCGATCAGCCCGTCGACCTCCGGAACCACACGCTGGCTGGGGAAGCGCGCCGCATAGCGCACGGCCGGCCGCATCAGGACCGGAAGGTGCTCGTGGCCGATCAGCTCCAGGCCACGCCACAGGTAGCCGGGAAACAGAAAGTAGTGATCATCCAGGACATTCTTGGGGATCGCCACGCTCATCAGCAGATCGAACGCTTCGATCGCGGGAACATTCTGCCACAGCCACTGGAAGTAATGATCCGCCTTGTGGCTCTCGCCGCGACTGACGGACTTGAGGAAGGCTTCCTTGGTCGCCTCGACGCCGCGCGCGCGCTCAACGTCCCCGGAGCCGTCCGCAGCCAGATCCTCCTCAGCCGTCATCGCGCCCCCTTCGGCATCCAGAGGCGCGAATTCCAGCAGCTGGTATGGGCCCGTGGCCGGGTCATGGATGTGCTTGTTCGCCAGGGCCACGTGCTGCAGGACAGGGAGAAAGCGGTCCTCACCCTCCAGGCGCCCGGAAAGCTTCGAGATCGCATACAGGCCGGCGAGGGGGTGCAACGGACCCCCATGGTGGCCGGGAGGGAGATCGGCGGAGCGGGTCACCGCGAGAGCCGACGCCGTCAGCATGGTCTCGACCGGTACTCCGGCACGCAGCTTGTCCAGGGTGCGATCCAGTATCTCATCTCTGGGGGTTTCCTCGATGAACTGGACCAACGGCTCGATGGCGTCGGGAAACTGGACACGTTGCTGCATAGCGGGACTCTCCTTAGCTGGTGAACTCTCCGTTGAGTGTGGTCATGTCTGGTTCGCCGGGCCACGCGGTCGATGGCCGCCGTCGCCGAATGCCCCAAAGGGGCAGCCTGGGCAGCCGCGAGACCTGGAAATCTGGGTCCTGAGGGACAGGAGCGCGGCCGGAGCCGGTTGCTCTGATGATGGCGTGGCGGTCTGAGGGACGAGGGGAAACACTGGCGTCTTCTTCGATTTCAAGGTGATCGTCGTGCGTCAGGCGCCGCGTGTCAACGTTGGCGAGAAAGTGCATCCCGCAGGCGGAATTAGTTTGTATACGGAAAGAACCAGCTGGGGCAAACTTCGTCGTGGCGCAGCCGTCGTTGCCCGGCGTCACGATTGCCGTATCGTCCAGGGGCGGACAGGGAAACGGACAGGAAAGGGGCGACGGCCATGCCACGGCTTGCGGGGCGGAAGATCATCATCACCGGCGGCGCTTCTGGGATCGGTCGCTCGACCGCTGAGCTGTTTTCCCGGGAAGGCGCGATACTCGCGGTGCTCGACCGCGACGCCGCGCAGGCCGAAGCCGTGGCGCGATCCGTCGGCGGGTCGGCCTTCACCGTGGACGTGTCCGATGACGCCCAGGTCGCCCGTGCGGTGGCGGCGGCTGCTGGCGCGCTCGGGGGGCTCGACGGGCTGGTGAACGCAGCGGGTGTCTTCATCAACCGCGGTCTGATGGAAACCGGACCCGAAGTCTGGCACCGGACCATCGCGGTGAACCTGACCGGCACGTTCCTTTGCGTGCAGGCCGCGGTACCGTTCCTGCGCCAGGCAGAGCGTTCCACCATCGTCAATATCGGCTCGGGCGTCGGCTTGCTGCCGACCGGCGGCGGCGGCACGGCCTATGTCGCCTCCAAGGGTGGCGTGATTGCGCTGACACGTGGGCTTGCAGCCGAACTTGCGCCGTCCATTCGGGTCAACGTGGTCTGCCCCGGCGCCGTGGAGACCCCGATGACCGAGGGCACGCTTCGCGACACCGCCGGCTCCGTCGTACCGGCGATCGTCGGGCGCTACGCGCTGGGCCGACCGGCGGCGCCCGAGGAAATTGCGGCGGGAATTCTGTTCCTAACGTCACACGAGAGCTCGTTCGTCACCGGCATCAGCCTGGCGGTGGACGGCGGGCGCACCTTCCACTGAGAGCCCGGGTTGAAGCTGTCATCCCCGCGAACGCGGGGATGACAGCAGCGCTGAATTCCGGCTCTGATCGTAAGTGTCAGTTCGTAAGTGTCAGCGGATCACAACGCCAACTCGCTACCCGCCCCAGATCCGCACCAGCGGCCCGGCGGCACCGCTCACCGGATCGGCCGCCGGCGCCTTCACCGCGGCGATGTTGCGCACCACCTCGTCGTGCTCCGCCGGCTTGCCGCGACGCAGATCGCGCCGCTCGGTGTTGTCGGGATAGGCGCCGACGATAAGCAGGTCGGCGGTCTTGCCCTCGTTGCAGTGGCCGACGCCGGCCGGCACCACCACGACATCGCCGGCACGCACCGTCAGCACCTCGCCGCCCGGACCGCCGAAACGCACCTGCGCCTCGCCGCTGGCGACGCCCAACGCCTCGTGCGCGTCGCTGTGGAAGTGATGGAACGGATGCACCGCATCACGCCACGCGGCCGGCCAGCGGTTCGCTGTGAAGATGCGCTCGATCGCGGCCGGATCGGCCGGTACCGCCTGGCGGTACACCAGCAGCGGCAATTTCGAGTTGGGAATTGCGCCGTCGTCGGCGAATGTGAAGGTCAGCGGTTCCTGGGGTTCGGTCATTGCATCCTCCTTGCTGCCGCATCCAGCTTGCGATCCAACGTTACCAGTTCAGCACCGATCGACTGGGCGAGCCACAGGTAGCTGGCATCGTAACTGGACAGACCACTGCGCTCCGCCAGTGCGAGAACCGCCAGATGGTCGACGTCCATCGCCTCAACCGGAAGCCGATGCCTGCCGCGATAGGCCACAAGCAATGTCTCACGCCGCGTCGGGTACTGTCGCATCTTCCTGAGGCAAACGTTCGCCAATTCGAATTCGAACAGCCGCGGCGCCACCAATTCCGCATCGCCCAGCCGAGCTACCACCAAGCCGGCATCGGGCTCGTCGAAGGTGATCGCGACGAACGCCGATGTGTCGATGACCTTAGTGGTCCCGGTGTCCGCTATCACGATCCGCTCGAACCATTGCCGCGGCCTCACTCGGTGAGTTGAGCCCAAGTTTGCGGATTTCGGCCAGATAGTCCTTCGGTGTCAGTCGACCGACGGGCTGAACCGCCGCCTCGATGATCGCCATCAGTTCGCCTTGCAGCGAGCGATGGTTTCGCTGCGCCCGTTCGCGCAACCGCTGCACCACCTCGTCGGGCGCGTTCTTGATCGACAGGTTGACAGGCACCGTCGGCTCCATTTCTGCTCCAATTTGGTGCATCCTACGCCAGCGCAACTTCCCCAGCAACGGCATCCTCGGCCTCGTCCTCCTCCCCGTAGCCCACCAGCCGCAGCGCCCGTCCCTTGATGCCGCGGGTTCCGGCGGCGTGGATCAATGCCTCCTCGCGGCCGTGCGTCACCCAGACCTCGGGCGCGCCCACCTCATCCAGCGTCGCGTTCAGTTCAGCCCAGTCGGCGTGGTCGGAGATCACCAGCGGCAACTCCACCCCGCGTGATTTCGCCCGCTGGCGCACCCGCATCCAGCCCGACGCCATTGCGACGACGGGATCGGACAGGCGGCGCGCCCAGCGGTCGGCAACCGCACCCGGGGGCGCCAGCACGATTGCACCTACCAGTTCCGACTTCGCTGCCCCAGTCGCAGGCCGCAGATCGCCCAGCGCCACGCCGCGCGATTCGTATACCTGACAGAGCGAAACGAGTGCGCCATGGAGCCAGATCGGTCCGTCCCAGCCCGCCTGGCGCAGCAGCGCGATCAGCCGCTGGGATTTGCCGAGCGCGTAGCAGCCGACGACATGCGTCCGTTCGGGGAACAGCGCCACGCTCGCCAACAGCCGACCGATCTCCTGCTCCGGCGGCGGGTGATGGAACACCGGCAGCGCGAACGTCGCCTCGGTCACGAAAACGTCGCAGGGGATCGGCACGAAGCCGGCGCAGGTGGGGTCGGCGGCGCGCTTGTAGTCCCCGCTGACGACCGCCCGCGTGCCTTGGAATTCCATCGCCACCTGGGCGCTGCCCAGCACGTGCCCGGCCGGCTGCAGCCACAGCCGCACATCGCCGATCTGCAGCTTCTCGCCCCAGCCGAGCGCCTGCTGCGTCTCTCCCGCACGCCCCTCGCCAAGCCTGGCAGTCATCAGTGCGAGCGTGTCCGCACTCGCCAGCACGGCGCGATGTCCCGGGCGGGCGTGGTCCGAATGGGCGTGGGTTATCACTGCGCGGTCCACCGCGCGCAGCGGATCGACGAAGAAACCGCCGGGCTCGCAGTAGAGCCCCTGCGGCAGCACTTTCAGCCAAGTGGATGGATGCGGCATGCGGGTTAACCTGGCCCCACTTCCCGCCGGCCGCCAGAGCCCATAAAACGCTGCGATGGAAGGAACATTACCCGAACTGTTTGCGGGCTGGTTCGCCGCCCGGGGATGGACGCCGCGGCGGCACCAGCTGGCCATGCTGGACGCGGCGCGCTCGGGCGAGAGTGCGCTGCTGATCGCACCGACCGGCGGCGGCAAGACGCTGGCGGGGTTCCTACCGTCACTGGTGGAGCTGGCCGAGGCGCCGCGCAAGGGCATCCACACGCTCTATGTCAGCCCGCTGAAGGCGCTGGCCACCGACATCGCCCGCAACCTGATGCACCCGGTTGAGGAGATGCGCCTGCCGGTCTCGATCGAGACGCGCACCGGCGACACGCCGGCCAATCGCCGCGCGCGCCAGCGTGCCGACCCGCCGAACATATTGCTGACCACGCCGGAAAGTCTGGCGGTGCTGCTGTCGCTGGCGGATGCGCCGGCGATGTTCGGCAGCCTTGCCGCCGTGGTGATGGATGAAGTGCATGCCCTGGCTGGCACCAAGCGGGGCGATCAACTGGCGCTGTGCGTCGCGCGGCTGGCAACGCTGGCACCGCAGTGCCGCCGGATCGGGCTGTCGGCCACCGTCGCGCATCCCGCGGCAATTCGCGCGTATGTCGGCGCCGACCGGCTGATCGAGGAACCGGACGGCGCGCCGCCCCTGCTGTCCATGGTGCTGCCGGAAGGTGAGCTGTCCTGGGCGGGCCACATGGGCCTGGAGGCGGCGCCGCGCGTGATGGCGCGCATCCGCTCGGCCGGCATGACGATCGTCTTCGTCAACACGCGCGCCCAGGCAGAACTGATGTTCCAGGCACTGTGGCGGCTGAACGAACCGACACTGCCGATCGCACTGCATCACGGCTCGCTGGAGGTGGAGCAGCGCCGCCGTGTCGAGGCAGCGATGGCGGGCGGCAAACTGCGCGCCGTGGTGGCGACATCGTCGCTGGATCTCGGCATCGACTGGGGCGGGGTGGATCAGGTGATCCAGATCGGCGCGCCGAAGGGTGTTTCCCGGCTATTGCAGCGCGTCGGCCGCGCCAATCACCGCATGGACGAGGCCTCGCGCGCGATCCTGGTGCCGGCCAACCAATTCGAGGTGCTGGAATGCGAGGCCGCCATGCTCGGCGTCGCGGCGCGCGAACTCGACGGCGATCCACCGCGGCCGGGCGGGTTGGATGTACTGGCGCAGCATCTGCTGGGACTCGCGTGTTCGGCGCCGTTCCGCCCCGACCACGTGTACGCCGAGGTGCGCCGCGCCGCGCCGTACGCCGATTTGTCACGCAAGGACTTCGACGAGGTGCTGGGCTTTGTGGAGAACGGCGGCTACGCGCTGGCGGCGTACGAACGTTGGAGAAAACTGTTCCGCGATAGCGAGGGTCGCGTGCATGTGCGCGGCGAGCGCGTCGCCCGCCAGCACCGCATGAACATCGGCACCATTGTCGAGGCGCCGCTGGTCAAGGTGCGCCTCGTCGGCAAGCGGCGCATCGGTCCTGTGCTCGGCGAGGTCGAGGAGTATTTCGTCAACCTGCTGCGTCCGGGCGACACGTTCATGTTCGCCGGCCGGCTGCTGCGTTTCCTGCGGCTGCACGAGAACGTGGTGGAGTGCGCCGAGGGCGGCACCGGGGAGCCAATGGTGCCGGCGTATGAAGGCGGACGCTTGCCGCTGACCACCAACCTTGCCGACCGCGTGCGCGGACTGTTGCAGACGCCGACAAGCTGGGCTCTGTTCCCCGAGGGTGTGCAGGAGTGGCTGCGATTGCAGAAGGCGCGGTCGCGAATGCCGGGGCGCAACGATCTGCTGGTAGAGACCTTTCCGCGCGGCAACCGCTGGTATCTGGTGGCTTACTGCTTCGAGGGCCGCAATGCGCACCAGACGCTGGGCATGCTGCTGACCCGACGCATGGAGCGCGAGGGCTACGCGCCGCTGGGGTTTGTCGCCACCGACTATGTGCTGGGCGTGTGGTCGGCGGAGCAGCCGCGCAACGTCGCAAAGTTGTTCGATCAGGACATGCTGGGCGACGATCTGGAGACGTGGCTGGCCGAAAGTTCCATGCTGCGACGGACGTTTCGCAATGTCGCGGTGATCGCCGGGCTGATCGAGCGGCACCATCCCGGGGCGGAGAAGACGCGCAGGCAGGTGACGGTGAACTCCGACCTGATTTACGACGTGCTGCGCCGCCACCAGCCGGACCACATCCTTTTGCGCGCCACGAGAGCGGATGCCGCGGGTGGGCTCACGGATTTGTCGCGCATCGCGGGAATGCTGGCGCGCATCAAGGGTCGCATCGTGCACATGGTGTTGTCGCGGGTGTCGCCGCTGGCGGTGCCGGTGCTGCTGGAGATCGGACGCGAGAGCGTGCGGAGCGAGGCGGACGAGGAGAAGCTGCTGGCGGAGGCGGAGGCGATCATCGCGGAGGCGACGGGGGAGGCGGATCCGCCAATCAAAACGATTCACCGGCCAAACGCCATGCGCCGCCGAGCCGTCCAAGCGTCGCTGTTTCAAACATGAGGGCGCCGCTCCCTTTCCCGGCATGACCGCCGCACCGATCCATGTTGCCGGCGAGCGTCTGATGCTCGACCCGGCCGGCGCCATGTTCTGGCCCGCCACCGGGCTGCTGTCGGTGTCGGACCTGCACCTGGAAAAGGGGTCGTCCTACGCCCGCCGAGGGCAGCTGCTGCCGCCCTGGGACACGCATGCGACCCTGGATCGCCTGACCCTGCTGCTGCGCCGCTGGCAACCGCGCCTCGTCGTGGCGCTCGGCGACAGCTTCCACGATGCCGACGGTGCGGGTCGCCTGCCCTCCGGCGAACTGGCGCGACTGAGGGCAATGACAGAGGCGCATCGCTTCATCTGGGTGGCGGGCAATCACGATCCCGATCCACCCGGGGGTGTCGGCGGCGAATGGGTGGAGGCATTCACCACCACCACGCTGGTGTTTCGCCACAAGGCAACGGCCGGGGCGAAGCCAGGCGAGATCTGCGGCCATCATCATCCGAAGGCGGCCATCCCCGCGCGCGGCGGCACGGTAAGCCGCCCGTGCTTCGTTGCCGATGCACGACGTGTGATGATGCCGGCGTTCGGTGCCTATACCGGTGGGCTCGATGTGAGCGATCCGGCCATCGCCCGACTGTTCCCGCGTGGCGGCCGCATCTTCCTGCTGGGCAAGGAGCGGCTGTTCAGCTTCACTCTCGGCACATGACGACCCGGACCATTCCGCAGGGCGCTCCGATCCGCGTGGTCGGCGACGTGCATGGCGATGCCGTCGCCTTCCGCTACGCCGCGGCCACCGACCGCTTCGTCGTCCAGCTCGGCGACCTGACCGACTATGGGCCCGACAACGCCGAGGCGCTGCGCATCATGTTCCGGCTGATCGACGAAGGCCGTGGATTGTTTCTGCTGGGCAATCACGACCTGAAGCTGGCCAGGTCTCTCGCCGGGGAGGCGGTGCGCAATGAGGCGACCCTCGACGCCACACTCGCACAGCTCGACGCCGGATTGCGCGAACGCGTGGTGGCGGAGGTGACCACCGCGCCGGGCTGGCTGCACCACGATGCAGCGCTGTTTGTGCACGGCGGCTTCCACACCGCGATGCTGGAGTCCGACGCACCCGATCATGGCCTGGAGCGCCCGCACGGCGCGTTGGCACGCGCCCTGTATGGCGAGCCGACCGGGCGCATCCAGCCGGACGGCTATCCGGAACGCAGTCTGCGGTGGGTGGACCGCATACCGGCCGGTCTCACCGTCTATTGCGGCCACGATCGACGCAGCACCGATGGCCGCCCCTACAACCGTCGGGGTGCGGCCGGCGGTATTGCCGTGTTCCTGGACACAGGCGCCGGCAAGGGTGGGCATCTGTCGTGGATCGATCTCTGAGCAGCGACCGGGTCGCGGTCGATCACAGGTCAGCCTATTGTGGTGAACCGCCGGAGCCGACGAGAGCAGTTGGTCAACGGTCGTCCGGAATACCTTCCTCCAGACAAAAGCTGACCGGCCTCATCTGCCGAGACCTGAGCATTCCGGACTTTTTGGCCGCGGCGAAGACCGCCATCTTGGCATAGAAGGCCGGCCCCGTCAGCGTGCGATGCGGCCTGAGCCCTGCCTCGCGCAACAGCCCGTTGCCGGACGTGGCGAACACATGGCGCCTGATCTGCCTGGTATAGAATTCGGTGGTGAGTGAGACAGAAAGCGCGTCGCCATTTTCGATCCGGTGCGGCGCGTTCAGTTGCCAATGCAGCATCTGTCCTGGCCGCAGATCAAAGACGGAGGCAAATTCGTCATACCACGGCTGGTACGGTATGCTGGTTTCGTCGTGGTAAAGCGTGCACCGTTCCAACAATTCCTCGGTTATGAACGGCGGCGTCGCCGGATAGACATAAACCCGTTTGCTGCCGGAGATCTGCCACAGATTCTGTCCTGTGGTATCGAAGTGGTAGTAAACCTGGGCACGGGGCGAGGAGATGAGGATACCCGAGATCCGTCTGTAGGTCTGAGGATGCGACGCGACCTGACCATGGATTTCCGTATAGATCTGATCGAGCAGTTCCTGATGCCGCCGGTCGATCTCATTGACGTGGAGCAGATTGATCCAGAGCCGTCCCTCCTCGATGGCATCGATGACAGCGGAGCCCGACAGCCTGCCGATCTTGCCGTGACGCCACAGCTTGCGTGGACTTCCTTGGACGCCCATGTGGACCAGCGTGTATTTGTCGTCAGGGTAATGTTCAATCAGGTCGGCGAGAGCGTCACTGGAAAACAACGGATGCTCATTCAGTCGGTGTTCCAGCCGAACGGGCTGATGTCCAAACACCGACGCGCACCATTTTGGCCCCCATTCTTTGAAGATGGGTTCCATTTGGGTTTCGCCCCCTGCTGATGATGAACTGAAAACGTCCCGGCGAGCCGACTCCCACGTGCATATCGACTGCGGATTGCATCACTCGGGTTTATGCCGGTCAATATCGCAGAGGTCGCACAAGACGTAAAAAGATCGTCAAAAATTAATCTTCCGCGCCATTAAATTGCTCGGATTGTTTTGTGTGGGCGGCGATTTGCAACCGCGAATTCCGTCGCCCGCGAATTCACCGACCATTGATCCGGTCTGGCCATCAATCGGAAAACGCGGTTAATGAGCCGCCGGACAGAGGGGTGGGCCGTCGGTTCGTCATGCGCCGGTCATTTTCGTGCGCGCCGGCGCAGGGCGCCGTACTTCGTGGCGACGCCGTGACCGCCGCGGCTTGCCTGCGTTCACGGTCGCCCTGAATCCGCTCCTGGCAAAGGCGTATCCGTGCTACGCGATCCCCTGCTAGCTTCTTTATGCAAACCCAGCCACGTGCCGTCGAGAATGCCCCCCGATCTGCCCGGTGCGAGACGTAACCGCCATGAACGAGGCCCGCAGCCCGAGACGGATGTTCAGGCTGTGTCGCATTGCGCTCATGGCGTGCGTTGATCTGCGGCTGTCAACCATAATGCCGGGTCCGAGGACGGCGAGAAAAGCAATTTGCCTTTCGATACCAACAATCATTCAATAGAGATTGACAATCAATAATACCACCGCTCGGTCGTTGCTCGGCTCACTCCGCTCCGCAGTGGCTCAAGGCATTCTGCTGGCATGGCTGATGGCGGACCAGGCCGTCTTCGCACTTACCAACTTCATCACCAACATCCTGTTCGCCCGCTGGCTGCCGCCGGTGGATTACGGCATCCTGGTGATTTCGTTCTCCGGATATCTGTTGTTGACCGTCATCCATTACGGCAGTGTCCTCGAACCGTTGCTTGTGCAATCGGTGCGGGTCGATGCCGGTCGGCTTCGCTCATATGTCGTCACACTCATTATCGCACATCTGATCGGTATTGCAGGTATCGGCGTGCTCGCCGCTCTCGCGTCCGCCATCGCCTGGGCCTTGGAGATGCCGGACATCGGCCTGGCGATCATCGGCGCAGGCATTGGCGGGTCATTCATGGTCACCCTGCTGACTGCCCGGCGGCTCTGTCTGGTGTTTCTGTCAACCCGTGTTTCGACGACGATCGGGGCGCTGTACATGGCCGGCGTCGTGGCGACCGTCTATCTGCTGCATCGCTACAGCCAGGTGGTGTGGTTCGATCTCTGGTTGGTGATGGGAGCCTGGAGCTTCCTCGGTTCTTCCGCGATCTTCGTGCTGCTGTACGTATCCTTGCACGGCACCAACCCATATACGCTCCCCGAGTTGTTCAGATTCCAGTGGCATTACGCCAGATATGGCATGGTCGCGTCGGTCTGCTCGTGGCTCCGCGTCGATGGGGTGCTGCTGATTCTGGCCCAGGCAGCAGGGCTGGAGGCAATCGCCGAAACCCGCGCCGTCACCAACATCACCAATCCCGTGGTCCAGGTCCTGTTTGCCCTGCAGACTTCATGGCTGGTGGCCTTCAGCCGCGATCACAGGCTGACAAGACTATGGAAGACCGCGGCCGTCTATTGTGTCGGCGCCGGATTGATGGTCGCCGTCGCCGCGGTCATCTACACACCATTGGTTCGGTGGGTTTACAGCGGCCGATATCTCACCGGCGCATGGCTGTTTCCGCTGTACTGCGCAGCGCACGCTCTGAACGGAACCGAATCGGTATTCACGTGCTTTCTGAAGGCGGTCGGATCATTGCGGCGCGGCTATGCGCCGCAGGTTGCCGGCTCCATCGTTTCGGTCGCCCTTGGCTTCTGGCTGATCCCCTCGATGGGCCAGACCGGGTTCATCGCCGCGGTGATCACGTCCTTCACGGCCGGCGCCACACTGGCATTCGGGCTGGTGTTGCTGCGCCGCCGCTGACGCGAGTCTCGCGCCGCCGTCAGGTCCGCAGCGCCCTGGCAATCTCCTCGAGAGCAGCCGGATCCTCGATCGTGGGCGGCACCGACCCAGGTTCGCCGTCAACGATCTTGCGGATGGACGCGCGCAGGATCTTGCCCGAGCGGGTCTTCGGCAGCCGCTGCACCACGCGCGCGTCCTTGAACGCGGCCACCGGACCGATCCGCTCGCGCACCAGCACCACCAGTTCCGCCTCGATCTCGCTCTCCGCGCGGTCCGACCCCGCCTTCAGCACGACGAAGCCGATCGGGGTCTGTCCCTTCAGTTCGTCCTTGGCGCCGATCACGGCGCACTCCGCCACCGCGGGATGCGAGGCCAGCACCTCCTCCATCTGTCCGGTGGACAGCCGGTGGCCGGCGACATTGATGATGTCGTCGGTGCGGCCCATCACCCAGACGTCGCCCTGCTCGTCGATCATGCCGGCATCGCCGGTGCGGTACCAGCCGGGAAAATCCGACAGATAGGCCGTGCGGTAGCCCTCGTCGTTCTGCCACAGGGTCGGCGCGCAGCCAGGCGGCAGTGGCAGCTTGGCGCAGAGGTTGCCGGTCTCGCCGGCCGCGACCAGGCGTCCATCCTCATCCAGCGTCTGCAGATCGTAGCCGGGGCAGGGCCGGCCACCCGATCCGGGCTTGAACGGAAACAGCCCGTAGTGTCGGAAGCCGCCGGTGATGGCCCAACCGGTCTCGGTCTGCCACCAGTGATCGATCACCGGCTTGTCCAGCAATTCCGCGGCCCACACCGCGGTCGGCGGATCGCAGCGCTCGCCAGCAAGGAACAACGCCTCCAGCTTTGTCAGATCGTACTTGCCCGCCAATTTGCCTTCCGGGTCCTGCTGCTTGATCGAGCGCATGGCGGTGGGCGCGGTGAACAGCACCTTCACCTGATGCTGTGCGCAAACGCGCCAGAACGCGCCGGCATCGGGTGTGCCCACCGGCTTGCCCTCGTACATGACGCTGGTGCAGCCCCGCAGCAGCGGCGCGTAGACGATGTAGCTGTGGCCGACCACCCAGCCCACGTCCGAGGCCGCCCAGAAGACGTCGCCCGCCTCGAGCCCATACATCATGCGCATCGAGTTCCACAGCGCCACCGCATGGCCGCCATTGTCGCGCACGACGCCCTTCGCCCGCCCGGTCGTGCCGGACGTGTACAGAATATACAGCGGATCGGTGGCCGCGACCGGGACCGGATCATGCGGCAACGCCGCCGCCTCGGCTTCGGCGAGATCGTGGTCGCGCCCCGGGATCAGCTTCGCGCGTTCGGCATCGCGCTGAAGGATCAGGCACGCATCCGGCTTGTGCGGCGAAAGCGCGATCGCCGCGTCCAGCAAGGGCTTGTATTTCACCACCCGCCCCGGCTCGAGCCCGCAGGAGGCCGCGACGATCACCTTCGGCCTGGCATCGGCGATGCGAGAGGCAAGCTCGGCCGCGGCGAAGCCTCCGAACACCACGGAGTGGATCACGCCCAGCCGCGCGCAGGCCAGCATCGCGATTGCCGCTTCCGGCACCATTGGCATGTAGATCACCACCCGATCGCCCTGTCCGACGCCCAATCCGGCCAGCGCGCCGGCCAGCTTCGCCGTGCGCGACAGCATCTGCCGATAGCTGAAGGTCTCGATCCGCCCGGTCACGGGGCTGTCCCAGATCAGCGCCGCCTGCTCGCCACGCCCCGCCAGCACATGACGATCAAGGCAGTTGAAGCAGGTGTTCAGCGTTCCGCCCGGGAACCACCTTCCATACGGTCCCAACGAGGGATCTAACACACGGTCCCACTTCCGATCCCAGGTGATGCCCTCGGCGACACCAGCCCACCAGGACTGCGGATCAGCACGCCAGGCAGCATAGGCTTCGGCATATCCCGACGCGGGCGCGCCATTGTTCATCGCGGCCTCCTGGTTCTTCCGAGCACCATGCGACCAGGCATGGCACTCCGGCAATCGGCCTGGAGTTGCGAATTCGACACATTAATCGAAAGTAAACGGATGCAGCGTCATCAAGGGAGTCTCATCGGAGCCGGAGGCCGTCATGTCGCATGCGCAGCAGAATGTGTTCGTTCCACGGGAAGTCGTCCTGCACGACCTGCTGGCTGCGCTCGATCGGGCCGCCGCTGCCTCGTTGGCCGGTGGCATCATCGCGGCCTCGGGTGAAAGCCACACGCCGGAGCAGGCGCTCGCGGTGCAGCGCGAGGTCCTGCGGACGATGTTCCTGCCGCGGCGTCGCTGACCGGCCATCCGGCAGCGAGACCCGCGGAAACCGGCCTCGAAGGCCGCCTCGCGCCGTGATACGGTGGCACCTCGGATCCGCGGACAATCCTGCCATGGCCAAACAACACGTGCCGAGAGCTTGACCCGGCCACGCGTCCCGCCAATCATTTGCGTGCGAATGAGTAGCCCAAAACCCGGGCGGGGCAGGCGTGGCGATGGGTTTGGCAACCACCAAAGGGCCGACCGAGACGGCCGTTGACGCGCTGGCCGGATTCACGGTCGAGAACCACATCGGCTTCCTGTTGCGTCGCGCCCACCAGCGGCACGTCGCCTTGTTCAGCGCGGGAATGGCGCATGTCGAACTGACGCCGACACAGTTCACCGCCCTGCTGAAGGCGGTGGAACTGGGGCGGATCACCCAGAACCATCTGGGGAGGCTCGCGGCTATGGACCCGGCCACGATCCAGGGGGTCGTGCGCCGGCTGATAGCCCGTGGGCTGATGCGGCGCGGGCCGGACAAGATGGACCGCAGGACCGCCGTGCTGGAACCCACCGACGCGGGCGTTGCGCTGATCACCGATGTCGTGGCATGCGCCCGCCGGTCACATGAGGCGGCGTTGGCGCCGCTCTCCCCCGAGGAGCGGGTCCACGTGCTCGCCCTGTTGCGCAAGATGGGCTGAAACCACGATGGATGCCGTGTCTGCCGACCAACCACACACGCTGGGCTTCGGCTTCGGCTTTGCCGACCTTGCCAGCCGCGACGGTCTGGTGTTGCTGGACCGCGCCTTCCTGCGGCAGCTGGCGACCGAGGACGCCACGCTCCACGCACGTCTGCTGGCAGCGCGCGCCGCGCCGGACACGCTCGCCGCGAAGGACGAGAGCGACCTCGTGGTGGCGCTCGGCCCGCATCTGGACGGCTTCGTCGCCGCACTGTTCGGCATCGAGGCGGAAACGCTGGCACTGGCCCGCGAAACCCATACGCTCGACCCGATCCACGCGTGCAAGCGGCTGTTCGTGCAGCGCCAGGCTGTGAAGAAATATCCGGATCCGTCCGGCTTCGACGGCGACACCTTGCGCGCGGAACTGGAGGCGCGGTTCGGCGAAGGTCTCACCGAGGCCGCATTCGCCGATCATGTGACGGAATGGGAGCAGGCCGGCGACGGCGAGGCGCTGGACCTGGCGCTGCGCTACGCCGCCTGGGCGACGCTGACCGATGCCGGCCACGCGGCGCATCCCGGCAACACACTATTCCGCGTGCCGCACCGGCTTGACTACAATCATCTGGTCCCGGTTGAAACCATCGAGCGCGACGGCGTCACGATGCTGCGCCTGCCGGAAAATCACTGGCGTCGTCGCGAGGGGTTTGCCCTGACCGATGCCGGGATGAACACGCAGCAGGCGCTGGATCAGATCAACTACTGCATCTGGTGCCACACGCAGGGCAAGGATTCCTGCAGCACGGGACTGAAGGATCGCAAGACCGGACAATTTCAGAAGTCGCCGTTCGGCGTGACGCTGGCGGGCTGTCCGCTGGATGAGAAGATTTCCGAAATGCACACGCTGCGCGCGCAGGGCAGCGTGCTGGGCGCATTCGCGACGATCGCGATCGACAATCCGATGATGGCTGCGACCGGTCATCGTATCTGCAACGATTGCATGAAGTCCTGCATCTACCAGCGGCAGGACCCGGTCGATATTCCACAGGCCGAAACGTCCATCCTGAAGGATGTGCTCGGCCTGCCCTGGGGCTTCGAGATCTACGCGCTGCTGACGCGATGGAACGCGCTCGACATCCGCCGTCCGCTGCCGCGACCCGATACGGGCCGAAAGGTGTTGATCGTTGGCCTCGGTCCCGCCGGATTCACCTTGGCGCATCATTTGATGAATGACGGCCATACCGTTGTCGCCATCGACGGTTTGAAGATCGAACCCCTGGGTTTCGATCCTGCCGCGCCGGTCCGTGACACGGAGCAACTCTTCGAGAATCTGGACGATCGGGTGATGGCAGGCTTCGGCGGCGTCGCCGAATACGGCATCACCGTGCGCTGGAACAAGAATTACCTGAAGCTGGTTCGCCTCCTGCTGGAGCGGCGCCGCGAATTCGCGCATTTCGGCGGCATCCGCTTCGGCGGAGGCGCCACACTATCGATGGATGATACCTGGGCGATGGGCTTCGATCACATCGCACTGTGCATGGGCGCCGGCAGGCCGACGGTGCTCGACATTCCGAACGGCCTGGCGCGCGGCGTGCGGGCAGCGTCGGACTTCCTGATGGCGCTGCAACTCACGGGCGCGGCCAAGCTTTCCTCCATTGCCAATCTGCAGCTGCGCCTGCCGGTTGTCGTGATCGGCGGCGGCCTCACCGCGATCGATACCGCCACCGAGAGCCTCGCGTACTACGTGCGTCAGGTGGAGAAGTTCTCCACGCGCTATCGGATGCTGGTGGCCGAACGCGGCGAAGCGGCGGTGCGGGCCGGATGGAACGTCGAGGAAGCCGGCATCGCCGACGAGTTCCTCGCGCATGCCGCGGCGATCGGAGCGGAGCGCGCCGCGGCCGCGGCAGAGGGCAGGCAGCCACGTCTGGCGCAACTGCTCGACGGCTGGGGTGGCGCGACGATCGCCTACCGCCGCCGGTTGATCGACAGCCCTTCCTATACGCTGAACCATGAAGAAGTGGCCAAGGCAATGGAGGAGGCGGTCCGCTTTGCCGAAGGCCTGACACCGCGCGCGGTCGAAGTCGACGGCTTCGGCCACGCGTCCGGACTGCGGGTCGCCCGCACCGATGGCTCGGAAACCGTTCTGCCGGCGCGCGCGATCCTGGTCGCCGCCGGCACCCAGCCCAACACCGTGCTGGCGCGCGAGGACGGACGTGTCCGGCTCGACGGCAGGTATTTCCAGGCAGTGGACGAGACGGGAGCGCCGGTCACCGTGGTGCGCGGCCTCGCCAAGCCGGATGTGGCGCACGTACTGATGCATCGCGCCGATAACGGCCGCTTCATCAGCTTCTTCGGCGATCTGCATCCAAGCTTCTTCGGCAATGTCGTGAAGGCGATGGGCGGCGCCAAGCGTGGATACCCAGTCGTGTCGCGTGCGCTTGCCGCTCAGGCGGGCTCGGAGGTCACCGGCGCCGAGCTGATCGCGCGTTGCCGGAGGGACCTCGTGCCCACGGTGCATGCCGTGCATCGGCTCACGCCCACCATCGTCGAGGTGGTCGTGCATGCGCCGGCACAGGCGCGGGCGTTCCGTCCGGGTCAGTTCTATCGGTTGCAGAACTACGAAATGCTGGCTCCGCGCATCGCAGAGACAGGCGCTGCGAGCACCGTGCTGGCGATGGAAGGCCTGGCGATGACCGGGGCCTGGACCGATCCGGCGCAGGGTCTGGTGTCGGTCATCGTGCTGGAGATGGGCGGCAGTTCCGATATCTGCGCCGTGCTAAAGCCGGGCGAGCCGGTCGTGTTGATGGGCCCGACCGGGACGCCGACCGAAATCCGTGCCGGCACCACCGTCGCCCTGCTCGGCGGCGGCCTGGGCAACGCGGTGCTGTTCTCCATCGGGGCGGCGCTACGGTCAGCCGGGTCGCGGGTGATCTACTTCGCGGGCTACAAGCAGATGCGCGACCGCTACAAGGCAGCCGAGATCGAGCGCGCCGCCGATGTCATCGTCTGGTGCTGCGACGAGGCGCCGGGCTTTACGCCGACGCGTCCGCAGGATCGCAGTTTCGTCGGCAATATCGTCCAGGCCATGGCGGCGTATGGCGCCGGCCGGCTCGGCGAGCAGACGGTGTCGCTGGCGCAGGCGGACCACATGGTCGTCATCGGCTCGGACCGCATGATGCAGGCGGTCGGCACGGCGCGGCATGGCGTGCTGGCGCCGTACCTAAAGCCCGGCCACACCGCGATCGGTTCGATCAACTCGCCGATGCAATGCATGATGAAGGAGGTCTGCGCCCAATGCCTGCAGCCGCAGATCGATCCGGTAACCGGTGAGCGAACGGTGGTGTTCTCCTGCTTCAACCAGGATCAGGCGCTGGATCAGGTGGACTTCCCGGCGCTGCACGAGCGGCTGGCGCAAAACGGCGCGCAGGAGAAGCTGACCGCACAGTGGGTCGATCGCGCGCTGCGGAGGCTGCATGCGCGCGGCGTCGCAGCCTGAACCCTCCGCCCAACCCCCTCCCGCAAGAGGTTTGCGGAGGGTTTTCTCCAGCTAGTTCGTCGTCCTCGTCGGCCTGCGGGCGGCCGGTCCCGGCCCACCCGTCGGCATCACCTGACCGCGAATTTCACCGCCCTTGTTGGCCGCGGTGTGGACATTCACATACCACTTGCCCGCTTGCAGATCCGCCATCTGTGCGTCGGTCAGCGTCACCGAACCGGTCACCGGGCTGGTCGGGTTGGCACCGCCGAGCGCCACCGCCACGCCGGCATTCGCCCCCGGAGCAGCCGGCCCATGAAAGTGCGCCGCCGTCGCCGGGCCGCTCAGGCCCATGAAGGTGACCGTGTAATTCAGCTGTTTGCTGCTCGTGTCGAGCGTCCCAAGCATGTCACCGCTGCCCATCGAGGTGGTGGGCGGTACTTCGGACTTGCCGTCCAGCGTTGCATGGAAGTTCAACATCGCGGCCGAGGCGGCGGATAGACAGCTGACGGCAATGACCGCAGCCAGAATTGACGTCCGAAACATGAATCCCCCCTTGTTGCGATTGAGCACTTGACGCGTTCGCCGCGTCCAGCTTGCCGAGTGACGCATTGGAAGTCACGGTATTCCGTCAGAGTCCGCTATTGATCGACCACCGATCCGTCAACGTGGGGTCGCATACGGATCGGCCGAGGCCGGTATGGGAAGCGCTTTTGGGCGTCCGGCACCAGTTCCACCCCGATCCCCGGTCCCTCGGGAATTGCGATAAAACCATCCTGCTGCTCGGACAGCCCGGTGGCCAGGTCGTTGCCGAGCAGTTCCTTCCCGCCATCCAGGTCCGGCGTCCGCGATGGATACTCCTGGATCGCGAAATTCGGGATGCACGCGGCGATCTGCAGGCAGGCAGCGGTGCTGATCGGCGACAGTGGGTTGTGCGGCACAACCCACGCATCATGCGCCTCGGCGATCGCGGCAACCTTCTTCGCCCCGGTGATCCCGCCCACCAGGCACACGTCCGGCCGCAGATATTGCACCGCATTGCGCGTCAGCAGAGTCTGAAATTGATAAAGGCTGGTAAAGCGCTCGCCGGTGGCGATCGGGATGTGGATGTGCCGCGCCACCTCTGCCATGGCGTCGAAGCTGTTCGGACGCAGCGGGTCCTCGAAGAACATCGGCGTGTATTTCTCGATGCCGCGGCCCAGCGCGATCGCCTCCGGCGGCGTCAGACGACGGTGGATCTCGATGCACAGATCGACCTTCGGCCCGACTGCCTCGCGCAGCCGGCGCACATTCTCGATCGCCTCCTCGATCTTGGCGGCGTGCGGTTTGTAGTACGGCTCGTCCTCGCGCTCATCCAGCAGCGGATTGAGGTGGCCGAGCGCGGTGAAGCCGGCTTCCTTGAGCCGCACCGCCTCTTCGAGCAGCTTTTCGATTGTGCGCCCCTTCACGTGGCCGTAGAGACGCGCTTTGTTGCGCATCTTGCCGCCGAGCAGTTCATAGACCGGCACGTTGAAGGACTTGCCCTTGATGTCCCACAATGCGATATCGATCGCGGAGACAGCGCCGGTTATGGCGCCGCCGGTGAAGTGGTTCGCCCGCAGCATCACGTTCCAGTGGTGTTCGATGGGGAACGGGTCCTTCCCGACCAGGTATTCGCCGTACTTCGCGATCGACGCGGCGGACGCCTCAAGCTGCCCCCATGTCCCTGATTCACCGATGCCGGTGATGCCCGCGTCGGTACCTGACGCGGACATAGAGGAAGCGGTCCAGCAGCATCGGTTCGACCTTGGTGATCTTCATGGTTCCCTCTCCTTGTGCGATTCATGCGATGAGCCGGGTCTGGCGTGTGCGTCCGGCTCGCGCGGGTCCTGGTGGAATGCTCTTCCGTCTTGGAAGAATGTTCCCCCCGGGAATAATCCCATGGAAGTTTCGTCCTATCCATGTGGGAAGCGACACGAGGTGCAACCGCGGACAGACGCGATTGGCGCCGGTACCCTGGCCGACGAGCGGAACGCATCGGGCCGGGCAGCACAAGCTGCCGGTCGTGGCGTGAGCGTGCCCGGGGTACTGACCCACATCGAGGCCTGCATTCCGGCGCTGCGCCGCTATGCCGCGGCGCTGCTGCGTAACCGTGAGGATGCTGACGATCTTGTCCATGACTGCCTGGTACGAGCGCTCGACAAACTGGACACCCGACGCGATGACGCCGAAGTGCGGCCCTGGTTGTTCGCCATAATGCACAACCTGTTCATCAGCCAGTTGCGCCGGGCAAGGTCGCGTCCCTCCAGCGAGTCGCTGGACGAGACGCACGAAGCGGCCATGAGCGTACGCGCGGATCAGGAAAGCGGCCTGAATTGGCGGGACCTGCTGCGGGGCCTGAACCAGCTGCCGGTGGAACAGCGCACCGTCATCCTCCTGGTGTCGGTCGAGGACCTTTCCTATGCCGAGGCCGCGCGCGTGCTTGATATCCCGGTTGGCACCGTGATGTCGCGTCTGGCGCGTGGCCGCGAGCGATTGCGTCAAATAACCGAGGACGGGGAAGTCAGACCAGCCCTGCGGAGGGTGAAATGAACGACCCCGGACGGCCGATCTCCGAGGAGGAGCTGCAGGCCCTTGTCGATGACCGGCTCGATCATGCGCAGCTGGCTTACGTCGCACGCTACGTGCAGGAGCACCCCGATGTCGCGCACCGGGTCGCCGCCTATCGGGATCAGCGCGAGGCGCTGCGTAAGGCGCTTGCCTCGGTGACGGCCGAACCGCTTCCGCCCGCACTTGATCTCCAGGCACTGATCGCACAACGGCTTGCCCAGCGTCGGATGCCCTGGCGGGCGGCCGCCGCGGTCCTGCTTGCGTTCGTCCTGGGCGGAGCCGGCGGATGGTACCTGCGCTTCGGTGCGCCCGAGCCGACCTTGAGCATTTCCCTGCTGTCGGAGCAGGCGGTCGCCAATCACATGGTCTATACCGCCGACAAGCGGCGGCCGACCGAATTGGGTGCCGACCAGCGCGACGACCTTGCCCGCTGGGTGTCCAACCGGCTGAACCACAAGGTCGCACCGCCGGACCTTACCGCCGATGGTTACACCTATATCGGCGGCAGGCTGGCTGCCACGCCGGACGGGCCGGCCGGCCTGTTCATGTATGACGACAAGCAGGGCGTGCGCCTCACCGTATTTGTCCTACCGCTGAACGGTGCCGAGAACTCGCCAATGCAGCACGTGGAGTCCGCCAAGGTCGACGGGGTTGCATGGATCGACAAGGGCATAGGCTACACGGTGGTCGGCAAACTGCCCCAACCGGAGCTGCAGCGTCTCGCCGACCAGGTGCGCCAACAGCTCAGCGTGACCTGAGGCCTGAGACCTGATCCAGATCAAGGCGCACCTGCCGACCATGCGGTAGGGATGGCCTCCAGCAAGGAGGCATCACCATGGCAAAACCGTTGACCCTTCGTATCGCCATCGCGGACGGCGAGCATGCGCGCTTCGTGCAGCCGGACTCCAACAATGTACTTCGCACCCTCCATGCATTCGACTCGGCGTCCGCGCATCTCCGGTCCAGGGATATCGGTTCCGATCGGCCGGGCCGGGCATTTGAAAGCGCCACTTCGGCCCATCATGCCGTAACCGAGCGGCACGACCTGCACAGGATGGAGAAAGAGAAATTCACACGGCTGGTTGCCGAGCAGCTCAACGCGGCGGGGGCAGCCGATGAGTTCGATGAACTGCTGCTGATTGCACCGCCGCGCGCGTTGCACGAATTGCGTGAGGCGCTGGACGCTGCGACGCGGGCCAAACTGATCGGAACCCTTGAAAGGGACCTGGTGAAGACGCCCGATCACGAGTTGCGGCCGCATGTGCGTGAATGGGTCAGCCCCGAGCATCGCCCATCAACCTGAACACTGGTGTCGGCGCGCCACGATCGACAGGGCGTCGCTTCCCGCCTACCGTGAGGCCCGGATCAGGCACAAATGCCAGGGGAAACACATGCATCGCTTCGCTTTCGCTGTCTGCCTCGCTACCGCCATTCTTGCCATGCCAACCCTGGCGCAGCAGCCCTCATCGACGACGCCGAGCGCCACCGAGCAGGCAGCGCCCAAGGCTCCGAAGACTCCCAGCCCCGCGCAAGCCGCGCAGCAGCAGAAGATGACCACCTGCAACGCGGACGCATCGCAACGCAACCTCAAGGGCAGTGCGCGGCAAAGCTTCATGAGTGGCTGTCTGAGCGGGAAAATGAACCAGACGACGCTGATGAAGGTCTGCAATGCCCAGGCCAGTCAGGACAAGCTCACCAGCGACGATCGCAAGACTTACCTCAGTAGCTGCCTCAAAAAATCCTGAGGCCCGGCTGAAAAATTGATGCAATCGCGCGCAGCATTTCGTTGCGCAGCATTTGCGCTTGCGCTGTTCACGGCGCTGCCAGGTTGGTGGACGAGCGCGCTCGCCGACAGCGGCGGATACCGGCGGCCGGCGGTCTCCACCTCGGCCGGCTCGGTGTGGAGCGCCCCGACCGCGGCCCCATCCTACGGCGGCGGCTACCGGCGGCCATCGACCACAGGCGGCGGATACACCTCCGGGTCGGCCGGCGACGCGGCGATCTCGCGGGCCGCCGCGGCGCAGGCGCTCCAGCAATATCGCGCCGCGCAGCAGCCGCGCCGTCCGTCCGTCGCGGCAACGGCCAGCCCCGATGCAGCCTGGGGGGCTGGCAGCTACGTGGCGCGACGCCCCACGGGCTACGGCGCGTCCACGGGCTACGGCGCACCGTCGGGCTACGGCGCGCCGGCGGGGTTTGCCGGCGGCTACGGCACGGCGGCGTTCTGGGCCATGCTGGGGGCGCTGTCGGCATCGGACCGCGCCGCCTATTTCCGCCAGTCCCAGGTCGATCCGGCCTATCAGCAATGGCGTCAGCAGGCGATCCACGACCCGAATGCGGCGGCGAGACTGGCGGCGCTCGGCGACCGGGCGGCGGCAGCGCCGAGCGATGCGACGACCGCGGCGGCATCCGGCGGCTCTGGCCTCGTGTGGGTGGTGCTGTTCGTCGCGGCGGCGGCGTTCGCATTGTTGTGGCTGGCCCGCCGGCGGGCCGCCCGCGCGCCCGCCGCCGGCGCGCCACCCGGTCTCTCCGGCAGCGGCGCGACACGGTTCCGTGTCGGCCAAACCATTCCGCTCGATCCGTCGCCATTCCTGCTTGCCGCGGGCGTGACCAAGGTTCAGCCCCCGCCGGCCGGGGGGATGATCAGCGTGGAGGCGGTCGGCCTGCTGGAGGATGCGGACGTGCGATTGCACCGGCTGTATCTGCCCGGCCGAACCGCATTCTTCCAATTGCATCTCGGCGCCGATGGCGCGCCGGATGAGTGTCGCTACTTCTCCCGGCTCGACGAGGTCCGTCCGGCCAGTCAGGCGGAGTGGGGCGAGTGGCTTGATCCGGGCCAGGGAATGATCGGCTGGCCGGCGTTTCAGACCAAGGACGGCAAGACCTACGATCGCGCGTGGGCGCCAGGACAAAGCCGGATCCCGCCGCGCCAGCAGACCGAGACGGTACAGGCCCTAGGGGCGGCGACGCAGCGCAAGCTGCAGGTGATGCTGTATGCAGGTCCCACCGGCGCCCCGCCACCGGCGCCGCAAGGCGAGTACGTCATGGTCGCGGCCGTCGAGGACGGCGGGCAGGCCTGGGTGGAGATCCACGCCGGCATCAACGTCAATCCTGCCTCCCTGACACTGCCACCTGTCCCACTCTGAGCGACCGCGGAGCGCCTCATGACCGAAACCCTGACCACCAGCATCACCGGCGCGCTCGGCACCGGGCTGCCGATATTGCTGCTGCAGTTCGTCATCTGCATTGCGTTGCTGGTGGCGGGCGTCGCCATCTACACGAAGGTCACACCGTTCCACGAACGGGAACTGCTGCGCGAGGGCAACGTCGCGGCGGCCACAGTGCTCAGCGGCGCGGTGATCGCGCTGGCGATCCCGCTGGCGGCACTGCTTGCCACAACGCGCGCAGTGCTGGATATCGTCGTCTGGGGGATCGTCGCAATCCTGCTGCAGCTGGTGACTGTGGTGATTGCCTGCCATCTGATGCGGGGGATGCGCCTTACGATCGAAGGCGGAAGTGTCGCGGCAGCGCTTCCGATCACGGCGGCGCAGCTGGCGATCGCATTGCTCAACGCGGCTGCGATGATTCCGGTCTGACGATACGTCGCGGCAACAAGGAGGACGAGACCATGCTTCAGTTCATGCGTAACCTGGTCGGCGTAAAGGCAGACAAGGCGGTGCAGGCCGGCGTCGATGCACTGGTCCGCTGGGACCCCCAATCGGCCAGCGAGGCCGAGATGCGCACCATGGAGCAGCATCTGGACGAGCTTGGCCAGCAGGTCGCGCGGGCACGCCAGAGCTACGACAAGGAGATGCGCGAGGCGAACGCCATCCAGGCCCTGTCGACGCAGCGGATGGCCGCAGCGGATCAGCTGCAAAGTCAGGCTGCGGCGGAAACCGACCCGGCGAAGAAGGCCGACCTGGAGCGCAGCCTGGCCACCCTGGTGACGATGCTGGAGCAGATGGCGCCCGAAGTGGATCGCGAGAAAAAGGACGTGGTCGATGCCAAGGACTTCCTGGAGATGCTGGAGAAGACCTATGCCGACGCTGGCGGCAAGCTGCGCGAGGGACGCTCCCAGCTCGAACGCGCCCAGCGCGACATGGCGCGCGCCGGTCAGCAGCGGCAGATGGCCGACCAGCAGGCCGAAGTCGCGCGTCGTGCCGCCGGTCTGAGCACCACGACCAGCAGTCTGAACGTGGCGTTGAAGTCGATGCAGGATACCGCCGCGCGCGACCTTGCCAATGCCGAAGCCGCCAACATGAAGGCGAAGCTGCTTACGCCGACAAAGCCCGAGCAGGATGACGCGAACATCGCGCGCGCGATGCAGATCGCCTCCGGCAAGCCGGCGGCCGCGACCAGCCTGACCGACCGGCTGGCGGCGTTGCGGGCACGTTCGTAGCGAGCGTCTCTGAGCGTTACGGAATGAGATCGCCTACGACCGCGTTGGGTGGTTTTGTACCAGTCGGCTGCCCGGCTGAAATCCACTGCGACCGGGCGTTTGATTTATCCTCGGTTCTGGCCCACAGCGGATCCGATAGGCGATGCAGAGAGTATCGGTTAAATCGGTTATCAAGGCAGGGAGGGTTTGGATGCGCCGGTCCGGCGGACGGCCATCACTTCACCTGCGAGATATGAATCCAGCAAGGCGCGACCCCATGCTAATCTGGTCTCCGCCATAGCCATTGGGACGCCGATGCGGTGTATCTTCTGTCTAAATGACAACCTCCAGGCAATGAACACGTCTTCCAACGTGCCATTGGAGGAACGCTGCGCACCGACCGAGTATGCGACGAGGCGTCTACAGGGACACGCTCTTGTAATTCTAGGCTTGGCTCAGTCGCTGATGCCCCTCTGACCAGCCATCCGTTCATTGCTATACACCGGGAGCGGCTGCGACTTCCCGGCTATTCCGGAAAGGTGTCAGATGCCGCCCAAGTGCTGCTTGGCAGGGGCGGTGTTCTGGCTACCGATCCAACGCAAAAGATGCAGCTCGTGAAAAACCCCGTGACTGGCATGTCCGAACCGCAAATGCTCTATAACCGAAAGACGGAGACACTACCGGACAACACGACCAGACACCAAATTACAATCGATGCACGTGGAGGGATCGAAGTAGTCAGCCGAGTATTGGCTCGGGAAATTAGTCGTGCAAAAAAGGAGAATCCAAATATCGCGATCCCAACCGATGCTGAACTCGAGAGAGCCGCCGAAGAGTGTGTGAAGAATGCGCAAGCTATCGACGAGCCGGAGGTTCATTATAAACTAAAGATCGATATTGCGGAGTTTCGTCATGGCATCTTTAAGATTGCCTACGAGCTTGCGTTTATCTGGCTGGGTGAGAGCTACCTTGATGATCCAATAGCCGCAAAGTTGCGGGTTGTTCTCCTCGAGGGCACTGATCCCGCTTCCGTTGGCATTCATGGACATTTTGAGTTTGGTTCTAGCATAGAGCCTCTCCGCCCTTGGGCGAATGAAGCGGATACACACGTCGCATTCAATGCAATTGTGGACGGAAAGATGGCGATCTGCATAAAGATTTTTGATGAAGTCTCCGCAGTCGTCGTTGTTAGTGATGAACCTTACAAGTACTGCCGCGGTCAGTTCGATCCGGGTGTAGTCCGATTCATTCACATCAACGCGGCTTCCGGCGTCGAGCGCCAGTCCTCATACATCGACGAATGCGGGCGAATCGCGAGTGAGATACTACAATCTCCCCAACGAAAACCAGACACCACTTCTGCCCCCTTGAAATAGAGCGCCGCCGGCGAATGACTGCTTTCGGGGTGGCCGTTCCGTACCCCGATGGCTTATAGGATCGAGAGTGGCCGTTGCGCTATCAATCAAAGACGGGCACCAAGCCCAGAGCGGCGGCAGCTACGTCACCGACGGCTTACTTCGCCGCCACGTCCAGCAACTCCGGCGTGAAGCCGCCGGATTGCCGACGCCACAGCCGTGCGTAAATGCCGTCGTGGGACAGCAGCTCGGCATGCGTGCCGCATTCCGCGATGCGGCCGCGGTCCAGCACCACCAGCCGGTCCATGCGCGCAATGGTGGACAGCCGATGCGCGATGGCGATCACCGTGCGCCCATCCATCAGCCCGTCGAGCTGGCTCTGGATCGCCGCCTCGACCTCCGAATCCAGCGCCGAGGTCGCCTCGTCCAGCACCAGGATCGGCGCGTCCTTCAGGATGACGCGCGCGAGTGCCACGCGCTGGCGCTGGCCGCCCGACAGCTTCACCCCGCGTTCACCGACATGCGCGTCGTAGCCGCTCCTGCCGTGCCAGTCCTCCAGCTCCAGGATGAAATCATGCGCCTCGGCCCGCCGCGCGGCGTCCTCGATCATGTCCTGCGTCGCCTGCGGCCGGCCGTAGCGGATGTTGTCGCGGATCGAGCGATGCAGCAGCGAGGTATCCTGCGTCACCATGGCGATCTGCGTGCGCAGGCTCTCCTGCGTCACGGTCGCGATATCCTGGCCGTCGATCAGAATGCGCCCCCGCTCCGCGTCATAGAAATGCAGCAGCAGGTTCACCAGGGTGGACTTGCCGGCGCCCGACGGGCCGACCAGACCGACGCGCTCGCCGGATGCGATGTGCAGATCGATGCCGCGCAGCACCCCGCCGCGATCGCCCAGGCGTCGCACCCGCCCATAGTCGAAATGCAGCTTCTCGAAGCTGATCTCGCCACGGGTGACCACGAGTTCGCGCGCGTCCGGCGGGTCCGGCATCTGACGCTCGACGGCGATCGAGCGCATGCCGTCCTGCACCGTTCCGATATTCTCGAAGATCGAGGTGACGCTGCGCGCCACCCAGCCGGCCATGTTGGTGATCTGCCATGTGAGCGGCAGCACCATCGCCACCGAGCCGAGCGAGATGCGCCCGACGCTCCATTGCCAGATTGCCAGGCTCGCGGTGCTGACGATCAGCGTCGCGTTCATCACTGCCAGGATCACGACATAGCCGGTGATCATCCGCGTCTGGTCGCGGAACGCGCCCGTATGCAGGTCGATCGCCTCGCGCACGAACGCGTCCTCGTCTCGAGCGCGGGAAAACAGCTTGACCGTCAGGATGTTGGTGTAGCTGTCCACCACGCGCCCGGTCAGCATCGAGCGCATTTCCGACACGGCGCGCGAGCGCTCGCGCAGGCGGGGGACGAAGTAGCACAGGATGCCGGCGTAGCCCGCGAACCACAGCAGGATCGGCGGTGTCAGGCGCCAATCGACCGAGACCAGCAGGGCCAGCGCGCTGCTGCCATAGACCACGATGTACCAGGCGGCATCGAACGCCATCACCAGGCTTTCGCGGACCGACGGGCCGGTCTGCAGCACCCGGTTGGCGATGCGGCCGGCGAAGTCGTTCTGGAAGAACGTCCAGCTCTGGCGCACCACGTGCCAGTGGTTCTGCCAACGGATCATGTTGGACAGACCCGGATTGACGATCTGGTTGATCAGCACGACGTGGCCGAGAAACACCAGCGGGCGCAACAGCAGCAGCGTGCCGGCCATGATAAGGAGTTGCGGCCAGGTGTCGCGCAGGAAGTTCGCGGGCGCGTGGGTTGAAACCAGGCCGACGACGCGCCCGATGAAGGCCGGGATGGTCACGTCCAGCATCGCGATCAGGCCGCCGAAGATGAACAGCGCCACGACCAGCCAACGCCCCTGGCGGATGAAATGCCAGTAGAACGCCCACAGCCCGGAGCTTGCCCCCGGGCTCGACGCAGGGGTCGGAGGCACTTCGGGCTGCCGGGCGGTCGGGTCCAGGAGAGCTTCGGCGCGGCGCAGCATCTGGCTGGGCGGACTCCATCGAGTGCCCGCGCCGGGCGTGGCCACGCGGGGCGCGATGGGTAATGCTCGGATGCCCGGCAGTCAACGAACGGGGTGCGAGGGAGCGGAGACCATGAAAGCCAGCACTGACCATATCGCGACCAGCCATGTCGGCAGCCTGCCGCGCCCGGACGGGCTGATCGCTGCGCACCGCGCCCACGAGGCCGGCGAATCGGTCGATGAGGCGGCGTTCCAGCAGACGCTCCGGGCGGCGGTGGCGGAGGTCGTCCGCCGTCAGCGCGATCTTGGCATCGACATCCCCGGTGACGGCGAGTTCGGCAAGCCGATGGCCCAGCGCGTGCAGTACCGGCTCGTGGTGGCGCTACTCCTGGGGCCGCCTCGGCGGACTCGATTTTCCGACCGGCCCCAGCCCGTTCGATGCGATGCCCCGCCGATCCCGCTCCGGCGAGGTGGTGCTGACCAGCTTCGGCGACCGACGGGATCGCAGCCGGTTCGCCGCGGCCTACGCCGATCCCGAGACCGGCATCACCACCGGGCCACGACCACCGGCGCCGGTCTGCGTCGGGCCGATCGCCTATACCGGCCACGACGCGATCGCGACCGACATCGCCAACTTCAAGGCAGCGATGCAGGCAGCGGGCGTCGAGGAGGGCTTCATGAGTTCGGTCGCCCCGGGCAGCGCCTCGCGGATCGCCAATGCGTATTACAAGACCGAGGAGGAACTGCTGTACGCCTGTGCCGATGCGATGCGCGAGGAATACCGGGCGATCGTGGACGCGGGGCTGATCCTGCAGCTCGACGATCCGGCGATCGCCGAGAACTGGGACATGGTGAACCCCGAGCCGACGGTGGAAGACTACCGGCGATTTGCCATGGTTCGCGTCGAGGCGCTGAACCATGCGATCCGCGGCCTGCCCCAGGACCGCATCCGGTTCCATCTGTGCTGGGGGAGTTGGCACGGGCCGCACGTGACCGACATCCCGATGCGCGACATCGTCGATGTCATGCTGGCGATCGACGCGGGTGGCTATTCGTTCGAGGCCGGCAACGTGCGCCACGAGCACGAGTGGAAGGTGTGGCGGGAGGTCAAGCTGCCCGACGACAGGCTGATGCTGCCGGGCGTCGTCAGCCATGCCACCAACGTGGTCGAGCATCCCGAACTCGTCGCCGAACGCATCCTGCGGTTTGCCAATGTCGTCGGCCGGGAGCGGGTGATCGCCTCGACCGACTGCGGTCTCGGCGGGCGCATTCATCCGGACATCGCCTGGGCGAAGCTGGAGGCGCTGGCGCAGGGAGCGGCGCTGGCCAGCCGGCAGCTTTGGCGCTGATCAGCGCGCCGGTGGGGGCGCCAATGGAGGTGGCAGTGGCGGCAGCGGGGCGTCGGTTGCGAAGCGGAAGATCGTGGTCGAACGGAATTCCTGACCCGGCTGCAACTCCGTCGTGGGAAAGTTCGGCTTGTTGGGGCTGTCCGGATAATGTTGCGTCTCCAACGTGAACGCCTCGGTCTGGCGATACGTCGTGCCCGATGAACCGACCACCGAGCCGTTCAGACCATTGCTGGTGTAAACCTGCAGCCCGGGCTCGGTGGTGAAGCAGTCGATCACCCGACCGGTGCGTGGATCATATGCGCGCGCGGCAAAGGTGATGGTCTCGCCGGGACGCTGATTCAGCACGAAGTTGTGGTCATAGCCACGCGCATTGACCATCTGCTGGAACGCGCTGTTCAGCCGCGCGCCGATCGGCATCATCTGGCGAAAGTCGAGCGGCGTGCCCTCGACGGGCGCGATCTCGCCGGTCGGGATCAGATCGGCCCCGCTCGGCGTGTAGCGACCCGCGTTCACCAGCAGCATCTGATCCGCGACCGAACCCGAGCCGTTGCCGGCCAGGTTGAAGTACGAATGATTGGTGAAGTTGATCACCGTATGCTTGTCGGTGGTGGCGAGGTAGTCGATCCGCAGCGCGTTGTCGTTGGTCAGCGTGTAGGTCACGTGAGTGGTCAGCGTGCCGGGAAAATTCTGATCGCCGTCCTTGCTGACATGGCTGAGCGTTGCGGCGACCCCGTTTTGCACCTGCGTGGCTGCTACGTCCCAGACCTGCTTGTCGAGCGCGTTGGGGCCGCCGTGCAGCGAGTTGACGCCGTTGTTGGCGATCAGGTGGTACGTTTGGCCATCCAGCGTGAACTGCGCATTGCCGATGCGATTGGCGTAGCGGCCGGTGATCGCACCGTAGTGCGCGCTGAGCGTCTCGTAGTCATGCAGGTTGCGAAGGCCGAGCACGATGTTGTCGGACCGTCCGGTCCGGTCGGGCGCGCGAATCTCGGTGATGACGCCGCCATAACTGAGGAAGCGCACGATGAGGCCGCGGTCGTTGGTCAGGGTGAAGATCTCGACAGCCTGGCCGGCTTGGGTGGTGCCGTACGGCGCGTGTTCGAGCGTGGCGGCCGCGTGGGCTGGCTCACCGGCCATGGCGATCGCCAGCGTTGCGGAGATCGCGAGGGCGCACGCCATATTCGCGTCGCGTCTGGCATGAGGGCGTAGGCACATGACATTCCCTTCCCGTCTTGCTTTGTCGGTTGGCACTGTCCGTAGGATAGGCGCCGCGGCACGGCAAGCGTCGCGCAGACATCTCGGTTTCCGGGAATTTCCCTCTCCGCCCTCGGGGGCGGAGAGTGAGCCATGCCGCGGCGGTTGCGGCACAGACGCGCAAATCGGGCTGTTCGGGATGTGGCCCGGGTCCATCGCGGGACTATGCGTATCCTACAGGTAAGGATGGGCAGCTCCCGCGGCGACCTGTCCCATCGGGCGCGGCAATATCGCCAAAACCTCGTTTCGCAGCCGAAGCAGCAGCGAACCGCGATGCACGCCGTCGGCCGCACGCAGATAGCTGCGCGCGCCTGCTGACATGTGTCGATGTGCCACACCGGCCGACATGCTGACGGCGGCGCCAAGCGCCCGCAACGTCTGCCGCAGCGCGGCATTGCGGGCACCCTTCACCAGATATCCGACGATGCGTGGCGCCAGCGACGGCCATGAACGGCCCCATTTCCTTTCGATATAGAGCCGATTGCGCACGAAATGGAACCAGCGTGTACCTGACCAGGCGCAGCGCCGATCCGGGCTGACCTTGTGACGGATCGCGATGTCGCCGCGATAGCGGATATGCCAGCCTGCTGCGATGGCCCGCAGGCAGAAGTCGAATTCCTCCCAGCAGAAGAACAGCGCCTCGTCATAGCCGCCGCATGCGTCCCAGGCAGGACGGCTTATGGCGTGCCCTGCGCCCACGAACGTGACCGCATCGAACGCCTCGCCGGCCCGCCCCAGCAGGCTGACCGGGTAACCCCAGGACGACAGATCATCCATCGCGGTTGCATGCAGCACGATCCGACACCCAATGGCGGCAATCGTCGGATCGCAATCCAACGCCTCCACCATATGCGCAAGCGTATGCGCATCGGCGAACTCGGCGTCGTTGTCCAGCCCCACGATCACGCGGCCATGCCCGAGCAGCGTGCCGAAATTGCGTCCACCCGCCACACCGCGGTTGCAGCCTAGCCCGACCAGGGTGGCATCGTTCCGCCCCGCAACGACGGCAACGAGGCGCGCCAGCGTCCCGGCTTGCGAACCCTGATCGACGATGAACACATGGCGCGACACACCGGTCTGCGACAGCGCGGAACGGATCGCTGCCTCGGTCTCCTGCGGCCGGTCGAGCGACAGGATCACGACATCGGCGTCATAGCCGCCGTCCGGCGCCCCGGACGCACCCGCAAGATGATGCATGCTCATTCCACCGCTCCCACTGCCGGGATGCCGAGATACGCCAGCCGCTTCAGCTCCTGCCGCCCCCGAGCCACCTGCTCGAGCACGAGCCCGCAGACGAATGAAAGCGATGCCGCCAGCACCAGACCGGTCGCGAGCACGGCAGTGGGCAGGCGTGGCACCAGACCCGTGTGCAGGAAGAAGGTCACCACCGGCAGACCAAGGACGAGTCCCGCAACAAGCAGCAGCGCCCCGGTCGCGCCGAACGATTGCAAAGGCCGCTCCTGTTTCACCAGCTTCATGATGGTATGCAGAATGCGCAGCCCATCGCTGACAGTGTGCAGCTTGGATCGCGAGCCGGCGGAGCGACCGCGATACGTCGTGGCGATCTCGCCGATCGGCATCTTCAGCTCCAGGGCGTGGATGGTGAATTCGGTTTCCGTCTCGAATCCGGCCGCGAGTGCGGGAAACGACTTGACGAACCGGCGGCTGAACACGCGGAAGCCGGACAGCACGTCGCTCACACGGTTGCCGAACACCCGGCAGACCAGCAAACTGAGCAGCCTGTTGCCGAGACGATGACCGGGACGATAGGCATCGTCGCACACCGGCAGCCGCACCGCGGTGACCATGTCGAGTTGGCTTTCCACCAGCATGCGTACCATTTCCGGTGCCGCTTCGGCATCGTAGGTATCGTCGCCGTCGACCAGCACATAAACGTCCGCTTCCACGTCGGCGAACATGCGGCGCACGACGTGACCCTTGCCCTGGAGAGTTTCACGCCGCACGACGGCCCCCGCACCAAGCGCGGCAAACCACGTGCGATCCGAAGAGTTGTTGTCGTAAACGTGGACCACCGCATCCGGCAGACTGGCGTGGAAGTCGGCGACCACCCTCGCGACCGCGGGTTCCTCGTTGTAGCAAGGGATCAGGACGGCAATGCGGATCCTGTCTGCCGCGGCGAGGCTGAATTTGTCGTGCCGGCGCGGGGTGATGTGACGATCGGGGCGGGTCTGCAGCATGGTAGATACACCTTGCCCCCGCTCAGTAAGCGTTGCGCATGGCGAGGATCGACACCGTCGTCCGCGCCATGATCGCGAGGTCAAGCCACAGCGACCAATTGTCGATGTATTCCAGATCGGCTTCGACGCGCCGCAGAAGCTTCTCCTCGGTCTCGGTCTCGCCGCGCCACCCGCGGACCTGCGCGAGGCCGGTCATGCCCGGCGATACGCGATGGCGTGCGGCATAGCGCGGCGTGACCAGTTCGAACGGCCTACCGCCGGCACAGGTGCCGGGCGCATGTGGACGCGGTCCGACCAACGACATGTCGCCGCGCAGCACATTGAACAGCTGCGGCAGTTCGTCCAGTGAGGCGTGCCGCATGAAGGCGCCCACGCGGGTGACCCTGGGATCGCACCGCGTCGTCTGCCGGAGCCTGCTGCCGCGCTCCGGCGCACGATGGTGCATAGTGCGAAACTTCAACATGTCGAAGGCGATGTTGGCGAAGCCGATGCGACGCTGATGAAACAGGATCGGGCCAGGGCTTTCCAGGTGGATCGCTAGTCCCGCGACGAGCATCGCCGGGAGAAACACCACGAGCAGCAACAGTGCGACCGCGATGTCGGTCAACCGCTTGGCAGAACCGCGCCAGCCGCTGATCGGCCGCCGCGACGGTTCGAAACAGAAAACCGGCGCGATGGCCGGTTCGGCCGATGACCATTGCGCCTGATTGATCGTGATGTTGCGCGGCTGGTGCATTGCCGTCGGCCTCGCCGTCGTCGGTCCAAAAACTCCGCGTTGTTTTGGCGCGCTATCCGAAACTTTCCGCTGCGATAATCGCGCCAATATCTGAGCGAGCGGTTAATACGCGGCAGGAATGACGCGCGGAACCGCAATCGTCCCGCGCAGTGCTCGGCCCGCAATCGCACCCGGTCATCCGGTCAGCGGAATACCATCGAGCGCGAGAGGCTGAAATTCAGGAACATGCCGGCGATCGCACCGGCGGCAACCGCCCAGACCGGCTCGGCGGCGCAAATCGGCACGAACGTCACCAGTACGGCATAAGTGCCGCGGTTCAGCACGAAACCGCCGAGGTTGACCAACAGGAAGCGTGCCCACTGTTGATGGGCCGGACCGCTTCCCTTGCCCCGAAACGTCCAGAGCCGGTTCAGGATCCAATTCACGCTGGCGGCCACCCCGTAGGCCACCGCGCCGGCGCCATAGAGACCAAGCGCATGGCGCAATGCATAGACCGTTGCGGTGTCCGCCAGGAAGCCGACCGCGCCCACGGTACCGAACATCAGGAACTGCACCAGCGTGACGATGCGCGCGGGCGTGGCGATGCGCCGCGCGGGCGGCGGCAGTTGGGTGGCAAGGCGGAGCAGCAGGGCGTGCATGGCGCGGTCAGTGGCCAGTGATGGGGCGTCAGTATAGAAGGTCGCGCCATTGACCAAGCCTGCCGAGGGAAGCAGCCCATGCGACGACGCGAATTCCTGGCCGGATCGGCTACAACCCTGGCGCTTCCGGCGATCGCCCGGGCGCAGGGAAGCCGCGTTCTGAAATTCATTCCCCAGTCGGACCTGACCGTGCTCGACCCGGTCTGGACGACCGCCTACGTCACCCGGAACCATGCGTTCATGGTGTTCGACACGCTCTACGGCCAGGACAGCACCTACAAGGCCTCGCCGCAGATGGTTGCCGGCCACGTCGTCGAGAACGACGGCAGACTGTGGAAGCTGACGCTGCGCGACGGGCTGAAATGGCATGACGGGGAACGCGTTCTGGCGCGCGACTGCGTGGCATCGGTGCAGCGATGGGGCAAGCGCGATGCGTTCGGCCAGGCTCTGCTCGCGGCCACCGACGCGGTGTCCGCCCCCGACGACAAGACAATCCAGTTCCGGCTGAAGAAGCCGTTCCCGCTGCTGCCGGATGCGCTCGGCAAGTCGCCCTCGCTGATGTGCGCGATGATGCCGGAACGGCTCGCCATGACCGATGCCTTCACCCAGGTTGCCGAAATCGTCGGTAGCGGACCGTACCGGTTCGTGGCGAGCGAGCGGGTGCCAGGCGCGCGCGTCGTCTATCAACGATTTGCTGATTACGTGCCGCGCTCCGGCGGCTCGCCGGACTGGACCGCGGGGCCGAAGGTGGTGAATTTCGATCGGGTGGAATGGACCACGATCCCGGATGCCTCCACCGCCGCCAGCGCGCTGCGCAACGGCGAGCAGGACTGGTGGGACTACGCGACCGCCGACCTGCTGCCGATGTTGCGCGGCGCGAAGAACCTGAAGGTCGCGGTGCAGGACCCATCCGGCCAATGCGCGATGATGCGGTTCAACTTCCTGCAGCCGCCGTTCGACAATGCGGCGATCCGGCGCGCGCTGCTGGGAGCAGTGAGCCAGGCGGACGTCATGTCCTCGTTTAACCGCTGCGCCGGTGTGCACTAGCGCCCTAAATCCCCAGTAATTCCCTGCTTATAGTCCGGCAGGCAGTGCTTGACCGTGCGCTGCCGTGAGCTCATATGTCAAGTGGTTTTGTGGAGCGGGTTGCCGAGCGGGGGTTGCCTGTATGGTGCGAGCGGTCGGCAAGCTGTCGCCGGCAAAGGTGCGTCACGCATCCAAGCCTGGCCTCTACGGTGACGGCGGGGGCTTGTGGCTGCTCGTCGGGCCTACCGGCGGCAAGTCCTGGATCTACCGGTTCATGATCAACGGCCGCGCCCGCGCCATGGGTCTTGGCCCCTTGCACACGATCGGTTTGGGGGAGGCCAGGGAGCGCGCAACGGCGGCTAGGCGGCTGTGCCTGGACAGGGTCGATCCGCTGGAGGCGCGCCTTGCAGCGCGTGCCGGTAGGGCTGCCGCGGGCATCACCTTCGCCCAAGCGGCGACAAGCTATATCGCGGCGCACCGGGCCGGCTGGCGTAATGCCAAGCACACCGCGCAGTGGCAGACCACGTTGGCTGCATACGTGTTCCCGACGATAGGGAACCTGTCGGTGGCCGATGTCGACACCGGGCATCTGGCCCGCGTCCTCTCCCCGATCTGGACCAGTAAGACCCAAACCGCGAGCCGGGTCCGCAACAGGATCGAGCTCGTCCTGGACTATGCCAAAACGCATGGTTGGAGAGACGGCGAAAACCCCGCCAGGTGGCGGGGGCATCTGGAAAACGTCCTGCCGCACCGCAGCAAGGTCGCTCCGGTCCAGCCCTTCAGGGCAATGCCCTGGCGGCAGATCGCCGCCTTCATGGCAGAGCTACGCGCACAGGAAGGCATAGCTGCCCGAGCGCTGGAGTTCACCGTCCTTACCGCCAGCAGGACCGGCACGGTGATCGGCGCGGTCTGGTCAGAGATCGACCTCGGCGCCGCCCTCTGGGTGGTTCCTGGATCGCGCATGAAGGCGGGGAGAGAGTTCCGTGCGCCGTTGAGCAACGCGGCCCTGGAGCTGCTGCGGGCGCTGCCGGGAGGCACTGGGCCGGTGTTCCCCGGCGACAAGCCCGGAGGCCGCCCCCTGTCGGCCGATGCCCTGCTGGTCACGCTGCGCCGGGTCGCCGGGGCGGCCAGTCCAACGGTTCATGGCTTTCGAGCCGGCTTCGCGACCTGGGCGGCGGAAGCGGGTTGGCCAGCTGACATTATCGAATCAGCCCTTGCGCATATCGTCGGCGATGAGGTCGCCAGGGCCTACAGGAGAACCGACGTGCTGGAGCGGCGCAGGGCGTTGATGGAGGCGTGGGCGTGCGTCTGCGCCGGTGCCGAGACGACGGCCGACGTGGTGCAGATCCGGCAGGTCGTGTCGTGAGCGGCGATTGGACGCTGCTGACGAAGGCCGCGGCAGCGCTGTTCGTGGCCGAGGCGGACCGCAACACCTGGCACGCGCTGTCGGCGAAGGCCCGGAACCGGCTTGCGCTCACTGATGTTGAGATCGCCGAGCTGGCCGAGCTGAACCACCAGCTAGGTGCCGTGATCCGGTTCAAGTTTCGGGAAGGACACTGGCAGTTCGGGTATCTGGGGGCTGACAAGACGACGTTCACGCTCGTGCCTGACATATGGCGCCGGCTGCCTCTTCACATCGATCCGTTCGGCGCGTCGCTGACATGGGATGGGAAGACGTTCTTCCCGGTCCTGGTCCGCGACGCCAAGCCGACGGAGGCTCCCGGGCAGGCGTCGGAGCAGTCTAGTTCCGCAGTATCGCCGCCAAAGGGAAAACCCGGCCGACCTCCAGGCGCCCCCGAAAGAGAGCGCGTTGCAAAGCTCATACGTACGGACCTCGAAAAGAAAACCCACGTGTTTGGCCTAAATCGTAGCGGCGGCCTGACACTCGTCGAACTTCTTAGCGACGGGAAGACTGGCGACCCCATGCCACAGGTCACGCTAGAGAGCCGCTACAAAGCCGATCGGGGCACGCTGCGCCGCGCGTTAAAGCAGGAGTGTCCCATCGAGCGCGCAGAAATGTTCAAGAAGTAATTCCTGACCTTTTATCTCCGCTGAACATTCAGGAACGCTCGGAAATCGCCCCTATGTCTCCGGCACCGCACCAGGGTGCGTGCATAACGGAGATGCCAAATGATCTCCGTCATCGCATCAAGGTGCTTCATGACGGAGAAGCCAAAATGAACCGGTCACTCCCCAGGTACGGCAGCATCGAGCGCTGGGTAGAAGAAAGCGGCGTAGGGCGGCGCAAGACCTATGACATGCTGGCCGCCGGCCAATTGCGCGCGGTCAAGAACGGCAAGCGCACACTGGTCGATTTCGATCATGGCTTTGATTATTTGCGCTCGCTGCCTCCGGCAGTGATCCGGCCGCAGAGCCGGTCGAAGACCGCCGCCTAGCCCTCGCTAAACACGAAAGAGATTCGCCTGGCATGACGCCCGGCGCGTGGGTCTGCGCACGCCCTATGGATGCGCATGTGCAATGTATATAGGAGCTAACAATGGCATTCGGCATGCAAGCGCCCATCGCCAACGACTTTGCGGATATCTTCAAGTATGATGCGCGAGCCGGTCGCGGCTTCAGGATCGACTACAATCCTGATACGCGAGAGAAGACACCGGTCGATATCACCTCTCCGCCTCCAAGTTTCGCCATCGACTTCGGAAGTCTGGAAGTTGGCTACGGCCACTTCTCGCCGACCGGACCCGACCTTCGCGTTGTTCCCGAAGGACAGTCTCTCCCGCCGCAGCCTACCGATAAGGATGACAAGGGTCGGACAATGTTCCGTCCGGTTTTCCGCGTGAAGCTGTATGGCAAAATCCTCCATGGCCTTCGGGAGTGGGCCTCGTCGGCGAACGTAGTTATGGAGTCCGTGGACGACCTCTACAACAAGTTCCGCGTCGCACCCGAGGCGCAGAGCGGCAAGATACCCATTGTGCAATTGACCAAGACGATCCCGATGACGATTGGTAAGGGCCAGCGTGCGACAACCGTATACGCACCCTGCTTCGCCATCGTCGGCTGGACCGATCGTGTTGCGGCCATGGGTGAACGCACTGTTCCGCCACCGAAGCCGCACACCGCGACTTCACAGGTCGTGCAGATGGCGACAACGATTCCGACCGAAGCACCTCCCGCACACAATGACGATCTTAACGACGAAATACCGTTTTGATCGTGCGAAAGCCGGCGTCCTTTGTGGCGCCGGTTATCTTTTGTGGAGGTGCGTATTATGAATACCGAGATTGTATTGACCGACGAGCAGGAACAAGTTGCCGCTCTCATTGACGAATTCATGGCCGACCTGAACCGGCAAACATTCCTGATCCATGGACTGGCCGGAACCGGAAAGACGACGCTGCTTTCCCACACCGCATTACAATACGAGCATGCGACGTTGTGCACGCTGACAGGCAAGGCGGCGTCAATCCTTCGCCGCAAGACCGGACTGCCGGCGCAGACCATTCACTCATTATTCTACAACCTCATAGAAGTCTCGAAAGACAAGGTCGGCAAGGAGGTTCTCAAGTTTGAGCGCGCGCACAGTCTCGGACAACTGGCACGCAGGCTGGTGTTGGTCGATGAAGTGTCGATGATCAGCGAAGAACTTGCGCGAGACCTACTACGGACTGGTGCAAAAGTTATTGCAACCGGCGATCCTGGCCAGCTTCCGCCGGTGAAGGGACAGCCATATTTTATACGACCCGATTTCACTCTGACCGTCATCCATCGGCAGGCACTCGGCAGCCCCATCATCCGACAGGCTCACCGGGTGCGTGCCGGACGGCCGTATCAGGCCGACGGTCGAGAGTTCCGCGTTGAGCGTGACGGTTGCGACGATGACTTGTTGAATGCCGGTGCGGTTCTGTGCTGGACGAACAATACGCGTCACGCGCTCAACGACAAGTGCCGAAGGATTCGCGGCTACTGGCAGTCGCATCCGCAGGTCGGCGAGCCTCTGGTCTGCTTGAAGAACGTTACCAGCCAAGGCGTCTTCAACGGCGGGATATACACGCTGCTGGCACCATTCGGAGCCGGCGACCGCGACATCCTAATCGACGTTGACGGCGTGCCAGTCACTGTCCGGAACGTCACATTCGAGAACCTTCAAAGCACACTGCCAGATGACGTAGAAGCCACAACGTCATTCGGCTTCGGCTACGCGATGACCGTACACAAGGCGCAGGGAAGCGAGTGGGATAGCGTCGTCCTGGTGGATGAATACCGGAGATCGGAAGACAAGGAAAAGTGGCTTTATACTGCGATTACAAGAGCCGCCACACGCATTCTTGTCGTGCGATGACCACACTCTATGCAGGCCCCCTCCAGACCGACCTGGAGCCTGACGATGACACCATGTTTCGGTTCCTTTCATGGTGGTTCGAGAAATGCAATCACGGCGCCATCGAACTGTGCTGGCGTGATCCGGCCACCGGCCGATGGGATTTGATCCGGCGATTTGCGCTAGACGACATCAACGCAGCGGCGCGGTTCGCGGCCGAGACCAACACCACCCCGGGCTGCTCGCTGTACTTCCGACCGGCGACCGTGCGCTTCGAGTCGTTGAACACGACGGACGCGGATGTGGTGCAGATACCCGGTTGCTGGGGCGATTGCGATTATCCAGAGTCGGTGCGGCGCTTGCTGTCCGCCAATCCGGTGCCGAGCGCGCAGGTTGTCACCGGCCGATGCCCAACATTACGGGTGCAGCCCTATTACAAGTTTTCCGGTGACCCGATCCTGGTCGGCGAATGGTCGCGCCGGCTCAACCGTCAGATCCATGCGCTGTCAGGCGGTGACCCGGCCGTTGTGAACCCGAGCACACTCATGCGGCTGCCCGGTTCAATCGCATGGCCATGGAAGCCCGGCCGGGAGCCCGAGCTGACCGAGTGGGTGACGCCGGACGGAGGCGGAGGCACCTTTACGCTTGACGGCCTACGTGCCGCCCTGCCGGCCGTGGAGGCCGAAGCTGCGCCAACCCGGCTGAACGGTCATCCGGCGGTAGAGATCCTGAACCCGATCCGGGCACTGATCGAGCAGGCTAAGGCTGGTCCTGTCTGGCATGACCCGGTGCTGCAACTGGTCGCCAAATTAGTGGCGCGTGGCACGCCGCCCTGCGTGATCGAGGCCATGGCGCCCGAGCTGACGCGGCAGGGCTACACGGTCCAGCTGACCCGGACCGATCTGGCCAAGATGATCGAGGGCGCGCGCCGGAAGGGGTTTGCGCCGGATGAAAGCGAGCCGACTGCGGATGGCGGCGACAGTGTTGAAGACGACGTGATGGACGTGCAGCCGGCGAAGGCGGCCACCATCCAATTCATGACCGATGCCGAGGTGGAAGCACTTCCAGAACCAGTGTGGTTGATCGAAGACGTACTCGTGGAGAATAGCCTGGCAGTCTTGTACGGACTTTGGGGAAGCTACAAAAGCTTTGTGGCACTCGATTGGGCGTTGTCACTCGCGACCGGTACAGCGTGGCTCGATAAGGCTGCTATGAAGGCTGACATACTCTACATATGTGCAGAAGGCATCGGTGGCCTGAAGAACCGAATAGCTGCATGGAAGCAGCACCACGGAATAAACGGATCAATTGACGGTGTCCGCATCGTCCCGCAGGCAATTAACCTGATGGATCGCGCGTCGGCCGAACACCTCATCGTATCGGCTGTAGAAGTCCAACAGGCATCAGGCTTCGCGCCCAAGCTTGTCATCTGCGACACGCTGGCACGCTCAATGGCGGGCGGCGACGAAAACACCATGAAAGACATGGCCCTTGTCATCGCGAACGCTGACCTGATCCGACGGAAACTAGGCGGTGCAACCTTCCTGCCAGTCCACCACAGCGGCAAAGACCAAACGCTTGGCATGCGTGGATCGTCCGGCTTGCCTAGCGCGGCTGACACCTCGCTCAGGCTGACGCGGACCGACCCGAACGTCGAGATGCTATGCGAGAAGCAAAAGGACGGTGAGGCCGGCTGGACGCTGCATATGAAGGCCGAGAAGGTCATCCTTCCGCCCAGAGAAGGCAGCCTCAAGCCGCGGTCCAGCTTGGTACTGATCGCGGGGCAGCCTTCGGAAGCCAAGACAACAAAAAAACAGGGAGACGCAGGCATTGGCCTCAATGTCCTCGTGGACCTTGTGGTTGCTGAAGGTGTGGCGCTTCCGACCGTTGACGGCTTCCCGACACCCTCAACCCCGCCGTTGCTGGGCGTCACAGAATTGGCGTGGCGCCAGGAGTTCTACCGACGCCTGACCGACCGGACACAGGAAGCCCGCCAGAAGGCGTTTACCCGGATGGTCAAGGAGCTGCGGGACGCCCGCCTGATTGGCTTGTGCGACGGTGTGGTGTGGCTGGCCAAGCGTGAGGACAAGCCGATATGAGCCACGAAGCCGGACATAGAGGTCAGACAACCAACCCGGACAGCCACCCGGACACCGGACATCCTATAGATGATGTCCGGGATGTCCGGCTTCGTGGCCCGGACAATCCGGACATGTCCGGGTATGTCCGGCATGTCCGGGATGTCCACCCGAACGAAATGATGTGGTGGCGTAGGCGACTGCGACATCCTCGTCCGGCTCCTTTGCCCGCAGCGCCGCGCGGAGGTGCTATGCAGCCCCCCAACCCAGCACGGAGCGCACGGCATGGCATCCAGAGCACCTCGCTATCCGCAATGGCATCCTATCGCGGCTCGCGAGCGACAGAGTTCCTGCCTATGGGAAAAGCTCCGTTGGACCGAATTCCCCGACGCCTACTACTACACGCCGCAGCAAGCCATGATGTTGGCTCGGCTCGGCAAGCTGCTGGTTTCCCATCACCACGGCGACGAATTCGTGACGATGCTGATCAAGTCGCCATCACGACGTTCGTCGTCGTGAGTGCTGTTGATCCTGATCCGCTCCCGAAGCTTCGCATCTGGCACGCGCAGTGCGCACGTCATGACAAGGTACCACCTGCGAGCAGCGAGACTGCCGTCACGCCGGCGCTCGCCATCGGCACTATCCAACGCCTTGAAGCGTGCGAGCGGCGGCACCGGGCGCTGGAGGAGATCGTCGAGACGGGCCGGCGGATGGGGATGCTCCGGTGATGCCCTCCCACAAACAACCAGGGGTAGAGGGGCGTGCAACTCATAGTTGTTCAGTCCGTAGACCGCTGGCTGCACAGGATTTTATAAAGCCACAATAGCCAAATTCGGCAAGTTTCGGGAAAGATTACCAAAATGCGTGCCGGACGTAAACCAATCGCAACAGAGCTACACAAACTTCGCGGAACTTTTCGCGCGCATCGTCATCGCGATCGTGACGGTGAACCGGTGCCGAATGGCAAGCTCGGCGCGACACCGCCGCGGTGGCTGACGCCGTTGCAGGGCGAATACTGGACGGCCGCCGTGCACGGCGCGCCGCCGGATCTGCTGGCGACGATCGATGGCGCGGTGCTGGCCGTGTACTGCGTCGCGGGCGCACTGCATCAGCAAGCCTGCGAGGAACAGGCGAAGGTGGAGCTGTCGCCCGACGGCAAGACGATGTCGCCCTACATCAAGATCGCGGACATCGCCGGCGCGCGCTTGCTGAGGGCGATCGGCGAGTTGGGGTTCAGCCCGTCCTCAAGGCCCAAGCTGTCGTCGGGGCCGAGGGACAAGGGCGAGACCGAGAGCGACAAGTTTTGGCAGCAATTCAAGCACCTCCCGGGGAACGCGCCATGACCGAGGCCGTCCCCAGCCCGCCGGACTGGTGCCGTGGGCCATATGCCCGGGCGGCATGGGCGAACGGCTACGTGGCCGTGACGCGTCTCATGGATTGGGACACCGGCTTCAACAGCATGTTGGCGCAGATGTCCGCGTTCGCCGCGACCTACGTCGAGGACGTGCGCGAGGGGCGGCGCCCGACGGCGGCGATCGAGGAGAAGCGGCTCTGCCTGCGCGGCCTCATGGCCGAGTACATGCTCATCGATGCCGACATGATCGATGCCCCCGGGACTATCCGGCCGGATGGGCTGGACGCGGACATCGCCCTGCTCTGCGACGTTCGGCCACTCCAATGACCGGCCCCGCCACCACCGTCGCTCGCATTCACCGCGGCCTGGCCGTACTGGACGCCACCGACAGCCCAGACGCGAGGTGGCTGGCCGAGATCGTCCGCCAATGCCTCGCTGGGGCGCCCTGGGAACGGGCCTGCGCCTCCCGCTGGTGGCTGGAGGAGCAGGACGCCGCCCTGGCGCGCCTGGTGGCTGCGCTGGGGCCGTTTCGGCCGGCAGGGAAGCCGGGGCCACCCTGGCGCGCGAGCTGACCCGCTAAGCGACCACCGGTTACCGCCGGGGATCGGGGGGCTGGCCGGCGCCCACCCGGGACCGCCGGGTTGCTAGCCGGCATTTCTCACCGAATTGGGTGCATTGGGGCCCGGGTTCTGAGAGAATCGTGTTGCAGCCACGGTTTTTCTCGAATTCCTAGGAGAACCCCAATGCCGACAGAGTGTACCCCCGCCTTGTTCGAATTTCCACCTGTGGAAAGCCGCCATGTGGTGGCGGGCTTCGACGGAGGCGCGATCACCTCGGACGCCGGCGCCTTGTTGCTCGGCCAGACCGATCGGGCGATCCGGCTGACCGAGCGGTTTGCCGCCTGCTTCACCGATACACGTAGCGCGGAGCTGGTGGAGCACCAGGTCGAAACCATGGTGATGCAGCGCGTCGTCGGTATCGCCCTGGGCTATGAGGACCTGAACGACCATGACGACTTGCGGCACGACCCGATACTGACGGTGCTGGCCGCCAAGCTGGAGGCGCAGCGTTCCGACTGCGCGCCGCTGGCCGGCAAATCAACACTGAACCGGCTGGAACTGAGCCGTGCCGAACCGACGCGTTATCACAAGATCAGCCACGACCCTGCGGCGATCGAGACACTGTTCGTCGATGTCTTCCTCGATGCTCATAACAAGGCGCCCAAGCAGATCATCCTCGATCTCGATGCCACCGACGATCCGCTGCACGGCAACCAGGAAGGCAAGTTCTTCCATGGCTATTACGACTGCTACTGCTACCTGCCGCTCTACATCTTCTGCGGCCGACACCTGCTGGCGGCCAAGCTGCGCCGCTCGAACATCGATGGCGCAGCCGGCGCGGTGGAGGAGCTCGCCCGCATCGTGGCGCAGATCCGCCGCCGCTGGCCAAGGACACGCATTCTGCTGCGCGGCGATTCCGGCTTCACCCGCGAACCACTGATGGCATGGTGTGAGGCAAACCGCGTGGACTACGTGTTCGGCTTGGCCCGCAACGATCGGCTGGAGCAGGCGATCATTGCCGAGCTGATCAGCGCGACGATCGAAAGCATCCGCACCGGCAAGACGGCGCGCTGCTTCAAGGACTTCAGCTACGCCACGCTCAGTACCCTGAAGGTGGCAATGGCGTCCGCCTGCCCATGGCAGGACGCGTTCGAACTCGCCCACGCCCGGCTGCGCAACGCTATCGCCTGATACGAACCAGACAGTGCACAGATGCCATACTGCCCGCCAACGCCGCCAGGGCCGCGGTGAGGGCGGAACTCTGCCGAGACGAGGCACCGCGAGTTACAAATGCAGAACCGCGCCGATATTTGGTCTGGTGCCAGAATGTATGCCGCGGTGCTACTCGTCAGTATGAGAAATGCGGGCTAGCCCGCATTACGTAGCCCGCGGCGATCATCAATATGCGGAAGCGGACGATCTCGTCGAGTTGGTGTGTAACCTGTTCCGGTACGCGCGGGTCCGCGATGCAGCCCGCCATGCGAGCAGCGATGCCAAACCGCTGTTCGATCTCCCGCAGTGCCAGCAGACCGCCGTCGGAGGAAAGTAGGCCGCCGTCAAAACGAAGACGGCAATGATGCCGATGCGTTGCGGCATGACCCGATGTTCAAGCTGGCGATGGGACACCTGCCGGGAGACGGCGCACTGTGCTCGCAGCCGACGACGCCTATTACGATGAGTACGGCTTCCAACCGACCGTGGTGTTCGATGGCGACGGTCGCCTGGTGAATGCCGTGCTACGCCCGGCGCGAAGTCCGGACGGGCGCGAGATCGTGATGCTGCTGCGCCGCATGATCGCGCGCATTCGCGGCCATTGGCCTCGGGTCGAGATCCTGCTGCGCGGCGACAGCCATTATTGCGCGCCCGGAATGCTCCGCTTCTGCCGCGCCAACCGCGTCGATTATGCCCTCGGTGTCGCCACGACGACCACGTTGCGACGCCACATCGACACCCTGGAGCAGAGCACAGCGGCGCGCTTCGCCGCCGCGGGTGGTCCCGACAAGCTCTGGCGCTCCAAGGAATTCTACGACGGCGCCGCGAGCTGGGATCGCGTCGAACGCATCATCGCCCGCATCGAAGCTGGACCCGACGGTGTGGACACGCGCTTCATCGCCACCAACCTCGATGCCGGTACGCCGCGCACCGTCTATGAAAAGGTCTGTTGCCAGCGCGGCCAGGCGGAGAACCATATCAAATCGTTCAAGACCCACCTGGCGGCAGACCGCACCTCTTGCCACACGTCGAGCGCCAACCAGCGGCGGCTGTTTCTGCACGCGGGCGCCTATTGGATGATGTGGCACCTGCGCGTGCTGATGCCGCGACGCTCATCGTGGCGGTCATGTAGTTCGACACCCTGCGCCTGCGACTGGTCAAGCTCGCCGTTCGCGTAGTGGACAGATCAAGCTGCACCTGCCGACCTGCACGCCGGATCAGGCAATCTTCGCAATGGTGCTGGGACGTTTGCCGCGGGTGACCGTCTGAACCGCGGGGCTGCTGCCCCGCCCGCCGCCCGTTCCGTCAACCTCCAACCGAGACCCAATCCATGTCCGCACAACCGGAGGTGGAATGACCTTCGTGGCAGCGGAGCGTCAATGGGCGGCTGTGAATTCAGGGCTGTTCAACGCTCTCTTCTTTGGTGGCATGGGCCGGGTGAGTTTGAAATGCCACACACCGACGCAAACCGCCCTGTGATCGCAAATTGGTGGTTCCCACGACGCGGCGCCATCTGACTCTTTGGCGGGCAACTTTCACAGTTGCGGACCGGTTGCCATGGCGTCGTTCAGTCCATTTGTGGACTTGCTGGCCGAAATCGAAGATCCGAGGCGGGCAGAGGGAAAGCTGTATCGATTGCCGGAGGTCGTGCTGTTCGCGATCCTGGCGATCGTCGCTGGCGCCAACTCCTACCGGGCGATCCACAGCTTCATTGATGTTCATCTTGCTCAACTGCGCGATGCGTTCGGCATGAAGTGGCGGAAAGCACCAGCCTACACGACGATCCGCGGTATTCTGCGACAGCTTGACCCTGCCTCGGTCGAGGCTGTGTTCCGACGCCATGCCGCCATCTTGAATGATGCTGCCGAAATCCAAGGTCGGCGTCATGTGGCGATCGATGGCAAAACCTTGCGGCGCAGCTTCGACAACTTCCTTGATCGCCGCGCAGCGCACATGCTCAGCGCCTTCGCTTCTGACACGGCTCTGGTGCTGGCGCATCTTGATTGTGATGAAAAGTCCAATGAGATCCCAGCCGTACAGACCCTGCTCGGCTCACTTCCGCTGAGTGACGCGGTGGTGACCGTCGACGCTATGCATTGTCAAAAAAAGCATTCGAGCATGCCGCTGCCGGTAGTGTCCATCTGATCGCTCAAGTCAAAGCCAACCAGCCCGCTCTGCATCACGCTATCGCCGAGCTGTGCAACAAAGTCGCACCGCTCGATATAAACCAAACCACCGACAAGAGGTGTCGATCCCGCGACGAAACCCGCATGGTCGAGGTATTCGCGCCGGGTAACAGCTTGGCCGGCACCGAATGGGACGGCCATATTAGCGCAGTCATCCGCGTCAATCGCGACATTCTCACTCGCTTCGCCATCACTGGGTTGTGGCGCTCAACCAGCGAAACCGCATTGTTCGTCAGTGACGTTGTGCTGCCTGCCGCTCAATGCGCCAAGGCCATCCGCGACCACTGGAGCATCGAGAACCGCTCTCACTACATCCGCGACGGTAGCTTCGCAGAAGACGCCAGCCGCATCCGATGCAATCCCGGCATCTTTGCACGCTTGCGCTCGTTCGCCGCCAACATCTTGCGCTTCAATGGCGTTCACAATGTCACAGACGGACGCCATCGCATCGCCTTTGGCGGCATCCGCGCCATCCTCGCTATGCGTGTCATATATTGAGCGTTGAACAGCCCTGGGCTGTGAATAATGCGGGCTAATTGACATAGCGCAAGATGCTATCTACCGTAAACGCAAACGGAGACTCGTTTATGGACACCATCTTCGAGAATTGGCAAAGCGAACACACCGAGCTATTTGGCAACTTGCCCCTCCTGCTAAGACATCAACTGCATCAGAACCCGCTTTTTAGCGAAGCATTCCTCGCGGAAATAATCGATAAATATAACCGGGAAGGTCATCGTTATTTATTGACGCATATGGGGCCGCTGGGCTCACCGAAGCAATCATGGAAAGAATACAAAATCGGCGACATACCTGGCAAAGAGTTGATCGAGCGCATCCGACATGAAAGACTCTGGATCAGCCTGCACGATATCAACAAAGCCGATCCTGGTTATCAGCAACTTCTCGATAGTATCTATGACGACATTCATGCACGCATGCCCGGGCACCCGAGCACGTTTCAGCGCACCTGCGCTATCCTGATCTCATCACCCGGAGCACAGGTATACTATCATTTCGACACAGCTGGTCAGACCCTCTGGCAGATCCAGGGGACCAAGAAGGTGTGGATATACCCCACTCGGGAGCCGTTCCTCACGCAGGAGCGGGTCGATATGGTCACGGCCTTTCGTGAGAGCTTCCATGACGAAGCGACGCAACCTTACAGGCCGTGGTTCGACAAATATGCCGCCGATTTCCGTGGAGACGGCGATCAAACGCTCTATCCGGGCGAAATGGTGTATTGGCCGCTCAATGCGCCACACCGCATCGAGAACGACAACCAGCTCTCGATTAGCTTCACGACGGAGTTCTTTACGCGGAATATTAAGCGACACGTCCGCGCTTCAACGGCAAATGGTATCTTGCGGAATTTTGGCTGGAAGCCGGGTTGCACGGAATCCGGCCCGAAGTATTTTGCTAAGCTGGGCGTCGCTGCTCTCGCCAAAGCTACCGGCTACCTGAATAGGCGTCAAGAGAAGCCGGTTGAACCAATAACATTGGCCGAGGTCCAAGGGCTTTCCTGAGAGAGTTGCTCCAGGCCTCCCATCTACACGTACGACGAACACGGCCAAACGGTATACGGAAAGACCGCCCAGCGGAGTCACTGCGGTTGAGACCCGGACATGAGGGCGGCGCAGCTGGAGGATGTTGGCATCTTGTAAAGACCGCACGGATCACCAATCCTTCAAGCAAAAGATGTCAGTCACCCGCTTATCGGCGACTAGATGGCAAAGTATGATTTCATCGGGCCTTTAGTGGCCACTGTGGCTGTATTTCGCCCGCTGCGCATTGTGGTAAGAGGAGGGACGCGATATGCCCGAGGCCTCAATTTCGATTGGCGAGCACATCCAGTCGGCGCGCGAGGCGATTAAGCAAGCGGTGCCGCAATTGGTACACGTGGCCCGCCTCGGTCGCCTAACGCTCAACCAACTAAAGTTCCCCATCTCGGCCGCCATTCTGGACTGGCAGGGCAGAGTTCAGGTCGGGCCGTTCACAGGAATTCGGTTCCCTCGGAGCGGGACTGGCAATTTCGCTGAAGTACTTGGCAGTTACGAGATCAGTCTCGTCCCAGTACTGGAGCAGGTGATCGCGCGCAAGCCCGATTTGATCATCGATGTTGGTGCAGCGTGGGGCTTTTACTCGATGGGCCTGGCGATGCGTTGCCCGTACAGTAGGGTCATCGCCTATGAGATGGACCGAACCCGCTTCGACCTGATGCAGAAGTACAACCGCATCAACAAACTTTCCCATCGGATCGATATGCGTGGGGAATGTACCGTGGCGACGCTCACGGCTGACCTGCGGGATACGCATTATCCGTTCATTTTGATGGACGTAGAGGGAGCGGAAGATTACCTCCTACAACCCCATATCGCCAGCATCGACCGAGCAGAGATACTGGTCGAACTGCACGAGGGAGCTGTTCCCGGGATCACGGAGCGGATGGAAAGTCTCTTTGACAAGAGCCACTTAATCCAAGTGATTCAGCAGGATGACTTATCCAACTACCATCCACCCCCCGACATCAACCCGTTCGTTCGGTGGCAGTGGAGCCGGCTCATCAAAGAGGATCGAAAGGAGCCAATGACATGGATGCACCTGTTGCCTCGGCTGGGCCAATGGCCTGACGGGGGCAACCTACGTCATTCCTAAAGTTGTGCTGGACGAACGTACTTCCGTCGACGAGTTTCCGCGACTCTGTGGTTTGTTGGCGTGCGAACCGGCAGCTTGGGGGCGATGCCATGACCACCTATCAGGATGGAGGAGGAGACCGACGACGAACGCGTACGGTTCACCTGTGCCGCCTGGATCTACGAACGCGCCTGGGGCAAGCCCAAGGCTTACGATCCATCGATCGAGAAGGCGCCCCGCGTCGTGTTCGACCTCGCGCACCTCTCCCGCGAGCAGCGCGGTTGCGCGCGAAGCGAACCTTGGGCGTGCCACCGATTAAGGCGCCTGGGTCGGTGACATGGTAGTTAGGTCGGACAGTAGCGGACTCTGGCGGTCGTTCCCCGGCTCCCACAAGAGCCATTCCCTCTCCGCCTGCGCCAGCGCCCGCCCGGGCCAATATTGCCCGCTCCGCGTGTAAATGGGCGGCGGAAGACAATCCGCGCCAGAGCCTCCGCGTCGCCCTTTCTGTAAGCGTGTTAGCGCGCTGTGACGGCTGGCGTTGGCGTGGATCTTCGTACCATCCAGCGCCACCGTGCCCGGCTTCAAAACGCCCAACTCGCGGGCCATGTCCAGAACCTGCACGAACAGCGGCTCGATCTGCTTCAGAAAGCGTCGCCGGAACGCGGCAATCGTGTCGCGATCAGGATGCTCGTTGGCGGCGATGAAGCGGAACGCCACCGAATCATACGTCGCCCGTTCCAGCTTGCGGCTCGAAAACACGCCCGTGGCATAGCCGTAGACGATCAGACCGAGCAGCAGTTCGGGATGGTAGGACGCCTCGCCCGAGCCACGATAGCTGCCGGCAATCGACCGCAAATCCAGCCCCTCGACTACCTCCACAACGAACCGAGCCAGGTGACGCTCTGGCAACCACTCATCCACCGAGCGGCAGCAGAAAGCCGGTCTTGCGGTCGATCGGGCGGGAATTGCTCATGCGCAGGATGTCCGGGACAGCCAGGTGGATCGGTGCCCCTCTCTATCCGACGATCCCGCGTCGCGTTAAGTTCGACAGGCTGCCAGGGCAGCTCGTCCGCGGCGCCGGGATGCCACGGACCTGCCTGTGCGGATGGCAACACCCGCGCCAGCATTCGAGGTTCGGTTGAAGAATTCCAGAGGATTGGCGGCTGCCGCGCTAAATGCGCGGAACACCACAAGAACCGTTGGTTAAACTCACTCGAACGTGCAGTGACAGCGGATTCGCTCCGATTCGATGCCGCTGAGCATCTTGCCGCCCGCCATTGAGACGTCGTGTGACCCGCGCCGCCATGACGTTTAATTTTGCCCCCTTTCCCGCGCCACCCGGGGTGCCGAATCCTTCCGTTTATGTCTATTCCCAATCATACTGATACCTTCACCCTGACCGGCGACTACGAGCATAGGGTGCTGGAGGCGCTGAAGGTGGCCCAGCACCAGGTGCGGCTTGCACAGGCAACGGCGCGGCCGCGGATGGAAGATGCGCTCGTAGGTCTCGAGGACGCCCTGAGCGATCAGATCGCGTGGCTCAAAAACGCTGCCGAGGACGACAAAGCCGATGCCGAGGAGTCCGGCGAGGCCGAGCGTGAACGTCAGGCCTGGTGCCCGCTGAGGGCCGCCTGATGCCCGCACGCCCAATCTGGCGGGGTCACCTGCGCCTCGCCCTCGTCTCCTGCCCAGTGGCGCTCTGGAACGCGCGCCACGACAGGTCAGCGATCCGGTTCAATATGATCAATCCCGAGACTGGCAACAGGATCAAGATGGTCACGACGGACGCTGAAACCGGAAAGGAGCTGGAACGGCGCGACCTCGTTAAAGGCTACGAGTTCCGCAAAAACGAATATCTTCTGCTCAGTGACGACGATCTCGACAGCGTCAAGGTCGAGAGCTCGGCCATGATGACGGTGGAGAAATTCGTCGACGCTGCGTCGATCGACCCGGTCTATTACGATTCCAGCTATTTTCTGGCCCCTGATGGCAAGGCTGGCAGGGATGTCTATGCCGTGCTGCGGGAAGCTATCGCGAAGACTGGCATGACGGCCATTTCCCGCGTCGTGATCTCCCAGCGCGAGCGCACCATTGCTCTGCGTCCAATGGGCGACGGCCTCATCGCTCACACCCTTCACGAAGCCAGGGATCTGAACAGCCCAAAGGAATTGTTCGACGGGATGGCCGACATCAAGACTGATCCGGAGATGGTGCAGCTCGCAACACAGCTCGTTCAGCGGCAGGTCGGCAAATACGAATCAGCTGATCTCGAGGACCGCTACGAGACGCGCCTGCGCGCGATGATCGACGCGAAGCTCAAGGGCGAAGGGATCGATACAGAGGCAGATGCGCCGGTCGAAACAACCAGCAACGTCGTCGACCTCATGGCCGCGCTGAAAAATAGCCTCGGCCAATCGGCTGCGCCCCCCTCGAAGGACAAGAAGGCCGCCGATGTCCGCCAGATAGGCCAGAAACTGCCGATTAAGGGTGGCAAGTCGGCGGCAGAACGCGCCGAAAAGGCTCCCCCTCAGGCGGCGACAAGGTCCGCGCGCAAACGCGCCTGATCCGGCTCGTCCTCGTGCCAGCAGTGGATGCTGACCAGCCTCCCCTCCTCTTCCAGGCAGACAACGCAATAGACCTCTGTTTCGGCGACCAGGTGGCCGACCTCGTGGTGGCCAAAGCCACACTCGGGGCATTGGAAGCAGAACATGGCGCCCTCCGTCAGTGAGTCTCCCTGCGTAGAAAATGACGCCCGAGTCGGGCAACGGGCCTCCGGTTTTGTCCGGCAGCGGGCCCAGCGATCTCGCCTGAATGGTATCCTGTCTGTCTCCAATCAGCAGTCCGCCATGATTGCCGAGTCGATAGGCTTCGTGCTTCGAACCTTCCCGCCTTTTTCTGGCGATCGCGCTTCTGGTGGCTGCGCTGCACCGTGGCCGCTGGTCAACGCCCGAACGGTTCCTGTCATGGTTCCTGCTGCTACCCGTGGGCGTGACCGCGCTGTGAGCCGCCGTATTCCATCTCTTCTTTCCGTCCATTGCGACGCCGGATATCGGCTGGGAGGTCAGTCCTTTCCAGGTTGAGGTGGGTATGGCCGACCTGGCTATCGGCGCGACTGCGATCGAGATTGCGTTGCCGAACGGTGTCCGCATTTGTGTTGCTGGCTTGGTGAGCGAGAAGACGCTGTCGCGGGTTCTGCGCATCATGCGGGGTGCGCTGTGATCAGTCTGGCGGCTGGCGCGAAGGTCTTCCTCGCGTGCCGCCCGGTCGACCTGCGCAATGGGTTCGATGGCTTGGCTGCGAAGGCAAAGCAGGTGATTGGTGCCGATCCATTCAGTGGTCATTTGTTTATCTTCCGCGGCAAGCGCGGTGATTATTTCAAGGGCCTGTATTGGGACGCCAGCGGAATGTGGCTGATCGCCAAGTGTCTCGAGAAGGGCCGTTTTCTCTGGCCGCCGATTGTTGATGGCACGATGACACTCACGCCGGCGCAGTTTTCAGTGCTGATTGGTCCGTGCCGGTGAAGGTACGGCAGGCCGGTGCCACCACTGTGGTGCTGGCCACGGTGAAGGCCGCGCGTCGACGCGAGGGCGTCGAGAGCGCGGCCCTCTTCAACCCATTGCAACCGCGCCCCGTGATGGTACCCGCATCCTCGTCGTGCACAGGCCACTCCATCTGGAGTCCGATGTTTATTGGAACCGGATCGTCGATGATTGGGTCCGGGTCGGCGACGAATTGCTGCGTGTGGTCCGGGGCGTCACATCGTGGCTTGCCCGCTGACAAGCGGCGCCGCGGGCTGGGCCGCTGATGTCGGAGGATCGGGCAGATGCTCCTGAGCTGCCGACGCCGCGCTCGATCGCGCGGACGTCCTATCGGGTGCACGTCTGGTGCAAGGTGCCCTGGTTGGTGGCGGAGCCGGCCTTATGCTCGATTGCCTTGGGCCGGTCCATTGCTTTTTACAACTGATGCCTCGCCGCGGCCTGATCGGCGATCGGCTCCCAGCCCGTCACGTCATGGCGGATCAGCGGGATGGACTTTCGTGATACGCCACCGAGCCGATGAACGTCTTCGACCAGTAGCCGACGAGCGGCTCGGCTCGAGCGGCACCAAAAGCGGATCAGCGTGCCGTCTCACGGGACGCTGTCGATCGACCGGTGGCCCGGCTTGCGGGCTATGGGCGCGGCCTCAGCACCGGGGTGAACGACGCGCGTCGGTTGCAGTTTACCCGGCTGCGGTGAGCGTCATGCGCCAGGGTATCGGGTAGCTGGACCTGGACGCCACCTGGTTGATCGCCAGGGCCATATCGTGCTGTTGCTCGACCTCACCCGGGGCGAACCCTGACGTGGCCAAGATCGCCAACGCGAAACAGAGGGCTTCTGCCGCTTTGTCGGCGGAAAACTCAGTCCTCACCCGATCCACAAGCGCGTCCCTTGCCTCCGCGGCAATGGCCTGAAGCCTGTCGATCTCATCGCGATCGAAATGCTCTCCATCCGGCATGGTGTCTCTCTCCCTCTATTCGTCCTTCCCGTGGCCCAGGAACCCATCGCGGCGGGGAGGCCGAAAGTGTCAGCAGCAACCCCCATCCCCTCCGAAGCCAATCCTGGCTTGGGTCATCCGGCACGAGCTGCCAGTGCACTTCGCAGGCCACCAGGCCTCCAGAGAGAAAGGCTTCACTGTTGCTGTGTTCAATAGACGGGTCTCAAGCGCGAAGCTGCCGCAATTAGAGACAATCCGAAAAATGCAGCCGCGAAGGTCGAGATTTTTAATAGGGAGAGCCAGAGGTGCATAGGGTTGAGGGGCGTCAGGCCACTATTTGCCACGCAGCTTCAACGCGGTCTGGGCAAGCATGGCGGCCTTCAAGGTGCGGTTGGAGTCCGGGTCGCACCGGGCGAACCGTGTGTTCTGGCGAGGGATCGGATAACGCTCGGACGATTGTCCCGGCGCGGCGTTTGGGGCCAGGATCACGCATGCGCTCGCCTCCTACTCCCTTGCCCACCCGCATCGGCCCGGTCGAATTCGCCGAATTCGGTCGCAGGGTGCTACCGCGTCAAAGCCGCTTGGTCACCAGCCGCCGCACGAGGGCAGCGGCGAATTGCGTTGGCTTCGGACGCCTCGCCCGAATACTTCAGCGCTGCCGACTTCCCGCTTCCCGGACTCTCTTCCGCCGCCATGTATCGTTCCTCGATCCAGCTGTTCTCGTTCGGGTGGCGCGTGGCCGTTAAAATCCGTGATCCGGCTTACATTGCCGGGATCATGGGTCCAACTTCTCAATCTCTGCTTCTTTGGCGACCTCTGCTTCGGAGTCGCGCGGCGGATTGCTCGCAGCATCATCCGGGCCTTCGAGTGCCTTTTTCGCCTTGAGGACATCGCGAAGATTGCTTTGCTCACCGCCGGTCATTCCCTCTTCCGTTGCCGTCGCCAGAAGCCGCGCATCCTGCTCGAGCATCGCAAGAGCTTCCAACTTGTCCTGCTTTGATAAGGCCGGGTCGGCGACAATTTGCTGCGGATCATCGAAATGCGCATGAGGCTTCGCAGTCCTGGCTGGGCGGATCTCTTTTGCGTCCATGATATGTTGCTCCCTCACTCGTCGCCCGCAGATCAGGCGCAGATTGTGGCGACATAACGCCCAGAAAGCGACACATCGACAGCCGACAGTAAGTCTGGTCCGTTTATGGCGACCTCATCACGACCACCGCCTCGCCCAACAGAGTTGCGCCCGGCGCCAACGCGATCGTGAACCATTTGTCCTGACTTGCGGGCACGACCAGTGATCGCCGATGTAGTCCGGGGCCATTCGGCACATCCCGGCCGGGACATTCTTCATTCTTGCCGGCCTCGCCCCGCAAGGCGACGGCTGGCACGGTGCCGCTGGAAGGCGACCCAACGCACGGCTGTTTGTTTCGCCGCCAGCCGGACACGGGTGATGGCTGCCGCAAGATGCTGAAACGAGCTTTGCTGCCGCAGGGAGAAAGGAACCTACCAGGGCTCAGCGCCGATCACCGCGCGATCAATGACCACTGACGCGCGCTCCGAGCGGAGTAAATTCATAGTTTCCTGGTTTCCTGCGTCGAATGATCCAGGCGACGGCGATGGCTTCGGCCTCGAATGGTCCGGCGAGACGCGCAGGCCATCGTCAGCATCGATGATGTATAGGAAGATGATGTATATATACCCGGCTCAGGCGAGAACCCGAAAATTTCCTGGGTCGATAATGCGGAAGTTGTCGGTGACGTCGTCGCAGTACGCGAAGAAAACTCAGTACCGCGCGACTGAAATCCTTGAAATCTGGTGCGCCGGTCAAAACCGGCAAAGGGTAGGAGGTGCAAGTCCACCACGGTGAAGGAGTAGCGATCCGCATCGGCCCCGAGCCGTGCGTTGGCACTCGTGAGGGTGTCGGCGAAGCGTCGGCAGGGGAGCACATAGGCCAACAATGGAGCCGCGAAAGCAAGAAAGTTCTGGGTGCCGACGTGGTCAGATTCACGGAAGGCAACATTAACGGGGGCGTCATCGCAAGGGCCCGTTCAACCCGGCGTGGTCGGAGACCCTGGGTGTGGACGCTCTTTGTGCGGGAACCGGGAGAATCTCGGGTTTGGCCAACGGGGTAATACCCGCGGGTCAGCATCGGGAAGACGAGGAGTCGTAGCCGATGATGCACGAACCTGACTTCGCCATAGTAGCAACGAAGCCAGCGAACAAAGCTGGACAACCGGCGGCGTAGCAGGTGGAGCGAAGGGCGGGGACCGAGAGGAACGCGGACCAGCAACGCACGCGCCGGGCACAGAACCGGGAGAGCGTGTCACAGGCGCTGGGCCGCGTGCGACAAGCCGCAACGATATGCTGCCGGTCGCCAAATACACTCGGCAGGAGCCGGATGCCTTACTATAATTGGGCTCGTCCGGATCCAGCCATTGCTGCATCTGCTTCGCGTGATGATATCGCGCGTTGTCCAAGAATACATGGATCAACCGCTTGCCAGGATACATCGCCTCGATTGCCAACAGCAACATGATTGTGCTCGCGGCATTTCACCACCAGCACCTCGAGCATGCGGGTGTTGCCAGTCTCGAGGTCGAGCTTGCTGTGCGGATGGTTGTCGTCGAGGTGCTCTCGGACCTCGGTACACGGTGCTGGAGGCCGACAACAGCCACTCCGGCCGGCGCATCGTAGCGACCGGCGCTCGCATTGATCAATTGTTCGAAGGCGCCCAGCTGTGTTGCCGACCCGACACTGGGCACGAGCGTTCACAGGGTCCAGATGAGAACCACGAAACCAGATAATGAAAGCGATTTTAGCCCTGGCTACCCTGGCATTGGTTACACTGATCTTCGAAGAGAAGGGCCGCCAGGTGGCCGGCGAAGCGAAGAATGCCTATGGCGAAGCAGTGGTCCAAGCACGAGGCGACAGGCGACTCAATGCGTGCGGCGAAGCGTAGGGCAGCAACCGCTTGTATCCCTCATGATACCTGGTGTGGTCGGTTACGTGCTGTCAGTGGTCGTCCCGCATCGTCAGTGACCGTATCAGCGGACTGGGCCGATGTCGGGCGCGCGGAAGAGCGCGAGGCGCGGTAAATCGGCTTTCGGCCAGTACTTCAGACGGCGGCCTGACCTGGAGTCCTTCCACTCCGGGTGCCACGACTGCGAAAAACCAACAAGCTGAAAACCAACAAGCTGGATGAAACCCGATGGCCGTCCCGGTGTTGAGAGTACGTCAGCCAGACATCGAGTTCGCCGGCTGCCAGCATGCAAGGAGATTAGCTATGTCGGGAGTTAGTGACCCTTCAGAGACCCACGGTCGCTTGATTGCCGCCAGCAAGGTCAACGGCACGACCGTCTACAACACGGCAGGCGAAAAGCTCGGCAGCGTTTATGACGTGATGATCGACAAGCGATCTGGTAAAGCCGATTACGCGATTATGAGCTTCGGCGGTTTCCTCGGTATCGGTGACAGCTATCATCCGCTGCCGTGGCAGGCGCTGACGTATGACGCAAATCAGGGTGGTTATGTGGTCAATATTGACCGTTCGCGTCTCGAGGGAGCGCCGGCCTATACGTCGAGTGACACGGCTACCTGGGATGATCCCGCTTACGGACGGCGGATAAACGATTATTACGGGGTTTGAGTGCTTCTGCGGGTCGACGCCGTCGGCGTCGACTTTGTGTCCCGGCGTTGATACTAGTCTAATTGACACCGCCAAACAAACCAACTGTAACCGCAAACCATCTGGCGCCGACCCATGTTAGCCTCGGTGGCTTCGAGGCCAGCCGTTGCCGGCCTGCCTGTTCGTTGTAGGCCGAACACACCTGGAGTTGCACTAAATGGCCGACAAAGACAGGCGTCCTGCCGTCACCCCTAAGGCCGACACAGGGGGACGGGTCGAAGACCGAATTCGCAATGCCCGCGACAGCCTGCCAGGAATGCGAGACGCGCTGCCCAAAGGTGCGCTTGGCGGCGTGCCGGCCGACCCACAAGGCGACGAAAACCGCGAACCGCCGGCCGGCGCGCCAACGTCACCGCCACGGTAGCGGCCGGCAGGCGCGGGAGTTCGCTGCGGCTTTCAGCGTCGCCCGAGATCTACCCAACGTCTACCGAGAAAGTGTGACGGGAGGTCATCAGGTCGCGCGCGACGATCCCCCCATGGGTCATGGCCGAGCAAGGTCGCTTCGAAGGACTAATCATGGCTGACGCTGCATTCGACCACATCGTGCCCAAAGCCGTATCAGTCGCGCAGGACCAGCATCTGCGCGATATGGCGAACTGCATCCGCTTCCTATCCATGGATGCCGTACAGCAGGCCAAGAGCGGCCACCCCGGGGCGCCCATGGGCATGGCCGATATCGCGACGGTCCTGTTCAGAGAGTTTATGCAGTTCGATGCGGGGGAGCCGCACTGGATCGATCGCGACCGCTTCATCATGTCGAACGGCCATGGGTCGATGCTGCTCTACAGCCTGCTCTACCTGACAGGCTACAACGACATGCCGATCGAGGAGCTGAAGCGCTTCCGCCAAGTCGGCAGCAAGACGCCGGGCCACCCCGAGTACCACCATGCGGACGGGATCGAGCTGACCACGGGACCGCTGGGCCAGGGCGTGGCGGAATCGGTCGGCATGGCGCTGGGCGAGCGCATCATGAACGCGCAGTTCGGCGACGAGCTAGTCAACCACTACACCTACGTGTTCATGGGCGACGGGTGCCTGATGGAGGGCATCAGCCAGGAGGCGATCTCGCTCGCCGGTCATCTGAAGCTCGGCCGGCTCATCGCCTTCTGGGACAACAACTCGATCTCCATCGATGGCGCCACCAGCCTGGCCGTCTCCGACAACGAGGTGGAGCGCTTCCGCGCCTCCGGCTGGCACGTGCTGGAGATCGACGGCCATGACACGGATGCGGTCCGCGAAGCGATCGTGGCCGCACGCGCGATTACCGACCAGCCCTCCCTGATCGCCTGTCGCACGATCATCGGCTTCGGCTTCCCAACCAAGGCCGGCACGCAGAAGGCACACAGCGACGCGCCTGGCGAAGAGGAGATCGCGGGCGCGCGAAAAATCCTTAACTGGGACGTTCCCCCCTTCGTCATCCCCGACCACCTCCTTGCCGAGTGGCGGGCCACGGGCACCAAGGGCGCGGCGCCGCGCCTGGCCTGGGCGAAGCGGGTGAAGCAGGCGCCCGACGCGCTGCGCGCTGAGTTCGAGCGGCGCAACGAGGGCAGGCTACCGGCGGACTGGAAGTCCGCCATCGCTGCTGCCCGCGCGGAGTTCATTAAGGACGGCAAAGAGTTGGCGACCCGGCAGGCCAGCGGTGCCGTGCTGAACCACCTGTTCGACGCGATCCCAGAACTACTGGGCGGCTCCGCCGATTTGACGCCGTCGAATAACACTCGCGCCAAGAACCAAGTGGAGGTCAGACCGGGGGAGTACAAGGGATCCTACGTGCACTACGGCGTGCGGGAGCACGGCATGGCCGCGGCGATGAACGGCATAGCGTTGCACGGCGGCCTGATCCCGTACGGCGGCACCTTCCTGTGCTTCTCGGATTACTGCCGCCCCGCCATCCGCCTGGCGGCGATGATGGATATCCGCACCATCTTCGTGATGACCCACGACTCAATCGGGCTCGGCGAGGACGGTCCGACCCACCAGCCTGTCGAGCACCTGTCAGCTCTGCGTGCCATCCCCCACCTGGCCGTCTACCGGCCTGGCGACGCGGTAGAAACTGCGGAATGCTGGGAGGTCCTTCTGGACAACCCGCGCTGCGCCGCGCTGCTGGCGCTGTCCCGCCAGCCGATGCCGCTGCTGCGACGCGAGCCAGCCACGGAGAACAAGTCTGCCAGGGGCGCCTACGTGCTGCTGGAAGCTGACGGCGCCCCCCGTCAGCTGACCCTGATGGCCACTGGTTCGGAGCTTCACTTGGCCGTGGAGGCGCGAACCGTGTTGCAAGCGGAAGGGGTGCCGACCGCCGTGGTGTCGGTGCCCTGCGCGTTCATCTTCAACCAGCAGGATCTGAACTATCAACGCGCCGTGCTGGGCGAAACCCTCGCGCGCGTGGCGGTCGAGGCGGCGGTGCAGATGAGCTGGGACAGGTATCTCGGCTTCGGCGGTCGCTTCGTCGGCATGCACGGGTTCGGTGAGTCCGGGAAGATCGCGGACGTTTACAGGAAATTCGACATTACGGCCGAGGCGGTTGTGCGCGCCGCCCGGGACAGCCTGAAAGCTGTCTGCGGCTAGTCAACCTATTGGCCCGGTGCCTTCGCGATGTCGGGCCTGTTTTTGAACATCACAGGAGGCCAACATGGCAGACGCCCTGCAACAGCTTGCCGAAGCCGGTGTGTCCGTGTGGCTGGACGATCTCAGCCGCCCGCGCATCCAGTCGGGCGAGCTGGCCAGGCTAGTCGAGCACGGCGGCGTCGTGGGGATCACCACCAACCCGACGATATTCGCGCAGGCGATCGGGGCGGGGTCCGGTTACGAGGAGCAGTTGCGGGACTTAGCGCTGCGGGGCACGGCGGTTGGCGAAACGGTGCGGCTGCTGACCGCCTGGGACGTCCGAGCCGCTTGCGACGTGCTGCGACGGACCACGTCCCGCACGGGCGGGCGTGACGGCCGGGTGTCGATTGAGGTGGACCCGCGCATTGCTCAGGACGCCGCGCGCACGGCGGCGGAGGCCCGCGGACTGTGGTGGCTGGTGGACCGGCCCAACCTGTTCATCAAGATCCCTGCGACGCTCGCCGGGCTGCCGGCAATCACGGAAACGCTGGCGGCGGGCATCTCCGTCAACGTCACCCTCATTTTCTCCGTCGAGCGCTATCGGGCCGTGCTGAACGCCTTTCTTTCCGGGCTGGAGCAGCGGCTTGCCGGCGGCGGCTCGCTCGATGAGCTGGAAAGCGTGGCGTCGTTCTTCGTCAGTCGGATCGACGTGGAGGTCGATCGCCGGCTAGACGCGATGGCGCGTGACGGCGCGGCCGAGGCCGCCCGACTGCGGGGCAAAGCAGCGACCGCAAATGCCCAGCTCGCCTACGAGGTCTTTGAGGAGACCTTGAGGGCGCCGCGATGGCAGGCATTGCAGGCGAAGGGCGGTCGAATGCAGCGCCTGCTCTGGGCGTCGACGGGCGTAAAGGACAAAGCCTACGACGACACGCGCTATGTGGTGGATCTCGCGGCCCCGGACACTGTGAATACAATGCCAGCGGCCACGCTGGCCGCTGTGGCGGACCATGGACAGCCGCGCGGCAATGCAATTACCGGCATGTATGAGGTGGCACGGAACGTCTTCCGCGATCTGCAACAGGCCGGCATCGATTTCAATGACGTGGTGAACGGGCTGGAGCACACAGGTCTCGCGTCGTTCGCCAAGAGCTGGGACGAGCTGATCGCCTCGGTAACAAGCCAGTTGAAGAAGGCAGGCGCGGACGTCATGCCAGCCGGAGCGGTAAAGCCGGCGGGCGCAGCCGGTCAGGTACATGCAGCAGCCTCGGCCTCGGCCGCTCCGCACCAGACCGCAGCTGAATAGCTCACCAGGTGGCTCTCATGAATGCGGTGCAGCACCGTCGCGTTGCACCCTTTCTATTCATGCCCCCGCGAGAATCGTTCGCCTTATGCGCACTGATCAATTAGTTCCTGATACGTTCACGTTATCTGGCGATAACGTGGTCGAGTTCTCTGTTGCTCCGTTTGGCGCAGCGCCATGCTCGGCTCGACCAAGTTATGGTCGGGCCGCATTTGCAGGACGCGCTGACCGACTTTGAGGACGCGCTATCCGACCAGATCGCTACGCTGGACGATGCCATACAGGACGATTTGGCGGACTCGGAAGAGTCGGGCGCCGCGGATCGCGAGCGCCGGGCTTGGTACCCTTGCTATCTGGCGGCATAGCGATGGCGCAGCGTCCCATCTGGCGCGGACGCCTCCACCTCGCGCTTGTCTCCTGCCCCGTGGCCCTCTACAGCGCCAAGCACGATCGCAGCACGATCCGGTTCAACATGATGAAATCCGGAGAACCGGCAATCGGATAAAGATGCTGACCGTCGATGCCGAGACCGACAAGGAGCTTCAGCGGCGTGATTTGGTGAAGGGGTATGAGTTCAAGAAGAACCATTACCTCCTGCTGAGTGATGATGCCGACTTCGAAAGCGTGAAGGTCGAAAAGAGATCTCGGCTACCGAACGGGTTGCTCTGTCCCGCGTTTTTATGGGGCAGCGCGAGAGAACGATAGCGCTGATGTCGACCGAGGGCGGCCTTGTTTCGCATACGCTCGACGAGCAACGCGATATCAACGACGCCAAGCAGATTTTCGGTGACGTAACCGAGGTCAAGGCAGACCCCGAGATGGTGCAGCTCGCCAAGCAACTGATCGATCGCCAGACCGCGAAATACGACCCATCCGATATCGAAGATCGCTACGAGACGAGGTTGCGGGAGATGATCGACGCCAAGCTGAAGGGCGAAGGCATTGAGTTGGTGAGTGAACGGGGTCAGGATGACCGGCTTCTGTTCTACTTGCCGCGAGACAGTTTCCGCGAGATTGTGCCAGCGTTTGATGCGGCGCGCGGGACAGTGTTGAACACGCCCCGGGGCAAATTGCTCGGCGATTACATGGCCTGGCTGGAGCGGAATCCTTGCTGATTTACAGTAATGCCTGAAAACCTGCCGCAATTGACTGGCGCCGTCAGTGCCATGGTCGCGGCCTGCATCATGCCTTCGTCAGATCATGTAGCCAGCGCTGCGAGTCAAATCGATCTTAGCCGGCTGGAAAGGATGCGGAGGGTCGTTTATAGCCATCTGCACTCACGATCCCTGGGGCCGGATATGCTCTGCCGCCTTCGTCGACTTCGCCATGAATTCGGCATGAACCCGACCGACGCGCGGGCAGCTTCCCTGGCGGGACTGGCTCCGGCGGCGGTGCCAAAGGCTCGCCTCGATCCCGAGCTCCGTAAGTTGGGCGAATGCCTTCGCTTGTTCTAAGCTCGGCAAATGCTTGGCACTTCACCCGGGCTGCGGCAGTTCGAGCATTGCCGGGCGCAATTCGATCAGCCGGCATATCGCTGTGACCAGCGTCTCCAAGTCCGCGTCCCTATTCCCGCAGGCAATGCCGGGGACGGCCGGACCGCGACGTAGCGGTGAGTTGGGAAGGTCCTATGAGGCACTCGGCATAGGAGTCTCTTGACTGTCCATGAGAGATGATTTCAGTGCCGTGCCTTTTCGTTCAACCGATCTATTCCCGCGCGTCCTTGCGCGGAGAGACGCGCGATAGGCAAATGCCAGCCGTGCCTGATCGCCATGAAGCGAAGACCGAAGCACAAAGCCCCTCCGGCCAGCGCAGAGACGCCATAAGAAAGACCTAGCACATTGCCGATTACAACGATCGACGCGGCCGCCAGCGCCGCAATGGCGTAGAGATCAGAACGCAGCACCTGCGGGATCTCGGCAAGGAGCACGTCGCGCGTCATGCCGCCGCCGATGCCGGTTAACATGCCCAAAAGAGCTGATGCGACAGGACATAATCCGAACTCGACGGCCTTTTGTGTGCCGGCGACTGCGAAGAACGACAGTCCCGCCGCATCAAACAGCAGCACAGGGGTGCGCAGTCTATCGACGCCCGCATACCAGAAGAAGTGATGAGCCCGGCCAGGACGGAAACCAGCAGATATCGGCCATCGGTGAGGGCGGCTGGGGGCACCGCGCCGATCAGCAAGTCACGTGTAATCCCGCCAAGATTTCCCGTCACGAAGGACAGGACGAGGATGCCAAAAATGTCGAGTCTGCGATTGACCTCGGCAACTGCTCCGCTGATCGCGAAGACGAATGTTCCACCCAAGTCCAGGATAGGCACGAAGCTTTCAATTGTGGCCATTACGGCTCCCGCAACACCCGTCGTGGCATACGAACATCAGCTTGCGCCGAGCCAGGCCAGCGCGCCGACGACCAGCGCCTCTACGCCGGTCTCCAGGGTCGGATGTAGGACCGGTGCGAATTGCGGGCTGTGATTGACCGGCAGCTCATTGAGCTTCCCCGCTGCCTTGGCCTCGGCATAGGTCTTGGGATCATTTCCGCCCACGAATCAGAACACCGATGGAACCTGCCACGCGGTGCCGAAGCAGCCAAAATCCTCACTGGCCGGCGCGGGTCCGGTATGCTTCACCCGGTCAGCTGAAAAATAGCCGCGAAACGCCGCAGCGATGCGGTTGCTCGCGGTTTCATCGTTTACGTTGAGCGGGTAGCGGTCGAGCGGTGTAATCTTCGGTTTGCGTGGCGCCCCCGAGGCTTCGGCCTCGGCATTGACGATCCGCTCGATCGCAGCAAGCACCTGCTTGCGCACGCCGGCATCGAAGGTCCGCACATTCAGCTTGATGACGGCCTCGTCGGGAATGACGTTCTCTTTTGTGCCGGCCTGCAACACGCCGACCGTGACCACCGCCGCCTCGTTCGCGGCAACCTCGCGGGAGACGATGGTCTGGAGCCGCAGGACGACGGATGCCGCCATGACGACAGGATCAATGCTCGCCTGCGGCATCGAGCCATGCGCCCCGCGCCCGAACAGACGGATTTGCAGACTGTCCGCCGCCGACGTAATCGGTCCGGCGCTTCCGGCGACGCTACCGGCGGGGCCGACCATGACATGCTGGCCAAGCACGACATCGGGTGTGGGGAAGCGTTTCAGCAGGCCGTCATGGATCATGGCCTGCGCGCCTTGCGCGGTCTCTTCACCCGGTTGGAAAACGGCCATCAACGTTCCCTTCCAGGCATCGCGCTCCTGCGACAGCAATGTCGCCGCCCCAACCAGCCAGGCAACATGCATGTCGTGGCCGCACATATGGCCTACCGGAACATCGTTTCCATCATCGTCCTTCGCTGAGACCTTGCTGGCATAGGCGAGGCCGGTGTTCTCGGCGATTGGCAGCGCATCCATATCGGCGCGCAGCATTACGGTCGGCCCGTCGCCGTTGCGGAGCAGTCCAACCACACCCGTCTTACCTACCCCGGTCGTCACCTCGTAGTCAGCTTTCCTGAGCTTGTCGGCCGCAAGGCCGGCCGTTCGCGTCTCATGCATCGACAATTCGGGATGGGCGTGAATGTCCTTATAATCGGGTAGCAGCTTGCCCAGGTTCGTCAGGACAACGGATGCACTGTTGTGGGAGGTATGCTCAGCCATAATGATCTCCATCTGATGCCTGCCGGCGGCTAGGGCCTGTCGTCAATTAGAGTAAGCCAAACGACGCTGGCGACGAGCTGGACGGCGGCCAGAAAGTTGCGCGCGGTCTTCTCGTAGCGGGTTGCGATCGCACGGAACTGCTTGATCTTGGCGAAGAAGCTCTCGATCAGATGGCGCTCGCCATAAAGCGGTCGGTCATAGTCGCGCAGCGATGACCGGTTGGCCCGCGGTGGGATCACCGCCGTCTTGCCAGCCGCAGCCAGCGGCTCGAGGACGCGTTCATCGGCGTCGAACGCTTTGTCGGCGATCAGCGTATCGGCCTCCATCGTGGGCAGCAGGTGGTCTGCTCCCACGAGGTCGTGTGCCTCGCCGCCGGTCAGAAAAAAGCCGAGCGGATTGCCGAGCGCATCGACCAGTGTATGGATCTTGGTGCTCAGTCCGCCGCGCGAACGCCCGATCGCCTGGTCCTCGCCGGCTTTTTTTGGGCGCCGGCGCTATGCTGATGGGCGCGCACAATGGTGCTGTCGATCATCGCATATGCGTTGTCGGCGTCTGCTGCGAAATATTGGAACACCCGCTCCCAGACACCGCTTTTGGCCCAACGGCTGAACCGCCAATGCACCCGAACTCCGTCACCGAACCGCTCCGGCAGATCGCGCCAGGGCATTCCCGTACGATAACGATAGAGCACGGCCTCGACGAACAACCGATTGTCTGCCGCGGTCACCCCGACCGAGCCTTCGCGCCCGGGCAACAGGTCCTTGATCCGATCCCACTGGTCGTCGCGCAGTCCGAACCGCCGCTTCAGCCTCCGACAAGCTGACCAGCCAGACAGCAGAGGGGGGCGCCCAGCCGCCCCACCCTAGCTTCTCGTCAATCAGCGCGCTCATGCAGACGCAGGCGATGAGCGGTCTGTCTGGCAGGTTGCTCGATTTCTACCTTGCCGTGGCGCACGGTGTCGCGCACCGTCTCGACGTGCTCGATGCGCTCCCTGCGCACGACCACCTCTTCCTTCACGCGCACCGTTTTGCCCATGACCGGGACCTCGTCCGTCTCGACCACCTCGACGGTGAGCTCCGTCAGCATCTCACCGCTGACCTTGTCGATCTTCGGCCTGCGCCGCTCCACCACGACCCGTTCGTGCACCAGGGTCACCTGCTTCTCGATCGGGGTCTCGACAACGTAGCGGCGCACACGGGTCGTACCGCTGTTCACCTTGCGTGTGCCGACGGTGAGAATCTCCTCGGCGAGTGAAATCACCTGTGCATTGTCGGATGCCTCTGTGCCTACTGGCGTTGTGGACCAGGTATCCGCATTGCCACTCCGGCTCGCCCGCAATCCGGACATGCCGAGCCACATATCCCAGAGCGGGAACCCAGTGGTCAGCGACACCGCCGAGGTCACGACACGTTGGGCACTTTCGGTAACGCTCCGGTTGATCTGGCGTGCGCTTTCGCTGGTCATCTCAGCCATCCGGGCCGTCTGCTCGATGGTCTGCAAAACTGCCTCATCGGTGCGCTGCGCGACAGCCTCGAGTTCATGTTCTGCTGTCTCCACCTGCTGCGTATCGAGCTCGGCCTGGGCGCGTTCCCGTCGCGCGATAGTGCGTTTCTCCTCCGCCTGGTCGTGCTTTGCCTGTTCGGTCTCTGCCAAACTCGTCTCCATCTTCTCCGTGATACCCTGCACCTGCTCGTCGCTGAGCGCCCTTTGAACAGCGGGCAAAATCGCTTTCGTTTCGTCCCGCGCGTGCTGGCGGAACGCCTTGCGCAACTCCGCAAGCCTAGCGAGGAAGGTCTCGTCGTTCTTCGGAAGTTGGCCCAGCTCGGCGAGGGTCGCGCGCAGCTCCCTGTTGTCCCTGATTGCGCCCGCGACGAGTTCCTTGGTTTCCGCCTGTTTCCGCAGGACGGGAAAGAGGTACTGCTCCTCAAGGTCGGTGTGGGCCTCAAGTTCGGCAGCGAGCTCGGCGAACAGTCTCTCGCGGGTCTTCAGCGCCCCGTCCGAGGTATCGGCGAGCCGCGTGAATAGTTCGTTCGCCTTAGCAGTGCCCGCCTGCATCAGTGTGCGTAACGTCATAGGGGTTCTTTCCAATATTGGTTTGCCGCCATGAAAGCTGCTGGCGCCCGGCAAGGCACCCAACCCGTCCAATCCAGTCGGCACCCGTCCAATCCAGTCGGCCGAGGCATCGGAACCTGGCTGCATTGTGCGGTGCACCATATGTAGGAGATGGCTGCAACCAAGAGCACCCTTCTCGCGGACACGATGTCGGCAACCCGAATTCGCTTAGCGTCACGATACGTTGCAAAAGCCGACCAACGCCTCGCAGTTTAGAAAAAAAGTCCGGCGATGAGAGCGAGCTGGCGCGGAGCCGGATACTTTAATTGTGTGCGGGGTCTCCGTTACGATATCGATGCCTGGGAGGTGGGCTAGCCAAGTTCCGGTGCCGCGGCAGCATCCGGGCAGGATCGACAGAACGGTCTCGCTCATGCCGGGTCTGCCTCTACGTCTGCGCCGAACTTCCTGAGTTGAGCGCTCAGAACACCGGCCAACCAGCGCCGCGCCGTCCTTCCATCTCGCGTTGTGCACCCGGGAGAGCCGAGGCCAGATGATCTTCGAGGGTGTGACGGGTAGGCCATGGCACAGCGACGCGACAGACTGCCTTTCGCTCCCTACCAGTGAGAAGGAAGTCGGTGTAAGGGTTGTGGGCTATGGTGAGGTTTGACAAGCCACGTCCTCGCCGCTGATTCAGCTCCGCTGGAACCCAGAGGGTGTCGACGTGTCTGTTACCCCAACCAAGAAAGACCAGCAGAGTCCGCGACGTTGCTATAGGCAGATCGTCGCGTGAGAAGGAAGGATGTCCATCCGATATGTCGCTCATATTGCTTGTTGTCGTGCTCGTCCTGCTGTTCGGCGGTGGCGGCTATTACGGTCATCGTAGGGGGTATTATGGCGGCGGGGGATTGAGCGGCATCTTGGGTCTGCTCGTGATTATCATCGTCGTTGTCTTCTTGTTCGGTGGGCTGGGCGGTGGCGGTTACGTCGGTCGCTGATCGAATCGGCGACTACCACCTTTCAAGCCGGCTGCGCGAGCCGCTCCAATTGCACCAGAGCCCTCGTCGTCGTGCGCTGCGCGCTCCCCAGCCCATCGATACCTCGCAGCACGACGACACCCACATCCGCGTCGTCCACGGTCCGCTCGTCTGGAATCCATCGCACTGGCGCCGGACGTGTTAGGACTGGGTCCGGGTGATCGCGCGCATTCGCGGCCATTGGCCTCCGCTGCGCGGCGACAGCCATTATTGCGCGCCCGAAGTGCTCCGCTTCTGCCGCGCCAACCGCGTCGAATTAGTCGGGGGTAATGCGAAACGCGTGCTCGCCTTTCAGGTAGCCGGTGCCGCGCACCTTGTGGACGAGGAGCCCCCGTTCGTTACGAACCCCATAGATCCGCTGCCGCAACTCGATTATACCATCCACAATTGTATGCCCGGCATAGAAACCCGGCGCGCCTGGATCCTCGAGGAGCTGGTCGCCAATCGGATGGTGAGACGCAATGTCCCGTGTCGGCATCTTAGACATGGACCGGTATGAAGCAGCGTTCGTCATGGTGCGCGTTGAACAGCGACAACTGCTGATGACCGTGCACGGTATCGGCCGTATCATCGACATCGAGGGTAATGGCCTTGGGCGGGCGCCGGCTGCTTTCACGCCATAGGTCCACCATGGCCTGCGTCAGCCGCATCAGGGTGCGCAGGTCGGGCGCGTTCTCCCAGCGTGACAGAGTGGGTTGCGAGGCCAGGTCATCATCGCTCTCAGGCAGCCGCCCGAAAGACAATTTGAATGCCGGGTCCTTGCGCAGATCGTCCAGGTCATCGCCATCCGGATAACCGCAGGCGATCGCGAAGATGCGTGTGCGCAGAATGTCGCTCAGCGTGTGGGTGATCTGGTTCGGATCACGGTCGTCGGGGATGATCGCCGCAAGCGTATCGATGAGGCCAATCTGCTTGTCGGCGCCAGCCAGTAGCAGCACACCGCCGTCGGAAGTGATCAGGCCTCCGTCAAAAGCGGCCGTGACCTTCCGTTGGCAGATACTTGGCAGGGAGAATGACAGGAGCGGATCGTCGTGGTTGGTGGGCATGGCAGATTCTGTCCCGGCATAGAGAGTGGCGTCAGCACCCAATCTCTACGTGATCCAGACGCTTGTACCATGTCCGCCAACGAAATCCCTGCCATGCAGTGAATAAGATGGGCTAGCTGCACCAGCAGGCACTCGACACATCGTCGCCATCGGGTCGGCTGCTGTTCGGGATGCTGTCGTGTTCAGTGAATTCGAGCGAGCGATGATCCGCGACCGGGTGATGGTAAGATTGTGTCGCGCAAGATCAGCCGGCAAACGCCTGGGACGGCCCAAAACGACGCCGTTCACGGTGCAGCGTATCCGCGCTGCCCTAAATAAAGGTCATGGTGTACGCGAGACGGCGCGGCTGCTGTAAGTGAGCGCCGCCAAGGTACCCAGGTGCGGCGCTTGGTGGCGGCCACGGCTGATCCACGTCCCTGATCCGGTCGGAGCCGGGGTCTGGGGGGTCAGTTCCTTGGAGGGGTGACGTTGTACGTTTCCTGGCAAATCTTCCATGTATTGCCGTCACGAACGTCCGTGTCTGACCAGTATCCCTTCACATGCACAGGCCCATTTGGACCGTTGTAAGTACCGCTCCAGGTTCCCGCCCTCAACATGACCCCATTCCCGATCATCTTTACCTGCTCAAGCGTGCTGGGATCGGAGGTATAGACCTTTAATCCCTCCGCTGCGTCGCTTGCGATTGATGCCCGGCCGGAAATCAGCCCATGCGGAGTCACGCGGATAGCATCTTCAGTGAATAGGGCGGCATGTCCGACCGCGTCCTTTTGTTGATACGTCTTGTTCCAGGCATCGAGGACACTCTGACCGGCTTGCTGCGCGTCCTGTTCGGAAACTTGCTGTGCCGAGCCCGAAACTGCTAAGCCCATAGCCAACACCGGCACGATCGCGAGGAAGCGTGTCATTATTACCCTCCACTTGCATTAGGGAACGAGCGGGAGCGCCTGTGGTCTTCTAGGGAACACCAATCTCCGGACGGTGGGCATTTTCCGACTGCACATTCAAGAGTATATCTGACGCTCGTCTGACACAATCAACCCGGTTGACGCCCTTCGCCCACACCGGGCTCGGATTCGGACAATGCCGATCAGAGAAGTAGTGAATTCGTCCCACATGGCTGATGGCAGACGCGGTCGCAGAATGTCGGATACCTGCCCGTCTCATACCGGCTCAGGCATCCCCGCAACAGGCTGCGCGGAAGCTCCAGACCCGCGCGGCAGCGCCATCGGTGATGCTGTACGCCTTGCAGGCCCAAACTGCTCCGCAGCGGCAGTGAGTCCGTATTACGGACTCAGACGGCGATGGCGCCGCCCCCTCCGCGCGCGGCGGCGTCGCCCGCCGACCGCGCGACCGGCCCTTCGCCACCTCTACTCGTCGAGGAATTGACCAGGGCGGTCATGGAGTCCGCCGGGGGGCCGCCGGATGACGCGGGCATTGCAACGCTGGCGACACCTTGCTCGGCCACCCATGACCGCCCCTAGTTTTCAGCCTCTGTGGGCTTGCGATCGTTACCGAAGTCCAAACCGACTTGGATGATTACCCTCACCTGCTTTACGTACGCTCACCTCAACAAGGTGACGAGCAGTTTGCCTCTTCCGATGGGGTTGCCGGACAAGTCCCGCGTGAAGTCGTCATGCGAGTCGTACGACCCAAGCGGATTGCCGTACTTGTCGCGCAGGGTGCATCTTGGAGCCGTTCATCTGAACCTCGCCAATTTTCTCGCCGTGTTGGTCCCGCAAAATCTCATTGCCAATCATTGCCGTGGTCTCCTAGTTCCAGGTGTTTGCATGGCAGCTTCCTTCAATTCACCAAGCCGCTCGATCGCAGCCGTTCTGTTCGGCCAGCATCCGATAGACGTTGGCACGCCCGATATCCAATTTCGCGGCGATTTCTGTGGGCGTGACGCCGAGCCGAGTGATCTCAGCAGCCTTCCGTCGAACGGTCGGCGAACGGCCCTTGTAGCGTCCGTCACGCTTCGCCTTGGCGATGCCCTCCCGCTGGCGCTCCAGCATCATCTCCCGCTCGAACTGGCCTACAGCACCGTTGACGGCTAGCATCAGCTTGCCGATGGCGGTACCAGTATCGGCTGCCAAGGCGGCGAAAGCATATGCGGTCTCAGTAAGCCGAGCGGATCAGGAACTCGGCGCGTGTTGCAACTCCGTTGTCTCGCACCGCACTCAGGTTCAGGGACACCGGATTGAAGCCGATCGGGCGACGGCGTACGCGCAACTAATTTCCTGGACATGCCGCCGGGATCGGTTGGCACCATGCCGCGCAAGATTACCCAGCCGAAGAACCCGGAACCGGCAAGCTGCGATTGGCACCCTGTTCGTGACGGTCCGAGACAGGTTGGAGAAGCGGCGAACGACGGCTACCTTCAGAATCGGCCGGCGAACGTTGCGTGCCGGTCCTGGCCGTCCAGGAGGAAACATGGCAACGACCCAGGACGACAGGATCGCCGAACTTCAGCGTGCCATTAGGGAACTGCAAGAGAAGCTCGACGCGGCACTCGCGCAACGCAGCAGCGAATACGGCGAGCGATAGCGCATCAGGCGGCGACCATCGACGTGCTGAAGGCGACGTCGGCCTCACCGGGCGACCCTCAACCGGTGTTCGATCTGATTGCCCGGCAGGCGGCGAAGTTGTGCAGTGTGCCAACAGCGGCGGTCGCTACGTTCGATGGAACGATGCTACATCTGGCCACTCAGAGCGGGTTTGATGCTGCTTATGCTGACGCCTATGTTTCCCAGTTTCCCAGGCCCATCGGTCGAGACTTCGCAATGGGTCGTGCAATCCTGGACCGACGGGTCGAGCAGGTCGAAGATATCACCGCGTATCAGGGTCACACCTTTGTAGATGTGCTCGATCATTGGTCGGTGATGGCGGTGCCCATTTTGCGACATGATGTGCCACTGGGTGCGATCACAATCGGCCGCCCGGCGATGGGGCCGTTCTCCGATAGTCAGGTTGCTCTGTTGCAAACGTTCGCCGAACAGGCGGTGATCGCGATCAGCAGCGCCGAGACGTATCGCGCGTTGCAGACCCGCACGATTGATATACAGGAATCGCTCGAATACCAGATCGCGACCAGCAACGTCTTGAAGGTCATCAGCCGCTCAACCTTCCTGCGCGCCCTCGTTAAGGCGGTACCCTACAAGATCCATACGGTGCTGACCGACAACGGCATCCACTTCACCGATCCCAAGGGCGAAACCTGGACCCCAGTCGAGATCCGCCAGATGATCGCGTGCAAGGAGCTCTTCCGAGCTCACGCTTTCGAATACGCCTGTGCCCTCGCCGACATCGATCACCGGCTGACCAAGCCAAAGCATCCTTGGACCAATGGCCAGGTCGAACGCATGAACCGCACCATCAAGGACGCCACCGTCAGGCGGTTCCACTACGACGCCCACGACCAGTTCAGCAACCACCTCGCTGACTTCGTCCAGGCCTACAACTTCGCCAAACGCCTCAAGACCCTCAAAGGCCTCACACCATACGAATTCATCTGCAAAGCCTGGACAAACCAGCCAGAGCGGTTCACCCTCAACCCACTCCATCAAATGCCGGGACTAAACAGCTAGTCTACCGGTAGTCTACCGGCTCGCCTCCCCACGGCAGAAGCGGCTGCCTGAGCGCTGTCGGAGGATCAGGTCCGGCAAGTGTTCGGGGGCCACAACCCGGTTCACAAGATTTGCCTGGCTATCATGTATGCGTGCGGCCTGCGCATCAGCGAGGCCACCACGCTCAAGGTTGGCGATCGACCGGGCCAATCAGGCGCTGCGCATCGTCGGTAAGTGTACAAGGAGCGGCTGGCGCCGCTGCCACAGCCGATCCTCGACGAACGCCACCTGTGGCGCACCCATCGCAACCGCCGCTGGCTATTCCCCAATCGCGACACGCGACGCACCGATCAACAAGCGGGTGCTATCGGATACCTTCGCCGCCGCCGCCGAGGCCGCGGGGATTCTCGCGCCGGGTGACGCCGCACATTCTTTTCGCCGCGCTCGGCCACGAAGATCTCGGCCATGCGCACTTCGCCGGTGAGTGGCATGTGGCCGGGCACAAGCTGTTGGTCGACTACTCCGGCAGGCGTGTCCCCATCGCCGATCCGCGACAATGCCGTTGAAGATCATTCGCGAATTGGTGCTGAGAACGGCAGCGTCCGCGTGATGGCGACGGAGCCTGTGTTGGTATTCCGGGTGGATCTCAGGGGCAAAGGTCGCGCCTATATATCACGCCTTCCTGGCCCCTGGCATAGGCGAACCATGACGGGTTTGATTGAGACTGGAAAGCTATACTCTTGCGAATTGGGTTTGCACGCAAGCTACGGTGGCATACGTGCTCCGACCCGGAGGCCGCCATCGCCTTACAAACCAATTCAAGTTGGCTAATGGCACTTGCGGATACCTCACGGAGTGGCCTGCGCGCCGCGTCGGCAATAATAAGAGGGCTGTACGCTATCATGCGTGAAATGGATCCATTGGGGCCGGTGTCTGCCGGCATTCCCAAGACAATCTCTGTTATCAAGACGACTCCGCGGGGCAAGTGCCGGACTTGGCAGAAGCACCGGCGGAACCGGTCGAGACCCCGCGCGCCGAACAGGGCGAGACAGTCTTGGTGGCCGACTGGAACCGGCTGCTGGAGGAGGTGGCCAGGGCTGTTCAACGCTCAATATATGACACGCATAGCGAGGATGGCGCGGATGCCGCCAAAGGCGATGCGATGGCGTCCGTCTGTGACATTGTGAACGCCATTGAAGCGCAAGATGTTGGCGGCGAACGAGCGCAAGCGTGCAAAGATGCCGGGATTGCATCGGATGCGGCTGGCGTCTTCTGCGAAGCTACCGTCGCGGATGTAGTGAGAGCGGTTCTCGATGCTCCAGTGGTCGCGGATGGCCTTGGCGCACTGAGCGGCTGGCAGCACGACGTCACTGACGAACAATGCGGTTTCGCTGGTTGAGCGCCACAACCCAGTGATGGCGAAGCGAGTGAGAATGTCGCGATTGACGCGGATGACTGCGCTAATATGGCCGTCCCACTCGGTGCCGGCCAAGCTGTTACCCGGCGCGAATACCTCGACCATGCGGGTTTCGTCGCGGGATCGACACCTCTTGTCGGTGGTTTGGTTTATATCGAGCGGCGCGACTTTGTTGCACAGCTCGGCGACAGCGTGATGCAGGGCGGGCTGGTTGGCTTTGACTTGAGCGATCAGATGGACACTACCGGCAGCGGCATGCTCGAATGCTTTTTTTGACAGTGCATAGCGTCGACGGTCACCACCGCGTCACTCAGCGGAAGTGAGCCGAGCAGGGTCTGCACGGCTGGGATCTCATTGGACTTTTCATCACAATCAAGATGCGCCAGCACCAGAGCCGTGTCAGAAGCGAAGGCGCTGAGCATGTGCGCTGCGCGGCGATCAAGGAAGTTGTCGAAGCTGCGCCGCAAGGTTTTGCCATCGATCGCCACATGACGCCGACCTTGGATTTCGGCAGCATCATTCAAGATGGCGGCATGGCGTCGGAACACAGCCTCGACCGAGGCAGGGTCAAGCTGTCGCAGAATACCGCGGATCGTCGTGTAGGCTGGTGCTTTCCGCCACTTCATGCCGAACGCGTCGCGCAGTTGAGCAAGATGAACATCAATGAAGCTGTGGATCGCCCGGTAGGAGTTGGCGCCAGCGACGATCGCCAGGATCGCGAACAGCACGACCTCCGGCAATCGATACAGCTTTCCCTCTGCCCGCCTCGGATCTTCGATTTCGGCCAGCAAGTCCACAAATGGACTGAACGACGCCATGGCAACCGGTCCGCAACTGTGAAAGTTGCCCGCCAAAGAGTCAGATGGCGCCGCGTCGTGGGAACCACCAATTTGCGATCACAGGGCGGTTTGCGTCGGTGTGTGGCATTTCAGACTCACCCGGCCCATGCCACCAAAGAAGAGAGCGTTGAACAGCCCTGAGGAGGTGGCCACGACGTCGCGCGCGCCGCTGCGTCCGCAGATGGTCATTCGCGCCGTCAGCGACCTGATTGCCGACGACGCGGTGATCTCGCTCGATTGCGGCGCCAACGCTCCAACGTCGCCACGCTTATCGCCACTGCGCGTGATAGCTGCTCCACCGAAGAACTCTCCGGTGGCAACAGCGTCGCTACTATCCGATCTTTGTACGCTTAACCGTATCGAGTTATTTTCGTCTTCCTGCGTCCCCAAGGTTCCGATCCTATTTAGGCGGCGCTTGTCTGACACAGGGGACCTGCCGTGGCATCCCGGAAAACATCGGGACTGCGGCGCTACAGGCTTGCCAGAAATGCCCGTGCGTCCCTAGATGTGGCTCGGACAGGGGGGCTTCTAGCGGATGCCACATCAAGATCAGCAGGCCGATCCATCGCAAAGGCTCCAGCAAGCATTGCGATTGCATCAGGAAGACCAATTGGAGCAAGCGGCACTTTGTTACGCAGCAATTCTCAAAGCACAGCGCAACAACTTCGATGCCATGCATTTGCTGGGTGTCCTCCACTATCAACAGGGGCGCCAAGCCGAAGCGCTCGATAAAATTCAAACCGCGTTGAAGTGGAAACCAACGAGTGTGGAGGCGTTGTCGGATTTAGGGTTGGTTTTTGAAGCATTGGGTCAACCCCACGAGGCGCTGGCTAGCTACGACAAGGCGCTCGCCATCAGGCCGGACTACGCCGAGGCGCTCAGCAGTCGCGGCAATGCGCTCCAAGACCTCAAACGGCCCGAAGAGGCGCTGGCCAGCTACGACAAGGCGCTCGCCATCAGGCCCGACTGCGCCGAGGCGCTCATCAATCGCGGCAATGCGCTCCAAGACCTCAAACGGCCCGAAGAGGCGCTGGCCAGCTACGACAAGGCGCTCGCCATCAGGCCCGACTGCGCCGAGGCGCTCATCAATCGCGGCAATGCGCTCCGAGACCTCAAGCGGCCCGAAGAGGCGCTGGCCAGCTACGACAAAGCGCTCGCCATCAGGCCGGACTACGCCGAGGCGCTCAGCAATCGCGGCAATGCGCTCCGAGACCTCAAGCGGCTCGAAGGGGCGCTGGCCAGCTACGACAAGGCGCTCGCCATCAGGCCCGACTACGCCGAGGCTCTCATCAATCGCGGCAATGCGCTCCAAGACCTCAAACGGCCCGAAGAGGCGCTGGCCAGCTACGACAAGGCGCTCGTCATCAGGCCCGACTACGCCGAGGCGCTCATCAATCGCGGCAATGCGTTCCGAGACCTCAAGCGGCCCGAAGAGGCGCTGGCCAGCTACGACAAAGCGCTCGCCATCAGGCCGGACTACGCCGAGGCGCTCAGCAATCGCGGCAATGCGCTCCGAGACCTCAAGCGGCTCGAAGGGGCGCTGGCCAGCTACGACCAGGCGCTCGCCATCAGGCCCGACTACGCCGAGGCGCTCAGCAATCGCGGCAATGCGCTCCAAGATCTCAAGCGGTCCGAGGAGGCGCTGGCCAGCTACGACAAGGCGCTCGTCATCAGGCCCGACTACGCCGAGGCGCTCAACAATCGCGGCAATGCGCTCCGAGACCTCAAGCGGCCCGAGGAGGCGCTGGCCAGCTACGATAAGGCGCTCGTCATCAGGCCCGACTACGCCGAGGCGCTCAGCAATCGCGGCCTTGCGCTCCAAGACCTCAAGCAGCCCGAGCAGGCGCTAGCCAGCTACGACAAGGCGCTCGCCATCAGGCCCGACTACGCCGAGGCGCTCATCAATCGCGGCAATGCGCTCCAAGACCTCAAGCGGCCCGAAGAGGCGCTGGCCAGCTACGACAAGGCGCTCGCCATCAGGCCCGACTACGCCGAGGCGCTCAACAATCGCGGCAATGCGCTCCGAGACCTCAAGCGGCCCGAGGAGGCGCTGGCCAGCTACGACAAGGCACTCGCCATCAGGCCCGACTACGCCGAGGCGCTCAGCAATCGCGGCAATGCGCTCCGAGACCTCAAGCGGCCCGAGGAGGCGCTGGCCAGCTTCGACAAGGCGCTCGCCATCAGGCCCGACTACGCCGAGGCGCTCAGCAATCGCGGCAATGCGCTCCAAGATCTCAAGCGGTCCGAGGAGGCGCTGGCCAGCTACGACAAGGCGCTCGCCATCAGGCCGGACTACGCCGAGGCGCTCAGCAATCGCGGCAATGCGCTCCGAGACCTCAAGCGGTCCGAGGAGGCGCTGGCCAGCTACGATAAGGCGCTCGTCATCAGGCCCGACTACGCCGAGGCGCTCAACAATCGCGGCAATGCGCTCCGAGACCTCAAGCGGCCCGAGGAGGCGCTGGCCAGCTACGATAAGGCGCTCGTCATCAGGCCCGACTACGCCGAGGCGCTCAGCAATCGTGGCCTTGCGCTCCAAGACCTCAAGCAGCCCGAGGAGGCGCTGGTCAGCTACGACAAGGCGCTCGCCATCAGGCCCGACTACCCCGAGGCGCTCTTCAATCGTGGGCTGAACGCGTTGTTGATCGGAAATTTCTCGGCAGGATGGAGAGGTTACGAGTACCGTTGGGATCTAACACACGCGGAGGCACGCAAGCTTCTCGCCCCCTATCCAAACTGGAAGGGCGAAGACCTTGGCGGAAAGCGGGTCATTGTTTACGAAGAACAGGGCTTAGGAGACATCATCCAAGTTTCACGGTTTCTGACGCAGCTTGTCGCTCTTAACGCTGAGGTCACATTTCTTCTGCGCTCATCCATGCACAGAATTTTGAGCGTCTCCGCCCCGTCAGTCCGTCTTGTGGCCGCGCCGCCGACAGGCGAGGTCTTCGACTTTCAGTGCGCGCTGATGAGCTTGCCCGGAACCTTTGGGACTTCGTGTGAAAACCTTCCGTCGAGCGTCCCATACCTGTTTGCGGAGGAGGGCTTGGTCGCGCACTGGCGAGAGCGCCTCGGGGACCATGGCCTGAAAATCGGGATTTGCTGGCAGGGCAATCCTCGTGGCACGGCCGATATTGGCCGCTCCTTTCCACTGCGTTGCTTTCAGCCGCTGGCGGCAATATCAGGTGTGCGGCTGATCTCGCTGCAAAAAGCGCATGGGCTCGATCAGCTTAAGAATCTGCCTTCCGGAATGGAAGTGGAAACGCTCGGCGAGGAGTTCGATGGCGGGCCGGACACCTTTATCGACACGGCCGCCATGATGTCTTGTCTTCATCTGATTATTACGCCCGATACGTCTGTCGCCCATCTGGCGGGAGCTCTCGGGCGTCCCGTCTGGGTTGTGCTCAAGCATGTGCCAGACTGGCGGTGGATGCTGGGTCGCTCGGACAGCCCATGGTATTCGACGATGAGGCTTTATCGGCAAGCAATAAGGGATGATTGGGACAGCGTATTTGACCAAGTCACAGCCGATGTAGTTTTGTTGCAGCGTAATCGTTCAGTGTGCCGCGTATAGCGCGAAGCTACAACCAATGGGCGATGATGCCCAGCTTCCTGGAATGAACGGGATCCGTGCTGTTGGCACGCGCCGAACGCGCAGGTCCGCCAGCGCCCGTCAGCCGAAGGTCAGGACGTTGCACAGCGATGACGTGCCGGCACGCCCCACGGACATGCGGCTGGACGAACCGGGATGGCCGCGATCGCCGAAACCGTCACCGCGTCCTGCACTGGCGCCGGATTGCCCCCCGCTACGATCGCTGCGACCACACCTTCTTCTTGCGATCTGCATAGCAACTACCGTCACATTCTGCCTCGGATAGTGGGTACTGAGCCTAGGGAACGCCCCCAAGGGACCTGACCGCGACCGTTGATGCCTCAAGCCGGCCACGGCTGGCTGAAACGTAGCACACGATCCGGCGCCCTGGCCGCGAGGGCGGTGTGGCGCGGAAAATGCGCAGAATTTCGACGGCGACTTGCCGCGCGCCTCCGGCCTATCCGACGATGCGTAGCCCCATCATCCAAGTGCTCAGGCCGATCACTGCGATCAAGCCCGATGCTGGGGCAATCACTCGCCACGTGCCACTGATGATGCAGGTCGAACCGGCGGCGACGTCGGCAATTACCGTTTGCCAGGGGGTTGCTCCAGCCAACGCCAGCCCGCAAGCAACTAGTCCGGCGACGTTCATCCGTGCTAGCCAGGGCCGCAACTGGAGCCGGGGGATACCATCCTCAAGGAAGAAGTAGAGGCAAATAAGAACGCCCGACATTTTGCCCCTTTGACGCTACGACCGCCCAGCGGCTTGGGGGTCGGGAGCCCTGAACAAGCGAAGCGGTCCCCCGAGGCCGCTGGACGCACCGCGAGGGACCTGACCGCGACCGGTGATGCAGAAAGCCGGCCGCGGCTTGAGTGAGGCGGGCCGGGGATGTGTTGCCCGGCCCGCGCGTCGAATTGTCCGCGCTAGTTCTTGCCGCCGCCGGCAGGGGAGGAGCGCACTGGATTCGTCGCATCAGGCTGCGTTGAACCAGTCGGGCCTACGGTCCCCGGATAGGTCGGCGCGGTTTGGGTGGATGTCGCACCCATTGCGCTACCAGTCGCCGGGGTGTTCGTCTGCTGGCTTCCCGTCTGAGTGCCTGTCACGGCCTTGCTGCTGACGCCGCCGGCATCGTTTTGTTCCATCGCCGTTGCGGCTCCCGTCATCAGCAACGATGGTCACACCGAGAATCCGCATTGCCTTGGTCATGGAATTTTTTGTCATCAAATTGCTCCCGCGCCTGATTGGGCGCCCACGACAACGCAGCGCGCCTGTGACGCGACGGTCAAGTCACGACAATTCGTTCCATCACGACCGCCCAGGCTGCCTTGGGGGCGCAGCCGGAAGCCCTGAACAAGCGGAGCGGTACCGTCGGCTTCCGTCAGACGGCCACGGCTGTCTGAGCGTATCAGGGATCGGCGCGCTCGATCAGCACGATCCGGCGCACCGGTCGGCTGGCGCCGGGAAGAGGCGCTGCGGTGGCAGGTGTCAGTCCCGCAACACAATGCGGCGCACCGGCCGGCTACTGACGCCCTCGATGCCGGTGAGCAGTTCCGCCTTCCCTGCGCGACCGCCGCATCCGTCGTGACGCATCCGTGCGACGATGTCGCGGATCGGCATCTCGCCATGGACCAAGTATGTCTCGGAGATCAGCCGCTCCTTGCGGCAGCGATCGCACACGATCCGCAGGAACCACGACGGGAAGGCACGCAGGGGCTCGTTCAGGGCCTGTTCACCGGTCGGCAGCGGGTCGTGGCCATAGCTGCGCCAGTGGCGTCTGGGGATCGGTCTGGCCGTCATTGTGATGGCATATTGCGCCAAGGCGGCAACTGTGTGGGCAAGGGATAAAATGATCTTTTTGCGACTTGACCACCGCTGCAACCCGGACGTTTGCGGTAATACCGTCGCTCTGAATGACGGTTTCGATGAAATCAAATCTATCTCGCCTGATAGGCTCGCACGTCGGTTGTGGCTCATGATCCCGACTGCGTTCGGTTGATCCAGATCAATGCGGGACTGGCGCGGGCGAGGAAGCTGCACGCGTTCCGCGGTGCAGAGCATGTGTAGAGGTTACTTTCAAACCTTCCGCCAGCGCTCTCCCGAGGGCTGGGGGCTTTTTCCTGTCTCGGGATGTTGACGTCGCTCGGCAGCGGGGCGCAGCGTCGGAGCGTTCCCTGTTGTGCTGTGGCAGCGGGTCGGGCTGGGCATCCCCGACCCGTTTGCTTTTGCGCATTCAGTTGCCGAGAGCGACCGCCGGGCGTTGACGCCCCTGCCCGTTGGGCGCACAGCGCTGGCGCCGGCTTGACTCCAACTGGGTCGGCCACCTCCCTTGGCCGGCTGCCCCGTGTGCGGCCGGCTGTTTCCTCCGCTTCGCTGGCCGATCAAGCACTTGGCCTGGGGACGGATCGCTAACGCAACAGTTCCGCCCCGCGGAGGCGTAACATTTATCACACCTGTGATATTCATTACGCAGGAGTGTCAGTACGGTGTTCAGATGGGTTTGAAGTGGAATCTCCCTGAGGGGATTATGACCTCCTTGAGTAGGCTATGCGCTCCGACCGAGTCACCGCCCCTATCCGGCTGACGGCTCTGGGCGAGCACTTCACCACCCCTGTCCGGGGTTCGGCTAGCTTTACCGCCGGAGACTGCGTCAAGCTCGGCTTCAGATAGCTCGATCATTATTTCCAATTATCGGTCCTCCAAGTGGCTGCGGCATGGACGTGGGTTTCATCGGCAGGAATAAATGATACGACCAATCGCCAGCGTTTCGGCGCAGCAGAAGACGCCGCCACGGGGACGGATCGCCCGCCCAAACGTTTCCCCCACGGCCACCCCAGATCAAACACTTACGACGCGCGGATCGGCAACGATTTTTCCTCCCGGTTGCAGCGGGTAAAACCGGCCTCGTGGGCTACCACTCACATGGCGGCCAGTCCGCCGGCCGCGCGACGCCGTCGGGCAGCCGGGTTTTAGTATCGCCGAACGCCTTCTCGATGAGGTTGGCGCCTGCGAGGTGCGCCCCGACGAGGAAGGCGCCTTCGAGTTGCGCCCCGACGAGGTCGGCCTCGGGAATTGTGACATCGACTTACTTTGTGCACGAGCAATGGGAGTCTCGACCGGAAGACGCCGGCGAGCATCCACAGGGCCGCGCCGCAAAACATTATCCGAACAACTGTCGCGCGCGGTCAGGTTTTTGCCTTCGAACGGGCTAACGGACGCCCTGTATCTCCGGCGGGGGCTGGCCGGTTTGTCAGTAGTCTGCCACGGCGGACAGGCTGACGATGGAATTATCGCTCAGGGACGGGAACGGAACGCCCGCTCGCCGCGATACAGCCGAAACCACGGCGGGTTGCGCTCTAATGTGCCCAGACGGCGATTTTTGCCGGTTTGGCGCCCAATTTCCCGCCTTCTCGGAGCGAGGCGACCGTGCTAACGCGCGACGGCGGAGAGGATATATCCTATGAACACCCGTCCAAACGCTCGTTCACCAGCCGTTTGATGTCCAGTTGGCTGACTTACTCCGCGGCTGCGGAGCGCTTTGGCGTTTCGGCCGAGGCTGTTCGGCAAATTGCGTTACGACGGAAATGGCCGCGAAGAAAGCCGAACGGCGATGACCCGGCCGGCCGTGTCCAGGTGCTTGTGCCGGACGAGGCTGAGCTCCGTCCGCGGACGCCAGTCCAACGCCCGTACGAACCCCCGTCGGACGCCCGTTCGTCTACCGAGATAGACGCTTGGCGTGAACGTGCGGAACGGGCCGAGATGGTGGCCGATCTCGAGCGTGGGCGGGCGGATCAGGCAGACGTGGACCGTCGCGCAGCCGATATTCGCGCCGATGTCGCGATGACACGCGCAGATCGTGCCGAGCAGGGGAGGGAAGGGGAGCGCATCCGTGCCGATGCGCTCCGTGATCGCCTGGAGGTGCTACAAGGCCAGCTCCCTGCGGCCGGGCGCGTGAGCGGCGATGTTCAAGCCGCGCGTACCGAGGCCGAGGAGCGTGCGGGACGGGCCGAGAACGATGTGTTTGAGCTGAAAGGGCAGATTGTCGCGGCCCAGGCTGCTGCGGAACAGGCCGGCCGTGAGGCCGAGGCGGCGCAGCAGGCGACGCATGCGTTCCTAGACGAAGACGCTGCCCGCCGCCGGCTTGGCGTCCTGGCGCGGCTCAGGGCGGCGTGGCGGGGGGAGTGAATGGTCGCCCAGCAGCCATATCGTGCTCTGGTGGCACCGTAATTGGCTGACATTGCGCTGGCCGACGCGGGGCGACACTGAGCATAGTGGCTCCAATCTAGAAAACGCCCCATGAGTGCCGCGACCTCAGCGGCAGAGCCGCGCAGGGTCCTCCCGAGCGCATCGAGCCGGATGCCATCCTGGAGGCGCTGATCGAATTCCGCCTCGAGCACGCGAGCTGCCGGAACTGGTTCTCGGCCGACTGCTCGCTATTTCCGCTATGGAAGGTGACTGTGCGAATTCTCCCGCATCCTTAACATAATGCGACTTAAGGCGTCGTCTTCCGGTTGAGCCGCACCCTACCTGCGGTGATTAGCTGCATCCGCTTCACGGCAGCGCCTCCACAAGCTCTATTACCGCGGCGCAGACGGCGATCCATGCGGCGATTGCGATTGACAGATTAACCAACCACATCAGACGGCCCTCCCATATAGCCTGACGAGACGTGGCGCCCTGATCTGAGCTCGCTGACCGTCGGCGATGATCGGCTTCGCATGGCCGACCGCGTCGAGGAGGCACCAATTATTCGTGATCACTGCGCGCGCACGACGACGCCGACCTGCCAACGCCTAGGACGACGCTGGCGGCGCGTTAGGTGCGCGTCCTGCTGACGTGGCTGGCCATGTCAGCCACCTACAGGCCGCCAAACGATACGCCATGAGCTGGCGCGGATTGCTGAAGCGACTGATGTCGCCGAGTTGGCAACCAACGTCGCCGCCACCAGTGCCATGCCGCGGAACGCTTGTAATGCCCGCACGACCGAGGCGAGAGACCAACTCGCCAGCGCCGCCTCGATGTGAGCTTCCAGACGATCGCGTCGCGCCGCCGCCGTCTCGACCGCTACAATACAGTCTTTGCTATGTGATGCGTCGCCTGTTCGAACTTCAAGCCGGCCAGCCAGCGACGATGCAGCAGCGTTCAGGCCGGACGGTTGGAATGATGGCCGTGACGCAGCACGAAGCCGGATAGTTGCTGGCGTGCCTAACGCAGGCTGCGCACTGCCGCCAGACGCGCCCGCACGAGATCGCGGATCGCCTCATGAGCTTGATCTGGACCCGAGACCGAAGGCAGTTCACCGGCCCGGTGCAGCTTGGCGAGGTTGACCGCATCCCGTCGGTCGGTCTTGATTCGATCACCGGGCTTGCGCGGGATCAACGACGGAGCGACCACGACGCATCCGTGCCCTGCCGTGCTGAGTTGCCGCTGTATACCGTAACCGCATGGTCCGGCCTCGTAGCAGAACCGCAGACCGCGGCCGCCACGCGCCAACTTTGCAGCCAACGCCTTCAAGGCGGCCGAAGTATTCGCGATCTTGCCATACTCGTGCACGTCACTCCGAATGCCCGCCTCAGCCGGCGACCGTCCATACGCCTTCAAGAACAGTCTTCGGCGTCGCCGTTGGTAAGTAGGCGGGCGCGGCGCTCTAATTCCTCCGCCATTACAGTAACTGAATTTCTGCCAGCACGTCGTTGTCGGTGACACTAAAGGCAAATGTGCGCATACGTTGCGCATACGTTGCGCTTCGGCGCGAAGCCGTTTTTGCTAAACGTATAGGGCGGCCTCCGACAGGCCATCACCCGATGATCGGCTTACGGGCCGACTTACAGCTTATAGCTCGGCTAGACGCCTGGGCGCGCCGCCAGGGAATATCGCGGTCCGAAGCCATTCGGGCGCTAATCGAACAGGGTCTGGTGCCGCAATATGGGCGCCGTTGACGGGGTGGCCATGTGCCGTCCCCTAAGCTGCTGAAACCTTTCCCGAATTCTATCTGGGCCAAACCCAAGACCCCGCGACCGCAGGCCCACTACCAGCCACGGCTGGCCATAGAACGCATCAGAGATCGGCGCGTTCACCGGCGCACCGGCCGCGATGCGGCGGGCGGCCATGGCTGCGGGTTTGGTGGTGATTAGGGCATCGGCGGTTAAGACGAGGTAAGCGGCGAGAAGGACAGCGAATGCCTGTGCGGGAGGGCTGTCATTCGTCGTCCCGAATCAAGATGCGCCACAGGGCCAAGCTCAGCGCGACGATGACCCAGACGCCCAGCAGCTCCCTGGCCGGCGCGTTGGGCCACGCGGCCAAGAGCAGCACAATGCCGATGAACACGAGCATCATGCCGACGACAATCTCGACCTCACGCTGCGTCATGTCCGACGCCCCCAGATGATGCGTGCCAGGACCCAGGCTATGAACAGCGCAACCACTAAACCGCCTGTGGCCCACCATGGATATTTGAGCCCGAAACCGAGAATGAGCGACAGGCCGATGATCGCGACCATCACCACGATATCGAGGACCCGCACCATGATCTCGCGCCCGGTCATTTTGGGCAGTCCTGGAGAATGATCCGCCGCACCCGCCCGCCGGCGCCTAATGTCGCTTGTCGATGACAGCTCGTGCCACCATGCTCACCGGATGTTTGTTGTCTCCGAGGCTGAGGCCGTCGCAATCCGCATTGCCTTCCATCGTGGTGGCGAGCTATCGGCCGCGATCGAGCTGCGCCGGCTGTTTCCTGGCATCACGGACAATCGGCAGGCGCGGGAGTGCGCTCGTGTCATAGCCGGATGGAAGCCGTTGGCCGCCGCGACCGCCCCGTCTTCCTCGGGGCCGGAGCCGGGAGCCCTGAGCAATTCCCTCAGAGGGAGCCTCATCGTGCATGCTTCGACTGCGCCTTGCTGGCAATAGATGTCGGGGGAGAGGCTGTTGTGCGGGATTGCCGCCGCAGCCATTCGAGTGCTTCCGGAACACAAATTAATATGTGTGCACCAGCTGAGACGGCAGGCAGTTCACCCGTGAGGATTCGTTCGCGGGTGACGCTGGGACGCATGCCGGTCAACGATGTCCATCCTTCGATCGTACACCGCATTGGTGCGTAGGCTTCTGCCATGCGGGTCCCCCGGTTCGTTTGCAGGCGCAATGGCCATGGAAGGGCCTGTTCTAGCAAGACATATTACCATGACGTTGCACTTCCAGGATGGTGGAGAGGCAATTCCCTCAAATCCCCGGCTGCCACCTCGTGGCATGTGACGGCGATCACCACATTCGGAGGTGAGCGGGCGTGATCGGCCAGTCGGATTCCGGCCCAGTTCCCTCCATCACCATGTTCTGGCGGAGACTGCCGCGCTGTCACGGCCACGGTTGCCCAGAATATGCCGATGACGGCGCCGACGATCTGAACGGCGAAAACGAACATCATCATTGGGGCTCTCCTCCGCCGGCTCTTGCCGCGCTCGTTGACAGACGGAGATTGCAGCGGATCGAAGCGCCTCGCTGTGAGCCGCTTCACAGGCACCGACCAACGGGACGTTTTCGCCAGTGCGAGAACTGCTGCTGCATGGCTTTCGGCCACCCATTGTGCGATGAGGGCCAGTTCCCCGCCATCACCGACAACCCTCAGGCGCGGTAGTTCGCGCCATCGCCGGTTGGAAGCCGCTTGCGGCGGGAGCCCCTGAATAAGCGGGAGCGGTCCCCCGAAACGCGTCGGGGGCACGGGGGGACCTGACCGCGACTGTTGACTCCAGAGGACGGCCACGGCTTGAGCGAGGCTACCACATGGGGACGCCAGCTCGGCATCTGGACGCACAAGCAAACGGCCGGGGATGCGTGGCCCGGCCCGCTGCCTCAACGGTACAGGGCGCCCAGCCGGCGGCGTCAACGCCTGCGGTTTCATTCGAGCAGCACGATCCGGCGCACTGGCCGCGAGGCGCCAGAGAGAAACGCGCCGGGCGTGTCAGTCCCGCCGCACAATTCCGCGCACTGGCCGGCTGCTCGCCCCCTCGATGCCGGTGACCAGTTCCGCCCTGCCCGCACGGCCGCCGCAGCCGTCGTGCCGCATCCGGTCGATGATGTCGCGGATCACCATGTCGCCCTGGGGCATGTGGGCCTCGGTGACCATCCGCTCCTTGCCGCAGCGATCGCACACGATCCGCGGGCACCACGACGGGAATGCGCGCAGGGGTTCGTCGAGGGCCTGTTCTCCGGTCGGTAGCGGATGGTTGCCGTAGCTGCGCCAGTGGCGCTTCGGGACCGGCCTGGCCGTCATCAGGTGGCGTGCGCCCTAGCGATTGGCTTGCCCGACACCCATCAGGGGCCGGAGCTTCTGGATCAAAGCTAATCGCACCTGGGGCGGCAGCGGATCCGGGTTTTGGACGTGGTAGGGCGTCCGTTTGCGTCGAGGTACACGGTGTCCACATTGGACGGACGCAAGCCCATATGCCTGATGGCAGCCCAGTACCTCCTCTGCCGTCATGCCGCCGCCGGCGTAGGCTTCCGGTAGTGTGTCTTCATCGAATGAGCGGGAACTGCCACCCAAGCGCCGTGCGGCCCCTCATTCCCCTCAGCCCCTTCATCGAGGGGAACCACGTACACTTCGATACGGCGCGCCGCATAGAGGTCGGTGATCACCTGCGGGATCATCTTCTCCAAACCAGCCAGCGTCTCTTCCGCGACGAGCATCCCTCTCAGGTCCGGGCTGGTGGCATAGAACCAGTTGTCATCGGTGCGCACGTTTCTCGCGGTCACGTGTGGCTGACCTTCCACTACTCCCCGCCACGCCGCCCTGAGGCGCACCAGGACCCCGCCGCTCGCCGTCGGCGCTCCGGGTCCATTGTATCCGGTGGCGCCACGAGATATCACTTCCGGCTGCCTATTGTTCCGGGATCCGCAACCGCGCGTGCCGGGCTGCCAAAATCCAACGCGTGCCGGGCTGCCACCTTCCAAGTCGGAAAATCCGGCGGGACTGCGGCGGCTTGGCGCAACTATCGAAGGAAATTGCTCACGAGAGTGGGCAACCCGCCGCCGGCACCAGCGTTTCAGCAGTTCTATAAACACCCGGAATCAAAACATGAGATTGCATCTTTATGGAGCTATGGCCATCGCTGCCATAATCGCGACGCCGGCAATAGCGCAAACGACAGCTCCCACCTCCAATACCATGAGCCCGCCGGGTCCAGGCGCAGGGACGAACTCCAATGCTTCAAAGGCCAGCAATAGCCCTGGGGCCGCCGCATCGCCCCATACCGGCTTTTCGTCCGGTATGACGCCCAGCGCGGGGACTGCCAGCGGCACGGCCGACGGAACGACGGACACTGGCGCTACAAGCCCGGGAAGCGGGAAGGCAGCAGCGCAGAAGAAGTAATCGGTCGAGCGTTCAACCCCCCGCAATTGCCCATCAGGGGCAGGAATTCGGGCAGGTTCTCGCCATCTGATCGGCTGACTGACACACAGCCTGCGAACGGGAGACTCCCGCCGAGTCGCGCGAATCAAGGGACCTCCCCTCCGGACCGGCCAGAAGCGTGGCGGCTGCGTTATGCGCACCTGCCTCGGCTCTACCGGAATAGCAGCCGGATACCGGCGAACAGCAGAATCGCCGCAAGGGCATATCTTGTGCCACGCTCCGACATCCAACGCAGACTGATGGCCGTGCCTATGACGGCTCCTGAGAGCGCGCCGAGCGAGTAAAAAGGCGTGCCAGGGGCAAGCTTTTGCCCGGCAAGGAGAACGCCCAATAGTCCCACTACGGAATTGCAGAGGATGAATGGCGGCGAAATGGTAGCGGCGCGCTTGGGCGACGCCCAGCCAAGGGCGATCACCAAGGGGGTCAGGAATACGCCCCCACCAACACCCGTCAGCCCGGAGATAAATCCTGCTCCGGCTCCCACGGCGGCGGCCGGGAGGAGCCGAACAGTCCGAGCCTCGACGATATCAGCCGTCCGCTTGAACACCATCAGCGTAGCGGCGGCGACCAGCAACAGGCCCGTCGCGAGGAAATAGTCCCGACCGCCGAGCACCAGCAGGCCGCCAAGAAAGGCTGTAACCAAAGACGGGATGGTCAGGGGCAGCAGGATCTTTCGCTCGACCGCGCCTCTGCGGTGCAACCGCCATGTGGCATAGCCTGCGGCGACGATGTTCAGCAGGAGTGCCGTCGCGCGCATCTCGGTGGCGGGAAACGCTGCGAAGGCCATGACAGCAAGAAAGGCGGTCCCACCAGCCTGCCCGGCTGTGGCGTAGAGTAGCGAAACGCAGCCAATCAGACCGGCAACCAGAAATGCATCCATGGGGTCAGTCAGTTGTCGGAGAACAACCGTCGCGACAATCTACCAGCCACCTCGTCGCGTCGCTTGCAGCGCCGCGGCAATCCGCCGCTGTGCAATCGGGGCGACGCAAATGGTGGGCCAGCCGATCGGCCTGGGCAAGGCAGGGACGCTGAATGTGCTCACCCCTCACCGCGGCGCGCTGCTCGACAGGATCGATGGATTGCAAACTTAGTCTGGCGAAGCCCGGGGCGGAGAGCCGAAACCGCCCGCACGGCTGCCAGGAAGCCACCCGAGAGGCGGTGGCGGTCGGCGTGGCGGGGTGAGTAGGAAAAAGCCCACCGCACACGGGCAGTCGGCGTCACATCATGGGATTGCGGGCTGCGCAGGTGAAACCTGTGGCCTCGCTCGTGGTTGTTCAGCAGCAAACCCAAAGGGACGGAGAGAATGCGGATCTTGATAGCTGGCCTTGTGATGTGCGTCGCTGGCTGTAGCAGCTATGACAACGGACCACTGGGCTATGCAAAGCGTGGCCCGATTGAGCGCCCCGAGCCCGATGCCGATCACAATTCGCTCAGCGCTGACAACCAACGGCAGGGGCTGCAACTCCAGAATGCCGAGTACAGCGCGCGTACAACCCCGATGCTCGGCCCGTCCCGATAGGCGTCGTAGCCGCGCGGAGGGTGCCGCGCACGCCCCCACCCGGCCGTTTCGCAAGCCGCAGAATACGCGCGGGCCGCGGAGACAGTCCGGTTCAATGCAGGCAATGATCACGCTTGGACATGTCTGCGGCGAACGGGCCGGATAAGTGTTGCCCGGCCCGCTGCGTTAACGCTCTGACGCTACGCTTGGCTAGCGGCCGTCTGCTCGATCTGTTCCGGCTTAGGCGCGCGGCCGCCGATCTGGATTTGGCGTGGCCGCATGGCTTCCGGGATCTCGCGAATAAGGTCGATCGAGAGCAACCCATTCACCAGATCAGCGCTCGCTACCTTGACGTAGTCCGCCAAGTTGAACCGGCGCTCGAAAGCCCGGCTGGCAATGCCATGGTGCAAATAGAGCTGCTGCTGGCTGGTGTTCTTGCTGCCCGCAATGGTCAGCACATTCTCCTGTGCCACAATCGATAGATCCTGCGGACCAAAGCCAGCAACTGCGAGCTCGATCCGGTACGAGGTTTCGCCGGTTTTGGCGATGTTGTAGGGGGGATATCCCTCGTCGGTCTGCGATGCGCTGAACGCACTATCCAATAGGTCGAAGACCCGATCAAAGCCAACGGTTGACCTATTCAGGGGAGCAAAATCGTAGTTCCGCATGGCCACATCCTCTTGAGCAACGTGGATACACGAGACGCCGGACACCTTATCCGGCGTCCATTTCGGCCCATTCACGGCGCCGACGGTGGCGTAATTAGTAGCCTCGAAAGCCCGTTCAAGAGAGCTTCGTCCATTCCTGCTTGAAAAAGAGCTCTGCCGCACCGGCGGGCCGGGGAACACCCTGCCGCCCTCTGACAAACCTCGAATGCGTATACCCGTCTCGATGACGGAGTGTCGGGTAGGGAACAAGGCACAGAAAATTGAAGGATCGGTAATCTCCTTGCGCCGATTATAGGCCGGCAATGGGACAACGCCCGCCCCTCTCCGACATGCCGGTGGACCAGCTCAAAAGGCAGGCGAGAAGGTATCGGCGCATGGCCGATCAAGCACGCTCAAAGCCGATTCAGAATGCGTACCTACGGTTGGCTAAGCGATATGAAAGACTGGTAGCGGAGCGAAAGGCACGCGATGAAAAATGAGGCTAAGCGGAAGAAGCTTCAGAACCGGTGGTGGGTCGGTTTTGGTATCCGAATCACTCACGCTCCGTGACGGTCCTGACCGCCCTTCTGATCCGCTTGGGTCTGCTCACCATCGGTTACTGGGGGGCGCTGGGATGGGCGACCTGAAATTCATGTGCCGGCCAGCTGCGACGCGATCATCGAGATCGATTGATCGTCAGGACGATGCCGGTCCTGTACCAACAAATGCGCGCTGGCAGCCATGAGCGCGCGATCGCCGGGAGGACATACAGTGACGTGGGCGCGCATCACCGATCCCGAACAGGCCGAGGGGCCGCTGTCCGTTTGGTTCAGCACCCGGATGCTCGGCCTACGGGGCAGATTCGGCCTAGTGCTAACGACGGGCGACGTTCTCAGGATCACGTGCATCAACGCTCTGCACGAGTCGCCGCAGGGCGTGATTCTGCTCGATGTGTTGCTGGATCGTGCCGGCGTTCCCGACGGCGTCGATCAAGCCTGGCAGATGAAACACTATCTCGGCGCGCCCGTACCGGGGGCGACAATGGCGACCGTTAACTTTGCCCATGTCGTCACAGCAGTGGAGTTTGTCGTCGCGGAGATTGTCGAACCGCCGGATGAAAAAACCCTAATGCACCGCGACGAAATCGACGCAGGGCGAGCCCCGCTCGATCCGTTGGCCGAACCCCTCGAGCGAAACACCTCAGAGACCGCTCCGCAGGAGGCGCAGCCATGACAATGCGGCTGTTCCGTTGCCCAGTATCCTCGCGCTTCTTGCCGATCGCGCCTGCGAAGCCCCGGCCACCGCCGAAGCCGAAGCCACAGCTCCGGCTGGTCCGAACCGCATGCTCCTGCCGCCGTTGGGAGCCCCAGGACGACGAACATGCCGGGGCCGGAATGGCCCCATGGCCCGGCCCGATTGGTACTCGGGAACAACCATTTATCGGAGTCAAACATCGGACGCTGTCACCGTGCTAGTGCCTCCCGTCATTGATATTGAGTTGGTTCTCTGATTCTCTGGCAGCATCATCACCGATGCGGGGAATCGGGACATGTCGGAAGTTACGGTCAAGAAGTACGTTGTTCGTCTGAGCAAGGACGAACGATCGGCACTGGAAGATCTGATCAGCAAAGGTAAGCATCCCGCCGCGATTCCCCGAGTTGCGGGGCGTCGTGTTCGACCTGCCGGGGGTCGCGGACGCAGCCGCCGCCACCCTCGCTGCGGCGGGCCTTGCAGAACGCTGCCGGGTTGAGGGCGGTGACATGCGGCGCGCCGTGCCACGAGGCGGCGACGCCTACCTGCTCAAGTGGGTGCTGATGGACCGGTCCGATGAGCAAGCGGTCGAGGTCCTACACAACTGTGCCGAGGCGATGAGGGATGGTGGCCGGGTGCTTGCAGTCGAGATGACCATGCCGCCCGACAATCGGCCAAGCTTCGCACGGGTGATGGATCTACAAATGATGCTGCTCTTTGACGGTGGTCGTATCCGCACGGAGGAGGAGCTACGCGGTATCTTTGGCGCGGCCGGTCTGGACGTGGTCCGCGTGCTTTCGGCACCACCGTCGCCCAACGTCGTTATTGAAGGACGGCAGTGTAAAACTCGCGAGAACATAACGCCAGACGGACGCAAGTCCGAAGATCACGTCGCAGCCCGCGACATGGCGCAATGCTGATGGTGCCCTGCGCCTGGCCACGCGAAGCAGGCGCCACTGGAACCCGCAATTCGGAGCAGTCTGGCTTCGGCGGTCACCCGTGCAGGATGAACTCGGAGGCCATGGTCGATGAAGTCGAACAGCATGCACACGGCCGTCAGCGCTTCACCGCCGGATGCTAGGTGTTTAGTCCCGGAGTGTAGTGGTGCAAGCTCATCCCTGACGCGTCAGGAGGAGAAAGTACCTGTGGCAAGCGTTCTTCACGGCAGCGCCCGAACAACGCCGCGAATTCGAGCCGAGCTCAAAGCGGCGAAAGCGCCGGCCCGTCTCCTCGCCGGTCAATATGGTCTCAACGTCAAAACTGTCCTGAAATGGCGCGGCCGCGTTGAGACGACCGACGCTCCCATGGGGCCAAAGCCGAAAAGCACGGTCCTGACCCCAGCCGAGGAAGCGATCATCGTTGAATTCCGGCGCCGGACACTACTGCCACTGGACGACGTCCTTGGCTGTCTGAAAGGCACCATCCCAAACCTGAGCCGAAGCGCCTTGCATCGTTGCCTCCAACGCCATGGCATCTCTCGCCTGCCGGCGAGCGAGGCCACGGAAAAGCGCAAGCTGTTCAGGCAAGGTGAGCAAGCCCGCGTTATCAACAAGGAAGAGGCAGAAAAAGAGGAAGGACAGGTAGCGTCCAGCAACGAGTTAGGGAGTATCCGCGGTCGTGCCGCCCAGCACGCGCTCCAGCGCGCGAAGCTGGACCTTGGCAGAGTGCCCAGCCAGCCACCTGCCGCACCTGCCGGCCAAGGGCAATCCGTCGAGACCCCGGGGCATTTGGCCCTCGGCCGGTCACCTGAAGGTGACGGCTTGCCTGACCCCCGCTGAGCAGAGGTTTGAAAATTAATATCCATCGCAGGAACGGAGGTAGTTGTCGATGGCGACGTGAACCCGCGTAAATCCGGCGATGACAGAAAATAGGCACGAGATTTGCCCGCCTGACCAGCCCCTCCAGGCCATCTTTCGATCACATGCAAACGGCTGTTCGGTAGCCCTCTGTCAACGCCGTCAGCCGCCGAAGACGGGGGCCGTAGGCTAGCGTTTACAGAGGGTTGCCGGACAGTCATCCTGGACCATCAAGAACGACGGTTGGTTTCGCATCTCCCAGGTCCGACTGAGAGCGGCCCTATGCAAAGACTGTCCGGTTTTCAAAACGGACTCCTCGCCGTCTACGCGCGGATCTCGCCGCCGCCAACAGTAGTCCATGGGCGAGCTGACCAAGGACGAGGCGGTCGGTTTGCTGAATCGCATCCTTGAACATGAACTGGCCGGCGTCATTCGATACACCCACTACTCTCTGCTCGTATTCGGGTTCAACCGCATACCGATCGTGGAGTGGCTGCGCGAGCAGGCGACCAAGTCCCTGACGCACGCGCAGCAGGCGGGAGAGATGATCACCCATCTTGGCGCTTATCCCTCGCTGACCATCGGACCGTTGTTGAACACCCACCGAACCGATATCGGCACCATTCTGCGGGAGTCGCTCGCATCAGCGAGCCAGGCGCTCGCGCTCTACAAGGAGCTCCTGCTCGCCGTGGAGGGCAAGTCGGTGATGCTCGAGGAGTACGCGCGGCAAATGGTTCAGGCGGAGGAACTACATGCCGGCGACGTCGATAAGATGCTCCGCCAACCCGGCGAGGTCGCCGCCTTCAGGCCTGGGGCGGCTAAGCCAGAATGAACCCTACCCTTCTGGCATCTTGGCGAACGCGATCGGGGAGGTGGCCGGACCCGCGCATGATTATCAGCGGCGGCCTTGCCATAGCCACGATCCAACAACTTGCACCAGCTTAAATCTTCTAGGGCAGCGCCGTGGCGCCTGGCGTTGAACGCCCCGCTGGCGCGGGGGTGGAACGCTCTGGCGCATACGGCGCCGGGCGCACAGACGGTTGAACTCGCACGAGGGCTAGGTAGCAACCCACGCGATGATTGGCTGAAAATAGGGCCGTACCGAGATGAGCGGCACGGCCCAGAGAATTAGTTTCGAAGTGCTCCCGACTTCTTAGACAAAATCCCGGAATGTGTCACATCATCGAATGATGATCTCCACCCGACGGTTCTGCGGCTCGCGCACACCTGGGCCGGTCGGTACCAACAGATGTGTATCGCCAAAACCTTGGATGGTGATCGCGTTGGTCGGCACGCCATTCTTGACCAGTTCCGCGGCTACCGCCTGGGCACGACGGACCGACAGGCCTTGGTTGTACTTCGGCGTGCCGGAGGTATCGGTGTAGCCGTTAACCTCGATCCGCGTGTACTGGACGCGTGTCGAATTATCGGCGGCTTCCTTGATGATCTGGCGGGCGCGGTCTGTCAGGGCCGCCTTGTCCCAGTCAAAGAACACGAGATACGAGCGGGTCGGCGCCGGTGCGGGAGCCGCTGCGGGAGCAGGCGGCGGTGGCGGTGGCGGCTGGTTGAAATTGTAGCGCAAACCAATCATCACCGCATGATTGAAGTCATTGCCGAGCTTTGCCGTGCCGAACGCAACTGGTGTGCCCGGCGCGGCCTGCGCTGAGACGTTGTACTTACGTGATCCTACACCGAAGAAGCGATATTCGGCCGTGAGCGCCAATCCCGGCACCTGTCGTATCGGCATCGCGCCACCGAGGATGAACTGATAAGCAATCGCGCCGTATGTGTCATTGGAGGCGATATTGGGGAACCCGCCGACCCCGGACGTACTAAACCCACTGAGATGCGCCCACTGATAGCCGACACCGACACCGACATATGGCGCAAAGTAGGGTATGGCCAGGCCGGTGGTTTGCGCCAACAGATTGGTCATATCGTACAGCACGTTGAACATCGGGCCGTACTTGATTTCTCGGCCACCCGCGCCAGCCGGGAAGCCAAAATCGCGTCCGTGTGAGAACTGATTGTTGCGGTAATCGCCTTCGATCTCAAGGCGCAGGCCATTGGGGAAAGCCCACCCGAGGCTCCCCACGCCGGCCCACCCGTAGCGCGATTGCAGGGCCGGGCTTCCCGCCGTGCCCGCGGCGTCGATCAGATGTTGGTTTTGCAGCCAATTGATTCCTGCCCCGGCTCCGACATAGAGCCCGTTGAGCGGCGGGGCCGGTTCGAGGGACGGTAGCGGCATCTGGGCTGCGGCGAGTCCAGGGGCGGCCAGCATGGTGGCGAACACCACGGTCCGAAAGTGCATCAATTCCCGTCTCCCGCTTTGAAAATTGGTGATTACGGTGCTGTTAAGGCCTACCCAGGTCAAAACACAGGACTGCGAGAGTGGGATCACAGGTCACAGCCGTCGCCTTTTTGTCACACCTGCGTCTTTCGGCCGGACGACCACCGAGCAATTGCTTGCATCCACGCGCAAGGCGACAACTCGCGATGGACGTTACGTCAGCTCCACCAGCCGCTTAGCACCGGTTAGTCCCCGCACCAGCTTACGCATCTGCTCCATCTGGGCCGTGCGCATCCCGTGCGTCGTCCGGGCGGCCCGGATCCGCGCCAGGCCCTCCGGTGTGCGCGGGCCGGTGCTGGCGCCTCCGTGCATCCGACAGCGGCGATTCCGCATCGCCGGACCTTGGCACGGTCTCCCGCTCCGCGTCCGAGCCCCGCATCGGGGATAGGACTGGGCCAATGCAAGGTGAATACGCCAGTTGGCTCCGGGATCCGCCGATCATACGCAGTTCGGAGGTATCTGGCGCATCCATCGCGATCTGAACCTGCTCGGGGCAGTCGGCCTGTCAGGCTTCTTTGCCATGTTCCGTCCACCGCCCTTGCTTCTCACGTTTGCATCTCCCCCACGTCACCGGCGCCAAAGTGGCGCGGTGGGTGGCATTGCAAACGCCGCCAGCCGGTCGGATCGCGCGCTTCGCTCCACCACCGTTGCCCACGGAAGCACGAGCACCAGGCGCCGGCCGAGGGCAGCGCGGAGGCACCGGACCACGAGGGCGGACGTTGCGGCGCGGCGGCCTGTAGGCAAGCCACAGCCGCCGCGCTGGGCTGCTGATCGGCCAAGCGCCGGCGGGTCCGATTAGACGGCCTCGTATTGTTCGCCGCGTGAATTCATGCGTTGATTGCCCGGCGGCGTAGATCATGTCCGTGACAGCGACAACGCGCCCCCGATCGGGCGATCGTACAGGTTGCGGGCGCTTTCGAAAGAGAAACACGGGGCGGGGGCAAAACGAAGGCGATTATGTAGTTGACAAATAATCCGGGAGCGGATAGGATTTCGGTCAAGGAGATAGACCGATGTCCGCTTTGTCCGCCCCGTACTTCCACGATGAAGCCGCCGCCCACGAGGAGCTAGAGGCGACCCTCTGGCCGAATGGGCCTGTGTGCCCGCGCTGCAACGGTATGGAACGGATCACGACGGTCAAGGGTGGACGTCTCGGTCTGTATCGTTGCGGCCCGTGCAGTCGGCAATTCACCGTCAAGGTTGGCACGGTGTTTGAGTCCAGCCATGTCCCCCTGCATCAGTGGCTACAAGCTGTCTACCTAATGTGCAGCAGCAAGAAGGGTATCAGCAGCCATCAACTGATGCGGACCTTGGACGTTCAGTACAAGACCGCATGGTTCATGACGCATCGAATCCGCGAAGCGATGGCGAGCGGCAAGCTGCCGATGATGGGCGGACCGGGTGGCATCGTCGAAATCGATGAGACGTTCATCGGCCAGAAGAAGGGCATGCCGAAGCGTCGTGGCTATGCTCACAAGCATGCGGTGATGACGCTGGTCGAGCGTGGCCCGAAGGGCGCCAATGCGCGGTCCTTTCATGTGGACGGAACCAAGGCGAGCGATCTCCTGCCGATCATCAAAAAGAACGTGCATCCCAAGACACATGTGATGACAGATGAAGCTGGCCAATATGCACATCTGAACAAGCATTTCACACAGCATGATTTCGTGACGCACAGCACCGGCGAGTATGTGCGAGGCTTTGCCCACACGAACACGGTGGAAGGCTTCGACAGCGTATTCAAGCGCGGCATGAAGGGCATCTACCAGCATTGCAGCGAGAAACACCTTCACCGCTACGTTGCCGAGTTCGATTTCAGGTACAATAGCCGAGTTCGGCTTGGCGTCGATGATGCGGAGCGCACCGATCGCGCGCTCAGGGGGCATCGTTGGGAAGCGGCTAACCTATCGGTCACCTAACCTCTAACCCAGACAGCAAATCGGTTGCGGGGAGAGGAAATCCAAATGGACGTAACCGACATCATAAAGAGCGTGAAGAGTAAGAGTTCTGACTCAAATCACCATCGGAACACAAACTGACCGATATAGCTGACAAAAGCGGCCTTACATCCACCGGTAAGCGGGAGCCAGGCGGCGCGACATCAGCTTGACGCTGGCAATATAGAGCCAAGTCACCGCGCTTTCGATTGTTCTCTCGACATCCTTCGCCAGTCGGCGGTTGCGGTTCAGCCAGGCAAGGGTGCGCTCCACCACCCAGCGGCGGGGCAGCAAAACAAAGCCCTGGGCCGCGTCCGACCGCTTGACGATCTCGATCGTCCATTCGCCGTGGTCTTTGAGCGCGTCCCTCAGCTTATCGCCCGCGTAGCCGGCATCGGCGAACACGTGGCGCAGCCACGGCACCAGACCGCGTGCGCTTTCCAGCAGAGCGGGCGCGCCGTCACGGTCCTGCACGTTCGCCGGATGCACGATCATCGCGACGGGCAGGCCGATGGTGTCTGTCAGGATATGCCGCTTGCGGCCCTTGATCATCTTCTCGGCCGCATAGCCGCGCGGACCACCGGATTCGGTCGTCTTGACCGATTGGCTGTCGATCACGCCGGCGGTCGGACTTGCCTCGCGTCCGGCGGCTTCGCGGACGTCCATCAGCAGCACATGATTGATGGTCTGCCACACGCCGCTGTCGCGCCACGCATAGAAATACCGCTGCACCGTGGTGTAGGGCGGGAAGTCCTTGGGCAGTAGCCGCCATTGGCAGCCGGTCTGCGCGATGTAAAAGATCGAGTTGACGACCTCGCGCAGGTCGGTCTCGCGCGTGCGTCCGCAATCGGCCGGCGGCGGCAAATGCGGCGCAATCACCTTCCACTCTTCGTCGGTGGTGTCGCTTGCATAGCGCAGATGATCGCGCTGATACTGCCCTCGCGTGATTTCAGTCCAGGCCACGGCGTGCTCCTCGGTGTCTTCGCAAACACGAGAGAATCGCAGCCGCTGAAATCACGCAACCTCTCTGCGTACTGATGCTTTGGCAAAGCACCGTCGGAGCACGGCAGACCGCAACCGCTTGAAGCGACTCACACTATCGTTCTTAAGTCGTTCCGGGTCAGCCTCTAAGCCCGATCTGGGGGAATGGCGGGAAGGCCATATTCCGAGGTCGGCTTTTCCGCTGTCCCGCGCCAGAAACAAGAACTATAAGTTCGGTCATGAGTATAAATGGCGTGTAGTCACATTTAATTCAATACATCATAAATGTCGGGTCTTGCTACTTCTTAATGAAGGGAAGCAGATTTGCCGGATTACCCTAGGAGTAGAAATCAACAATGACATGAGTGTCCTTTGCCAGCACGAGTTTCATGCATCCGAACCGGGATGGCACTGTCATGTTTGTTTTGATCAAGTAGAGAATATCCCATCTGGAGTAAATCGTTCCCACCTTAAAAGATGGCCGAAGCCTGAGACGGTACACACCAGGGTTGAATTTTATGTGAATCAGACAAATTCCTTGTCTATCGCCGCAGAGATATTTAGATTCTCTGCTCAGGGTGATCTGTTGTGAATGAGGATGCATTTTGCGAGGCCTTTTGCCAGCACCTTGCTCTCCGCGAGGTGCCGATTGGTCGCGTTCTGAAATCGCCGTTCCGTCGTCCTGACGGTGATCCAATCGACATCTACATGAGGCGCGCCAACGACGGCACGTCCAGACTGGAAGATGACGGGCAGACGATCGGCTTCCTTGAAGCTGGTGGCGTTGATCTGGATGCGGAGGCGCGGTTCGAGGCTCTTGCCGAACTACTCCGTGAGCATGATGCCTTTCTGGACGAAAGAGAGTGCCTCATCCACACATCCTATCACGCGGAAGAACGGCTTCCCGCGGCGGCGGTGAAGTTTAGCGCCCTACTCCTCCGGATATACGATCTGCTCTTATTGACGCCTTCCCGCGTCCGCAGCACCTTCCGAGATGACCTAATCGACATGGTCAGGCGTCAATTCGGTCCGACAGCCGCTATAGATCTCAACGCTCCGGTTCAGGATTCGATGAAGGATTACCCCGTAGACATCATTGTCCGGGCACCTGACGGGCGGGCACTGGCCATTTTTGCTGCAACCTCTGAGATGAAGGCCCTTGAGGCTCTACTATTTTGGAAGGAATACCGCGATCAGGAGATCGCAAAGCTTCGGGCGATGCTCGTTGTAGAAACATCGAAGCCGCGTGACATTAAGGAGCGCACATTTTCCCGGGTGATGAACAGCGGTCTCATTCTAGCGGCGATGGATGGTGAGGAAATCCAAATTGGGCGCAAAATGAAGGAAAGCTTGGTGAACTGATCAGATGCCAGATAGGACACAACGCCCCGAAGGCGACGCAAAATCACAGATCGACCGCTTCCGTGAAACCGCCCGCGAACTCGGCTGCGACGAAGACGAAGCCGCCTTCCGGGATAAGCTGCGGGTGATCGCGCGGCGGGAGCCGAAGGCCGGTCCTATATCGCCAGCAAAGTCGGCCCCACGCAAGAAGACGGATTGACGTGGACGCCCCGACAGGCCAAGCCTGCGAACAGGCTACCGCTATATAGCGTCGGCGCGCCACAAATCCGTCGAAGCAACAAGCCGGGGGAAACCTTTACCAGTCAGCACCGGGGTGTCCGGCTCGACAGCCTGCCCTGTTCTCCGACTTCGGGCCTGCTGCCGGAACCGATCAGAGTGGACCCGTCCGCGCACCGATACCTCAGTCGGGGGATCGTCGGACCAATCCATTGTCGAGGCGTCCAAGGCCGGTGGAGACATCTTCGGCAGTATCGAGCGGCTGGCAGGCCTGCGCGACAAGGGCTTCATCTCGGCCGAGGAGTTCTTGGCTAAGAAGACCGAACTTCTGAGCCGGCTATGAGGCCGCAGTCGGCGACAGAGCGTTACTAGACTATTGTGTCAAGAAGACGTGTGAGCATCATGCTGTGTGAGAGACGGCCACCATCTTGATTGTCGCGCTACACTCGTTCCGCACGATCACCCGTTGCGGGTGATCCGACACTTGGTGAACGCGGCGCTGGACCGTCTGTCGCCGGCGTTTCAGGCGATCTACGCGCAGGACGGACGGCCGTCGATTGCACCGGAGAGGCTGTTGCGGGCATTGCTGTTGCAGGCGCTGTTCACGGCCCGCTCGGAACGGCAGTTGATGCAGCAGATTACCAACATGCTGTTCCGCTGGTTCGTCGGGCTGGCGATGGACGTGCCGGTGTGGGACGTAACGGTGTTCACCAAGAATCGCGATCGCCTGCTGGAAGGCGACATTGCCTGTGGCTTCCTGGCTGCAATCCTTGCCGATCCGGCGGTCAAGCCACTGCTGTCGACCGAGCATTGCTCGGTGGACGGCACGTTGATCGAAGCCTGGGCGTCGATGAAGAGCTTTTGCCCAAAGAGCCTGCCCTCGGGCTTGACCCGAGGGACGGCGGCGGTGAGCCACCGGTGCCGGGTCGCAACGGCGAGCGCCAGTTCCAGGTGAGAAGACGCATGCCTCGACGTCCGAACCGGATGCCAGGCTCTACAAGTAGTCGTCTGGGGCATCAGCCACGCTCTGCTACATGGGACACGTTGTCATGGAGAACCGCAACGGTCTGGTGGTGACAACCGAGTTGACACAGGCCACCGGCACCGGCGAGCGCGAGGCAGCCATCGCGATGGTCGAGGATCTGCCTGGCAGTCAGCGCATCACGCTGGCCGCCGACAAGGCCTACGACACGGCGGACTTTGTCGCCAAGATGCGCCGGCTGGGCGTGACGCCGCATGTCACGCAGAACACTAAAGGCCGACGGTCGGCGATCGATGGCCGCACCACGCGCCATCCCGGCTACGCGGTCAGCTTGCGCGGGCGCAAGCGCCATCGAGGAAGTGTTCGGCTGGCTCAAGACGGCAGGTGGTTTGCGTAAGACGCGCCATCGCGGAACCGCGCTGGTCGGCTGGATGTTCACCTTGACCTCGGCAGCGTACAACTTGGAGCGGATCCCCAAGCTGCTGACTGCCGCGGGGTAGTCATGCCCGGAGTCTGTCCCGTGGCATGATTCTCGTCCGGCAGCACAGCAAAAATCCATAAATCCGCACGCCAAACGATCCGCCAAACGCCAGCAGACCACGGAAATACGCGAATTTCGCGTGAATTTTCGCAGCCTGTTAAGCCCTTCTAACGATGCGGACGCGGCGATCTGTGCGCGAGACACTCGACGGAGGAGGTGCGCGGTGGAATATTCCGCTGCCAATGCCCACGCCCGAACCCACCCCAGACCTGCTCAAGGCGGTTAATGAGGCCAGTGGGAAGGCGTTCGCCCTCTGGATCACCTTTCTGACCGTCGGCACCTATCTGGCGATTACGATCGGCACAACAACCCATCTGCAATTGCTGCTCGCGGGACCGGTAAAGTTACCGTTGCTTGGTGTCGATCTGCCGTTGTTTGCTTTCTACGGGTTCGCGCCGCCACTGTTCGTCGTGCTGCATCTTTACGTCCTGATGCAGCTCTATCTCCTCTCACGCCTACTGCGTTTGTTCGACGACGAGCTGCGGACTGCAAATATGATAGAGCAAGATCGGGAGCGAATTCGTGGGCAGCTCGATAAGTTCGTGTTCACCCAGTTCCTTATTGGAGTGCCACAGGATCGGATTGTCCGGTTGTTCCTTCGGATGGTGGTGTGGCTAGGTTTTTTTGGTCGGCCCCGTCCTGCTGCTGCTTGGGTTCCAGCTTCGGTTTCTGCCATACCACAATGTCCCGGTCACATACGTTCATAGGGCAGTTCTGCTGCTCGATCTCACGTTGTTGCTGCTATTGTGGCCGAGGATTTCCAGAAGTGGGGTACGGCAAACGCAGATGCTCAATGGCCACAGTGCACTCTGGCGCTTTGCAGCCGCCGTCCTATGTGGGGCCGTGCTCGTCGTATTCTCTCTCTTCATCGCGACGGTGCCAGGCGAACCAACGGATGAGGACGTTGGGAACTTCACACAACTTTACTTATTCAGCAGAACCCTAAGCTCGACTTTCCGCATTTTCGGTGCCGGGGCACCGCTATTGAATAGCCCAGAAGATGTCCTCTGAGGCGATGAACTTGAGGGCTTGGTTGAGGGGCAGTACGGTGCGCCCGAATGGGCCAGCGTTGGTCCAACGTTCCTTCCACAGCGACCAATAGAGCACCTCGACCCGATCGTCCTGGCCGGTCGGCCTGAGGCGCGCGACAAGCGCGCCGGAACTGGCACGATATAGCGTGTAGCCACGGTTGCGGCGTTCGGCGAACAGTTGCCCGCGACGACAGCGGAAACTCTCGATGCGCTGGATGATCGGATCTTCGGCCATGCGTTTACGATAGAGCGCCGCGCCGGCGGATGTCGCCGGCAGACTCTTGCGGCATCGGCACGACTCAATTCTACGACTGGGATGACACCGAATCGTCTGCGCGCCGCTACGGCGTTCGATCCGCATCTGACCCCACCGGCCCTGGCCGCTTGGCTGTCGGTGTTCCGCTCTTGCTTCACCGCGCCGGTGTGGAACCGTGTTCTGGTCCTGGTGGCCGGCGCAGTGCTGGCTCCCGGCAAGCGCACCGTCACCCAGGCGCTGCGTGTCATGGGGCTGGGCGAGGCGCCGCAGTTCCGTCGCTACCATGAGGTGCTGGGCCGAGCCCGCTGGGACGCACGCGCCGTGGCGCGACGGCTGCTGCTGCACCTGCTGGAGCGGCTGTTGCCCAACGGTCCGGTGGTGATCGGGATCGACGACACCATCGAGCGGCGTTGGGGCGCGCGCATCAAAGCGCGCGGCATCTACCGCGACCCGGTGCGGTCCTCGAAGGGGCACTTTGTGAAGACCAGTGGTCTGCGCTGGCTGTCGCTGATGGTGGTGGTGCCGATAAGCTGGTCCGGCCGACATTGGGCGCTGCCGTTCCTGACTGTTCTCGCCCCATCGGCGCGGTGGAGCGAAAAGCACCGCAAGCGGCACAAGACGCTGACTGACTGGGCGCGACAGGCGATCCTGCAAACCAAACGCTGGCTGCCCGACCGTTGGCTGATCTTTGTCGCCGACAGCGGCTTCGCGGCGCTCGAACTGCTGGCCTCGGTGCGCTGCCACGTCTGTGTGATCACACGGCTCCGGCTGGATGCCGCCTTGTTCAAGCCGGCGCCGCGGCGCCGCAAGGGTCAGCGCGGGCGCCCCCCGCTCAAGGGGCGTCGTCTGCCAACACTGCGTGCCGTGCTGGCCAGCAGGAAGACCGTTTGGACGGCCGTGGTCGTCTCGCAATGGTACAACGCCCAGCAACGCAAGCTGCTCACCGCTACCGGCACTGCGGTCTGGTACCATGCCGGCATACCACCGGTGCCGATCCGCTGGGTGCTGGTGCGCGATCCAACCGGCGAGCACGAGCCGGCGGCATTCCTCAGCACTGATCTGGATGCGACGCCCGCAATGATTCTCGGCTGGTTCGTCTCGCGCTGGCGGGTGGAAACCACCTTCCAGGAGGTGCGGACCCACCTTGGGGTTGAGACCCAACGTCAGTGGTCCGATCTCGCCATCCTCCGCACCACCCCGGCACTGCTGGGGCTGTTCTCACTGATCACCGTGTGGGCCGATGGCCTGGTACGCGACACGACGACGGCACTGCGTCCAAATGCCGCCGCCTGGTACCGCAAGCAGGAACCGACTTTCAGTGACGCCATCGCTGCGGTGCGCCGCGTGCTGTGGTGCCCACCGAATTTCTCTATGTCCCGGCAAATCGGAGACATCATCGAAATTCCCACCAGCTTGCTAAATCGAGTCTTCCAGAACTCTATGCCTCGCAGCCTGAATTGCGGAAAGTCGAGCTAAGGCTTCCTGGCGAGCGATTGGTCGAACCTGATGAAGATAAACTGGCAAAACTGGCTCAAACTTTGTCTCTACGCGGCCGTGATTTTCGCCGAGCCGATTTGTATGACACTGATTTTCGTAAGGCGGATCTCAGAGGCGCAAATCTTACCGGAGCAAATTTCTTTGGCGCCAAGCTGAACGGCGCCAAGCTGAACGTCGCCGACCTGAGCGGCGCCGACCTGCGGGGCGCCGACCTGCGCGGCGCCAACTTGAGGGGCGCCAAGCTGAACGGCGTCGACCTGAGCGGCGCCGACCTGCGCGGCGCCAACCTGTTTAGCGTCGACCTGAGCGGCGCCGACCTGCGCGGCGCCAACCTGAGCCGCGCCAACCTGTTCGGCACCTACCTGAGCGGCGCCAACCTGGGCCTCGCCGACCTGAACGGTGCCGACCTGGGCCTCGCAGACCTGAGCGGCGCCAAGCTGAACGGCGCCAACCTGAGCGGCGCCCACCTGGGCCTCGCCCACCTGAGCGGCGCCGACCTGAACGGCGCCAAAAATCTAACCCAAGCACAGTTGGATCCAGCGTGCGGCACGGATACGACGCTGTCCGAGGGGCTGATCCTAATGCCTTGCCCGCGTCGGGGCGAGGCACCGCCCGACCAGAAGGCGACGCCATAAGCCGCATTATGTTAAGGATGCGGAAGAATTCGCCCAGTCACGGCAATCGCCAAGGCCGGCGGAGCGCAGGGCGCCGGTTTGACTGTGCCGATGCCAGTCACGGCGGCCGCCACGCCGCCAAACTATAGTTGGAACCACCCACCGCGCCCGGAATGCCGCCGCGGCGGTTCCGCGGCACCACAACCATGGCGCGCTGGCCGGTTCAGCGGCCGCCGGTGGCGGCCAGGATTCCGCTGCACTGGCCGTGAATTGACTGTCGTCTGGCTCAACTTCGGAAACAGCACATACTGCCAGCCTCCACAAGCCTTGTCGATAGTTCGAAAAAAGTGCTCAACATCGTGGGCCTTCCACCTTTTCAAATACGCGCGCACTGCCTCGACGAGAGGGTTGATATTCACGTCACCATTCTCGAGTTTCATTTTCTGTACGTCTTCGGCTCCTTGCAACAAACCTACTGGGTAGGCGAAGTCAGCACATAGTTCATCGGGTGCTATCGCCTTAAAGTTTATGAAGTAGTCAAACCTTGCTAATGAGCCCAGGAAGTGCTCAAAGAGCTGACGTACCTGAAACTCCTCATCGGTAAAGTCTTGTTCCTTAGCGATTGCGTTCACGACAGTATCAAACTCGACATTTACGTACCTGTCCTCAGGGCGGGTCTTATTCGGGAATAACTCGACGAGGGCTGGGTTATAGTCGAGTAAGGTCAAAACGGCCTTGTTAGCGCTATCCGCATAGAACTCCTTAATCTGTGCCGCAACAAACTCGCGCTTTTTCCAATTATCCGCTACTTGAAATTGCCATATCCCGAATGAGAACGCACCAAGGGCAACTAGCCAGGCAAGCGACGAGACGCCCGCGGACACGGCGGATATGATATCCGACTTCTTCCAGCCGGCATTGATGGTTACCTTGGCTCCGCACGTAGGACACGTCTCGGCGGTACTGAGAAATTGCTGACTGACAGTCTTCACACTGGAGAATTGTCATGTGTAATGCTCCCGTCAGCCTACTGGCACGTCAACACCACCCCACAAATCGGGGGAACTTCCACCTCGCATGCCTGCTGTCTGACGGCGCCACAATCGTGGCGCGCTGGCCCAGTCAGCGGCCGTCGGCGCCGACAAGCACGATCCGCCGCACTGGCCGGCTGCTCGCCCCCTCGATGCCGGTCAGCAGCTCCGCCCTGCCCGCGCGCCCGCCGCAGCCGTCGTGGCGCATCCGGTCGAGGATGTCGCGGATCAGCATGTCGCCCCGCGCCATGTGGGCCTCGTTGACCATCCGCTCCTTGCCGCAGCGCTCGCAGACGATGCGCAGAAACCACGAGGGGAACGCGCGCAGCGGCTCGTCGAGGGCTTCGGCTCCGGTCGGCAGCGGATGGTCGCCATAGGACCGCCAGTGGCGACGTGGGATCGACCTGGCCGGCATCAGGTGCCGGGCGGCTGCATCAATCGCGCGACTCCGTCCACCTCGGGAGAGGCCCCGGTGTCGTCATCGGGCCGGCCCAGCCAGTCGTCTTGCCGCGCTTTAGTAGCGATGATCAGTTCGCCCATCCTTACTGTAAAATGCACCGGCAGCGTGTTCGGCCGTCCAAAAATCCACCATTTCCTTGAGCAGGTCGTCCGCGCTGACCTGGCTGCCGTCGTCCTTGATCACGTCGACCGGTCTAGCGAAAGCGCTCGAAAATGCTGGAGAGAACCCTGATTGTGTCCCAGTCGCGATCCGGTTCTCGAAGTGCTTGGTGCCATTGACGAGTTGGCGTGCCAATTCAAACCGCTCCGCTAGGTCTGCCTTTGCCGAATAGCGGTTTTTGAAGTCTGCCTCGCGGAACTACTTTCTATTATTGGTGACGAGGCGTTGTTGGTCAGGAAGTCGTTATATTGCGGCAAGACCATCTGTCCGAGAAAATCCGCCGGCGCCTTTATATCGAAGCTTCCTGCGTGGCTCATGGCTCCCGCGCGAAAGGTCATGCCGCCTCCTACCGGCGAAGCGGCAAGAGCGTCAAGCGGCCGGCAGGCGATGGGCCGGTTGCACCCGCTCAACCTTCGCGAATTCCGCGGCCACCCCACCAAACGGACCTCCTGCATCAGTAGTGGCGCCATTAATGTCCGGAAAGCCAGAGTGGCGCCGTTTTTATTTGAGAAACCAGCGAACAGCGCCCACCGCGAGCGCGCTGTAAATGCCCACGGTGCCGATGCAGACCAGCGCCATCAGGCGCTTGTTGTCAGGCGCATCAGAACCGCAGCGCGTCGGTATCAACGTCGAAGCGTCTGGCGAGCCACGCCAGCACGCGGACGCGCGCCCCGTAGTCGAGCGGCGCCAGCAAAGCGTGGGTGTTGGCCATCACGCCCAATTCGACATCTAGGTCGATCGTGACAGGCGGGCCAGCGCAATTGGTGATAACGGTGTCGTCAGCCTTCGTGGGCATCAGGGTTGCTCCTCGGGGGTTAGGCCGGCCAGGACGTTCGCAGCGCCCTGGTCGGCCGCATTGGTGGTTACGAAGGAGTGCAGCTCAGTTCGCGCAGCACGCGTTCCACATCCGCCCGTCGGCGCGGAGGACACGGCATGGCACGCTTTTCTGAGTCAAGGCGATTCCACGCCTGTCGCTTCGTCGTTCCGAAATCGGATAGGACGTGCGCGATCCAGCAGCTTTTTGGCGAGAACTCGTATTGCCTCCGAGTTTCGTCGCGGATCACGTCGTATGTGGCTTCCGTCATCGGTACTGCCTCCCGGGGTTAGGCCCCGTTCGGTGCTTCCAACACCGGGCGGGGCCGCTTGGTGCCGGCGATCCACCCGGCGCGGTGTTATCGCTTCTTGGGCGCTAGTCGAGCCACCATGCGCCGCATAGCGCGCATGCTATGGTGGAGACGGTGACGTAACGGCGCATAATGGGGCTCCTGGTGTAAATGGCGGTTAAGCGTGGTGTGCCAACAGGACGCCGCCATCCCTGTAGGACGATCCGTCAGCGTGGATGACGACGCTGCCGCCGACTTGTGACACGCCAAAGTTGCTAGGAGCCTGCGTACCATGGTCGCCTGCCAAGCTGACCGGCGTGCTCATGAAAGCCAGCTTCAGCTGGTCGACTAGGACGTTACCGCGGTAGATGGAGAGAAGATCCGGCTTCAACGAATAGCTCGTGGCCTTCAGGCCCTCGAGAATGATCTCGCCGAAACCGAGATCCGTCTGCGCGTGGTATTGCCCGGGCTGGTCGATCTGAACGACCCCGTGCTCACCGCCGTACAGCTCATACCCTGAGTCGGTGACGGTTTGGTTCGCTCCGACGCCTTGCATGAACTCCAGCTTGCCAGAGCTGTGCGACTGGAACTCGTTGATCGTCCCTTTGCCAACGACCTTTGTGCCGATGATGGTGGTACCGTTGGCGGAGGAAGTCCCGGTGTTGTCAAATGTGCCGCTGCCAATCACGTACAGATTGGTCTCACGCGCCTGGCTAAACCAACCAATCCACTCGGTGCTGGTCTTTGTCAGATCAACGACAAGGGTCTGAATCCCGTTATTGCCGACCTCAACAATTAAATTGTCGGTGCGGTTAACGAAGAGTGTTGTTTCCGGTCCATTGGAGACTGCATTAATGGCGGGACCGTTTGGGCCGGGAGAGAGTGGGTTGGGCGCGGCCATTTTTATGTTTCCCTCGTTGGTGGTTCGTGCGTGGTTCGATACTCGTCGATTATGCGTCGGATGAGATCCTGTAGCGTTATGCCAAGCTTTGCTGCCTCCTCCGTGAGGTAAGCTTCCTGCGATTGCGTAGGCACCGGTCAACTAATTTCCTCCCCGTTTTTGGTAGTGGCGCCATAAATGTCCGGAAAGCCAGAGTGGCGCCGTTTTTTTATTTGAGAAACCAGCGAACAGCGACCACCGCGAGCGCGCTGTAAATGCCCACGGTGCCGATGCAGACCAGCGCCATCAGGGCGCTTGTTGTCATGCGCATCAGAACCGCAGTGCATCGTCATCAACGTCGAAGCGTCTGGCGAGCCACGCCAGCACGCGCACGCGCGCTTCGTAGTCGAGCGGCGTCAGCAAAGCGTGGGTGTTGGCCATCACGGCCAACTCGGCATCCAAGTCGATCGTGACCGGCAGGTCGGCAGTGTCGGTGGTAGGAATGCATGCAGCCTTCGGGGGCATCAGGGTTGCTCCTCGGGGGTTAGGCCGGGCGCTGGTGCCACACACTTTCGCCCGGCCGCTTCTGCCGGCTGCCGGCCGGCGCGGTTTGTATCCATGCGCCACTGTGCGCTGGTGTCGCCGTAGGGTTTGTGAGGCAATTTGTGCAACCTAGACAGATATCCTACGCAATATTTTGTAATTATTGACATAACTGCCTATTCCGGCAGTC
>CAWEVI010000055.1:0-25978 GCA_963812475.1 uncultured Alphaproteobacteria bacterium
GGAAGACGCAGCGCAATAACGCCGCGATGCCGCTCTGGCCCCTAATCGCGACCCTGGCCGCACAAACACTGGCCACCATGGCGCTGTTCTCGCTTCCCGCGATCGCCCCGGCGGTCGCCCTGGCGCTTGGTGTCCGGGGCGAATTCGTGGGGCTTTTTGTCTCGGTGGCCTACGGGACTGGCATCATATCGGCGCTGCTCTCGCCCGGGTTCATCCATCGCTATGGCGGCGTCCGCGCCATGCAAGCTGTGCTGGTCGCCGCCGCGGCCATGCTGACAATCGCGGCCGGCGGCAGCGTCGGCTGGCTCGTGGTGGCTGCCGTCGTTCTGGGCCTCGGTTACGGAGCGGCGGCGCCTGCCAGCACACACCTGCTGGTGCCGCACACACCGGCACGCATCTTCAATATGGTTATGTCGCTTCGCCAGATCGGAGTGCCGCTGGGCGGAGTGCTCGCCAGCCTCGTGCTGCCGCCGCTGGTACTGATCGCGGGCTGGCGTGAGGCGTTGCTGGCCGAGCTTCCAGCGATACTGCTGCTGACGATCCTCCTGGAACTTCCCCGCAACGAATGGGACGCGGCACGCGAACCGGGGCGACGGGTGGTCGGGCGCGCGTTGCTGCAGCCGTTCGCGCTGCTCCGCGAGGCGCCGATCCGCCGCCTGTCGGTTGCCAGCTTCGTGTATTCCGGGACACAGCTCACCTTCGTCGCCTTCATGACCGTGCACCTGACGACGACGACCGACTTCGATCTGATCCGTGCCGCGCGTGCCTTGGCCATCTATCAGATTGCCGGGGCGGTCACCCGCCCGATCTGGGGTTGGATCACCGACCGGTTCATCACGCCGGGCCAGACGCTGGCGGTTCAGGGATTTGGCATGGCGGCAGCCTCACTGACCGCTGGCCGGTTTGGGCCTGGCTGGCCGAGCTGGCTCGTTTTCGTGGTGGCCGCGGTCGCCGGGTGCACGGCCGGCGGCTACACCGGCATCGCCTACGCCGAATACGCCCATCTCGGCGGGATCAGACGCACCGAGGCCACCGGCCTCGGAACCGCCATCATGTTTGCGGGTGTTCTACTCATCCCATCGAGCTTCGGATTAGCAGTGGCGACGCTGGGCGGATACAGCCTGGCATATGGCACACTGGCGACGCTTGCCTTTGCGAGCGCGGTGCTGCTCTGTCTCGGCAGCAGGACAAGCCGCGCCGCTTCGACCTGACCGAAGCCGATCGCGCGCGGGTCCGCACACGAGCAGCGTCGGCCGGTCGGAAGCAGGTAACCGGGATGCCGCCCGTGGGAGCGGCACCTGCTCTTCCAGCCCCTAGTGCCCGGTTGTGGCGGTCGTCGTGGGGATGACAGTGGAGCCACCGCCATTGCCCACAACATAGGAGAAGCCCCAGCTTACCGGCACGAAATTCAGCAGATACTGCTGGAAGAAGTCGAAGACCTCAGCGATGCCGGTTTTCGGCACATAGACCACGTCGTAGGGCGCCAGCCGCACATCGGCGGTGGCATCGCGCCCTTTGATCACGTCGCTGTAGCGTGTCGAGAAGAACTCCGGTACGTCGTTCGGGCCGCGACGTATGATGAATATGGCGTCGGCGTCGCCGCGCACCTTGTGGCCGCCGGCGCGCGCGATTGCCTGCGACAACGTCAGCGTCGGCCCGATGTTGATCATCTCGCCCGGATTATTGACCTCACCGCCAACATAGAGCCGGGTGGGCGCGAAGGATTTCACCACGACCGAGAGCCGTGGATTGCGCAGGTCCTTGGCATAGTCCTGGCGCAGCGCGGCCGCCAGTTCCGGCACCGTTCGATTGTAGGCAAGCTCATCCGTCACGACCGTGGTCGAGATGCGCCCGTCTGGCCGCACCGCCACCTCCTCGTTCAGCTCCGGATTGAGCATCAGGCGAACGTCGAGTACGTCCCCGACCTGGATACGGTAGGGCGCCAGTTCCGCGACGTATCCTGCCGAGGGGTCCGGCACCGGTGGAGCTGGTGTCATGTTGGCCGTTGACGTACAGGCAGCGAGTGCTGCGGCCGAACCAAGCGTAAGCACCCCGCGCATTGCAATCGACTCCGACACGATCCGTCGAAGAGCCGAGGAGATCGGTGTCACCGGCCCGGCCGCCGCTGGCCGCGTCCCGTCGCTGCCCCCCGCCGGGCACTCAGAACATCCCGATAGTGCATCCATTGCTTGTTATCTCTCCCCTTCGACCAGGCTGCTTGCGTGTCACTCGAGGCTCGTGCGGACTGCGCGGGCCCGGTGCGCCGCGCGATAGGAAGACTGCCAGGAACCGTCATCGGCAGGATCGCGATATCTGCCAGAGGGCCCGATCTCGGACGTATCAGACATCGGGCCAGCCGCCAAATCCGCCCGTTCGGACGCCGCGGAGGTCGTCCCGCGCCTACATCGACGGGCCAGTCAGACGAGACAGGCTCGCGAACTTGCAAAAGAAGTTCACGAACCGATAAATTCCGACGTTGCTCCAACAGACAAAGTATATCCTGAACACCCTCGCGTTCTAAAGGCAAGCGAGAACACTGTATCTTAGCGGCTTAGATTTGCTCACAATTGCTTTGGACCAGTCACGGACTTGTGAGTTTTTTGGCGCGTCTGGCGACGCGAGGAGGCCCGGACCAATTCCTGGATCGGGTCCGGAGATAACCATGACGACAAGGGGTGCGATACGGCCAATGAAAATTGCACGCTGCACATGGGCGGACGGCGACGATCCTGCGATGGTTGCCTACCATGATCAGGAGTGGGGGGTGCCGCATCATGATGACAGGGCGCTGTTTGAGCTGCTGACCCTCGAGGGTGCGCAAGCGGGGTTGTCCTGGCGCACGATCCTGAGCCGCCGCGACGAGTACCGCTGCGCTTATCATGGCTTCGATCTCGAGCGTGTCACCGGCATGCACGATGCCGACCTGGAAAAACTGCTGGCCGAATTGGGGGTCATCCGCAACCGGTTGAAGGTGTTCTCGGTGCGCGACAACGCGCGAACGGCGCTTGCCGTAATCGCCGAGCATGGCAGCCTGGACGCCTATCTGTGGTCGTTCGTCGGAGGCAAGCCGATCGTCAATCGTCGGCGAGGCTCGAAAGAATTGCCCGCGACGACAGAAATTTCGGACCTGATGAGCAAGACGCTGAAAAAACGCGGCTTCCGCTTCGTCGGGTCCACCATATGCTACGCATTCATGCAGGCGACCGGAATGGTGAACGATCATCTCGTCTCCTGCTTCCGACACAAGGAGTCCACGCATGCAGAACACTGAAGAGATCTGGCGCCTGGTCGATGCGAAAAAGGACGACTTCGAGGCCTTGAGCGACCGTGTGTGGGGCATCCCGGAGCTGTGCTATGGCGAATTTCGCTCCTGCGCAGAGCACACGACGATGCTGGAGCAGCACGGTTTCCGGGTGACGAAGAACGTCGCCGGGATACCCACCGCCGTGATGGGCGAAGCGGGGCACGACGGTCCGGTGATCGCCATCCTCGGCGAGTACGATGCGTTGCCCGGACTGAGCCAAGAAGCAGGCGTGGCAGAGCCGAGGCCGCTGGCGGGTGACGGTTATGGCCACGGCTGCGGCCACAATCTGCTGGGTTCGGCGTCCATGCTGGCGGCGACCGCGGTGAAGGATTACCTCGCCGCGCAGGGCATCAAGGGACGCGTGCGCTACTACGGCTGTCCGGCCGAAGAAGGTGGTGCGGCGAAGGGTTTCATGGCCCGCGCCGGCGCGTTCAGCGATGTGGACGTGGCGATCTCGTGGCATCCCGCAGCCTTCTCCGGCGTGACCGAGGCGGTATCGCTCGCCAACACACGCATCGACTTCACGTTTCACGGCCGCGCGTCGCATGCCGCCGCGGCGCCGCACCTGGGACGGAGCGCACTTGATGCGGTGGAGCTGATGAGCGTCGGCGTGAACTACATGCGCGAGCACATGCCGTCCGATGCGCGCATCCACTACGCGGTGCTGGATGCCGGCGGGATCGCGCCGAACGTGGTGCAGGCACGCGCCAAGGTGCGCTACCTGATCCGTGCGCGCGAACTGCCGGAGCTGTGGCGGCTGATCGAGCGTGTGCGCAAGATCGCAGACGGCGCCGCGCTGATGAGCGAGACCCGGGTGGAATTGCAGGTGGTCAGCGCGGTCTCAAACCTGCTGGCGAACTCGCCGTTGGAGAAGGCAATGCACGACAACCTCCAGCGCCTGGGACCGCCGCCGTTCGACGACGACGATCGGGCTGGTGCGGCGAAGTTCCAGGCGACGCTGTCCGAGGAGGACATTGAGGCCGCCTATCGCCGCGTCGGCCTGCCGATGCAGCCAGGCGTGTCGCTCTGTGACAGCGTCGTGCCGCTGGATGCCAAGAGCGCACCGATGATGGGCTCCACCGATGTGGGCGACGTAAGCTGGGTGGTGCCCACGGTGCAGGCCCGCGGCGCAACCTATGCCATCGGCACGCCGGGCCATTCCTGGCAGCTGACTGCTCAGGGTAAGCTGCCCGCGGCTCATAAGGGGCTGGTGCATGTGGCGAAGGTGATGGCTGGCACGGCGATCGACGTGATCCGCGACGAGACGTTGCTGGCGCGGGCGAAGGCCGATCATCAGGCACGGGTGGCGCGCAAGCCGTATGTGTGTCCGCTGCCGGACGATCTGGAGCCACCGGTCAAGATGTCGGCGTAAGAAAGGAAAGCATCACCACAAAGACACGAAGACACGGAGTTCACCGTCCTTCGTGCCTTTGTGGTGAGAATCTATTCTTCTCGCGCCACTACGGCACCCTCGGGCCTCGGTGCAGGCCGCACAAGAGTTTGGTAAAGTTAAATCGCCGCCAGTTGGTCTGGCAGCGCCACGATGCGGTCCCCATCCTGCCGGTCGGTAGCACCCACCGATGGAGAGAGACCCATGCAGCCGCGCATCGATACCAAGCATATCAAACCGGAAGCCTATAAGGCCATGCTCGGCCTGCAGGCCTATGTCGACGCCACCGGACTGGAACAGTCCTTGCGTTATCTGATGCAGATCCGCGCTTCGCAGATCAATGGATGCGCATTTTGCGTGCACATGCACCTGCGCGATGCGCGCAAAGCCGGCGAGCCGCAGGAGCGTCTCGACCTCGTTGCCGTCTGGCGCGAATCACCGGTGTTCACCGCCCGCGAGCGGGCCGCGCTGGCATGGACCGAGGCCCTGGTGGCTGACAGCCATGTGCCCGATGGCGTCTGTGAGTCGGTGCGGGCGGAATTCTCTGAACAGGAACTGGTCGATCTCACCATGGCGGTCGTGGCGATCAACGGCTGGAACCGGATGATGGTCTCGTTCCGCATACTGCCGGCCGCCGTGCGCCACGATTGAGGATACGGCGGTCCACTCAGTGCCGGGGCTCGGACGCCATCTCCTGAAGCCCGGCGCAATCCCGGATCTCGATGCTACCGCGCTCGATGTTGATCGTCGCGTCACGGCGGAGGTGCGCCAGAACGCGGCATACCGTCTCTATGGTCAGCCCGAGATGATCGGCCATGTCGGTGCGGCTCATCGGCATGTCCAGGACGCCTGCTCGTGTCTGCGGTAGCCGTTCGGCCATTTCCAGCAGAAACGTGGCGATCCGTTCTGATGCAGTCTTGCGTCCCAGCAGCAGGAGCCGCGTGTGCGCCATGCGCAGGCTGATCGAGGTCAGGTCGCGCAATCGCCGCGCCAATGGGGCGTTACGCTCGGCCAGTGCGTCCACCATGCGCCGTGGATAGCGCCGCAGCACGACATCCGACACGGCCTCGGCCGCAAAATCATGCGTCCCCAGTGCGTCGAAGCCAAGCAGGTCCCCCGCCATCAGAAACTCGCCGATCTGGCGCCGTCCGTCCTCCATCAGCTTGACCATACGCACACAGCCACGCAGAATTCTGTAGCAGGAACTTGCCTCCTCTCCCTGGCCATGGATTTCCTGATCACGCTGGACCGAGACTGTGGCACCGAACTGTTCCAACAGATCGAGCGCATCGGGCTGTGGCGGCGGCTGTATGAAAGGCCGCATGGCCGGCTGGCGCTCCGCGCTGCCGGTGTGCCGTTCCACCGTCTGCAGTGTTGTACCTTGCATTCCGCTCTCCATACCCCGTCGTGGGCTGCCCCTGATGTCGGTGTATCGGTGCGCAACCCGGACCGGTATTCGGAAACGGACGTACGGGATGGTACGTATATCATCGGAGCCTCATCTCCCGAGGCCAGGTCTCACAGGGCATTGTCTCGTGGCTCGGGCGCCGGGGGGTCCTGATGGCTGATGCACCTCTGGTCCACGTGGTCGACGACGACGAGGCAGTGCGCGACTCACTGGCCCTGCTGCTTAAATCGTCAGGCATGTCGGCGCGCACGTACAATTCGGCAGCCGCATTCCTGAGGGCATTGCCGAACCTCGCATCCGGTTGCGTGCTGACCGACGTGCGGATGCCCGATCTGGATGGGCTCGAGCTGCAGCGACGCCTGATGGAACTCGGGGTGCAGATGCCGGTTATCGTCATGACCGGCCACGGCGATGTGCCGATCGCGGTGGAGGCCCTGAAGGCTGGCGCGGCAGACTTCCTGGAAAAGCCATTCGACGACGCGCAGTTGCTGGCGGCGGTTTCCAGCGCCCTCGCCGCCGGCCAACGCGCACAGGATGAACAGGCCGCCTTGGCGGGCATAGCCAGGCGGCTCACCAGCCTGACGCCGCGCGAGCGCGAAGTTCTGGACCGGCTGGTGGCCGGCCAGCCGAACAAGACGATCGCCTATGACCTCGGTTCCAGCCCGCGGACCGTTGAGGTGCACCGGGCAAGGGTTATGGAAAAGATGGGCGTTCGAAACCTGCCGGAGCTGGTCCGGATGACAATCGCGGCGGAGCGGGCAACACCGTTGGGGAAAGCACCGCGACGTTGACCTAGGTCAAGGCGCATCTTCGAAAGTTCAGCCAGCATGCAATCTGCGAACCCAGACGCAATTGCCTGCCTGGGCGATGGAGCGAGCGAAATGCATAACGGATCCCACCACTTGGTCGGGGTAGTTGATGACGACGACGCGGTGCGCGACTCGCTCCAATTCCTGTTGGAGACGGCCGGTGTGTCCGTCGTGACCTACAATTCCGCCGCACATTTCCTCGATGAAGCCAAGCCTGCCGATCTGGCGTGCCTCGTGGTGGACCAGCACATGCCGGACCTGACGGGCCTCCAACTAGTCACGCGGCTGCGCGGCCAGGGCGTGACCCTCCCGATCGCCCTGATCACCGGCTCCCCCTCGCCCGATCTGGTGCGATTGGCGCGCGAACTCGGGATTGCCAATGTCCTGGAAAAGCCGTTGGACGACGACGTTCTTCTCGACTTCATCAAGCGCGCCCGCGCCTGATTGCGTCCTGCGCCGCGCAGAATTAGCTTGCCCGCCATCACGGCTGCGGTATGGAATCCGGTGATGGAGCAGCCGGACGGGTCGGTCGAAACAGACGCCATTGCAAGTGAATCCGCGCTGTTGCGCTCGATCCTTGACACTGTTCCTGATGCGATGGTCGTGATCGACCACAACGGCATCGTCCAATCGTTCAGCAAGGCCGCGGAGCGGCTGTTCGGCTACACACCGACGGAAGTCCATGGCCAGAACGTCAGGATCCTGATGCCGTCCCCTTATCGCGGACAGCACGACGGCTACCTGAAGCGCTATCTGACCACTGGTGAACGCCGGATCATCGGCATCGGGCGGGTCGTGGTCGGGCTGCGTAAGGACGGTACCACGTTCCCGATGGAGCTGTCGGTCGGCGAGGTGAACCAGAATGGGCGCCGGCTGTTCACGGGCTTCATCCGCGACCTTACCGATCGTCAGCAGACCGAACGGCGGCTGCAGGAACTCCAGGACGGATTGCTGCATGTGTCGCGCCTGCGGTCGATGGGCCAGATGGCCGCGGCACTGGCGCATGAGTTGAACCAACCGCTGACCGCCACGGCCAATTATCTCCGGGCTGCGCTGCGGCTGCTCGAACCGCCGACGCAAAATCTGCCCCGCGCGCGCCAGGCGGTGGCTCTGGCGGCGCAGCAGACGCAGCGCAGCGGCGAGATCATCCGCCGGCTTCGCGCTTTCGTGGCACGCGGCGAGGTGGCAAAGCGCCCCGAGAGCATGGCCAAGGTGATCGAGGAGGCCAGCGCCCTGGCCCTGGTCGGCGCCAAGGAGCATGGCATCAAGGTGATGATCCGAATTGATCCCGATCTGCCGACCGCCGAGGTAGATCGCGTCCAGATCCAGCAGGTGCTGCTCAATCTGATCCGCAATGCGGTGGAGTCAATGGAGGGACGGGAGGTCCGCGAACTGTCCGTCGGCACTGCGACGGAAGGCGGCGCCGTGCTGGTCAGCGTGGCCAACTCGGGCGGCGGCATTCCGCCGGAAATCGAGACAAAGCTGTTTCAGCCGTTCGTCACGACCAAGCCGGACGGCATGGGTATCGGCTTGTCGGTCTGTCGCACCATCGTCGAGGCGCATGGCGGCCGGCTGTGGGTCGAGCGGAATGTCGGCGGTGGCAGCGTGTTCCGCTTCACCCTGCCGCCCGGAACCTCGACCGGACCGCCCGGCATCGATTGACCCAGATCAATGCCGGGGCATGAGAACCACGTTATCCGGCTGCCAACGACGGAGGCAGCCTGTGCGACCGGAAACCCATTCAGGTGACGAGGAGTTGGTTGTGCTGGCGTTGGAGACGCGCCTGACAGCCGAATCAATTCCAGATGCCACAATCCACGATCGATTGATCGAGATCGCGGATGAGTTACTCGATCTGGCATGCTCCATGGAGAAATCTGGTCACGAGAGCCGCGGATTTGGCTGGCCTGCGTGACCTAATCTGCATTGGACATCGGAGGGCGTGAACCGTTTGTTATGAAGTCTCGGGCTCAACTGTGGGCGTCCAACCGGCGTCCGAGGAACCCAGATGTCGTACTTCCCAGCCATTGTGGCGCAGATCGCGCTGGCAGCCCATGAGGCAGCCGAGACCTTCGCGACTTCCCCAGGGACCCACGTAATGTCGCTGTTTTCACCACCCAGTTCGGACCGAGTTCCGCTGTCCCTGCGCACTTCGCACGAACTTTGGGCGAGATCGGCTGAGCTCGCCCGAATGGCCGTTACGGCGAGGACCACGGACGCCCGCGTTGCGCTTGAAACGCTGGCAGCCCGTTTTGCGGTGCTGGCGGCAAAGCGCGAGGCCGTCGAGGAGACCGTGCTGAAGAGCCAGGGCGCCGACGAGGACTGACCGGCCGTCAACGGATCGCCCTGGTGAGCTGTCGGTAACGCGCCGCAACGTCGGCGCGTCGAAGCCGGGCGGTGCCAGCACACGCAGTGGCGGTTGCACCTGCCGCGGTACCCCAGGCAAGTGCATCTGAGGGCGCGGCTCCACGTGCGAGTGCCAGGGTCGTGGCTGCCAGGAAGGCATCCCCCGCACCCACCGTGCTGTGGACAGGGACGTCCATTGCCGGCATTCGCACCACGCCATCCGGCGTGGCCAGCAAGGCTCCGTCGCGGCCCAGCGTGAGCGCCACCAGCCTGGCGGAGCCCTGCCAAACCAGGTCCATGGCATGCGCGTCCTGAGCTGCCGGATCAGACAGGTCGCGATCCAGAAGGTGTTCCAGTTCGCGCAGGCTGGGCTTGACCAACATAAGGCCACCCTGATCCAACGCAGCCCGGAGTGCTGGTCCAGATGTATCCAGCACGAATGGCAATCCACGGCGCGCCGCAATTCGCGCGACCTGGGCGTACGCGTCGTCCGGGACGCCATTCGGCAGGCTGCCGCTGGCGATGAGCCAGTCGCCCTCGACCTCCTCCAGCACAGCGAGCACAGAACGCCATTCAGCTTCGGCCAACGTGGGGCCTTCCGGCACGAAGCGATATTCCAGCCCGCTGCCGAGGTCCTGCACATTCAGACTGACCCGCGTGCGCCCCTGAATAGGCACACTGCACCGTCTAACCCCGGCCTCGTCCAGCATTTCCTCCAGGACCCGGCCCGACGCGCCACCCGCAACCAGGACAGCGAGCACATCGCCGCCCAGTTCATGCACAACGCGCGCGACGTTGATGCCGCCACCGCCAGGATCGGCATGCTCATGATGCATGCGGATCTTATGGGTCGGAACCACCGCCTCGGCGTCGGCAGCGAGGTCCAGGGCGGGATTCACAGTCAGGGTGATCAAACGGGGTGACATGGTGCGCCAGGATACAGGTTGCCGCCGAACACTTGATTGATCCACGTCAATGCTTTGCTAATGACGACGTGGCCAGATGCGCCGGTTATCTCGTGCCCGACCCGCTTCTCTCGATGCGGCCAGTCGGGCCGCCCCGGAGAGCGGAGCCAAAATGGACGATGCACAAGGACTGGCAACGTCGCGGAAGGCCCACGATCTGACCCCGGTCGTCGATCTGACGCTGCGCCACGGCCCGGGACCATTCCGTACCCGCGTGCCGGACTATGTCTCGCTGTTGCCGCCATGCAACCACGCGTGTCCAGCCGGAGAGAACATCCAGGGCTGGCTGGCCCTGGCGCAGGCGGGTGACTACCGGCGGGCATGGGAAACGCTGATGGCCGACAATCCATTGCCGGCGACGCATGGGAGGGTCTGCTACCACCCGTGCGAAACCGCATGCAATCGCGCTGAGCTGGACTCCGCCGTGTCGATCCATGCGGTCGAGCGTTTTCTCGGCGATGCGGCGACTGCCGAGGGCTGGACCGTGGCGGTCGCGCCGGCCACGGGCAAGCGTATTCTGGTGGTGGGCGCAGGACCGAGCGGCCTGTCAGCGGCGTATCACCTGACCAGGCTCGGTCATCAGGTCGAGATCCACGAGGCCGGCCCGCTGCCCGGCGGCATGCTGCATTTTGGCATTCCTGCCTACCGCCTGCCACGCGACGATCTGATGGCGGAAATCGCCCGCATTGAACGAATGGGCGTGCGGATCGTGCCGAACCACAAGGTCACCGACGTGATCGCCGAACGTGACGCCGGCGGGTTCGATGCCGTGTTCATCGCGATCGGAGCGCACGTGGGCAAGCATGCGGAGATCCCCGCGCGCGACGCTGTCCGCATGCTGGATGCTGTGGCGCTGCTGCATGACATGTCCACCGGGAATGCACCGAAACTGGGACGGCGCGTCGTGGTGTACGGCGGCGGCAACACTGCGATGGACGCCGCACGCACGGCACGCCGCCTAGGCGCCGACGAAACGCTGATTGTCTATCGCCGCGACCGCGCGCACATGCCGGCGCACGAATCCGAAGCCGACGATGCCCTGTCCGAGGGCGTGAAGATCAAGTGGCTGACCACGATCCACGATATCGTCGGCGCCACGCTCACGGTCGAGCGGATGACGATAGACGACAAAGGCCGCCCTCAACCGACCGGTGAGTTGGAGACGCTGGAAGCGGACACCGTCGTGCTGGCGCTCGGCCAGGACAGCGACAGCGGCTTCCTACGCACCGTGCACGGCGTGGAATTCAAATGGGACACGGTGGTGGTGGACCGGCAGATGATGACCGGCCATCCGGGTCTGTTCGCCGGTGGCGACATGGTGCCGGCGGAGCGCACCGTCACCGTAGCGGTCGGCCACGGCAAGAAGGCGGCGCGCTGCATCGACGCCTGGCTGCACGGCGAGACCTACGACAAGCCGGCGTCTGCGTCGCTGGTGACGTTCGACATGCTCAACTTGCCGGTGTTCACCGATGTCAATTCGGCGGTGCAGCATCACCTTGCGGGCCGGGAACGGGTTTCAGGCTTTGGTGAGGTGCTTGCCGGGTTGCGCGAGCCCGAGGCGCGACATGAGGCGCAGCGATGTCTGTCCTGCGGCAACTGCTTCGAATGTGACAACTGCTACGCCGCGTGTCCCGAGCAGGCGATTGCCAAACTCGGACCCGGCCAGGGCTACAGTGTCGATGACGCGAAGTGCACCGGCTGCGGCACGTGCTTCGAACAGTGCCCGTGCCATGCGATCGAGATGGTCGCCGAGCGAGGCTGACCACACCACACCATTGGGCTCCTCCTCGCCTCAAGAGAGGAGGGGCGTTTCCTCCTTTCTTCTCCTCCCCCTTTGCCAGACTTGGAGTCCGCAATGCTGACGAACCTCGTGGTCATGGACGGCAACACCGCGGTGGCGCACGTCGCCTACCGGGTGAACGAGGTGTGCGCAATCTATCCGATCACACCCTCCTCCACGATGGCGGAACTCGCCGATGAGTGGTCGGCGCAGGGCGTCCTCAACATCTGGGGCAATATCCCCGTCGTGCAGCAGATGCAGAGCGAAGGCGGTGCGGCAGGCGCGGTGCATGGCGCGCTTCAATCCGGCGCTTTGACCACGACTTTCACCGCGTCGCAGGGGCTGCTGCTGATGCTGCCCAACATGTTCAAGATTGCTGGCGAGCTGACGCCCGCGGTGTTTCACATTGCCGCCCGCGCCCTCGCGACCCAGGCGCTGTCGATCTTCGGCGACCATTCCAACGTCATGGCAGCGCGCACGACGGGATTTGCCATGCTGTCCTCCGCCTCGGTGCAGGAAGCGCACGACTGCGCCCTGATCGCCCAGGCAGCGACGCTCGCATCCCGTATCCCGTTCCTGCATTTCTTCGACGGATTCCGAACCTCCCACGAACTCGCCACGATCGATCTGCTCAGCAATTCGCAGATCCGCGCAATGATCGACGATGATCTGGTGCGTGCACATCGCGCGCGGGCGCTTTCTCCCGAGCATCCGGTGATCCGCGGCACGGCGCACAATGCCGACACCTTCTTCCAGGCGCGCGAGACGGCGAATCCGTTCTACGCACGCGTGCCGGAGATCGTGCAGCGCGAGATGGACCACCTCGGCAAGCTGACCGGACGGCACTATCATTTGTTCGACTACTCCGGCCCAGCCGATGCGGAACGTGTGATCGTGCTGATGGGCTCGGGCGCCGAGACCGTACGCGCGACCGCCGCCGCCATGCAGTGCACCGGCGAGGCGGTCGGCGTGCTGCAGGTCAGGCTGTATCGGCCGTTCGCGGCGGACGCCTTCCTCGCGGCGCTGCCGCATTCCGTCCGCGCGGTCGCGGTGCTGGAGCAGACCAAGGAATCCGGCGCACCAGGCGAGCCGCTGTATCTCGACGTGGTGCACACCCTGGCGCAGGCGATGGCAAGTGGCCGGCGGCTCAGCATGCCGGTGGTGATCGGCGGTCGCTACGGTCTGTCGTCCAAGGACTTCAATCCGCCACAGGCTAAGGCGGTGTTCGACGAACTGAACCGGCCGGAGCCGCGGAATGGTTTCACGGTCGGCATCGTGGACGATGTCTCGCATACCAGCCTAATCCCCGATGCGACGTTCCGGCTCGAAACGAACGGCGTGGTGCAGGCGGTGTTCTACGGGCTCGGCGCCGACGGCACGGTGGGCGCCAACAAGAACAGCGTGAAGATCATCGTCGAGGATGCCAAGTTGTTTGCCCAGGGCTACTTTGTTTACGACTCGCACAAGTCCGGCGCACAGACGATATCGCATCTGCGCTTTGGTCCGCAGCCGATCCATGCGCCATACCTGATCGAACAGGCAAGCTTCGTCGGTTGCCACCAGTTTCAGTTCGTCGCGCGGCACGACGTGCTGCGGCTCGCCGCACCCGGCGCCACCGTACTGCTGAACGCTCCGTACGGCCCGGACGAAGTTTGGGACCGTCTGCCCCGCGCCATGCAGCTGCGGATCATCGCCCTGGGGCTGCGTCTGTTCGTCATCGACGCTTCCCGCGTGGCACAGGAGGTGGGCTTGCGCGGGCGAACCAACACGGTGCTGCAGACCTGCTTCTTCGCCATCTCCGGCGTGTTGCCACGCGATCAGGCGATCGCGCATATCAAGCACGCCATCAGCAAGACCTATTCCGGCAAAGGTCAGGCCGTGGTGGAGGCCAACTTCCGCGCGGTTGACGAAACGCTCGCGCGGCTGTTCGAGGTCAAGTTGCCGGAAGCGGCGACCAGCCGATGGGAGCGCCCGGCCCTGGTGGCGGCTCATGCGCCGGCGTTCGTCCGCGAGGTCACGGCTGCGATGCTGGAAGGCCGCGGTGACGATATCCCGGTGAGCCAAATGCCGGTGGACGGAACGTGGCCGCTGGGCACCGCGGTCTGGGAGAAGCGCAACATCGCCGAGACGGTACCGGTGTGGTCCGAGGACCTGTGCGTGCAATGCGGCCAGTGCAGTTTCGTATGTCCGCATGGCGTGATCCAGGCAAAGTATTTCGACGCCGCGCGGCTCGACAACGCGCCTGGCAGTTTTCTCGCCGCGCCGATCAATGTGCGCGGATTTCCCGATGTACGGTTTGCACTCGACTTCGCCATCGAGGATTGCACCGGTTGCGGGCTGTGCGTCGAAGCGTGCCCGGTGGTGCCGGGCAAGGCGCTGATCATGCGGGACAAGACGCCGTTGCTCGCCGCTTCACGTGAAGACAACGCGTTCTTTGCCGCGCTGCCAGTGAACGACCGCGCACGCGTTGACTTCGCCAATGTGCGCGGCGTGCAGTTCCTCGAGCCGCTGTTCGCATTTTCCGGGGCATGTGCCGGCTGCGGCGAGACACCCTACATCAAACTGCTGTCGCAATTGTTCGGCGATCGCCTGCAGATCGCGAATGCCACGGGCTGTTCGTCGATCTATGGCGGCAATCTGCCGGTGACGCCGTGGTCCACCAATCGCGAGGGCCGCGGACCGGCGTGGTCCAACTCGTTGTTTGAGGACAATGCCGAATTCGGTCTGGGGTTCAGGCTGGCGGCGGACAAACATCTCGACATGGCACGAACGCTCGCACGTGAACTGGCCCCGGCGCTGGGGTCGGAGCTGGTCGAGGCAGTGCTGTCCGCGCCGCAGGTCCAGGAATCCGAGATCCGTGCACAGCGTGCGCGCGTCGCGGAGCTTGTGCGCCGGCTGCGGGCGGCGGACAGCACGCAGGCCAAGGATCTGCTGTCGGTGGTCGATCAACTGGTCCGCCGCAGCATCTGGATCGTTGGCGGCGACGGCTGGGCGTACGACATCGGTTACGGCGGGCTCGACCACGTGCTGGCCAGCGCGCGCGACGTGAACATCCTGGTGCTGGATACCGAGGTGTATTCCAACACCGGCGGCCAGGCCTCCAAGGCGACGCCGCTGGGCGCGATCGCCAAGTTCGCCTCCGCCGGAAAGCGCGTGGCACGCAAGGACCTGGCGCTGCAGGCGATCGCCTATGGCAACATCTATGTGGCCGAAGTGGCGATGGGCGCCAACCCGCAGCAGACGCTGCAGGCGTTCCGCGAGGCGGAGGCTTATCCGGGGCCCTCGCTGATCGTCGCCTACTGCCATTGCATCGCGCACGGCATCGACATGCAGCTTGGCATGAAGCAGCAGGACCTGGCGGTCGCCAGCGGCTATTGGCCGCTGTTCCGCTACAATCCGGCGATGCGCGACATCGGCGAGAACCCGTTCCTGCTGGACAGCCCGCGCCCGACGATCCGGTTCCGCGACTACGCCTACAACGAGACGCGCTATCGTTCGCTGGCGCAAAGCCGGCCGGCGGAGGCGGAGGCGCTCATGGCCGCCGCTCAGGCGGCGCTGGACGAGAAATACCGCAGCTACGAGGAGATGGCCGGTTGGTCGGCGTCACGCTTCCATCCGGCGGGGCTGCAGAGCGCCGTGCAGAATGTGCCGGTTGCCGCAACGACTTGAGGGCTGGTGTCATTCTCCCCGCCCCTTGCGGGAGGGTGCCGGGGGGAGGGGTCGCACCATCGCAAGACAATGCTGTCGGATAAAACTCCAGGCCTGACCTCGTGCCGCGTTCCCCTCCCCCCAACCCCATCCCGCAAGGGGAGAGGAGCACATCTCCAGAACTTGACGGGCCGCGTCCCGGCAGAACCCTCACGCCCGCAACGTCGGGACCTTCGCGCGCTTGCCCTCCTCCGACGCCCGCCACAGATACCATGCGGCGATCGAGCGAAACGGCGACCAGGCCAGACCGATCTCGGCCAGTGCCTTCGGCTTCGGCTGCTCGTCCAATCCATACAGATGTCGATACCCATCGCGCACACCGAAATCGTCCACCGGTAGTACGTCGGGCCGGCCGAGCGTGAAGATCAACAGCATCTCCACCGTCCACCGCCCCACGCCACGGATCGAGGTCAGCCGCTCGATCAGTTCTCCATCCGACAGGTGTGCCGAAGCGCGGCGCGTCGGCACCGTTCCGTCCAGCGCCGCCGCACAGATCGCCCGCATCGCAGCGACCTTCGCACCGGAAAAGCCGCACGCCCGGAGTTCGATCTCCGAGCTCGCCAGCACCAGATCGGGCGGCGGGAACCCGGCGGCCGGATAAAGCGCCTCGAACCGCGCCAAAATCGCCAGCGCCGCCCGGCCATGGAGCTGTTGGTGGGCGATCGCGCGCATCAATGCTTCGTAGGGGCTGCGACCGCGCTGGATTGCCAGCCGCGGCGGCCCAACCCGGCGGATCAGCGCGCCGAATTTCGTGTCGCGCCGGAGATGGCGCAGGGCTTCATTGCTCATTGATCGCGCTTATCTTGAGTTATTGGATCACCGCAACCGTGACTTGCAATTACCCCCCCAACCGGCCGTAAGATACAATCGGAATGCATCAGGAACGCCACTGGATTGCAGACGAAGACGAGGAAGCCGCCAATCGACAGACGGCGAGCCTCGGCGGCGTGGCGATCACGTTGCTGCTGCTCGTCCTCGGACTGTTCCTGGTACGCGAGCTGCACGCCAAAGGCGTTGTCGAGGACTGCCTGATGTCCGGGCGGATCAACTGCGACAGTCTGGTCACCACCTACTTCTGATCCCCGAATCAAGTCCCGGGGGCAGGGCCGCCGGGTCAGAGCTTCGGACCGACCCCCGATCAGTTCCGGCACATTGACGCAAGCGGCGTCTCTCTTCAGCGTGCCGTCCGTCGCAGCAGGACCGTGGGGACATCATGCGCATTGCCGAGATGGATTGGAGGATGGTGGAGGATTGGGTCCGCCACGACGATCGCTGTGTGCTCCCGCTCGGCAGCACGGAACAACATGCCGGCTTGTCGCTCGCCACCGACGCGATCCTGGCCGAGCGCATCGCCGTCGATGCCGCCGAACCGCTCGGGATTCCGGTGTTCCCCGCCCTCCCGTACGGCCTCACGCCCTACTTCACCGCGTTCCCCGGGACCGTCACCCTGCGCGTTGCCACCTATGCGGCGGTGCTGCGCGATGTGCTGGACAGCCTGAAACAGGCCGGATTCCGCCGCGTTCTGATCGTCAATGGCCACAGCGGAAACCAGCCGGCCGCATCCCTCGCGCAGGAATGGTTGATGGACAACCCGGACGCGCGCGTGCGCTTCCATGACTGGTGGCGCGCCCCGCTCACCGCCGCAACAGTGCGGACGATCGATCCGGTGGCGAGCCATGCGAGCTGGATGGAGAATTTTCCTTGGACCCGCCTGGCTGGCCGCCCGCCACAGGACGGCACCAAGCCAATGATCGACATCGATCGTCTGAGAATCCTGCCGCCGTTCGAAGCGCGCACACTCCTCGATGACGGCAATTTCGGCGGCCGCTACCAGCGCGACAATTCCGAGATGCTGGAGATCTGGGACGTGGCGGTGCGCGAGACGCGCGAACTGCTGGAGAGCTGGTGAATGGCTGAGCGCATACTCATCTGGGGCGCTGGCGCGATCGGCGGCTCGGTCGGCGCCTGGCTGAAACGCGCCGGACACGACATCGGCTTCGTTGATGTGGTGGCGGAGCATGTCGCGGCGATCCGGGGCCAGGGCCTGCGCATCACCGGACCGGTGGAGGAATTCACGGTTGCCGTGCCGGCATTCCTGCCCGGGGAAATCGCCGGCACGTGGCGGCATATCTTCCTCGCAGTGAAGGCGCAGCACACCGAGGCCGCCACACGTGCGCTCACCCCACATCTGGCGCAGGACGGCTACGTTCTTTCGCTGCAGAACGGCCTCAACGAGACGATCATTCGTCACATCGTCGGACCCGACCGTACTATCGGCGCCTTCATCAATTTCGGCGCCGACTGGATAGCGCCCGGCGAGATCATGTTCGGCAACCGCGGCGCCGTCGTGCTGGGCGAACTCGACGGCGCCATGACGCCGCGGCTGGCCGCATTGCACGCCGTGATGCGCGACTTCGAGCCGGACGCAATCACCACGCCCGATATCTGGTCCTATCTCTGGGGCAAGCTTGGCTACGGTGCGATGCTGTTCGCCCAGGCGCTTGGCCAGAAGGGCATTGCCGACTGCCTGGCGCGGCCGGAATTGCTGCCGTTGTGGCGTCGGCTTGACGAGGAGGCGATCGTCGTCGCCCAGGCCGAGGGCGTCCAACCGCGCGGTTTCAACGGCTATGAGGTCGAGGCGTTCAAGCCTGGCGCCGGCGAGGCGGCGGCACGGGCAAGCGTGGAGGCGATGGTGGCGTTCAACAGCATCAGCGCGAAGACGCATTCCGGCGTTTGGCGCGACCTTGCGATCCGCAAGCGCCGCACCGAGGTGGACGTGCAGATCGCACCCATCGCGGAGATCGGCGCGCGCCATGGCATCGACTGTCGCGCCACGCGCAAGCTGGTGGACATGATCCACGAGGTAGAGGAGGGCCGCCGTGAACTGACCGACGACAACCTGCTGGAACTGGCCCACGGCGTCATGGCGGGGCAGGATGAAGTCCTCACGGAAACCAAGCAATGATCAGCGTCGAGGAAGCCCGCGAGCGCATCCTGGCAGTCCTACAGCCGACCACCGGCGAAGTCGTCGCTCTGGCAAACGCGTGGGGCAGGGTCACCGCGGGCCCGGTAATCGCGCGGCTTACCCAGCCACCGGCGGATGTGTCCGCGATGGACGGCTACGCCTTGCGCGCAGCCGATGGTGCGCTCGGCGCCAGCCTTGCGGTGATCGGCAGCGCCCCCGCAGGCCATCCGTTCGCCGGCACTGTGGGATCCGGTCACGCCGTGCGCATCTTCACCGGCAGCGTCGTTCCGCGAGGCGCCGATGCGATCCTGCTGCAAGAAGACGCCACGGCCGCCGGCACCGAGGTTCGCGTGAATGAAGCGGTGACGGCCGGACGCCATATCCGCCGCTCTGGCCAGGACTTCGCCTCGGGCGACGCCGTGATCCCGGCTGGCCGGCGCATCACCGCCCGCGACGTGGGACTAGCCGCCGCCGCGAACCACCCCTGGCTCACGGTGCACCGTAGGCCGCGGGTTGCGATCCTCGCCACCGGCGACGAAATCGCCATGCCGGGCGAGCCGATCCCCGCCGGCGGCATCGTCAGCTCCAATTCACACGCGCTCGCCGCACTGGTGCGCGCCGCGGGGGGTGAGCCTGTCGTGCTTCCCATTGCGTTGGACACGAGCGAAGCCGTGGCCGCGGTAGCCGATTCGGTGCACGGCGCGGACATGCTGGTCACCACGGGTGGCGCCTCTGTCGGCGACCACGACCTGGTCATTGCAGGCTTGAAGACACGCGGCCTGGAACTCGACTTCTGGCAGATCGCGATGCGCCCCGGAAAACCGCTGCTATTCGGCCGGCTCGGCCCGGTGCCGGTACTCGGGCTGCCGGGAAATCCCGTTTCAGCGCTGGTGTGCTCCATTCTTTTCCTGGTGCCGGCGCTGAGCCGGCTGTCCGGCCTGCCTGCCGCGCCCCCGCCGGTGTCGCAGGCGATTGCCGGCACCGCGCTGCGCGCCAATGACCACCGCGCGGACCACCTGCGCGCGACGATCTCCACCAATTCGCAGGGACATACCGTTGCGACGCCGTTTCCCGTGCAGGATTCAGCCATGTTGCGTTGGCTTGCCATGGCCGACGCGCTGATCCTACGTGCGCCGCATGCGCCCGCACAGGCGGAGGGGTCGGAAATTTCGGTGATTCGTCTCGATTCGCTCGGCATTTAGCGGGAGTTTTTGCGGCGCAGCATCAGGAAAGCTTGACGGCCAGGCGCGAACCAATCTAGAACGACATCCAGTTGCCGGTTTGTTCCGTCACACGCATCCCGCGTGCTGACGACGATCCCCGGTCGGCCGAGGGAATTCGTTCGCCATGCTCACCCCGAAGCAGTACCGAGCTTCTGACGTATATCGATCGCCACCTGAAGCAGACCGGATTTTCCCCGAGCTTTGAGGACATGAAGGAGGCGCTTCAGCTCAAGTCCAAGTCGGGAATTCACCGGCTGATCCTCGCTTTGGAGGAACGCGGCTTCATCAGCCGGCGACCCAATCGGGCCCGGGCACTCGAGGTGCTCCGCCTGCCTGAGAACGCCGCCGCCCGCGTGTCGGCCGAGGAGCCCGGGCAGAGTTTCTCGCCCAACGTCATCCGCGGCGATTTCACGTCACGCATCCCAGGCGTCCGAGCGGCGAACGATGCGGCAGCGATCCAGTTGCCCCTATATGGTCGCATCGCTGCAGGCATGCCGATCGAGGCGCTGCGCGATGCTGGCAGCCAGATCGACGTGCCGATGGCGCTCCTTGGGAATGGCGAACACTACGCGTTGGAAGTAGCCGGCAATTCGATGGTCGAGGCCGGCATCCTGGATGGCGACACGGTTGTCATCCGCAAGGGCGACGTAGCCGAGAACGGTCAGATCGTCGTTGCATTGGTGGATGAAAACGAGGTGACGCTGAAGCGATTGCGCCGCCGCGCCAACTCGATTGCGCTGGAGCCGTGCAATGTGCGCCATGAGACGCGAATCTTCCCGGCGGACCGGGTGAAGGTCCAGGGCCGGCTGGTGGCGCTGTTGCGCCGCTACTGAGCAGGCAAGAAGGAAAGAAAGTGAGCTTCCATTGCTTGGTCTAGTTCGGATCGGCAGACTGACCGGTGGTTGATTTAGCCGTATCCGGTTCCGCATCGGTCTTCGCGGTCGGCAGTGTAGGCATCTGGCGCGTTCGCGGCACCGGCGGCGACGGCACCCAGGGTCGGATACCGCGGTAAGCGCGGTCGGTCAGGACGTAGGCATGGTGAGCATTCAGCCAGATAGCGACCGCGCCATATCGCCAGACGGTGAAGCGATCCACGAGTGAAGGCCACGGCCGAGGGCATAGACCGCGCGCGGGTTCCGACGAAACGATCACCGACGCCTCGTTGCAACCGTCAGGATGCAGCGCACCGCGCACCAGCAGCGCGGCCTTCGCGAGCGGGCGTGGCCGCAGCATGCATGCATCTTTCTGGCACGAAATCGCACCATTGGCTGCTGAACCGTCGCTGGGGATGGCGCGCGATGTGGCGGCTGCCCAGTACCTGAAGCCATGACTCGCGGGTGAACTTCGATGCACCCGGTGTCTGCTGCAAATACACTTGGCCATACGCGCGGACAGCAATCAGCCGTGCATCCGCCGAAACCATCAAGTCAGGTGGCCGCACCAGCATTGGCGAGAGCAAACCGAGCACAATCGCCGGCACGCCGATCAGCCGCATCGGGCTGCGCCACAGCCCGAGCCATGCGATGCCGAGCGCGGTCGTCGCCAGCCCCCATGGCGGCATATGCGGGACGTCCAACGTCGCGGCCGGCAGTGCTGCTGTTGTGCGCGCGACCCAAAGGATCGCCTGCACGCTCCAGCCCATCGGGATGAATGCCAGCCAATCGAGTCCGAACGGCATGAGCGCGAGGCCGATGAGCCCGGCCGGCATCGCCCAAAGCGCCGTCAGCGGAACGGCGACCATATTCGCGACAACGAACCATATTCGCGACAACGAAATAGACCTGGATGCGTCCAAAATGGTACGCGCCGAATGGTGCGGAGGCTGTGCCGGCCAGAAAGCTGGTCAGCGCCAGCGCCGCCAGATGCAGAGCGAAGCGCCTCGTCCAGGTGCCGTCGCCGCGAACCGAACGCAGCGCGGGTCGCAGCAGTTCATACCCGGAAATCAGCGCCAGGACGGCGGAAAAGCTCATCTGGAACGAGACGCTGGGCACCTCCTCCGGCTCCAGTAGCATCAGAACGGTGGCGGCGAGTGCGAGGCCGCGCAGGGAAATGGCTCGCCGTCCGGCAAGCACCGCGACTGTATAGAGGCACGCCATGGCGAAGCTGCGCACGATCGGCATATGCATGCCGGTCAGCACCAAGTAGCCACCGCCGGCAGTCAGTGCGGTGAGGGCAGCCAGCTTCTTGGTTGGCCAATGCAGGCTGGCATGTTCCGAGGCTGCGAACGCCAGGCGCGAGAAGACCAGCACCCAACCCATGACAATGCCGATGTGCAACCCTGCGACGGCCAAAAGGTGGGCGAGGCCCGACCCTCGGAACGCGTCATGATCGGCCGGTGGAATGCCGGACGTCACGCCGGTGAGTAGCGTGACGGAAATCGCTCCGGACGGGCCGGGCACAACCGCGGTGATACGGCGTGCGATCAGCTCTCGCAGTTGCTGCACCAGTTGTTGCGGCCCGCTCGGTGCCGTTTCGGCGAGGCGTTCCACTGGGCCAAGCGCATAGCCGGAGCCGCCGTGCCCATTGAACCAGGCGTCGCGCTGGAGATCCCATGCACCCGGATAGGCTGGGGGCGCCGGCGGACGCACCAATGCGCGCACCCGGATCGTATCGCCTGCCGCGACGTCAGCCTGATCATTGGCCCGCAACCGCACGCGCAGCCACCGTGATAGCGGCGGTGCATCGTCAAGTTGCGCCGGTTCCAGCGTGATCCGCCTGCCCTCGGGCAGTGCTTCCACACTGTGGACTGTGCCTGTCAGAATGGTGGCATGGGTCGGCAGAATATCCAGCGGCGGTGCGCGCCAGGTAGCGAATTGTGCGGATGCAAGGCCGATCGTGGCGGCTGCCAGCGCCATCATGCCGGCTCGCAGCACGGGGCGTGAGCCGAGGAGCATGGCTGCGAACACCGCAGGTATTGCAACCGCCGCGCCCAGCCAGGCAGGCGGTTCGCGCGCAGCGCGAAGTAGCAAAGGATGCCGGTCCCCATAAAGACCGGAAGCCATAGGGGCAGCCGGTCGCGCTCGGTCGCCACCCACGACTGCACCCGGACGAACGATTGCGCCTGTACGAAGCCGGTAACGGCAACCATCTGCTGCACGCACGGGAGGTTAGCGGGTGTGGCTCTACAGCCGGTGAATTCGCGTGCTACATGCACCCGCCATGACGGTTCGCGCGCGCTTCGCCCCCAGTCCGACGGGATTGCTGCATATCGGCAGCGCCCGGACCGCCTTGTTCAACTACCTGTTCGCCCGCCACCACGGGGGAGAATTCCTGCTGCGGATCGAGGACACCGACCGTGAGCGCAGTACCGAAGCGGCCACAGAGGTGATTCTCGAGGGGCTCGAATGGCTCCGCGTCACCCCTGACCGGCCGCCGGTCTTCCAGTCCACGCGCGTGGCGCGGCATGCCGAAGTGGCGCGGCAGATGCTGGCGTCCGGCCACGCCTACAATTGCTACTGCACGGCCGACGAATTGCGGCGGATGCGCGAGCAGGCCGTCGCTGAAGGTCGGTCGCCGCGCTACGACGGGCGCTGGCGTGATCGCGATCCGGCCGAAGCACCGCCCGGAATTGCTCCTGCCATCCGGCTGAAGGCGCCGCGCGACGGCGACACTGTAGTCGAGGACCTTGTCCAGGGGACTGTGCGCGTCGCCAATGCCGAACTAGATGACATGGTCATCCTGCGCAGTGACGGCACGCCGACCTACAACCACTCGGTGGTGGTCGATGACCATGACATGGAGATCACCCATGTCATCCGCGGCGATGATCACCTGACCAACACCTTTCGTCAGGTGCCGATCTACCGTGCGATGGGCTGGGAACTGCCTCGATTCGCGCATATCCCGCTGATCCACGGAGCGGACGGTGCCAAGCTCTCAAAACGGCACGGCGCGGTCTCGGTGCTGGAATTTCGCGAGCAGGGCTATCTGCCGGAGGCGCTCTGCAACTACCTGCTGCGGCTCGGCTGGGGACATGGCGATGTGGAGGTGCTGGATCGCGACGAGGCGATACGTCTTTTCGACCTAAATGGCGTCGGGCGGGCACCGAGCCGGATGGACTACGCCAAGCTGACCAATTTGAACGGCATCTATATCCGTCAGGCGGATGACGACAGGCTGACGGGCGAGGGACTCGAAAGGCTGGCGAACCGCACCGACATCTTCCTCGGCGGCGATGCCGGCGCGCGTATCGGGGCGTTGATGCCGGAACTCAAGCAACGCGCCAAGACGCTGGTAGAACTTGCCGACGCAGCGGCCTTCCTGGTGCGGCCGTTGCCCTTGCCGATGGAGCCGAAGGCGGCCGCGGTGCTCACACCCGAGGCCAGGATCATCCTGCGCGAGGTCGCCGACGCGCTGGCGCGGACGGATTTCACTCCGACGTCGATCGACCTGGCGTTGCGTGATTTTGCGGGGGCAACCGGACGGAAGCTCGGGCAGGTGGCGCAGCCGCTGCGCGCCGCGCTGACCGGAAGCACCGCCAGTCCGGGGATCGACGCGACCTTGGCGGCGCTGGGCAAGGACGAGGCGCTGGCCCGGCTCAGGGCCGCGATCTGAGACTTTCTATCGCGGTTGCCCGAAAAAAGCCCGGATCGTTGATCTAGATCAATGCCTGTCGAGGCGACTGCGTGCATTATTCGCCTTGTGAGATCGGCGGGTTCGCCCGCCCCCTTCACTTTCTTGAACTTCTCCCCATACCCTTGGCGGCGCTTCTGGCGCCGCCACTTTTTTCCTTTCTGCACGATTGCTCGGGGCCACCCCTGGTCGGGGGCAGTTGGCGCCGCGGTCAGTTGCGTGACGTTGGGCGGCGCAGTCGGCCGACCGATAAAAAATGACGATCGTTGATCTGGATCAATGCCTGTCGAGGCCGTCTGCTGCATTGTTGACGCTGTGAGATCGGCGGGTTCGCCCGCTTCCTTCTCTCTCTTGGACTCCTCCCCATACACTTGGCGGCGCCTCTGGCGCCGCCCTTTTTTTCTTCTGTGCGACCGATCATGGATGGGGTTTCAGATTTGCGGTTCACCGATTTTGAACCACTTGTTGGCAGAATTGTTGATGCGGCCTGGAAAAGTTCCGGGACGGAGAGGCAGAGCGGCAATGCCGGCGAGCGGCGGAAATTCGAGTGGTGTATCCACCGTCATTCTGGGCATGGTCGTGCTGGTCCTTGCCGGGACGGTCGGCACCATCGGCCTGCTACGTCAAGTTGGCGAGTTGGGTCCGAAGGTGGGCGATATCGTCGCTTTCGACCCGCTGGAGACAATATCGCGCAATGTCCAGGCGAAAATTGCCGCGACGCGGGCGGGCGACCGTGCCGGAGCCGCGTGTGACTCGACGTCAGTGCCATGCACGCGGGCGGCGGAAGCGTGGTGATCGAAGCCAGGCAGCCACAAACGAGCCGCGGCTACCGTGTCCATTGGGCAGGAGCACACGGCGGCGACGACCCGGCGGGGTGCGGTACTTCGGCCGATCTGCTGCTGAACCAGGAGGACATCGAGATCCTGGCGATGGCGGCGGGTGGTTATGGGGTGGCCTCCAGGAGGCTGGCCGCCAATTCACTGTGGAACGCGCGCGCCCTACGCAATAAGCCAATCGGGCCGTGGGCAGACGTATTGTTGGTGAGCGCGTCACGCCAGACCTCGGGCGCGTGCCAGCAATTGTCGCTGCAGCCGTCCGCGGGCTCCGACCTCGAACATCGCCTTGTCGGGCTGTCGGATGGCAAGTTCGAGCGCCGCGGCATGACGCTGACGCTGGAAGGCGTCGGACAAGGCCTCCAGCCAGTCGGCCGTCGCTTTCGGTGCGCCGAGGAAATAGGGTGTTCCGACCGAGAAGCGCGACCGGTTAGCGGTCCACCACTGGCCGATGCGGTTGCGGATCGGCAGGTTCTCGTCCTCGTCGGTGCAAGCGTTCGCGTCTGCCGGGTCGTCGTTGGGGCCGGACTGGAAGGTCAGCCGGTGGGCGGCGGTAGAGGTCGCGATAGGCGAGGTCGAGGCCGGTGATCATGCAAAACAACTCGCCGGCAGAGGCGCGCGGTGGGGAGGTCGGGCCGGTGCTCGATGAGCCAGGGAGTGGAGCCGGGGTCGCCG
>CAWEVI010000056.1:0-13579 GCA_963812475.1 uncultured Alphaproteobacteria bacterium
CTTTCGCTGCAGAACGGCCTCAACGAGACGATCATTCGTCACATCGTCGGACCCGACCGTCCTATCGGCGCCTTCATCAATTTCGGCGCCGACTGGATAGCGCCCGGCGAGATCATGTTCGGCAACTGCGGCGCCGTCGTGCTGGGCGAACTCGACGGCGCCATGACGCCGCGGCTGGCCGCATTGCACGCCGTGATGCGCGACTTCGAGCCGGACGCAATCACCACGCCCGATATCTGGTCCTATCTCTGGGGCAAGCTTGGCTACGGTGCGATGCTGTTCGCCCAGGCGCTTGGCCAGAAGGGCATTGCCGACTGCCTGGCGCGGCCGGAATTGCTGCCGTTGTGGCGTCGGCTTGGCGGGAGGCGATCGTCGTCGCCCAGGCCGAGGGCGTCCAACCGCGCGGTTTCAACGGCTATGAGGTCGAGGCGTTCAAGCCTGGCGCCGGCGAGGCGGCGGCACGGGCAAGCGTGGACGCGATGGTGGCGTTCAACAGCATCGGCGCGAAGACGCATTCCGGCGTTTGGCGCGACCTTGCGATCCGCAAGCGCCGCACCGAGGTGGACGTGCAGATCGCACCCATCGCGGAGATCGGCGCGCGCCATGGCATCGACTGTCGCGCCACGCGCAAGCTGGTGGACATGATCCACGAGGTAGAGGAGGGCCGCCGTGAACTGACCGACGACAACCTGCTGGAACTGGCCCACGGCGTCATGGCGGGGCAGGATGAAGTCCTCACGGAAACGAAGCAATGATCAGCGTCGAGGAAGCCCGCGAGCGCATCCTGGCGTACTACAGCCGACCACCGGCGAAGTGGTCGCTCTGGCAAACGCGTGGGGCAGGGTCACTGCGGGCCCGGTAATCGCGCGGCTTACCCAGCCACCGGCGGATGTGTCCGCGATGGACGGCTACGCCTTGCGCGCAGCCGATGGTGCGCTCGGCGCGAGCCTTGCGGTGATCGGCAGCGCCCCCGCAGGCCATCCGTTCGCCGGCACCGTGGGATCCGGTGACGCCGTGCGCATCTTCACCGGCAGCGTCGTTCCGCGAGGCGCCGATGCGATCCTGCTGCAAGAAGACGCCACGGCCGCCGGCACCGAGGTTCGCGTGAATGAAGCGGTGACGGCCGGACGCCATATCCGCCGCTCTCGCCGGACTTCGCCTCGGGCGACGCCGTGATCCCGGCTGGCCGGCGCATCACCGCCCGCGACGTGGGACTAGCCGCCGCCGCGAACCACCCCTGGCTCACGGTGCACCGTAGGCCGCGGGTTGCGATCCTCGCCACCGGCGACGAGATCGCCATGCCGGGGGAGCCGATCCCCGCCGGCGGCATCGTCAGCTCCAATTCACACGCGCTCGCCGCACTGGTGCGCGCCGCGGGGGGTGAGCCTGTCGTGCTTCCCATTGCGTTGGACACGAGCGAAGCCGTGGCCGCGGTAGCCGAATTCGGTGCACGGCGCGGACATGCTGGTCACCACGGGTGGCGCCTCTGTCGGCGACCACGACCTGGTCATTGCAGGCTTGAAGACACGCGGCCTGGAACTCGACTTCTGGCAGATCGCGATGCGCCCGGAAAACCGCTGCTATTCGGCCGGCTCGGCCCGGTGCCGGTACTCGGGCTGCCGGGAAATCCCGTTTCAGCGCTGGTGTGCTCCATTCTTTTCCTGGTGCCGGCGCTGAGCCGGCTGTCCGGCCTGCCTGCCGCGCCCCCGCCGGTGTCGCAGGCGATTGCCGGCACCGCGCTGCGCGCCAATGACCACCGCGCGGACCACCTGCGCGCGACGATCTCCACCAATTCGCAGGGACATACCGTTGCGACGCCGTTTCCCGTGCAGGATTCAGCCATGTTGCGTTGGCTTGCCATGGCCGACGCGCTGATCCTACGTGCGCCGCATGCGCCCGCACAGGCGGAGGGGTCGGAAATTTCGGTGATTCGTCTCGATTCGCTCGGCATTTAGCGGGAGTTTTTGCGGCGCAGCATCAGGAAAGCTTGACGGCCAGGCGCGAACCAATCTAGAACGACACCCAGTTGCCGGTTTGTTCCGTCACACGCATCCCGCGTGCTGACGACGATCCCCGGTCGGCCGAGGGAATTCGTTCGCCATGCTCACCCCGAAGCAGTACGAGCTTCTGACGTATATCGATCGCCACCTGAAGCAGACCGGATTTTCCCGAGCTTTGAGGACATGAAGGAAGCGCTTCAGCTCAAGTCCAAGTCGGGAATTCACCGGCTGATCCTCGCTTTGGAGGAACGCGGCTTCATCAGCCGGCGACCCAATCGGGCCCGGGCACTCGAGGTGCTGCGCCTGCCTGAGAACGCCGCCGCCCGCGTGTCGGCCGAGGAGCCCGGGCAGAGTTTCTCGCCCAACGTCATCCGCGGCGATTTCACGTCACGCATCCCAGGCGTCCGAGCGGCGAACGATGCGGCAGCGATCCAGTTGCCCCTATATGGTCGCATCGCTGCAGGCATGCCGATCGAGGCGCTGCGCGATGCTGGCAGCCAGATCGACGTGCCGATGGCGCTCCTTGGGAATGGCGAACACTACGCGTTGGAAGTAGCCGGCAATTCGATGGTCGAGGCCGGCATCCTGGATGGCGACACGGTTATCATCCGCAAGGGCGACGTAGCCGAGAACGGTCAGATCGTCGTTGCATTGGTGGATGAAAACGAGGTGACGCTGAAGCGATTGCGCCGCCGCGCCAACTCGATTGCGCTGGAACCGTGCAATGTGCGCCATGAGACGCGAATTTCCCGGCGGACCGGGTGAAGGTCCAGGGCCGGCTGGTGGCGCTGTTGCGCCGCTACTGAGCAGGCAAGAAGGAAAGAAAGTGAGCTTCCATTGCTTGGTCTAGTTCGGATCGGCAGACTGACCGGTGGTTGATTTAGCCGTATCCGGTTCGCATCGGTCTTCGCGGTCGGCAGTGTAGGCATCTGGCGCGTTCGCGGCACCGGCGGCGGCGGCACCCAGGGTCGGATACCGCGGTAAGCGCGGTCGGTCAGGACGTAGGCATGGTGAGCATTCAGCCAGATCGCGACCGCGCCATATCGCCAGACGGTGAAGCGATCCACGAGTGAAGGCCACGGCCGAGGGCATAGACCGCGCGCGGGTTCCGACGAAACGATCACCGACGCCTCGTTGCAACCGTCAGGATGCAGCGCACCGCGCACCAGCAGCGCGGCCTTCGCGAGCGGGCGTGGCCGCAGCATGCATGCATCTTTCTGGCACGAAATCGCACCATTGGCTGCTGAACCGTCGCTGGGGATGGCGCGCGATGTGGCGGCTGCCCAGGTACCTGAAGCCATAACTACGGTAAACTCGATGCACCCGGTGTCTGCTGCAAATACACTTGGCCATACGCGCGGACAGCAATCAGCCGTGCATCCGCCGAAACCATCAAGTCAGGTGGCCGCACCAGCATTGGCGAGAGCAAACCGAGCACAATCGCCGGCACGCCGATCAGCCGCATCGGGCTGCGCCACAGCCCGAGCCATGCGATGCCGAGCGCGGTCGTCGCCAGCCCCCATGGCGGCATATGCGGGACGTCCAACGTCGCGGCCGGCAGTGCTGCTGTTGTGCGCGCGACCCAAAGGATCGCCTGCACGCTCCAGCCCATCGGGATGAATGCCAGCCAATCGAGTCCGAACGGCATGAGCGCGAGGCCGATGAGCCCGGCCGGCATCGCCCAAAGCGCCGTCAGCGGAACGGCGACCATATTCGCGACAACGAAATAGACCTGGATGCGTCCAAAATGGTACGCGCCGAATGGTGCGGAGGCTGTGCCGGCCAGAAAGCTGGTCAGCGCCAGCGCCGCCAGATGCAGAGCGAAGCGCCTCGTCCAGGTGCCGTCGCCGCGAACCGAACGCAGCGCGGGTCGCAGCAGTTCATATCCGGAAATCAGCGCCAGGACGGCGGAAAAGCTCATCTGGAACGAGACGCTGGGCACCTCCTCCGGCTCCAGTAGCATCAGAACCGTGGCGGCGAGTGCGAGGCCCCGCAGGGAAATGGCACGCCGTCCGGCAACCACCGCGACGGTATAAAGACACGCCATGGCGAAGCTGCGCACGATCGGCAGATGCATGCCGGTCAGCACCATGTAGCCACCGCCGGCAGTCAGTGCGGTGAGGGCAGCCAGCTTCTTGGTTGGCCAATGCAGGCTGGCATGTTCCGAGGCTGCGAACGCCAGGCGCGAGAAGACCAGCACCCAGCCCATGACGATGCCGATGTGCAACCCTGCCACGGCCAAAAGGTGGGCGAGGCCCGACGCTCGGAACGCGTCATGATCGGCCGGTGGAATGCCGGAACGTCACGCCGGTGAGTAGCGTGACGGAAATCGCTCCGGACGCGCCGGGCACAACCGCGGTGATACGGCGTGCGATCAGCTCTCGCAGTTGCTGCACCAGTTGTTGCGGCCCGCTCGGTGCCGTTTCGGCGCGGCGTTCCACTGGGCCAAGCGCATAGCCGGAGCCGCCGTGCCCATTGAACCAGGCATCGCGCTGGAGATCCCATGCACCCGGATAGGCTGGGGGCGCCGGCGGACGCACCAATGCGCGCACCCGGATCGTATCGCCTGCCGCGACGTTAGCCTGGTCGTTGGCCCGCAACCGCACGCGCAGCCACCGTGATAGCGGTGGTGCATCGTCAAGTTGCGCCGGTTCCAGCGTGATCCGCCTGCCCTCGGGTAGTGCTTCCACACTGCGGACTGTGCCTGTCAGAATGGTGGCATGGGTCGGCAGGATATCCAGCGGCGGTGCGCGCCAGGTAGCGAATTGTGCGGATGCAAGGCCGATCGTGGCGGCTGCCAGCGCCATCATGCCGGCTCGCAGCACGGGGCGTGAGCCGAGGAGCATGGCTGCGAACACCGCAGGTATTGCAACCGCCGCGCCCAGCCAGGCAGGCGGTTCGGCGCGCAGCGCGAAGTAGCAAAGGATGCCGGTCCCCATAAAGACCGGAAGCCATAGGGGCAGCCGGTCGCGCTCGGTCGCCACCCACGACTGCACCCGGACGAACGATTGCGCCTGTACGAAGCCGGTAACGGCAACCATCTGCTGCACGCACGGGAGGTTAGCGGGTGTGGCTCTACAGCCGGTGAATTCGCGTGCTACATGCACCCGCCATGACGGTTCGCGCGCGCTTCGCCCCCAGTCCGACGGGATTGCTGCATATCGGCAGCGCCCGGACCGCCTTGTTCAACTACCTGTTCGCCCGCCACCACGGGGGAGAATTCCTGCTGCGGATCGAGGACACCGACCGTGAGCGCAGTACCCGAAGCGGCCACAGAGGTGATTCTCGAGGGGCTCGAATGGCTCCGCGTCACCCCTGACCGGCCGCCGGTCTTCCAGTCCACGCGCGTGGCGCGGCATGCCGAAGTGGCGCGGCAGATGCTAGCGTCCGGCCACGCCTACAATTGCTACTGCACGGCCGACGAATTGCGGCGGATGCGCGAGCAGGCCGTCGCTGAAGGTCGGTCGCCGCGCTACGACGGGCGCTGGCGTGATCGCGATCCGGCCGAAGCACCGCCCGGAATTGCTCCTGCCATCCGGCTGAAGGCGCCGCGCGACGGCGACACTGTAGTCGAGGACCTTGTCCAGGGGACTGTGCGCGTCGCCAATGCCGAACTAGATGACATGGTCATCCTGCGCAGTGACGGCACGCCGACCTACAACCACTCGGTGGTGGTCGATGACCATGACATGGAGATCACCCATGTCATCCGCGGCGATGACCACCTGACCAACACCTTTCGTCAGGTGCCGATCTACCGTGCGATGGGCTGGGAACTGCCACGCTTCGCGCATATCCCGCTGATCCATGGGGCGGATGGCGCCAAGCTCTCCAAACGGCACGGCGCGGTCTCGGTGCTGGAATTCCGCGAGCAGGGCTATCTGCCGGAGGCGCTCTGCAACTACCTGCTGCGGCTCGGCTGGGGACATGGCGATGTGGAGGTGCTGGATCGCGACGAGGCGATACGTCTTTTCGACCTAAATGGCGTCGGGCGGGCACCGAGCCGGATGGACTACGCCAAGCTGACCAATTTGAACGGCATCTATATCCGTCAGGCGGATGACGACAGGCTGACGGGCGAGGTACTCGAAAGGCTGGCGAACCGCACCGACATCTTCCTCGGCGGCGATGCCGGCGCGCGTATCGGGGCGTTGATGCCGGAACTCAAGCAACGCGCCAAGACGCTGGTAGAACTTGCCGACGCAGCGGCCTTCCTGGTGCGGCCGTTGCCCTTGCCGATGGAGCCGAAGGCGGCCGCGGTGCTCACACCCGAGGCCAGGATCATCCTGCGCGAGGTCGCCGACGCGCTGGCGCGGACGGATTTCACTCCGACGTCGATCGACCTGGCCTTGCGCGATTTTGCGGCGGCAACCGGACGGAAGCTCGGGCAGGTGGCACAGCCGCTGCGCGCCGCGCTGACCGGAAGCACCGCCAGTCCGGGGATCGACGCGACCTTGGCGGCGCTGGGCAAGGACGAGGCGCTGGCCCGGCTCAGGGCCGCGATCTGAGACTTTCTATCGCGGTTGCCCGAAAAAAGCCCGGATCGTTGATCTAGATCAATGCCTGTCGAGGCGACTGCGTGCATTATTCGCCTTGTGAGATCGGCGGGTTCGCCCGCCCCCTTCACTTTCTTGGACTCCTCCCCATACCCTTGGCGGCGCTTCTGGCGCCGCCACTTTTTTCCTTTCTGCACGATTGCTCGGGGCCACCCCTGGTCGGGGGCAGTTGGCGCCGCGGTCAGTTGCGTGACGTTGGGCGGCGCAGTCGGCCGACCGATAAAAAATGACGATCGTTGATCTGGATCAATGCCTGTCGAGGCCGTCTGCTGCATTGTCCAGCTTGTGAGATCGGCGGGTTAGCCCGCTTCCTTCTCTCTCTTGGACTCCTCCCCATACCCTCGGCGGCGCCTCTGGCGCCGCCCTTTTTTTCTTCCGTCCGACTGATCCGGGATCGGGATCCGATTTGTGGTTCACCGAATTTGAACCACTTGTTGGCAGAATTGTTGATGCGGCCTGGAAAAGTTCCGGGACGGAGAGGCACAGCGGCAATGCAGGTGAGCGGCGGAAATTCGAGTGGTGTAATCACCGTCATTCTGGGCATGGTCGTGCTGGCCCTTGCCGGGACGGTCGGCACCATCGGCCTGCTACGTCAAGTTGACGAGTTGGGTCCGAAGGTGGGCGATATCGTCTCTTTCGACCCGCTGGAGACAGTATCGCGCGATGTGCAGGCGAAAATTGCCGCGACGCGGGCGGGCGACCGTGCCGGAGCCGCGTGTGCACTCGACGTCAGTGCCATGCACGCGGGCGGCGGAAGTGTGGTGATCGAAGCCAGGCAGCCACAAACGAGCCGCGGCTACCGGGTCCATTGGGCAGGAGCACACGGCGGCGACGACCCGGCGGGTTGCGGTGCGTCGGCCGATCTGCTGCTGAACCAGGAGGACATCGAGATCCTGGCGATGGCGGCGGGCGGCTACGGGGTGGCTTCCAGGAGGCTGGCCGCCAATTCACTGTGGAACGCGCGCACCGCTGCGCAATAAGCCAATCGGGCCGTGGGCTGACCTGCTGTTGGTGAGCGCATCACGCCGCTCCTCGGGCGCGCGCCAGCAATTGACGCTGCAGTCGTCCGCGGGCTCGGACCTCGAACATCGCCTTGTTGGGCTGTCGGATGGCAAGTTCGAGCGCCGCGGCATGACGCTGGCGCTGGAAGGCGTCGGACAGGGCCTCCAGCCAGTCGGCCGTCGCCTTCGGTGCGCCGAGGAAATAGGGCGTTCCGACGGAAAAGCGCGACCGGTTGGCGGTCCACCACTGACCGATGCGCTCGGGATCGGGCCAGGGCAGGTTCTCGTCCTCGTCGAGTGCGACGTTCTCGTCCTCCGGGTCGTCGTTGGGGCCGGACTGGAAGTCGGCCGGTGGGCGGCGGTCGAGGTCGCGGTAGGCGAGGTCGAGGCCGGTGATCATGCTGAACGACTCGCCGGCGAGGCGCGCGGTGGCGGGTTCGGCCATGTGCTCGATCAGCCAGGGGATGTAGAGCGGGTCGCCGACGACGCCGGTGGCGCGAATCAGGCTTCGCTTGCGGTCAGGGAGTTTGGCAAATTCGCGCAGCCAGGCGTTGGCCTGGGGGACGTCGAGGCGACGGAGCAGCAGGTCGAGCGCGCGGTCGGCGCGAGGGAGGTTGTTCCAGGCGATGTCGGCGAGGGTGTCGAGCGGCTCGGTGGCGCCCATGCGCGCGGCGGCCCAGGCGGACCAGAAGCGGCACTCGGGGTCGGGGTCGGTCAGACCGGCGCGAAGGTGGGCCATCAGGTCGGCGCGGCCGAGTTGGCCGGTGGTGCGGTAGGCGCGGGCGCGGGGGGAGTGGTCGGTCAGGACCCGAGGCCGGGACCAGACCCAGGTCTGTCCGTCTTGTCCCGAGCGCCGCCATGGCGACGGCACGCAGAACTGGCTCTACGGAGATACTAAGATGATTGATGATGGCCATTGCGCTCGCGCGCTCTGCCAGGGCGAGCGCCGAGATGACGCATGCGGCATTCACCCGCGCATCGTCGGTGTCGCGCTGGCCCGCACCGCCAAGTCCCGCGCTGGCAACTACAGTGGCCAGGCGTTCGACGTCACCGCTCGCCAGCGCGAGACATGTCGCGGGAAACACGGCACCGGCTGTGTGTGCTTCGAGTGCCTCGATAGCGAATTGCCAACCAAGGTCGCCGCTCAGTCGCAGCAAATCCGCGTATGCGTCGAGACGCTCGTGGAGGCGCACAAGGTCTGTGAGGCGCACGTTTGGCGCGCCGACCGCTCGATCGTGGGAGAGCCAGAAATAGCCCATGTCCTCGACCACCAGCTCGATCCGCCGCCCTGCACTGGGCGAAACCGCCATCGACGTCACTGGAGGATCGGCTCCCACATCCTGGCGTCAAACGTCCGGTACACCTCACGTCCGGCGACGGACAGCAGCACATCCTGCGTGGTGAACAGTCGCGAGGATGACGGATAGCCATCGGTTACACCCATCGCCTGCAGCTCGCATCCATCGCCTGTCAACGCCCTCAGATTCCGGCCGTCGGCGAGGAACAGCTTGTTCCGGAACATCCGCAGCGACGTGAAATTGGCCGCTGGCGGCGCGTCATGTTCGACCAGGCTCCAGGCATGAGGCGTTGCCGAGTGCAGGATCGTGCCACTTTGGCCGCATGCGTAGAGCCCGGCGTCGTCGGCAGGGCAGATATCCTGGAGGATCAAGTTGGTTGGGCTGTCGACCGGCTGCCACTGCCCAGCCTCCCATTCGTAGATTTCACCGCGAAACCCAACGGCGCAGCAACGGCAAGTGGAGCCGGTGTCTACGGCATTTATCCCGCCGATCATGCTCATGCCAATCTTCAGGCGTTCGGATACGGGCATATCATCACTATATTGCGGCACAGGCATGCCGATATCCCAGCGCACCCATCTCCCCTCCGGCATTCGGCGGAAGATCTGACGGTTCATCCCGTAGGCAAGGATGACGCTGCTCAGGTTGCGGAGGCCCCGCATCGGACCGATCGTCCCTGGCAGCGATTCCATCGCTATGCGGTCCTCGCCTGCAACCGCAACTTCGCCGTCGCGGCCCAGGACGATCAGCGTGCGACGGTCCGCTGCGAGAGTTGCAATCCCGACCCCGGCAAGCGGCAAGTAGCCGCCGTCCGTCCATGTACCGGCATCGAACCACAGAATGCGGGTGCCCGATGCCTCGCGCGGGCGTCCCGGTCGGTTTGGGAATGCGGCAAAGGCGAGCACACCGTCGTCGAATGCAACGCCGTCAAAGAAGATAAGCGAGTCAAATCCGGAAATTGCCATGAGAGGTAGTCCGGCCCTACTATTGGAGATCATCGGCGTCGAATTTGGCGCCTACCTTGTCAGTGTGCAGGAATTGGTTCTCCCCTACACCGATGGAAGGCTGCTTATGGTACGCATCCAACTGCGCCGCCATGCAATCCTGATCGCAATGCGAATCCTTGAATACAGCGCCATGTGAGTTCAGCGCATTTTGCTTGATCTCACCATAACTCAGCGCGTTGTCGGGTGTGCGACCCTCGACATCCTGGCCTCGGGCGATCATGCCTTCGATAATCGAGATTGCGTATCGTTCCGATGCATCCTGCAGGTCGTGAAGTTCCGCGTGCGTCTTGTCGCAATCCTCGAACAAGCTCGCCTCGTTGCGATGCCAGCTATGCCCTTCGACGCAGACGCATGGCGCATCGCCATCGCTGTATCCCGCCATGCCGCCAAAGTGATGCTTTGGCACGAGATGGTGCGGCGTCTGACCAGGGCAGCATCCCCCATTGGGGGCTGATTTGCTTGTACGGGACCAGCATGCAACGCTTCGCCTTCAGGCATTCGTCCTCGCTGAATTCGACCGCTGTCACACCACCCCCGTAAGGCGGGCAGTCCTTGTGGGCGTCACCATCTTTACCGGCATTGGGACATTCGTCATTAATTGTCTGTGCATTCGTTGCACACTTGGTCGAAGCGATGTTGGCAGCATCCAGATATGGCCAGGTTGGCGTGTTTGCCGGCACCGACTGTTCGTTATGCATCATCTGATCGAGGTGGCGATCTATGTTCTGTCCCTCGATCTTCACGTCCATCGACCACGAGATGAAGCTCGCCTCTCCCTGGATTGCATGAGTGACCACACCCATGCCCAGCGATTTCGTGGCCGCCTCGTCGCCTGTGCTTTTTTTGAAAGTAGACTGGTCTTTCAGCATGACCTCCTGCCCGGAGATCATCACCGTGGTACTGCCATTCGTCGCATCGCTGGCATAGGCGGTATTGGGATACGGAACCGGCAGCGGCCCCGCAGGCGGTGAGGGAGGCGACAGGCAGGTGTCGGGAAACGCAGCGACCGATTTGCCCGCGGCAGACTTGCAGGCGATCTCCATACCGTTGGCATACACCTCGTTTGCCATCAGGCCGCGCTCCGGCGCTTCACTCGATAGGCTGCCTCTGCTGCCATCTCCCAGGACAGCGTTTGCGCCGATGTCGCCTGTGCGACGAATGCCGCCCGTCTGTCGTCGTCATTGCCGAGATGGCCCAGGACAGTCTGCCCGGGCAGAAAGTCCTTGCTGGCGCCCGTGAACAACAATGCCAACATGGCCGGCAGCGTCGCAGCACCCACCTCCCCTGTGCAGTCGGCGAGGTGCCAGAGTGGGAACAAAGGCTTGCGATCGCGCAGCAGCCGCGTAACCGCCAAAGCTGCTTCCTTGAAGCGGTGTTGTTCGCCATTCATGTCGGCGATCCGCAGGTCACAATCTTTGAGTGCCAAACCTGCCTCGCCGAGCGCGCCGCGAGCGGCCCGCACCAATCCATCTGCGCGCGAGGGCCTGCCCGAGCCGAATGGTGCCGGCTCGCGCCCGAAGCCGAGCCCCCGCACAAGCAGGCGCGCAGGCATGTCTTCGTCGCCGCTCAGCAGCACCGCGCCCGCTGCCTCACCTGGTATCAATCCATTGGGATTGCTCTTGGTCAGCAGCCGATCGTCCGAATTGTAAGCTGCCAGTGTTGCCGCGCCGAGGAAACTGTCAGCGGCTGCCACGATGACATGGGAACAGCGGGCCTCGGCAAGCATCCGCCGCGCCTGCAGCAGTGCCACGACGGCACCCACGCGACCGAGCTCGATCACGCGCGAGTGGGGATGCAGCCGCAGACCGAGTTCGCGCTCGATGTCCTGCAGGATCACAGGCCCCAGGCCCTGCGGCCGGCCCGGCCGTTCCGGTTCGGCTAGGCAAGCCAATACCGGGGTTTCCTCCGGTTTCCCGTCCGCCCCTGCCTCGAAGCACTCCGCGATAGCGCGCGATGCCATCTTTGCGAGCTTGGTTATCCCTCGCCACGGCTGTTTCAGTTCGACGGCGCTGCCCACCAGCCATTCACCGTCACGGCCGATGAACCGCGTTTCCTGAAAATTGTTGATGCCACAGCGGATCGCCGCACAACTCTGCTCAGCATTCAGGCCGACGCCCGACACCAGTCCCACGCCCAGCACGGCGAGCGGCGGCGTTGCCATTACGCATCCTCCCGCGCCGCCGCGTGTTCGCGCACGACCGCGTTGAGCGTCTCGAATCTCTTGCCGGTCTCGACCGAGCGCCACCAGGCGCGCGACATTCTGCCGACGACCGCACGGGAGATCTCGAAGATATCGCGCTGCAATGGCAGGTTCGCCCGCCACACCAAACAGAACCGTTCCGCATCCGGCTCGAACAGCAGCGTGTCCAGCGTGCCTCGCATGTCCACGCGCTCGGCGCGCCGGCGGAAGAACACAATCGGCAATTCGACGGACGGAAGCGCAAACTCCCTTCGCCCGTCCGATGTCAGGTTGATCAGCAACACCCGCTCGCCGCCGAGCGGCGGTGCCACTTGCTGGTCCTCCGGCGCACTCTGGAAATAGCGCGTATCGAAGTCCGCAGGCAGGAACGGGAACACGTTGTCGATCCAATTTTGATCGTAGGTCCCGGCATGGCGGATGCGCGAGGGCCAGCCCCGTCCAATTGGCCCGAATGCCATCGGCCGGTACCTGCCGCCGGGATCTCCACCGGATCCCTGATCTCCTCCGTATTTGACACCGGCGCGCCGATTACAAGTTCGCGGTGGATATGATGGTGCCATCCGCGCCCCACAGGGTTGGGCAAATACGACCGCACCTGCGCCGGATCGCCCATCCGTTCATCGGTGCCGCCGAACGCGTTGCCATAGGAGATCGGCATCCGCGTGAACGGCTCCGGCTCGCCCGGCGCATAGCCCACAGCTGCACCGCGCCACACCCGGTTGCCCCACACCGCGAACGACTTCCGCCACGCCCCCACCTGCAGCCCGACCGCGATGCTCTCAACCGGGCGGCCGCCCGATGCATGCGCCGCGCCATTCAGAAGCACGTCGCAATACGGCTTCTCCAACACGTAGTCGCATTCCACCAGCGTCGCCGATCGGCCGGGCTCGCCGGTGAACAGGTCGGCGTCCACCAGCGGCACCTGTTCGTCCGCGAGCTTCGGCGTCTCGCCCGGCTTCGGCAGGGTGAAGGTGCCCTTCACCACCACCACCACGTATTCCGCGCCAGTCTTGTCCATGCCCATCGTATAGCCGGCCGCCATGCCGGTTGCGTTGAGCAGGTTCATCGCGCGTCCGGCGCCCTAGTTGATCTGCACAGACGCGCCGGTGATGCGCTGTATGCCCGACGAGCGCAGCGACACATAGGCGCCGCGCACCAGCACCTTGCCGGCGCGGGTCAGCACCAGGCTGGCGCGGCCGCATTGCAGCACGATCTCCCGCGCCGCGGTGAGCGTCAGGCGTTCCTCCAGCGCGGCCGCAGACGCCGGCTCCTGCGGCGCGATCACGCCAATCGCCAAGGGCCGCGCGCGATCGCCCTCTACGAACATCAGCGCCGCCGAAGCACCGGGCGACACATCGTCATAGCGCGCAGTGGCCATCGCCCGTACCGGCCCGCCGGCCGGATTGCCGGCGAAATCCACCACCGGCGCGCCGTCGTCGCCGACACTGACGATCCGCCCGATGACGACCTCGGCCGGACGGGTCGCCGGCGCAGATGCATCGACCGCATCCGCCGCC
>CAWEVI010000057.1:0-138860 GCA_963812475.1 uncultured Alphaproteobacteria bacterium
GTCATGACCGCCGTGGCGACGGACGACGAGGCGATGTGGCATGTGCCGTCGGCGTTCTTCTGCCCGGGCACGCCGATGGCGAGCGGGGTGGGCACGGCGGCGCTGACCGGCCCGCGTGACTACGCGAAGGTGAAGGCAGACCTCGCCGCGGCCGGCTACAAGGGCGAGCGGGTGGTACTGCTCGCCGCAACCGACTTCCCGGTCTTGAAGGCGATGTCGGATGTCTGCGCCGACATGCTGCAGAAAGCCGGCCTCAACGTGGACTATCAGGCGCTCGACTGGGGCACCGTCAACCAGCGTCGGGTGAAGAAGGACCCGGTGGATCAGGGTGGCTGGAGCTGTTTCTGCACCGCCTGGGCTGGCACCGACATGATCAACCCGGCGGGCCAGCTGGCGCTCCGCACCAACGGCGCGAATGCATGGATAGGCTGGCCCGATGACCCCAGGCTGGAGGCGCTGCGCCAGGACTGGTTCGACGCTGCCGACCTCGCCGCGCAGCAGGCGGTCGCGCGCGATATTCAGTCCGAGGCGTTTCAATTCCTGCCCTACCTGCCGCTCGGCCAGTATCTCCAGGCGACCGCCTATTCGACGCAGCTTTCCGGCGTGCTGAACGGGTTCGCATTGTTCTGGAACGTGAAGCGCACAGGTTAGTCAGCCGGCCGGCAGAATTTGCCGAATATCAACATTGCTGGGCATCGGCTGCCGGGCACCATGGCGCGGGGTCCGCGGATGGCCGCGGATTTGCCGCCGGTACCTGATTTGCACCATCGCCCACGCCACCGTTCGGTGGTCACACGAACAGGAGCACAGCATTGTGTCCATTGAAAGCATTGCATCCAACGTCTGGACCCGGCCCTACCAGCCGCAATCAGGTATCGGCGGCAGCTCGAACGTCGATCCGCCGCCATCTTCCAGCACGGCAGGGTCGAATTCGACCACGTCGGGAACAGGCGCCCCGGTCGTAGCGTCCGCCAATCCGTTCCAGCAGCTCGCCTCGGACATTCAGGCGCTGCTGGTCCAGGCACAGGGCGGCACTGCCTCCGCCGGGACTGCGCCGAGCGCAACCGGGACGGCGACCGGTGTCAGCCCTGAACAGCAGGTGGGAACCGACCTGCAGACACTGCTCGCGCAGTTGCAGTCCGGTCAGCCCGGCAGCAACGCGAACGCCGCCACGGCGAGCACAGGGCAGACGGGCGCCACCGGCCAGGCTCAAGCGCACCACCATCACCGCCACCACGGGGGTGGGCCGGGAGCGGGGACGGATGCGGCCTCCCAGGCCGGAGGTACGACCGCATCTTCGGCCACGACGGCGGTGACCGGCACTTCGTCAGACACTGCTTCGTCCAGCAGTGACCAGACCACGTCGCGGGCCTTCGCCGCCGACATCCTCCAGGCGCTTCAGGCCTATGGCAGCAGCACCTCCAGCGCGACGGTCCCCGGCCTGACCGCATAGACGCCCGTTCAGCCGGTCCTTTTGCCGCACTGCAATACGGCTGGCCTTTCCGACGAGGGTGGGGCAGGCTAGGCGGCATCGGGACTGGGACCGACGCGCAAACATAAACGTGGGGACGGAGGCTGGAGCAGCCGATGCATCGTCGCAGATTTTTGCAGACTGCCGCGAGCGCGCTCGCGGCTTCGGGAGCATTGGCCGCGCCGCGGCTGTCGCTGGCGGCCGATTCCAAGGTGCTGCGTTTCGTTCCGCAGGCCAATCTGGCCAATCTGGACCCGATCTGGACCACGCTCTACGTGGTGCGCAATGCCTCCGTGCTGTTCTACGACACGCTCTACGGTGTGGACAGCAACCTCATGCCGCAGCCACAGATGTGCGAAGGCTCGGACGTGTCCTCCGACGGTCTCGTCTGGACCTTCAGGCTGCGCGCGGGCCTGAAATTCCACGACAACGAGCCGGTTCGCTCCAGCGACTGCATCGCCAGCCTGGCGCGCTGGATGGTGCGCGACAACATGGGCCAGATGATCAAGGCCCGGCTCGATGCGATGCAGACGGTCGACGACCGGACGTTCCAGCTGAACTTGAAGCAGCCGTTCGCCAAGATGCTCTATGCGCTCGGCAAGTGCGGGACGCCGTGCGCGTTCATCATGCCGGAGCGTATCGCCGCGACCGATCCGTTCAAGCAGATCGGCGAGTATGTCGGATCGGGTCCGTTCACCTTCCGCAAGGACGAGTGGGTGCCGGGCGCATCGGCCGTGTTCGAGAAATTTGCCGGATATGCACCGCGCGACGAAAAGTCCGACTGGCTGGCCGGCGGCAAGCGGGTGAATTTCGATCGGGTCGAGTGGAAGATCATTCCGGATTCCGCCACCGCTTCCGCTGCACTGCAGTCGGGCGAGATCGACTGGTGGGAGACGCCGATCCCCGACGTGGTGCCGCTGCTGAAGCAGAACCGCAACCTCGCCGTGGATATCGCCGACCCGCTCGGCAACATCGGCGATCTGCGGATGAACCATCTGTATCCGCCGTTCAATGACCCCCGCGTGCGCCAGGCGGCGCTGATCGCAACCAGCCAGGCCGACTACATGCAGGCCATCGTCGGCGAGGATCCCAATCTCTGGCAGGCGAGCGCCAGCTTCTTCACGCCCGGCACGCCGCTCTACACCGAATACGGCGGCGACAACCTGAAGCGCCATGACATCGAGGCCGCGCGCAAGCTGGTCGCCGATGCGGGCCACAAGGGCACCAAGGTGGTGATGGTGATCGGCACCAACGTCCCCATCGTCAAGGCACAGGGCGACGTGACCGCCGACATGCTGAGCAAGATCGGCCTTGCGGTTGATTACGTCGCGACCGATTGGGGCACCGTCGGCGCGCGGCGCGCTAGCAGGGAGCCGGTCGACAAGGGCGGCTGGAACGTCTTTCACACGTGGCATGCCGGCGTCGATTGCGTGAACCCCGGCGCGCAGCCCGCGTTCTACACCACCGGCGACAAGGCCTGGTTCGGCTGGCCGAAATCCGATCAGGTGCAGGCCACGATCGATACGTGGTTCACCGCGACGGATCCGGGGGCCGAAAAGGCGGCGGTGAAGGAGATCAACAGGGCGTCGATGGATTTTGTGACGTTTGTCCCGACTGGATTCTTCAAAGGCTACCAGGCCTGGCGCGGAAATGTTGCCGGTGTGGTGAAGGCGCCATTCCCGGTTCTGTGGGATGTGACCAAGAGCTGAACGGGGGATATCACCGACATGCTTGCCTACGCCGCACGGCGTATCCTTGCCACCATCCCGGTGATGCTCATCGTCGCCTTCTTCGTGTTCAGCCTGCTCTATCTGGCGCCCGGCGATCCGGCCGCGATCATCGCCGGGGACCAGGCCACGCCCGCCGATGTCGAGCGTATCCGTGCCTCGCTCGGGCTGGACCGGCCGTTCGTCGTGCGCTTCGGCGAGTGGCTGTGGCAGATCATCCACGGCGACCTCGGCAACTCGATCTTCACCAATCTGCCGGTCAGCCACATGATCGCGCAGCGCATCGAGCCGACCACGTCGCTGATGATCCTGACCATCGTGTTCTCCATCATTGTCGCCATTCCGCTCGGCGTGCTGGCGGCGTGGAAGCACGGAACCTGGATCGACCGGTCGGTGATGATGCTGGCGGTGTTCGGCTTCTCCACGCCGGTGTTCGTGCTGGGCTACCTGCTGGCCTATGTGTTCGCACTGAAACTCGACTGGCTGCCGGTGCAAGGGTTCACCTCGATCACCGTGGGGGTGGTGCCGTTCCTGCGCAGCCTGGCGCTGCCCACGGTCGCACTGGGCCTGATCTACGTCGCGCTGCTGGCGCGGATTACACGGGCCACGATGCTGGAGGTGCTGAGCCAGGACTATGTGCGCACCGCCAAGGCGAAAGGCGTGGACCAACGTGTCGTGCTGTTCGTGCACGCGCTGAAGAATGCCGCCGTGCCCATCGTCACTGTCATCGGCATCGGGGTCGCGCTGCTGATCGGCGGCGCGGTGGTCACCGAGAGCGTGTTCGCCATCCCCGGCCTCGGCCGGCTGACCGTGGATGCAATCCTGCGGCGCGACTACCCGGTCATCCAGGGCGTCGTGCTGCTGTTCAGCTTCGTTTACGTGCTGGTCAATCTGGCCGTCGATCTACTCTACACCGTGTTCGATCCGAGGATCCGCTATTGATGGCCGGCACAGGGCATGTCCTTGGGCGGGCCGTCCGAGCGGCCCGAGGGCCGGCAATGACGCGAGGATGAGAGTCTGGCCATGAGCTCAGCAACCACGACACCGCGCGCCTACACGGCAGCTCCGGCGCTGGCTGATGTATTGCCGCCGCCCAAGGAGCGCGGCCGGGCGATGACCTTCGTCCATCGCCATCCCACCATCGTGCTTGGCGGGGCGCTGCTGCTGGTCATGATCCTGATCGCTATCCTGGCGCCCTGGCTCGGCACGGTCGATCCAACCGCGCTGGCGCCGGCAAAGCGTACCCGCGAGCCGTCCGCGTTGTATTGGTTCGGCACCGACATGCTGGGGCGCGACGTGTATTCGCGGGTGCTGTACGGCGCGCGCATCTCGCTGTTCGTGGGGTTCGCCGTGGCGACGGTCGCCTCGGTGGTCGGCACTTTCATTGGACTGGTCTCCGGCTTCGTCCGCATGCTCGATTTCATCGTCATGCGGGTGATGGACGGACTGATGTCGATCCCGCCGATCCTGCTGGCGATTGCACTGATGGCGCTGACCCGCGCCTCGGTGCAGAACGTGATCATCGCCATCAGCGTGGCCGAGTTTCCCCGCGTGTCGCGGCTGATCCGCGGCGTGGTGCTCAGCCTGCGCGAACAGCCGTATGTCGAGGCGGCGACCGCATCGGGAACGCGGGTGCCGATGATCGTCATCAAGCACATTCTGCCGAACACGCTGGCGCCGTTGATGGTGAACGCGACCTTCATCTGCGCATCGGCGATGATCACCGAGGCGACCCTGTCGTTCATTGGCGCCGGCACGCCGCCGATCATTCCAAGCTGGGGCAACATCATGGCCGAGGGCCGGGCGCTCTGGCAGGTGAAGCCCTACATCGTGTTCTTCCCCGCGGTGTTCCTCTGCATCACCGTGCTGTCGGTGAACCTGCTGGGCGACGGATTGCGCGACGCACTCGACCCTCGGCTGGCCAAGCGGATCTGACCGGGTGGCGCTGCTCGAGGTCGAGAATCTGCAGACCCATTTCGCGACGATCGACGGCGTGGTGCGCGCGGTGGAGGGGGTCTCGTTCCACGTCGATGCGGGTCAGACGATCGGCATCGTGGGCAAGTCCGGCTGCGGCAAGTCGGTCACCGCAATGTCGATTTTGCGGCTGATCCAGGAGCCGCCCGGCAAGATCGCCGGCGCGATCCGTTTCCAGGGGCGCGATCTGCTAACGCTGTCGGAGCCCGAGATGCGCGGCATTCGCGGCAACGACATTTCGATGATCTTCCAGGAGCCGATGACCAGCCTCAATCCGGTGCTCACGGTGGGCAAGCAGATCGGCGAGACGCTGCGGCTGCATCAGGGCCTGTCGGCGCACGACGCGGAGCAGCGGGCGATCGACATGCTGGTGCTGGTCGGCATCCCCGCGCCGCAGCGCCGGGTGCGCGAATATCCGCATCAGCTGTCAGGCGGCATGCGGCAGCGGGTGATGATCGCCATGGCGCTGGCGTGCAATCCGAAGCTGCTGATCGCGGACGAACCGACGACAGCACTGGACGTGACGATCCAGGCGCAGATCCTCGACCTGATGCGCGACCTGAAGGACCGCCTGGGCTCGGCGATCATGCTGATCACGCACGATCTGGGTGTGGTGGCCGAGATGTGCGAGCGCGTCGTCGTGATGTATGCCGGGCGCAAGGTCGAGGAGGCGCCGGTGGCGGAAATCTTCGCCCGTCCGCTGCATCCTTACACGCGCGGGCTGCTGGGCTCGGTGCCGAAGCTCGGTTCGTCGCTGAGCGACGGCGGGCGCGGCAAGCTGGCCGAGATTGCTGGGCTGGTACCGAGCCTGCGGCAGCGGATCGTCGGGTGCGCGTTCGCCGGCCGCTGTCCGATGGCAACCGATCTGTGCAGCCGCGTGGCGCCGGCGCTCGAGACCAAGGCGCCCGATCATCTGGTCGCCTGCCACTACGCCGAACGCCGGATGGCGGCGTGATGAATGCCATCGATTCTCCCCCTCCCCTTGCGGGAGGGGGTTGGGGGGAGGGGTCGGGGCACAAGGCCAATCTTCAGATCTGCCGAGAGACAACCGTTTCAGTAGCGCGCACTCCTCACACTTCACCGTCATGGCCGGGCCTGCCCCGGCCATCTGTGCGCCGCCGGCCGCGCGTGGATGGCCGGGACGGACCCGACCATGACGATGCAAAGTTCCGCGGCCGATGAACACCGATCGTCCGCTGCTCGAAGTCAAAAACCTGAAGAAGCACTTCCCCATCCATGGCGGCATTTTTGGCGCCGAGACGGCCAAGGTGTACGCGGTGGACGGCGTTTCGTTCGCCATCAACCGCGGCGAGACGCTGTCGCTGGTGGGCGAATCGGGTTGCGGCAAGTCCACCGTCGGCAAGGCGATCCTGCGCCTCTACGCGGTCACCGACGGCGAGGTCTGGCTGGACGGCGAGCGCATCGACAACCTGCCCTCGGGCAGGCTGCGGCCGTTGCGGCAACGCGTGCAGGTGGTGTTCCAGGACCCGTTCTCGTCGTTGAACCCGCGCATGAAGGTGCGCGACATCCTGGCCGAACCGCTGATCAATTTCGGCATCGTCCACGGCGGCCGTGCGCTGACCGAGCGGGTCGAGCAGTTGATGGACAAGGTCCAACTGCCGCGCGATGCGATCGGCCGTTATCCGCACGAATTCTCCGGCGGCCAGCGCCAGCGCATCGGCATCGCGCGGGCCCTGGCGCCCGGCGCCGATCTGATCATCTGCGATGAGGCGGTCTCCGCGCTGGACGTGTCCGTGAAGGCGCAGATCATCAATCTGCTGGTCGATCTGCAGGACGAGCTTGGCCTGGCGCTGCTGTTCATCAGCCATGACCTCGCAATCGTCGAGCATCTGACCCACCGTGTTGCGGTGATGTACCTGGGGAAAATCGTCGAAGTGGCCGATCGGCGCACGCTGTTTGCCGGTTCGCACCATCCCTACACGCGTGCGCTGCTGTCGGCGGTGCCGGTGCCGGACCCGACGGCGAAGCGGCAGCGGATCATCCTGACCGGCGACGTGCCGAGCCCGATCAACCCGCCGAGCGGCTGTCGTTTCCATACGCGCTGCCCGTTCGCCTTCGATCGCTGCCGGGTGGAGGAGCCGCTGTTGCGGTCGGTGGGCGAGGGGCACGTGTCGGCGTGTCACCTGGATCATGTGCCTGGCGGCCAGGTTGTGCCGATGGCGGCTTGAAGGTCCGATGAGCGGCGTGATATATTGTGATCATGCTGCTCACTCCCGAACAGATCCGTGCTGCCCGCGCCTTGCTCCGTATGGACCAGGACGAATTGGCACGTCGAGCCAATGTCTCCGTCGTCACGGTTCGCCGGCTGGAGGCTCCGGACGGCCTCAGTAAGGTGACGTTGGGCACATTCGATGAGGTTCAGCGTGCACTGGAGGCAGCTGGCGCCGAATTCGTGGATCGCGGCGTTCGCCGTCGGGCCTGGACACCCGAAGAACGGGAAGAGCGACGTCGTCGCATCTTCGAAATAGCGACCCGAAGTGCAGCACTCCAGGCAAAGCTCCCGCCCTTCACTGAAGACGATCTCTACGACGAGGATGGGCTGTGATTGCGATCGATAGTTCGGCGGTCATATCGATCCTGCGCGGAGAGTCTGATGGAGGCCGATTTGCCGATGCAATCACCGACGCCGATGCCGCTTGCATGTCCGCGGTAAGCTTGCAGGAATCGTCGATGGTCCTTGCGGGCAGAACTGGTGATGCGGTGTTGTGGCTGCCGCTTGACGAGTTGATCCGCGACATGAACCTCGAGATTGTTGCACACGACGCGGATCTCGCGCGAGTAGCCCGTGAGGCATTCCTGCGATTTGGAAAGGGTCGCCACCGCGCGCGGCTGAACTTTGGCGATTGCGCCTCGTATGCTCTGGCGAAGACACGCGACGTTCCCCTGCTCTTCAAGGGCTCCGACTTCGCCAGAACCGATATCGTTCCGGCAATCGCCGCACCCGCTTGACCACCGCGCGGCTGGGTGGCCACACTCCGGCGCACGGCGACAAGGGAGGGATTGCGCGATGCCTCAGGTGACCCTGACGGTGAACGGCAAACAGCATACAGTCGAAGTCGAGGGGCGCACGCTGCTGGTGGAACTGCTGCGCGAGAAGCTGGGGCTGACCGGCACCCATGTCGGCTGCGATACCAGCCAGTGCGGCGCCTGCGTCGTGCATCTCGACGGTGTATCGGTGAAGTCCTGCACCATGCTGGCGCTCCAGGCGGAGGGTTGCGCGGTCGGCACGATCGAGGGGCTCGCTGCCGCCGATGGCACGCTGCATCCGATGCAGGAGATGTTCCGCGAGCACCACGGGCTGCAATGCGGCTTCTGCACGCCGGGCATGGTCATGAGCGCGATCGACCTGGTCAACTCGCATCCGGACGGGATCACCGAGAAGCAGATCCGCGAGGGCCTGGAAGGCAACCTCTGCCGTTGCACCGGCTACCATAACATCGTCAAGGCAATCGCGGCCGCATGGCCGCTGATGCACGGCAAGGCCGCCGCCGCCGAATAAGACGGGCCACAGGGAGAGACGGCAATGCCTTTCGAGGGAATTGGAGCCTCCGTCCGCCGCAAGGAGGACGTGCGGTTCCTCAGCGGACACGGCAACTACACCGATGACATCAACCGGCCCGGCCAGCTTCATGCGTTCATCCGACGCTCGGACCGGCCGCATGCGACGATCAACGCCATCGACACGGCATCCGCGGCGAAGGCGCCCAGCGTGGTCGCGGTGTTCACCGGCGCGGACCTGGCCGCCGACAACGTGGGCGGTCTGCCGTGCGGGTGGCAGATCCACAACAAGGACGGCTCGCCGATGGCCGAGCCGCCGCATCCCGTGCTGGCGATCGGCAAGGTTCGACATGTCGGCGATCCGGTCGCGGTGGTGATCGCCGAAACCAAGCAGGCGGCGAAGGATGCCGCGGAGCAGATCGTCATCGACTATCAGGACCTGCCGGGGGCGGCCTCGTTGCGCGATGCGATCGCGCCGGGTGCGGCACTGGTGCACGACGATGCGCCGGGCAACATCTGCTACGACTGGCATATCGGCGACAAGGCGCTGGTGGACGCGGCATTCGCCAGGGCCGCGAAAGTGGTGAAACTCGATCTCACCAACAACCGGCTTATCCCCAACGCCATGGAGCCTCGCGCCGCGGTGGGCGAATTCGATACCAACAGCGGCGACTTCACGCTCTACACCACCAGCCAGAACCCGCATGTCATCCGGCTGCTGATGGGCGCATTCGTGCTGCACATCCCGGAGAACAAGTTGCGTGTGGTGGCGCCCGATGTGGGCGGCGGCTTCGGCTCCAAGATTTATCATTACGCCGAGGAAGCGATCGTAACATGGGCTTCGGGCAAGGTGCGGCGTCCGGTGAAATGGACCGCCGAGCGGTCCGAAAGCTTCATGTCGGATGCGCACGGCCGCGACCACGACAGCACCGCCGAGATGGCGCTGGATGCGGACGGCAATTTTCTCGCCCTGAGGATTTCGACGCTTGCCAACATGGGCGCATATCTTTCCACCTTCGCGCCCAGCATCCCGACCTATCTATATGCGACGCTGCTCGCCGGCGTTTACAAGACGCCGGTGATCTACTGCGAGGTGAAGGCGGTGTTCACCAACACCGTCCCGGTGGATGCCTATCGCGGCGCCGGTCGTCCGGAGGCGACGTTCCTGCTCGAGCGCCTGGTCGATGTCTGCGCGCACGACACGGGGGCGGACCGCATCGCGATCCGCCGCAAGAACTTCATCGCGGCTGATGCGTTCCCGTATCAGACGCCGGTCGCACTGCAATACGACAGCGGCGACTACCAGGCGACGCTGGATGCCTGCCTGAAGGCGGCCGATCATGCCGGCTTCGAGGCGCGCCGGACCGCCGCCGCCGCACGGGGAAAACTGCGCGGCATCGGCATCTCCACCTACATCGAGGCCTGCGGCATCGCGCCATCGGCCGTGGTGGGCTCGCTCGGCGCGCGCGCGGGCCTTTACGAGGTGGCGAACATCCGGGTACATCCGACCGGCAGCGTCACGGTGTTCACCGGCACCCACAGCCACGGACAGGGACACGAGACCACGCTCGCGCAGCTTGTCTGCGATCAGCTTGGCGTGACGATGGATCAGGTCGATGTGGTGCACGGCGACACCGCCAAGATTCCGTTCGGTATGGGCACCTACGGCAGTCGCAGCCTCGCCGTGGGCGGCAGCGCGATGGTCAAGGCGATGGACAAGGTCGTCGCCAAGGGCAAGAAGATCGCCGCCCATCTGATGGAGGCCTCGGTCGACGACATCGAGTTCAAGGACGGCAAGTTCACCGTCGCAGGCACCGACAAATCGAAGGCGCTGGCCGAGATCTCGCTTGCCGCGTACATCCCGCACAACTATCCGATCGATGAGCTGGAGCCCGGCCTCGACGAGACCGCGTTCTACGATCCGAAGAACTTCACCTTTCCGGGCGGCTGCCATATCGCCGAGATCGAGATCGACAAGGACACCGGCGTCGTGGAGGTTATCAGCTTCGTCGCGGTGGACGACGTAGGACGTGTGATCAACCCGATGATCGTCGAAGGGCAGGTGCAGGGCGGCGTGGCACAGGGCATCGGCCAGGCGCTGCTGGAGAACGCCGTTTACGACAAGGGCGGCCAGCTGCTGTCGGGTTCGATGATGGACTACACCATGCCGCGCGCCGACAACCTGCCGAACATCAAGGTGGCAACCGAGGTCACGCTCTGCACGCACAATCCGCTCGGCGTGAAGGGGTGCGGCGAGGTGGGTGCGATCGGCTCGCCGCCGGCGATCATCAATGCCGTCATCGACGCGCTGAAAGGTTACGGCGTGCGGCATCTCGACATGCCGGCGTCGCCGCAGAAGCTGTGGTCCATTATCGAGGCTGGACCGCCTCGGCTGGCCGCGGAATAATCGGGAACGAGGGGACAGCACGATGTACGATTTTGCTTATCAAAAGCCATCGAACCTCGCCGATGCGGTGAAGGCACTGGGCGCTGATCCGGAGGCGAAGGCGCTCGCCGGAGGCATGACATTGATCCCGGTGCTGAAGCAGCGGTTGAACAAGCCCAGCGTGGTGGTGGATCTGGCGAAGCTTGGGCTGGCCGGCGTGTCGTTTGCCAACGGCATCATCATTGTCGGCGGGATGACGACGCATGGTGCGGTTGCGGCCAATGCCGATGTGAAGGGGAAGATACCCGGTCTGGCCGAACTTGCGTCGATCATCGGCGACGATGCGGTACGCCATCGCGGCACGATCGGCGGCAGCCTCGCGAACAATGACCCGGCCGCCGACTATCCAGCCGCAGCATTGGCGCTTGGTGCGACGATCAAAACCGACCGACGCGCGATCAAGGCGGACGACTTCTTCCAGGGCATGTTCGCGACGGCGCTGGAGCAGGGCGAGATCATCACCGCGGTCGAATTTCCGGTGCCGGAGAAGTCGGCCTATGAGAAGTTCCGCAATCCGGCGTCGCGCTATGCCATCGTCGGCGTCTACGTGGCGAAGACGGCAGGCGGCGTGCGCGTGGCGGTAACCGGCGCGGGGCAGAATGGCGTGTACCGCAACACGGCGATGGAGCAGGCGCTGACTGCGAACTTCTCGCCCGACGCAATCGCCGGGATCACCACGCCAGCCGATGGGATGAATGGTGACATCCACGCCAGCGCCGAATATCGCGCCCATCTGGTTGGCGTGATGGCGAAGCGCGCGGTCGCCCGGGCCTTCTGATTCAACGATGCGGGGGATCGGTGACAACGGCGGTCCCCCGCTCGACCCGGAGATCGATCCGCACAAATCCTGGCGTCACTGGTGCTGGAAGCGCGCGCACAAGCGCGCCTGGAAGACACCGCCGCGGGAGATCGCGTTGCGACGCCTGTCGCGCGCCGAGGCGCTCGGGATCAGCTATCGTGCCTACACGCTCGAGATCCTGGAGCGAGGCGTGCATCTGTGATCGACCTGTCGAGCCTCGTAGCCGAGCCTGGCGCCCACTCGATACCCTATGTCGATCCGGCGTTTCCCGGTCGCACCTTGCTGCTGCACAGCGCCCGGCCACGCCACCATGGTCCGGCAACGCCGGTGCTGTTCGTGCATCATGGCGTCGGACGCAACGGGGCGGACTATCGTGACTACTGGATGAGGCTGGTCGATCGGACCGGGGTCCTGGCGATCTCGATCGAATTTCCGGAGGAATCGTTTCCCGAATACCTCTGGTACCATTTTGGCAATCTGCACGACGATACCGGTACACCGAACCCGCGCGAGCAATGGACCTACGGCATCGACGAGCGTCTGTTCGCGGCGTTGCAGGATCAGGGCCTGACACATCGCAGGCGCTATGGGTTGTTCGGCCACTCCGCCGGCGGGCAGTTCGTGCATCGGATGCTCTCGTTCGGCTTTCGCGATCGCGTCGCCGTGGCCGTCAGTGCGAATGCTGGCACCTACGCCATGCCGAACCTCGCGACACCGTGGCCGTTCGGCCTTGGCGAAACCAATCTCGATGCGGAAGCGCTGCGGGAACTGCTCGCGTTCCCGATCACCGTGATGACCGGCACGCTCGACACCAAGACGACGGGGAAATTCTTTCCCAGCGGTCCGCGCTCGATGCGTCAGGGCGGCACGCGACATGAACGCGCCCACAACTACGTCCGCGCCGGGCACGACGCGGCGGCGGCGCTACGGACACGCTGTGCCTGGACCGTGATCGACGTGCCCGACGTCGGACATGATGGGGAACGGATGTCCATCGCGGCAGCGCCGGTCGTCGCGGCCGCGTTGCACGCTTCGGAATCTGCTTGACATGCATCGCCGACGCCTGCTCGGCGCGCGCCCGATTGCTGGCGGCCGGAGCCTGCATTAGCATCCGGCCAATTCCGCTGGGGGCTGCAAAATGAAACGCCGTGATGTCCTGAAGTCCGCGCTCGCCGGCGCGACCGCGCTGGCTGCGCCGCGCATCGTGCGCGCCGAGCCAACGACGACCATCATTTTCACGCCGCATGCGGATCTGGCGTCGCTTGATCCGGTTTGGACAACGGCCGACATCACACGCAACTTCTCGCTCGCGGTTTACGATACGCTCTACGGTTATGATGCCGCGTTCAACGTGCAGCCGCAGATGGTCGATGGTACGGTTGTGGACAACGACGGCAAGCAGTGGGATCTGACGCTGCGCGACGGACTTGCTTTCCACGACGGCACGCCGGTGCTGGCGCGCGACTGCGTGGCGACCATACAGCGCTTCGCCAGACGTGATCCATTCGGCGGCGCACTGATGGTGCGAACCGATGAGATCTCCGCACCATCCGACAAGGTGATCCGCTTCCGGCTGAAGCAGCCGTTCGCATTGCTGCCCAATGCGCTCGCGCAGGTCTATTGCGCGATCATGCCGGAGCGGCTGGCGAAGACCGACGCGATGCAGCAGGTGTCCGAGGCCATGGGCAGCGGACCGTTCAAATTCCTCGCATCCGAGCGCGTCTCCGGCCAGCGCGTCGTTTATGAAAAGAACGCCAAGTACGTCCCCCGCAAGGAGGGCACCCCGAGCTTCAATGCCGGTCCGAAGATCGTCTACATCGACCGCGTGGTGTGGAACTTCATCCCGGATCCCGCCACCGCATCGGCTGCGCTGATGCAGGGCGAGATCGACTGGTGGGAGAATCCGACGATCGATCTGGTGCCGCAGTTGAAGACCAACAAGGATCTGATGCTGGCGGTGAAGGACCGCACCGGCGAGATCGGCTGTCTGCGCTTCAATCATCTGCACCCGCCATTTGACAACGCCGCGATCCGTCGCGTCGTGGTCGCGGCGATCGACCAGAAGGAGGTCATGGAGGCGGTCGCCGGCGCCGAACCGAGTTCTGATCAAGGCCGATGTCGGCATCTTCGTTCCCGGCACGCCGATGGCAAGCACCGTGGGCGTGGAAATCACCCGCGGTCCGAAGAACTACGACAAGCTGAAGCAGGACCTCATCGCCGCCGGATACAAGGGCGAGAAGGTGGTGATCCTGGCCGCCTCGACGATCCCGACGATTTGGGCGGAGGCGCAGGTCGCTTCCGATGTGCTCAAAAGGATCGGCATGAACACCGACTTCCAGGCGCTCGAATGGGGCACCGTGGTGGCGCGCCGCGCGAGCCAGGAGCCGATCGACAAGGGCGGCTGGAACATTTTCTACACCTACCTTGGCGGCTTCGGTAACATCACGCCGGCAGCGGCGATCCCGATCCAGAGCAGTGGTACCAAGGGAAGCTGGTTTGGCTGGCCGACCGATCCGAAGATGGAGGAACTGCGTCAGGCGTGGTTCGACGCACCCGACGTCGCGATGCAGAAAAAGATCTGCGAGCAGATGCAGGTTGAGTTCTGGCAGAGCCCGCCGTACGCGCCGCTTGGCATGCACGATCAGCCGACGGCATTTCACAACAACCTCCAGGACATTCGGGATGGCTGGCCACAGTTCTATGGGGTGAAGAAGAACTTGTAGTCTTTGTAATTCGTCAACCCCAAACCCGAAACGACTGATGTTTATTGGCCGCAGACAACACCAACCGTCGTGGCGGGCGAAGGCTCGCCATCCACGTCTTTCGGTGTGCCGCTAAGGAAGGCCGTGGATGGCCGGCCCCCGGCCTTCGCCGGGGCATGCTCGCCGACCATGACGGCTATAGCGATCGGTGTCGCCGGAGAGTTATTCATATCGGCGCCCGGTCTGAAACGAGGGGCAATCATGCGGCGAAGAGACATTCTCAAATCGGCGCTCGCAGCCACCACAGCGCTCGCAGTGCCAAACATCGTGGCGGCCGAAACGAAGCGCGTTTTGAAGTTCGTGCCGCAGGCTGACCTCGCCACGCTCGATCCGGTCTGGACCACCGCCGATGTGACGCGCAACCACGCGCACCTGGTGTTCGACACGCTGTACGGCCAGGACAACAACTTCCAGCCGCACCCGCAGATGTCGGCGGGCCACGTAACCAGCGCCGATGGCCGACAATGGGACATCACGCTGCGCGACGGGCTGAAGTTCCATGACGGCACTCCCGTGCTGGCGCGCGACTGTGTCGCGAGCATCCAGCGCTGGTGGCAGCGCGACGGGTTCGGCGGCGTGCTGCGCGTCGCGACCGACGCGGTATCCGCGCCGTCCGACAAGCAGATCCGTTTCCGGCTGAAGAAGCCGTTCCCGCTGCTTCCGGACGCGCTCGGCGTGACCACCAGCATGTGCTGCATCATGCCGGAACGCCTTGCGCAGACCGACGCGATGAAGCAGATCACCGAGATGGTCGGCTCCGGACCCTATCGCTTCCTCGCGTCCGAACGCGTGGCCGGCTCGCATGTCGCCTACGAGCGCTTTGCCGACTATGTTCCGCGTCCGGATGGTCCCGCCGAGATGACCGCGGGGCCGAAGCTCGTGCACTTCGACCGCGTGGACTGGTCAGTCGTTCCCGACCCTGCGACCAAGGCGGCGGCGATGCGCGCCGGCGAGTTCGACTGGTGGGAAAATCCGACGATCGACCTGCTCGGCACGTTGAAGCGCGAGCCCGGGCTGACATCGGTCGTGAAGGACCATTCCGGCTCGATCGGCATCATGCGCTTCAACTGCCTCTATCCGCCATTCGACAAACCGGAGATCAGACGCATCGTGCTCTCGGCGATCGATCAGCGCGAATTCATGGAGGCAGTGGCCGGCGCCGCGCCCGAACTGATCCGAACCGGCATCGGCCTGTTCGTTCCCGGCACTGCGCTGGCCAGCAACGTCGGCGTCGCCATGATGCAGGGGCCGAAAGAGCCCGTGAAACTCAAGGCAGACCTTGCTGCTGCTGGCTACAAAGGCGAGCCGGTGGTGTTGCTGGCGGCGTCCGACTTTCCGGTGATCAGCGCACTGGCGATGGTGGGCGGCGACCTGCTGAAGCGCATCGGCTTCAACGTGGACTACCAGTCGCTCGACTGGGGCACGGTCGTGCAGCGGCGCGCGAGCCGGGAGCCGATCGACAAGGGCGGCTGGAACATGTTCTTCACCTTCGGCGGCGGAACCGGCAACGTCTCGCCGGCGTCGCTGACAGTCATCCGCTCCGACCCCGCCACCGCGTGGTTCGGCTGGCCAGATGACCCGACGATGGAAGAGCTGCGTCTGGCCTGGTACGACGCGCCGGACCTGGCCACGCAACAGAAACTCTGCCGGGAGATGCAGACGCGCCTGTTCGAGAACCCGTCCTACGCCCCGCTTGGCCTGTTCTTCCAGCCGACCGTCTTTCGCTCCAACCTGACGGACATCCCCGAGGGTATCCCGCAATTCTATCGCGTCCGACGCGCCGCATGACCCATCGCGTCGTCGTCATCGGCGCAGGCATCGTCGGCGCGGCCTGCGCCGTCGAGTTGCTGCGCGACGGGCACCGCGTGACTATCCTGGAGCCGGGCAAGCCGGGCGGTGAACAGGCGGCCAGCTACGGCAACGGCACGCTGCTCAACCCCAGTTCCGTCATCCCGATGTCCGGCCCGGGCATCTGGCGCAAGGTGCCCGCGTGGCTTGCCGATCCGCTCGGCCCACTCGCGATCCGCTGGCGCTACCTGCCGCGGTTGCTGCCCTGGCTGACGCGCTTCCTGCGCGCCGGCGCCACCGAGGCGAAGGTTGCCGCGGCCGCACGGGCTTTGCGTCCGCTGGTGCTCGAAGCGCCGGAGCGACATCGACGCCTCGCGGAAGAGGCAGGTGTGGGCGAACTGATCACGCGCCAGGGCATGCTCTGCGTGTTCCCGAGCCGGGCCGATTTCGCGGCCGAGGAACTCGCATGGCGGCTACGGCGCGAGAACGGCGTGCGCTGGCTCGAGTTGTCGGCCGACGAGTTGCGCCAGCGCGAGCCGAGCCTGGATCGGCGCTACACGTTCGGCGTGCTGGTGGAGGAGAACGGCCAGTGTCGCGACCCCGGCGCCTACGTGGCCGCCCTGGTTCGCCATGCGCAGTCGCTTGGCGCCGAGCTGCGACGGGGCAAGGCGCTTGGGTTCCGCATCGAGGAACGCCGGCTGCGCGCGGTGCTTTCGGAGGCGGGCGAGATCGCGACGGACAAGGCGGTGATTGCCGCGGGGGCCTGGTCGAAGACGCTGGCCGCGGCCGCCGGCGACCACGTCCCGCTGGAGACCGAGCGCGGCTATCACGCCGTGCTCACCAACCCCGGCATCGCGCCGCGCTATCCGATCATGCCGAGCGACGGAAAGATGGCCTGCGTGATGACGCCACAGGGCCTGCGGCTGGCCGGACAGGTGGAACTGGCGGGGCTCGATGCGGCGCCGAACTGGCAGCGCGCCGCGGTCTTGCGTGACTTCGCGCGTCATGTGTTCCCTGCCCTGCCGCGCGATCTGCCGGTCGAGAATGTGAAGGTCTGGATGGGCCATCGGCCCTCGACGCCGGATGGATTGCCCTGCATCGGTCCGGCGTCGGGTTGCCCCGATGTCGTGCATGCGTTCGGTCACGGCCATATCGGGTTGACGGCCGGGGCGGCGACCGCTCGGCTGGTGGCGGACCTGATCGCCGATCGGCAGCCGGTGATCGATCCGGCACCCTACTCGGCGCGGCGGTTCTGACCGGCCAGGTCGAAGCTGCCGCAACGCAAGACCAGAAGGTGAGATGAAATGTCCGGGTCACCGTCGCTGAAGCCGATCACCGCCCTCGATGGGGAAGCCGCGCGAGGCGGTTTCTGGCCGCAGCGCTGGTGGCGGATCATGGACTTCAAGATCGGCATCGTGCCATTGCCGTTGTTCCTGCTGCTGCTCGCGCTGATCGCCGGTTTCAATCTGACTGGGCGGTTGCCGTCCGACCTGCCGATGGCGATCGTGCTGCTGGCCATGGGCGGGTTCACCTGCGCGGAGATCGGCAAGCGATTGCCCGTGCTCCGCAACATCGGCGCGGCCGCGATCCTGGCGACCTTCATCCCCTCGGCGCTCGCCTACTACCAGCTTCTGCCTGCGCCGATCCTGGCGTCGGTGACCGAATTCACCAAGGTCAGCAACTTCCTCTATCTGTTCATCGCGGCGATCATCGTGGGCAGCATTCTGGGCATGGACCGCCGGGTGCTCATTCAAGGCTTCGTCAAGATCTTCGTGCCGCTTGGCATCGGTTCGATTGTTGCCGGTTCTGTCGGCATGGCGGTCGGCGTGGCGATGGGCATGAGCGCATATCACGCCTTCTTCTTTGTGGTCGCCCCGATCATGGCCGGGGGCATCGGCGAGGGCGCGATCCCGCTGTCCATCGGCTACGCCACACTGCTGGGTCAGGCGCAGGGCGATCTGTTCGCGCAGGTGCTGCCGCCGGTCATGATGGGCAGCCTGACGGCCATCATTTTTGCGGGCTCCCTGAACTACGTGGGCAAACGCTATCCGCATCTGACCGGTGAGGGCCGGCTGCAGCCGCCGGGCGACGATGAGGTGATGCTGGAGCGGACCGAGACCGCCGTCGGGCGCGTTCCCGACATGTACACGATCGGCGCGGCGCTGGTCACCGCCGTGACGCTCTACCTTGTCGGTGTGCTGGGCCAGCGGCTGTTCGATTTTCCGGCGCCGGTGACGATGCTGTTTCTCGCCGTGGTGCTGAAGCTGACGCAGGCGGTCTCGCCCGATCTCCAGCAGGGCGCCTATCAGGTGTATCGGTTCTTCTCGACCGTGGTCACCTATCCCCTGCTGTTCGCGATCGGCGTGGCGCTGACACCGTGGGACAAGCTGATGGCGGCGTTCCAGTTCGGCAATATCATCACGATCGTCTCGACGGTGGCGACGCTGATGGCCACCGGCTTCGTGGTGGGGCGTTGGATGGGCATGTATCCAATCGAGACGGCGGTGGTAAACGCGTGTCACAGCGGGCAGGGCGGCACGGGCGATGTCGCGATCCTCACGGCGGCGAACCGGATGGCGCTGATGCCGTTTGCCCAGATCGCCACCCGGATCGGCGGCGCGATCACGGTCACTCTGACGCTGATCGTGCTGTCCCGGCTCGGCTAGACTGGCGATGACCGAGCGTATTCACGTGCTCACCGGAGGCAAGGCGTTCCACTGGATCATCGGGTGCCCGACATGAATCCGTTCGATTATTCCAAGGCCGCCGCCAGCTTTTGGACGGCCCAGGGCCACGCCTTGATGAAGGCGCAACAGCAGGCGGGCCAGGCGCTTGCGGAGGGCGTGCAGGCCATGGCGACCGGCACGCTTCCGAACTTGCCGGAACTGCCGACCGACCTGTCCGCCGGCATTGCCGATCTGGCAAGCGCCGGCCAGTCCGTGATGGAGATGTGGTCAGCCGCGACTGCCATGTACGGCAGGCTCGCCACGACCGTCCCCGCCGCAGCCGGCGGCGATACGACCGTCGAGGCGACATTCCGCAAGATGATCGATCCGCGAAGCTGGATGGCCGGCACGGGCGAGATCGACGATGTGCTCGGCCACATGGCGGAAGGACCCCGCTTCGCCGACCTGTGGGAGGTCGAGCGCCGCTATGCCCGCGTCCTGCAGGCTTGGATGAATGTACGCCGTCGTGGCCTCGAGCACAGCGCGGTGGTGCTGGAGGCCTGGTTGCAGGCGGGACGCCGCTTCACCGAGGAGATGGCCGGGCGGGCGGGCACGGGTGTCCCGACCCCGGATCCCAAGGCAACGCTTGCGCTCTGGACCGAAACGGCCAATCGCCAGTTGCTGGAGACGCAGCGGTCGGAAACGTTCCTGCAGACGCAGGCGGCGATGATTCGCGCCAGCACGGAGCTGCGCCTGGCGCAGCAGGAATTGGTCGAGCATTTCGGCAGACAGTTTGGCTTCCCGACCCGCACCGAACTGGACGACGTCCATCGCACGGTGACCGAACTCCGCCGAGAGATGCGCGCGATGCGGCGCGAGCAGCGGATGGCCGCCTCGGCCAAGCAGGTCGCACCAGCGTCACGACGCGCGACGAAGGGGAGGAGCACACGCAAGTGAGCAGGATCGGGATCACGCGGGCGGACCGAAGATTATCCCGCCCGCCGACCCGCTCCCCAAAGGGGAGGCGGCGTATTTTGCTCGGATGCGAGCGTCGGGGAGCCCGCCATGACTGACCCGTTGACGAACGCGCTGTCAGAAGCAGCCAAACTTGGCACCAAGTTGCTGACCGGCGGACGGCTGCTGCATGCCATGCGCGACGTCGATGTGGAGATCGCGACAACGCCAAAGGATCTGGTCTGGCGCCAGGACAAGGTCAGCCTGTTCCACTATCGCCCGTTGGCGGAGAAGCGGATCGGCATTCCTGTGCTGATCTGCTACGGCCTGGTCGGCCGCTGGACGATGACGGACCTCCAGGAGGATCGCTCGCTGGTTCGCAATCTGCTGAACCTGGGGCTCGACCTGTACGTCGTGGACTGGGGCAATCCGTCGCGCGCCGACCGCTACCTGACGCTGGACGACTACATCCTGGGCTATCTCGACGAGTGCGTGGCCGAGATCGCGAAACGTGCCGGCGTAAAGCGGGTCAACATCCTGGGCGTGTGCGAGGGTGGCGTGTTCACCACGGCCTTTGCGGCACTGGAGCCGGCGCGGGTGAACACCCTCACCCTGACCATCACCCCGATCGATTTCCACGCCGACACCGTCGAGGACCGCGCCGGCCACGGCTTCATCAACATCTGGACGCGCAGCATCTCGGCCGAGGACGTGGACCGGTTCATCGATGCGAATGGCAACCTGCCTGGCGAGTTCATGGGCGCGATCTTCAACCAGATGTCGCCGATACGCAGTCTGCTGAAATACAACCTCGACCTGCTCGAAATCGTGGACGACGAGGCGCGGCTATTGAACTGGCTCCGCATGGAAAAGTGGATCGCCGATCGTCCGGATCACCCCGGCGAGGCGGCGAAGCAGTGGCTGAAGGACCTGTATCAGCAGAACAAGCTGGTGCGGAACGAGTGGGAACTGGAAGGACGCCGGGTCGATCTCGGCAACATCCGCATGCCGGTGCTGAACGTATATGCAAAGGACGACCACATCATCCCGCCCGCCACCTCGCGTGCGTTGGGGCCCAAGGTGGGGTCATCCGAATACACCGAACTGGCCCTGGCCGGCGGCCATATCGGGGTGTTTGTCGGTGGCAGGTCGCAGGCGCTGTTCGCACCCGCGGTGGCGTCGTTCCTGGGACGGCACGACAAGGGTGCCGCATGACGCGTGTGGGCTTACGACCGCCCCGATACCCGTCGTCCGATTTCCAGCGCGGCGAATGACGGAACCGGCCCTGGCATCAGCCAGCGGAAGCCCTGTTCGATCAGGCCTTCGACGTTCTTCGCATCGACGTGCGGGTGGCCGCAGGGCACGTTGTACTGCTTGCAGATCGCCAGGACCTCGTTGATTGCCGAGGCGACGGTGGGATGCTCGTACTGGCGCGGATAGCCGAGGTCCTGCGACAGGTCGCCCTCGCCGATCAGCACCACGCCGATGCCGGGAACCTGCTCGAGCATCTTCGGCAGGTTGGCGATGGCGCGCTTTTCCTCGCACATGATCACCACCAGGACCTCGCCGGCCGGGTTCAGCGGCCAGGTATCGGCGCGCGGGTAGTATTCCTGGTCGGTCAGGCCCCAGTAGCGGGCGGCGGTGCGCGGCGCGTCGCCGCGCTGGCCCGGCGGGTCGTAGTATTTGGCCTCGCGAGGGCGCGGGTAGCGGCACGCCTGCACCGCATTGCGGGCATCCTCGATCGTGGATACGTGCGGCCACACGATGCCATAGACGCCGATGTCCAGCACCTGCTTGGCGATCCACTGGCTGTTCTCGCCGCCGTTCGGCGGAATGCGCACGAACGGCGTCACCGGCGGAGCGATGGAACCCGAGGCGGCGATCTGGCGACGGTTCAGCATGTATTGCAGGCAGTCGCGTAGCGCCTTGATGTCGTACGGGTTGTGTTCCATCTCGAACACCACGCCGTCATAGGGTGCGCTGCTGATCGTCAGAGCGTTGCTGATCTCGCCGCTGGTGAAGGGCACGAACGCCGGCTTGCCCGATTCAAGCGCCTTGATCGCGCCGTTCAGCCGCGGAATGTCTGCCATCGTCAGCTCCTTATGCCAGATGGACCACGAACAGTTCGTCGATGCGATACGCCCGTGGTATCAGCTTCTGCTCGGCAGCATAGCGCATCAGCAGATCGATGGCAGGGCGGTTGGCGGCGATGCCGTACGGCACGCTGTCGTCGGCGCTCCGCTTCGACGCGATGAACAGGCGCATCAACTCATCGGCGAGCCAGGGATGCTCGGCGAGCAGCGCGTCCTTCACCACGACGACATGGTTGATCGGATAAACGCCGGTCCTTCGGGACCATGCCGCGGCGGCCGCATCGGCATCCGGGATGACCGTGCGCACCGATGCGGGATCGACGGCCAGTGCCACGGCGGCGTCGATTTCACCGGACAGCAGCATCGCCGGCAGAGCCTGTCCGGGCGCGATGCGCTGCACGAAGGGCGGATCGACGAACTCCTGCACGTGCGCGTCTTCCTCGGTGACCCAGGTCATCGAGTCGGGCGTGACGCCGTACTCATCGTGCAGGATGCCGCGCAGCCACACGCCCGTGGTCTGCGACCAGGCACGCACGCCGACACGCCTGCCGACAAGATCGGCCGGACCGCGCAACGGCGAGTTTTGCCGGCAGATCAGCGTGCCATGGTGCAGGCCGCGCAGCAGCACCACGGGCAGCGCGGTGATCGGCTTGTTGTAGGCACGCGCCTGGGCGTGGGTGGTCAGCGCGATCTCGCACAGATCGAATTCCAGCGCACGGGTCATGCGGCGGAAGGCGCGGGTGATGGGATCGACATCGACGAAGTCGAAGCTGATGCGATCTGAGGTGACCGTGCCGTCCTTCAGCGCGCGGACCAGCGGCGATTTCCCAAGGGCGGTGCGAAGAACAACGGCGCTCACGGCTGGCTAGACCCCCTCCCTACCCTCCCCCGCTTCGCGAGGGGGGAAATTGGCAATACTCCCCCGGGCTGGGGAGGGGGTCCACCGTTCATGGCGCCTTCACCGTCGGATAGATGTCCGCACCGTAGTGGCTGCGAAACTCGACGATCTGGTCTGGTGGCGGCGGCGCATAGGTGCAGCGCTTCGAGGTGAACCGTCCGCCCATCAGCCGGTTCATCCTGGCCGCCATCTCGCCCAGCTTCACCAGATTGGTGATGCCGTTCAGGATCGGCATGTCGGCCGACTGGTGGATGTCGGCATGCGCCAGCAGCGCCATCACCACGCCGCCGGCGGCGATCACCACCTCGGAACCTGCCTCGGAATTGGCGCGCGCCGCGCGATGGAACTGCACCACGATGCGGTCCCGCGCCTCCTCGTCGTCGAACGCCGCGCCGAGGTCGGTCAGCCGTTCGACCTGCATGCGGTTCACCGCCGCAAGCCGCCCTGTCAGCCCATAGCGCATCACGTTCTCCACGATGCGCGGCGTGAACTTCTCGTTGATCGTCACCAGCGAGAAGTTCGCGCCCATCATGCACGCAACGTGCAGCGCCGACTCGCACAACCCCAGCACCGGGATGTTGGCGATCTCGCGCGCCTCGCGCAGACCGGGATCGGCGATGTTGCCGATCAGGAACGCATCGAACCCCTCGCGCACGGCGCGGTGCACGTTCTTCAATACCTCGCCGGTCTCCAGGTATTCCAGATAGCGAAACTGATCGCCGGTGCCGCCGACCTCGGTGATGCCGGCCACGTGGATCTCGGTGTCCGGATCGCGCACCTTGTCGAGAATGCCGCGCAGCACCCGTGGATAGCCGCCCCATTCGGTCTGGCGCGACATGCTCTGATACCAGAGCTTCATGCGATCCTCCCTGGGCTGCCGCTTACTGTGCGGGATGCCAGTCGAACCGGCTGGCGAGCCAGCCGCGGAGGTCGAGCAACGCCGTCGCATCGACGGCTGTGGCCGCGGTGATCGCGGTGGCCGAGGGCCCGCCCAGCGGCCGCACGCCGAGGGCGGCGCCGGTCGTCTGCACGGCGTTCGCAGCCGTCGCCTCGGTGCCGGCGCGCCGCCACAGCGACACCATCGCCGCGGCTGTGAGCTGCGGCAGGACCAATGCGAACTCCAGCTGGGTGGCTGCCGCCGCGGCGGACCAGGCGCTGTACAGCGGACCGGACGGCTGGCGAGCAAAGCGCGTCGTGTAAAGCTCGGCCAGATTTGGCACATCCGGCAGGGCCGGATCGCGCATCATCCGTCCCGCATCATCGAAAGCGCCGAGCGAGAACAGCGGCTGCGCGCCAGCCGAAGAAAGTGCCGCGAGTCGCTCCGGCACGCTATGGCCGCGCAGGAACACCGCGTCCACCGCACCCTGGGCGAAAGCGCTGTGCACCGCGGCGGGCTCGGTCAGGCCGAAGACCGGTTCGGGGCGAATGCCCAGCAGGTCGCAGCCGAGCAAAGCCGGCAGGTCGAGACCCGCCACGCCGCCCGCGGCGGCGATGCGCATGCGTCCGTCCCGGGCAGCGATTGCCGGGCGGCCGGCGACGAGGCCGGGCGTGACGCCCGCCATGACCGGCACCCAATGGCCGACATCGAATTGCGCCCGCGGGTCGCCGACCATCCAGGCGAGCACGGCCAGGCCTGGCACCAGCAGGACCGTCAATCCATCAGGCACGCCGCGCGCCTCGAACCGATTGGCGCCGGTGACGCCGTCGGCGCCGCCAACGACAAGCCGGTGGATCGACGTGTCGGGCGGCAGCGACTGCTCGAGAGCCGGCAACACCGCGTCAGCCCAGCCGTTCAGCGCACCGGCGTCCGGACCCGCCACCAGCAGCCGCACGCCCTCGGGAAACGGCGCGAGCGCGACGGGAGCGGGGGAACCGGCTGCGTGAGCCGGGGCGGCCCACGGCTTTCCTGTCCGCGCCAGGACGGGCAGGGTTGCCAAGATTCCAAGCAGATTACGCCGACTGTGCTGCGGCTGGTTGATCATCGCGCCCCCCACGTCCGTTCCTACCGCCTGCCGGAGCCGAGGCAAAGTCCCACGCGCAGTTATTCGTCGTACGAAACCAATGCCTCGCACGGCACGTCGAGGCGCGCGCGTCCATTCAGGAAGGTCAGTTCGATCAGCGCCGCCGCCGCGGGCACCATCGCGCCGACCTCGCGCAACAGGGCGATGCCGGCGGCCATGGTGCCACCGGTTGCAAGCAGGTCGTCCACCACCACCACGCGCTGTCCCGGTTCCACCGCATCGGATTGAACCTCGATGCGATCCGTTCCGTATTCCAACGCGTAGTTCAGCCCGACCGTCTCGCCGGGCAGCTTGCCGCGCTTGCGCAGCATGATGAAGCCGCAGCCCAGTTTCAAGGCGAGCGGCGCGGCGATCAGGAAGCCGCGGCTTTCCACCCCGGCCAGGAGGTCGGGCTGGTAGGCACGCACCGCCTTTGCCATACGGCCCATCGCTACCTGCCAGGCATCGGCGTCCCGCAGCAGGGTAGAGATGTCGTAGAACAGGATGCCAGGCTTGGGAAAATCCGGAATGCCCCTGATGTGGTCCTTGAGGTCCATGCGCCCGAAGCCTTTCCCGCTGAACAGCCGCCTCAAGGATGTAGAACGCCCGACCCGCGCCCGCAACGCATGGCGATGGACCCGCACCACCGGTGACCGTGGAAGGACGCTACGGTTGCACGCTGGTCTCCGCCATGGCCATATGCGGTGTCTCGTTCGCAGCACTGACCCAATGGACAGCATATTCCAAGGCGATGTCACCACCGCCCGCGGCCGCGCGCTCGCCTGGCTCGATGCGCTGGTGGTCGATCATGCGGTGTTCCGCCTGGCGTGGAGCAATTTCGCCACCGTGGCACCGGGACGGCTGTACCGATGCAACCATCCCACGCCGCAGCGTCTTGCGGCGCTCACGCGGCGCCATGGCCTCAGGACGCTGATCAACCTGCGCGGCCTCGCGCGGAATGGCTCGGACGCGCTGACCCGCGACGTCGCCGCCCGCCTGGGGCTCGACTTCATCGACATGGCACTGGAAAGCCGCGGCGCGCCGCAGCGCGACCGGATCCTGCGGCTGCACGACATCTTCCGCCAAATGCGCGCGCCGGCGCTGATGCACTGCAAGTCGGGGGCGGACCGGGCCGGGCTTGCCGCCGGGTTGTTCATCCTGTTCGAGGGCGGCACCGCCCGCGAGGCGCTGCAACAGCTGTCACTCCGGTTCGGCCATATCCGGCAGGCGCGCACCGGCATCCTGGACGCCTTCTTCCATCGCTACGCGCGCGATGCCGAAGGTCGAAAGCCCTTCCTGGACTGGGTACGCGAGGATTACGATGAGGCCGCCCTGCGGCGGGACTTCCACGCCAATGGGCTGGCCAGCTTCATCAACGACTGGGTTTTGGTGCACGAATAGCGATGGACGCCCGCGACGTCATCCAGGCGCTGCCGATCGCCGAATGGCATGGTCCGTTCGACACGGCGCTGCGCACGCGGGCGGTCGATGCGCTGGAGGCAGGCCGCGTCCTGCTGCTGGCGGAGCTGCCGTTCCGGATCACGCCGGACGAGATGTTCCTGCTGTCGCCGACGATCATGGGCAGCGAGCGGAAGAACATCAGCCTCGATCCGGCGAGCGGCCGGATCGCCAACACCTCGCTCGGCCATGCGGAGGCCGCGACGCTGGCAGCGATGATGCGGCGCTTCGGCGACTCGGCGGAGCGGCTGCTCTGCGATCTGCTGCCCGGCTACGCGCCGGCGCTGGAGCGGGCACGTACCAGCTTCCGTCCGGCGGAGATCGCCGGGCGTGCGTATTCGCCGCGACACGACGACCGATTGCTGCACGTCGATGCGTTCCCCAGCCGGCCGATGGGCGGACGTCGCATCCTTCGCCTGTTCTGTAATATCGCACCCGACGGCGCCGCGCGCGCCTGGCGTGTCGGCGAGCCGTTTCCAGATTTCGCGCGCCAGTTCCTGCCGCGGATGCGTCGGGCGTTGCCTGGCAGCGCATGGCTCCTGGAGCGACTGGGCGTCACCAAGGGTCGGCGCGGCGAATACGACCGGACGATGTTGCGTCTGCACGACCTGGGGAAGCTGGACGCGGCCTACCAATCGCGTGCGCCGAAGGCCGATCTGGCGTTCGCCGCGGGCACGACGTGGTTCTGCTTCACCGATCAGGTGCTGCACGCCGCGCTCGCCGGGCATTGCGCACTGGAGCAGACGTTCCACGTCCCGGTCGCAATGATGGCGCATCCCGAGCGCTCGCCGCTGCGCGTACTGGAGAGCCTAAAGTCGTCGCTCCGCGGCTGAAGCCCGCGCGGCGCACCACGCGGGCGTCACGTCAATGCTGGCGTCCGCAACATCATGTCCTGCACGATCTTCAGCAGCGCCGTGCGCGAATAGGGCTTCATGACGATCGGATCATGCGACTGATCGCGCAGCGACAGCGCATCGGCTGCGCCGGTGACATAGATGATGCGCAGATCCGGCTGGATCTGACGCGCCAGACGCGCGAATTCGTAACCGGACATCATGGGCATTGCGTAATCGACCAGCGCCAGGCAGACCGAGCCGGCGGCAACGATGTCGCGCGCCTCGGGTCCGCTGCCGGCTTCCTCGACCACGTAGCCCGCCGCTCTCAGGAAGGCCGCCGCGATCGCGCGGACATCCGGTTCGTCGTCCACCACCAGCACGACACCGTCGCGATTGACCGTGTCGGGCGCATACGGCGCGGGCGCTGTGGCGGCAGCGGGCACGGGCACGGCGCGCGGCAGGAAAACCTCCACCGTTGTGCCGACGCCCGGTTCGCTGGCAAGCCGCACGGTGCCGCCGAACTGTGTGGTCACCCCGTAAACCTGCGCGAGCCCGAGCCCGCTGCCCCTACCGACATCCTTGGTGGTGAAGAACGGCTCGAATGCCTGCGCCATGACGTCCGGCGGCATACCGATGCCGGTATCGATCACCGCGATACGCACATAGTCGTCCGCATCGAGTGCGTTCGGACGCCCAACCTCGGTTTCGGGCAGGTTGTTCGTCACGATGCGCAGTCGACCGCCGGCCGGCATCGCGTCGCGGGAATTGATGGCAAGGTTGAGTATGACCAATTCGAGCTGCGTCGGATCGCTGGTCGCCGGCCAAAGGTCCGAGGCCAGTTCGGTCTCGACCTGCACGAGGCCGCCCAGACTGCGATGCAGGAGTTCGCCCATGCCGACGATGACGGCATTCACGTCCACCGGTCGTGGCGACAGGTTCTGACGGCGGGCATACGCGAGCAGCTGCTGGGTCAGTTGGCCGCCGCGCAGCGCGGAACGCATGGCGGCGGCGACGTGGGAAAGCAATCGCGGGTCGGTGCTTCGAGCCTCGATCATCTCCAGATTCCCGGTCACGGCGGTGAGCAGGTTGTTGAAGTCGTGTGCGATGCCACCAGTCAGCTTGCCCAGGCTTTCCATCTTTTGACTCTGGTGCAGCTGCTCCTGAGTTCTGTGGCGCTCATGGATCTCGGCCTGCAACTGACTGATGGCATAGTGCTCTCGCTGGGCCCGTCGCATGGCGATGCCCAGTGCCGCCATGATACCCGCTGTGGCACTCGCGGCGACCAGACCGTAGACGACGAGATTGGCGTACCAGGTCGCCAGAATCGCGCTTGTGTCCAGGCTGAGACCGATATAGACCGGATTGTCGGCGACTTTCGTATAGATGGTGGTCCGATCGACACCGTCAGCGGACAGCGGTGCACGGATGATGCCGGCGTTGCCCTGGCCAATCTTGCCGATCAAGGCATTTCCAACATCGGGCAGGCTGGGTCCTGCCTGCGACTGTGGCCCTGATTGCGCGAGAACGGTGCCGTCCGCCTTGAACATCGTGACAACATCGGACGCGCTTGGCGTGACCGACGCCCAAAGGCCGACAATATAGTCCGCCGATATGGCAACCTGGGCAATGCCGTTGAATGCGCCATCCTTCTCAAGGCGCCGGCTCAGCGAAAACAGGTAATGGCCCGACCCCGGATCGGTGTGCGGTTGACTGATGCAGACTTCAACCTCGCTTTTGCTCAACGCCACGAAGCAATCATGGTCTGGCGTGGGCGCCGGTTCGTCCGACTGCACCGGAGCGGTCGTTGCCCGTACCTCGCCCTCGGCGTCCACGAGCAGGATCTCGGATGCGCCGTCGAGCCGCCTGTCCATGACCTCAAGCTCTTGCAGGAGGTTCGTCAGCGACTGAACCGTATCCCAGTCATGGCCCTGCATACGATGCACGATCATGTCGAGGATCATTTTGTGACCAGTAAATAGATTCCCTGCCTGCTCATGAAAAAGCGCGGCGATCTTGATCCCTCCGTCTTCAGCGTTTTCCAGAATGGTGAGGCGATCCTTCCACGCGGCAATGCCGAACAGCAGCGCGGGAAGCAGCAGCGCGACCACGGTGAGTCGCCGCAGCACGCGTATCGTTCCGCCAGGGCCATTTTCCGATAAACGCATCGACACTCCCTGGGTCGCCGATTGTGAGCTGCCCGCTCCCCGGCAGTAGCGACGCTTCGTACCCGAATGGCAAGATACACTGAACATCGAATGTCCGTCACGCAGATATTACGATTTTTTCCATCGACTCAATGCTGATTCTATCGCCGTCACAGGTACTATTCGAACTGCACCGTTTCCAATACGTTCCAGGCTCGACAGCCGGTTTTCGACCGCTTCGTAACCAATCATTAACAACTTGCCGGAGCGTGTCTGCGACGGTACGAGGTTGCAAGCGTCTCTTCATAGATTGGATCAACCACGGGTGTTCGCGTACCGGCACTGGGTCTTGTGCCGCGATGGCGTCGTGCCAGAGAAATCTATTGGCTATACAAAACAATAGTGGCAACCGGGCGAGGCATTCCCCGGAAGCCGCTTTCCGGTCCATATAAAGAGCATGATACCTTTGTCTGTTCTCGACCTGGCGCCGGTTCCCGAAGGCGGCGACGCTGGCCAGGCGCTGCGCAACTCGCTCGATCTGGCCCGCCACGTCGAGGCACTGGGCTATACGCGATATTGGATGGCCGAGCATCACAACATGCCGGGCATAGCCAGTGCTGCGACCGCGGTCGCACTCGCCCATGTCGCCGCCGGCACCAGCACCATCCGGATCGGCGCCGGCGGCGTCATGCTGCCGAACCACGCCCCGCTGATCATCGCCGAGCAATTCGGCACGCTGGCCGCGCTGCATCCGGGCCGAGTTCGATCTCGGTCTCGGCCGCGCGCCCGGCTCCGACCAGATTGCCGCGCGGGCAATGCGGCGCAACCTGACCGCGGATGCGAACCAGTTCCCCCGCGACGTGGTGGAACTGCTGGAGGACTTCCTCGCGACGGCTCCCGGTCAGGCGCTCCAGGCCGTGCCTGGCGCCGGGGAGGCCGTCGAGGTCTGGATCCTCGGATCGAGCACCTTCGGCGCGCAGTTGGCCGCGGTGCTCGGCCTGCCCTATGCGTTCGCCTCGCACTTCGCGCCGGAGCAGATGCAGGAGGCGATCGCGGTTTACCGGGCTCAATTCCGGCCGTCCGAGCGTCTTGCCGCGCCGCATGTGATGTTGGGCGTGAACGTGTTTGCGGCCGAGACCGATGCGCAGGCACGTCTGTTGTTCTCGTCGCTTCAGCAGGCGTTCCTGAACACGCGCCGCGGACGGCCCGGCAAGCTACCGGCCCCGATCCACGGTCTGGACGCAGCGCTTGATCCCTATGCGCGCGCGATGCTGGCCGATGCCCTGGCCTGCTCCGTCGTCGGCAGCCCGGAGACGGTGCGCCATGGGCTTCGGTCGTTCATCGCGGCGACCACCGCGGACGAGTTGATGGTGACGGCCCAGATCTTCGACCACGGTGCGCGCAAGCGGTCATTCGAGATACTGGCCGCGGTCTGCCAGGAAGCGACCGAGCCGCCACCGGCACCCTGATCGAAGCGGGAACCCGCTCGGGATCACACCGGCGTCAGGCCATCGTCAGGCCACCGGACACGCTGATCGTCTGGCCGGTCATGTAGCCCGCATCATCCGACAGCAGGAATGCAATCATGCCGGCATAGTCATCAGGTTCGCCGATCCGACGCAGCGGGATGGCGCGTGCCAGCGCGTCGCCGATCGAGGGCGATGCCGCGCGGAAATTTTCAAACAACGGCGTCTCGGTCGGACCGGGACAGATCACATTCAACGTGACGCCCTTGCGAGCCAATTCGCGCGCCAGCGTCTTGGTGAACGCGATGATGCCGCCTTTGCACGCAGCGTAGACCGCCTCGCCCGAGGAGCCTACGCGCCCCGCATCGGATGCGACGTTGACAACGCGGCCGAAGCCGCGTTCGGCCATGCCGCGCACGACGACGTGGTGCATGTTCAACGGACCGTACAGATTGATCTGGATCACCTTGTCCCACAACGCACGGTCGGTATCGAGAAAATCGCGCGGCGTATCCCATCCCGCGATGTTCGCCAGTGCCTGCACGGGACCGCACGTCGCCTCGAATGACGCGAGGGCGGAGACGATCTGGTCACGCTCGGTGATGTCCACACCATAGGATCTCGCCTGACCACCGACACACTGTGCAACCGTCTCCCGCGCGCCGGCCGCGTCGAGATCGAAAATGCCGAGCATGCAACCCTCGTCCGCCAGTCGCAGCGCCGCGGCGCGCCCGATGCCGCTCGCACCACCGGTCAGGATGATCCGCCTGCCGTCCAGTCCGCGCATCACATCGCCCCGACCATCAGGTCCGATGGAACGCGATGGTTCGCAGTTCGATGCTTTCGCGCGGCAACACATCGGCTGGCGCTGTCGGATCCTCGAACGCACCATGCGGCGACAACATCGCTCGGCCATCGCGCGCCGAGTCATAGCATTTCAACAACAGCGCCTCGTCCGCGCGCATCGCCGGTACGTAATACCAGCGCTGCCGCGGATTGTACTGCATCAGATAGATCTCGCCGGTCCGGTCGTGATAAATCAAATCCAAGGCGACCAGATCACCCTTGGACACACTGCGCGAATCGCACATCGCCAGCGGCGCGTCGCGCAGCGGGCCGCGGATCGGGCGCCAGACATTGATGAACTCGTAGCGATGGCGGAGGAGTTCGTCTGCCTCCTCATCCATCAGGTCGCGAATCCGCTGCGGCGCGGAACGCTCGGTGTAGTCGTTGTGAACGCGCGTGGCCGGCTGACGCGGCGCCGTGGCCGTGCGATCTTCCACGCCCGGCACGCGGCGACGGATCGTGTGATCGAAGATGATGACACGCGTGGCGCCGGTTGCCTTCGCGACCAGCCGCTCAGCCTCCGGATAGTAAACGCGGCGGAGTTCATCCTCGTCATAAAAGTCGCGGACCGCGCTGCGATACTCGACCAGTTCGAAGCCCTCGCGATCGAGCGACAGGTTCGCCGCAACCGGCCTTGCGTCGTGTATCGTCATCAGATGCGGATCGTCGACGGTGTTGGTCCGCGGCACGCCGGGAGGTGGATCATAGGTGTAGCTGTGCGGCCGTTTCTGCATGGGCGCGAGATAGACAAGATCGGCTTGCACACCCGCGAGCCCGGAAATGGCTGTGCTCTGCTGGTCCATGTTTCCTCATCCCGTGACAGGCCGCGTTCGCGCGCGGCGAGACTCTACGCCAGATGCGGCAGTTCGAGCCAGTCCAGGCTCTGCATCTCATCGAGCCGCGAAACAGTGCGCTCGAACATGCGGGCGTTTTCGCCGTGCTGGTAAAGCTTGTCCGGCATCGCATCGGCCGACGCCAGCAGCTTCACGCGTTGATCGTAAAGTGTGTCGATCAGCACGATGAAGCGGCGCGCCTTGTCGTAGTTGTCGGACGAAAGGCGCGGAATGCGTTCCAGGATCAGCGTGTGGTAACGCGTCGCGAGCGCCAGGTAATCGCCTGCCCCCAGCGCGGCGCCGCACAACGTGTCGAAGTCGCAGCGCGCGACGCCGTCCGCCGCCAGCGGCACGACGAACCTGCGTCCCATTACCCACAGGGTCTCAGGCTTCGCATCGGCATTTCCGGTCAGGTCGGCGAAGGCACGGTCCAGTTCACGCTCTGCCCGCATGTCGGCGGGAACCAGCCAGGTTCGCACCCCCCGCAGCCGCGAGCGGCGGAAATCCCGGCCATCGTCCATCGTCACCACCTCAAGCTTCTGCTTGAGCAGGGCGATGAATGGCAGGAACGCGTCGCGCCCTGGCTGGCCTTTGAACAGATCGTCCGGCGCCACATTGGACGTGGCGACAACCACGACGCCACGGTCGAACAGCGCCTCGAACAGCCGCCCGAGGATCATTGCATCGGCGATGTCGTTCACTTGGAATTCGTCGAAGCAAAGCAGTGCCGACTCGGCGGCGATCGAATCAGCGAGCGGCGGGATTGGATCGCCGAGGTCGCGATCGGCCCGTTTGTATGCATGGAACCGTGCGTGGACGTTCTGCATGAACCGATGGAAGTGGATGCGCTGCTTGCGGCGCACATCGGCGGCGGCGAAGAACAGATCCATCAGCATGGACTTCCCGCGCCCCACGTCGCCCACGATGTAGAGGCCGGTCGGGCGGTCCTCCAGCGGCTCACCACGGCGGAGCAGACGGGCGAGCAGACCGTGGCCATTGCCTGCGCCGGGCGGCGGATCATAGCCGCGCAGCCGTTGCCACAGCGTCTGCAGCCGTTCGGCCACCAGTTGCTGGGAGGCATCGGGCGCCAGTTCGCCGGCCGCCACCATGGCCCGAAAGGCTGGCAGCGGCCCGCGCTGCGCAGGGATGTCGGCGCCCGGGTTGTCCATATCCAGGCCGCAGATAGCGTGTCCGCCGCCGGGGTTCAACGCGACGGCTTCCATGCTAAGGAGCGTCCCGAAGGAGTGCCGGATGATCGAACTCGACTATGCCGCGTTGCGCGCGACGCCGGTGGCGCGGGATCCGTTCCCGCACGTGGTGGTGCCGGGCTTCGTGCCGCCCGACAGCCTGAGCGCAGTGCTCGGCGACCTGCCGCCGCTGGGGAAGCGGGGGTCATTCCCGCTGGATGCGCTGGCGCTTGGCCCCAGTGCGCAGGCACTGATGGATCGATTGCAGGGGTCGGCGCTGCGGCAGGCGATTTCGGACCGCTTCGGCCTGGACCTGGCCGATTCGCCAACGATGGTGACGCTGCGCGGCTGGACCAACGATCGGGACGGCTACATTCACCGCGATTCCGCCGCCAAGCGCGTGACCGTCCTGCTGTATCTGAACCCCGCCGACGCGACGTGGGGACAGCATGAGGGGTGCCTGCGCCTGCTGCGTGGCCCCGACGACCTGGAGGACTATGCGGTCGAGGTGAAGCCGGTGAACGGCACGCTGCTGGTGTTTCCCAACACACCCAACTCCTGGCACGGCCACAAGCGGTTCACCGGGCAGCGCTATTCGGTCCAGCTGAATTACATGACAACCGACGCGAAGGCGCGCAGCGAGCTTCGCCGCCACCGGCTGTCGGCATTCGTGAAGCGTCTCACGAACGCGGCGTAGCGCTATGTTACCAACTTTTCACCGGCAGGCAGAAGCGGCGCAAGTCGTGATGCTGAAAGTGGCTGCCGTCGCTCTGACTGATCCTGGAGGAACGCGATGATCAAGGGTGGTGTTGCATTGCTCGGTGGCTGCCTGGCGCTGCCATTGGTCTTTCAACCCGGTGCCGCCGGCGCGGCGCAGCCCGAGGGTGGCCGCTATGTTTATGTCCCGCCCGGCGCCATTGTGGTGTTCGTGCCGGTTCCCGACGCAGCGCCCCGGCCGCAGCAGGCCATGGTCGCGCCTATGGATTTTCCAGTGGCACGCATGATCGCCCAGCAGGAGTCGGTGATGCGACACATGATGGCGAACATGGACTCGCTGATGGCGACGCTGCCCGACCCCCGGCAGATGATCCGCTCGGTGATGGACGGGATGCCGCAGGCTGTCCCCGGCTCCGGGGTGGTCATGACCTCGGTATCGTCCGGAAATGGCACCTGTAGCGAAACGATCACCTACGGCTATCCCGCGAATGACGGTCGGCCACGCGTGAAGGTGTCGCGGACCGGTAACGCCTGCGGGGCGCTCATGTCGTCGGGGCCGATTGGAGTGACGCAGAAAGCGCCAGCACCGCGGCAGACGATGCCTGAGCCGGTCGCGCCGAGCCATGGCAGGCTGTGGACGATCGGCTATCCGCCGCACCCGATCACGACAGGCGCGCTGCCGCGGAGCTGAATGCGACGACGGCGAGCGTACCGGCAACGACGCGGTGCTGGTACGCTTGCCCGTCAGCCGACGCTGCCCGGGCGCACCACGATGGCGTCGGTCGTTGGATCGACCAGTGTGTCGAAGGCCACCGCCTCGGGCGCCGGTTCGGCGTTCAGCACCGCCTCGATGCGCAGCCGCAGCGTGGTGTCCAGCCGGTCCCTCGTGTCGATCAGCTGCACGCGCACCGACAGGAAGCGCGGTTCGAAGCGGCGGATCGTGTCTTCGAGCTCGACACGCAGTTCCTCGCGGCGTCCGGCATCGTTGAACGCGCCGGCGGCGAAGTCGGGAATGCCGTAGCCGATCGGCGATATGGCCAGCTCCGTGAGATGGGGCGGCCAGGAGCGCCAGCGTCGCCGCGCGTTGAGCAGCGCCTCGAGGTCCCGCCGCACCGAGTTGCGCAGCGCAACCATCGAATCGGCCGCCGACATCGGCGGATCGCGCTGCTCATCCGGCGCATCGTCGATCAGCCGGTCCAATAACGCCGCCTGCACGCGCGCCGGCGTTCCACGGCCACCCGGACCCGAGCGCCCGCTCATGGTCGGAACCGGATGTTGTGAAGGTCCATCATTGCGACCGCGTCGTCGCCCATCATGAACAGGCGCTGGCCGACGCCCCGCACCGGTCCCCCATCGGCTTCACGCCAGTCGGTCTCGCGGCCGAGGCGCAGCGCATCGGTAATGGCATCCTCGGCGGCATAGACCGCGGGAATATAGACCTCGCCATCCGGTCCGTTGGCGACCGACATCGATGCGCGCCGCCACAGCAGGTCGCGAGGCCGCTTGGGCGCATGGAATTCGAGCGTCTGCACACGCTCGATGGGGATCCAGAAGTACTTGCCCGTCGTCGTCAGCACCTCGAAGCTGCCCCCGATCAGGTCGTCCGCATCACGCAGGTCGTCGAACACGTCCTCGCCATGATGCCCCGGCGCGCGGGGTCGCGCGGCCTCGGCCGCCTCGGCTTGCCGCGCGGCCTCGGTCAGATCACCGGCGCGCAGAGCGACCAGGGCGGCAAGCTGCAGCCGCTGCGCCTCGGTTGGATCGGCGAGGAACTCGGGCACCCTGCCGTCGCGGAACAGCTGCCGCCGCGCCATGTCGGCCCGAATGAGCTGGCGGAACTCGGCGACCACAAGCGCCGTGGTGGGGTCGATCGCCGATGCGGCGTCGAGCACGACATCGGCACGTTCCAGATTGCCGGTGAAAGCGAGCAGTTCCCCAAGCAGAACGCGGGCATTCAGGTCAGTCGGCGCCTTGCGCAGCGCTGCCTGTCCCGCCGCCACCGCGTCTGCAAGCTTGCCGGCGCGCAGCAGTGCTGCCGCGGTCTGATCGGTTCCGCTCATGTGTGGCTCATGCGTGAGGGGCTTCGGGTTCATTGTCCGCTCAGGTCGGTGACGAGCTGGAATGCGGCCGAGATATCGTCCAGCTGGTAGTGCGGCTGGAGATGCACGACGCAGCCGAAGCTGCCGGGCCGCCCTGGCAGCTCGTTCACGCTGACCCTGCCGGCAACCAGCGGGAAGCGCGCCCGGCTGTCGCCACCGGCAGACAGATTGCCGTTGACATACTGCGTCAGCCAATCCTGCAGGAAATGCTCGATCTCGCTGGCGGTCTTGAACGAGCCGATCATGTGCCTGCCCTTCATCTTCAGATGATGGGCAAACCGCGAGGCGCAGAGGATCGAGTTGACCTGCGTGGACAGTCTCGCATTGGCGTCCGCAGCGTTCGCCGTCGGTCCCTGATGGCGCTGCGGCGATAGCAGACTGCGTACCGCGCCGAATACCAGGTCGTTGCTGTACGGCACGGCGGAAAGCGGCATCAGGCCGGCCTCGAGCAGCGAACGCTCCTGCCGGTCGGTCAGCACGATCTCCATCGGGCAGCGCACCCAGAGCTGATCGGGATCGGTGCGGAACGGCTCGAGCGGCAGACCGGTCACGAGACCGCCGCCGATGCGATCGGTCTCCACACCACGCACATCGGCCGGCCAGCCGAACTGCGCGAATGCGCGGACCACCACCGAGGCGAACGCGTACCCCGCGTTCATCCACACCCTCTCCTGACTTGTGGGGGCGTACTCGGCGTAGCGGAATCCGTCGGTCCGGGTGCCGTCGTCTTCCCATGGCGGGCGCGCGAGCAGGTGCGGCAGGGCGACCCCGACGAAGCGCATATCGGGACGCGACGACAGGCTGCGCCAGCGCGCGTGGTCGGCATTGCGCAGCGGCGCGGCAAGATCGGTGGACGTGGCGAGATCGGCGAAGCTGTCGACCTCGAGCAGCGCGGGCGAAGCGCCGATCACCACCGGCGAGAACGCCGCCGCCGCGACCGCGGCGAGCGAGGCGAGCGCATTCACGTCGTCGGTCCGCGATCCCGGACCTGCGCCGGGGCCGGGTCGATGTCGCACCTCATGATCGACCACCAAAAGGCCGTACGGCTCGCCGCCCGGCATGCCGAACTCTTCCTCGTAGATCTTGCGGAACAGCAGGCTCTGATCGAATTCGATCGCACGTTCCAGATCGCGGCAGATTTCCGGCCAGCCGATATTCAGGATCCGGATTTTCAGCCGGTTTGAAAGGTCCGCGCCGTCAACCAGCCAGGCCAGTCCGCGCCATGTGCCCTCGAGCCTTCGCACGCGCGCATGATGCAGGATGGCATCGACCTGTTCGGCGAGCATAGCATCGATCGCGGCAATGTCGCGATCCACCGCATCGCGCAGCGCCTGAGGATCGATCCGCAGGCGGCCGCCGTGGTCGCCGCCAAACCACAGAGCGATCGCGTCGCCCGCATCGGCATTGAGAAATCCGCTGACGGCATCGGCAAGTTCGGCGTCCCGGCTGCCGGCGAAACGCCCCGACAGCATCGCATCGCGAACCCCCGTTGAAGCGGCAGGCTGATCCGCCGCCGCTTCGCCGGGAACGTCCACGATCAGGTTGAGTTCGTTCACCGGTCCGGCTGCCCGAAACGAAGGGCGGCAGTCAGCTCGCGGCTGCCGGGATGCGGGCCACCATGCGCAGGCTGGTGGTCAGCTCTTCCATCTGAAGCCACGGCCGCAGGTACGCGATCGCGTTGTAGGAGCCGGGCTTGCCCGGTATCTCGCGTACGTCGATGCGTGCCTCGCGCAACGGGAAGCGCGCCTTCATCTCCTGCCCGGCATTCTCGTTGCCGTTGACATAGTTGTTGATCCACCGGTTCAGCCACCGCTCGACATCGCTCGCTTCCATGAAGCTGCCGATCTTGTCGCGCGCCATCACCTTCAGGTAGTGCGCAAAACGGCTGGTCGCCATGATGTAGGGCAGCCGCGCCGAGATCGCCGCGTTTGAGGTCGCCTCCGGCCGGTCGTACTTTTTCGGCTTCTGCACCGATTGGGCGCCAAAGAACACCGAATAGTCCGTGTTCTTGTAGTGGCACAGCGGCAGGAAGCCGAGATTCGAAAGTTCGAACTCGCGGCGGTCGGTGATGGCGATCTCGGTCGGGCACTTCGCATCCAGGTCGCCGTCATCGGACGTGAACACATGGTACGGCAGGTTCTCCACCTTGCCGCCGCCCTCGGCGCCGCGGATCGCGGTACAGAAGCCGAACTTGGCAAAGGCGTCCGTGAGCTTGGTGCCCAGCGTGTAGGCAGCATTCATCCAGCAGTATTCGTTGTGCTGCATCGGCTTCGCCGCGCCGGCTTCGTCGTAGGGCGCTTCTTCAAATGCGAATTCGTCGATCGCCTTGGTGGCCGCACCGTAGGGCAGCCGGGCGAGCGTGCGCGGCAGCACAAGATTGACGAAACGCGCGTCCTCGCTGTCGCGGAAGCTGCGCCATTTCGTGTAGTCCTGCGTCTCGAAGATCTTTGCCAGATCGCGCGGCTTGGCAAGGTCGGGCCATTTGTCAAACCCGAACATGCCGGCGCCGGCAGCCGAGATGAACGGCGCGAACGCCGCGGCCGCGACGTTGGACACCAGACGCAGTGTTTCGATGTCGTCCGGGTGCTGCGTCCACTCGTAGTCGCCGATCAACGCGCCATAGGGCTCGCCGCCCGGCGTGCCGAATTCATTTTCGTAAATCTTCTTGAACAGCTGGCTCTGGTCGAATTCGACGGCGCGCTGCAGGTCGCGCGACAATTCGCGCTTCGGCAGATTGAGCACCTGAAGCTTGAGCGCCGTGCCGGTCTCGCTGTTCATCACCAGATAATGCAGCCCGCGCCAGGTTCCCTCTAGCGCCGAGAACTTCGGGTGATGCATGATGGCGTTGAGCTGGTCCGACAGCTTGCGATCGATTGCCGCGACGGCGCTGTCGATGGTGCGTGTCAGGTTCTTGTCGAACGTGACGGTGCCGGACAGCGCCTGCTCGACCAGTGTCTTGACGAGCTCCTGCGCATGGTCGGGCGTTGTCTGCCTCGTCGCCGCGACGACCTGATCGAGGAATGACGGGCTTTCGGTCGTCTCGGTCGCGGCCGCCGGTGTCGAGGTCTGAGCGCCTGACATCGATCAGCCCTCCTGCTTGCCCAGCCCAAGCTGGCTGGACAGCGATTTCAGTTCGTCGTCGTTCTTCAGCACCTGTTCGAGCAGGCCCTCCAGTTCCGCGGACCGGTCCACCTTGCTCATCAGGTCGCGCAGCTTGGCGCGCGTCTCGAGCAGCGCGCGCAGTGCCGGCACCTGCTGGGCGACCCGCGCGGGTTCGAAATCCTCGATCGAGTTGAATTTCAGATCGACCGCCACCTCGCCGCCCGCGTCCGACAGCTTGTTGTCCACCCTCAGCTTCAGTCCGGGGTTCATTCCCGCCATGACATCGTTGAAGTTGTCACGGTCGATCTGGATGAACTTGCGATCGGCGAGCGGCTTCAGCGGCTGCGTCGGGTCGCCGGAGAAATCCCCCATGATGCCGACGATGAACGGCAGTTCGCGGAGCACCTCCGCACCTTCGGTCTCGACCTCGTAGGTGATGTGCACCCGCGGCTTGCGGACGCGATTGAGCTTGTCGTGGATGCTGGCACTCATGGTCTGGTTTCCCCATCCTCGTGATCGGCCCGGGCCCGACTGACCCGACAACGGCGCATCTGCGCATGTCGGGCACTGCGCAAAGATTAGCCAGGCGACATGAGTATGGTCAATAATTCCTTGAGTCTGTGAACCTTTTCACACAGTTCCATCACCCATCCGTGTCATTCCTGGGCCTCAGGCGGCGGTGGACGAATGCCGAGCGTGGTCAGAATGCTGTTGCGCGCATCCATGTCGGCGACGACTTCGGCCAGCAGTTCGGGCCAGGTCATGCGTCCGCGGCGTACCGCCTCGTCGAGCGTGTAGGAGAGCGGTGAGTGCGGTTCGGTCCGGCGAAAGAAGTTTGCAATCTCAGTCAGGGCGCGCAGCGCATCCTCGCGCGAGGCCGCCTGACCCGGCGTCACGGGGAAGCCGGCGACACCCATGCCGGCCACCGCGCCGCCGCCAACGAGTTCTCCGGCGCCCGCCGCAGCGGACACCGTCGCCCCGCCGCCATCGGCGGCCTCGGGCGGTGCGTAGCGCCTGGCGACTTCGATGATGCCCAGCAGCAGATCGCGGACCGCCGTCGTCGACGGACCATCGGCGCCGGCCTTCGCGTCGATCACGGCAGCCATCGCCTGCCAGGCATCGTGGGCGGCCTGCGCATCCGCAAGCAGTGCCGCGAACTGACGGCTGCCCGCCGCGCGCGCCTCGCGTTCCATGCTGTCCAGCGGCACCGCACCCTTGTCGATGCGTTGCTGCCGACGTTCGGCATCGAGCGCGCCAAGCTGTTCGGACTGCTGATACTGGTAAAGGGCGACCGGGGCGCCGTCAGTCCGATTGAACAGCGCCACTTTGTACAGCGGCTGGATCAGCGAGCCCTTGCCGTCGCGGCCGTTGAGCCCGGTCACCGGCGTGACGCGGGTCTCCATGCCATAATCGTCCGGCAACGGAAACAAAACGTCCCAGGTACTGTTCGGCAAGTCCTCCCATCAGTCGTGCCCCCGCCGCGAGCCCCGTGAGCCCGTCGCTTCGCACCAGCGCCTCGGTGAGCCAGGCGGCGACTTCGAGATCCTTGGTGGTCTCCGCGAGCGTGGTCAGCGCGAGCTCCCGAATGCTGCGCCAAAGCGGGGCCGGATCGCGCGTGTTCTCACCCCCGGCGTCCAGTCCGCGCTCGGCGTCGCGCGCCTCGGAGCGGGCATCGCGCAGCCGGTTATAGGGCGATGCGGCCGAGAAGTCCTCGCGGATGTCGATGCCTTGCGGCGCGTCGCCCGGTACCGGTGCCAGCAGAGCCTCGAGGTCGAAGCCTTCCGGCAGGTCGGTCATTCAGTCGCCTCTCAATAACTGGACAATGGTTCCGCGTAACACATAGTCTTCGCTCGCGAAATGGGGGATTGCACCCTCGGAGGATACCGGATGGCCACCATCGATTTGAAGCAGCTCGTGGGACGGTTGAACGAGCCGTGCCGCCGGGCGCTCGAGGCCGCCGCCGGCCTGACGCTGTCGCGAACCCATTACAATGTCGAGATCGAACACTGGCTGGTCACGCTCGCCGACCGTGCCGACAGCGACATCGCCGCCATCCTGCGTCATTACGAAATCGACCAGGGTCGCTTCGCAATCGACCTCAATCGCGCGCTGGAACGTATGAAGACCGGCAACGGCCGTGCGCCATCGCTGGCACCGGATATCGTGGAACTGGCGAAGCAGGCTTGGCTGATGGCTTCGCTGGAGCAGGGCGCTGCGCGTATCCGATCGGGCCATCTGCTCTGGGCGCTGCTGGCGGATGAGACGCTGTCGCGGCGCGCGCGCGAGGCGTCCGGCCAATTGCTGAAGATCAACGCCGATGTGCTGAAGCGCGACTTCGCCGCGATCACCGCGGGCAGCGCCGAGGCGGCGGACGCCCACGCGGCGGCTGAGTCCGGGGAAGCGACCGCTTCCGGGGACGGCGCGCCGATGGCGCCGCGTGGGTCGGGTGCGCTCGATCAGTACACCACCGACCTCACGGCACAGGCGCGCGCGGGAAAGATCGATCCGATCCTCGGCCGCGATACCGAGATCCGGCAGATCATCGACATCCTCACGCGGCGTCGGCAGAACAATCCGATCCTCACCGGCGAGGCAGGCGTCGGCAAGACGGCGGTGGTGGAAGGGTTCGCTCTGCGACTGGCGTCCGGCGATGTGCCGCCGGGATTGCAGGGCGTGTCGCTGAAGACGCTCGATCTCGGCCTGCTGCAGGCGGGCGCCGGCGTGAAGGGCGAATTTGAAAATCGGCTGCGCAACGTGATCGACGAGGTGAAGGCCTCGCCGAAGCCGATCATCCTGTTCATCGACGAGGCGCACACGCTGATCGGCGCGGGCGGTGCCGCTGGGCAGAGCGATGCCGCCAATCTGCTGAAGCCGGCGCTGGCGCGGGGCGAGTTGCGCACGATCGCTGCAACCACGTGGGCCGAATACAAGAAATACGTCGAAAAGGACGCCGCGCTGACCCGGCGCTTCCAGGTGGTGAAGGTCGAGGAGCCGGCGGAACCGGTGGCGATCGCCATGATCCGCGGCCTCGTCGAAACGCTTGAGAAACATCATAACGTTCGTATCCTGGACGAGGCGGTGAGCGAGGCGGTGCGACTGTCCGCGCGCTACATCCCGTCGCGGCAGTTGCCGGACAAAGCGGTGAGTCTCATTGATACGGCCTGCGCGCGCGTGTCGATGAGCCAGGCCGCGGTGCCGCCGTCGGTCGAGGACCGGCAGCGGCGCATCGCGCTGATCGATACCGAGGTGGCGATTCTGGATCGCGAGATCGCCGGCGGCGAACCGCATGGGACGCGCCGCGCGGAACTCCTGGCGGAGCGCACGCGCGTGGCCGAGGAACTCGCGGATCTGGAAGTGCGCTGGGAGCAGGAGAAGGCGCTGGCGGCTCAGCTTGGCGAGACACGGGCGCAGATCGAGGATCCGGCGGACATCGAGGACAAGGATGCGCTGCGCGAACGGCTCGCCGGCGTCTCCGGCAGACTGCGCGCGCTGCAGGGTGAGACGCCGCTGATCCATCCGGTGGTGGACCGTCAGGCGGTGGCCGAGGTGGTGGAAGGCTGGACCGGCATTCCGGCTGGCCGCATGCAGTCAAACGAGATCCACACCGTGCTGAACCTGAAGCAGGCGATGGAGCAGCGCATCGTCGGACAGCCGCATGCGCTGGATGCGGTGGCGCAGGCAATCCGCACGTCGCGCGCCGGCCTCACCGATCCGCGCAAGCCGATCGGCGTGTTCCTGATGGTCGGCACATCCGGTACCGGCAAGACCGAGACGGCGCTGACGCTCGCCGATCTGCTGTATGGCGGCGAGCAGAACGTCACCGTGATCAACATGAGTGAGTTCAAGGAGGAACATAAGGTCAGCCTGCTGATGGGCAGCCCGCCCGGCTATGTCGGCTACGGCGAGGGCGGCGTGCTGACCGAGGCGGTACGGCGGCGGCCTTACTCGGTCATTCTGCTGGATGAAATGGAGAAGGCGCATCCCGGCGTGCAGGACATCTTCTTTCAGGTGTTCGACAAAGGGAACATGAAGGACGGCGAGGGTCGCGACATCGACTTCAAGAACACCGTCATCATCATGACGTCGAATGCCGGCACCGACCTGATCACACGACTGTTCGCCGATCCGGAAACGGCGCCTGATTCAGTCGCGCTGGCCGACGCGCTGATGCCCGAGCTGATGAAGCATTTCAAACCGGCCTTCCTCGGCAGGGTGAATTTGGTCCCCTATTTTCCGCTGGCGCCCGAGATCATTCGTCAGATCGTCGGGCTTCAGCTCGATCGGATTCGGCGAAGAGTTCAGGAATCGTATGGCGCAAGGTTCTCTTGGGACCAGGATCTTGTCGATACGATCGCCGCGCGTTGCACCGAGACATCGTCCGGTGCGCGTAACGTCGAGAAAATTCTCTCGCGGACGTTACTCCCGGAGTTGTCCGCGGAAGTGTTATCTCGGCTCGCCGACGGCGCAACGATCAATGGGGTCACCGTGGGCGTGGACACGGCTGGATCGTTTGAATACCACATCGGCTGAAACCATCAAACCGCCTCGCCGGAAACAAAGGAGCGCAACGTGGCAATCTACATGAAATGGGATGGAATCGACGGAGCCGTTACGACGCAGGGCTTCGAGAAATGGATCGAACTGAGCTCGTTCCAGTGGGGTGTCGGTCGCGCCATCGGAACGGCGGCGCGCGGCGCGGCGACCCGCGAGGCGTCCGAGCCGAACATCAGCGAGATCGTGATCAGCAAGCGGTTGGACAAGGCTTCCACCAAGCTGATGATGGACGCCGTCGCTGGCGATCTGAGTGCCACGGTGAAATTCAAATTCACCACCACCACAAAGGACAAGGTGGACACCTATCTCGCCTACGAGCTCACCAATTGCGGACTGAGTGGCTACAGCAAGTCGAGCAGCGGCGACGCTCCGACGGAGAGCATGACGCTGAACTTCACCAAGATCATGTGCACCTACACCGAACGCGACCCGAAGATCGGCGGATCGCCGGATACGGTAGGCTACGATCTGTTGACGATGGGCAAGGTCTGACGCGCGACATCGGCGTTTCCTGGGGCAAAGCACGTCATGGCAGGCGTCACCCAAAGTACGTCGTGGCCGGGCTCGACCCGGCCATCCCGTCCAGCACAAGCCACGACGTACTTTGGGTCAACGCCGGCAACGACGTGCATTGCCGGATACCAATTCACCGACCGTCGCCATTACCTGGTGACTTCGACCGCGACGGCGGTGACGTTGTCGCTGACATTCAGCGCCAGCGCCGCATCGATCAGCGCCTGCGGCGCGGCACCGTCGGGCGAACCGAGCAGGCCGGCCAATACACCGCCCGACAGCGTCTTGCACAGACCGTCGCTGCACAGCAGGAACCGATCGCCCGGCGCCAAACGGTCGCTCACCTTGTCGAGTGCAAACTCGTCTAGTTCCGCCCCGACCGCGCGGGTGATCACATTCCCCCGCGGATGGTTCGCCACTTCGTCGGGGCCGATCGTGCCAGCCTCCAGCAACTCCTGCACGAGACTGTGGTCACGGGTGATCTGGCGAAGCGCGCCGCCGCGCAGCAGGTAGGCACGCGAGTTGCCGGCCCAGAGGCACGCAAAGTACTGGCCGCGCGCCAGCATCACCACGACGGTCGATGCCACCATCACATCCGGGCCGCGCCGAGCGGCCTCCGCGCGCAACGCGGCGTGGGTGCGCTCGATCGCCAGCCGCACTTCCGCCAGCAGTTCCGCGGCGCGCAACCCGGCGGGGATCGCTTCCAGCGCCTTTGCAATCATGCCCGATGCGACCTCGCCGGCCGCATGGCCGCCCGCGCCGTCCGCCACGGCCCAAAGGCCGATGTCGGGCCGGTCAACGTAGGCGTCCTCGTTATAGGTCCGCTTCGCGCCGGGATGCGTCGCGGCCCAGGACCGAAAGCGCGTGGCGGTCACCACGTCGGCTCCGCCACGCCAAGCATGGTTGCATAGGTCGCCGCGTCGGGCATGGATGAAAACGACATGCAGATGGGCTTCACCCGCGAAGAACCGTCGGTCCACCACACGGCATCGACGGATCGCTCACCATCGCCCGTCAGAACCGGCAGCCCGAGCATGTCGGAAACCTCCTGCGGCGGCGTATCCTGCTCCAGCGCAGCGCGCCCGATCGCCTCGCATCGGTCGAGCCAGACATTGGCTCCGGTCGTCGCGGCCGCCGCGTCATGCAGTGCTGCAAAGGTCAGCGGAAAGTAGCGTCCCGCGCTGTCGACGCTCGGCAGCATCAGGCCGAGCGCCGCGCGATCGCCGCACATGCCGGCGGGCAAGGTGAAACGCCAGACCGGCGCTTCCAGGAACGCAGGCAGCCAGGCCTCGCCCATCAATGCACGGCTGCCGGCCAGCACGAATTGCATCCACGCGTCCCAGCGATCCGTAAAGTCGCGCGACAGGCCGGCGCGGACGAAATCGCCGCGCGCCGGCAACTTGCCGTAGAAGCCGACCATCACAGGGCCGGACATTGGAAGTCCCGCAAGACACCGGGTTCGAACGGATTCAGCACCGAACCGGCACGTATCTCGTAAGAAGCGTGACGGTCGCCAAGCTGGAAGTCGAGCGTGTAGCGATCCGCCGCCCCGCTCTGCTGCAGCGTGCCGAGCCCGAACAGTCGGAACAGCGACCAGGGTCCCTTTGCTTGGAACACCGGCGTGCCGCTCGTCGGCGGTGGATCGAACACCAACCGCACGCTGTTCATGCGGTTCTGTCCCGGCCACGTCACCGACACCGGCCGCTGCGGTCCGTGCGCATAGACGATCGCCTGTCCGTCCAGATCCAGCGTCACCTGTTTGGCGTCGGTGTCGAGAGGCGTGATGTCGAAGCGCACGGTCGGCTGATTCCCACCGCCTGCGAAGAACAGGTCGCGGATCTGCGACGCCCGCTGGAACTGCACAAGGTCGCCCGGCGACACCGGGGCCGCGACGCCGGCCACCGGCTGGGCCTTCCAGGTCGCGCCGGACGTATCGACGAACGGTTGCAGGTTATCATTGAAGAACTTGTCCAGCAGGCCACCCGGCGCGAACAGACGGGCGAAGTCGTCGAGCGGAATGTCGTTGGTGGAGCCGGCAACGAACGGGTAGCGGCCGGCAACCGCCTTGGTGCACAGCGACGCCGGACCGCCGGGCGCGCCGAACGCCTTCTTGACCTGCTCGAGCGTGCCGCCGCCGCGCAACTGGTTGCCACTGACCGCCATCCCTTGCAGCCAGCGGGCCACCGGTTGCGGATCGCGGCTCGCCTCGGCCTGCAACGACTGCGCGGGATCATCGCCGGCGCCGAGCGCGGCGGCAGGTCCCCCGGCCGGTGCCGCCGCCAGTTTGGCAAGCTGCGCCTGCAGGTCGTTCAACAGCTTCAGCACGTTGTCGATCGGCGCGCCGGGCCCCTTGCCGACAAACGCGATCAGCGCGGCATAGCGGTCCTCGATTGCCTTGCCCGGCGGCGGCGGTGGCGGGCCGCCCGCCGCACCAAGTACGGCCTGCACCCGATCCGCCGCGCTGTTTGCTGCCTGTGCGGCGGCCTGCGCCGCCGCCTGAGCAGCACCGGCAACGCCAGGCGGCGGTGGCGGCGGCTGGGTCAGGGTCAGCTGACGTGTGATGCCGGCCAGCAGATCGCGCATCGGCGACTGCGGCGATGCCAGGATATACAGCTCCTGCACCGCCTGCGGGAGGTTGCGCATTGGCTCGATATCGAGGTCGGCGAGCAGCGCGTCCCACTGCCTGGCGTAGTCCGTCGTGTAGAGCGCGGTCACGTCACGCTGCAGGGTCAGCACCTGAGGACTGGCGGGACTGACCTGCGCCTCCTTGCCCAAAACCCAGCTTTCGCTTGCCACCTGCGTCGTCGCCGCGGGCAGATCGGGCTGCAGCACCTTGTAGAACCCGTCAACCGTATAGAACCCGGGCACGCCCTCGGTCAGCGGCGCGCCCGAGCGGCGGATGAAGACGCGCACGCCGGACGCGCCCGCGGCGTCGGACGGCCGCCACGGCGGCAACGCCCGCGCCTGCTGCGAGCCGCGGATCGTCCCGTAGACGCGCTCGGCCAGCGACACGCGGCTGAAGGTGCGCTGCGCGTCCTCGATCAGCGCACCGTCGAGCGGCACCTTTTCGAGCGGCTCATCCAGCAGCGCTGCAAGATGACGTTCCAGGCTGTCGCGCAGACCCTTCAGCGCCGGGCCGGGCCAGGCGCCCTGCCAGTCGAGGCTCATCCACTCCTTGACCAGATCGCGGTCGAGCAGGCCGGCCGAACCCAGCATCAGGTAGATCCGCGTCGCCTCGTACAGGTAGGCCGGCTGATCGAAATGCGCCCGCATCTGGCCTTCCAGCCGGACGATCAACCGAGGCAGCAATACGTGCTGGAGGGCGTTGTGATACACTTGGCGTGCGCCGGCCGCGAGCTTGCCGGTCTGCGACAGGCCGGGGAACCATTGCATCGTGGCCGACCCCGCATCCACGCCGAACGGCAGTGCGCGCGCCTGGTCCAGCAGGGGCACGAACCGCGGCAATTGGACATTCGTCACCGGATCGAGCCCGAGGGATTGTGCTGTCTTGTCGTAGGCGGCCAGCGCCGCATCGGACTGCGCCACAGCGGACTGGTTCACGTGCCGCGTCTGCACCAGCGCGGCTGCCCCGCCGATCACCACGACCAACGCCAGCGCGGCCGCGCCGACCCGCACCAGCGCATTGCGCTTGATGGTGGCGGGATCGCGTGCAACCAGCGTCGCCTCGCCGAAGATCACGTCCTTCAGCAGGCGGTTCAGGAAATAGCTGCGACCCTGCTCCGGACGCAGCGACGCGGCGCGCTGCGCGTCGATGCCGAAGCTGCGCGCCATCGCGCCGGTCAGACGGTCGATCGGCGTACCCTCCTGCGTGCCCGATGCGAGATAGACGCCGCGCAGGGATGGCGCCGGATCGAGACGGGAACCGCCGAACGCCTCGGTGAGGAATTCCGCAAGCGGCGCGGCGAGGCTCGCGACCTGTGGGGGGAATCCGGCGATCAGGGTGCGTCGGTCCGGGCTTCGCTCCGCCTGCAGCCGCTCGAGCACCCGCTGGTTCAGCCGTTCCACCAACAGCCGGAAATCCGCGCTGAACAGTCCGGCGCTGCCGGAATCGGTCTTGTTCAGCGGGAACGTGACGCCCCAGACCTGGCCGCGCCGCTCACGGTCCAGATCGTCGAAGAACTCCGTGAAGCCGGCGATCAGGTCCGCCTTGGTGAACAGCGCATAGACCGGGACGCGCAGCCCGAGCTGATCGTATATCTCGCGCACCCGCCGCCGGATCGCCCGTGCATGCGCCAATCGCTCCGCGGACGACGCGGTGGCGATGTCGGACAGCCCGATGGCGACCAGGACGCCGTTCAGCGGCTGGCGCGCACGGGTGCGGCGGAGCAGGCCGAGAAACGCCAGCCAGCCGGCCTTGTCCACCACCGCATCGGAATCCTGCGTCGTGTAGCGGCCGGCGGTGTCGATCAGCACCGCGCTCTCGGTGAACCACCAGTCGCACATGCGGGTCCCGCCGACGCCGGGAACCGCGCTCTGTCCCATCTCGGCCGCGAGCGGGAACGAGAGACCGGCGTTGAGCAGCGCGGTGGTCTTGCCCGCGCCGGGCGGTCCGATGATCACGTACCAGGGCTGCTCGTAGAGGTAGCCGCGCCCGCCCGACGCTTTCCTCAGCAGCGCCAGGGCGGTCATGAGCCGCTCGCGCATCGCCGCGGCCTCCTCGGCCGATGCGGCAACCGAGGGATCGACCGGAGCAGCCGTGACGCCCTGAAGCAGCGCCCGCTCCTTCTTCCTGCGGCGCCGACTCAGCCAGAAATTGACCGCGCCCCAGATCACAACCATCGCCGCAATCACCTCGGCGCGGGCAATCCAGGGTTCCAGGTAGGTGAGAAACGGCCCGAATACCCAGACCAGCGCGGCAAGCAGCGCGACGCCGATCAGACTGAGGAACCAGCGGGAGCCGAGGAAGCGCAGCACCGCACGCATGGTTCAGCCCTGCCTCCGCAGTACCACCTCGATCCTTCGATTCTGGTCGCGTCCGTCGGCCGTCCCGTTGGATGCCAGCGGATCGGCATCGGCGTGACCCTGGGCCGCCACGCGGCCGGGATCGCCCAGCGCACGCACGACGATGGCGCGTGCCGCCTCGGCGCGCATGGCGGACAGCTGGAAGTTCGACGGAAACTGCACCGTGTGGATCGGCTGGTTGTCGGTATAGCCGTTGACCGTCACGGGGCCCTTCTCGGCCTTCAATGCCTCGCCGATCCGCTCCAGCAGGTGGATGTAGCCCGGCGCCACGGACGCGCTGCCGGACGGGAACATGCCGCGATTGCGGATGCGCACGATCGGCGTTGCACGATCGCCGAGCACGGTGACCAGCCCCTGGTCGATCTCCGGCTTGAGGAACACGGCGAGCGGCTCCGGTGCGAGGGCTTGCGGCGGGGGTGGCGGCCGCACCGGGGCGGCGCGGGGAATTTGCGCCATATGCGGGAGCGGCGCGCCAAGCAGTTGCGCGAACACGGCGTCGGACGCCGCGTTGAGGCTGGTGGAGAACCAGACGAACAGCCCGCCGATCACGGCCAGCGCGCCGGCCCCCAGCACCCAGGTCGGCACGACGGCGCGCGCCGGCCGGTATGGCGCCTGCACTCCCTGCCAATGCGGCGCCAGCGCCGGGTCGGCAGGCTGCCCTGGCGCACGATGATGGCGTAGAGATCCTCTCGCAGACGATCGAGCTCCCCCGGGCCGCGCGGCGACAGCCGGTAGCGTCCCTGAAAGCCCAGGCTGAGGCACAGGTACATCAGCTCCAGAACCGGCAGGAATGTGCCGGGATTCTGCCGTAGCTGGCCCAGCAGGTCGAAGAACCGCTCGCCGCCGCGCACCTCCTGGTGAAAGCTGGATACCAGCGAACGCTCCGCCCAGTCGCCCGCGCTGCCCCACGGCGTGTTCAGCACCACGTCGTCCAGGCTGGCACAGAGTGCATAGTGCGCCGGGCGCAACTGATCCATCGGCACGCCGCCATCGCGCGCGGCCTGTTCGAAGATGCGGATCTGCTGGATCGCGCGCTCGCGCAGGTCGCCGGGGTTCGGCTGGCTGTAGGTATTGCGTAGACGGCCGAGCAGTTGCAGCAGCGGCGCTGACGCCTCGATCAGCGGATTGAGGCCGAAGCTGATCGTTTCCCCGCTGTCGGTGGCGACGGGCGGCGGCGGCGGATCGCGGAATGACGGGGCCGAAGCCTGCGGCGAGGGCGGCGCGCGCCGGCCGCCCGGCACCGGGCGGATCACGGTCCGGTCGGAGTCATCCGGTTCGGAGAACGGATTGTCGCTCATCGGCGTCTCATCCGCGGATCGCCCAAAGTTCCAGCCTCAGGTTGGGAAAATCCCCCGAGACGTGGATCGCGAAGCCGCCTGAGTTCTGCATCTGCTGCCAATGCGGACTGGCGCGGTCCAGCTCGAAATAGGTCGCTCCGGCGTAGAACGGCAGCTGCCGAGGCGCCACCGGCAGCGGGCGGACGGCAATTCCGGGCAGCGCGACGTTCACCAGTTCGCGGATATGCTCCACCGCGCCGATCTTCACCTGCGAGGGGAACAGCCGCCGCAACTGTTCCGCCTGCACATCCGCCTGCACCGTGAGCACGAAATTCGAGGCCCGCAGGATCGTGCGGTCAGTGATCGGACCCACCCTGACCCCGTGGCGCGCCTCGCGCAGCGGGATCGCCAGCGCGGTCGCTTCCAGCACCGCGGACAGTGCCCGCCGCAGATCGGCGACCACCGGCGCGAAGCTGCGCTGCAGGTCGTCATGGCGATAGGCCTGATAGGCGGTGGGTCGCCGCGTATCGAGAAAGGTCGCGAACTCGCCGGCCATCTGCACCAGGGTCGTGTAAAGCGCCTCCGGATGGACGTTCGCCGCATCGGCCCAATGGGCCAGCACGTTCTGCCAGCCATTGATCGATTGCAGCAGCAGGAAATCGGCGACCTGCGCGACGCCCGCCTGACCGGGCGCGGTCATGCGCGCGGCAAGCGCCTCGCCGCGCTGGTTCAGCATGCCCGACAGCTCGGCGATCAGTCCCGACAGCGGCGGCGCCGTGGAACAGACGAGCGAAGGCGGAATCCAGCGTTCATCGAGGACAACGCGCCGGTCGGCGGCGACTTCGGTCACACGGGCGAGACCGATGCAAAGATACCCGGTACGTTCGTCGGTCTCCAGCAGGTAGCGCATGCGCAGCCGGCCGACCTGCAGCTCCGCCGGCTGTGGCGAGGCGGAATGCGTGTCATAGGCTTCGAACGGACGCGCGGCGTAGCGGCCCTCGGTCGCGCTGTCCGCGACTTCCACCGCGCCAGCCTGACGGATCGGCAGCGCCAGATACACCAGCACGTTGCGGGCGTTCTCGGGCAGTTCCAGCGGCGGCGGATGGTCGGTCTCACCCGGCAACGAAAACGGCGTGCCGTCCTCGAACACGCCGGCGGCGGATGCGAGCGCGAAACGGCCGGTGCCGAGCAGGTCGCGGTCGAGTGCGTACTCGATCATCCCCCAGGGATGCGGACGCAGCGCCTGCACGCGCCCGCGCACGAGTTGCTCCGTCCAGCGATCCTGCTGCTGAAAATGCTGCGTGCGCAGGAACATGCCTTCCTGCCAGACCACGCGGTTCGTCCAGCTCATCGATCGGCTTCCCCCCAATCGGCACCGTCGCGACGCAGGCGCGCCGCGACCCCGGGTTCAGGCTGCGGGCTTCAGCGTGATAGCAAGTTTGCCAACGCCGAGTGCGAGTTTTGTCGGCCCGCTGGTCGCAACAGGAGCAAGTGCGCGCCATTGCGCGGCATCGATGTCGCGATACAGCACCACGATGCCGACGTTCTGAACCTCCGGTTTGAGTTCGAATGTCTTCGTCTGGGTCTCGCCAGGCGAAAGGACAAATTCCTGTGAGCCGGCATCGTCCTGGCCCAGGGTCTGCTGCTCGTGCTCGGTCAACGCGAACACGTCGCCGCGCTCGAACTTCGGCGTCGCGGTGAGCTGATAGATCCGCACCGCGACCGGCGCGGGCTTGCCGGAAATATCGGGGTTCTGATCGGCCGCACCGGTCATCACCAACGTCAGCACCGGCGGCGGTTTCGGTTTCGGAGCACAACGAAGCAACGCAAGCGGAGCGGCGATCACCGTCAGCAACTCCAGAACGTTCCGGCGTCGAATCATCGTCGCTCCTTCGCGGAGACCTCGTCCAGCGAACGCTCATAGGCTCGGGCGAATGCCTTGCCGAAGGCACTGTCAAAATCGTCGGCCAGCGCCTGCACGGTGCGCGAATGAAGCGTCTCGTAGGCGTCCCAGGCACGCGCCTTCTTCTGCAACGGCAGCAACGTCATGCCGCCGCCCTGCTCCGCGCCGGCACGGAGCTTCGCCGGATCGAGCCCGTCGAGGACGGAGCGCACGGCTGCCTGCATCGCAGCCATCGAGGCGAGCTCATGCAGGCGGATGTCGCGCAGCGCATCGGCGATCGCCTCGTGCGGCGTCATGTCGGTCCGCCGTCCCGCACCCAGCAATGCCGCAAGCGCGTCATCGTCGCCCGCGGAGAACTTCAGCGGATTGTTGCCGCGCGCGCGGATCATCGTCTGCTCGATACGGAACTCGCTCTTGATGGCGGCACGGGCAATCAGGACCGAGCGCAGCCCGGCGACCAGGACCCTGAACGCCTTGCCAAGTTCCAGCATGGTGGCGGCCGGATCGCTCGGAAGTGCGTCCGGCTGGCCGGCACCCTCGAGGAAGGCCGCAAGCAGTGCGGCGTGGTCGGCGCGCGCCTGCGGTGGCGGCGCGGGCGGGGCCACCGGTGGCGGAGCCGGCGGTTCCGGCGGCTTGCGTGGCGCGGGCTGTGCGACCGGCGGCGGCACGGCGCGTGAGGCGGGCGCCGCGATGCCCTCCAGAAGGCTGTTGTCCCAGTCGTCCGGCAGCAGATCGTCGCCCGGAATGACGCCGCCGGTATGCAATGGCGCCTGCCCGCTGGACTGCGGTGGACGGAACGCATCGTCCATGATCGGCGAATGATCCGCCTGCGTCGGACCGTGGAATGGGACCTGACGCGGTTCCGGCGCGAGCGGATCGTAATCAAGCGGCAATTGTGCCGTGCTCGGTGTGATACCTGCACCGGGATGGTCCGGCTCGTCGAACGGATTGCGCACCGGCCGCTGCGGCTCGAACGGATCCATGGCGAACGGATCGGCGAACGACCGGCCCGCCAAAGCGCCGGGCCGCGCGATGGCGTCCTCGACCAGGCGTATCTCGATCTCGTATGCGCCGAGCCGGATGCGGTCGCCATCGCGCAGGTTGCGCACGGCGCCGGCGCCGATCGGAGCGGTTTCCCGATTGAGAAACGTCCCGTTGGTCGATGTGTCGGCGAGTTGCCAGACACCGCTGCGATACGCCAGGGCGAAATGGCGCTTGGAGAGCAGCCGCTCCGGATCGGGCAGCACCCAGTCAACGCCGGGGCCGCGACCGACGGAGAGTTCTCCGCCGGCCGTGCTGCGGGTTTCGGGAGCCACCCTGTCCGGGCAGCGCAGGACAGTCATCGTCAGTTGCATGGTCTCAGCCGATTGTGGTCAGGCCGGCCACCGGTCCATCGTGTCATGCCGTTTCGGCGAGCAACCGGCCGGGGCCGCCCGCCGGAATATTACGCGCATTTTCCCGGAAGCGGTGCAATCGTGGTTTCCGGGGGCGCGGGGTTCCGCGGGCGACTGCGGTCGGTCCGGACTACTCAGGAAAAGTCGGTCCATTGCGTCCAGCTAGCGTCAGGCGAGGTTCCGCTCTTCCAGCACGTCACCATGTTGCCCTGGGTATCGGTGGCAAAGAGCTGCATTCGCCGGTCGGAAAGGTAGCCGACGGACAGGCTGGTTGCGAGTTGAGCAGGCGTTTGAAAATTGGCCCATGGCGTCCAGGCTGAATTCGGATCGGTCAATTCTTTCCATCGGGTCTGCAGATGCCCGCCGGTTTGAATCGCGAATACCTGAAGTCTGCCGTCCTCGAGATCACCCGCGGTGACGAACTTTGCGGCCATTTCTCATGATTCCTTTCCGTAGAACCGACATTTCCAGATTTGGCTGTCGGATGGAGCCGGACCACGATCACCCAAATCTTTTGAAAAAAGCTATGAACGTGCTCACACGGGAATCGTCGGCCCTTCGCGAGCCGACCCGCGTAGATCCCGCCTCGGCAGCACCAGGAGGTTGCCGTCGCGATTGACCGGTCCCGCTTCGTCCGACACGCTCGCCGCTGATTCCGGGGATGCGCACCGGTGGGGACCGGGAGGAGCGAAATGACCGCTGCCACTGCAAACCAGCACACTCTGCCGCGCGCGGAGCCCGAAGCGGTCGGCATGTCGTCGGCCCGGCTCGGCAGGATCATCCCCGCGTTGAACGCCGAGATCGAAGCCGGCCGGTTGCCCGGCGCGGTTGTCGCGGTCGCCCGGCACGGGCGCCTGGCGTTCCACGAAGCCGTCGGCCACCTCGGCCCCGACCGGCGCGCCCCGATGCCGCTCGATGCGCTGTTCGCCGTCGCATCGATGACCAAGCCCGTCACCGGCGTGGCCGGGCTATTGCTGTGGGACGAAGGACGCATCGGACTGGCCGATCCGGTCGAGCGTTTCCTGCCGCAACTCGGCAACCGGCGCGTGGCCGTGCTGAATGAGCGCGTGCGCGCCGGAGAGGGACCCATCGAGACGGTGCCCGCCGAACGATCGATCACCATGCTGGACCTGATGCGCCATACCTCCGGCCTGACCTATGGCGGGCGCGGCACGACCGCGGTGCATCGGCTCTACCCCGACTCCTCGAACGCCGCGGGCGCCAGCCTCGATGCCGCCGGCGTCCTGGAACGGCTGGCTGCCGCGCCGCTGCTGTATCAACCCGGGACCGTCTGGGACTACGGACTGTCCATCGACGTCATCGGCCTGGTGGTGGAGGCGCTCTCCGGCCAGAGCCTCGGCGCGTTTTTGGAACAGCGCCTGTTCCGCCCGCTCGGCATGGTGGACACCAGCTTTCAGGTGCCGCCCGACAAGATGGCGCGCCTCGCCCGCCCGCTGTCGCGCGACCCCGATACCGGTGCGGCGCAGTCGGTGCCGGATCGCGCGCAGGCGTTGCGTTTCGAATGCGGCGGCGGCGGGCTGGCATCGACCGCGCTCGATTACCTGCGATTTGCGCAGATGCTGCTGAGCGGCGGCGTGCTGGGCGAGACCCGCATCCTGGGCCGCAAGACCGTGGAGGCGATGCGGACCGACCGCCTTACGCCCGACATCGAGAACCGTATTCCCGCACTTGATCCGAATTCCGAGGGCTACGGTTTCGGCCTGACGGTCGCGGTGCGCGCGCGGGCCAGCGCGCTGATGGGCAGTTTGGGGGAGTTCTACTGGAATGGCGCCTACGGGACGCTCTGGTGGGCCGATCCGGCGGAGGACCTTGCGGTGGTCTTCATGGCCCAGGTGCCGGGCGAACAGCGCAGGCGCTTCCGGCCGCTGATCAATGCGCTGGTTTACCAGGCGTTGGTGGAATAGCGCGGGGCGGAGCCGCGGCTGCATCGCTCTGCCGCAATATCGAGGCGTCTCGCAAAATCGCGTCGGCCCTGGTGCGGTCCCCGGCTTGGGCTGGGGCGACTACCGGGGCAACATCGGTGCCAACCCGGCCGCACCGCATCGCACAGGCGTGCCGGTTGAAGAGGCCATATGGTGGCATAAATATGCGAATATGGTTTTATGGGGGGCAGCACCACGATGAAGACCACGGTGGAATTGCCGGACGCAATTTACCGCCAGGCCAAGGCGGAAGCGGCGCTCCGCGGCCGCAAGCTGAAGGATCTCATCGAGGAAGGTCTCCGCCTCGTCCTTGACGCGCCGCCCGCCACGGCCGCTCGTCGGGATCTGGCCGGGTTGATGCAATCCTCACGTGGCGTGGTCGAAACCGCCATTCCCGACCTCGCTTCGAATCCGGAGCACCTCAAGGGCTTTGGGCGCGATGCGCGCCATCGTTGATACCGGACCGCTGGTCGCTTTTTTTGACAGGTCCGAACGATACCACCGTTGGACCGCCGATTTGATCAAGGAATTTGATGCACCGCTGCTCGTTTGTGAGCCGGGTACTGACCGAAACGATCTATCTGCTCGCGCGATATTCCATGGCGCAGGACGCCTTGTTCAGCCTGCTCCGGAATGGCGCGCTTTTGGTGGCGTTTCGGCTGGAGGAACACGTCGGTATCCTGCACGGATTGCTGAAAAAATATCGCGACATCCCGATGTCGCTGGCAGATGCCTGCATCGTTCGCATGGCGGAGATCCATGAGGACCATCGTGTCCTGACCCTGGATTCCGACTTTACAATTTACCGGCGACGAGGACGGCTTCCACTCACACTCATGCACCCTTCAATCATGCCCGACTGACCGCGCCTGTCACCGGCCTCTACCGGAAAATATTCCTTGACGCGGACCGAAGTCCCATGTTTTCCTTCAGGTCATGTCCGCCGCAGCCACCGCACCAACCCCTACCGAGGCCACCCGCACCGGGCGCCTGCTGGGCCTGCTGCGCACGCTGATCGACTACGGCCGACAACTCGCCGGCACGCTGCAACAGCGCACCGCCGCCACCGACACCGCCGATGTCACGCGCGACTTCGGCACCATCGACATCGGAGAGATCCTCGCGCGCATCGCCCGCGGCCTGCTACGCGCCGCCGCGCTCGAGGCCAGACTGTCCAGCCGCCTCGCCCGCCAGCAGGCCGCACCGGCCACCGTCCCGAGCGCCCCATCCCGCCGCCAGCCGCGCGCCACCCCGCCCGTGGACCGCAGCGCCCGTACCGCCGACCCGGGTCTCGCCCGTCTGCCCACGCCCGAGGCCATCGCGGCCGAGGTGCGCCGCCGCCCGGTGGGCGCCGTCATCGCCGACATCTGCCGCGACTTCGGGATCGTGCCGAGCAACCCGCTGTGGCGCGAACTCTCCCTGGTCATCATCGAAAACGGCGGCAACCTTGCCACCCTGTTCAAGGACACCTGGAAGCGGCTCACCATCTGGCTGACCGATCCGCCCGCCGCCCTGCGTCCCGCAACACCGGCACCCGACCTGCCATTCGCGGTGACGCCCGGCACCGGGCCGCCCTGAAGCGTCGGCCCGGACCGGCCCGCTTGGCGTGTCCGGAGACGTCGGTTTCGGTCCTCACCTCTCCTGACCTCTCCGCCCCAGGGCGGAGAGGAAAATGAAGGACGGCTGTCCCGAAAATCCGCCGTCTCAGTCGGCGGCCATCTCGCGTGGCGCGCTGCCCACCACCCGCGCCATCATCGCCGCCGCATTCCGGTGCAGGATCTGCTCGCGCGCTTCGTCGCCGATCTGCGCGTCCGTCAGCGCCTTCCGGGTCCAGTCCACGCCGAACGCACTGCCGTCGGTGCCGCACACGATGCGCTCGGCGCCGTACAGGCTCACGGCCGCCTCGATCGCGCGAGGACCGAACGAGTTGCAATCCACATACACCTTCGCCCTGCGGAAGCGCGACGACGGCAGCTCCTCCTCCGGCGTGTCGAGCAGGCTGCGATGATCCATGCGCTCGACCTCGTAGGGGATGTTGCCGCCCAGATTGTGCACCACGACGGTCACGTCGGGGTATCCCGCAAGCAGGTCCGTGAGGCACAGCGTCACCATCACCGACGACAGGCTCGCCTGCATATCCAGCGTGCCGTTGCGGCGGCGCGCGTTGTCGGTGTCGCCGGCGACCTTGGGATACGCGTCGCCCGGTCGTGGGCCGTGGTGGATCAGCAACACCGCGCGGTGGCGGTTGGCAACCTCCAGCAGCGGACGCGCCGCTTCGGCGTCAGCGCGCGTGAGGAAGTAGTTGCCCGGCAGCTGTGCGCCGATCACGCCCGGCAGCCCGAGCGCGCGCTCGAGTTCCGCGGCGGCGGCGGTAACGTCGGTCAGCGGCAGCGCGGCGAAGGCGGCGAAACGGCCGGGATGCTCCTGGCAGATCTCCGAAAACCCATCGTTGACGCGCCGGCACAGCGGCCCCGAGATCTCAGGCGGTTGGGATTCGATCCAGCAGAACGAACCGAGGAGCGACAGCACGCTCGTCTCGACCCCCTGGCGGTCCATGCGGCTGAGGTGGAAGTCAACGTCGTCGAACGCCTTGGCCAGTGGCTCTTCGCCCATCCGGGATTTCAGCACCTCGACGCCATCCTGGTTGCGCAGGACGCGGGGTTCCTTGCTGCGGGCACGCAGGGCGTCGGCTACTTGCGCGGGCTTCCAGTGGGTATGTATGTCGATCATGGGTGTTTCCTTCACGGCTTGTCCGGCAGCTTAGCCCCATGACGGCACATCGCAAGCTACATCCAAACCTCTGTGCACCGGGCTAACCCGCTGCCGCCACGCCCCGCAGCGCCAGCTCTTGCGTCCTGATGCAGCGCACCCAGTGGCCCGGCGACACTTCCTCGAGCGCAGGGGTCACCTGCCGGCATCGCTCCGTCGCATAGCGGCAGCGCGGATGGAAGGCGCAGCCGGGCGGCGGATCGGACGGATCCGCAACGTCGCCCTCCAGCACGATCCGCTTCGCGCGCAGCCGGGGGTCCGGCACCGGCACGGCGGACAGCAGCGCCTCGGTATAGGGATGCCTCGGCGTGTCGAACAAAGCCGATGTGGGGGCGACCTCGACGATCTTGCCGACATACATCACCGCGACCCGGTGGCTGACATGCTTCACCACGGACAGGTCGTGCGCGACGAACAGATAGGCGATGCCCAGGCGATCCTGCAGCTCCAGCATCAGGTTGACGATCTGCGCCTGCACCGAAACATCCAGCGCCGACACGGGCTCGTCCGCCACGATCAGCGACGGCGACAGCGCGAGCGCGCGGGCGATGCCGATGCGCTGGCGCTGGCCCCCGGAAAACGCATGCGGGAACCGGTTCAGATAGGCGCCCGGCAGGTGCACCAGGTCCAGCAGTTCCGCGACGCGTGCGTTGCGGGTGCGCGTGTTGCCCATGCCGTTCACCAGCAGCGGCTCGCCGATGATCTCGGCGATCGTCATGCGCGGATTGAGCGAGGAGAACGGGTCCTGGAAGATCATCTGCATCTGGCGCCGCAACGGGCGCAGCTCCTTGCGGCCAAGCCGTGCCACGTCGATCTCGGCGCCGCTGTCGGTGCGGAAGCGGATCTCTCCCTCGCTCGGCGCGATCGCGCGCAGAATGCAGCGCGCGGTGGTGGTCTTGCCGCAGCCGCTTTCACCCACCAGCGACAGCGTCTCGCCGCGTTGAATGGTGAAGCTCACGCCGTCCACCGCGCGCACCTGACCGACCAGCCGGCCGAGCAGGCCCCGATGGATCGGGTAGAATTTCTGCAGCCCGCGCACGTCGAGAACCTGCGGCGTTGCGCTCATGCCACGGCTTCCACGCCCGCGGTATAGAGATGGCACGCAACGTCGTGGCTTTCGGCGATCGCCACCTCGATGGGGAACGATTTCTCGCACACCCCGCCCATCGCATCAGGGCAGCGTGGATGGAACGGGCACCCGGATGGCCGCGCGTAGGGATGCGGGATCGACCCGGCGATCGTGGCAAGCCGTGACAGCGGCTCGGCCAGCACGTTGGGGATCGAGCGCAGCAACGCACGTGTATACGGATGTCTGGGGGCGTGGAAGATCGTGTCCACCGGGCCCTTCTCAACCTCATGGCCGAGATACATCACCACCACGTCGTCGGTCATCTCGGCGATGACGCCCATGTCGTGGGTGATCAGGATCACCGCCAGCCCGCGCTCCTGCTGCAGCCGACGGATCAGCTCGAGGATCTGTGCCTGCGTCGTGACATCCAGCGCGGTCGTCGGTTCGTCGGCGATCAGGATGTGCGGTTCGGCGGCGAGCGCGAGGGCGATCATCACCCGCTGGCGCAGGCCGCCGGACAGTTCGAACGAGTAGGCATCCACGCGCTGCGCCGGGCGCGGGATGCCGACCAGGGCAAGCAGCTCGATCGCACGCGTCCGCGCCGCGCGTTTGGACAGCGCGGTATGCAGCCTGATCGCCTCGATGAGCTGGTTGCCGACGGTGTGAAACGCCGACAGCGAGCTCATCGGCTCCTGGAACACGAGGCCGATCTCGCCGCCGCGGATGGCCCGCATCTCCGCGCCGTCCGAAGACAGCTTCACGAGATCGACCGTGCGGCCGTCCGCGCGGCGCAGGATGATCTCGCCGCTGACGATGCGGCCGGGGCGTTCGACGATGCGCAGGATCGACCGCGCGGTGACGCTCTTGCCGCAGCCCGATTCGCCGACGATGCCGAGCGTGCGGCCGGGGAACAGGTCGAACGAGGTGCCGTCCACCGCGCGCACCACGCCCTCGTTCGGGAAGAAATGCGTGTGCAGATCACGCACCGAGAGGATCGGTTCAGCCATACGGATCCGCCGCGTCGCGCAATCCGTCGCCCAGGAAGTTGAACGCCAGGATCACCACGATGACCGGCACCGCGGCGAACAGCAGCCACGGCGCCAGGCCGAGCGTCTGGAGGTTCTGCGCATCCTGCAGCATCACGCCCCACGAGATCGCCGGCGGTCGCAGTCCAAGCCCAAGGAAGGACAGCGTGGTCTCGCTGATGATCATCGCCGGCAGCGCAAGGCTGACCGCGGCGATGATGTGCGACAGGAACGACGGCACCATGTGGCGGAAGACGATGCGCATGCGCGATGCGCCGGCGAGTTCGGCGGCGGTGATGAAGTCCTCCTCGCGCAGTGCGAGGAATCGCCCACGCACAACCCGGGCCAATTCGGTCCAGCCGATCAGCGATATGATGATGGTGATGGCGAAATAGACGCGCTGCGGCGACCAGCTTGCCGGCACCGCAGCGGCCAAACCCATCCACAGCGGAATGGTCGGCACCGAGCGCAGGATCTCGATGACGCGCTGGATGACGGTGTCCAGCCAGCCGCCTTGCAGTCCGGAGAGACCACCCAGCAACACGCCGAGCAGGAGGCTGAGCGTCACGCCGACCAGCCCGATGGTAAGCGATGTGCGGGTGGCGAGCACCAGCCGGGAGAACACGTCGCGCCCCAACTGATCAGTGCCAAGCAGGAAGATCGCGTCCTGCGGCCGGCCGTCGGCCAGGCCCAGAAGATGCCGGTCGGTCGGTATCAGACCGAACAGATCGTACGGGTAGCCACGTCCGAACAGCACAAGGTCGCGCGGGTCCGACGGGTCCGGGACGTAGGCGAGCTTGAACGTGCGCGGGTCGCGCTTGCCCTTCAGCGCGTAGACATGGGGGCGGAAATTGCCGGCGGCGTCGAACCAGTGGATCGGCTGCGGCGGGATGTAGCTGCGGGCGGCCTCGGTGTCGAACGGCTCGGCGTAGGCGATGAAGTCGGCGAACGCCGCCACGACATAGAATGCCAGCACGATGCCCGCGCTGATCACCGCCAGCCGGTGCCGTTTGAATCGCCACCAAATGAGCTGGCGTTGCGTGGCGACGGCAACGCGGGTCTCCGCCTCGGTGATGATCGGCGGCGCGCTGTCGGAAACCGCGCTGCTCATCGCAACTGGCCGAGCCGGATGCGGGGATCGATCCACATCAGCAGCAGGTCCGAGAGCAGTGTGCCGGCCACCGTCAGCAGCCCAAGCAGCAGGATGATGGTGGAGGCGAGCAGCATGTCCTGCGCCAGCAGCGACCGCAGCAGCAGAGGGCCGACCGTCGGCAGGCTGAGCACAACCGAGATGATCACCGACCCCGAGACCATGAACGGCAGCAGGTAGCCGATGGTGCTGGCAAAGGGATTCAGTGCTGCACGGACCGGGTATTTCAGGATGACGCGGCGTTCGCGCAGGCCGCGGGCGCGCGCGGTGACCACGTAGGGCCGGCGCAGTTCATCCAGCAGATTGGCGCGCATGATCCGCACAAGCTGTGCGGTTCCGGCAAGCGAGAGGATCAGGATCGGCACCGGCAGATGGGCCAGCAGGTCGATGAACTTCGCCCAGGTCCACGGCGCAAGTTGCTGTTCGGCGGAGAACAGGCCGCCGACATTGATGCCGAACAGCCGCGATCCGAAATACATGATGATCAGCGCCAGCAGGAAGTTCGGGATGGCAAGCCCGACAAAGCCCAGGAAGGTAAACACGTAGTCGCCGATCGAGTATTGCCGGACCGCGGAATAGATGCCGATCGGCAACGCGAGCGCCCAGGTGACGACGATCGCGCCCAGCGACAGCACTACGGTCAGCCAAAGGCGGTCGCCGATGACCTCGGTCACCGGCCGCCCGTATTCGAACGAACGGCCGAAGTCGCCGCTCGCAACCATCGCGAGCCATTTCCAGTATTGGACCCACAGCGGCCGATTGAGGCCATAGGCAAGGCGCAGCGCATCCGCCTCGGCGGCCGAAATCGCGGTGCCCGAGGCGCTCGCCTGCGCGGCGTAGGCGCTGACGAAATCGCCCGGCGGCAGGTGAAGGATGACGAACGTCACCAGCGTAATCGCCCACACGGTGATTGCCGCCAGTCCAAGCCGCCGCAGGAGATAGGTCAGCATGTCCGCCGGTTGCCGCCGACACCAACGTCGCCATCACCGCGAACGTTATCAACGTTACGACCTTCATGGCGGGGCTTGACCCGGCCATCCACGTCTTCCTGGGCGGTGCGGAACGAAGACGTGGCTGGCCGGGTCAAGCCCGGCCATGCCGATAGTGGCGGTGACGGGAAAGTATTCATGCCTTGAAGTACCACGTCTCCGGGTGCGAATTCCCGGGAGTGCGGCAATGCTGGGCATTGCACACCCGCGCGGCGATATTGCCCAGCCGGTTCGAGACCAGACGCACACCGAGACCCGCCGGCGATTGCCCGACCGTGCCGATGCCGTACTGCTGATCGACCAGGATCTTCCAGATCTCCTGCGCGTTGTGGTTGCGGCCCTCGGCCTTGAGGCCCGCAGCCTCGGTATAGAGGTCGAATATCTTCAGGATGTTCGGATCATCCGGCTTGGTGCCCTGCTTGCCGCCCGACGAGTACCACGTCGCGTACTCGGGGCCGAACGCGGCGCCGGGAATGACCGGTACGGCCCAGGTGGGAAACAGATACAGCAGTTCGGTCCCGCCATTGTTCCAGACGAACAGTTGGTGTTCGTTGTTGGTTTCCTTGGCAAAGCCAAGCCCGCGCTCCATCTCCCTGACATCGGCCTGGATGCCGATCTTGCGCCACTGGTCGGCGACCATCTCCGACAGCTTGGGATATGGCAGGAAGGCCGCGATCGCGATGACCTGGAGGCGCAGTCTGTCGCCATTGTCGGTGCGGAGCCGGTAGCCATCCGCGTCCTTCTTGGCCAGTCCGATGCCATCCAGCATCTTGTTGGCAAGCGCCGGATCATAGGTGGACCACTTCGTGCGCCACTCCGCGCCGGGGCTCTGCGGCATGGTCTCGCCGGGCGCGGGCGAGCCGGGCGTGCCGACACCGAGCCAAAACGTCTCGTTCAACTGATTGCGGTCGATGCCAAGCGACAGGGCGCGGCGGAAATCGGCGTTGGTAAGCCATTTACGGATTTCCGGGTCGGCCGTGAAACTTTGATTCACATGGAACATGAAGTCGGATCCGGCAAATCCGAGATCCAGATGAACCTTGTAGTTGCCCTTCTCCTGGTTATCGAGCAGCACGGGCAACTTGCCGAGGTCGATGTGACGTTCCTGTTCGTCGTATTCCCCACCCATCGCGCGAAGGTTGATGACTTCGAGGTTCTCCGCCAGGGTGAACTGGATACGGTCGAAATAGGGCAGCTGGTTGCCGGCCGTATCGACGGCATAGTAGTACGGGTTGCGTTCCAGCAGCCAGATCGGGGTGTTGATCGGTCGCACGGTGCGCCAGGGCCCAAGAACCGGCACGTCGGGATTGAGTTCCCAGTCCTTCTTGAAGTGCAGCATCTGCACCCAGTTCTCAAATCCCTCCTGCTTCGCGCGTGCGTTGACCGCCTCGACCGACGAGTATTTCGGCAGGAACTGCTTGAGGTAATGACCGGGCGCATAGGCGCCGAAGCTGAGCTTCGCGGCCTGACGCACGGCCTGCCCGCCGCCCATCGCCGTGTCGCCGGCCATGATGTCCTCGAACAGGTAATACGGCACGTCGAATTCCCAGCGCACCGTGGTTTCATCCACCTTGACCATGCGGCCGGGCTTTCCCTGCGGACGCATTTCCGGTGTCGGCGTCGGCACGATCTCGGGATTGCTGTAGATGTCCTGGAACCAGAAGATGAAATCGTCGGCGGTGTAAGGCGCGCCATCGGACCACTTCATGCCCTTGCGCAGGAACAGCGTGTAGGTCTTGCCGTCGTCGCTGAGTTCGTAACCCTTGGCGACGCAGGGCACGATCTTGCTGCCGTCCGCGCTCCAGTAGAGCGGCTTGTCGGACGACTGAATGCGGTTGCCGTTCTCGCCGTCCGCGGGTCCGGTGAATGCACGCCGCCAGGTGCCGCCGTATTTGCCGATTTCGTTCAGCGGCTGCCAGACCAGCGGTTCAGCGGGGACGCGCTGCTCCACGGGGGGCAGTTTGCCGGCCTTCACCAGTTCGGCCAGCATCGGCGCCTCGGCGAATTTCTGGGGCCACTTCGCCGGGTCGGTGATCATCGTCGGACCCTGGATTTCGCCCACCAGGCCGGATTGGGAGAGGCTGGTCTGCGCTTCCGCGATGGCGCCGCGCAGGAATTCCATGGCCACCGGACTGGCGGCAAGGCCGGACAGTACGGCGCGACGTGATAGTTCGCCCTTGGGCATGAACGCTTTCCCCGCAACGAGTTGTGCGGCAATCTACCGGCAGGCATCGCCGCTCGCCAGTGGCGGTCCCGCCAATCTTCGTGCGGCTCGCCGCACTCCCTATGGCTTGGCCATCGTCGCCTGGGCATCGGCGGCCGCGTGGTAGTTGTTGCGCAGGAACCAAAGCCGATACTGCTCGTAGGTCACCTCCGGATAGCGCGGCGGATTGTCCGCGCTGCAACAGCTGGGCAGGCACCTGATCGGCCAATCGGTGTTCGGCGCGAAGAAGAACGGCACGGCGTAGCGGTCGCGGTCCGGCGTCGGATTGATCGCGAGGTGCTCGGTCGAGAGGAATCGGTCGTTGCTCCAACGCCGGCACATATCGCCCGCGTTGACGATGAACGACCCCGGAATATTCGGCGCCTTCATCCAGCCGCGTCCGGCCGGGCGGATATACAGCCCCGCCAGATTGGACTGCGGCAGGATCGTCAGAAACGAACTGTCGGTGTGCGGCGCGATGCCGAACTGGTTGTCCTCGTAGTCGCTCGCGGGGTAATGCGACAGGCGCAGCGTGCACTGTGCATTGGTGAACGGTGCATCGAACCAGTCGGGCGGCAGGTCGAGCGCGGTGGCGAACACCGGCAGCAGGCTTTTGGCAAATCCCTCGAGCCGCGCATAATACGCCACCGCGCGCTCGCGGAACCCTGGCAGATCGGCCGGCCATTTGTTCAATTCTCGGAACGGCTTGGCCGCGCGCACCTCGGGGTCTTCCGGCGAGCGTTCGCGGTCGATAAAGAACGCCTCGTTGAGGTCTGGTTTCCGGTTGTTGTTGACCTCGGACGTCTTGATCGCGAAGCGCGCCGCCGGAAGGTAGCCCACCGAGCCGGTGCCCATCGCCAACGCCATCTTCCGTTGCAACGGCATCGCGTGCAGGCGCGCCGCCTCGGCAAAGATGCTGCCGATCATCTGTGCCGGCACGCCATGATTGACCACCACCAGAAAGCCGATGTTCTCCAGTGCATCGGCGAGATCGCGCGCCAGACGCTGGCGTGAGCCGGGAACACCACCGGCAAACCCGGCAAGATCGAGCACCGGGAAGTCATCCGCCTCAACGTCCTGCAGCAGAATGCTCATGCTCGATTCTCCTTCACGCGGTCGCACGCAGCCGCAGGTCATCGACCGTGTCGCTCACGCGATACGCCTGCACCAGTCCGCGTATCAGCATCGGCGCAATGCGATGCCAGTGAAGCGGGCGCAGCGGGCTCAGCGGAAACACTGTTGCGTCGTCGCACGCGCCACGCGCCAGCGTCGCCAGATCGCGGCCCATCATTGTGGCCGCGGCGATGCCGCGACCGTTGTAGCCGAGGCCGGCAAACAAGCCAGGCGCCAATTCGTGCAGACGAGGGAAATGATCAGTGGTCATTGCGACCCAGCCACTCCAGCCCTGCTGCCAACATACCTTACCGAGCTGCGGGTACAGCCGCCTGATCCGCGCATCGACGCGACGCCAGTCCGGCTTGGGTTCGGCACCGAAGCTCGCGCCATGGGCGCTCGCGTGCAGCCGTCCGTCAGGCAGCATCCGCACGCCGGAATAGAGCTGCCGCGTGTCGGTCAGCGACTGCCGTTCGGGCAGGATCGTGTGCTGGACATTGTCGGACAACGGCTCGCTGACGAAGCCGTGGCCCCGCATCGGAATGATGCTCGCGCGCAATCCGGACCACAGATCGCCGGTATAGGCGTTGGTGGCGATCACCACGTTGTCGGCCGTCACGCCGGCGCCGCCGACATCGATCGACCATCGACCGTCGCGCCGCGCGAGACCTTGCACGTGTGTCTGCGTGCAGATGGCCGCACCCGCGGCGACCACGGCACGCGCCAGCCCGCGCGCGTAGGCAAACGGATTGATGTTGCCGCCGCGGCGGTCAAGCGATGCCGCCCGATAAAGACGCGAACCAATCGCCTCGGCGCAGCGCGCGCCTTCCAGCATTTCCACTGGTGCGCCGCGTTGCTGCCAATACCGTGTGCGGCTTTCCAGATCACGTCGGCCGCTCGGTGAATGGGCAGCAAAGATCAGGCCCGAGCGCATGGCCCAGCATTCGATTCCGTGACGGCCGATCAGCTCGAACACCAGATCCGGACCGTCAGCGACCGCATCGACGATGCGCTGGCCGCGCGCCGGCCCGTAGTGCCGCAGGATCGCCTCATGCCCCAGCTTCAAATACGGCACCACCTGGCCGAAGGCGCGCCCCGATGCGCCCCAGCCGATCTCCTTCGCCTCCAGCACCGCGACATCGACACCGGCTTCCGCCAGATGCAGCGCGGCAGAAAGCCCGGTGAAACCCGCACCGATGACCACAACCTCGGCATGCCGCGGGCCCTCGAGCCGTTGCGTGGGAGGCGGGGACGGTGCGCCGCGGACATAGACGTCGGGTGGCCCGATCGCATCGGACAATGGATCATGCATGCGCGGAACGATGCGGCTGGTTGCCGCAATGCGCAACCGGCGGCTAGGGTCGCGCCCAGTCCAAGCGGGAGGCTCGTGCCATGGCGCCCAATGCAAAGCGTGTGTTCTATGTGAAGTATCTGTCGGGACCGGTGTTCGGCGAAATCCTGGCGCGCCGTCCCGACATCCAACTCGACAAACTGGAGAACGAGACCCCGGATGCGGAGGCCGAGCCGATCCTGTCGCAGGCGCATGCCTACCAGATCGGCGCGTCGCGTCAGGTGATTGGCAAGCATCTGCAAGTGACCGATGCGCTGCTGGCGCGAACGCCGAACCTTGTTGCGGTGTCGTCGAACGGCGCCGGTTACGACACCATCGATGTCAATTCCTGCACGCGGCAGGGCATCATCGTGGTCAACCAGTCGGGCGGCAACAAGGAGGCGGTGGCGGAGCATGCGCTGGCCATGCTGCTGACGCTGTCGAAGCGGATCATCGAGGTCGATCGGCGCATGCGGCGCGCTCCCGACATTCCACGCAACGCGTTCATCGGCACGGAACTGCTGGACAAGACGATCGGAATCATCGGCATCGGCAATGTCGGCGGACGGCTGGCGGAGTTGTGCAAGGGACTGTTCCGCATGCGGGTGCTGGCCTACGACCCGTATCTGAGCGCCGCGCAGATCGCCGCCAAGGGTGCGGAGAAGGTGGAGCAGCTGGACGAGATGCTGCGGCAGGCGGACTACGTTTCGGTCAACAGTCCCTACACGAAGGAGACGCGCAACCTGATGGGCGCGCGCGAGTTCGCACTGATGCAGCCGCATGCCTACTTCGTTACCACCGCGCGCGGCGGCATCCATGACGAGGACGCGCTGGCCGATGCGCTTGAGGCGAAGCAGATCGCGGGCGCCGGGCTGGATGTCTGGGAGGACGAGCCGCCGCCGCACGACCACCGGCTGATGGCGTTCGACAACGTGCTGGTCAGCCCGCACACCGCGGGTGCGACGCATGAATCGCGCGACAACATGGCGCGTTTCGCGGCCGAACAGCTGATCGACATCCTGGACGGCAAGCGTCCGCCACGGCTGATCAACCCCGAGGTGTGGCCAGCCTATTGCGACAGGTTCGAGCGGATCATGGGTGGGCGACCGCGCGGATAGCGCATTTCATGTCGGCCGCCGCTGTTGTCACCCCGCACCGCGGTGAAGCACGCTTCGTGCCGCACTGGTGAACTCACGACAATTCCAACGAGAAATCGTCCGCCTCGACCCATCTGCAGATTTGCAAGGTGACACCGGGGCTGAATTCCATGGCCGACCCCAACGATGAACGAAACCCCGAACGCGCGCGCCATGAACGCAGGCGGCGCTGGCCCTTCGTGGTGGGCGGCCTGGTCGTCGTCATCGGCGTGCTGGCGGCGGTTTGGGACTGGGACTGGTTCCGCCCGCTGATCGAACGTGAGGCTTCGACCGCACTTGGGCGCCCGGTCACGCTGCAGCACTTCGGGCTGCGGCTGGGCAGGCAGACCGTGGCGGTCGCCGAGGGGGTGCGGGTCGCCAACCCCGATGGCTTCGCACAGGACACGCCCCTGGCCACGGCGGAGCGGCTGACGGTGACGATCGACACGCTGGCGTTGTTACTCCATCGCGCCGTGGTTGTTCCGGATGTTCTCATCGAGAAGCCGCGGATTGCGGCCACGCAGGTCGAGGACGGGCGTGCCAACTATCTGTTTCCTGCGCTCTCGTCCGGGGGAAACAGCCCGGACGTCAGGCTTGGCAGCCTGCGCATCACCGACGGCCAGGCGCATGTTCTGCTGGCACGGCCACGCGCCGACTTAAACGTCGCGATCGAAACGCGCGACAACGACAACACGCCGCAACTGGTGGCCGAGGCCAAGGGGACCTATGCCGCCCAACCGGTCAACGCGAACTTCGTCGGCGGCTCTTTGCTGTCGCTGCGCGACGCTGCCACCGCGTATCCGGTTGACCTCAAGGTGGCAAACGGGCCGACGCACGCCAGGCTGGTCGGCACCGTTCAGGACCCGCAGAAACTCGCAGGGGCGGATTTGAAGCTGGAGCTGGCCGGAACCGACATGCAGCTTCTGCTGCCGCTGATCGGCATCGCCTTTCCCAAGACCCCGTCCTACCAGATCAAAGGCGATCTGGACTATGCGGACGGCAAGATCCGCTTCCGCAACTTCACCGGCCAGCTTGGCTCGAGCGACGTCGAGGGGAACATCGAAGTCGATCCCGGGCAGAAACGTCCGGTGGTAACGGCCGATGTCGCGTCCCGGCAGATCGATCTCGCCGATCTCGGCGGGTTTCTCGGCTCCGAACCGGGGCGGATGAATACGCCGAACCAGACGCCCGAGCAGCATCAGGCCGTGGCGCGGGCCGAGGCCAGTCCGCGGTTGTTGCCGACCACGACGATCAGCCTGCCGAAGCTGCTGGCCGCCGATGTGCACCTGAAATATCGCGGGGCCAGGATCCAGGGCCGCAATATGCCATTCGACAGCCTTGCCGCCGACATGGACATCGTGGATGGCCGGATACTCCTGCATCCCGTGAGCATCGGCGTCGGCCAGGGACAAATCACCGGCACGGTCGAGCTCGCGCCGGTGAACGGCGAGCAATTCCGCACCAAGGCCGATATCGCGGTGCAGCGCGTCGATCTTGGGCGCATGCTGAAGGCGACCAACATGGTCAGCGGGTCCGGCGTGATCGGCGGGCATGCGGTGCTGGATACCACCGGGAACTCGACCGCGACGATGCTGGCCAATGGCAATGGGTCGCTGCAGCTCACGATGGCCGGCGGCGGCGACCTCAGCGCGTTGCTGGTGGCTCTGTCCGGGCTGCAGTTCGGCAACGCCCTGTTGTCGGCCCTCGGCATCCCGGATCGTGACAAGATAGAATGCTTCGTGGCGGATTTCGTACTCCAGCGAGGCGAGCTGCAGACGCGGACGCTATTGCTGGACACCACCAGCGATATCACCAGCGGCAGCGGGACGATCAACCTCCGCGCGGAAACGCTGAACTACGAGGTCAAGACCGAGGCCAAGCACTTCACCATCGGCGCGCTACCCGCGCCGATCTCCATCACCGGCTCGTTCAAGGATCCCGGAGCGCTGCCCGACATCACGAAGCTCGCCGTCCGCGGCGGGGTAGCGGCCGGCCTGGGGGTGTTGTTTCCGCCAGCAGCCATCCTGCCCACGATTCAATTCGGCGTGGGTGACGATCATCGGTGCGAGGCGTTGGCGCACCGCGGCAAATAGCCGTCAGCGAGCCGTTCAGCCAAGCACGCCCGCCCCGGCTGTGACCGTCGGCGCTACGTCGCTGGCGCTTTGCGCCGTCCGCAGACACACCGTGACTGCATCCCGCAACGAAGTGACGCAGTGGTCGGCCCCTATCGATCTCTGTCGGGCCTGGTCGCCAAGGATGTTATCGCCCGGCGGCCACAGACCCACGAGGATGGGAGCTTGCGGCAATCGCCATCGAATCCGCCTCACCAGATAGCGCAGTTGGGAAGGAGCGCCCGCTATCTCCAGATACAGTATGCACACCATGGCGACACCTTGCGTGTCGAAGCTCGCAATGCCCGCCCGGGAAACCGCATCACGCGTTACCACACGAGCGTTCAATGCGTGCTTTTGCAGAAGTTGTGCGAGCATTCCCGCTGCCGCCTCGTCGAGCGGCCCACGTCCGCCGATGCACATGACGGGAGCCGGCGAGCGCCATTCCGGCGCCCGCTCGTGCTCCGGCGGAAGCGGCAGATCCGGTGCCGCCTGTTTTGGCAGGCGCTGTTCGGCGCCCGACGCACTGACGATGTCCTTTTCGGTCTCGCTCGAGCCGGGATCCGCATCCGGATGATCATCCAGACCCTCGATCAGATCGTTGACGGCATCCCGGATGCAGTCGAGCTGTAGTGGCGTTACCACACCGCGAAGCACATCGGTTGCCGCCAATTGAAGCCCTTTCAGTGCCACCTCGTCATAATACGATGAGAGCGATCGTTCCTTCAAAAGCAACTCGGCCTGCTCGAGTGCCTCATCGGGGTCGCCCGCCAGTACGCGCTGATAGAAGTTCTCGACCGGCGTGAGCGCCGGCCTGTCGCCGAGTATCACGTCGAGAAACTCCAGACGCTCCACATGGCGGCCGAGAACGACCAGGCACAAGGTGAGCGGTGTGGCGAGGATCAATCCGATCGGTCCCCAGATCCACGCCCAGAAGATCGCCGAAACCACAACGGAGACCGGTGACAGGCCCGTGCTGCGGCCGTACAGCATGGGCTCGACGATCTGACCCATGATCGGTTCGGTCACCAGGAAGAGCGCGGCCGCCCAGATCATCATCGACCATCCCGGATCGACCGATGCGCCGAGCGCGACCGGAATGACCCCGGCCATCAAGGCACCAACATAGGGTACAAATCGTAGCAGCGCAGCCAGGACACCCCATAGCAGCGGGCTTGGAATGCCGATGAAGAACAAACCGACGCCAATGATCACGCCAAAGCTGGCGTTGATCCCCAACTGGGTCAGGAAGTAACGGCTGAGACGCCGCGCCGCATCGTCCATCGCCACGGTGGTGCGATGCAGGTCACGCGAGCCGAACAGCCGAATGAGACGGTCGCGGAGATCTTCCTGCTGCAGCAGAATGAAGATTGCGACGATGAAGATGATGGCCGCTGTCGCAATCGGGTTCAGCGCCGGAGATATGATGCGTTCGGCGAATTCGATGGGTGACGGAGTGGGTTGCCGAACCTCGACCGGCACGGGTGGCGGACCTTGGTCCTGCGCTGGCGCCGCACCCGGAGCCTCCTGCGCTCCGTGCTGATCGTCGCTTTTTGTGGCTCTCTGGACCTCGCGACCGACGTTGCCGATGAGATCGGACAGGCGTCGGGAGGTAAAATCGCGAACGGCATCGGCTTTTTGCCGAATTGTCGTCTGGTAGCGTGGGATGTCGTCGGCAAGCTGCGCGATCTGCATTCCTATGATGCCGGCAAGAGCCGCAATGACGCCCAGGGCGATGAGGACGGACAGAATGACCGCGGGAACCCGCCCTACGCGGGTTCGGCGAATGAGGTCGGCCAATGGGGCCAGAACGAAGCTGAGCAGAATTGCCAGGGTGATCGGGACGAGAACTTCGCGCCCGAAATAGAGCGCGGCCACGATGACAACGGTGACGGCAAGGGTGGTCAGTCCGCGGAGGCTCGGCGTCTCGGCCGGTACCACCTGCGCCCATCGTGGCCCCGGCGGAAGCGTCGTATCCGGCATGTCGTCGATCTCCCGATTTACGCACCAGGGCCGGCGCAGTGCCGAACCGGCAAAGTCCGTTACCCATAGGGCATCCGTACATATGTATAGTCGGCCGGCGGCCGCAGCCCGTATCACGCTCCGTAAATGCCAGGGCGGTCAGGCAATCGTGATTACAGGCGCCTTTATTGGACGCATTTCGGGCTCCGCCCTTGCCACTATGATCGATCGGCGTCACAAGCGCCTGCGTATTCTCGTAACGTCCTCTCGCCGCAACCTGATGCGCCAGCGCAGCGTCCCGAATCGTGCGCTGCGTCGACTATTTTCACTGAAGGCATCAATGAAACCGTCGCGGAACATTCCCAAGGATCCGGACGACCGATCTGCCGTCCTGCTCCAGACCCGAAACCTGAAAATGGCGCGATCGGCGCACGCCTTTGTTCGAGGCAGTACGGCCAGGTTCTATGAATGGCTGGACAGCGCAGATGGTCGCGCGGTTCCCGAAGGGCCGCCGATCTGGATCTGCGGCGATTGTCATGTCGGCAATCTCGGCCCGGTGGCAAACGCGGATGGCAGGATTGCCATCCAGATTCGCGACCTCGATCAGACCGTCATCGGCAACCCGGTCCACGATTTGATCCGACTTGGTCTTTCGCTCGCGATGGCGGCGCGTGGGTCTGACCTTCCGGGCGTCACGACGGCCAGAATGCTCGAACAGATGATGGAGGGTTACGACGCGGCTCTGGACGATGCCGTCGACGCCGGCGATCTGAACGATCACAGGCCGGAATCCGTCCGTGTCGTCCTGCGGGAGGCCACGAGCCGTTCCTGGAAGCAATTGGCAAAGGAACGGATCACCGACCTGCGGCCGACCATTCCGCTTGGGAAGCGATTCTGGCCTTTATCAGCAGAGGAACGGCACGCCATTCAGCAACTGTTCGGCACGGAGCGGTTGCGCAGACTTGCCACATCGCTTCGGTCGCGGGATGACGACGCAGCCGTCGAGGTGCAGGACGCTGCATACTGGGTGAAGGGGTGCAGTTCGCTGGGGCGGCTTCGCTTCGCGGTCCTGCTGGCCGTGGACAAAGTCTCCAGAAAGGGCAGCCTTTGTCTCATCGATGTGAAAGAGGCAGTGCAGGCGGCGGCTCCCAGGCATCGCAAGATCGCTACCCCGCGCGACAATGCCGAACGGGTTGTGGAAGGTGCGCGCCATCTGTCGCCGCATCTCGGGGAACGGATGCTCGCGGAGCGATTGCTGGATCGCTCGGTGTTCATGCGTGAGTTGCTGCCGCAAGACCTCAAGCTGGAGATCGACAGTCTCACGCGAGAGGAAGCGATGAAGGCGGCACGGTTCCTCGCGTCCATCGTCGGCGTGGCGCACGGGCGCCAGATGGATAAGCAGACGCGCAGGAAATGGCGCGCGGAGGTCAGCCGCAACGCGTCGAAGCGCTTGGACGCGCCGTCCTGGCTTTGGTCCAGCATCGTCGGACTGGTCGCCAGCCACGAAGCGGCCTACCTGGAACATTGCCGGCGCTACGCTCTGGAAACCGAAACCGCATAGTTCCGCTCGCGTCGGCGCGTCGCCGGGCTTTGCCGTCTTTTCGGCCAACTCTTGATGTTCCTGACCGGGGAGCAGAGGTACGACACCCGGACCAGGAGATCGCCATGAAACTGTTCAAATGCCAAGCCTGTGGCCAGGTGCTGTATTTCGAGAATACACATTGCGAGCGTTGCTCGCGTCAGCTCGGCTACTCGGCGAAAATGGCGACGTTGTCGGCGCTCGAGCCCGAGAACGGGTCGTGGCGCACCTTTGCGACGCCACGACGACCAGTCCGTTTCTGCGACAACGCCGCGCACGACGTCTGCAATTGGCTGATGGACGAAGACAGTGTCGGAACGCTGTGCGCCGCCTGCTGCCACAACCGTACCATTCCCGACCTCGCCATCGGTGACAACCTGAGACGGTGGCGGCGGCTGGAATTGGCCAAGCACTGGCTGTTCTATGCACTGTTGCGGTTACGCCTGCCCCTGAAGACGCGGCTTGACGATCCGGAGCATGGCCTGGCCTTCGATTTTCTCGCCGACAGCCCGAGCCCGAGCGGCCCGAAGGTTCTGACGGGCCATGACAACGGCCTTATCACCATCGCTCTGGAGGAAGCCGACGACGTGGAGCGCGAACGTCGCCGCGCCGATATGCGTGAGCCTTATCGCTCGCTGCTCGGCCATTTCCGACACGAGGTCGGCCATTATTTCTGGGACGTGCTGATCCGCGATGGCGACCGACTGGACGAGTGCCGCGCCGTGTTCGGCGACGACAGCCAGGACTATGGCGCGGCGTTGCAGAGGCACTACCAGAATGGGCCGCCGACCGACTGGCAGGAGAGCTACGTCAGCGCCTATGCAACCACGCACCCCTGGGAGGACTGGGCTGAAACCTGGGCACACTATCTGCATATCGTTGATACGCTTGAGATGGCCCGCGCCTTTGGCATACGGGTCCAGCCCCGTGTGACGGCGGACGAGACGCTGGCGGCCGAGATCGATCTAGATCCGTATCAGACGGAAAACATGCGGGACATCATCGACGCGTGGCTGCCGCTTACATTTGCGGTGAACAGCCTCAACCGTGCGATGGGCAATCAGGACCTCTACCCGTTCGTCCTGTCGCCAGCGGTTATCGCCAAGCTGAGCTTCGTGCACGATGTCGTGCATTCCAAACGCACATTACAAAGTGCACCGGTTGTCTCGCCTGACCCTCGGCGCTGATAAACCGCACCTGACGGCGCGGCGTGTCGGAGCGAGCGCCTATGGGTTGCGGATCACCGTCGTTGTCGGTGGGCGGCGAAGCGTAGGCCGGAGTCACATAGGTGGTTGGCGGCGGCGGCGGGGCGGTCACATAGGTTGTGGGTGGCGGCGCCGGAGTAATGTAGGTGGTGCTGGAGGCTGGAGTGGGTTCCTTCTGGACATTGACGCAACCGGCCACGCCCAAAAAGGCCGTCGAGATCAATATGCAGCGGTACATGGGCATTTCCTTTATTGCGATGGGCGATCACTCGAGCACACGATATCCTTGACCGTTTCTGATAAGTAAGCACATCCAGGTGATACTCGTGACGATCCCGTGATATCAACCAGGGCATAAACGCCCACTTCGTCGCGGCCAATTCCGAGATTCAAACACGTTGCGGCGGCGGGTGCCGGTTGTTCGCGACAGGCGCTACCGCGATTTGCGTCTGGCCCTCGGCGATCGGGGCTTGAGAACGACCCACGCTGGGGCATGGTCGCTCGCGCCCTCCCGTCCGCGAACTTCCCGATCGACGCCGGCGTCAACCAGCGCATCGACCAGCATCGGGCTGAGCAGGATATGGTCGATCCGCAGACCGGCATCCCGCACCCACCGATCGCGCTTGTAATCCCAGAACGTGTAGATCTTCTGCGCTGGATGACGGGCACGAAGCGCATCCGTCCAGCCCTGCTCGAGCAGTCTTTGGAACGCCGCGCGCGCCGCGGGCTGAAGCAGGGCGTCCTTCGCCCATGACCTGGTGGGGTAGATATCCGCGTCGGTCGGAACGACGTTGTAGTCGCCGGCGAAGATCACCGGCAGCCCGGTTGCGGTCAGCCCGACTGCATGCGCGATCAGCCGGTCGAACCATGCCAGCTTGTAGTCGAACTTCGGACCCGGTTGCGGATTCCCGTTCGGCAGATAGATGCAGCCGATCAGAACGCCGGCAACCGCGGCTTCAATATACCGGCTCCGTCGATCCGAGGCGTCGCCAGGTAGCGCCGTTCGGGTCAGCACCGGAGCGGCGTCGCGCGCAAGGATCGCCACGCCGTTCCAGGTCGGCTGCCCCTGCCACACGGCGCCGTAGCCCGCCTCGCGGAGGGCGGCCTCCGGGAAAGCAGCCTGGGTCGACTTCAGTTCCTGCAGGCAGACGACATCGGGCCGGGCCGTCGCCAACCAGTCCAGGAGATTTGGCAGGCGGCGGTTGACGTTGTTGATGTTGAACGTCGCGACCTTCAGGTGTCGGCCTCGCCGTGCTTCTCGAGCAGCGCCCGCAAGGCCAGATGCTCCGGACTCGATCCGGTCCGGGCCAGGAATTCGTCCACACCGGTCTCCGTGACCTGGCCACCGGAGGCAAGGTTGGGCTCATGCCGCACGACGCGACGCCCGCTCGCAGTATCGCGAAGCAACTGCCAGCGGTCGCCGTTGGAGCTGCGGTAGAAGTCGTCAATGAGCACAGTCATCCGTTTGACCTTCCGAGTGTGTGCCAGCAAGCTTCGGCCGCGTTGTTCTGCCCTCGGCGACCCATCGTCGCTATCCGGTAAGCCGTCGCCACAACGGCAGCCGGCGCGAATTCGTCCCGCGCCGCGAACGGAGGACGGTTCCGGCCAAAGGCACCAGCGCGGTCAAGGCGAACGAGCCGCGCGCCTCCTGGATCGCCTGTTGTCGTATCCTGAGCGCCTCACGCTCCGCGTAGCCGGGCGAGGATCGCGCGGCAAGAGCCGCGAACACCGCCATGACCACCATGTTGATGCCAAGGAGCACAAGCGTGGCGTAGATTGGCTGGACGTACCATCGCAGCACCTGCCATCCGGCGACGTTGCTTAGCACCAGCACGCCGACTGCGAACACGGCGGCGATCATGCCAAAGGCCGCCCGCATTCCCTGACGCTTCAGCATGTGCTGAATCCGCAGCAGTTCCGCCTCTGCTGCCACGCGGACCAGGCTAACCGCGCGCACGTCGGCGCCCCATGCGTGCCACGGCGAAACCGGCCTCGAGAGACAGCAAAAGGGTCAGCAGCGGCCGGTCCCGGGCGGTCTCGCGCAGCCAGGACACGAGCGACTGAAGCCCGGAGCCCAGGGAAGCCAGCGCCTGATCGGAAATCGTGGCGACAGGCCCGAGGCTTTGACTCCTCAGCTGCCTGTTTAATCGGTCGATCTGCTGATTGGCGGCCATACCTGTCTCCAAATTGAAATTCATGATTGCCGTGCCGGACCGAGAGTATCCGCGACCCGCGCGCCGCGTGTCCCCATCGGCATGGGGGGTCCGTCCGTCGAATCCGTCCTGGTCTGCTTTTCCGATTGCGCATTGATCACGGCCCCGAGCAGCACCACGAAGGCCGACAAATAGAGCCACGTGAGAAGTACGATCACGCCGCCCAGCGACCCATAGGTCGCATCGTAACTGTTGAAGTTGGCGACGTAGATGGTGAAACCGAGGGACGCGACGATCCAGAGGGTTGTCGCAGTGATGGCACCCGGGGAGACCCACCGCCACTGGGCTCGGGCGCGGTCGGGCGCATACCGATACAGGAACGCAAGGCCGAGCATGACCACCGCGACCAGCAGCGGCCACTGCAAAATCAGCAGCAACCATTTCGTGGTCCGGCCCAATCCGATGAATTGCACCGCCGCGGGCAACACGGCCAGCAGCGCAATGACAACCAGCCCTCCCAGCATCACGGCGATGGTAAGTCCCAGCGCCAGCAGGTTCAGTTTGAAGAAACCGCGCCGTTCCTTCTCCTCATAGGCTATGTTCAAGGCGGTGATCAGGCCGCTCATGCCGCGCGAGGCGCTCCAGAGTGCCAGCAACAGTCCGATGGCGGCGCTCACGCCCAGCGTTCCGTTCGAAGCGCTGGCCAGTTTGTGAAGCTCGTCGACCAGGAGTTGCTGGGACTGGACCGGCAGCACACCCGACAGGGCGCTTACCTGCTTTTCCACCTGCGCCGGATCGAGCACCAGCCCATAGATCGCCACCAATGCGGCCAATCCCGGGAACAACGCGAGCAGCACGGCGTAGGTCACTCCGCCGGCCACCAGGAACAGGTTGGCGTCGGAGACCTCCTGCCAACACCGCCAGAGAATGTCTGCCCACCCGCGCGCGGGTATCCTTCCGGGATGCTCGGCATCCCGCCCGCGGGCCCCCTTCTCGGTCTGCGGACGTCGCGCGTTGGTCAAGGCATCCAGGTCGCGTCTCAGGTCTTGTACTCGCGCTTGGTTACTCATTGAGCAGGCTCATGTCTGATCGTTTCCCGAAGGCCGCTGAACCCCGGCCGCAGGGAGGATAAGGCGGTTCGGCGCATCCGGGTTGCTGCGCCCGTGCTGAATTAACCGACAACATGCCGTGCAATGGCGCGGTGAAATGATCGTGCTGATCAGGCGCGCGAGCTTCCGCGAGCGTTTCGCTCCAGTTGGCAGAGGAGTACTTGGGATGAGGCTCTCGTTATTGTTCGCCGTCGCGGCGGTGCTGAGCGCCTGCTCCGGGCCGAAGCTGCCTGCGCCGAACAGCGCCGATGTGCGCTACGACCCGGGCGAGCGGGCCGTGCAGTTGATGGTCAGCGGCCTGCAACCCGCGTCCGCCGCGGCGTTGGTTGCCGATGATGGTGCTCGCTATCCCGCCTCCGGGATCGCGCTCGTCAGCGGGCCGCACGTGCTTTACAACCCGCCACCGTCCATTGGACTGGGAATCGGTGGCTTTGGCATTTCAGGCTGCTGCAGCGGGTTTGGTTCGGGAGTAGGCGTGGGACTTCCCGTTGGCCGGCCCACGCCCGCGGAGATCAGCGACCAGTATGTGGCGTCGGCCCTGATCCCCGTGCCCGCGGATTACGCCACCAACTGGACGACCTATCATCTGGAGGTTTCGGTTGGGGAGCAGGTGATGCGCCTCACTGCTCCGCAGCCCGCGGGGTGAGCCGCCTGACCGCGCGTCCCGGCGTGGCACGCGCGGCCGTATCGCTCAGTGCGCCGGCTCCGGACAGTGGCAGTAGATCGCGTTGCGCTCTCCCTCCTGCTGCGCCACCGTCGCGAAGGTCAGCGCGCCGCTCGGACCTGCAACGGCGATTGCGTTCAGTGGGAAACGACCGAGCTGTCCGCCCTGCGGCAGCGTTTCGCCCATGATCGCGACCCGCATGATGGCACCTGATGTCCCCGCGAAGGCGGCAAGCGGAGCGGGCCCGCCATCGAGGGCCGCAATGAATGCGGTCACGCCGCCCGGCCCCACAGTCGGCCAGGGTCCAAAACCGGCATAGCGGCCACCCCCGGATGCCGGCGCACCTTCGACGGCGACCTCGGCCAGACCCTCGGGCCCGATTCGGAGCACCGCCTCGCGCGTGCCGCCGTCCTCGCCGAGATAGGCGCCGAACGCGATTCCGTCATCGTCATCGATCGCCACCCGCTCGGAGAAGCGCGTGATCATCGCCCCGCTCGGCGTCCGATCGCCGGCGCTGACCAGCAGGCGCAGATCGCGCGTACCTGCAACGAAAATGCCGCCGAGCGACGGACCCTTGAAGATCGCGGCAGGGAAGGCGATGACGCCGCCATTGTTCAGCGACGGCTCGCCGATCTTGTCCATCGTGCCGCCGATGCGCAGCAGCCGCTCGCCTTCCGCGACCACCCGCTGCAGCCGTCGGCCGTTCCAGAAATACAGCACGTCCAGAACATCGCGCCCGCGCCTCACGTTCGCAACGAATGCCAGTTCGTCGTTGTCGTTCAGGGTGGGCGCGTCGAACCCGACCAGGACGCCGGCTGGCACGCCCGGAGCATCGTCGCCGGCAAGCGCGATGACCTCCAGCCCGTCCGAACCCGCGAGGAAGATCCCCTCGGTCGCCCGGCCGCCGCCTATCTGCGCGCCGAATCCAACATGACCGGCTGCGTTCAGCGACGGCAGCGGATGCGCCGTGAACTCCGCGAGCGTGCCGCCTCCCGGCACGGCGTCGCCGAACGCCGCGACCTTGGTCACGCGCCCGGCCGCGGCGAGGAAGATGCCCTCGCGTGCCGGCGCGCGCAGCACGGTCGCGTAGAAGGCGACCTGACCCCGCGCGTTGATCGGCGCCACGATCGGCTGTGACGTGACATCGAACCGATCGAAGCGGCCGCCGCCGGGCGCCGCCTGACCAGACCGGACAACGGCGCGCAACGCACCGGTTTCGGGCACTGCACCGGCTGTCGGCTGTGCTGCCACCCGCACTGACGGCTGCGCCGGCGCCGTCGATGGCGTCGAGGGCGCAACCCACAGAACGGCGGCCCATAACGCCGCCACGGCCAGACCCGCAACCAGCAGGCGCTGCCAGGCCGCTGCCAGCAGCATCGCTCAGTTGCCCAGCATGCCGGCCTTGAGCGTGGACACGTCGTGGCGCAGCATCTTGGTATAGCTGTCCGCCTCGCCGCCGGCCGGGGACAGCGAATCGCCGTAGAGCGTGCCGCCAATCACGGCCCCGGTTTCGCCGGCAATGCGCTGCATCGCGCGCGGATCGGTGATGCTGTCCAGGAACACCGCCTTCACGTGTTCGGCCCGGATCTGTCGCGCCAGCTTCGCAAGCTCCGCCGCCGATGGCTCGCTCTTGTTGGTCCAGCCGTTCACCGCCAGCAACGTGATGCCATAGGCGTTGGCGATGTATTGCAGCGAATCGTGCGATGCCAGCGCACGCCGCCTGCTCGCCGGCACGCCGGCCATCTCCTTGCGCGCCCAGTCATCGACCGCGCGGATCTGCTCCGCGTAGGCGGCCGCGCGCGCCCGGTAGTCCGCGGCGTCCGCCGGATCGAGCCGTGCCAGCGCTTCGGCGATGTTGCGCACATAGATGATGCCATTGCGCGGATCGAGCCAGGCATGCTGGTCGATCGCCGCGGGAAGCTGTCTGCCCGAAACCGGGTGCTCCTCCTCCGCGGTCAGCGTCCGCACACCGCGGGTCGTCACCACCTTCATCCCCTTGAACACGGCTTGCCGGAGCAATGGCTCAAGCCAGGGTTCGAACTCTTCGTTGAGGTCGTTGATGAACACGGCGCGCGCCGATGCAACGGTTGCCACGTCGGCTGCCGTCGGTTCGTACAGCTCGCAGTCTCCGCCCGCTCCGACGATGGTTCTGATATCGATGTGATCGCCGCCGACATTGGCGAGCATATCGCCAATGACGCTGAAGGTCGCCGCCACCACGATTCGATCGGCGGCGCGCGCCGGGACGGCCAGCAGCAGGACAGCTAGCGCGACAAGGGAACGAAGCATCAGGCATCACTCCGGATCATCGGCGCCAGGCGGCGCAGGCAACCGGCTGCGACCACCGAGATTCCAAACAGCAACCCCGCCGCCAACACGATCGACGGGCCGGACGGGAGATTGCCATGATAGGATACCAGCAGTCCCGCAACCGACGCGGCCAATCCGAAGCCGATCGCCAGCGCCATCGATGCTGCCACGCCCAACCCCCAGCACCGCGCCGCCGCAGCCGGCAGCAGCATGGGGCCAATTGCCAGCAGAGTGCCAAACGCCTGGAAACTCGCCACCAGCGCCATCACCACCAGCGCAAGGAACACGGCCCGATACGGCGCGCGCGCGCCGACGGCGCGAAGAAACGCGGGATCGAAGGCGCCGACGGCCAGTGGTCGATACAACGCCGCGATCACCAGCAGAATCACGCTGCTCACCGCTGCAATTTGCAGCAACGCCGGTCGGTCGATCGCCAGCACGGTGCCGAACAACACGCGCATGACATCGACATTGCTGCCACGCCACGCCACCAGCAGAACGCCGAGCGACAGGGCCACCAGATAGAACGCGACCAGCCCGGCATCGCGCCGCGCCCGCCCGCCGGTCAGCAGCGCCGCCAGCGCCGCCACGGCAAATCCGCTCGCCAGACCGCCCAGCGACAGCCACATCGGCGATGGCCCGGCATACAGAAATCCGATCGCCGCGCCAGGCATCACCGCATGCCCCAGCACATCGCCGTCCAGGCTCATGCGCCGCAACACCAGCAGTGTGCCGACAGCGCCGTTGGTCAGCGCCAATGCCAGACAGGCCACCAGCGCCGCACGCATGAACGCGAGCGTCTCGAACGGTTCCAATAGCAAGGCATGCGCCGACATCACGCCGCCATTGCCGGCAACGCGATATTGGTCGCACCCCAGGCAACGCAGCGTTGCGCCAAGACCAGCGTCGCGGGAAAGTGCGCGCGCACCAGGTCCAGATCGTGCAGCACGACGATCACGGTCCGGCCCTGCCTGTGCCATTGCATGATGCGGTCGAGCAGAAGCGACATGGTCTGCGCATCGACCGCGGCGAATGGTTCGTCCAGCAGGATCACCGCGGCATCCTGCAGGATCAGCCGTGCGAACAGGGCCCGCTGAAGCTCGCCGACCGAGAGTTCGGCAATGGGTCGCCTCAGCCGCCCTGCCAGCCCCACCGCCTCCGCTGCCGCCGCCGCGCGCGCCCGCAGCGCGATCCCCGGAGTGCGGAATGCGCCGAACTCCCGCCACCCGCCGAGCGTGATCAGTTCCGACACCGTCAGCGGATAGTCGCGGTCGATCTCCGCAAGTTGCGGCAGATAGGCCAATCGCTGCCGAGGGGGACCATTCACCGCGCCGCCCGCCAACCGTGCGATACCCGCGATTGCCGCAAGCAGCGTGCTCTTGCCGGCGCCGTTCGCTCCGACAACAGCGGTCAGGCTGCCCGACGCGAACTGTCCACTCACGGCCTCCAACGCGATGCGGCGGCCATAGCGCACCGTTACGTCTCGCAGCACGACGCGCCCGTCAGCGGCCATGCATTCGCGGGAGCAAAGCCACACCTTTTCCTCCCATCTGGCCTCCCCAATCTGGCCTGTCGCGCGAGCATACCGCCAGTTCAGGGCCGACTGGAATCGCGCGCGCTGGAGACAAGGCTTGTCGGCAAGGCGAGGGTGGCGCAATCGCGCCGAGTAGGTCATGCTCAGCGCAAGCGCCCCGGCGAAATCGGAGCGCAGCACCAAAGCAGAGGGAGAAACAACCATGCGAATCGCCGCACTGGCCGCGTTCATGGGATTGTCGGTCCTGTCGCTGTTGGGACAATCGGCACCCGCCTCCGCGCAGGCCGACTGCAAAGCCGTCGTCGCACCGTCGCCCTTCGGGCCGGACGATCAGACCGGCGCGACCAACCGCGTCACTCCCGCCGTCACCAAGGCCGCCGCCGCCGAGATCCAGACCGGCGTGGTCACGCCCATGGGCAACAATCTCGTCGATGGTGTACCGCTGTTCGGCACCCGCTTCACCAAGACCATTCTCACCGCGGTTGCCGTCGTGCCCGGCGCGGAATACGGCAAGAACAAGCTGAGCTACATGGAGGATACCTATCTCAGCCAGAGCCATGTCGGTACGCATATCGACGGCATGGGGCACATCGGCATCCAGGACTGCTACTACAATCAGACGCCGATGGGGAAATACGTCACGCAGAACAATCTCAAACGGCTTGGCATCGAGAACATGAAGACGTTCGCCACGCGGGGCGTCATCATCGACGCCGTGAAGGTGTTCCAGGCCGCCGGCAAGCTAAAGGCCAACGCAGCCTGCAAGAACCCGTGCCTCGACGCCGGCACGGTGATCACCGAGGCCGACCTGCAGGCCGGACTGAAGATGTACAACGTCACGCTGCGCGAAGCCGATGCGGTGTTCATCAACACCGGCTGGGGTGACCTGTTCCAGCAGTTCCCGGCACAGAACGCGACCTACAACGGTGGCGAGCCAGGCATCAGCAAGTCGGCCGCAATGTGGCTCGCCTCGCAGAAGGTGATCGTTGTCGGCACCGATACCTGGGCGGTCGAGGTGATCCCGAGCGAGGACAAGGACGAGGCGTTCCCGGTCCACAAGATATTGCTCACCGACAACGGCATCCACATCATCGAGAACGTGCGCACGGACCTGATCTCGGCCGCCGCGGCGCGATCGAACCGGGCCACCTTCTTTCTGTCGATGACGGTCCCCAAGGCGGTCGGCCTGACCGGCACCTTCGTCAACCTCGAAGCGATCCAGTAGCGCATGGCGCAGCGGCCGGTGCTGCGGCGCCGGCCGCTGCTGGCCGGACTGCTCGCCTCCCGCGGCGTAGGCTTCGCGCGGGCCGAGGCGCGGCGCTTCCGTATTGCGCTCGCCAACCTTGACGAGACACCGGGGGTGACGCTCGAAGGGCTCGGATTTACCGGCGCGGAGGTGCGGCGCAGCTTCGAGCTGGCTGCGCGCACGTTGCCGGTTGACATGGTGTATTTCGACAATGCCGGCGACCCTGCCCGCGCCGTCACCAATGCCGATGCGGCGGTCGCCGCCCATGTCGATCTGCTGATCGAATACTGCGCCGATGCCGATGCGAACGCCGAGATCGCCCGCCACATCGAAGCCGCGGGAATCCCCGCCCTCGCGCTGGTCGATCCGCTGCCCGGCGCGCCGCTCTATGGACCCGACAACCGCACCGCCGGCCGCATCGCCGGGCGCGCCCTGGGTGGTTTTGCCCGAGAAACGTGGCCGGACGAACAGGTGCTCGGGGTGCTCATCGGCGACCTCGCCGATCCCGGCTCCGTGATCGGCGATCGCGTGCAGGGCATCACCGACGGCGTGCAGGAGTCGCTGCCCACGCTGAAGTTCACCTCGCTCGATACGGGCGGACAATCGGTGCGGGCCGATGCGCTGCTGGCGAAGTTCCTGCAAGTGCAGCGCGGCCAGCGGCTGCTGATCGCGACGCTCGACGACCTGGCCGCCGTGTATGCCAGGAATGCCATCGAAATGAACCGGCGACAGAGCGACTGCGTCATCGTCAGCCAGGGACTCGACCGGAACATTCATGGCGGCGCCAGCGAGAAGAAGGAGATCGACCCCAACAACCGCGGCAGCGTCGTGCTCGGATCGGTCGCGTACTACATGGATCGCTACGGCTACGACGTGCTGCCGCTCGCCCTGCGCCTGCTTGCCGGCGAGACGCTGCCGCCGCATACGGTGACGCAACATCTCCTGGTCACCGGCGCCAACGTGTTCCGGGAATATCCGCCGTTCGACATGAACTGAGATCGCGCGGTGAAACACCGCACGACGCTCGATTACGCGGCGGCTGCCAGCATCATCCGCGACGCCTTCTCGCCGATCATGATCGACGGCGCATTGGTGTTGCCCGACGTGAGTGTCGGCATGATCGACGCATCGGCGACGCGCAGACCTTGCATCCCATGCACGCGAAGCTGGTCGTCCACCACCGCCATCGGGTCCGTTCCCATCTTGCAGGTGCCGACCGGGTGGTAGGTGGTCTCGGCATTCTTCCTGACCCAGTCGAGCAATTCGTCGTCGGACTGAAAATTCACGCCAGGCGCGAGTTCGTCGGTGGCGATGCCCTGCATTGACGGTGCGGTCATGATGCGGCGGGCGATGCGCATCGCTTCCAGCGTTACGTCGCGATCGAGCTGTGCGCTCAGGAAGTTGAAGCGGATGGCCGGCGGAGTCTGCGGCGCCTTCGAGGACACATGAATGCTGCCGGTGCTTTCCGAGCGCAGGATGTTGGTGATCGCGGTGATGCCGGAGTCCTTCGCAAGCCGGTAGTTGGTGCCTGCCAGAAAGGGAATCCAGGAGATCGCAGCGTCCGGCGCATCCAGCCCGGCGCGGGTGCGAACGTAGGCGCGGATCGGCGACGCCGGCAGGCCGAGCAACCCCTTGTTGGCGAGTGCGTATTTCAGCGCCTGCCAGACCAGCCGCACGCCGCGCCCCTTGTCGTTGTAGGTCATGCCGAGCGAGCGCGGCACGGTCCATTTCATCCGCGGCGAGTAATGATCGCGCAGGTTCTCGCCCACGCCTTTGAGTGCATGGCGAACCTCGATGCCGAGGCCTTGCAGCAGTTCCGGCTGGCCGATGCCGGAAAGCTCCAGCAGCTGCGGCGAATTGATCGAACCGCCGCTGACCACGACTTCCCGGGTCGCGCGGGCCTCGCGTTGCTGCCCGTTGACCTTGTATCGCACGCCGACGCAGCGCTTGCCTTCGATCAGCAGGCACTCGGTCAGCGCATTGGCCAGGATCGTCAGGTTCGCCCGGCTGCGCGCGGGGTCGAGATAGCAGAACGCGGTGCTCATTCGGCGGCCCTTGCGGATCGTCGCCTGGGTCATGCCGATGCCGTCCTGCGCCGCGCCGTTATAGTCCTTGGTGTAGCCGATGCCGACTTCGCCGGCCGCCTTGATCAGCGCATCGTAGATCGGTCCGCTTTCGTTGCTCTCGGTGACCTTCAGCGGGCCGCCACGACCACGGAATTCGTCGTCCGCTTCGCCCTGGTAGCTTTCCATGTCCCGGAATATCGGCAGCACTTCGCGGTAACTCCAGCCGCGGTTGCCGAGCTGAGCCCACGTATCGTAGTCCTGCGACTGGCCGCGCACGAACACCATGCCGTTGATCGAGGATGAACCACCCAGCAGCTTGCCGCGCGGCACGGGAATGCGGCGCTGCCCGGTGCCCTCGTCCGGCTCCGACGAATACAGCCAGTTGGCGGCAGGGTTTTCGATCAGCTTCGCGAAACCGACCGGGATCCGCGACCAGGGATGGCTCTCGCGTCCTGCCTCCAGCACGAGCACCTTGCACTTGGGGTTGGCGCTCAGGCGGTTGGCGAGGACCGATCCAGCCGATCCCGCGCCGACCACGATGTAATCGAAGGTCTGGCTTTCCATTGGTGTTTTTTACCTCCCCAGCCGCGCGCGGCGGCGATATCACACGCCCAGTGGCGCTTCCGTCCCGACCACGCGCCGATAGGCCGCCCTGACTTCGTCGGAAACGCTCTGCGTATCCTCCCGCAGGTTGCGCGGCGTGATGGCGATGAAAGCGATCTCCCAGCTTTCGGGGATCGGTTTTCCAACTTTCGGCAAAAAGGCATGCGGAGCGTCCGGCGAATTGTGGAAATGATCGCCGCCGGTCACCGGCGTCAGGACCGGTTGCGCATCGGCACCGATGGAAAACGCATCCGCCTCGCCCACCACATACATGGGAAACTGGTCGGTCCTGCTCTTCGCGTGCTTGTGCAACTCCACTCGTGGCAGGAACACGGCGGCGACCCCTCGGCCGTGGCGATTTTGCCCAAGCCGCCATGGGCCCGGTCCCGACAGATCCACGTTGGGTTGGAGCCTGTACTCTTCCCGACCGAGGACCTCGCGCAGCGCCTGCTTTGGATCGAAACCTTTATCTGCCCCGGCGAACGAAGCGCGGATTCTGTCGAAGTCCGTATAGACGGCTTTCATCCAGGCAAGTTCGTCCTCCGCCAGTTCATGATCCAACAGTGGGAGACTTGATTCTTCGGACATCGATATTCCTTTCAAATTCGATTGCTGATGCCTACCCGTTCGCGGCAGGCGACGCCAGACCATCGGGCGGCCAGACCATGAGGCCCTCCGCCAGCGGAATGCGCAGGTTGCGGAACAGCAGGGAGAACGACATCCAGTTGCCCATGGCGATGATGAACTCGACCTGCTGACCCGGGTCGGTGACATGCTTGGCCACCTCGACCCAGGCGGCATCCGAAATGGATTTTCCCCCAAGACACTCGTCGGTGGCGGCCAGGATCGCCTTGTCCGCCGGCGTCAACCGCCCGGAGTTCCGCCAGTCGCGCACCGCCAGAACATCGTCGGGCGGAATCCCCGCTGTGGTCGCCACCCGCCAGTGCTGCGTCCACTCATAGGCCGATCCGGTGACCCAGCCGATCCGCATGATCATCAGTTCGCGCAGTCGCGTGTCGAACTTGTTGTTCTCCAACAGCTGCATCAACTGGCTGAACGCGACCCTGGCCACGCCGGGATTGTTGGCCACGACGCGAAACGCCTCGCTCTGCGTGCGCCGCGCGGGCATCCCCATCGCATCACCAAGTTCGCGGGCACGCTCCAATGATACCATTGGCACACGTGAGGTCATTGTCGCTCTCCAATCGCGGTTTCACTGATCGTCATTCGCCTCGCGCGAGATCGCAATCCCCAACGTCTTCGCCGGGCGCCGCCCAGACGACGACGCGCTTATCCCCGCGACAGTGGTGAACAGGCGGCAGAGGCAGCACGTGCCAAGACGATCATGCGACGCACCGCCACACCCGCGCCGGCCACGTCCCCCGCCAGATGCCGCAACAGCGGATGGGCAATGATCGCGTGCGTGGCGGCATTCACCGCCATCTCGGTTCCCGCAACTGTGGCCGCTGCCAGGGCCGTTTTCCGCAGCAGGGCCAAGGTTCCCAGCATCCCCGGCCGCATGCCATGCAGTGCCGCCACCTGGCGCACCAGTCGCACGCCACACCAGCCGATGGCCAGCGCGTCCAGTGCGGGCGAAGGCGTCGCCGCAACGATGGCGACGCCTTGCAGGGCCGCGGTGCGGCCGAGCCCATCCGTCGCATCCCGCAGCGTCTGCGCCGGTCCGGCGCGCAGCAGCGCCAGCACCGCCTCCGGGGTGTCGGCGGCGGCCAGAGCCGGCAACAGCGCGGCATGCCCCGGCAGTCCTTCCAGCCAGCGTCGCGCCGCCCGCTGCACCGTCTCGGCGTCGCCGCTGGCAAATTGCGCGCGCAGTTCGTCCACCCGGCGCAGCGCTGCCAGACCACGGACCTCCCGGCCCACGCTCACGCTGATCAGGCCGAAACCGATCAGCAACACCGCGGTTCCCGTCCAACCCAAAGCGGCCCAGCGGTCGAACAGCGCGCTCACCAGCCAGACGCCCCATAGTGCCGGAAGGCCGAGTGCAAGAATCCCCGCCCCGACAAGCGCCGGCGACAGCCGTCCGCGAAGCGGCACCGCTATCGGCACAATCGACGGCGCCGCCTCCAATCGTGGTGCCGCGTCGGCCTCGAGCAACAGGAACGGCTCGGGTGCGGTGTTCATCAAAGGATGTCCGTCAGCAGAAACGCCATCAACGCATCCAGTCCCAATTGGGGTATGCCGCCACGACCCGCCTCCGGCAGACGCATCGGTTCAAAGTCCGGTAACGCAAGGAAGCGGTGTTGCCAGAACGAGTCGTCGGGCAGGCCGTCCGGAACCTCCCCGGGGTAGAAGCGCGCTGGCCGAGGCTCGCCGATGATACGCCCGCGGACAGCGGAAACCGGACGCCCGGCCAGCGTCTCCACCACATCCTCGGTACAGCGCACCGAGGCAACCGCGAACACCGCGGACGCGGCGCCGCCTTCCGGCACGCGGGTGACGCGCCGCATGAGCGCTGCCAGGTTGCCGCGCTGACGTGCAGCGATGTGATCGGCCTTGGTCGCGGCGAAGGCCACGCGTCCGATTGTACGCGGCGGAAGACCAAATCGAGCGAAGGCCGACAACCAGTCGGTCCAGGATCGATCCCAGCGCAATGCATCGGCTGCCGCAGCCAGCGCCAGTTGCGCGTCGGCGAATGCGGGTTGTCCCTGATGCAGCGCCGAGAGCAGGTCGGCCAGAACCACAAGCCCATCGAGATCGCCAAACATGGGCGACATCAGATCGCGCCGAACGGCGTCCCGATACGCGTCGAAGCGCGTTCGCATCAGGTTCGCGAGCGGGCTGCGTCCCGGCAGCGGAAAGAACTGCGTCCAGGGAGGCTGCGCGCCCGGGGGAGGCATCAGGAACCGCCCCGGCTGAAGGAAGGCCAACCCGGCCTCATCGCGCATCCGCTGCAACACCTCGGTGTAAAGCCGGTGTCCGCTCGCCGCCAGCGCCTCGTCCGCCGCCACACCGACCGGCATGCCGCGAACGAAGCCCAGAAACCCGCGCGCCGTTTCAGCGCTGCCAAATGCCTCCAGCCGGCGCAGCGTCGCCTCGGACCAGGCCGCGAAATCCTGACCGAGCAGCGGCAGATCAAGCAGCCACTCGCCCGGATAATCCAGGAACTCGAGACGCCAGCGTTGCGGTCCCAACGGCCCCAAAAGTCCTTCACGCGACACATCGATATCAAAGGCAAGCAGCGATACCGCCGTTGTCCTTGCAGGCCATCGTGGTGGGTCGGCTGCAAGCGCGGCGATGTGCGATGCAACGTCAAATCTGGGGATGCCGGATGCCGCCGCGGGCGCGATGGAGACGTCCAGCCGCCGGCCACGAAGCCGATCCGACACTGCCAGCAGCGCCGGCCGGCCGGCCGAGAGGGCCAGCAGGTTGGCGGCGAGCGAGGTGAGCAGCGCGGTCTTGCCCGCCCGTGCCAGGCCGGTGATGCCGATGCGGACCGTGGTGCGACGTTTCAGCACGTCAGTGGCGAGACGGGCGGCGCTCCGGATTGCGGCTACCATTCTGTCCGGCCGAAGGTCGTTTGCATGCTGAAGTCGAGCAACCCGGATGTTCTCCCGATCACCTGGAGCACCAACTATCGCTGAAACGCAAGTCACGGTCTCGGACCGTCATGGCCGGGCTTGACCAGGCTTGACCCGGCCATGACGTACTTTGCATGCCCCGGTTCAACGATCTTTGCATGTCGCGGTTTAACGATCTTTGCGTGCCGCGCTTCAACGATTGCGGGCACTAGGCGAAAATCGCAACGCAAAGCGCGTAGAGGCGCGACAGGAAGAACAGGCCTGCACCGAGACCGAACAGCAATTTACGCACCGGGTAGGCCTCCAGCATCTTCTCCGATACTCTCACCAGGAGATACGCGATCGATCCGACAAATACCACCAGCGCAACAAGCGCGGGGACCGCCATCGCGAGTGCAAGTGGGATGTGAAAATCCGTAAAGTCACGGTCGGCGATCGGCTGTGCCGCCTGCTTGACAGAGATTCGCACCCCGTTGCCGAAAAAGGCCAGAACCAGCCCGGCCCCGAATACCGACCCTATCAGGCGGCTCACTTCGGGCGTGTTGCTCCCCCAAAAAACTGCAGCGGCCTTTTTGAGGACGTTCCATAGCCGGCCCTCGATCTTTTCGGGTTGAAGATGGGCGAGGATCTCCGGTGTACAGAACACGAAGCTCATCAGATCGAACGAGTTCGTCAGAATTTCGGCTGCAACCATCACCGTTTCCCTGCTTGTCGGCGCGTGCAGTATGCTGATCGTCCACCGGTTGGACAGCACCGCGCAATCCCGCTGTCGGCGCCGGTTCGCGGCGCAGTCGGCGAGGCGCGACATAAAGGGGTTATTCTGGATGGACCAGTCGCACGACCCGACATCCGGCCGTGAGCCGCCACCCGTCGCGTCCGAGGACGACGAACGGGCCAAGGCGCATAAGGCGCAACAAGTCGTGGCGCGTGCGTCGACCGACGTGCGGCAGATCTGCCTGGTCATCCTCACCCTGTTGGCCGTCCTCTACACCCTGTTCTTCGCGGCGGACATCATTCTGCCATTCGTACTGGCGCTCGTGCTGGCCCTGGTGCTCGGTCCGGCGATGCGCGTGTTGAACCGCCGGCTCCGCATTCCGAAGATGCTCGCGGCCCTGATGCTGATCATTGCGCTGTTCAGCGCGGTTGGCGCGGTGGGTTTTGCGATTTCTGTCCCCGCTTCCGGGTGGATCGCCAAGGCGCCGCAATCGTTGCCGACCCTGCTCGAAAAGTTGAGCTTCCTGCGGGAGCCCATCCGACTGGTACAGCACGGCGTCAAGCAGGTGCAGGATCTGATGTCCCAGAGCGGCGAAAGCGGGCAGTCAGGGAACGCCGGAAGCGATCAGAGCGCGGCACCCGAGCGCACCGCGCCGAAGTCGCCAGAGCAGCCCGGCGCAGCGGGACCGCAGACCGTCATGGTGCAGCAATCCTCCGGCATGGGCGGCATGATGGGGATCGGGTCGTCGATCCTGCAAGGTGGCCGCGCCGTGCTGGGTCAGGGCTTCACCTTGATGCTGCTGCTGTTCTTCTTTCTTTCGTCGAGCGACAGTCTGCTGCGCCGGTTTGTCGAGATTCTGCCGCATTTCGACGAGAAGCGCCGCGTCGTATCCATCGTGAGCGAGATCGAGAACAACATCTCCCGTTACCTCATAACGATTTCCGTCATGAACGCAGGGGTGGGCGTGCTGGCTGGACTGGCGGTCTGGCTGCTGGGAATGCCTGACCCGCTGCTGTTCGGTACGCTGGCCTTCCTGTTGAACTACGTTCCGATCATCGGTCCCGTCACAGGAATGGTGATCTTCTTCTTCGTCGGCATATTCACGTTCTCGACAATCTGGGAAGCGCTGATCCCCGCCGGGATCTACCTCGCGATCCATATGCTGGAGGGGGAGGCCATCACGCCGATGCTGCTGGCGCGCCGGTTCACCCTCAATCCGGTCATGGTCATTTCATCGCTGATGTTCTGGGACTGGCTGTGGGGCATACCCGGCGCCTTGCTCTCGATGCCGCTTCTGGCAGTCACCAAGATCGTCTGTGACCACATCGAAATACTGGCGCCGCTCGGCCATCTTTTGGGCGGCGGTGGCGGGACGGCGGAAAAGCCGCGCGACTGACCGCCATTCACCGGCGGGAGCGCGCTATTTCGACGCTTTCGCGGATCTCGCCCGCCACAACGCCATGTCGCCCTCCCGGGTGAACATGACACGGACACCGGTCCCGCCGAGACTCACCCGAACCTTCCCCCCTTTGCGGGCCCGGTGTTCGGCGAGCCAGGAGGCAAATTCGGGATCGTCCGCGCTGCGCCCCTCGAATTCGATAACTCCGGCGATGTCTTCTTCCTTGCGGCGCTTGACCATCGGTATGCGTCTCCTCGCGGCTACATGTCAGCCGGCAAAATGTCAGGAACCTCGCCGACTGCAAGGGCGCAATGGGTGGGTTTCGGCAAATCCTGCCCTTGCGCGCCGCGAATCACCACCGGGTCCGGTCATTTTCTTGCGCTCTAATGCGCCGCGATGATGGACCGCTCGCCGTCGGCCACGCCCAGGAACGCATGCAACGCCGCCACGACCTGCGCACCCTCGCCGACCGACGCGGCGACCCGCTTGACCGAGCCCGACCGGACGTCGCCAATGGCGAAAACGCCGCGGCAACTGGTTTCCAGCGATCTGGGATCGTCGAGGGGGCCGCCGCCGGTCATCACGAAACCCTTGGCGTCCAGCGTGACACCGGATCCGGACAGCCAATCCGTGTTCGGCTCCGCTCCGATAAACAGGAACAGATGACGGATTGGCCGCCGCACTTCTTCGCCTGACGCGGAGTGACGCCAGTGGACCGCCTCCAATGCGCCGTCCTCACCGTCCAGCCGACTGACCTGGGCGCCTGTCACCACCTCGACATTGGCAAGACCGCTGATGCGGTCAACAAGATAGCGCGACATGCTCGCCGCCAGACTGGTGCCGCGCGCCAGGAGCCAGACCTTGGCGGCCTGGCTTGCGAGATAGACCACTGCCTGACCAGCCGAATTGCCTGCGCCCACCAGTGCGACCTCCTGCCCGGCGCATAGCTTCCCTTCCAGGGGCGATGCCCAATAGTGCACGCTCGACCCCTCGAACGCGTCGAGGTTCGCGACATGGAGGCGGCGGTAGCGAGCGCCACTGGCGATGATGACGGCGCGGCTGCTGACGCGTTCATCATTCGACAACCGCAAGACGAAAGACCGCCGATCCGATCCGCTCCGGGCCGCCCCGGCCTGGTCCGAATCATTCCAAGCCTGGAAGCTCGCCACCTCGTCCGGGATCGCCATCTCGGCGCCGAACTTTTGTGCCTGGTTGTATGCGCGCGCCATCAGGGCAATGCCGGAGATCCCGGTCGGAAAGCCCAGGTAGTTCTCGATCCGGGAGGAGGCGCCGGCCTGACCGCCGAATGCGCGGCAATCGAACACCAATACGGACAGCCCTTCCGACGCCGCATAGACTGCCGCGGCCAGCCCGGCCGGCCCGGCGCCGACGATCGCCACATCATACAGGCGATCTGGATCGATCGGACCCACCAGCCCGATGCAGCGGGCGAGCTCCGCCTCGCCGGGATTGCGCAAAAGCGCCCCGGTCGGACACAGCACGACGGGCAGATGCCCGGGGTCGATATGGAAGCGCTCGATCAGCGCCTTCGCCTCGAGATCCGTATCGGGATCCAGCCTGACATGGGGATGCGCGTTGCGCGCCAGAAAGCCCTCAAGCCGGAGCACATCGCCGTTGCCGGCGCGGCCGATGATGACCGGTCCGCCGATGCCGGTCTCGAGCAGGCCGACACGACGCAGTATCAGCGCCCGCATGATCGTCTCGCCAAGATCCGCTTCCGCGATCAGCAATGCCCGCAGCCGGTCCGGCGGGATCAACAAGGCCTCCACCGGCCCTCGCGCATAGACGTCGACCAGGGCTGGCCGGCCCGCCAATTGAGCCAGCTCACCCATGAACGCGCCCGGTTTGTGGGTGATGATCAGCTCGCGTTTGCCGGATCCATGGTGCCGGGTCACGTCGGCTTCGCCCGACAGGACAATGGCCAGGCCATGGCCCGCTTCCCCGACCTTGACCAGCGGCTCGTCCGCGCCATAGCTGCGAACCACGCCAAAGCGACGCACCCGCTCGATTTCCGTCGTTTCGAGTGTGGGAAACATCTGGTGGCGTCGGGTATCGATGATCGTATGGGTCAAATCTGACATTGGTGTCCGTCACTCGCCAGCGGCATCCATTGAGGAATACACGATCTGACCGGCGTGAGCCAAAGTGACGGGGTGGACCGCCCATCCGTGCGGCGGCAGAATTGAACGCCGGTTTGCCGGGTGACCACCAGAGCCTCGGAGCGTAGCCTGTCGAGCCGCAGCAGCGCAGTATTCACGTCAGCCCGAGGATGAGATCGCATGGACATCGGATATGACCGCCCGCTCTACCTTCTGCCCTTCGATCACCGGGCGTCGTTCGAGAAGGGCCTGTTCGGTTTCGCGGAGCCGCTCACGCCGGAGCAGACCGCCACCGTGGCTGCCAGCAAACAGGTGGTCTACGACGGATTCAAATCCGCGCTGGAGAAGGGTGTCCCGCGGGACGCGGCCGGTATTCTGGTGGATGAGCAGTTCGGCGCCGCGATTCTGCGCGATGCCCGTGCGGGCAATTACATCACCTGCGCACCGGCCGAGAAGAGCGGACAGCCCGAATTCCAGTTCGAATACGGTGACGCGTGGCAGCGCCACATCGACGAATTCAGCCCGTCCTTCGTCAAGGTGCTGGTGCGATACAACCCGGCCGGCGATGCGGCGATGAATCACCGCCAGGCGGACAAGCTTCGTCAGCTGGGCGAATATGCGCATCAGTCCGGCCGCCATTTCATGTTCGAGTTGCTCGTGCCGATGACGCATGAGCAATCCGATCAGGTAGAGGGCGACCAGGCTCTCTACGATCGCGACCTGCGCCCCGCACTGATGATCGGCGCGATCGAGGCGTTGCAGAATGATGGGGTTGAACCCGACGCCTGGAAGGTCGAAGGACTGGCCAAGCGGGATGATTGTGTCGCGCTGGTGGCTGCGGCACGCCGAGGCGGTCGTGACAAGATCGGCTGTATCGTGCTGGGGCGCGGCGCGGACGAGGCCGGAATTCTAACATGGCTTCGTGCCGCCGCGCCGGTGACCGGGTTCATCGGCTTTGCCGTTGGACGCACGTCGTTCTGGAACCCGCTCGTCGCTCTGCGCGACGACAAGATGAAGCGCGAACAGGCCGTCGAGTTGATCGCCACGCGATACGTCGAGTGGGTGCACACGTTCCGCGAAGCAAGCGGACGGTGATCGCGCGATCAACCGCCCGTTGGTGAATTCGACCTGCGCCGCAGCGCCCCGGCGTCAGTAGCCCAGCGGCTCGGCCACCACCGGGGTCCACCGCGTCTTCTTCACCACCGACAGGAACGACTGTGTGGAGGCGTGGTGGTCCGTGGGGGTGATCGTCAGCGGCGGGCCGCCGAACATGTCGCGCCAGTCCTTGACGCCTTCCATCGACCTCTGAAACGTGTCCAGGTTCAACTCGCGGCCCGCGCGCTGCAGAACGTCGATCAGGCAGGCCGCCGCCGCATAGCCGGCCTCGCCCAGGTAATTGATGTCGATGCCGAAGCGCTGTCTGTAGCGGGCAGTGACTTCGCGAACCGCCGGGCGCGGATCGTCGGAATAGGCGTATATGCCCGGCGACATCGAATAGAACCCCTCCGCCGGTTCCCCCGGGGCCTCGGCGACGGCGGTGGAATAGCTCGCGAACTGGCCGCAGAACTCCACATCCCAACCCATTTTGCGTGCGGTCTGCAGGATGATGATCGTGTCCCTAACAATCGTGCCCATGCACACCAGATCGCAGCCGGCCTCCTTGAGCCGCGTCACGTGCACGTTGAAGTCGGTGGCAGTTGGGCTGAACGTTGAAACGGCACCCAGTTTAAGCTTCATCGCATCGACCTGGGCGACCACGCCGGCGTGGATGTCCTTGCCGAAGTCGGTGTCCTCGTACATCGAACCGATGACCTTTCGGCCCTTGGTCTCGGCGAAATACTTCACGCAGGCGCGCATCTGATCATAGTACGATGCGAACTGGCCGTATTTGTACGGGCTCAGCGGCAGGTACATGGATCGTGCGCAGGTCAGCGGGAACACGCTCGGCACCTGCTTCTCGATCATCATCGGCAGAACCGCATCCATCTGCGGCGTGCCGCCACTGCTGATCGAGAGGAAGATGTTGTCGCGGTTGACCAGCTTGTTCATGGCCTGCACCGCCTTGGGGACCAGATACTCCATGTCCTCGACGATGAAGTGGATCTTGCGGCCGTTGATGCCGCCCTTCGCGTTGATGTCGTCGAACGCCATGCGGATCGAGTTGGCAGCGTTGGTGCCCTGCACCGCGGTGACGCCGGACAGGTCGGTCATCATGCCGATGACGATCTCGGTGTCGGACACGCCGCGCGTGGCGGCGGCGGCGCGTCCGATGATGGCGGGTGAGGCAAGCAGACCGGCGGCGCCTGCCAGCACGGAACGGCGTGTGGTCGCGCGTGTATGAACCATGACGTGTTTTCCCCCTCGCGGCCGGAGAAGTCCGGCCGCCTTGCTCTGTCGATTGGTCCCGGTTTTGACCCGGGGTCAGCAGCACGTCTCGTCCAAACTCCGACAGCGCCGTCGGGGAGTGCGACGGGCGGCGTTGCGGCAGGCTAGCGCGGACGGAGGTCAGGTCATTCCTGGTCAGCCGCCAGCGCGGGCCGGCTATTCCGCCGCGGCCCGGGCAGGCTGGTTGCGCCCGTTCATGTACTGCACGCTGACCGGCTGGTTGGTCTCGAACGGGCTCTTGAGATCGAATTCCTTCGCCATCTCGCGCACCGCCGGGAACACTTCCTCCCCGAGCAGCCGGATGCACGTCTTGGCATCAGCGTGCGACACGGTGCCGTCATTGCCCCAGAACGCGAAGATGCCGGGCCGCGTCTCCTCCAGCAGCACGCGCAGCTTGGCGATCACCTGCTTCGGGGTGCCGGCGATGATCATCATCTCCTTCAACTGCCCCTCCAGCGCCGGACGGGCACGCGGGCTGGTCGACCGGCCGATCGAGGACTCGACGAAGGCGCGGCGGTTCTCCGGGCTGTAGTAGCCGGCGGGCGTGCTCCACACCGGATGTGCGAGGCCGGTGAACTCGCCTTGCATCCACAGGAACTGGCGCGCGTTCTCGATCGCCTTCTCCTCGGTTTCGGCGACGTGGATCTGCTTCAGCAGGCCGTGGTAATCCGGACCGCCGGCAAACCCCGCATCGGCTGCCGCATCGTCGTACATCTTCCAGATCTGCTTCGTGCGTTCGACCGGCGTGTTCAACGCGATATACGGATAGCCGTGCTGCGCCGCCCAGATGATCGTCTCGCGGCTGATCACGCCGGGAATCCAAATCCGAGGATGCGGCTTCTGCAACGGCACTGCCCACGGGTTGACGACGCGGTGCTGGTAGTGCGTGCCTTCCCAGCGGAACGGCCCCGGTGTCGTCCACGTCTTCACGATCAGGTCGTGCGCCTCCTCGAAGCGCTCGCGGTTGAACGCCGGGTTGACGCCGTTGGCGAGCTGCTCCTGGCCGCCGCCGCGCACGAAGCCGGACACCAGCCGTCCCTTCGAAATCATGTCGATCATCGCCAGCTCTTCGGCGAGCTGCACCGGGTTGTCCGACAGAGGCAGCGGATTGCCCAGGATGACGATCTTCACGTTCTTCGTCATCGCGGCGAGGATCGAGGCGAAGATATTGGTGCGCGCCTGCATGCAGAACGGTGCGTTGTGGTGCTCGTTCAGCATGATGCCGTCAAAGCCCAGCTCATCGACCAGCAGGTAGTGCTCGAGATACTCATTGTACAGCCGGCTGCCCTCGCTCGGGTCGAAATGGCTGTTTGAAAACATCAGGGCGGTGGCGCCGAAGTCCAGGCCGGCCTGGGCGAAATAGGCCGACATCGGCTGCTCGGTGAAGTACATCAGGTGCATGACGGTCTCCCTTTCCGGCGTGGCCGAACATCGGCGCTGCCAGCGTCGTGTAGACGACGCTAGACCTCCGTCTGCGTTCGGGCAATCGGCCGGTAGCGCAAAGGCCGCGAGGTCGCTCCATGGACGTCGGCGAATGCGCAAGCGTCTTACGCGGAGGAAAGGCGGAGGACCGCAAGGGCCGCGCATGCCTGCCTTGGCAGAACGCGCGCGTCCGTCGATAACCACTACATCCAGGAGTGACAGCAGATGGCCGCCTCACCAGAAATGCAGACCCAAGCTGGCGCGATGCAGGTTCCGGAGTACGACGCCATCGTCATCGGGGCGGGCATCTCGGGACTGTACCAGCTTTACCGTCTGCGCGAGCTGGGAATGCGCGTTCGGGTATTCGAGGCCGGCACCGGCGTCGGCGGCACCTGGTACTGGAACCGCTATCCGGGCGCGCGATTCGATTCCGAAAGTTACTCGTACAGCTACTCCTTCTCACAGGAACTGCTGGACGAATGGAACTGGTCCGAGCACTTCGCCGCCCAGCCGGAAACGCTGCGCTATCTCAACCACGTCGCCGACAAGTTCGATCTGCGCCGCGACATCCGGTTCCGCAGCCGCGTGACAGCGGCGCACTGGCAGGAGGCGGCGCGAAGCTGGGACGTGACATTGGAAGACGGCAGCCGCATCCGCGCGCGTTTCCTGATCACCGCCATCGGACCGCTGTCGGCGCCGACGATGCCGCGCATCGAAGGGGTGGAGACATTCCAGGGCCAATCCTGCCACACCGCACAGTGGCCGCATGCACCTGTAAGCTTCGAGGGCAAGCGGGTGGCGGTGATCGGTACCGGCGCAACCGGCGTTCAGACGATCCAGGAGGTCGCCAAGACGGCCGGCCACCTGACGGTGTTCCAGCGTACGCCGAACTGGTGCGCGCCGCTGCACAACAGCAGGATCGATGCGGAGGAAATGACAAGGATAAAGGCTGGGTATCCGGAAATGTTCAGGCGCTGCCAGGAAACCTTCGCCTGCTTTCTGCACACGCCGAACCCACGTGGCACATTCGAGGTGACGCCGGAGGAGCGTGAGGCATTCTGGGAGAAACTATATGCAGAGCGAGGCTTTGGCATCTGGCAGGGCAATTTCCGCGACATCCTCACCGACCCGGCGGCGAATGACGCCATTTCCGAATTTGTCGCCAGGAAGATTCGCGAACGGGTGAAGGATCAGGAAGTTGCCGAGAAACTGATCCCCCGTAACCACGGTTTCGGCACCCGCCGCGTACCGCTGGAGACCCGATATTACGAAGTCTATAACCAGCCCAATGTCGTGCTGGTGGACATCAACGAAACGCCGATCGAGCGGATCACGCCAACCGGCATCAAGACCAGCGATGCCGACCACGCGTTCGACATCATCATCTACGCCACCGGTTTCGATGCAATCACCGGCAGCTTCGATCGGATCGACATAAGGGGTGTGGACGGGTTGCGGCTGAAGGACAAGTGGGCGGGCGGCCCCCAGACCTATCTCGGCGTTCTGGTGGCAGGCTTTCCCAACATGATGATGCTGATGGGGCCGCATACGGCGTTGGGCAATATTCCGCGCAGCATCGAATACAATGTCGATTGGGTCACGGGCGTGCTGCGCCACGCGCGCGACAGAAACCTGACGCGCGTCGAGGCGACGGTCGCGGGCGTGGCATCGTGGACCGACCACGTGAAGTCGCTGGGAGTGGGACTACTGTCAAACGAGGTCAATTCCTGGATGACCGGCATCAACACCAACGTGGAAGGCAAGCAGACCCGCATCATCGCGCGCTACAGCGGCAGTGCCCCTGCATATCGCGCGCGTTGCGACGCGGTTGCGGCGAACGGATATCAGGAACTCGCAATGGCATAGCGCCGGAAGCAGATCATGCTGATCCGGCACGATCTCACGAGGGAGGAGACAATGGGACCAAGACTTGTCGATCACCTGCTCTACGAGCCGGAGGACAGCGGCATCCTCTGGATCAAGTTCAATCGCCCGGAGCGGATGAACGCACTTGTTGGTACCGCGGAGGAAAACGGTACCGTCGCGAAGGTCGGTGAGTATATGCGGGCCGGCGACGACGACCCCGGCGTCCGCGTGATCGTGCTCACCGGGGTCGGGCGTGGGTTCTGTTCCGGCGCAAATCTCGGATCGAAGGCGTCGGAGGACATCACCGGTGCAAACCTGTCCGGCAATCGTGGCACGCATGAAGGTCCGGATGCGGCGCGCCAACACTTCTTCCACGGGTTCACCCAGCTTCACCGCGACATCTCGCTGATCCGCAAGCCGACAATCGCGATGCTCAACGGGCCGGCGGTGGGTTCGGGCATGGATATGGCACTGCATTGCGACATCCGTGTCGGCTGTGAGAGGACGCGATTCATCGGCTATCACAATGCCGGACAGATCATCGAAAACGGCGGCTCGTACTATCTTCCCAAGATGGTCGGCCTCGGCCGCGCCCTGGAATTCGCCTATACCGGAGAACTGAACGCCGAGCGGGCATACGAGTGGGGTGTGCTCAATCACCTGGTCCCATCCGAACGACTGGAGGAAACCACCCGGGAGCTGTGTGAAAAGATCATCGCACGGCCGCCGCTGGTGCAGTGGGTGAGCAAGCGCGTCATGCGTGCGGCTCTGGAGAGCACGCTTGAGACCACCATGGTTCTCACCTCCAACGCCGGCGGCATACTTCAGGGTTCGGAAGATGCGAAAGAGGCGCGGCGCGCTTTCATCGAGAAACGAAAGGGCCGTTTCAAGGGCGTCTGACCTGCAACCATCCCGATCATGCCGGGTTGAAATGCCCGGTCACGATCGGGTCCGGCGCATCACCGCGTCATCCTTGCTCCCAGGGCGTTTCAGCTGCCGCGTGCCGCCCTGAGACACGCCCGAACGCCAGGCATTCGCCGATGTTTCCTGTCCCCTGATACAGGTAGCTGTAGATCGAGCCCAGTTCTCCCGCGCTGTACAGCCGCGCGATGGGTGTGCCATCGGGCCGCACGATCTGTCCCCTTTCATTGCGCCTCGGACCGCCTTGGGTATTGAGCATCGAGGGTGAAAGTTCGACTGCATAGAATGGTTCGGCGACGATGGGCGCCATCATCAAGGTTCGGCCGAAATCCGGATCCCGTTTCGCGTCGCAGTGACGGTTCCATCGGCTGACGGTGTCCACCAATGCGCCGGCGTCGAGCCCCACCGCCCCGGCCAGGGCCGCAAGGCTGTCGGCGGTCCTGATCCAGCCCTTCGCCAGTTCGACAGCGTTGTTCTCACTCCAGTCGTAGCGCTCGATGATCTGGGTCCAACCATGGCTTGGATGCTTGTCGTAGAGCGGGCCAGCGGTGAACAGCGTGTGATCGAAGATGAGAAACATCGGACACGGCGTGGACAGCGGCAGCCAACGGCCGTTCACCGGGATTTTTCCATGGCGGGTCTTGAACTTTTCGTCGGTGAAGCGTCGGGCGTCCGGCCCCACCACGATCATGCCGCCCGGCGTCTCCTTGCTGTAATGCAGCGCCTGCATGGAAAACGTCGTCCGCACTTCCGGAACCTTCAGCGCCATGGACGGGCCGGCGTAGTTGTTCATGTGCCAAAGATCGGCGCCAACCGACATCGCCATGGAGATGCCGTCGCCTTCGTTGTACGGCGTGCCGGAGGTGTAGCAATAGGGCACGCCAGGAAGATAATCGCAAATCATTTGCTGGTTGTTTTCGAATCCTCCGCAGGTGAGCACCACCGCTTTTCCCGCTTTGACGGTGATAGTTCGATTGCCCCTCTGGGCTCGCACACCGAGGATTTCCTTGGTGATGTCGTGCTGGATCAGCGCTCTCGCCGGCGTTTCATACAGAACCGGGATCGGGCGCTGCTTGACCAGGCGCTCGAACAGTTTCCAGGTGTAGGAATAGCCATAGGTGGGACCATCGTGGAATTTATGCACGCAATCCGAGCCGGGCAGATCCGGGAATTCGATCCCGACCGGGGGATGTTGGTGTTCTTGCGGATCGCCGCCAAGGCTTCGCAGCCATGCGTTGTTTTCGCACATCTCCTGTGCCCATACCCGCACCATGGTTTCCGGCACCGTGTAGGGCCCGCACAGCGCGGTGAGATAGCCGACAGCCTGTTCGACCGATGACGTATTCAGATAGCCTTGACCCGCGACTCGCGTGTTGCCGCCTTCCTGACCTTCGGGCGCCTTCTCCAGGATCACCACCTCGGCTCCCAGATCATGGGCCGTGACAGATGCAGCCATGCCCGCGGCTCCGAAGCCGACGACGACGACATCGGCTTCGACATCCCATTTCTGCGGCATTGATGATTGGTCCTTCGTGAGTATTCGCGCTGGCGGGGCCGGTCCGCGATCAATCGGTGCGATTCCGGTGTGGATGGTGAGCCATATCAGACCTGCACGCGGCCTTGCGCAAATTCTGGCCGCGACCCGGCCCGCATGACGTTCTGGTCGATTTCATGCAGACTGGCGGATTACTTCCCGGTGAGAGGCTCTGACTTTTGGACCGGTTGGCGACCATCAACGATTGGCTGGTGCGCGAGGGGCGGCTCACGCGCGACAACTCGACGCTGCTGCAGCGCTTCTGCGAACAGCTTCTGAACCTCGATGTCAAACTGGACAGATGCTGGCTGCATAATCGCGCCCTGCGTCCGAATTATGCCGGTCTGTCGCGCCTGTGGCAGAAGGGCGAAGCGCTCTCCTTCCGGCCGCTCGAATACGGTTTCGAAAGCACCCCGACCTATCTGAATAGTCCGGTGCGATACGCGGTGGACCGGAAGGAGTTCCACTACTGGCGGCTGGGTCAGGCGGACACGCCGGCATTCCCTGTGCTCGAGGAACTTCGGCAGGATGGCTATGTCGGCTATGCCATCACGCCGCTGTTCTTCTCCGACGGCGCGGTCAACGCCATTTCCTGGGCTACACGGCAACCCGCGGGCTTCAGCCGGGACGACCTGCTGCTGTTGGAAGGCTTGCTGCCAAGCCTTGCGGCTGTGGTGGAGATCAACAGCCTTCGGCGCTTCACCAGCAGTCTGCTGACGACCTATGTCGGGCGGGAGCCTGGCGAGCGCATCCTGAAGGGTCAGGTCCGCCGCGGCGAGGTGCTGACCGCCACCGCGGCGTTGATGCTGGCGGATCTGCGGGATTTCTCGGCGATGTCCGACACGCATTCGCCAAGCCTGGTGATCGAAACCCTTAACCGGTATTTCGACTGCATCATGCCCCCGGTGTATCGGCGCGGCGGCGAGGTCGTGGAGATCATGGGCGACGCGATGCTCGTCATCTTCAACGAGAACGGGGATCGCAATGCCCAGGACGTCTGCCGCCTCGCACTCGATGCCGCGAAGGAAGGCCTGGCCGCGCTGGAACAGAGCAACGCGACCGAACGGGAAACCGCTGGCCCGGACGGCATCATTTTGCGTGCCGGTATAGCCTTGCACCACGGGCAGGTTTCGTACGGAAACATCGGCGCGGGAGACCGGTTGGACTTCACGATAATCGGCCCGGACGTCAACCTGACCAGCCGCATCGAACGGATCTGCCGTTTGATCGGACGGGAGCTGATCATGTCCGCGAATTTTGCCGACCTGCTGGACGATCCGACCTTTGCGATCGGGCATTTCGACCTGCGCGGCTTTGCGCACAAGCAGCTTCTGTACGGGCTTGACTGACGCCGACAACCTGATTCGCGCCATCATCGGAGGCCTGCCATGAACCTGAACGCTGATTTCGGCAGCCGCGCGGCAGTCCACGCGGGGCGGCTTGACTGGACGCCCTCGCCGATCCCCGGTGTGGACCGACGCATGCTCGACCGCATTGGCGACGAGGTGGCGCGCGCGACCTCCATCGTTCGCTATGCGCCCGGCAGCCGCTTCTCGCCGCATATCCACGGCGGCGGCGAGGAGTTTCTGGTGCTCGACGGCGTGTTCGAGGACGAGCACGGCTGCTTTCCCGCTGGCAGCTATATCCGCAATCCACCCACCACCAGCCACACCCCGGGTTCCGGATCTGGCTGCACGATCTTCGTCAAGCTCTGGCAGTTCGATCCACGGGACCGAACCGAAGTGCGGCTCGACACCGGTTCGGGCACCTTCGCCCCTGTGGTGGGCCGGCCTGGCGTGACGGCACTGCCGCTGTTCGAGGACGCCCACGAGCGGGTTCGCCTGGAATGCTGGGGTCCGGGTGCCGTCGTGACGCTGCCCGTGCCGGGCGGGATCGAGTTGCTGGTGCTCGACGGCGGCTTCACCGAGGGCGGCGAACTCTTCGAAACGCAGTCGTGGCTGCGGCTGCCGACCGGCGCGACCCTGCGTGCCGTGGCCGGACCACAGGGCTGTCGCGTCTGGGTAAAGGCGGATCACCTGGCGGACATTCGGGCGGCGCCGACTGTCGCTTAACCGGCGCCGTGAAACGCCGCCTCATCCGGCAGGGCCGGTCTGAAATGGCCGGGTCACTCCCCGGATCAAGTCCGGGGATGGCCATGACGGTTTTGCGGCGACGCCGAGCGTCCTGGGCGACTACGACGCCCCTGTCGAAGTCGGCTGCAACAACCCGCCCGCTCGCGATGATCTTGGAACGCGTGGCTCATGCCCCGCTTGCCGAAAGCCTATAAGTTGAGGGTATTCTTATAGATCTTGCCATCCTTCATTATCATGACAAGGTTCCTGGCTGGATTCTCCATAAGCGCGATATTTTCAAGCGGATCGCCATCAACGACCAACAGATCCGCAAGCGCGCCCTGCTCCACAACCCCCAATTTCCCAGGATAGGGGTTGCGTGGACCGGACAAGCCAAGCAGCGCGGCATTGTCGGCCGTTGCCATCTTCAAAATCTCGGACGTGGTGTACCAACGCGTCAAATGACCCAGCATGGCGCCCTGACGCATGGTCAGCGCTCCCGAGAACAGCAGATCAGAACCGAATGCCGTCTTGATGTTGTACTTTCTCGCCAGCGTATAGGCCCGGTCCGTGCCGGCAAGAACCTGAAGTTGCTTGACCCGGCTTTCACCGGTCAGGGGAACCAAGTCATCCTCACCAAGAAATGGTTGAATGCTGAGCCAGACGCCCTTCTCCGATATCAGCCTGGCAGTTGCTTCGTCCATCAGATGACCATGCTCGATGCAGGTGACGCCGGCGGCGATCGCCCGCTGGATCGTCGCCGGCGCGTAGGCATGCGCCGCGACGTAGGTGGACCAGTCTTCGGCAGCTTCGACCCCTCCGCGCAACTCGGCTTCGGTGAACGTGGACGCGTCCAACGGGCTGCGCGGCGACGATACGCCACCGCCTGCCACGAGCTTGATCTGTGACGCACCCTGCATGAGCTGTTCGCGCACGCGCAGTCGGACGTCGTCGGGACTATCGGCAATCGAGGCCGCACCGGTCTGCTCCATGTGGCTGGGCTTGCCGGCGGTACCGGGCAGGTCCGACAACGGACGCAGATCACCATGACCGCCCGTGGCGGTTATCATCGCGCCGCACGGATAGATGCGCGGTCCCGACACCAGACCGTCGTCGATCGCCTGCTTCAATGCAAAGGTGGGTCCACCAAGATCCCGAATTGTAGTGAAGCCGCGCATCAACGTGTGCTCGGCCTCGACGCTGGCGGCCAGATGGATGTAGCCGACATCGCCGGTCAACAACGTCGGCAGCGGCAGCGCGGCAAACATGGAATGCCAATGCGCGTCGATCAGGCCCGGCATAAGCACCCGGCCGCCGCAATCGATCACCTGCGCGTCGCCCGGCGCGGCCGGGTTGCCGTCCGCCACGGCATCGATCCGATTGCCCGCTACCAGCACTCGGAGCCCTTCGCGCAACGCGCCCGACCTGCCGTCGAACAAACGGAGGTTGGTGAACAGGATCGGCCGAGCCGCCCGGAGCGGCGCAGGCTGGGCGCTTGCGCGCAGCGGCAGCCCGAGCAGTCCGGTCGAGGCAGCCACGCCGGCAACAAAGCCGCGTCGCGAAAGATCCGCGGTGATCCGACGTGTCAGCGACTGAATTTCGGGCCTGTGGCAAAGGCAGCCGGCATGACCGGCCAATGCTGCTGCATCACCCGAAGTGCAGGAGAACATGGCTCACCCCCGAAACAAGTCTGGACCGATCGGCTCTGGCGAGCCAGGCTCCACGACGCTTTCGACCGCGACGACGCTTTCGACCGCGACGGCGCGATGCGAACCGCGGCGCGACGGTCAGCCGACCAGCGCGCGCTTTGCCACACTCGCGAGGTAGCCTGCCGCGGCCGGCAGGATCGCGTCGTTATAGTCGTAGCTCGAATTGTGCAGCCCGCGGCCATCGTCGGCGGGGCCGTTGCCGATCCAGACGAATGCACCCGGACGATGCTCCAGGTACCAGGCGAAGTCCTCGCCGGTCATCGCGGGCGCCATGTCGCGCCGCAGCGGCAGACCTGCCGCGACCACCGCCTCGGCGGCCATGTCGCGCTCAGCCGGTGCGTTCACGGTCACCGGATTGCCTCGGCGTAACGCCGCCTCGATCTGCACGTCGCAACTCAATGCCACGCCGGCACAGACACGCCGGATCGCATCCTCCACCTCGTCGCAGGTCGGGTTGCGCAGCGTGCGCATGGTGCCGCGCAGGACAGCCTCGCCGGGGATCTGATTTGCCGCGGTTCCCGCCTCCATCGTTGCAACCGAAATCACCACCGCATCCAGCGGATCGACATTGCGCGATACGATCGTCTGCAACGCGAGCAGCAGATGCGCCGAGGCCACCACCGGATCGCGGGTCAGATGCGGCAGGGCGGCGTGGCCGGAGACGCCCTTCACGCGGAACTCGATCCGCCCGCCGGATGCCATCACCGCCGCGTCATGCACAGCAACCGTGCCGGCGCCCAGGCCAGGCCAGTTGTGATAGCCGAAGATCCGCTCCATCGGGAACCGCTCGAACAGACCGTCGGCGATCATGTTCTTCGCCCCGCCACCACCCTCCTCGGCGGGCTGGAATACCAGATGCACCGTGCCTGCCCAGGACGTGTCCTGCCCCAGCAGCGCCGCGGCACCGAGCAATGACGTGGTGTGCCCGTCATGGCCGCAGGCATGCATCACGCCCGGATTGCCGGACGCATAGGGCAGACCGGTCGTTTCTGTGATCGGCAACGCGTCCATGTCGGCGCGCAGGCCGACACTGCGGTTGGACTGGCCTCGGCTGATCGTCGCCACAACGCCATGGCCGCCCACGCCGGCAACGAACGGAACGCCGAGTTCACGCAGCCTGGCGCAGACGAAGGCGGCGGTCTCGTGCTCGTGCAGCGTCAGTTCGGGATGCGTGTGAAGGTAGCGGCGCCAGCCGGTCAATGTCTCTGCGAGGGACTTGTCCATTCTCGATCCGGGTAGTCCTTCGCGCGCGCCGATGCAACCACATGGCCACCGGCACTTGGCCGCCGGACAATCCTGGGCGTAGGCTCGGTCCCAACAGTCAGCGTTACCGAAGGAGGGAACCTATGCAATACAAACGTATCTCGGCCGATTGCCATCTCGATATGCCGTGGATGCCGCCGGAGCTCTTTACGTCAGAAGCCTCGCGGGAAATGCGGGACCGGATGCCATACGTCGCCGACGGGCCGGACGGCCCCCAGTGGGTCACCAAGTCCGGCGCCACGTTCGGCCTGAAGAACGGCGTGGGACCGTCGGGCGCCAAGCTGGTGCCGGGACAGAACCGTCGCGTGGACATCATGGCCGAGACCGGCCTGTTCGCCGACGGCAAGAAGGATATCCGCCGGGTGAGTGATCCGCATCTGCGCAAGAAGGACATGGAACGCGACGGGGTGGATGCCGAGGTGATCTTCGGCATTCTGGGTTCTGCCTCCAAACTGAAGGACAACGAGGCAGCGGCGGAGATGTTCCGGATTTATAATGACTGGCTGAAGGAGTTCTGCAGCCACTATCCGGACCGTCACATCGGTCTGGCCTGCCTGCCGTATGGCGACATCGACTGGGCGGTGCAGGAGATCCATCGCTGCGCCAAGATGGGCCTGAAGGGACTGGAGCTGTCCTGCTCGTGGGACATGGAGCCGATGTGGCACCCGTGCTGGGAGCCGCTCTGGCAGGCGGTGAGCGACGTTCAGCTGCCGCTGCATTTCCATACCTTCCCGACCACGCCGCCGCGGGCGCGCGAGATGGCGTCCGGCCAGGTGCGGCGGGCGGCGATGTTCACCGGCGTGTCGGCGTTCCAGATGGGGCTGATCCATATCCTCGCGGCGATGATGGGCGCTGGTGTGTTCGAACGTTACCCGCGCCTGCGCGTGTCGTTCGGCGAGAGCGGCATCGGCTGGATACCGTATGCGCTGGATCGGATGGACTTCGAGTTCGAGGACCGGTTCCGCGATCTGATGAAGCTGAAGCCATCGGAATACTGGCAGCGTCAGTGCAAGGCGACGTTCCAGTTCGATCCGATCGGACCGAAGCTGCTCAACGTGAACAATCTGATGACGGTGGATACGCTGATGTGGGGGTCCGACTACCCGCACACGGACGGGATCTGGCCCGAGTTCGACGAAGTATATCGAGGAACAGTTCCAGGGTCTGTCGGCCGAGGACATCCACAAGATCACCTGCGAGAACGCGGCGAAGTTCTATAACCTGACCAACTGACGAACTGGCTGACAGGGGGTGCGATGACATCGGAGCCGGCACAATCGGCGCAGGATCCATCGCACTCCCCGACCGGTCTGCGCACCGGCGCGGAGTACCTGTCGTCAATCCGTGACGATGGACGTCAGGTCATCTACGACGGCGACGTGGTCAAGGACGTAACGTCCCACCCGGCCTTTCGTGGCGCAGCCCAATCGATCGCCGGCCTTTGGGACATCGCCGCCGATCCCGCCAACCGCGACCTGATGACCTACCGGTCGCCGAGAACCGGCAAGCCCGTGCTTTGGTGCTATCATATTCCGCAGCGGCCGGAGGACCTTCGTCCGCGGCGCCGCATGATCCAGCGCTGGGCCGAGCACACCTTCGGCCTGATGGGGCGAACACCCGATCATGTCGCTGGATTTTTCGCGGGTTTCGCCGCCAATCCGGCATTCTTCGCGACTGCCGGGCAGCGTTATGCCGACAACCTGATGGCATTCTACGAGCACGCGCGCGACAACCATCTCTACATCTCCTACGCCCTCGCGCCGCCGCAGATCGACCGCAGCAAGCCATCCCATGCGCAGGCAGACCCGACGCTGTGTGCCGGTGTGGTCGGCGAGCGCGACGGAGGCATTGTCCTGAAGGGTGCGCAGCAGCTCGCGACCGGCGCGCCATTCTCCGATTACCTGTTCCTCAGCTGCATTCATCCACAGGTTCCGGGTGACGAGAACCATGCGATCAGCGTTGCGATACCGATAAACGCGCCTGGCATGAAGATCTATGCGCGGCGGTCCTATGCAACAAACGCCGTCAGCGCATTCGACTATCCGCTGTCGAGCCGGTTCGACGAAACCGATGCGCTCATTACGCTCGATAACGTCTTCGTTCCGTGGGAGCGCGTGTTCATCTATCGGGACGTTGCCCTTTGCCGTGATCAATGGCGGAAGACGCCGTCCCACATCTACGGCAACTACCAGGCGCAGATCCGCTATGCCACGAAGCTGCGGTTCCTGCTCGGGGTGATGAAGCACCACTGCGAAATCACCGGCGTTGACTCGCTTCCGGCAAGCCAGGCGCAGCTCGGCGAGATGGCGGCGCTGGCGTCGATCGTCGATATGATGGTCGAGGCACAGGAGATCCGCGCGACGGTCGAGGATGGCGTGGTGTGGCCGTCCAGGGTCGCGCTCTATTCGATCATGGCGCTGCAATCCAGTCATCAATCCTAGGTTGATCGATCTGGCACGCGACCTGAGCGGCGGCGCAATGATCATGCTGCCCTCGTCGCGAATGGACTACGACAATCCCGAGACCGCGCGGGAGCTCGAGCGGTATGTCGCTTCACCCGGCTACCCCTCGAAGCGGCGGGTCGCTCTGTTGAAGCTTGCGTGGGACCTGATCGGCAGCGAGTTTGGCGGGCGCCATCAGCAGTATGAAAAGTTCTATGGCGGTCCCGCGGCAACCAACAAGCTGCATCTTTATCGAAACTACGATTTCGCGACCGCGAAGCAACTTGCGGAAGCGGCCCTGGTGGAATTCTAGCTGCGCGAGGTGTCAGCCCTCGCCTCATTTGTATCAACGTTACTCCATCTGTCGAAGCCACCGCGCTCGTGCAACCCGTAGCAGCCCAGAGCGGACCATAAGTCTTGCGACCAGGCCTCAGGTCGGATCGTGCCCGACCCGGACCAGCAATTTCCCGAAGTTGCGTCCGCCCAGCATGCCGGCCAACGCGTCGGGGGCATTCTCCAGCCGTTCCACCACATCCTCGCGATAGATCAGGCTGCCCTCGGCCACCCACGGTGCTGCCAGGGCGCGCCATTCCGCCAGCTTCTCCGGCTTGTCGGAGACGATGAAGCCCTGGATCGTCACGCGCTTGCCGACGACAAAGCCGAGATTGGGGCCGGGCGGGAACTCGGCCTCGTTGTATTGCGACACCATGCCGCACATCGCCACCCGCGCAAACGGGTTGAGCAGGTCGAAAACCGCCGCCTGCACCGCGCCGCCGACATTCTCGAAGTACGCATCGATGCCATCCGGGCAGGACACGGCCAGTTCAGCCCGCAGGTCGAGCGCGCGATGATCGACGCAGTCGTCGAACCCCAGGCTGTCCTGCACCCATAGGCACTTCTCCGCCCCACCCGCCACGCCGACAACGCGAGCGCCAGCACGCTTGGCTAGCTGCCCGGCAACCGATCCGACCGCGCCGGACGCAGCGGAGATCACCACGGTTTCGCCCTTCTTCGGCCGGCAGATCTCGGTGATGCCGCGGTATGCGGTCGCACCCGGCATCCCAAGCACGCCGAGATAGGCCGACAGCGGCGCGCCATGGCGATCGAGCTTGGTCAGCCGGTCGCCCGGCGTCGCCGTGTGCGTCTGCCAGCCGCGCGCGCCTACCACCACGTCCCCGGGAACGAAGCGCGGATCGGCGGAGGCCAGCACCTCGCCCACCGTTTCACCCGTCATCACCTCGCCGGGGTTGACCGGCTGCGCGTACGTCTGCTGCTCGCGCAGCCGACCGCGCATATAGGGGTCGATCGACAGCCAGATGGTGCGCGTCACGACTTCGCCGGCGCCGGGCGTGGGAATGGCGTCCTCGCGGATGTCGAAGTCTTCGCGCCGCGGGCTGCCGTCCGGGCGTTGCTTCAGCACGACCGAACGGCGGATGGTTTCCGTGTTGCTCATGGCTCAGGCTGCCTCCGACCGCAGTACCAGCCGTCCCGTCACCGTGCCGTCGCGCAGGCGCATCAGCGCGTCGTTGGCCTGGCTCTGCGGCACCGTCGCTACCGGCAGCGCTGGCAGCGCCCCGTCCTGCGCAAGCTTCACCAGTTCGCGCAGCTCCTTCGGATTGCCGACGTAGGTGCCCTGCACCGTCAGCGCGCGGATCGCCATCAACGGCAGCGGCACGGTGAGTTCGCCGCCGAACAGCCCGACCTGGATCAGCTTTCCCCCTTTGCGCAACGCATCGAAGGCGAAGCGTGCGGTCTGCGTGCCGTTCACCAGGTCGATCACCGCCAGCACCGGTCCGCCGGCCGCCTCGACGATACGCTTCGTCACGCCATCGCCGCTGCCGTCCACCACCTTGTGCGCACGGGCCTTCAGCGCCGCGTCGCGCTTCTCCGCGCTGATGTCGACCACCACGATGTTCTGGTGTTTCAGCGCCGTCAGCACGGCAATCGCGTTCAAGCCCAGACCGCCGGCGCCAACCACGACGATCGCCTCGTTGGGCGGGATCGGCATCGCCTTGCGGATTGCCGAATAGACGGTAATGCCCGAGCAGGCATAGGTCGCCGCCACCGCCGGATCGATCGTTCCTGGATCGACCAGGTGCCGCGGGTGCGGTGCGATCACGTGGGTGCCGTAGCCGCCGTTGGCATACACGCCGAGGCTGCGCGGCACGAGGCACATGTTGTCCTCTTCCGCGAGGCATTTCTCACAGGTGCCGCAGCCGAGCCACGGAAACACGATGCGTAGATCGCCGACCTTCACACCATGCTTGTCCCCTGGGGCGTCGGGGCCAAGCTTCACCACACGGCCGACGATCTCGTGGCCCATGGCGAGCGGCAGCACGACGCCGCGGTCCTTCAGCGACATCTTCTTGCCGCCGCCGATGTCGTAATAGCCCTCCCAGATATGCAGATCGGAGTGGCAGACGCCGCAATGGGTCACCTCGATCAGGACTTCGGTGCCTTTCGGCTCCGGGGTCGGCAGTTCCAGTTCCTTCAGCGGCGCTCCGTTTTCGACCACGGCCCAGGCGCGCATCGGTCAGTCTCCTGTGTTGGCTGCGCAAGATGGATAACCGTCGCCGGGGTCGGGTCAAGTGCGCCTGAACCGCCTGCCAACGCAGGGCCGATCGAACCGGCCCGGCGCCGTCCGCCTCATGTCCTTGCCGTCGCCTCGCTTCCCCGCCGGCCGACCATCCAGCATCCCCCCGACGACACAACCAACCCGACCAGCGTCAACACCGGCAGACGTTCATCCAGCAGCGCCCAGGCCAGCAACGCCGCAGTGCCCGGCACAAGGTAGAAATTCGCCGTCGCCCGCGCGGCGGTGCCGCGCATCAGCATCAGGTAATAGAGCGCCATGCCGCCGAGCGACACCGCCGCGGCATTCCACAGCACGGCGGCGATCGCACCCTCCGTCCACTCGGCGTGCGGCGTCTCGAACAACGCTGTCGCTGCCACGCAAGCCACCGCGGCGGCAAGCAACTGCACCGTCGTTCCCTCCAGGATCGGCACACCGCGGCAGAACCGACCGAAATAAAGCGTGCCGCCACAGAGACCCACCACCCCGGCAGCCGCCAGCAGCAGTCCGTCCAGCTCGAGTGGACTTCTCGCGGCGGCCAGGCCGACGACCAGCACCACGCCGGCGGCCCCCAGCAGCAGGCCAAACCATTGCAACAGCCGCAACCGCTCTCCCAACAGCGGCCAGGCGAGCAGCGCCGTGAGCAACGGATTGAGTGTCTGGACCAGCGCGACCGGCGCCGCCCCGACATGCACCATGGCGGCGTGCGCGGTCATCAGAAGAACACTGTTGGTCAGCACGCCGGCAACCGCGCAGTGCGCCCAGCGGGTCGCCAGCACGCGCCATGACCGTCGCAGCACCGCCATCACGCCAGTCAGCACGGCGGCAGCCAGCACCATCCGGACCGCGACGAACAGCAGCGGCGTCAGATGCCGCAGGCCAACCCGGGCCGCAATGAATGACGAGCTCCACAGCAGCACAAAGACGAACGGCGCGACCCGCAGCAGCATTGACTCCTCGCCATGTTCGCTTCCGCACAGCGCAACCCTGGGTTATGGTCCACATCGTTAGGCCGGGTGGATCGGGGTCGGTCCGCTGGAATAGAGGGATATGCGTCCCGGATGACTGCACGGATCCTCATTGTGGACGACGTTCCGGCCAATGCACGTCTGCTGGAGGCCAAACTTTCGGCTGAATACTACCAGGTCGCGAGCGCCCGTGACGGGTTCGAAGCATTGCGGATGGCACGTGAATGGCAGCCGGACCTGATTCTACTCGACGTCATGATGCCAGGCATGGACGGGTTCGAGTGCTGCCGCAAACTGAAGGACAATTCGGCCACCCTTCACATCCCGGTTGTCATGGTGACCGCTCTGGGGGAACCCGCCGAGCGCCTGCACGGTCTGGAATCGGGCGCCGACGACTTCCTGACCAAGCCGGTTGACTACGAGACCCTGATGGCCCGGGTCCGCAGCCTGGTCCGGCTCAAGCGGCTGCTCGATGAGTGGCGCGCGCGCGGCGAGACCGCCAGGGCGCTCGGCCTGACCGGCGAGTACCTGGCGGTTCCGTCGGTTGCCGGCGCGCGTGCCTTGGTGGTGGACGACTGGGACCTTGGTGCGCAGACCGTGCAGGAGGCTTTGTCGCGTGACGGCATCGTGGCCGGCCGCGCGCGCAGCGGGGCCGAGGCGATATCGCTGTCGACCGCAATCCCGTTCGATCTGATCGTGCTCAGCCTGTCCCTGATCGAGGAGGATCCGCTGAAGCTCGCTTCCTCGCTGCGGGCGGCCGATGCGACCCATGAGATCCCGGTGCTGCTGATCGCTGCTCCCGAGGAGCGCGCGACCATACTGCGCGGCTTCGATCTCGGCGCGAACGACTGGGTCGCGCTGCCGCTGGATGAAAACGAGCTTCGTGCGCGCGCCCGCAACCAGATCAGGCGCAAGTTCTATCACGATCGGCTACGGTCTGACCTGGGCACGGCCCTCGCGCTCGCGCTGACAGATCCGCTGACAGGGATTTACAACCACCGCTACCTGATGCGCCACCTGCGCAATCTGTTGGCCAGCGGCCAGACCCGCGAAATCGCCGTGCTGATGATCGATGTCGATCATTTCAAACTGGTCAATGATGAATACGGCCACGCGGCGGGCGACCAGGTTCTCCGTGCCATCGCTGATACCCTGCGCGCCAACACCCGCGCATTCGATTCGCTTGCCCGCTACGGCGGCGAGGAATTCGTTGTGGTGATGCCGGGGACGGAGCCGGAAGATGCCTCGCTGGCGGCCGAGCGTCTTCGCGCCGCTGTGGAGGCCTTGCCATTCGTACTCGGCGCCGGCATCCACCCGAGACTTACGGTCAGTATCGGCGTCGCATGCTGCCAGGAAATGCCGGTTACACCCGAAGCGCTGTTGCACGCCGCGGACGCCGCGCTTTACGCCGCCAAACGCGCGGGACGCAACCGGGTCGCGATCGCCGCCCCGGTCGCCGGGGTTGTCGCTACTTGATCTTGGCTTCCCGGAACGGCACGTGTTTGCGCACGACCGGATCGTATTTCTTCAGCTCAAGTTTGCCGGTCTGCGTGCGTGCATTCTTTCTGGTCACATAGAAGAAACCGGTATCGGCGCTGGACACCAGCTTGATCTGGACGGTGTTGGTCTTCGCCATGGCATGATCCTCTCCAAGGGTGGAAAATGCGTTTCCGGGGGGCGCAGGTCAAGCCGGATCAACGAGCGGTGGCGTGATCGCTGACCACCGACTCCTGTCCCATGGCCGCCAGCGGCGGCAGCAGCGCCGCGGCATAGGAGGCCGGCTCACGGATCAGCTGGCGTGCCGTGTCAAGATCAACCTCCCGCCCCTCGGCTGCGGGGCAGGCGCTGCGGATTGCCAGTATCTGCGCCGGTGGCAGCGGCGCGCGGGCGGCGTGGTGGATCGCCAGCGCGTGCGCCATCGGCTGGCGCCCCTGCGCCAATTCAGCCAGTTGCGAACCGAGCACGCCCTGCCCAAGGCTGGTGCATACCTGTGGCAACACGCCCAGGCCCTGGATCGGCCAGCCACGCGGCGCAAGCACGCGGCTCCAGGTGACGAACAACTCGCCCCCGTCCGGCAGCGGAGCGATCGTCTGCACCAGGCCTTTGCCCAGGGTTGAACTGCCGATCACGACCCCACGGCCGCGATCGGCCAGCGCCGCGGCCAATATCTCCGCGGCACTGGCAGTCCGGCCATCGACCATGACGACGACGGGAATGTTCTCGGCAAGCTCGCCCGACACCGAACGCCAGATCCGCGTCGCTTCCGGATCGCGTCCGGCCGTGATGGCGACGATCCCGTCGGACAGCAGGCTATCGGACGCGGTCACCGCCTGCCGCAGCAGACCGCCACGATTGCCGCGCAGGTCGAGCACGATGCCGGCGGAGGGATGCTGCCCTGCAAAGCCCTGTTCGATCGCGTGGGCGAGATGGCTGTCGGTACTGCGATTGAATGCCGTCACCGCCAGCAGCAGCGTGTCGCCGATTCGCTGCGCGTAGACCGTCTCCGGCGGCACCATGGCGCGTTCAAGCTCGGCGGTATGCGCGCGGCCATCGCGGGCGCGCCAGCTGATCACCACGCGGGTGCCTTCCGGCCCGTCGATCAGTCGTTCCACCGTGCGCGCATCCTTGCCCTGCGTCGACTGGCCGTCGACGGCAAGGATCGTATCGCCGGGACGGATTCCGCCGATGGCCCCAGGGCCATCCGAAATCGCTTCCGCGACCGCCAGCACCGCATTCCGCCGGACCAGACGCAATCCAGCGCCGGCCTGGCCCGAGCGGCGGTCGCGATCCTCGCCGGCCTCGCGTGGCGGCACGTAGCGGGAATATGGGTCAAGATGGTTGAACATCTCGTCGAAGAAGCTTTGCACGATGCCCTGCGTGCCGGCGCGGCGAACCAGAACCGAAGCGGCCACCGCCGCGGTGGACAGTTCCGCGGCCGTCGTGGCCCAGCCATTGATGTCGCCCTCGGCGGGCGGCGATCTGACAAGCAGGACGCGGTCGCGCGCGCCGAGGCTGAGCTTGCCGTCCCGCAGTTCGGTGACGAGGTCGGGATCCAGTGCCGTGAACCCCCGCAGGCCCCAGACGGTAAGCTGCGATACCGCGACCGGCTCCAGCGTGCGCGGCGCCATGAAGGCGAGCGCCGTCGCGTAAACGTTGGCGACCAGCAGCGGGTCGAAGCCGCCGGCAGCAGCGATAGGTTGGGCATGCGCGGGTGCGATCAGCAGCAGCAACAGCAGGGTGCCGATGCGGATCACCTGTGCCGAGGCCATTTCCCCGATTTCCGGCCGCCGCGCGAGCGCTCGGCGGGCGCCCCTTGCAGAACGTGGAACACCAGGCCGCCGGTGATCGGGCTGGCTTCGGCAAGGCGAACGTCAACCTCCTGGGCGAGGCGAAACGAGAGGCGGGTCCGGCGGCCTGTCAGTGTCTGCTCCCGCTCATCATGGTGCCAGAAATCGTCGGGCAGCGAGCGCACCGGAACAATTCCGCTTGCGCCACTTTCTGCGACTGTGACGAAAAGCCCGAAGCGCGTCACGCCGGAAATGCGTGCCGCGAAATTCGCGCCCACTTTGTCCGCCATGTATGCAGCAAGGTAACGGTCCACGGCATCGCGCTCGGCAAGCTGGGCGCGCCGCTCGGTCGCGGTGATATGCGATGCGGTATCCGGGAACAGCTGCGCCTCGTCCTCCGCCAAGGCGCCAGGCCCCAGGCGGAGGCCACGGATCAGCGCGCGGTGCACCAGCAGGTCGGCGTAGCGGCGGATCGGACTGGTGAAATGCGCATAGCGCGTCAGGGCGAGCCCGAAATGGCCGATGTTGTCGGGACTGTAGGCTGCCTGCGACTGGCTGCGCAGCATCACGTCATTGACCAGCGGAGCTTCAGGCGTGCCGGCTACCTGCCGCAGCACCCGATCCAGGTCGCGCGGATGGACCTGATCGCCAGGCGGGAGCGAGATGCCGAGACCATGGAGAAAGCTGCGCAGGAAGGCCAGCTTTTCGTCCGAGGGCGGCGCGTGGACGCGATACATTGCGGGCTGGTGCAGCCGCTCCAGTTCCTCCGCCGCCGCGACGTTCGCCAACACCATGAATTCCTCGATCAGCCGGTGGCTGTCGAGCCGCGGGCGCGGCGTGACGCTGATAACCCTTCCCGCTCCGTCGATCACCACCTTCCGTTCCGGCAGATCGAGGTCGAGGGTGCCGCGGGCGGTCCGGGCGGCGAGCAGGGCGCGAAATGCGGCATAGAGGTGCGGCAATGGCAGGCCGAGATCGTCGCCCGCGTCGTGCGCCTGCTGGACCTGCTCATAGGTGAGGCGCCCCGCGCTGCGCATGAGGCCGCGGCCGAAACGGTGGGACTGCTTGCGCCCGCCGGCGTCGATCCGCAGTTCGACGAACAGACAGCCGCGGTCCTCCAGCGGACGCAGGCTGCACCAGCCGTTGGACAGGGTCTCGGGCAGCATCGGCACGACGCGGTCGGGAAAGTAAACGCTGTTGCCGCGCGTCCGCGCCGCGTGATCGAGCGCCGAACCGGGGTGCACATAGTCCGCGACATCGGCGATGGCGACGATGAGCCGAAAACCCGACCCGTCCGGTTCTGCGAAGATCGCGTCGTCAAAATCGCGCGCGTCTTCGCCGTCGATGGTGATCAATGGCACGTCGCGCAGGTCGGCGCGCCGGCCAAGCATCGCGGCGTCTGCGCGATCGGCCTCATCGAGCGCCGCGGCAGGAAAAACCTGCGGGATGTCGTGCGTGTGGATCGCGATCAGGCTGACCGATCGCGCGTCGCCCATCGCACCGAGGCGCTCGATGATGCGCGCAGGCTTCAAGCCGAGCCTGTGGTGCGGCAGCGGTTCAGCGAGCACGATCTCGCCATCCGCTGCGCCACTGTCCTCGCCGGGCGGAACCACCCATTCCGCCTTGGCACGCCGGTCGGTGGGAACGATGCGACCTTTCCGATAGACCCCGAGCACGCGGCCAGGTGCATCGGTCAGGCGCCGCATGGTACGGCCTTCGTAGCGGGCGGCAGTTCCTGGACCTGGGATTTGCTTGAGCCGCGCCAGCACACGCTCGCCAGGTGCGAGCGCCGGCTGTCCACGCGGCTCGGCGGCCATGAAGATCACCGGCGGCGGCCCATCCGAACCGTCCCACTCGGTGGGCCGCGCAATTGCATCGCCATCCGGGTCCGTACCGGTGATCACGACCATTGCAGTCTCGGGCAGACGCACGCGCGTCGAACCGGCATGGGACCGATCAGGTGGGCAAGTCATCGGGCTGGGATACGGAGGCTCACTCCGCGCATATGCGTGTTCGACGGTCGTGTCGCCAGATGCAGCGTCGGCCTATCGGCGGAAGCGCAGGACACGATCGCTCGGATGGCTCCTCACCTTACTGATGGCGACGAGCCTGTTCCGATCGGATCCTTTCGGCGTACACGCGAATGAGGGGTTCAACGTGTCGCCAACTGTAAGAAAGTGGTTGGCGAGACGATCGGAATACTCCGGAATGGGCTGAGCACAAGCAGGTCGCCGTCGCCCGAGACGATGAGGTCGCCACGACCATTCACGGCCAGTTCCAGGAATTTATCGTCTGTCGGATCGCGGCACGCCGCGATCCGCTCGGTGACCGTCACCATCTCTGCTGCCGCCAGCAGCTTCGTCAACCAATCACGTGCGGCAGGAGCAATCAGCGCTGCAAAGTAAGGCCGATCCAAGACTTCGAATAGTTGTCGCTCGGTGGTGCTGGATTTGAGCAGGTTGCCGCGTTGCGCAACCAGATGGACCGCGAGGGCCGGCGGGGACCGGTCCTTCAATGCCGCACTCACGAGGACATTGGTGTCGACGACCACCCTCATCCAACATGCGGCTCAACTTCCCTTTGGGCTTGCTTGATCAGCCGGTCGATGTCGTCATCCGTGAAACCGGCGACCACGACCCGTGCGCGTGACTCGCGGCGGCCGGGAATCAACTCTTCGGCCGGCAGTATTGTGAGCGTCACGCGTTCGTCGGCGCCGATGCCTTGGCGCTTCAGCGCTTCCGCGACTTCTCCAGCCATGAGTTCAATTACCTTGGGCGCTGTCGCCATGGTTATCTATCTATCTCCACATGCGTCATGCAGCGACTGTAGCACATACCGGCAATAGCGTGGCCGCCGAACCGCATGGCCTCTACCGTCCCGCCTGCCGCCGTATTGGCGCGCCTGCCGCCGCCTTCTTGGCACGAGCCGCCGCCTTCTTCTTCGCCGGTGCCTTGGCGCCAGCAGCTCGCTTCGCGGCCGCCTTTGGCGCCGGGCGCTTGACCTTGGCACCCCGCCGTTTCGCCGGGGTGGCCTTCGCCTTGGCTGGCGCCTTTTCGGCCGGCGGTTGGGCGGTCGGCACCGGCTTCGCCGCCGCTGCCCCACGCCCACGCCGCCCGGCCGCGCCGCGCGGGCGCAATTGCTTGCCCTTTTCGGCCAGCAGCGCCACCGCCTGCTCGAGCGTGATCTCTTCCATCATCACGCCGCGCGGCAGGTTGGCGACCGTCTTCCCGTGCTGCACGTAGGGGCCGAAACGTCCCTTGCGCACCGCGATCAGCTCCTTGTCGCCCGGATGTGTGCCGATCGTCCGCACGCTGGCCATCTTGCGCGCGATCAGATCCACGCCACGGTTGATGCCGATGTTCAACACATCGTCGTCGCGGTCCAACGAACCATAGATCGCACCCATACGCACATAGGGGCCGAAGCGGCCGATGCCGGCCTCGATCGTCTCGCCGGTCTCGGGATGGGTGCCAATGGCGCGCGGCAGCGACAGCAGGCCGATCGCCTGTTCGAGCGTGATCTGCTCGCCGTCCACGCCACGCGGCAACGACGTGCGCTTCGGCTTCACCTTCTTCCCCCGGGCCGATTTCCCGGGAGCCTGCCCCGGACCTGATCCTGGGGCGGACTTGGCGTCCTTTTTGGCGTCCTTGTCCTCGCCGTTCTCGCCCTGCTGCACATAGAGCCCGTACGGGCCGCGGCGGACGGTGATCTCCTCACCGGTCTCGGGATGCGGGCCGAGGACGCGCATGCCCTCCTTCAGGGTTTCGCCCTGGTCGTCGCCTGTCTCGATCGCCAGACGGCGCGTGTACTGGCAGGCCGGATAGTTGGAGCAGCCGATGAAGCTGCCGTAGCGGCCGAGCTTCAGGCCCAGACGGCCGTTGCCGCAGGCCTGGCAGGCGCGCGGATCGGTCCCGTCCTCGCGCGGGGGGAAGAAATGCGGGCCCAGATCCTCATCCAGCGCGGCGATGACGTCGCTGATCTTGAGGTCCTTGGTCTGATCGACCGCATGCGAGAACCCCTCCCAGAACGCCCGCATCATCGCGCGCCAGTCGGCCTGGCCCGCCGAGATGTCGTCGAGTTGCTCCTCCATCTGCGCGGTGAACCCGGTATCGACGTAGTGTTCGAAGAAGCTCACCAGGAACGCGGTGACCAATCGGCCACGATCCTCGGGGATGAAGCGCCGCTTCTCCTGGCGGACATATTTGCGGTCCTGCAGCACCGAGAGGATCGAGGCGTAGGTGGAGGGCCGGCCTATCCCCAACTCCTCCATCTTCTTCACCAGGCTCGCCTCGGAATAGCGCGGCGGCGGCTGGGTGAAGTGCTGGAGCGCATTCACCGTGCCGAGCTTCAGCGGGTCGCGTTCCGCCATCGGCGGCAGCATACGGCCCTCGTCTTCCTCCGCCGCGTCGTCCTGATCTTCGCGATACAGCTTCAGGAAGCCGTCGAACGCCACGACAGAGCCTGTGGCACGCAGCCTCAGACCCTTGCCGTCCGTGATCTCGACACTGACCTGATCAAGCTCGGCCGACTGCATCTGCGAGGCGACGGCGCGCTTCCATATCAGCTCGTAAAGCCGGCGCTGGTCGGGATTGAGATAGCCGGCGACGCTGTCCGGCGTGCGCGCCACATCGGTCGGCCGGATCGCCTCGTGCGCCTCCTGCGCGTTCTTGATCCGGCTCTGGTACTCCCGCGGCGCGCCCGGCACGTAATCGGCGCCATAGGCGCCGAGCACGTGTTCGCGGATCGCTGACACCGCCTCGCCCGCCATCTGCACGCCGTCGGTGCGCATGTAGGTAATGAAACCGGTGGTCTCGCCGCCGATATCGACGCCCTCATACAGTTGCTGCGCCAACCGCATGGTCTGCTGCGCGCCGAAGCCGAGCTTGCGCGAGGCCTCCTGTTGCAGCGTCGAGGTGGTGAACGGCGGCGGCGGGTTGCGCTTGACACGCTTCTTCTCCACCGATCCGACGGTGAAGCGTCCCGCCTCCACGGCGGCCTTGGCGCGCATGGCGAGCTGTTCGTTGGACAGATCGAACTGCTCCAGCCGCTTGCCTTCGAAGTGCGTGAGCCGCGCGGTGAACGGCGCATTGGCCGGGGTGAGGAAGTCCGCCTCCACCGTCCAGTACTCGCGTGCCCGGAACGCCTCGATCTCGGCCTCGCGGTCGCAGATCAGCCGCAGTGCGACCGATTGCACGCGCCCGGCGCTGCGGCTGCCGGGAAGCTTCCGCCATAGCACCGGGGAGAGCGTAAACCCGACCAGATAGTCAAGCGCCCGTCGGGCCAGATACGCCTCGATCAGCGGCTGATCGAGATCACGCGGATGGGCGATGGCATAGCGAACTGCGGTGCGGGTGATCTCGTTGAAGCTGATGCGACGGACAGCGACGCCCTTAAGAGCCTTCCTGTCGCTGAGCATGGCCTTCACATGCCAGGAGATCGCCTCACCCTCGCGGTCCGGGTCGGTGGCGAGATACAGCGTGCTCGCCCCCTTCAGCGCCTTGGCGATGGCGCCGACCTGCTTCTCTCCCCGCGCGTCGGACTGCCAGTCCATGGCGAAGTCCTGCCCGGGACGCACCGAGCCATCCTTCGGCGGCAGATCGCGCACGTGCCCGAGGCTGGCCAGCACGGTGTAGCCGCCACCGAGATAGCGGTTGATGGTCTTGGCCTTGGCGGGGGATTCGACGACGACAACGTCTGACATTGCGACCTTTGCGGACCCTAGGAACCGGCCTCCAGCAGCAGCGCCACCCGGCTCCCCGGCAGCGTCTGGATGCGGCCGGCGAGCTCCAATTCGAGCAGCACCGCCATGACCGCAGCCGCAGAGAACTGGCAGCGGCGCACGACATCGTCAACGGCTGTTGGTGAAATGCTCAATAAATCAATCACTTGCATACGTGCCTTGAGAAGGTCAACAGGCGCCTCGGCGGGCTCTTCCCACCCCGCGGGCGCTTCGGCGGCCCCTGGAATCGTGCCGCGGGCGAACAGCGGACTACGGCTCAGTCCCTCCCGCTGCGGATGGTCCGGCAGGTTCTCCAGCACGTCCGCAGCCGTCTCGGTGAGGTAGGCACCCTGACGGATCAGGTCGTTGGCACCGCGCGAGCGGGGATCGAGCGGCGAACCGGGCACCGCGAACAGTTCGCGTCCGGCTTCCTGCGCCAGCCGAGCGGTGATCAGGCTGCCGGAGCGAAGCGCCGCCTCGACGACCACGACGCCGAGCGCGAGACCTGCGATGATGCGGTTGCGCCGCGGAAAATGGCGTGCCTGAGGGGCCGTGCCCAGCGGTGCCTCGCTGACGACGGCGCCCGCCTCGGCGATGCGGCGTTGCAGGTCGGCATGCTCGGGCGGGTAGGGCATGTCGAGGCCGCCGGCAACCGCGGCGATCGTATGCCCGGTTCGGAGCGCGCCGTTATGGGCCGCCGCGTCGATGCCACGAGCGAGGCCCGATACGACGACCAGTGTATGTGCGAGGTCGGCGGCGAGGTTCTCCGCCATGTGTTGGCCGTTGGCCGAGGCGTTGCGGCCGCCGACCAGCGCCACGGCGCGAGCCGACAGTACGGCGGGATCGCCCAGAACGGCCAGAACGGCGGGCGCGTCATCCAGCAGGACGAGCAGCGGCGGGTAGTCGGGCTGGGCCGCGAAGATCAATCGCGCACCGAGCCGGCCAATGGCTTCCAGTTCGCCGGTCGCATCGGAAACGGACGGGATAAAGGGCGCAGCCTGCCGTCCACCGGCACGCGCAAGGGCGGGCAGCGCATCAAGCGCCGCAGCGGCGGTCTCGTAGCGCGCCAGCAGACGCCGATACGCCACCGGCCCAACACCTTCCGAGCGCGCAAGGCGCAGCCGGTCCAGCGTATCGGCCGGTCTCAGTTCCTGACGATCATGCCTTTTGACCAATGCGTGGCTCAGTGCCGGAAAGCAGCCGGCGGATGTTCGCGTGATGACGGGCGAACACCAGCACGGCTATCACCAACGCGAGCTTAACGACCGTCAAATCGGCCAGCGCGGCGGCGAGGACTGGGGCGAGCGCGAAGGAAACCAGCGCCGCCAGGGAAGAAATGCGAGTGACGGCCGCTGTGGCCAGCCAGACCGCTCCGGCTGCGAGCCCTACCGGCCATGCCGCCGCGATCAGGACGCCGTAGGATGTGGCGGCGGCCTTGCCGCCCTTGAAGCCCAGCCAGACAGGGAAGGCGTGGCCGAGCACTGCGCCGATGCCGGCCCACAAGACGGCCTCGTGCCCGCCAAGCCAGGTCGCGAGCAGGACGGCGACCGCGCCCTTCAGGCCATCCAGCAGCAGTGTTGCCGCGGCGAGGGCCTTGTTGCCGGTGCGCAGCACGTTGGTCGCGCCGATGTTGCCGGAGCCGACCCGGCGGATGTCGCCCAGACCGGCGGCACGGGTGAGCAGCAGGCCGAATGGGATCGATCCGAGCAGGTAGCCGAGGAGCAAGTAAGTAACGGGGCGCATCGAATATCGTTCACCTGTGAATCAAACAGATAGCGCGGGTGGGATATCGGTCTGCCTAAAATCGTCTTCTTTGAACAGCAACTTCCCGCCGGTTGCCCTGGCCGCGGCGTATGCGAAACAGTCCCCGATGTTCAACCCGTCTCGGTGTCGTCCTTTCCGAATCGCCGGAATGCCCCAGCGCCATTTTAGCCTGCTCCGGCGTTACCGCCACGATGTCGGTGGCGATCAAGTGGAGAGTCCGTTCCAGGCGCCTTCGCCTGGCCATGCCTTTCCTTGTCACGATCACTACCAGCGCCACAAGCCATTCTGGTCGTAACCAAGAAACTCATCGGCGGAGCGGGTGTCGAGGTCCGGCAGGGCCACGCATTCGCAGGCCAGTGCGTCAAGCGGCTGGGCCAGCCGTTCCATGGCCAGGCGATCGATCTGGGAGTTGCGAACCGCCTCGGTAATGGTCTCACCGGTGAGCTTCGCGACCTCCCGTGCGAGCCGGTCGGTCTCAGGATCTTTCGCGCTCAGTGCCATGCGTACGTCGTCGATCTGGAATTGACGATCCAAATCTGTACTATGAACTTGCAATCGCATAGCCGACAGCAGACTTCCACAAGCCATGATGGATCGCCGCAATCATGTGCTTGCGAAATCCCGGCTTTGGCGTTATCTGACCAGTCTAGTCAGTTGAGGTAGAGGTCCATCGACAATGGCCAACGCCAAACGTCGCGCGGGTTCGGCAACCACTGCTCCAGTCTGGAAGCTCGAGGATGCCAAGGCACGGTTCAGCGAGGTCGTGCGGCTTGCCCGCGAGCGCGGCCCACAGCGGGTGACTGTGCGTGGGCGTGACGCCGTGGTGGTATTGGCAGCGGAGGATTACGCGCGGCTCGCCCCCGCAGCGGCAAGCCGGAGTCTCGCAGCACTGTTCGCCGATTCACCGTTCGCACGATTGGAGCAATTTGAACAAGCCATACTGCGCGAACAAGCGCCGATGCGTGAGCCACCCGACTTCATTGCGTGACGATCTCGCCGACCCGCGGTTGGTTGATCGATACCAATGTGGTTTCCGAGCTGCGCAAGGGCACACGTTGTGCGGCGACCGTACGCGCGTGGGCCGCAACGGTACCGCCGGTCGCGTGCTATCTGAGCCGTGTCAGTGTCGGCGAGATACGCTTCGGGATCCTCAGGGTCACGGATGTTGGTTTTCGTGCCGAACTGGAAGCCTGGTTGCGCGACGGTCTGCTGTCTTGGTTCGGCGATCGGATCCTCGAAGTCGATGAACGGGTGCTGGTCCGCTGGCGACAGTTGGTCTGGGACGGACAGCGCTCAAGATACACGTATTCTCAGCCGGATGCGTTGCTTGCCGCCACGGCATTGGTGCACCAACTAGGTGTGGTAACGCGCAACGCAGAGGATTTTGCACGAGCCGGCGTGCGGCTGCTCAATCCGTGGCTGCCAACCTCCTAGCCAAACACGCGGCGCCCCGCCTTCCAGGTCCCGAGTACAACTCCTTCCAGGGCGCGGCCGTCGAACGGGGTGTTCTGTGCCTTGCCGGGCAGCTTGCCCGCCTCTACCCGCCACACCCGATCGGGATGGAACAGACACAGGTCCGCCGGCAGGCCTTTGGTCAGCCTGCCGCCCTCGACACCCAGCAACGTTGCGGGCCGCGACGTAACCAGTTCGATCGCCTGTGCAAGGCTCAGTGCGCCGTTGTGCACCAGGACCAGCGTCACGCCGAACAGGGTGGCGAGCCCCGTGCCTCCAGGCGTGGCCAGGGCGAATGGCTGGCGCTTGTCGTCGGCGTCGCGCGGCTGGTGGTCGGACGCGATGGCATCGATGGTGCCATCGGCCAGTGCTGCCACCACGGCCAGACGGTCCGTCTCCTTGCGCAGTGGCGGCGACAGTTTGGCATAGGTGCGAAAATCGCCGATCGCCGTCTCGTTCAGGTCGAAATAGGGCGGCGCAGTGTCGCAGGTCACCGCCAGTCCGTCGGCCTTCGCCTGGCGGATCAGAGCCAGCGCCTCGGCAGTGGACACATGGGCGAAATGAACGGCCCCGCCGGTGAGCGCCGCAAGCCGTATGTCGCGCGCGACCATGATGGCCTCGGCGGCGGCCGGGATGGCGGGCAGGCCGAGCCTGGTGGCGAGTTCGCCCTCGGTGGCTGCCCCGCCCGCGGCAAGCGACGGCTCCTCGGGATGCTGCACGATGCGTGCGCCGAAGCCGCGGGCGTAAGACAGCGCGATCCGCATGAGCCGCGCCGGACCGATGGCGCGGCTGCCGTCGGTGAAGGCAACCGCGCCCGCCTCGCGCAACAGTCCGAGTTCGGCCAGTTCCTCGCCACGGCAGCCGGTGGTAACGGCGCCATAGGGCAGGATGGTCAGGCTGCCGGTCTCCTCGCCGCGCGCGCGCAGCAGGCGCACCAGGGCAGGATCGTCGATCGCGGGCAGCGTTTCGGGCAGCGCGGCGAGCGTGGTGATACCGCCCGCCGCCGCCGCCTCGGCCGCCGATGCGATGGTTTCGCGATATTCGTAGCCGGGCTCGCCAAGGGCGGCGCGCATGTCCACGAGGCCCGGACAGAGCACCGCGTCGTCCTCGGCCACCACGACTGCGCCATCCGGCCGTCCGAGGCCTTGGCCGAAATCGGCGATCAGCCCGTCGCGGACCAGCAGGTCGCCGTGCTGGTCGAGGCCGGAGGCGGGGTCCAACAGGCGGACGTTGGCGAAAAGCGTGCTACGGCTCATTGCGCCCATGCCCGCGCGCCAGTGTGTCCAGCACCGCCATGCGGACCGCCACGCCCATCTCCACCTGCTCGCTGATCACGCTGCGCCGCGGGTCGTCCGCCACCGCGCTGTCGATCTCCACGCCGCGGTTCATCGGCCCCGGATGCATCACCAGCGCATCCGGTTTCGCGAACGCCAGCTTGGCCGCATCCAATCCGAAAAACCGAAAATACTCCCGCGCGCTTGGCACCAGACCGTGCTGCATCCGCTCACGCTGCAGGCGTAGCATCATCACGATGTCCGTGCCGGCCAGCCCGCGCTCCATGTCGTGGAACACCGCCACGCCCAGCCGCTCCGCCTCGGCTGGCATCAGCGTCGGCGGTCCGATCACGCGCACCCGGCTGCCCATGGTGGTCAGTAGGTGGATGTTGGAGCGTGCCACGCGCGAGTGCAGCACATCGCCGCAGATCGCCACCGTCAGGCCCTCGAGCCGCCCCTTGCGGCGCCGGATCGTGAGCGCGTCGAGCAGCGCTTGGGTCGGATGCTCATGCGTGCCGTCCCCGGCGTTGATTACCGCCGCATCGACCTTTTGGGCCAGCAGGTTGGGCGCGCCCGACTGGTCATGCCGCACCACCAGCAGGTCGCAATGCATGGCGTTCAGGGTCGCCGCCGTATCCAGCAGCGTCTCGCCCTTGTTCACCGAGGAGGTCGAGACCGACATGTTGATCACGTCCGCCCCAAGCCGCTTGCCTGCGATCTCGAAACTGGTCCGGGTCCGGGTCGAATCCTCGAAAAACAGGTTGATCAAGGTGCGTCCGCGCAGCAGGTCGCGCTGCGTCTTGCCCGACCGGTTGAGCAGCACGTAGCTCGCTGCCAGATCGAGCAGGTGGCCGATCTCGGGCGGGTGCAGCCCTTCGATCGCCAGCAGGTGCTTTTGCCGGTACGCCACGTGGTTTGGTCCTCGTCCGATCTACCGGTCTGTCAGCCGCAATTCTATGCGGCGGTTCTTCGCATAGGCGTCCGGCGTATCCGCGGGATCGAGCGGCTCATTGTCGGCAAACCCGGTCGCGGCGAGATGCTCGGCCGGCACGCCATCGGCGATCAGCAGCTTGACCACGGTGATGGCACGGGCCGTGGACAGCTCCCAATTGGACGCGTACGGGAAACCGGGCTTAATCGGCTGGTGGTCGGTGTGGCCGTCGATCCGCATGATCCATTTGATGTCGGGCGGTATCTCCGCGGCGATATCCTTGATGGTGACCGCCAGCGCGGTGATGCCTGCCTGACCGGCCGGTGTCAGCTCGGCGCTGCCGACCGGGAACAGCACCTCGCTCTGGAACACGAAGCGATCGCCGACGATCTGCACGCCGGGGCGGTTCGCCAGTACGTCGCGCAGCTTGCCGAAGAACTCGCTGCGATAGCGCTGGAGTTCCTCCACCTTCGAGGCCAGCGCCACATTCAGCTTCTGGCCAAGATTGGCGATCTGGGTGTCCTTATCCTTTCCCTGGGTCTGAGCAAGATCCAGCGCGTTTGCGACCGAGGTGAGCTGCGCCTTCAGCTCGTCCACCTGCTTGTTGAGCAACGCAATCTGCGCGCGGGCTGAATCGCCGAGCAGCTTCTCGCCGGAAAGCTGCGCCTCGACCGCGGCGCGGCGCTGCTGCTCGGTCATGGTACGGGCGGCCGAATCCTGCGCCTGCTTCTCGAGTTCGTCGCGCAGAGCGGCCAGCGCCCGGTTCTGCTCGGCCAGTTTCGCAAGATCGGACAGTCGCGCGGTGATCGTCTCCTTGTCGGCCTTCACCGTCGTGTCCAGATCGGCGATCTGCTTCTGCATCTCGGCAAGCTGTGACTGGGCGGCGGCAAGCTGGCGCCGCGTGTCCGCAAGCTGTGTGGCGACCCTGGCCGTCTCCTGGGTGGCGGCATCGGTGCGGCCGGTGGCTGCGGTGAGGTCCTTCTGCAGCTGCTGGGTGCGCGCCAGGCCGGACTGGAGCTGCAGCGCCGCATCGGCAAGCTGCTGCGACAGCTGCGAACGTTCGAGGCGCAGGGCGTCGCGGTCGGCGGTGGCCCGGTCGGCCTGGTCCTTCAGGGCGGTAAGCTGCTGGGTCAGGGTATCGCGCGCGGCGCTCGTCGCCGTCAGGTCGCGATTGAGCTGGGCAATCGATTGCTGCAGATCGGCGCTGCGGCCGCGCTCCAGTGACAGCATGTCGCTGACTTCGGCGAGCTGCCGGTTCACCCGGTCGAGCTGCTTGTCGCGTCCGGTCAGCGCGACCGACAGGAAGGCCTGCGCCAGCACGAACACCAGGAGCACGAAGATGATGACCATCAGCAGCGTGGACAGCGCATCCACGTAGCCAGGCCAGGGCGATAGTCCGTTGTCGCCGCGGCGGCGTACCGTGAGGGCCATGGTTACTTCTGCTCGTCAGCCAGGGCGGCGACCGTCCTGGTCAGGATGCGGAGGTCATTGCGCAACTCCGCCGTCGCCTGCGCGCGCCCCTGCTCGGCATCGGCCAGCAGGCGCTGAAGATAAAGCTCGATGTTGCGCAGATGCGCGCGCGCCGCATCATCGAAGCCGGCCTCGCGGCGCTGCTCGGCCAGCCGCTGTAAGGCCGGCGCGATCGCCGACTGCGCTTCGGCGATGCGCAGCATCAGGTGCTGGCTGGTGCGCATCGCGTCCGACAGCGTGGCGATGTGCTCGGTGAGCGCCAGCACCGCCTGGTTCGCCTGCGAGCGGCTGTCCTCGCCGCGTTGCAGGATGCGCTGGAGGTTCTCCATGTTCTCGGCGGTCTGCTCCAGCAGCGCCTGGACATAGACCGGCACCGAGCCCTCGCCTTCCGCCAGCACGCCGGACGACAGGCGGGTCAGGCCTGCCAGCCATTCCTCCAGCTCGTTGAAGAAGCGGTTCTGCGCCTGGCCCGCGGTCAGGTCGAGGAAACCCAGTACCAGCGCGCCGGACAGGCCGAACATCGAGGCGGAAAACGCCGTGCCCATGCCGGCGAGCGGCTTCGCGAGCCCCGACTTGAGCTGTTCGAACAGCGCGTTGAGGTCGCCCGAGCCGACCGACATCGAGCCGATCACGTCGGACACCGCGCCCACCGTCTTCAGCAGGCCCCAGAACGTGCCGAGCAGACCGAGGAAGATCAGCAGGCCGGTCATGTAGCGCGACAGCTCGCGGCTTTCGTCCAGGCGCGATGCAATGCCGTCCAGCAGGCTTCGCATCGCGCCGGCCGATAGCGTGAAGCGCGCGAGGTCAGTGCGGCTGTGTTCCTCGCGCGCGGCCAGCATGTTGGCCATCGGCGCCAGCAGTTTCGGCGACGGCAGCGAACCAAGTCGCGGACGTGCGGTCTGGTAGGTCTCCAGCCAGGTGACCTCGGGTGAGAGCCGCAGCACCTGACGCAGGTTCCAGCCGACGCCGATCAGCGCGACCAGCAGGATCAGGCTGTTGAGCAGCGGATTGTTGCCATAGGCGGTGAGCAGGACCGGCGACAGCAGGGCGGCGACCAGCAGGACCAGCAGCAGGAACACGCCCATCCGGATCAGGTAGGTGTTCGGACGCGTCATTGTTGTCGGCTCGGCGGGTTCGCCGGCGCATCGGCCGGCGCACTGGCCGGGATCGACGGCGCATTGACGCCCAGCACCGAGAGGTCCACCCGATCCGCCGGCGCGTCCCCCGCCTGTGCACCTCCGCCCTGCGCGCCCGCGGGCTGCGCGCCAAGCGCGCGAACGTAGATCCGCGTCGAACTCACACCATCGGCGATCAGCGCGCTGCGCACGGCGAGCGCGCGCGCCAATGAAAGCCGCCGGGCGGTCGAGGGGTCCTCCGGCGTGCCGGCCGCATAGGCCACCACGTTGAAGCTGATCCCGTCGCCTTGCGGTCCGGTCCGGACGAGATTCTGGATGGCGCCCGCGCTCGCCGGGCTGAGATCGGTCTCGCCCTCACCGAAAGTCACGCGAAGTCCTGCACCGACTGCGCTCGCCGCGCTGGCCGCGGTATCCGAAATCGGCGGCGGTGGGGGCGGCGGTGCCTGAGCGGCCGGAGGCGGCGGCGCGAGCGGCGCGAGGGCAATGACCGGCGGCGGCGCCACCGGCAGGGTCGCCGCCGGCGGGGTGGGTGCCGGCACGCCTTGCGGTGCCGCCGGCGCGGGCGTCGCAGCCGCGGTCGAGGACTCCGGCGCGGGCGTGGCGGCGGGCTGTTGTGGCGACGGCTTGGTCAGCTTGGCGGAAGCCGAGGGCTGCGAGGCCGGCTTTGGCGGGGCGCGGCGCGGGCGCACCTCCGGCGCCGGCGCTTTTGCTCCCGGCAGGGCATCAAGTGCGTGCAGATCGACGGTGACCTGCGCAAGCGCGGGCGCAGCTGCGCAGAGCAGCCCGGCCAACAGGAGAGTGACTTGCCACATGCGGCGAGGATACATGGGACAGACAATAGAAAATAGTGAACGCTGTCATCATCCTGCATCAATGGCCGGGCCGGATTGGTGGCCTCGGGCGATGCCTTGCAGGACGGCCTCGGTCAGGGGCACGTGCAGATGTGGGTTCGCCGCGACGACATCGCCGGAGTCGAGCGGGTCCTTGCCGCCCGGGTCGGTGGCGAAGCCCCCTGCCTCACGCACCAGCAACAGTCCGGCCGCCATGTCCCAGCGCTTCAGCCCCAGCTCCCAAAATCCGTCGTAGCGGCCGGCCGCGACCCAGGCCAGATCGAGCGCAGCCGCGCCGAAGCGGCGGATGCCGGCAACCTGCGGCATCAGCAACCCTAGCGTGCGCGCGAAGGCCAGCCGGCGGTAGGGCGCAACCGCGGCGAACGGGATGCCGGTGGCAAATACCGCGTCCTTCAGTTCGCGCCGCGCCGAGACGCGCAGCCGCCGTTCGTTGACGAACGCGCCGACGCCCTTTTCCGCCCAGAACAGCTCGTCAACCGCGGGCGCGTAAATCAGGCCGGCCACCAGTTCGGAGCCGCCGTCGGACAGCCGGCGTTCCAGCCCGACACTGATCGCCCAGTGCGGAATGCCGTGCAGAAAGTTGGTGGTGCCGTCGAGCGGATCGACCACCCAGCGCCACGACCAGTGCTGCGAGCCCGGACGCGCCGGATTCCTCCATCAGGAAGGCATAGCCCGGACGGGCCTTGTTCAGTTCCTCGCGCAGGGTCTGTTCCGAACGGATGTCGGCCTGCGAGACAAAGTCGGACGGCCCCTTCACCGATACCTGCAGCTGCTCGACCTCATTGAAGTCGCGCAGCAGCCGCTTCGATGCCTTCTGAGCGGCGTTCGCCATGACCGTCAGATGCGGGGAGAGGCGAAGCGCCACAGGCTCTGGACCTCAGCCCTTGGAGCGCTCCACGTAGCTGGCGTCCTCGGTCTTCACCACGATCTTCTCGCCGGTCTCGATGAATGGCGGCACCGAGGTCTTCACGCCGTTCGAAAGCCGCGCCGGCTTGTACGAGGAAGCGGCGGTCTGCCCCTTCACCACCGGATCCGCCTCGACAACTTCGAGCACGACGGTTGCCGGAAGGTGGACGCCCACCGGGTCGCCTTCCACAAGGTCGATCGTGACGCGCATGTTGTCTTGCAGGAACGGCGCCAGATCCCCCAGCAGTTCGAGTGGAATATGGGCCTCCTCGTAGCTTTCCGGGTCCATCAGCACCATGTTCGTGCCGTCGGTGTAGGAGTAGTTGTACTCCTTCTCCTCGGTCATCAGTCGCTCGACGGTATCGGCGGTGCGCCAGCGCTCGTTGGTCTTGTTGCCCGACTTGAGGTCGCGCATTTCCACCTGGATGAATGCGCCGCCCTTGCCGGGGGTGATGATCTGCTGCTTCAGCACGGTCCAGCGACGGCCATCGTGCTCGATCACCTGTCCGGCACGGATCAGGTTCGCCTGCTGTTTCATTGTAAAAGAGCCTGTGTCGGTTGTCTTTAGGGTGCCGGCTTCTAGACCGACCCGGCGGGTCGGGCAAGCGCGCGGGGCTGTTAACGCGACGTTGTCGGATTGGGCGGAGTTTGTCTGCTCTCCGGCATCAGCGGTCGCCGCGCAAGCAAAGGCATTCGCATGGATTTCATCCGTCTCAAGGTGCGTACGCGCATCTACCTCGGCTTCACCGCACTGATCGTGCTGAGCCTCGGCATCGCTGGCTTCGGGGTCTACCAGTTATCCGGCATCGGCGGGCATGTCAGGACGATGGACGTGCTGGCCGGCGTCACGCAGCGTGTGCTGTCGGTCACCCGCAATCTCGAGGCCATCCGCAGCGCGGAGACGAACTATCTGATCGACGCCCCGGACGCCTCGATGCAGGAGGCCCGGGCCAATGCGCAGCAGGCGAACGCCCATCTGGCCGAGGCGGTCCGGGTGGCGATCTCGCAGGAGCGGGCGAACATCTATCGCTCCGTCCAGGATGCCTTGAAGGCGCACGAAGCAAACCTCGATCAGCTCGGGCAGCTCAGCGCGACCTGGGTCGCCGAACGCGCCAAACTCTTCACCGGCGGCGATGCGCTGACGGCTGCGACGGACCGGCTGGTGGCGGCCGCGCGGGCGTCCAGCGACGCGGAGGCCCGCGACACGGCCGACAAGGTGGAACGGGCGATGCTGCTGATCCGCCTGGCCAATCTGCGGTTCATCACCACCCAGGACAAGGGCGCCACCGCCGCAGTCGAAACCAGCATCGGCAACGCGCACGCCGCACTCGCGGCGCTGCGGCGGGCTGCGGGTCCCGAGGCGGGCGCACTGGTCGCGCCGGTCGAGGCGGCGATGGCGGCATACCAGGCAAGCTTCACAGCGTTCTCCGTCGCCAGGTTGGCGGCCAATGACCTGTACAGCCAGCAGATGCGGCCGCAGCTCATGGCCATGCAGGAACAGCTCGACAAGGCCGCCGCGTCGCTCGAACAGAGCTTCGACACGAGCCGCAGGACGGCAGTGGACGTGGTCGCCAGTGCATCGCTGCTGCAGGCGATCCTGGCCGCGGTGGCGCTGGTCATCGGAGCCGCGCTGGCCCTGGTGATCGGCCGCGGCATCGTCGGCCCGCTGAACGCCATGACCGGCGTGATGACGAAGCTCGCCGCGGGAGACCACGGCATCGACATTCCGGCGCGCGGCCAGAAGGACGAGGTCGGCGACATGGCGCGCGCCGTGGAAGTGTTCAAGCAACACGCCATCCAGGCGGAGCGCCTGACCGCCGAGCAGGCCGCGGAGCGCGCCGCCAAGGAACGCCGGCAAGTTGCGATGGAACGGCACACGCAGGATTTCGGCAGCTCGATCTCGGGTGTCATGGCCTCGTTGGCCACCGCTGCCGACGAGATGCGGCGGGCGGCCGCGGCGATGTCCGAAGCCGCCGGCGCGGTGCGGCAGGAGGCCTCGGGCACATCGGAGGGCGCATCCAAGGCCTCACAGGACCTGACCTCGGTGGCCGCCGCGGTGGAGGAACTCACCTCCAGCGTCGCCGAGATCTCCCGTCAGGTCGCGGCAGCATCCGACGTGGCGCGCCAGGCGGTGCAACGTGCCGATTCGAGCCACGGCACCATGCAGGGCCTGTCCGAGGCGACCGCGCGCATCGGCGACGTGGTACACCTGATCAGCGACATCGCCAGCCAGACCAACCTGCCGCCTCTCATAATCCGAATATCACGATATATTAAATGCTTAAGGCGATATCTCGCTAGCATTACCCGTGGAATACCCATGATTTTGCCGAGCTAACCTGAGACGGTCCGGGACAAAGGGGGCCGGTCAGAGTTTGCACGCCCCTCGGGAGAGCCAGCCTATGAGCGGCGGCCATCTACTGTCACGTCGAGAAGAATGCCATCGAGACGGATGGGAAGGGTGCCAGTCCGCCACTGCGCGCCCGGTTGATGATGTAGTGACGCCAGGTGCGGACCCGGGGTGCCGAGAATTGGTCGCTTTTGCAAATTAGCAGCAGCGTACGTCCCCCGCGCCCACAGTATGAGCCAAGCGTAAACGCGGGGGGACACCCCGTTCTCTTGCACATCTTTGGCTGACAGGACAGCCTCCCCTGGGGAGGAAGGTCATGGGCCATGTACAACTCGGCGTGCTGCCGAAGTCGCGAAAGTGGCGTCAGGTCGTCGATGAGCTTCGGCTCGGCGCGGGCATCGGTGAAATAGCCGGCCTGGCCGCGGAAGCCGCCGAGACCAGCCTGAAGGCAGCTGCGGGTGATCCGGCGTTTCTCCATTCCTTCTGGCTGTTGACGCAAGTCCCGCTTGCAGCTCGCGGACCTGTCTTCGCCGAGGATCTGGGCCGCCTTGGGATCATCGTTGCTGACCACCCAAGCCTCTTCGATGTAGTCGCGGCGATATCAGCCGCAGTCGATCGTCATGCGCGCGACCAAGGGGGGACGGACTGACCTGGGCGAGATGGCCCAGATGGCGGCGGTCGAGAGTTTAACAGCGACCGTAGCGCCGGCACTACCGTCGCTATTTGGTCCCGGCCCCGAGGAAGTGCAGCGGGCTATAGGGCAGTTGGCTGGCGGAGATAGATTCGCTGTGCTGGCCCGGGAATTCTTTGCTCGCCTGACCCAACGGACCCTTGACTATTACCTCAGTCGCGAACTGTCCAACCACATCGGTGCGGGACAACGCTTCGCAGACGACCGTGAACGATCCCAGTTCGACCAGGCGCTCGACCGACATTGCCGAGAGGCATCGCGGATAGTCGAAGAATTTGCGGGTGGTTGGTACGGTAAGAACGTCTATCAAGGTGATGGCCTGACGCCCGACGACGTGCGTCGGTTTGCCCCGGTCGCGTTCACGAAAATTCGCGCGGAACTTCGGAAGCGCCGCGATGCCGAGGACTGAGCATCTCGTCCTGTGCGGCGGCACCCATGGGCAACCACATGCGGATACAAAAAGCTTGAGATTGAACCTGCATGGGCCATCCGAGAATGTTCACCTCAAGATTAGCGATCTCAGCGAGCGGCTTGTCGCGAACATTCCAAATGTCCTGATCGATCTATTGGAGGTTGCCAGCTACATCTATGCGGCCGATAGCGCGATTTCACGCGGCGGCCCAACTGATGAGCGACTGGGCAAGCGATGGAGACGAAAATTTCGGTTCGTGATCCCGGTGCGGGAACCAGATATCTGGTCGTCCGATTCTGTTTTGTCGTCGCTGGCCGAGACTCTGAATTTCCTTTCAGACGACGATTACGTCCTCGAATTCCGGTCCTTCAACGATCCTCCGGCTCTAAAGAGTTACTTCGAGTTCTCCGACACGGAGGCATCAGGGTTCAGGCCCGATGAGGTGATGCTATTCTCCGGAGGCCTCGACTCTCTGGCGGGAGCGATAGACCAATTGACGATTCCCGGGAACAATGTCGCGCTGGTGAGCCACCGATCCTCAAGCAAAATATCGGCCGCGCAGGAGTATCTTGTGGGCAAGCTTCGAAGCAGATTTGGTGCCAACCGGGTCCTTAATGTCCCAATCCGAGCGAACCTCAAAAGTGACGTTAGCAATGAGCCAACACACCGGACCCGGTCATTTTTATTTGTGGCACTCGGTACCGCAACGACGCGGTGCTTCGGGAAGAATCGAATTCTCTTATTCGAGAACGGCATGATGAGTCTCAATTTACCGCCTGTCGCTCAGGTCGTTGGTGCTCGGGCTAGCCGAACAACTCACCCGCAAGTTCTGGCAGGCTTTTGCCGCGGTCTTACCGACCTGATCGGCCATACTTTCAGTGTGGACAATCCATTTATCTGGCAGGCAAAATCCGATGTCATCGAAAGAATTGCAACGAGCGGCGGGAGCGAATTGATTCCCCACACCCGGAGTTGCACCCGCGTCCGCGAGATGACGAGGCTCCATTCTCATTGCGGGAGATGCTCGCAGTGCATCGATCGTCGCTTTGCAATACTAGCGGCCGGCCAAGAGGCCCACGATCCGACAGAGTCCTACAACACGCACCTATTTGAAGGTACACGTCCTCCCGGGCCGGACCGGGAAATAGCGCTCGCTTTTGTCCGATCTGCAACGGCAGTCAAGCAGATGACAGATGTATCGTTTTTTGCGAAGTACGGGGAAGCAAGCCGTGTCGTCGCCTTCTTTCCAGAACCCGAGAATACTGTCGCCGAACGAATCTTTGACCTTCATCAACGCCACGCGGCAGCTGTGTGCCGTGTGTTTGACCAATCCGTTGCTACATATGCAAGTGCATTGCGCCAAGGCGACCTGCCGCAAGATTGCTTGCTTCGACTGATTCTCGCACAGCGTGAGGGTGAAAGTAACTACGAGACGCCCAGTACCGTTACGGGACAGACCACCGCGACTGATCCGGAAATAAGGATCGCAATCGACGCGAGTTGGCGGCGCGTCGTATTTGAACGGTGGGGCGAGATAAAAGGTGTCGTTGCCGATTTGCTGATCGCACTCGCAGAACCCTTTCGTATAGCAATGCATGACAAAATTGCGCCGGAGCACCACCCCTTCATCAAGACATACAAGCTCATGAGCCTAACGGAGTGCGACACCGAGGAGACAATGCGTAGGCGCATACTTCGCGGTCGGAACGGAATTTCCGAGATGGCACGTGCGGCTGGCTATCCCTCTCCTTCAATCAATGCCGTGATCGAGAGCCTTCAAGGGCACGGTTACAGGCTGAATCCCGATCGCATCAGGATCGTGGCAGTATCTGAGTTATCCAGAGGCGGGTAGGTCACGCTTCTCCGCTAAAATGTCACGCTTCTCCGTCGAAATCCAATGCTTCCAAGGCACTTAGGTGGAAAAATGTCACGCCTTTCCACAAGGCTGTCCACAGACCGAACTACACTTCCCGTTTTAGACATCCCGCAACGCCGAGCGACAGCCTGGTGTGGAGA
>CAWEVI010000058.1:0-15295 GCA_963812475.1 uncultured Alphaproteobacteria bacterium
CTGCATCACCACTCTGCCACCGGACCGGCTTGAAGGGCGAAGGTATATCGGGTGCGCCCCCAACCCGGGTCAAGCCCGATTCCAGCCTCACGGACAGGGGGGCGAGGACGATGGCTTGGCGAAGCGACGCGGCGGCCTCTATAAGCGGCACCGATCCCAACCCGACGAGCCCGCAATGGACAGTGCCGACCCGGCATTCAGCGAAGCCCGCAGCAACATGGTGGACAGCCAGGTCCGCCCCAACAAGGTCACCGATCCGCGGATCATCGCCGCGATGCGCCTGTTGCCGCGGGAGCGCTTCCTGCCGCCGGGCCTGGCCGCGCTCGCCTACGCCGATGCGGACGTACCGCTCGGCCGCGGCCGGGTGCTGTTGGAACCGATGGTCATCGCCCGGCTGGTGCAGCTGATGGCGATTGCCGAGGGCGAACGGGTGCTCGTGGTCGCCAGCGGTCCCGGTTACGGCTCGGCGCTGCTGGCATCCTGCGGGGCGAGGGTGACGGCATTGGAGGACGACCCGGCGCTGCTGGCGTTGGCCCGTTTGGGGCTCGCGGATTTCGCGCCCGGCGTGAGCCTGGTCTCCGGGCCACTTTCGGTAGGCTGGGCGGCCGGTGCGCCCTACGATGCGGTCCTGATCGAGGGCGCCGTCGCAACCATTCCACCGGCGATCGGTGAGCAGCTTCGCAGGAACGCAGGCAGGCTGGCGACGATCTGCATGGGCAGCGCAACCGGTGGCCAGGCAGTGTTGGCCGAGGCTACGGCGGCTGGCCTGCGGATGCAGCCGATGTTCGACTGCACCGCGCCGCCGATCCCCAGCCTGGTTTTGTCGCCGGGCTTTGTCTTCTGATTGGTGTTTAGCCGACCGCTGTGGCAAACCGGCGGTCGATCGGACGGGGGCGCGCATGGTTTCGCGACACGGTTTGCTCATCGGCTTCGGGTTTGCCCTGGTGGGGGCTCCCGGCTTCGCGCAGACACCCCAGTCGCCGCCCGCCACGGCCGTGCCAGCGTCGCAGCCGCCGGCCAAGGCTGCGCCGCCGGCCAGGCGCGCCACGACGACGCAGACGGCTCCCGGATCGCCCAGGGCGGCCATGAATCCCACGCAACTAACCGCGACGCAGCCTGGGGTGCCACGCACGCTGGCCGAAGCTCTGGCGGCGACCTATGCCAGCCAGCCACAGTTGTTGGCCGAGCGGGCCAAGCTCAGGGCGACCGACGAGAACGTGCCGCAGGCGCTTGCCGGGTGGCGGCCGACCGTCGTGTTGGCGGGAACCGCGGGCTATGGCGACGGCATGACGCGCGCATTCACCAAGACCGGTGGCGGCGGCTTCCTCAACGCGCAGACCGACCGGCTCATCGGCACCGCACAGGCTACGCTCTCTCAGCCGATCTATACCGGCGGCAAGGTTTCGGCGAACGTCAACCGGGCGAAGAACCAGGTGATGTCCGAGCGCGCGACCTTGCTCTCGCAGGAACAGACCAGCTTCGGCAACGTGGTCAACGCCTATGTCGGCGTCATCCAGGCGCAACAGCTCCTGGCGCTCAACATCAACAACGAGCAGGTGCTGGCCAAGCAGCTCCAGGCAACCAACGACCGGTTCCGCGTGGGCGAGATCACCCGCACCGACGTGGCGCAGGCCGAGGCGGCGCTTGCGGGTGCGACGGCGCAGCGCCAGACGTTGGAAGGCAATCTGCTGACCGCGCGCGGCACCTACCAGCAGCAGGTCGGCTACTATCCGCCCGGTGACCTTGTCGAGCCGCAGCCGCTCGCGCTTCCCGTGAAGAACGAGCAGGACGCGACAGCGCTGGCCGCACACAACAACCCGACCGTGGTCACCGCCCTGTTCAACGATGCCGCCGCGAAGGACGCGGTGGACGTTGCGTTCTCGCAGCTCCTGCCGCAGGTGAGCTTCCAGGGCCAGGTGTTCCAGCAGCAGAACGCCGGAAACCGATCCACCGCGGTCAATGGCTATCAGGCCGTCGTGCAGCTATCGGTGCCGGTCTATCAGGGTGGCGCGGAGTATTCCGCGGTTCGTCAGGCGAAGCAGACTGTGCAGCAGACCAGCAGGCTGGTGGACGATGCGCGCCGGACCGCCGTGCAGAACGCGGTGCAGGCGTGGGAGACGCTGGTCGCGGCGAAGGCGGCTGCCGACAGCACCCGGGAGCAGATTCGCGCCAACCAGATCGCTCTGGAAGGCGTGGAGCGCGAGGCGATCGTCGGCAGCCGCACCACGCTGGACGTGCTGAACGCACAGCAGGCCCTGCTGACCTCGCAGGTCACGCTGGTGCAGAACCTGGCGCAGCTCATTACCGCTTCCTATCAGGTCGCCTCGGCGATCGGGCGGCTGACCGCTCGCGATCTGCACCTGCCGGTGCCGTTGTATGACGACACGGCGTATTACAACGCGGTGAAGGACAAATGGACTGGCCTCGGAGACTATGCCAAGGATCAGCCTGGCCGCTGAGCATGCGAGGTTGCGGCAAGGCGAGGCGAAACGGTCGATGAGTACATCCCAGACGCCGCCCGGATCACCTGCCGGTTCAGACCCGGGCGCGGGTTCCGCGGCGGTGCCGCCGAATGATCCCTCGATGGAGGATATCCTCGCCTCGATCCGGCGTATCTTGAGCGAGGACGAGGTGACGGCGTCCGCAGCACCCGCGCCGCGGCCACAGGCTATGCCGTCGGAAGAGCGTGCCGCCGAAGATGGCGTCCTCGTCCTGGATTCCGCGATGATGGTCTCGAAGCCGCCGGAAACCGTCGCACCCGCACCGGAACAGGTTTCGATCCCCCTGCCTCCGGTCCCGCAGATACCGCCCGCGACGGCGGTGACCGCTCCGCAGGCCCTGATTGCGCCGGAAGCGGCGGCGGCGGCGACCGCCTCGGTCGACAGTCTGGTCCGCACGCTCGCGGCGGAGCGGACGATGCAGGTGCATAGCGGCGGTCCGACCATCGAAGACATCGTACGCGAGGAACTGCGGCCCCTGCTGAAGGCCTGGCTCGACGAGAACCTGCCGCCGATGGTCGAGCGTCTGGTTCGCGTCGAGATCGAGCGCGTGGTAGGGCGCGTGGCTCCCTGACAGTTTTGCCATAGCCGGCCTCCCGCGGCATCCGCCTGGGGCCGCAAACCGAGGCCGTGAGATGCTGGACAAGACCTACAATCCGTCGGAGATCGAGCCCCGCCTGTATGAAGGCTGGGAGCGGGCAGGGGCGTTCGCCGCCGATCCTGACTCCAACGCGACGCCCTACACGATCATGATTCCGCCGCCGAACGTCACCGGCAGCCTGCACATGGGCCACGCGCTGACCTTCACCGTGCAGGACACGCTGATCCGCTGGCGCCGCATGCAGGGGCGCGATGTGCTGTGGCAGCCCGGCACCGACCATGCCGGCATCGCCACGCAGATGGTGGCGGAACGCCTGCTGGCCGAGCAGGGTGTCGATCGCCGGGCGCTGGGACGCGAGGGGTTCGTCGAGCGGGTCTGGCAGTGGAAGGCGGAGTCCGGCGGCACGATCACACGCCAATTGCGCCGGCTTGGGGCGTCGCTCGACTGGCCGCGCGAGCGCTTCACCATGGACGACGGGCTGTCCGCGGCGGTGCGACAGGTGTTCGTCACGCTGTACCGCCAGGGCCTCATCTATCGCGACCGTCGGCTGGTGAACTGGGACCCGAAGCTGCAGACGGCGATCTCCGACCTGGAGGTCGAGAACCTCGAGGTGAAGGGGCACCTCTGGTACATTCGTTATCCGATCGAGGGCGAGGCCGGGCGGTTCATCACGGTGGCGACGACCCGGCCGGAGACGATGCTGGGCGATACGGCGGTCGCGGTGCACCCGGACGACGGGCGTTTTGCCGATCTGGTCGGCCGGTTCGCGATTTTGCCGCTGGTTGGACGGCGTCTGCCGATCGTGGCCGACGACTACTCGGATCCCGAGAAAGGCACCGGCGCGGTGAAGATCACCCCGGCGCACGACTTCAACGATTTCGGTGTGGGGCAACGGCACGGTCTGCCGATGCCGTCGATCCTGGACCGCCAGGCGCACGTCGCGCTGACCGAGATCGCCGACGTGCTGGCGCCGGCGGAGGGCGTGGCGGATCCCGGCTTCGTTCGCTCGCTCGAGGGGATGGACCGGATCGCGGCGCGCAAGGCGATCGTGGCGGAACTGGAGCGGCTCGGGCTGTTGGAGAAGACCGAGCCGTACACGCATCAGGTGCCGCACGGCGACCGCGGCGGCGTGCCGATCGAGCCGCTGTTGACGACGCAGTGGTACTGCAACGCCGAGGTGCTGGCGAAGCCGGCGATCGAGGCTGTGGAGAGCGGCAAGACCGTGTTCGTGCCGAAGCAATGGGAGAACACTTTTTTCGCGTGGATGCGCGATATTCAGCCGTGGTGCATCTCGCGGCAACTCTGGTGGGGGCATCGGATACCCGCGTGGTACGGCCCCGATAGCGCTGTGTTCGTGGCGTACGATGAGGCCGAGGCGCAGGCGGCTGCAGATGCGCATTATGGCCGTCGGGGCGAAAAACTGACGCAGGACGAAGACGTGCTGGATACGTGGTTCAGCTCGGGGCTGTGGCCTTTCTCGACATTGGGCTGGCCGGAGCGGACGAAAGAACTGGCACGCTATTATCCGGGCGACGTGCTGGTCACCGGTTTCGACATCATCTTCTTCTGGGTCGCGCGGATGATGATGCAGGGCATCCACTTCATGGGCGAGGTGCCGTTTCGTACGGTGTACATCCACGGTCTGGTGCGCGACGAGCGCGGCCAGAAGATGTCGAAATCGAAGGGCAACATCATCGATCCGCTGGAGCTGATCGACCGCTATGGTGCCGATGCGCTGCGGTTTACGATCTGTGCGCTGACCGGTCCGGGCCGCGACGTGAAGCTCGGCGCCGCACGCGTCGAAAGTTATCGCCGGTTCGTCACCAAGTTGTGGAATGCCGCGCGGTTCTGCGAGATGAATGCGATCCGCCCGGATGCGTCGTTCGATCCGTCGCATGCGACCCTGCCGCTGACGCGCTGGATTTTGGATGCGATGAACCGCGCGATCGAACAGGCCAGCGCCGCACTAGAGGAATATCGCTTCGACGAATATGCGGCCGCCTGCTACCGCTTTACCTGGGACACGTTCTGCGACTGGTTCGTCGAATTTGCCAAGCCGATGCTGGCCGAGAGTGATTCACCGGCCGCGCATGAGGTGCGCCAGACCGCGGCGCACATTCTGGGAACGATTCTGCGCATGTTGCACCCGGCCATGCCGTTCGTCACCGAGGAGTTGTGGGATCGCTTTGGCTACGGCGAGGCCTGCAGCTTGATCCGCGCCGCGTGGCCGGAGCCGGTCGCCGTGGCGGACGCGTCCGCCGCGCGCGATGAACTCGACTGGGTGGTGCGGCTGATCTCCGAGGTGCGGTCGGTGCGCACCGAGATGGGTGTCCCGCCGGGCACGCTGACGCCGATCCTGCTGCGCGATGCCGCACCGGAAACGCTGGGACGCGGGCAGCGCTGGATGGAAGCAATCCGACGCCTCGCGCGCGCCTCGGAGCTGAAGCCGCTGACGGGAGAGATGCCGAAAGGTTCGGCGCAGCTGGTGCTCGACGAGGCGACCGTGGTTCTGCCGTTGGCTGACGCCATCGACATCGGTGCGGAGCGCACGCGCCTTGCCAGGGAACGTGACAAGACGGCCGGCGAAATGCGCAAGATCGTGCAGAAACTGAACAACGCCGATTTCGTGAAGCGCGCGCCGGAAGAGGTCGTGGAGGAAAACCGCGAGCGCCTGACAGCCGCGCAAGCCGACATTGCGCGGCTGGAGGCGGCGCTGGGACGCATCGGGTAGCGGCTCTTGCGCTTTGAGCAAAACTGGATTCGGATCGGGCCTGCAGAGCAACGCTAAACGTGTTCCCCCCAAAGATGGAGCAAGTTCGATGGCCATTGACGTGATCGCCATTCAACCGGTTGTCGCGCTCATTGCCGGCATACTGATCCTCATCATTCCGCGATTGCTGAACATCATCGTGGCCGTCTACCTGATCATCGTGGGTATCACGGGACTGTGGCCGCACCTGCTGCACTGACGCGCACGATCGAGGCGGCGCCGCGTGCGAACCACAAGGATGAAAACGCAACCATGACCAGCCCATCGCTCCGCGGCGCCGACATCGTGATGCGAACGCTGAAACGTGCCGGCCACAACACGATCTTCACACTGTCCGGCAACCACATCATGTCGCTGTTCGACGCGGCGATCGACACCGGGCACACGCTTGTTCACACGCGGCACGAGGCGGCCGCTGTACACATGGCCGATGCATGGGGCCGGCTGACCGGTGAGCCGGGGATTGCGATGGTGACGGGCGGCCCGGGCCACGCCAATGCCGCCGCCGCGCTGTTCACCGCGCTGGGCCAGGAGGCGCCGCTGGTCCTGCTGTCGGGCCATACCGAGACCTCGCAACTCGGCCGCGGCGGTTTTCAGGAATTGCGCCAGGCGGAGATGGCGGCACCCGCCGCGAAGGCGTCGTGGACTGCCTCGGCGACCGCGACGCTCGGCGCCGAAGTGGCCAAGGCGATCAGGATCGCGCGGTCCGGACGACCTGGTCCGGTGCATCTCAGTCTGCCGTCCGATCTGCTCGATGCGACGGTCGCCGCCGATGCAATCGCGTGGCCGGAGTCAGGCGCTTTCACCGCCGCGCCCGTCGATCTCAGCGATCCGGCCGCCGACGCCATCCTGGGGATCATCGCGTCGGCGCAACGCCCGTTTCTGCTGGCCGGCCCTGCGCTGGCCAACGGCTCCGGGCGGGATCTGCTCGCGCGCCTCGAGGCCGCGACGCAGATCCCGACCGCGATCATGGAAAGCCCGCGCGGCTTCAATGATGCGACGCTCGGCGCGTTCGCCGACGCGATCCGCCGCGCCGACCTGATCGTCCTGCTCGGCAAGGCGCTCGATTTCACGCTGAAATTCGGCGAGCCGCCGGCGATCGATGCCGCCTGCCGCTGGATCGTCATCGACCCCGAGGCCGCGCTGGTCGATCGGGCGATCCGGGAGAGGAGCGAGTGCATCGCATTTGGCTGCGTTGCCGATACGCGTCCGGCCGGGGAGACGCTGATCCGGCGCGCGTCAGGCCGGTCATTGTCCAGCGCCGGCTGGCGGGACGAGGTCCGTGCACATTTCACCGAACGGCCGGCGTCCTGGGCGACGCTCGTGTCGAAGACATCCGGCAAGCTGCATCCGATCGAAGTGTTTCGCGCGCTCAAACCGTACGTGAAGAGGCACCCCGACACGGTGCTGATCTGCGACGGCGGCGAGTTCGCGCAATGGGGACAGAGCGTGCTGCCGATGGTGCCTCGGCGCCTGATCAACGGCGTCGGCGGCTCGATCGGATCTTCGCTGCCGATGGCGGGCGCGGCCTGTGTGATCGAACGCACGGCGCCGGTCTTCGTCGTGCTGGGCGATGGCACCTTCGGTTTTCACATGGCGGAATTCGAGACCGCGGTGCGATGCAATCTACCATTCGTCGCTGTGGTCGGCACCGATGCACGCTGGAACGCGGAATACAATCTTCAAGTGCGCGACTACGGGCCGAACCGTACGTTTGGATGCGAACTTCTGCCGACGCGCTACGACCTGGTGGCCGCGGCGCTCGGCGGGCACGGTGAACTGGTGCAGAGCGCAGGCGAGATGGTGGGCGCGATCGAACGGTCGCTGGCAAGCGGCAAGCCGGCCTGCATCAACGTGATGGTCGAGAGCATTCCGGCGCCGACGCTGAGACGGCCGCCACACAGCACGTGACAGCCGGGTGTGAGGGTGTGAAATTCTCTGCCTCGCGATGGGAGGCTCATGCGATCCATGAAAGACAACAGCATATTTCGGGCGGTGCGCGAGGGGCGGGCCGCGCTTGGCACGGGGCTCAAGGAGTTCGCGTCGCGCGGCGTACCGTGGATCATCGAGGCCTCCGGCTTCGACTACTGCATGATCGACCACGAACATGGCGCCTTCGACCTGGAGACGATCGCGGATCTCGCCGGGTGGTTTCAGGCCACCAATGTCTCGGCGATCGTGCGGATCCACAAATCCTTCACGTATCTGATCCCCGCGATCCTCGATCAGGGGATCATGGGCGTGCAGGTCTCCGAGGTCGATAACGCCGAGGAGGCGCGGGCGATCGTGCGGGAGGCAAAGTTTCCGCCGATCGGCCATCGCGGCATCTCGGGGCAGGGGATGCACACCGGATACCGGAGCCATGGCGCCCGTCACGCGTCCGAGTATGCGCCATGGGCCAATGCCAACATCATCGTTTGCGTGTCGATCGAATTGCTCGAGGGTCTGGACAATGTCGAGGCGATCGCGGCCGTGGAGGGCATCGACTTGATCGCCTATGGCCACTCGGACCTGAGTGCGCGCTTGGGCGTGCATCTCCAGCTTGAGCACCCGACGTTCAAGGCCGCCGTGCGACGGATCGCGGAGGCCTGCAACGCGCACGGGAAATTGGCCCGAGGGTCGGCGGAGACCGAGGCGCAGATCGAGGAGTACTGGCGGCTCGGGTGCAAGGTGCTGAACCTGCCCGGCAACGATGTCAGCACCTATCTGGATGGTTTGAAGGCGCGGGCCGGGCGGGCGAATGCGCGGCTGAAGTCGATCGGTGTGCCAGTCCCTTGAGGGCGGCGGCTGGCATTCAGCTTTGCCACGGATCGAAAACCCGGAGTCCGCCGGCCTCGTAGGGTGACGTGTCGCGTGACGCGACGATGAAATCACGCGAGGCGGCGATCGCAGCGATGTATCCATCCGGCGTTGGAAAACCGCGACCGGCGTTACGCGCAGCGACAGCGAGCGCGGTGTAGTGGCGTGCAGCATCGGTGTCGAACGGCAGCACGCGATCGCCGAACAGCTCGAGCAAGCCGTCGAGGGCGCGCATCAAGGCGTTCCTGCGCCTGCCTGCCGGCAGCACGGCGATGCCGAACAGCAGCTCCGCCAGTGTGACGCTGGTGAGGTAGAGCGTTTCGGCGACCTGCTCGTTCAACCAGCCCCGCACGGCGGGGTTCGGCCCCGGCTTCATCGCCTCGGAGATCACATTGGTGTCGAGCACGATCATTCGAACTTCATCGGCTTCGCCGGCGATTTGTCCCGCATCTGGTCGATGGCCGCGATGTCCCCGTCATTGAGGCCGACCTTGCGACCCAGGGCCGCAAGCGCGTCGCCGAGGCGAACGCGCTTTGCCGGCTTCACCGCCCGTTCCAGGATATCGCGTATCTCGGCCTCGGCGCTGCGGCCATGCTGAGCGGCGCGCACACGCAGAGCACGATGCACCTCATCGGGCACATTCCTGACTGTGATCGAGGCCATGATGTCAGTCTACCTGGAGTGCTTGGGTTGATTGCATTCTAACCAGATGCTAGCACCGCCGCAACAGGGCACGCAGGTGGGTCGTGTCAACACGAATTGAAAGCAATACAATCACTGATTACAATGCAGGCACAACCCACGGGGGCACGATCCCAATGAGCAGCATTACCATCCGCAACCTCGACCCGGCGGTGAAGGAGCGGCTGCGCGTCCGCGCTGCTCAACATGGCCATTCGATGGAGGGCGAGGCCCGTGACATCATCAGCAGCGCCGTCGGTGCTGAACGTCCGCACGAGGTCAACCTGGCTGAAGCGATCCGCCGGCGCTTCGCTCCCCTCGGCGGTGCCGATGACCTGGAGATCCCGCCACGCGAACCGGTCCGCGATCCACCCCGGTTCGACTGATGTTCGTGCTCGATACCAATGTGATTTCCGAACTGATGCGCCCCGCGCCGCATCCCGCGGTGTTCGCCTGGGTCGCAGCGCAGCCGCGAGCCTCGCTCCATACCACCAGCGTCACCCGCGCGGAAATCCTGTCAGGCATCGGCATCATGCCGGGGGCCGCCGCCGCGCCGCACTCAGCGATGCCGCGGCGGCGATGTTCCATGAGTATCTGCGCGGTCGCATTCTCGCCTTCGATGCCGCGGCAGCCGACCACTATGCCGAAATCATCGTCAGCCGCCGTCACGCGCGGGCACCGATCCATACGTTCGATGCATTGATCGCGGCCACCGCCTTGGTCGCTCGCGCTGCCGTGGTGACGCGTGATACCGACGGCTTTGCAGGCTGTGGCCTGACGCTCATCAATCCGTGGGAGGCATAGGGCGGGCGGCACGCTTCCGAGTATGCGCCATGGGCCAATGCCAACATCATCGTCTGCGTTTCACAATCATGCGGCGCGCCGATACGGCGCGATCCGCGCCAGGTCAGCATCAATCTCCCGTCGCCGCTGCAGCAGGTCGTGGTCGGCCTGGAGGCCAAGCCAAAACCCCTAAGTGACTCCGAAATACCGTGCCAGCCGCAAGTCCGTATCCGCGGTGATCGATCGCTTGCCGAGCACGATTTCGTTGATCCGTCGCGGCGGCACCGCGATCGCGCGCGCAAGGTCACTCTGCGTCAGACCCATCGGCTCGATGAATTCCAGTAGCTGAACCTCTCCCGGGGTGGGGTTGGGAATTTGCCTGTGGTAGTCGACGATTTCGACACGGTCGGCACCTCCTGTCGTCCAGACGGAGTAGATGCGCCATGGTCGATTTGGCAGCGCCATCGGGCTAATCGGCGCTATCCTTATCGCCCGGCATGTCACCGCTCGGTAGGAGAGCCACCTGGACGACAACTTCTCCTCCGTACGACCGAGATGCCGCATTTAGAGCAGCCTGCTGGTGGCCTTCCAGACACCGGCTACAGATGCGCGATTGGCTCATGGACCGGCGCTTCGCGAGACCCCTCTGCACGATCTGCCACGCTAGCCGTTCTGCCGCGCGACCGAACTCTCCAAGCGCGGCCACTCCGCGACAAACCGCTCGGTGGAGCAGACCGGCGCCACGGCTGAGGAGCCGGAGGACGCGGCGGGTCTCGCCGACCGAGCGGTCGTTGAAGGACGCCAGCTTCGCCGTCGTTCCCGCGAGCTTGCCCCCGAGCAATATCGAAAACCCCAGGAAATACATCCAGCGATAGTTGCGGTTTCGATGATCGTGCTCGGCCTCATCAGCCAGTCGCGTCGCCAGCCGTCGGAAGCGGATCAAACTTGGAATCACGCATTCGGACGCTAGGGCGACAGAAGTCCCCATGAGGGATTGGGGCACCTTGCCGCTGAGGGCGTCGGGAAATACGGTGCAGAACTGCGCTGGGGTATCCTGGCATTGGGGAGAGGGGGCCGACAGCATTTTGACTCCATTGCCTAAATCCTCCACCGGACAAAGTCTTTGATTGTAGTCCGCAATTTCGAGGCGAACCTTGTCCATTTCTCCCGGTGTCGCGGCGTGATACAGATCATCTCCATATAGGGTTGCCGACGAATCGGGACCCAGTTTGACAAACACCCTCGGGTCTTCAAACGCAAGGAAGAGCAAGCTGGGATGCACATGCAACGCCCATCGACAGGATGCCGCGTGGTCTGTAGCGTTCTGCCGACACCAGGAAATATATGTTCGACCTGCTTTAACAGATAACCGCTGGCCCGCTGAACGTCCTGGCCGGTCTCACGAAAATCCGCGTCGTGCTGCGCCATCTGCGAATCGGCGATGAAGAAGACCGCCGCGACCAGACCGCTCACCAGCCAGATATGATCGTACACCTCCCAACATTTGTTCCAACATTTGTTGCGGACAGGCAGGCTGTCGGCGGCCAGAACGGTCACCGTCCAGCCGACCGCGACGAGCAAACCCACCAGAGAGAGAATGCCGACGATATCCCCGGTCACACCGACGCCGCTGATAGTGAACGCCCCAGGTGCCGGCGCGACGCGCGGCCAGACGCCCGTGACTCCAGCTATTCCCGGCAACCACAACACGATAGCGGTTGCGAGCACACCGATTTTCCTCCCGACCGCGTATCCGGACGAACAGCAGACAGACCACGCAGAGAAGTCCAAGGATGACAACGACGGATGCTCCAGGGTCCCAGCCGGCGACCATAACCGCGCCCGGCATGGCGGCGGCCAAGCTGGGCGCGGTCATATCGGAGGACAACAGTCCGACGCCCTCCAAATTCTGCTGGATGCTCCAGGTTGCGCGGCTCAATAACGTTACGTAGGGAAATAGAAACTCTGTTAGCAAGTCCGTATTCCTCCGAGCATCCCTCTCATATGGTGGATTCTGCGCTTGTGTGCCAGCGTCGACTCGAGCCGGACCGCGGCGCGGCGATGGAGGCCGCACGCGAAATGGCGCATCCTCCCCGCGATCAACGGTGAAGCGGGGGAAAGAAGATGCGACTTCAAGGCAAGGTAGCGCTGCTGACCGGTGCGGCGGCCGCGATCAAGGGCGAGTTGATGGGCTTCGGCGGCGCCGCGGCGCATTTGTTCGTGCGCGAGGGCGCTAAGGTCGTGCTGACCGACATCCGCGACGACCTGGGCGAGCGCGCCGCGGCCTCCCTGCGCGCCGAGGGCCATGACGCCCGCTATCTCCACCTCGACGTGACATCGGAACAGAACTGGGCGCAGGTGGTGGACGCGGTGATGGCGGCGCAGGGACGGCTGGACATCCTGTTCAACAATGCCGGCGTCTCCTTCCCCGCCAAGGTCGAGGACACCACCGTGGACATCTGGGACCGCGAACTCAACGTCCACGCCAAGGGGGTTTTCCTGGGCACCCGTACGGCGATCCCGGCCATGCGCAAAGGCGGTGGCGGGTCGATCATCAATACGTCCTCGGTCATGGGCATCGTCGGCAGTCCCACCTCGCCGGCCTACTCGGCTGCCAAGGGAGCCATCACGATCTTCACCAAGTCGGCGGCGCTGCAATATGCGGCGGAAAATATCCGCATCAATTCGGTGCATCCGGGCTATGCGGATACGCCGTTGACCTTGCAGCGCTTCAGCGATCCGGCGGTGCGCCAGGTGCTGCTCGATCGCACGCCGATGGGTCGGCTCGGCACCGCCCTGGATATCGCCAATGGCGTGCTGTTCCTGGCGTCCGACGAATCATCCTGGGTCACCGGCTCGGAACTGGTCATCGATGGTGGCATGACGGCGCAGTAGGCGCGGATCGATCCACGGCCCGGCCGCGCGGCGCATGGGGCGGGTCCGCGCCGCCGCTGCTGTATGTGTCCGAGATGATCTGATGCCCGACCGCCCCTTGCCAGGGCGACAGGCGCCCGTCATTTTCCGGATTGCCTGCGATTGCGAGGCCAATCACGCCGTTGCGGCAGTTGAAAAACGGCTTCAGTGCGACGGCTCGGCTCCATGCAAAGGAGACCAAATTCATGACGATCGACGTAGCGACCGGCATTGTCCGCATCCTCAAGCAAGAGGGTGTGGGTTGGGTTTCAACCTTCCCGGTCTGCCGGGTGAACAACGCGCTCGGCCGGGAGGGTGTGCCGATGCTGATGATGCGCGACGACCGCTACGCCGTCGCGGTCGCCGATGCGTTCTCGCGCATCACCGCGGGCACACGGATCGGGGTGTGCACCTTCCAGGGGGGCGTCAATGCCGCCGGCATGCAGTACGCCTACGCCGGAATGGCGCAGGCCTACGAGGATGGGTCGCCCGTTCTGTGCATCACCGATGGCGTGCCGGCCGGCAGCTCGGGCAACAGCCAGTACAACGTCGCATCGGCCATGAAGACCGTGTCGAAGTGGTTCGGCTATCTCGACAAGCCCGAGCGCACGCCTGAGTTCATGCGCCGCGCCTTCACCATGCTGCGCAGCGGTAGACCGGGACCCGTGATCCTCGCTGTTCCAAATGCCACGGCCACATATGACGAGACTGCAGATCCCTACCGTCCCGTGAAGGGCTGGAAATCGGCGCCGGACCCCGCAGATGTGCGTGCCGCGGTCGATCAGCTCCTGGCAGCCCGTGACCCGCTGATCTATGCCGGCGAGGGGGTGATCTACGCGGGTGCCTCGGACGATTTGAAAGCGTTTGCGGAGCTGGCGAATGTGCCGGTGATCACGACGCTCAAGGCCAAGGGCGCGTTCCCGGAGAACCATCCGCTGTTTGTCGGCGTACGCGGTGATCAGATCGCGCACTACCTGAACAAAAGCGACGTCATCCTCGCCGTGGGCTCGAGCCTGTCGCCGGGCCGCTTCAGCCACGGCATCCCTGATGCGGCGAAGAAGACCATCATCCTGTGCAACGTCGACGAACTGCACATCAACAAGATGATTCCCATGGCGCACGCGGTGATCGGTGACGCACGCTTCACCTTGCAGGCGCTTCGCCAGGAAGTGTCCGACCGCACGCGCGGTGCCGGGCGCGCGGCGGGTAATGTGGCGGCGGAAGTCCGGGCGGCACGCGACGAGGCGCTCGCCAGGTACAGGCAAGTCATGAACTCCGACGAGACACCGATCAACCCCTATCGGGTGTACGGCGATCTTATGTCCGTGCTGGATCTGCGCAATTCGTTCGTGACGCACGAGTCCGGCAACACGCGGGACCAGTTGAGCACCGTGTTCGACACGCTCATCCCGCGCGGCTTCCTGGGCTGGGGCAATGTCTCCACGCTCGGCTTCAGCCTGGCCGCTGCCATTGCCGCAAAGAAGGCGTTTCCCGACCGGGCATCGGTGGCGGTGACCGGAGAGGCGGGCCTTGGCTACATGCTCGGCAACCTCGAAGTGCTGCTGCGCGAGAAGCTTGGGGTGACGGTCGTGCACATCAGCAACGGCGGCTTTGCCGGATATGGACCCGGGTTCTGGGGTCCGGGACACGATCCCTTCACACACCAGGTGCTGGGCCCTGACGAGGTGGATATGTCGAAGGTCATCGGCGCGCTCGGTTTTCACACCGAGCGGGTGAGCGAACCAGCCGAGGTCATCCCGGCCCTGCGGCGGGCGCTCGACATCAATGCGTCAGGCCGCCCGGCCTACATCGAGTTCATCTGCAGCCAGTATCCGGTCTATGGCCAATGGGTTGGACGGGGCGAGGGATGAGACGATGCCGAAGCTGATCCCCGTCCCCGACGCTTTGAGCAAGCCGTTCTGGGATGCCGTCAATCAAAGGCGGCTTATGTTGCAGCACTGCGGTGCCTGCGACCGGCTCCAGTACCCGCCTCAGCAGGCCTGCCAAGTGTGCGGCTCGGGCGCGCGTCTGGCGTGGCAGGAGGTCGAGGGACGCGGCCATATCGCGAGCTACATCGTGATCGAGGATGGCCGCTTAAACCGGCGCATGTCCGATCAGCCGTACAACATGGCAATGGTGACGCTGGATGCGGACCCGCGGGTCAATTTCTATTCCAATCTGCCGGGTACCCCGCCCTACAAGGTGCCGGTGGGCGCCGCCGTCGAGGTGACGTTCGAGGAGGTGGCCCCG
>CAWEVI010000059.1:0-30711 GCA_963812475.1 uncultured Alphaproteobacteria bacterium
GGGTGCCCCTCGCGAGCGCCCCAGGACCGAATCAACTATAAACTCACTGCTTCTGGGTCGAAGAAGTTGTAGTCTTTGTTCCATCATTGTGCTGGGTGGTCGTGCTACTGCTCGACTGCCCCGTCCGGGGATTTGACATTGCAGTGCTATCGGTGGTCTTGGATGGATCGACCGTTGTCGTTCGGCTTTCCTTCTGTCCAGTTGGCTGTTCGGTCGTTGTGGTTGTCGAATTCGTCTGGGCAAACGCTGGCCCGAGAACCACCATGCACCCCAAGGCTGCTAGTGCAGCAAGTCGCGAGATCGATCCCATGTTTCCTCCTGTTTCAACTCCACAACGCCACAGCATCAGAATGGCCACAACAAGGCGGGCAAGTGGTATCACGAAGGAAGGGCTCAATCGGCAGATGGCTCACGGAACTGTTGATTTCGCCAACCCAGGTGCTGCAAGGCGCGCTCCAGGGGGCTGTCTGGGTCCGGCGGGGGTGCAGATAAAGCCATAAGAATCTCTTGGTTCTGTGTTCCCAACCGGTTTCCGGACTTGGAAGCCGGGACGCCGGCCACGCGCGGCCCCGGGTCGCGGAACACGTAGGCATTGGACGTGCGGATGACCCGCCAGCGGCCGAACAGGTCGCGCTCGCGCACCTGGATGCGGGCGATCGGGTGCACCCAGGTCAGTACACCGGCCCACTCCAGCACCTTCAGTGCCTCGGCGACTGTGCTGCGCGCCGCTTCGGCACCAGTCCGCCCAAGCCGTCAGACATTGTTATCGACGTTCTCCATTGCCCTGCAAACCAGCGCACGATGCGCCGCTTGCCGCTTGCGGGACGCGAGCGCCTAAGGGCTGCCTTGGCGCGACTAAGCTAGGCGCCCAAACGCACCGGACGGCCCAAAGTAGTCAATGACTACGTTGAGGTTTCGTTGTAATATCGGTATATTATGCTGAAAACCATTCTAATTGCCCTTTGCGTGATCGTTATGATGCCGCTGGCATTATGCAGCCTATCCGTCATCGGAGTGGGGGTCGGCATCGTCAAAACCGTGTCGGTCGTTCAGGAAGGGCTGCACCAGAAACTTGAGCAGAAGGGACAGGTGACACCGATGCCGATACCGATTTCGGCACAGGCGGCGGTAGGCGCAGCCTGGACCAACGAATTCCGACTGGACCAAAGGTCTCCGCTGGGGCTTGCAAAATGGCCGGAGTGCAACCTGCGATGCTCCGCCGATCGGTATCGCTCCAGCGGACTGGTCCCTCGGCTGTAAATCAGGGCAGAAGGGCCATCATTGACGAGCGGTCAGACGCCGATTTCGTCCGCTCCGAGCGGCACCAGAGCCGCATCAGCGTGCCGTCACGTGGTGCGGCGTCGTCGATGGGGAGGGGGAAGGCATTGGTGGAGGATGTCGTGCAATTAGGCGGCCGACCAGGAAGCTTTGGGCATCCTGGTCGGCCTAAGAAGAATTGTGCATAGTGCCCGATGGACTGGCGTTGCCTTCGGCGGGGCTCACCGACGCCTCAGCAGCGGCATCGAGCGCTACATGCTCAATCTGGGGGTCGAGACGTGAATTTTCTCCAGTCATAGGTCGAGGACGGGCAAACACTGATGTCAGCGCGCTCATCGTAAGCGAGAGAAGCCCCAAAACGAAAAAAACTCTGCGGCTGTCATGAGCCAATTTCCAGTTGCAAACCGAACAAGAAAGTACTGCGCTGGCATACGCCTTCCGTAACGGCGCATGCACTCCATCCCACATTCTATAGCAAGTACATTTGAATTATAGAAAAATACGATTGCCAAACCGCATACCGGATTTCACCACTACGGGAGCTCCATCCGGACGGTGTTGAACGTGACCAAAACCGTGTAAGCTTTACGGGATCGAAGCTGAGATTAGCCAATTACAGCAGGAGTTGGTTAACCACCTTATTAGCTGCGTATAGAACTGGGTCGCATTAGCAACGACGTCATGAGTAATAATGCGAAGGCAGATTGATTTCCGTCAGGGAGCGCCACACGTCCTACCAGTCGCCTTGCGCCCGTCCAGTGTGAGTTCAGGGGCCAGATCCGGTCGGAGCCGACGCTAGTGGATAGAATTTAACGCTTGGTGCCCCCTTTTAACGGCGGCGATGATCTTGTCTGGGTCCTTGGTCCAGCGGAAGGGGCGCGGGTCGTCGTTGGTCTCGCGCAGGAATTGATTGATTGCGGCCTGAAGCTCGACGATGGAGCGGAACACACCACGTTTGAGCCGCCGCTTGGTGAGCTTGGCAAAGAAACCCTCGATCGCGTTGAGCCACGAGGCGGACGTTGGTGTGAAATGGAATGTCCAGCGTGGATGCCGCGCCAGCCAGGCCCGGACCTTGGGATGCTTGTGCGTTGCATAGTTGTCGGCGATGGCGTGGATCAGTTTGGCCGCCGGGACACTGGCCTCGATGGCGTTGAGGAACCGAATGAACTCCTGATGCCGGTGGCGCTGCATGCAGCGCCCGATCACCGTGCCGTCCAGCACGTTGAGGGCGGCGAACAGGGTCGTGGTGCCGTGGCGCTTGTAGTCATGCGTCATCGTGCCGCAGCGACCCTTCTTCATGGGCAGGCCTGGCTGAGTGCGGTCCAGCGCCTGGATCTGGCTCTTTTCATCGATCGACAGCACGACGGTGTGGGCTGGCGGATCGACATAGAGCCCGACAATGTCCCGTAGCTTGCTGGCGAACTGGCGGTCGTTGGACAGCTTGAACTGGCGCACCCGATGCGGCCGCAGGCCATGCCGCCGCCAGATGCGCTGCACCGAACTCACACTGATGCCGCTCTCCTGGGCCATTGCGGCGGCAGTCCAGTGTGTGGTCTCGCCTGGCGGATCGGCCAGTGTGCGAGCGACAACGCTTTGCTCGACTGCGCCAGCCAGGGGCGGGATGCGCGACGGACGGGTCTTGTCGCGCAGCAGACCTTTGACGCCGTCGGTCATGAACCGCTCCTGCCACCGCCAGACAGCCGTCTTGCTGGTGCCTGTGCGGCGCATGATCTCCGCTGTGCCGCAACCATCCGCCGTCAGCAGCACGATGTGTGCTCGCCAAACATGCTTCTGGGGCGCGTTCCGATCTGCCACGATCGCCGCAAGCCGCTTGCGATCAGTGGCGCTTACCTCGACGATGACACCTGCGCGCATGCCATAGATTTGCACCCGCGCACGGCGTCAGGGAATCCCAATTCGGACTCATCTGTGAGATTTTATCCACTAGCTCACTGCTGCTGGAGGGGCGGGTACACGTACGTGGCGCCCATCGACCCATTCGGCGGGGGCAGGATCGACGCCTGCGTGTCGCTGCCCGGTGCTGGGTAGTAGATGCGCGTTATTGGCTGGATCTGGGTCGACACCGTGACCCCAGGGTAGAGGGGCTCGTAGTACGCCGTCGATGGTGTCGGGATCCAGTTGGTCGCGGGTGCCTCTGGGGGCAAGGTCGGTGCGATCCAGATCGTCACCGACCCATCGGGGTTCTTGGCGAGCTTGCCGGAGGTCAGCTGCTGCGATCCCAGCTGCGAGACCGGCTGGATCGGACCCCATTGCAGGTCAACTGTACCGCCCGGGTTCGTCAGGTTGACGAACGGACCATGCGTGCCGCTGAACTGGATCGGCACCGGGAGTGTCGAGGATGTGGCCGCGGACAGTTCCTGCAGCCACTGCGTTGAGACCTTGAACGAGTACGTCGTGCTCTTGGTCTTCGGGTCGATGTTGCTCGTTGGAGTGGTCGCGACGTAGTACGGGAGGCCCGGTGTGAGGCCGTACTGCGCGGCGGTCGGACCGAAGAGGATCGGCGTGCTCGCGACCAGTGGGCCCCAGGCTGACGGCTCGACCGTGATCGTGCCGGTCGACGGGTCGACGGCGGTCACAGGAATGTTCGCGGTCGAGTAAGCGGTGTTCAGAACGCTCGCCTGGGAGATGAACGGGGCGGCGGACTGCGTGGGATCGGGCAGGTAGACGGTGATCGACCAGAACCCCAGCGGATTACCCTGGCTGTCGTTCATGGTCGGCGGCAAATTACCGACGACCGGCAATTCCTTCGGGTTGTTGACTGGCGGCATGAATGTCAGCTTGTAGGTGTTATTGCCGTCGAGCTGGGTGGCCGACGTGCCGTCGAGGTTGTTGATCGCGGCGTAGACATTGTCCTGCGGCATGGTGGCGCCGCCGTAGAAGGTGAGCACGGCCCGGGTGATGTACCCCTGGGGCGTGTTCGGGTACGTCCCGATCCCGCTGTTGCGGTAGGCCCAGTAATTCGTGGCTTGGGTCACGACAGCCGAGGTGGTTTTGGCGTAGATGGTGTCGTGCCCGGCCTGTAAGCCGGCCTGGAGTGCGTTGATCTGTTCGGGGCCCCAATTGCGCGGAACCGTGTAGCCGTTCGCGGTGAGGCCGAGAGGCTTGAACAGGGCCAGCGTCGGCTTTTGACCATAGGACGGGTTGCGGTAGGTTAGCTTGGCACCGGACTGTGGAACGATCCAGCTGGGCAGGGTCTCGAGCGGGATGCCGTTGAGCCCGGTGGTCGCGTCGGGGAGCGGGTTGAGCCTCAGCGCCTCGCCCACCTGCTTGAAGAAGGCGACCGCGTTCGTCGGGGCGGTGTGCCACAACTTTGCCCGCTCTTCCTGCTCCGGCGTTGGGGTGTACTGGCCGGGCTCGAAGTACTTCGGCCGATGCCCACGAGCCTCGAACTCGGCGAGGGTGCTCAGCCCGAAGCGCTCGACGACGTTCGTGAGGATCGAGGCGACGGAGGCGGGGTCGCTCGCCGGCACGAGCGAGTTGGCGCGGATCCGGGTGATCATCCAGCCACGGTTCGTGTCGAATGGCATCACCCGATAGGTGAAGCCGTGGATCCGCGCGATGCGCTCGTGAGCGTATTGCGAGGTCGGGCCTACGAGCAGGTACGTTTGCGCGTCCATCGACGGCGTCGTCCGTGTACCGATGCTGCCCACATCGTTGATGAAGGCATCAAGCAGAGCGACTACGTAGTAGTTGGTCTCCGACGGCGGGACCGTCAGCACGAGCTCCTTGGTGGCTCCAGGGCTGTCCTGCCCGCTGAGATCGAGCATCGCGGTCAGGTACAGCGCCGACGCGTTGCCGGCGTTCGTGGCCTGGTTGTTCCATGCCGCCACCCCTCCCCCGCCACCTAACGTGTTGACCGGTGCCGTCACCAGTTCGTTGTAATTCGCGAAGCGGTAGATGAACTCGGGCGCGACGCCCCAGATGTAGGCATCCGCGGCCAGCTTCTGGATCTTGGCGGGATCGGTGATCGGCGAGATCGACTTGTCGCGGCCTACGGAAGTATCGGGTCCGGGCTTAGGCATGTGCTCTAACCTTCGTTGCAAGCATGCTTGCATGCAAACATGCTTTTATGTTCATCCATAATCCTGCGATTTCCGATGCTGAGTCCTCTGCCTGAGAGTTCCGGGGCGGTATAACCGTCAGGAACGCGGATGCCGAGTAGCGAGGGCGCCCGTCGAGATCAGATCGACGGGCGCGAAGACGAGCGTTGCAGCGACGCAATAGCGTAACAGGATAAAACGTCCCCCCCTCATTCATGTCGCCACGACTGCGCTAGTCTACTCGAGCGCGGGTTGCGGCGCAAAGATGTCGAACGTGTTGAGCGGATCGTTGTCGTAGCTCACGTCGCGCGCCACGGCCACGTTCGGATAGGTCTCGCGCTGCGTCACAAACAGTGGCTCGTAGAGCGGCCGCGTATTCGGGACATCGACGATTAGCCCAATCCGGCGTAACGCCGCCGCGATGGACGGCGGGACCCTGCGCAGTTGCCGTGCTCATAGATCTCCCTCCGTTCACCGACGCGGCAACAAAAGCTGGAGATCGGGGTGTGGGCCGCTCGCGGCCGGAGCACGAAATCTGCACCGGCGGCTACGGGTGGTGAGCCGATCTTCGACCAGGCCATGATGGACGGAAAAGGTCGCGCCGATAGCCGACCCTCGCCTTCTGTCCACCCCAGCGCCGGCCGCCGACACCAGCAATTAAGGCTGCGGGATTACCAGTTGTGCCGGGGTTCAGGCTCCCGCGAACCCGCCAAAACAGCTCTCAAAACTCATTATCGATGACCGCCTCTCAAAGGCGTTTTGTGACAGTGTGCATAAATTAATTGTAACGGCAGCCGATCCAGCAGAAGGAACAGCGGCAGCGAGACCGATCATTGCATCCGTTCATCAGCCGCCGCTTCGATGAACGCTTTCATCGCTGCTCGGGATGTCAGGTGTCGACCCTGGCCAGATTATGTCTCTGCGTTACCACGCGTCCCAATGTATGACGCTCTCCAACGGTTCGCGCCAGCCAGGTCTGAAATCGGTTCCTTTGGTGTAGGCAACCGGGATCAGGCAGGCCTGCGTAACCTCGGCGTACGGAATGCCCAGCACTTGCGCCGCTTCCTCCTCGAATAGCAGATGTAGGCACGTCCACGCGCTGCCCAGACCGCGGGCGCGGGCGGCGAGCATGAAGCTCCAGGCCGCCGGGCAAATGGTTCCCCAGGAGGCGCTTTGCATCACCAGGGGCTCCGCCTCGATCCGCCCGAGAAAGCAAGGAATCACGAACACCGGGACTTCGTGTAAGTGGTCGGCGAGGTATCGGGCAGAGTTGGTCACCCGTCCTTGCATCGCCTGGTGTGCCGCATTCGGGAAGGACAGATTAGGCGCTGCTACCGGCAGCGTAAGATAGATGTCCCACGCTTTCTTGTAGATCGCTGCCAGGGCGCTCCGTTTCGCCGGGTCGGTTATAATCACGAAGCTCCAGTGCTGCATATTAGAGGCGGTCGGCGCCTGAACGGCGATCTGTAGGCATTCCGCGATCGTGTGACGATCTACCGGGCGTTCCAGGTCGAGCCGCTTACGGACCGATCGCGTCGTGGTAAGCAATTCATCCGAGGTGAGCGGCAGCATCTTCGCCATTCCATCCCCCTGGCTATGACCTGAAGTGGGTTTTCGGTTCGGTCTGCGCGCATCGTGCGTGTCGCTTCCACCTACGGTCAAGAACTGGCCAAAGCTATCGCGCAACGCAGCGATCGGCCGGCCTTCTATTTGATATTGGCCACCTAAGAGTAGATATAGGTGTCCACCCCGATCTGCTTCGCCTCTTGCGGCGAGTGGTGTCCCCGCCCCTTACGTGGTTGGCAGGCCGACACGGGTGTCACCGCCCAGCGGTGCGAATCAGTTGCTTTGTCGTCTCGGCTGCTTGAACGATCTCGTTCGGCGTCATTTCTGCCGCGCCCGCGCCCAGCTTTATTGCACCATTCGGTTGCGGCACGGTGATCGGCTTTATCTCCACCCGCGCCGCGCCCTGCTTCCCAATGCCGAGTTGTTCGGCCACCACCGGGCTGACATCGATCACCCGGCCAGCAACGTACGGGCCGCGGTCTTGGATCTTGACGGTAGCGCTTCGGGCGTTTTGCAGGTTCGTGACCTTCGCGGTTGTGCCTAACGGCAAAGTCTTGCTCGCAGCAGCGTTCGACTGCGGGTTCATTGGCCGGCCATCCGCCATTTTCCGATGGGCAAACTTCTGACTGTAGTACGAGACGCGTCCTTGTTGCTTGCGCCCGGAGGGGTCGATCCGGCCAACCACGGGGACGATGGGGGGAAGTTCAGCAAGCTGTTGGGCCTCATGACGCGCCGCGGTTGAGTTTGGCGCTGGTACTTCGGCCAGCACGACGGCAGACCAGGTCCCCAGCAGCAGAGTCACGAGTGCACCTCGTCGCGACATCATCACCTTGTCCTCCGCGGAGCTGGGTTGGCCGGTCGGGGCGCGCCCCTGACGCCGTGCATCTCGGCGGGGCAGCACCATCCGTAGAATACGGCCCCGTCCAGAGTGAGCTGTGTCGTGGCCGTCAAACCCGCCGAAATTGTGGTGGCCTGCCTTCACATACGCCCGCCGCGGTGGCCGAGATACGCCTCGGCCCGCGAGGGCGTTGGACCCTCGTCTCCCAGCCCGCAGCACAGCCACCTCTACCTATGCCCGAAGCGCTGTCGCGGAAGAACGCCAAGACCGCGGCGATCACCGGACCGACCATCGTAACCGCCGCCAGCAAGCGCGACCGGGCCCCGCACCGCCAGGACGCCGACGACGACACCGAGACCTCACCCGGGGTGAAGGCGTTCTTCGCGCGCGTGGCTGCCCGGTGCCTGATGCCGGCTAGGCCGTCCCGCGCCGTCACTGGCGGTCCTACGGCGACCATCCGCTCACAACCTCGGCGCTTCCAGCCGGTGCGCCGGGATCCGTGCTATTCCGAATAAGTGGCTCGTTGAACGCGGCCGCGCGACCCGTTCAGCCGATAGGCTTCGCCCTGGCGGAGGGCAACTCCGCTTGCTCTGACTCGCTGCCGGGCTCCTCATCCAATTTACGCAATTCGGGCCGCCTGCGAGGCGTAATTACCCTCTTGATCCAACCATGTGACCAATTCTTCCTGCCGCGCAACGGGGGTAAGTAGCCCACCGCTGCGGGTGGGCGGGGGGTCACGTCTGCCGATGTCGTGCACCGCGCGCATGCCAAAAGGCAGCTGAAACAGGCACCCGGCCCACTTACTGTAATCCCGGTAATTCGGCCATATCAGGCAATTCAGGTTCCAGTATTGGAACGATATCCGCTTCGGCGCCGAGTTTCCCCGATTGGATGGCCTGACGAGACTCGTTTCCCGTCGGTGAAGATCGGCTTCGCATGGCCTATTTCGTGAGCACCAATATTTCGCGATCACGGCGGGCGGGCCGGACAGCTCGACGCGTTGCGCATCGGCGCTGACTTTCCGCCCAAATGGCTCCTTGCGCGTGCGACGCCGAGACCTGTAACCTACCGTTACACAGTGATGCATTGTGAAATAACGGGGGGGAAACAAATGGCGCCGGTTACGGATGCTTCACAGGGTAAGGTCCAGGTCTTAGATCCACAGGAAATCGTCCGTGGCGAAACAATCGCGCAGTGGACGGAGAACTGGTGGCAATGGGCGTTTCAGGCGCCAGCAAACGGCCCGCTCGGTTACCCGGCGCCTCAGCCGACGCACGGCAAGATTTTCTTTATCGGTGCGAATGAAGGTCCGAACGCGCCCCCCGTTCATGCAACCATCAACGTCCCCACAGGGATGCCAATACTGCTGCCGATGATAAACGCCTTCGATACCGAAGGACCGGGGATCGAGAGCGACCCCGGCTTTAAGGGATCGTTTGCGGATGAAGCAAAATTCGTCACGCGGCTCGACCAAGCTGCGATAACTAACGCCTTTGTTACAATCACGAAGAATGGGCAGACGCTGCTGAATTTACAATCGCCGCCCCATGGAGCGAGCACCTTTTTCGCCGAGCTGAGTGGCCAGTTCGCGATCGGCGCGCCGCAACCGGGCAGCCAGATTGCAAGTCTGCTCGGTGGCGCTGACATCTCGACGATCCCTGACCTTCCTTTCACCCGGTCGGCTGGTGACTGGTTGATGCTGGGCCCACTCCGACCGGGCACATATGAGTTTCACTTTGGCGGAAGCATGAGCGCGGTGGTTGACGCCAAGACGGGGAACCCCATTTTGCCGGCCAGCAGCTTCGATACGACTGATACGATTATTGTGGGCCATCCGAGGTGATAGGCTGACCGGCGACCTGCGTCACAAGGAAAACTGATGAAAGCGCGGGCTGAGTTTGCAACGTTGGCCAGCGCGCCATGGTTGTGGTGCCGCGGAAGCCGACGACGTAGGGCACCCAGCGAACAAGGATATCGTCGACGTTGATCATTGGGTTGGAGAGCAGGCGATCCACCTGTTTGGTGGCATGCTTGAGGTTCAGGCCACGTGCGGCGGCGAGGCCCTGACCGATCATGCAGACCGCAAGCGAAGCGCTGCGCAGCACGCCGAGGGGCTATGGCTGCCTGATTCTTTTATGCCTACAGAAGTGAGCGGGCCCCCAGGCGGCGCTGGCGCAGCTATCGCGACCATCCTCTACCGACCGGCGACAGGCCCTGGACGAACCGCTGCGCGCGTTCCCCTCATGGTTCCTCCCGGATCGTGTGCGAGCGCTGCGGCAAGGAACGGATGATCTCCGAGACGCACATGCCCCAGGGCGACGTGCTGATCCGCGACATCCTCGACCGCATGCGCCATGACGGCTGCGGCGGCAGGGTCGCGAAGGCTGAACTGCTGACCGGGATCGACGGCTCCAGCCGTCCGATGCGGCGGATCGTGCTGAGGATGGTGGAGACGATCGGAAGCCGACATCTCCCTGTCAGGCTTCCTGTCAACGCAACGGCTGTCAGTGTCAACGCCACGGCAGGTGTCCAGGTAAGTCAGCGTGAGGGGGTTCTCGGCAGAAAATTCTTGCCCACACCGCGTGCGGAGTAGTGCAGAGCAGGCGCGCCTCAATGCTGTTCGGTGCCGCGAGAACGCGAACGCTGCACGGGTCACCGCCAAGCTGTGCCGCGCTCATTCCAACGCTGCACAAGACCGCCAGGACGCCCGCTGATCGCTCTGCGGGCCAGCGTTGGTTGAGCGGGTGCGCAACCGGTGCTTGTCAGACAACGGTGCGGCTGTTTAGATTCGCAGCCGGCTACCCGCTGGGTGCCCAAGTTAGGACACCATGACGCCGGAGAAGTTCGCCATACACTCACTGTCGGTGCCGGATCAGTTCGAAGCCTGGCGCGACTGGCTCCATTCCGTCTTTGACGTGTTGCCTCGCCAACCGCTCGACTCCGGATTTCCCGCGAAGTGCGAGCTATGGCAGATGGGCGCGCTTGCGATCAGCCGGGTCTCCGCCCCCGCGATACAGCTCTCCCGGATGAAGTCTCTTATACGATGCAATCCGGTGGATCACTGGGTCATAACTCTGAGCCATCGCACCACAATGGCCGTCAGAACGGGCGACGCGGCGCTGGAAGCACCTGCCAGAGTGCCACTGGTTTTGTCGCTCGGGAACGAATTTGTAAGTGAACGGAACCAGGATGACCGGCTTCTGTTCTACTTGCCGCGGGACAGGTTCCGCGAGATTGCGCCGACGCTTGATGCGGCGTGCGGGACGGTGCTGAACACGCCCCTGGGAAAATTACTCGCCGACTATATGGCCTTGCTAGTGCGGACCCTTCCGGATCTGACGGCTGAAGATTTGCCGCAGTTGACCGGCACCGTCACCGCCATGGTTGAAGCCTGCATCGCGCCGTCGCCAGATCGTGTAGCCCTCGCCGCAAGTCAGATCGATCTTAGCCGGCTGGAGAAGGTGCGACGCGCCGTCCGCAGCCATCTGCACTCACCATCCCTTGGAACGGCCATGCTCTGCCGCAAATTGGCCACCTCTAGATCTCAACTATACCGTCTGATGGAAGGCGCGGGCGGTGTTGCCTGTCCACACGGCCTAGCGCGGATCCGTAGCTGTTGTGTTGCCCATTGCCGTCATTGCTGAACCATTGGAAGAGCCCGAATGGCACCAAGCGGCAGTAACGCCACTTGTTGCGCTCGAAACGGATGCGAGTCAGTGCGGCCTGATCGGGGATAGCAGCAGCTGGAGCGGCTCGGTCATCGGGTAGATTCCCGGGGTGCCGCCATCCATTCCAATCACTCGCGAGGCGAATCCGGCCCTGAATGCCGATGCGGCCCCACTGGCGGGCGAGCAGGGCTCGGCCGAACCGCATCCCCTTGCTCAATTACGCCCAAATGGCACGTGTCATCACGTGACGACAGATCTGCTTCTGGTACCGCGCGCGCGCCTAAAGGTGAAAAATAAATGCCCGAGCACGATGGCAATCGGCGAACCTGTTCTGGCGAATTGCTACCGAGCGGAAGCCTCAATCTCCGAGCGCCGATGCAACCGCTTTCGTTGCCTCTCGCCAACTGGCGAATTCGCCGATCACCGCGCGGCCGAGCTCCCGCAGATGCCGTGCGCGTTCCTCGGGGAAGATGTCCAGCACGTAGCCACGCCTTCCGCCGTCCACCATTCGGTGAACCACCGCCAACCAGGTCATGCCATCGCCCTGTCTCACCTGGCGCTGTCCGCCGGTTGAGCGGGGCGATCCGCTGAAAACCTGCCGTTTATGTAGAAACCGACCGAATCCCCACGCTCCGCACGCTGAATTCGGTTGGTCCTCTGGTTCGCAGACTGTTCACTCATTCATTCAGAGACCGTGGACAGTGAAGGAAAGCGCACACCAAACGGACGGAGATGCGCAATGCGATGTGATATTCCTATGGTGTAACGTATGGATAATCAAATCTGGATGTCCTTAAAGGTAGTCAGAAGTTTCAGCCTAGCCTGCCGGTCAGCCTGTGGGTTCGAGGCGGTAGCGTCCACCTGCGGAAACCAACAGGACCGGTTTCCTGGGATTGGGCTCCATCTTTTGGCGAAGGCGGTAAATCTGCGTCTCCAGGTTGTGGGTCGTCGCAGCGGAATTGCGGCCCCAGACGTCATGCGAGAGATCGTCGCGCGTCATACTGCGGTCATCCGATAGGTGAAGCGCCTTGAGCACGGCTGCCTCCCTCCTGGTCAGCACAATACGACGGTTCCTGACCGGGTCTTGCAACACTTTCTTGCCGCGCCGGAAGGTGTACGGACCAACCGAAAAGACCGCTGAGTCGCTGCTATCGAAGATGCGCAACTGAGCGCGCAGCCGTGCAAGCAACTCGTTCAAGCGGAACGGCTCCCCTACGCCGGGTCACCCGAGCCCTTCACCAAGGGTCAAGTTCATGACGGCAGAACATGTCGTTATCATAACGTAACATAATGATCAAGGCCAATCGACGACCCTGGCCGCATGGAAGAGACCAGACTACTTCGCATTGGTGGACCTGCCGCCAAACCTTGGCGTGGTGGTGGGCGAGGCCCCGCCTCGTCCAGCCGCGCCAACCGGCCGCCGGGTGCGCCAGCCGGCGGTGGAGGCCGACCGCCATAACAACCCCTGACGAACTCCCGAGGCCACGCTTAACGCTCAAGACGCGCTAAGTCGCGGTACTGGTGCCTGCCGGAACTGTCTGCGGAACCGGGACGCGGATCTGGAGGGACTAGTCGCGGGGTGGTCGCGCGATGCCGTGGTGAAACTACGCTGGCGGTGTTCGAACTGCCGCAGCCGGCTCGTCGATTTCGTGGTGACCAGCCGCTTCCGGCCTTGCGGGATAGCGGCCCGACGTTGCGGGTTCAGATCGTAGCGCGCTGCTTGAGCAAGACGGCCCGACAGCATGGGATGGCGTCAATTATCAGCTCGCGCAGTCGCACCATGAGCCCAACTCCAGCTCTCACGCCGAGCCCCGAAATATCGCCTCGAAGTCCTGCCCGCCGTAGAAAATGCCTTCGACAAGGACGGCATCTGCCGTGACGACGAACGCGATGTTGACGCGACGCTCGAATCCCGTCACCCGCAACCCCGGCAGCAAGTCGTCGCGTCGTGTCCCTCGCAAGGGAAACGTCGTCAGCCGATTGCAGAATTCGACGATGCGGTCGACATATCCATCAGCGCGCTCTTCGCTCGCCTGCTTGGTTATGTACTCGTGCAGTCTGTCGATGTGGCGCTCGGCAAGTGGCGTGAAGATGACCCGCACAAAGTCTCACCTCTTCTTGCTTGCAGCCCGACGCGCCTTGATGCGTTTGAGGATTGCCTCGGCCGGAACGCCCTTTGAGGGGTCAGCCAGGTATTCCTGATGCCCGGCGACCACTGCCTCCCGAAGCCAACGCTCAACCGCCGCATCACGCTCCAACAGCGCGCGCACGCCGTCGCGTACCACCTCGCTGACGGAGGCATAGTGCCCCGACTTGATTTTGTCCTCCACGGCCTCCGCCATGTCGTGCGGCAAGGTGATGCTGAATTGTTGCGTCGTCCTCATGCATGGCACTCCTGAAGCATGGATAGTATAGAATAGGATTCAGTCCTACTGAAATTCCCGCGGTCCAGCGCCGGCTGGGCGGCCGCAGAAAGGTCCGGATTTCGACGAGCCGAACCCCGCTTATCGACGGCCTCCCCCCAGCGCTTCGGCGCAATAGGAATGTTGCCCTGCCCTATGGCCGCTTCCCGGCGTCATCTAGCATTCCACTGCCCCGGAGCCCCTCCAGCTTTCCCGGCGTGGAGCGGTGCGCAAGATCGGCACTGCGAGAGGGCGCAACAAGGCGGGGTCGCATCGGCCGTGATGAACTGGGACCTTGCCGTTCGAGACGCTTGTGCGTATCGCCTCAGCCACACTACAGGCCTAACTAACTTTGGTCTTTCGCCATCGCAGCCTGAATGTCGCTTGCTTCCCGTTCGGCGATGCAAGGGCGGTCAGTTCGTCACCCATGCGGCGGCCCTGCCAGACAATCCGTATGACGGCGACATGCTGTCCACAGTCATTCCCGCCATCGAGCAGCAGATCGGCGTGTCGCTGACAAGGGACACAGTGGACACGATGAAGGCTCGGAGCTTTGTTGCGCCTGCTCCGTGCCGCTACCCCAGGCCGCGCAACGCGCAACGCCACTGCAAGCCTTCAGGTTGCCCGATCAGCGTTCTTCACGGGCGACAAATTACCACGACTTGTCGGGCTGAAGCCGGGACATTCATTGGGCTGCCTGATTGTGCCCACAGATTCCCCGGGGGAACACCGAATCGCGTCCCGAGGCTCCAATACGTGGCCCCCATAGTCATCCGCGTCTCATTCTATCTCGCCGCCATGTCTTGATGCCCTGCGTCACGAACTCGATCAGCAGGTCCTGCTTCGACCTGCGCGTCTCGAACATCATCGCCCGCAGGTCCTCGTCGAGGGCGACTGGCAGCCGGAAGCTGGTGAAGCGTTTCGGCACATCGTCGGGCGGTGCGGCGCGTAGCGGCGGATCGTCTTCATCGATCGCTGGTCTCAGGATCGGCGCAGGGGCTGGAGTTGGCATCCTTACAACCTCTTCGGGCGAAGCAGGAACGGCCCTGGCAGGGCTAAGCCCCCTTGCCTCCCCTTTCCTGATTAGGCCTGTGCCAAGTGACAGATCGTCAGGCTGCCGCGCCATACTGCGCCTCTTTCCTCAACCGGGTTTCGATATAGGCCCAGAGTTCCGATATCTCGGCCGCCGATTTCCCGTTCGGAAATACCTCGCCGGCGGTGCGTCCCTTGATCATGGTCGACCGGAAGTCTTGCCGGGCGTGGATGACCGAGGGTGCGACGGTGCCGTGCTGACTGAGCGCCGTGACGGCCTGTATGGTAAGCCGACCATTGGTCGAGGCATTATTGACAACGAAGACCATAGATTTCCGCTCGGCCTCGACGAGCTCAATCGTCTCACCGATCGCCCTGAGGTCATGCGGACTGGGCACGACTGGAACCATGACCAGACTAGCAGCGCGCACAATGGAGGCGATCTCTGTTGTAGCGAATGGCGGCGTATCGATTACTGTGAGCTGAATTCCGGATCGTTCGAGGCGTGCCAGCGTTTCGGCTAAGCCCCCCTCCCCTAATCCAGCGCAAACCGGTGTATCAGCTTTTCGCTCATTCCACCAGGCAGCAAGGCTTCCCATGGGGTCGAGGTCAAGGATCGCGACCGGACCCCCGCCACACCGATCGGCCTCGACCGCAATATGGCCGCTTATCGTAGTTTTCCCCGCGCCGCCTTTGCAACTCGCCACAACGAGAGTCCTCACCCTCTTACTCCTCTGCGTGACCCAGAGCAGATAATCGAGATTAGGTTAGCCTTGCAAGTGTTTGATGTCTGGTCGTAAGCCAATCGAGGCGGCATGGGGCATGCATCCTAGGCTGCTCGTACGGCCACTTGTGATCAAGCATGTGATCATGTGACCAATCTGGTTCGCTATAACTCATGCTCCGGAAGGTGGTAAAGTGCTGGCGCCCTGCGAGACGGTCCTGCGGCCGGTGACTATGCCAGTGCGCTTTTTGCTCAAGCGGCGATGCCAGCTAGCGTCAGGGGTAACACGCCCAAATTAGTGGACCGGTCCCAGATTGGTGCGACGCGTTGGTAGTCGATCCCGTGCCTTCAGGGTCGCCGCCTCGCCTCGCCAAAGAACCGAAGCGGCGATTACCTTCGGCATCTGCTGTCGATTGGAGGTCGGGCGTGACTGCCGCTCTCACAATCATCGTCGTGCGCGGGCCTTACTGAGGGTGACCACCGGACTGGCGGATGGGGGCATTTTCGTCGGCCGGTGAACGTCGCAGAATGGGCATCGATAGCATCGGCTGGAACGGGCCGCATCGGGCATCGGGGAGGGGAGGGGAGGGGCTGGAGAGCTCTGGCCTTCGGCGTGTGTAGATCTAGATCTAGTTTTTGGCCCGTCTTGCGCGGCGGTATGCGGCCCTCAGTCCTACGGCCTTCTCGTAAGATGCTTAGAGGCCATCATGGCCACCGCGACCATGATTATCCTCCTCGATTGAAAGAGTCGTCCCGACATCCTCGAGACACATCGGATCCGGAATGCGGGTCAGGGTCGCCGCAGCCGCTTGGCCCTGATAACCATGTGGACCCCGGTGGTTGTGGAAGAAGGGCAAAACCCTGGACTCTCTTGGGACCGACCCGGCAGAATCCCTAGGATTTTAGCCGCTTGGCTGCGAGCGAGACAACCTTGGACGCAACGGGCGGCCGGGACGGATTGAGCGTCAGGCCGCGGCCGTCAACATCGACGCGGGCCTCCGGATATACCGCCATGGCGAGCTGGACGTTCTGGGCAAAGTACCAGCGGAAATGGTCGAGCCTGGCGAGGCCACGCCCGAATTGGGCATGCAAGGCCTTCCACGTCACCAGCTTAGGGCCGGTCAGGGAATGAAGGCGGTAGGCGAGCCAGCAGTAGACGTCGATCGCCATGGAATTGTTCGCGATCATCGCGATGGCGTTCTCCTCAATGGGAACGGGATGTTTCTTAAGCTGTTCGAAGAAAATCTCGGAGAGCTTCGCTTTCTCGATGAAAAGCGAGCCCTGTGTGGAATCATCTTCCACGAACATGGCTGTATCGAGAATGCTTTGGTTCACTAGGCCAGTTCGGTTACCCTGCTTGATCTGAAAGCTCATCCGGCAGCGCGAGATCCGTTCGGCTTGGTCCCTGACCGCGGCCATGCTCTTACCGCCGATCGGAATGTCGAGCCGTCTGAGCCAAGCGTGGAGCGTCTTCCCCAGTTCGACCTCGCGGCTCTGGGTCTTCAGGGCCTCACTCTGCAGGTAGAGAATGATGAGTCGCGCGCGGGAGCCATAGGGCACGCCTACACTCACGGCATCGCCAGTTAGCGAGGGGCGCAGTCCAGGCTGGACGACAAGGGAAACATGATCGGTATGAACCTGCCAGCTTGCGTCGTCTGCGAGCCTTTTATGCGGCAAAGCGCTCTGTGCCCAGCCGCTATAAAGGAAGCCGACTTCGCCTTCTTCAGCCCCTAGATATCCTGCGGCGGCCTCGACGATGCGCCGGTCCACGTCGAGTGCCAGGACTGCCGCTTTCCCGTGTTGCTCGAGTAGCCTGTGGATTTCCGCCATCGCCTCAATGCCACTCTTCATTGCATGCTGGCGACATTGGCGGGTGCCGGCGAGCTTTGGAAGCTGGACTGTGCTGGGATAGCGATGAGGTATTAGTGGGATCTAATAGTTTGTCCCACGAGAGTCCAGGGGATAGACCGACTAACTCATTGATAGATATTGCTTTCCTCAGATCAATCACCCAGCAGATATCAGCTCAGGTCCCAGCAAAGATCAGGGACTCAGTCGGATAATGTTGGCCTTCGCGGCACTCTGGCCGCACCCGACCATATCATCCGCCGCGAGTCGCTCCCCAGCAGAGTCCAGCCCCACGGTCGGTCGGGGAGGAAGGCGACGAGGAGGAACGGCAACATGCTAACCAGCCGATTGTCTCTCATGGCCTCCGCCGCAAGCGCTCGGGCGGTTCTCGGACAATCGCGCTGTTCCTCAAAGTCGCGACGGCTGTCGTTCATTTCGGCGAGAACCGGATGGCAGAATGGACCGCGACCGGGTTGTCCGCGGCCACGTATCTGAGGGCAGGGTCTCCTACCCTTGGCGAAGAACTGGTCGGCATTCAACGTGGCAACGGCGGCGGCCGATGGCCGCGGATCGGCGTCGGGGCGGGGCAAGGGGCATGGACGGCGGTCAGAGCAGGCCGCTGAGCGGATGGCTCTCGAACAGATCGTCGTGCTCGAGGTAGGCGGTCCATCACGGCGTAGCTCTTGTCCGGGCCGAGCCGCTTCAACTGACTGGGATGCACCCCAAAGCCCATGCCGGTGGTCAGGGCACCGCATTTCAGGCTGTGGCCGCCGAGGGCTGCGGCATCGAAGTCGGCGGCGATGCGGACCTGGACGATGCGCGCGACGGTGCGCCCGTCGATCGCCTGCGTCTCGACCGTGTGCAGCCGCCAGATGCTGCGGAACAGCGGGCCCTCGGTGATGGAGGCGGCGTCCTGCCAGCGGCGAAGCGGCGCACCGGGCAGAGCACGGTGGTGCCGAGCGGCAGCGCCACGGTGAGGTCCTTGCCGTCGCGGTCGCCCTTCGACAGCGGCAGGGTGAGGCGGAGCTCGCGCGCGGCCGACTCCAGGTGCTCCGCCCGGATCGCCGCGACCTCGGAGAGGCGCAGCGCGCCGGCGAAGCCGACCAGCAGCAGCGTGCGGTCATGCAGCCCCGGCAAATCGTCGCCGATCGGAGCCAGGATCTCGCGCAGCACGCCAATCGCGGCGGCGAGTTTCTCTTCACCGGGAATTCCCCCCAGCGCGCGGCGTCGCGGCGGATGCCGGCCAGCGTCTCGCCGACCACAGCCTCGGCGGTCGGCACCGGGCAGCCGGCGAGGTGGTGCAGGTAGCGGATCGCCGCGCGGCGCAGGTCGATGATGGCGCTTAAGCCCGCGCCGGCGTTCGGCCGCCAGGAACGCCACGACGTCGGCGGCCGACGCGGGCAGGCAGGGCAGGGCATCAGGCGGCGACGCCGGCGCGGTAGGCGCGCCGCGTGTTTGTCCGCCTTCGCCAGCCTGGCAAAGCTTTCCCCCATCGCGCGGGCGGTCTCGAGCGTGTCGTCGTACGCGGCCCGGTCGACGACGATGCTGCTGTCGAACCAGCGGCGCACCTGGGCCGGCGCCGCACCCAGCGGAGGGACCACGCCCAGCGGCGGGCAGAGCGATGCGGGAGCGGCAACCGCGAGGGCGGGAAGGGGGCCGGCCGGGTCTCGGGCGTGTTGGCCGCCGCGTCCGAGTCGCTTCAGTACTGTCGCTGTCATGCGCATTCTCAGGCACCTGGCGGGCTCCGGCTGTCGCGCATCCTAATTCGTGATCGGCGATTGAACCCGTGCGTAACCGATCAGGCGGCCGGCGGCTGCAGTCTTGGAACCGTTCTGCTGCATCCGTCCGCTTTCGGGCCGTTTAGGCGGGCATTTCTACAGAATAGTGAGGTTCCATTAAACGGTCGTTTGCGAGGGTGGCCGAAAGCCCAGGCCACGGCGGATCGGCTGCCAGCATCGTCGGGGAGGGCAGGGACCCTTGGCCGGCGAGCACCGCCCAGGGGGCGCCCGAGATGAGGCTGTCATTGCGCTAGGCATCGACAACTGCTTACCACGCCTTAATCACATTTGCCCAAATCCGAGCAAGCGCCGAAATCGCTGGGGATTGCCGGGCACCAGTCCGGCCGGCCGTTACGATCCGGGTGCCCCTCGCGGACGGCGAGCAACCGAAGCCGTTTTCCAAACGCGGGCATCCTGCCGCGCTCGCACCACCACCCTCTCGAAGCCTCGCCGCCATGACCACCGCCGGCCTCGTCGTCAAATTTGCCGACGGATCAGCCGCCATTCGCTGACTGTCGCTCCTGACCGCCGTGCTCGCGCAATACCGCGGCGGACCTCGACAAGCCAACCCACCCAAACTCGACAGCCGCTTACGCCGCTTCCCACTTCCACTTCCCATGTCTCTAAACAGGCGGGAAGCGGAAATGGGAAGCCCATCAAAAGTCGTGCTATCGACCCATCAAAAAGCGTGATCCTGCTCACTTTCCTACCACCAAGCCAACCGTCATCCGGATTGCTATCGCCTTTTTCATCGAGAATTCCTGGCCTGCTTTCGACGTTCTGCTGCGCAGTTAACCGAAGTTTCGTGGCAAATTTCGAACAGTTTCCATTGGGAAGGGCTAACGCCTTGACAACATCGATCCTGTATTTAATAGTAAAAACTCCGACGAGTGCAGAAGGATAGCGGTTCTTTTACCTTCCGCAAGCACGCTGTATAGCTGAGCTAAAATACGAAGTTGCACAGTATCAAAAAAGCCCAGGTGGCTTTGACTTGATGGTTTCTTGCCAGTTAACGGATGCTTCATCAGACATCCACCGCGGCGCTCGCTGATATTGGCCGCCAACACGCTGATTAGCGGCTGCCTTGGCCTCAAGGGCTCATCCTAGACATGCAACAACTCATTTTGGTATATTTAGTGTTGGGAACGCGCGGAACGGTGACAGGCACCCTTGGTCATGAACCGCAGACCCCCCGGCCGGGCGGTCTCCGACTTCCCAGCGACGGTGCCTCACACCGTTCCCCGCAACAGCGCAAACATTCGCGCATGAAGTTCCTGATGAGGCATGCAATGCCATAATCAGATGACACGCCATGCCTCATTTTGGGGATGTGTACGCTGTTGCGGGGAACGGTCGGAGGCACCGTCGCGGGTAAGCAGGACCCCCCCGCGCGAGGAATAGGATTTTGCTCCTACTATTATGCTGTGCGGCAGTGTTTGAAATGGGAACGCGCGGAACGGTCGGGGGCACCATTGCGGTGCAGTTCCTACACCCCCTATCCGTGATCGCGAGCGTCATGCCGTAGCCGGCCTGACAACTGTGCTGTCGCGCGGCGTTGGATCTCCCGCCGGCGGGAGAATTGCCCTGATCGCAAGGGTTCGCCACTAGTTTTGCGGGTTTGCGGGTAGTGGGGGCATTCCTGAGAGGCTTTCCGCGCGCGCAAGGGCAATTCCCATTTTGGTTGTATAAGCCAAAGCCCGCACAACCCACACGCCGCAATACCATCTGTTCTCGTCGTGCCAGCCTCGTAGGAAAGCCCGCAAACCACGCAATACCCGCAAACGCTTACCGGACCTCAACCGAGTAGCTCAGGATCTTCGCATGCGTGTCGGCTGTTTTCCGTAGGAGCAATGTCTGTTCGCCTCGTTTCACTGGTTCGCCCACGTGCTTGCCGAGCTGCTTGCTCACGGACTTGGCCGACATGACTTGGCCTGTCGCAGCCTTGGGGAACAGGAACTCCCTGAGCGTGACGGCGAGCTGCTGGTCGGCTTCGGCTAGGTAATCGCTGCCTGGGTTGTTGATCAGCTTGGCAATATCGTTCGCCTGCGGCTGGACGTTTCCCCTGGCACTATTCGTCCACTGCTTCGCCGCCATGCCAGCCAGCACATCGGCGAGTGATGCGGACTCCTCGTCATCTTCTTCTTGCGCCAGGAATAGCTCCTTGAAGTCGATCGCCTTCGGCTGGGCACTTGGGATTCCGCTGTCGATATCAGCCCGGCGCTGCCGCCATTGGTCGTCGCGATCCGGGGGGAAGACTCTCTCCAGGGCGGCGATCTCGTTCTTCCGCCATTGCGTATGCTGTTTCGCGGCGTTCTCGACGGCTGACCCACACATCCGCCACCAGATCTTGAACCGAGTGCTGGCCTCGGTGCCCATAGGCGTGCGGAGGAACGGGTTACCGAGCAGCAGCGTATAGAGCGCTCTCATGATCTGACCGCGGTGCGCTTCGGTCCATCCGACCGGGTCGTTGTGTTTGAACTCCCTGTTCTCCGGGTCAGCGCGATCGACCTCCAGCCGCACGACCAGGGCGCGGGATGCGAGATCGCCTTTAGTCCGATGTTGTTGCCGGTAAAATGGTGGATCGTGCTGGCCGAGGTTGCGACCGTCTCGCTCACACCGAGCTTGCGATCGGTATAGTACCCCGAGGTACAGGACCGTTCGATATCGGGGCAGGTGATCTGTGTCCCGCGCGGGATGTTGTCCCAGATCAGAAATGCGAGCGCGGCCATGAAGTAGGCGAAGATAGCGGCGCTCTTCCTCGCGTTCGGCGATCAGGCGGTGGCGGGAGCGTGCACGCCGAATACAGTCATGGTTAGCATATGCAGGGTTGTCGTCTTGCCGCCGCCACAACGTCGGAGTTCAAACACAACGACCCGGTCGGATGGACCGAAGCGCACCGCGGTCAGATCATGAGAGCGCTCTATACGCTGCTGCTCGGTAACCCGTTCCTCCGCACGCCTATGGGCACCGAGGCCAGCACTCGGTTCAAGATCTGGTGGCGGATGTGTGGGTCAGCCGTCGAGAACGCCGCGAAACAGCATACGCAATGGCGGAAGAACGAGATCGCCGCCCTGGAGAGAGTCTTCCCCCGGATCGCGACGACCAATGGCGGCAGCGCCGGGCTGATATCGACAGCGGAATCCCAAGTGCCCAGCCGAAGGCGATCGACTTCAAGGAGCTATTCCTGGCGCAAGAAGAAGATGACGAGGAGTCCGCATCACTCGCCGATGTGCTGGCTGGCATGGCGGCGAAGCAGTGGACGAATAGTGCCAGGGGAAACGTCCAGCCGCAGGCGAACGATATTGCCAAGCTGATCAACAACCCAGGCAGCGATTACCTAGCCGAAGCCGACCAGCAGCTCGCCGTCACGCTCAGGGAGTTCCTGTTCCCCAAGGCTGCGACAGGCCAAGTCATGTCGGCCAAGTCCGTGAGCAAGCAGCTCGGCAAGCACGTGGGCGAACCAGTGAAACGAGGCGAACAGACATTGCTCCTACGGAAAACAGCCGACACGCATGCGAAGATCCTGAGCTACTCGGTTGAGGTCCGGTAAGCGTTTGCGGGTATTGCGTGGTTTGCGGGCTTTCCTACGAGGCTGGCACGACGAGAACAGATGGTATTGCGGCGTGTGGGTTGTGCGGGCTTTGGCTTATACAACCAAAATGGGAATTGCCCTTGCGCGCGCGGAAAGCCTCTCAGGAATGCCCGCACTACCCGCAAACCCGCAAAACTAGTGGCGAACCCTTGCGATCAGGGCAATTCTCCCGCCGGCGGGAGATCCAACGCCGCGCGACAGCACCGTTGTCAGGCCGGCTACGGCATGACGCTCGCGATCACGGATAGGGGGTGTAGGAACTGCACCGCAATGGTGCCCCCGACCGTTCCGCGCGTTCCCATTTCAAACACTGCCGCACAGCATAATAGTAGGAGCAAAATCCTATTCCTCGCGCGGGGGGGTCCTGCTTACCCGCGACGGTGCCTCCGACCGTTCCCCGCAACAGCGTACACATCCCCAAAATGAGGCATGGCGTGTCATCTGATTATGGCATTGCATGCCTCATCAGGAACTTCATGCGCGAATGTTTGCGCTGTTGCGGGGAACGGTGTGAGGCACCGTCGCTGGGAAGTCGGAGACCGCCCGGCCGGGGGGGTCTGCGGTTCATGACCAAGGGTGCCTGTCACCGTTCCGCGCGTTCCCAACATTAATTATCGAAAAATGAAGTTCACATTCTGTCTGCGCAACTGTCATGTCTAGAATGAGCCCAGAAGCTCAAGGCGCGGCCAGAATGCTAGTTGGGTGGCAAACCAGCGAAGATCCCGAAAGGATTTAGCAAGGGCGATCGTCGCTCATGCCCGCGATGACGCTTGAACGGGAGAACCTTGCGCCAGTCGGTTCCGGCAGCGCTCGGCCGCGGCGCTATGCACGGGCATCTCGACGAAGATGACCAGGCCGCTGGCGACATGGGTGGTGAACTGGTTCATCGCATCGAGCTGGGGCCATGCGCTCGAAGATACGGATGAAGCCGGTGCGCGGGTCCTTCTGATAGGCCAGGAAGAACAGGCCGGCGTCATAGGACATCCCCTGCCGCCACGGCGGCCAGCGTTCGGCGATGACGTTCGCGCCATCGTTGTAGCTGTAGGCGCAGCGCAGGATCCGCGCGCCACCATTGGCCTCATGCGAAGTATCACAAGATCGACTGTGACGGGACGCAGGTCGATGCGTTGCTGGTCGAATCTCTTCCTCGAAGCGCCTGCGCGTGCGCCGCGTGAGATCGGTTGCGCCGCCGCTCAACCCTGAGACGACGCCATAAGCCGTATTTGTTAAGGATGCGGAAGAATTCGCACAATCATCGGCAAGTCGCCCAGGCCGGCGGAGCGCAGGGCGCCGGTTTGACTGCTCCGATCCCAGTCACGGCAGCCGGCACGCCGCCAAACTATAGTTGGAACCGCCTCCCCGGACGCCGGGCCTGGGGCGCAGGACGGCTGCAACCCGTGGCGTTCATCACCACATCGGCCGGATGTGTGGACGATATGCCAGTTTCCTGCCGGCCGAGGCGCTTGCGCGCCTGTTCGGAACGACGGGGCCGCTGCCCAACCTCGAGCCGACCTGGAACATGGCGCCGACCAAGGTCGCACCGATCGTGCGCCTCGACCCGAAGACCGGAGAGCGCCGCCTCGAGGTCGCGAAATGGGGACTGGTGCCGTTCTTCACAAAGGACCCAGCGAAAGCCCGCAAGCCGATCAACGCACGGTCCGAGACGGTCGCCCGTTCGCCGCTGTTCAAGGAAGCGTTCGCACGGCGTCGCTGCCTGGTGCCGGCCGCGGCCTATTACGAGTGGCGCCATGATCCGTCGGGCAAGACGCCCTTCGCCATCGCCCGCAACGACGGTGAGCCGGTCGCGCTGGGCGGCATGTGGGAGGCCTGGCGGTCGGATGGCGAGACGCTGCGGACCTTCGCGACGCTCACCACGGAGGCCAACCCGGCGTTGGCACTGATCCAGGACCGAATGCCGGTCATCATCGAGCGGGCCGATTGGCCGCTTTGGCTCGGTGAAACGGACGGCGATGTGGCGGCGCTGCTGCGACCCCTCCCCGCCGACCGGCTGCGCATCTGGCCAGTCGAGCGCACGGTCAACAACGTCAGGAACGACGGGCCTGAACTGCTCGCGCCGTGCAGCCTCCCAGTCGGGCAACCCGTTCTGGTCTAGCCGAGATTTTCGCCTGAGAAAGGGGCTCGCGGCCTTCTAGCCAGTTTGCCCATCGACGGACGAGGGTCTGCGCTGGAAGCCGTCCGCGCCAATGATGATATTGATTGGCGGGGACGACGGCTGGACCCCTGTCCCGCCCTGCCGTGACCTCGCAGGACATTTCCCAAACGAGATAACCTTCGTTGCCTATCCCGAAGTGTATCACGACCTCGACACACCGAGCGGCGCCGTCAAGGTAGCATCGGCGCAGCAACAGCCCGCGCGATCTTTTGCAAAGTCACCAATGGCTTTCGCTGTGAGTGGGGGCGCCGAGACCTATGCTGCCTTCCGCTCCGTCGTCAGCACCGCAAACGCAAATCGCGCCCCCGTCCTTACCGTCCTCAAATTCGTGCTGGCCGCAAAGCTATCGGACCGGAGGCACGGGAATAGCGCCAATTCTTCCGTGAATCTGGGCTTGGTACGGCTCGGTTCGGCGGTGTAGGCCGAGACTCGCAATCGGGGGCAGTGTTCATGGACGCCCGTCCAACATGCGGATATAAACGGGTGTCCGAATGGCTGACATACGCCGTGGCGGCGTCGCGGTTTGGCGTCTCTCCCGAGGCCGTTCGTCAGATCGCCATGCGTCGGAAATGGCCGCGCCGGAGACCGAACGATAACCCGTTCGGCCCCGTTCAAGTGCTCATCCCATCCGACGCTGCAATCAAGCCTCGAACACCCGTTGGCCAGTGGTTCGTTGCCCCGGCGGTTCTGCGCGTCGGCGACGCGCACGCGCATGGCGGTGTGTGGCGCCCTGGCTTGATCGTCCAATGGACGGTGCAGAATGCTCTGCGTGAGGCCAAGATCGCGCCCGAGGCGCTGATGCTGGCGTCCGAGGCGCCCGAACAGGCCATTCGGGGATGCGCCGACACCGCACCTTCGGGCAGTCCAAGGCGCGTAGGGATGGCGATCGCAGACGACATCGGGCCATCGCCGCGGCCCTGGCCCGCCGCGAGCGCGATGACGAGCCAACCGCCCGAGGCGTCGCGCCGGTTCTTCGCCCTCGACCTCGGTGAGGCGGACATCGCGTCGCTCGCTGAGCCGTCAGCATAACCCATGCAGGCAGGTGCGGGAGGGTTCAATCATGACACGGAGCGGTATGATTTTGAGCGCTGCAGTTAATGGGCGCGTGGAGCATCTCTGACCCATAGCAGCACATCAGGCTCGGCGCGGTCACGGCAAATCGGGCCTCCCCGAAGGGGAGTTATTATGCTTTTGGCCTGCATGAGCCTGTGCGGATGCTTTAGCCTCGGGAACACGCGGCTCTATGAGGATCAGCTCGGCTATTCTCGAGCGTTGGGGGATGCGGAAAAGAGCGACACGCTCCTCAATGTCGTGCGGTTACGCTATGCTGACACGCCGATAGTCCTTCAAGCGACGCAGGTCATTTCCGGCTACCAGCTCCAACGCAACGTGACCGGCGGCTTCGAGGCCTTTCCGGCCGCAAATCCCAGCACCTTCCTGAACGGCAGCGCATCGGCACAGCTCCAGCAAAGTCCCACCTTCACATTCCAGCCGCTTTCCGGCGCGCAATTCGCAGAAAGCTTCATTCGGCCCCTGTCTCCGGCCGACCTGCTGCCGCTCGCTATGGGCGGTTTGCCCATCGACGTTCTGTTCCGGCTAGGCGTGCAATCGGTCAACGGGCTAAGCAACGCGGTAGCGCTGACGCAAACGGGTGCCGCCGGTTCGCCCGATTTCTTTCTGCTGCTGAAAGATCTCCGTCGTTTGCAGATCGCGGGTCTGCTGAGCGTCAGGCTCCAGCACATCGCGGCGCGCGGAGGCACCCACAGCAATTCCGATCCGGGTCATGTCTATTTGTTTGTCGCCACAACACGTGATCCGGATCTCCTGGCGGTGGTCGACGAGGCAAAGCGACTGTTGGGCATGCCGCCTGCCGCAAGCGAAGCGGAGGTCGTCTATGGTCTCAGCCCGCAACCTGGGCAAGTGGCGGTTCTTTCCCGTTCCATGCTAGGCGTGCTGGCCCAACTTGGCCTCCAGATCGATGTCCCGCCGGACGATGTCGCGCAGCATCTGACCCTTCCGACCGTGGGTAACATCGGACTGGAGCACAGGCCGGTGGTAATCATCCATTCCGGTGCTGCGGCACCAGCGGATGTCTTTACCTCGGTGCAATATCGCCGGACCTGGTTCTGGATTGCCGAAGACGACTTCGACAGCAAACTGGCCTTTACCGTCCTGCAGATTCTTCTGGCTCTTGCAAGGACGGAAATCGCGCCGGGTGCCATCGTGACCATTCCTGCTGGCTGAATAATCGACACGGCCTTTGGAGGTGTCCAAGCGGTTTGGCGTCAGGCCAGCATATTACTTCAGTAGTCGGCAATTAGGACGACAAGCGGCACGCAGAAGAACCCGCGTTCAACGATGCAATCCAATTCCGGTGTCGCCTTAATTGCCGACTACTGAGACGGAGCGATAAGGACCTCGGTGATCTGGCAAGGATGTTCAATCCATACATCCAAGGCTGGATCAATTACTACAGCCACTTCTACCGGTCGGTCTTGTGCCGCACCCTGCTTCGGATAGACGCCTACCTGATCCGTTGGGGCCGCAACAAATACAAGCGACTCCGATCTCGGACAGCGGGTGCACGGGACTGGTTCGCACGGGTCGTCCGCGCCAAGTAATATAAGGCGCAAACTATGGAGGGCGATTTGAACCCGGCCTATGTCTCGGCACTCGCCGCCCTGGCGGGTGCGACCATCGGCGGGATGACGTCGTTCGCAACCTCGTGGTTGACGCAGCGGACGCAGCTTCGCCACGCGCATCGCGATGCCGAAAGGGCCGAGCTGAAGACGCTTTACAGCGACTTCATCACGGAGGCCTCGCGCCTCTTTGGCGACGCCGTGACCCGCCAGACCGAAGAGATCACTGGATTGGTGGGGCTTTACGCCATGGTCGGGCGTATGCGCCTGGTTTCCGACCGAACAGTCATTGATGCGGCCATGCGGGTCGAGGACACCATCATCGAGACCTACCTGGGGCCAAACCGCACCCTTCATGAACTGATGGACGACGCTCATCAGGGCAGGCTGAACTTCCTGGTCGATTTCAGCGAGGCTTGCAGAAGAGACTTGGCCGCCCGCGCACCGGCAATCCGGTGACGATGGCGCGTGCGCTGTGTCGCTGCCCGTTTGAAAAGTCACTATTTCTCCCCGATAGACATGTCACTTGGGCGGCGGACGGGGCCTGAGCGAAACGGCACCATTGCCCTGGGCTGGGCGCTGGTGGCGGGGTCAAGGGCCGAAGCCGGCTTGCCGGTGCGCGCAGCGCAGCCCTTGAGGCCGTCCCCAGCCGAATATGACGAAGAGCACGACCAGCAGGATACGGGCGATGAGGATGGCCTCGTCCCTAATCCGTTCGGCACCCCATGATGTCATGGTCCATCTTCCTCGCGTGAAGCGGTGGGGGCAGCTAGCCTAGCGTTACTCGCGCGAGTTGGATCAAGACATCGCCTTGCCCCATGAGCTCCTTCCTGACCCTGCCCCCTCCCCTGCGGGTTGCGTTGAGGCCCCCGTGCACTATCACTGCACTGCAAATCTCTGGGCAGGAACTCCTCACATGGCCGACCTCATCGTCATCGCTTACGACACCGAAGCGACCGCAGCATGATCTCCCGCTCCCAGGTCGCCACGCCCGCGAGGATCGTCAGCATGAGCTTGCTGGTCGGGTTGCGGGTGTCCAGCCGCTCGCCGCCCATCGACAGGACCACCAGAGCGATGCCGCGCTTCGACAGATCCGCCTCGATGGAACGTCGGATACGCACGGACATCCACCATCGACCAGGCCGGCGGGCTGGCGGCGCAGGAACGCAACGTCAAGGCGGCCGGCGCCGAACGCATCTTCGGCGAGCAGGTATCGAGCACCGCCAATCGGGTGAAGCTCGCCAGTGCCTCGCGTCGGCACCTCATACAGGCCCAGAGCATGATGCTCGGTGCGAGCCTATCTGGGCCGCGACCGGGACGGGGCGAGCGAATGTGGAGCGCGCACGCAAGCGGCTGGAAAGAGAGCCAGGAAGGGGACCCCGGCTACCCGGTGGCGACTGTGGCCCTTTATGGCCCAGACGATAACAGCGCAACGGAGTCACTGTCGGTATCGGCCCGCCGAAAATGCCGAGGTCGCGGACCTCCGACGCTGGTTCTCCGAAGGCAGCGAAATCGCGACGATGTCGATGTGGCGGAAGAAGGGCTCGCGTTCATCCCGGCCACTGGAGCTAAGTGGGCTGATGATGACAGGATCATTGGCTGTCCACACGAAGAGGGTATCGACTACGAAGGATCCACCTGCCCGAATTGCCCGTTCTGGGTCGGGCGGGACCGCTGGACCGGCAAGCGTCTAGATCGGCACCCCAACGAGTCCCCGGCCCCGCCCCAGCCTGCTGCATGCCCCTGTCTGACGCTGTGCGCGAGAGTGGCCGCTATTCCGTTGGCACAGGCGCATTCAGCGGTTCTGTCATAACAAGTTAGTTCCCGTCGGTCGCGGCAGCGATCCCCAGGCGATAGTCCTCGTCGTTCGCTTCAGCGGGCGTGCATGCAACGCCGTTCTTGAGATAGGCCCACTTCACCCAGGAATTACTGTCATTGACTAGGGCGCTTGTCGCCTCTTGGACCTCCAGCGACTTCAGGGCTTCATCAATGTCCTCCGTGGGCAGCCAGCCCGCAAATCCTTCTCAGCTTCAGCGAGCGCAACCGCGGCGGTGTCAGCAGCGGCATAGATAACGCTTGTGTCGCGTGCGATATATGGCATGTCCGATCCTTCCTTGGTGACGCGCCATATCCATATTGATTAAACATGCGTTTCCAGTTCGGCGGTCTGCACGTGCGCTGCGAGCAGCCCCGGAAACGCTCGGGATCGCCGCGCGCCATACCACATCGGTGGGGACGCCGTCGACCCGGACATGGCGCCGGGCGGCAGCGAGGCGAGCAGCGTTGTCATCCATATCGTCGCGATGAACGAGGCCGAGATAGAGCTCGGTTTCCGGGTGCAACTTCATCCCGCCAAGTGGTGCGAAATAGTCTCGTCAGTGCGCGGTTTAGGCGCCGGCAGGTGGAAGAACTCGATAGACCGCCGCACACCAGCAGAGACCGCATTGGTCATCTCGACCATGATCCCGGCGTCCTTCGGCTGGATAACGTGCTCGTCGGCCGGGCTGCCGTAGCACAGGTGGTAGCCGAGCTCGATTGCCGCCGGGACACCACACCGATCGCGATCAGCTCGGCGATGGTCTCCTTCCGGAAATCGACCGGCCCCGGCTCATAGTAGCCCTCCCAGGCAATGACCTCCCTGCACACGTCCCATTGCAATGCAATGCGGTCGTTGGGCAGTGCCTGCGCGATTGCCCCCAATTCGCCAAGTAGTGCTCGTCAACACCGGGATCAGCGCCGGCCGGTCGGACGGCACCATGTTGTTGTAGGTCGGCGCGATCGGGGTTGGCAGCGATATTGAAATTCACGCCGGCAGGGATCACGCCTTCCTGCTGCAGGCGATCGAACAGTCGCCACAACTCGATCGCCATGTCGGCATAGCGGGTTTTGACGGTTGCTGGGTCGAGCCGAGCGCCCGGCTTCACACGCAGGGGCGGAACTTCGGGCGATCAACTTCCCGTCCCACTGGGTGAATTTGAACGATGGCACGTCGCTCGCCACCTCGATCGCCGCGGTTATCTGCCAGCACTTGCTGCAGTGAGCCGGATCCAGGTCCTACGGATGCCGGTCTCGCCGTCCGGCAGGCGCTTCAAATGTGGTGTGGTTGCTGCCG
>CAWEVI010000060.1:0-86829 GCA_963812475.1 uncultured Alphaproteobacteria bacterium
ACTCCGGGATCACCCACAGCGGCTTCTCGCCCCGCGCCACGCGCTCAACATTGTCGAAGCCGTTGCGAAAGCGGGCGGACTGGTTGTTCCAGGTCGGCCCCGCGTAGTGCGGCGTCAAAATCACGTTGTCCAGGTTGAACAGCGGATTGTTCGCCGGCGGCGGCTCCTGGTCGAACACGTCCAGCCCGGCGCCCGCGATCGTGCCATTGGTCAGTGCCTCATACACGGCCGGCTCGTCCACCACCGGTCCTCGGCACGTGTTGATCAGATACGCCGTCGGCTTCATCAGCCTGAACTGCGCGGCACCCATCATGTGGCGCGAGGCCGTCGTCAGCGGAACGTGCAGCGAAACGATATCCGACGTGCGCAAAAGTTCGTTGAAGAGCCGGAACTTGACGCCCAGCGCATCCGCGGCGTCCTCGCTGAGCCGGGCGATGTCGAAATACTGCACCGCCATGCCGAAGCCCTTCGCCAGCCGGGCGACCTTCTTGCCGATGTTGCCGAGCCCGACCAGACCAAGCGTGCGGCCCGACAGTTCATAGAGCCGGACATTGGCCACGTCGTTGCCGCGCCACCGGCCGGACGCGACCATCTCGTGCAGCCAGGTCAGCCGGCGGCAGACCGCGAGCATCAGCAGGATCGTATGCTCCGACACCGCGATCGCGTTGGCACCGCCGTTGTTGCACACGGGAACGCCGGCGCGGCGCGCGGCCTCGATGTCGACGCGGTCGTAGCCGGCGCTGAGCAACTGCACCAGCTTCAGCTTCGGCGCGGATTTGTAGAACGCATCGTCCATCTTCACTTCGCCGAGGCCGACGATGAAATCGATATCGGCCAGCGCGGCGTTGAATTCGGGGGTGTTCGCCCGGGCGATCACCAGGTCGAAGCCGGACGGCGCCAGGTCGCGCGCGATGTCCATCGCGCTCAGCGGGTTATCGGTCAGCAGGATCTTCGGCGCCATCTTAGCCTCCTGGTCGGTTGATCGCCCGAACGATACCCGGACGACCGCGGTTAGCCAATTGTTCACCGAATTCCCGGACATTCCGCGCCTCTCGATTTTTGTAGGGGTCACTCCGATGATTGCTGCGCGCGAACGGTGGGCTAGGGGATCCCGGCTTGGACGCCGGTCTTTTCTCGGCGCGGCGGCGATCGGCTGCGCCTGCTGCCGGATGTTGCCGCGGGCGCTGGCCGAGGAGGCGCCGCATGCGGCTTCGCCGCACTGGGCCTATGAAGGCGAGGCCGCGAACTGGGGAGAGCTCACCCCGGCGTTCAAGGTCTGCCAGCTCGGCCTCGAACAGTCGCCGATCGACCTTGCCGACGCCGTTGCGGCGGAGCCTGGCGGTCTGGATATCGCCTATCAGTCGATGAAGCTCCGGATCATCAACAACGGACACACGATCCAGATCAATGCCGCCCCCGGTTCGGCCTGCATGATCGGCGGCACGAGCTACGAGCTGCAGCAGTTCCACTTCCACCATCCGAGCGAACACCTGCTGTCCGGCAAGCCGTTCGATCTCGAATGCCATTTCGTGCATCGTTCGGCGGCGGGCGATCTTGCGGTCATCGGCGTCTTTGTCAGGCCCGGCGAGACGAACCGTGCTCTGGAGCCGATCTGGAGCGCCATGCCGCGGCAGGAGGGTCCGGAGCGGGACGCGGGGACCGCGGTCGATCCAGGCACGCTGATGCCCGCCGAGCGCGGGTTTTACCGCTACATGGGTTCGCTCACGACGCCGCCATGCACACAGGGCATCGTCTGGACGCTGTTCCAGCAATCCATCGAGGCGTCACCCGAACAGATCAGGCAATTCGCCACGCTGTACGCTGACAATGCCCGCCCCACACAAGGCCATAACCGCCGTTTCCTTCTGCGATCGAGCTGATACTCACCCGCTCCGGGAGAACCCGTCGATGAACACCAACAACGGCGCCATGTCGCTCATAGCCAATCGCGCGATTGGCACGAAGGTCGCCATCGGCTTTGCCTGCGTGCTGGCAATTCTGGCGATCGTGAGCGGCACGGCGTACCTCTCGTTCCACACTGCCGCGGAAGGTTTTGCCACCTACGTGCAGCGCGTATCGGTGGTGGGGATCGCCCGGGACGTGGATCGCGGGTTCCTGAACGTTCGGCGTTTCGCGCGGGACTACGCGTCCAGCGGCATCGAGAGCAATATCGAGTTGGCGGCTAAGGAACAGGCGTCACTTCGGCCGCTGCTGCAGCAAGGCCTGGCTGAGATCAAGAACCCGGAGCGGCATCGCCTGCTCGAAGACATCGTTCGCAATTTCGAGGCATATTCGAAAGACTTCGACCAACTCGTGGCACAGATGCACGAGCAGAAGAAGCTCGTCGAAAGCACGCTCGATCCACTGGGCGCCAACATCCAGCAGAACTTCAACTCACTCATTACCGTTGCCGCCAAGGCCGGAAACGGCAGCGTCAGCGTGCTCGGCTATGAGGGTCGGCAGCACCTGATGCTCGCACGCCTCAACGTCAACAAATTGCTCGGCCGGCACGAGCAGGCCGCGGCCGACGCGGCGGAGAAATCGTTCGCCAATCTCACGGCGGCGTTGCAGGCGCTCGATGCTGCCACCAAGGGTGCAGATTACCGCAAGAACTTCGACGATCTGCAGGCCGGCGCGACAAACTATCGGGATTCCTATCGGAAGGCCGCGGACCTCGAGCGAGGCATCGACACCATGGCCAACGGCACCATGCGGGACATTGGTCAGCAGGTGCAGACCGACGCCGAATCGATAAAGGCCAGCGGCATCGCCGAGGAGAAGCAGGAAGAGCACGACACGCTGTCCACGATGGCCTCGACAAGCTCGCTGATCCTGTATCTGTCGGTCGGCGGGCTGCTGGCCGGCGCGGTGCTGGCCTGGCTCATAGGCCGCGGTATCTCACGCCCGGTGATCGGGATGTGCGCGGCGATGCGGGCGCTCGCCGGCGGCGACAAGACGGTGGAAATCCCCGGTGTCGGACGCAAGGACGAGATCGGCCAGATGGCCGAGACCGTCGCGGTATTCAAGAACAACATGATCGAGGCGGACCGGCTGCGCGCGGAAACCGAGCAGCACAAGGCCGCGGCGGAAGCGGAACGCAAGACCGGCATGCTCCGGCTCGCCGATGGGTTCGAGGCCGGCATCAAGGGCGTGGTCAATTCGGTCGCCTCGCAGGCCACCGAAATGCAATCATCCGCGCAGGCGATGACCCAAACGGCCGAGCAGGCGACGCATCAGGCAACCGCGGTCGCCGCCTCGGTCGAGGAAGCATCGGCCAATGTGCAGACCGTGGCGTCATCGGCGGAGGAGCTGTCCACGTCGGTGCTGGAGATCGGCCGGCAGGTGGAGCAGTCCTCGAAGATCGCCGGCCAGGCTGTGGTCGAGGCGGACAAGACCAATGCGACCGTCGAGGGCCTCAACAAGACCGCGCAGCGCATCGGCGAAGTCGTTCAGCTGATCAGCGACGATCGCCAGCCAGACCAACCTGCTGGCGCTGAACGCGACGATCGAGGCGGCACGTGCGGGCGAGGCCGGGAAGGGCTTCGCCGTGGTCGCCGGCGAGGTGAAGACCCTGGCGGCCCAGACCGCCAAGGCCACCGCCGAGATCGGCAGCCAGATCGAGACGGTACGCGGCGCCACCACCGACGCGGTGGCGGCGATGACCGAGATCGGTGGCATCATCGCCAGGATCAACGAGGTGTCCGCCGCAATCGCGGCGGCGGTGGAGCAGCAGAGCGCCACCACTCACGAGATCGCTGCCAGCGTGCAGGCGGTGTCCGGCGCCACCGCGGGGACCGCCGAGGCAATGGCGCACGTGGTCATGGTCGCGGACAACGCGGGCAACGCAAGCCGCGAGGTGCTGGCCGGCGCGTCGGGCATCGGCAAGGAGGCCGAGACACTACGCATCGAGGTGGACCAGTTCCTGGCCGCCGTGCGCGACGACAGCGCGGCGGAACGGCGGCGCTACGAACGCACGAGCACGAAGGGCATCATGGTCGGTGTGCAGGCGACCGGGCGGCCAGTGGCGCGGATGGAGCTTTGCGACATTTCGCGCGGCGGCGCATCAATGAACAGCGACTGGGTGCTGCCGGCCGGCACCGCACTGGAGGTCGAGCTGCCCGACGCCGGCGGCGCAGTCCGCGCACGCGTCGTGCGGTGCGGCGACGGCCTGCTTGGCGTGGTGTTCACCTCCGAGCCGAGCACACTCGCACGGATCGATCGGGCTCTCGGGGTGTTGATGCAGACGGGCCGCGCGGCCTGAGCCAGCGGGACGGCACCGCAGTGCTTCATCGCCGACCTGAAATCAATCGCGGCGTTCCACCGGGGTCGCGTACCTGGTCGTCCGGTTCCAGATAGTCGGGTCCGATGGGCACCTTGCCGTGGCCGCCCGGAATGTCCAGCACGTAGGTCGGCCACGCCAAACCAGTGACGCGCCCGCGTAAATCCGCGAGCAGGCGGCGGCCCTCCTCGATCGGGACATGAAAGCGAGCCGTACCCGGCGCGGCGTCCAACTGGTGCAGATAGTAGGGCTTGACCCGGGCGGTCAGCATTGCGCGGAACAGCGCCTCCAACGCCGCGGCGCTGTCGTTGACACCGCGCAGCAGCACCGACTGGCCGAGCACGGGGACGGCGCGTGAGAGCACCCGGCGAATGGCCGCGCGGGCCTCAAACGTGAATTCGCGTGCATGATTGGCGTGCACCACCAGCCAGATCGATTTTTCCGTCTCCAGTGCGGCCGCGAGTGCATCGGTGAGCCGCGCCGGATCGGCCACCGGCACGCGCGTGTGCACGCGCAGGATGTCGATATGCGGGATCGCCGACAGGGCCCCGACGATCGAGGCCAGCCGGCGTGGCGACAGCATGAGCGGATCACCACCGGTCAGGATCACCTCGCGGATCGTTGGCCGCGCGGCGAACCAGTCGTACGCTGCCTGTAACTCTGCATCGCTCAGCAGGCCCCCGTCCGGGCCGACATGCTCGCGGCGGAAGCAGAAGCGGCAATACACCGGACAGATCAGCAACGGCTTGAGCAGAGCGCGGTCGGGATAGCGGTGCACCACGCCCTTGATCGGTGAGAGCGCGTCATCCGCGATCGGATCGGCGTGCTCGTGCGGCGCGGTGATCAGTTCGGCGGGATCAGGGATGAACTGAAGGCCGATCGGGTCGTCGGGGTGCTCGATCAGCGCGCGCATCGCCGGCGTAATGGCAACGGCGTAACGGCGTTCGACCGCGGCGATTGCCTCGCGCACGGCCGGATCGGTCAGGTCTTCGGCGACCAACGCGTCGGCGTTGCGCAGCACGCGGCCCCGCGCAACGCCGGCACGGGAGAAAGTCACTCCGGCAGGCGGGTGGACTGCCAGGTCACCATCTGCCACTGGCCAGCCTTGTTGGCATAGACATCGGTGAACCGAACGGCAAAGGCGTTGGGCTTTCCGCCCGAATTGACGCGAATTCGGCACGATCCGGTCAGCACCACGGCGTCGCCGAGGTCCTGCGCCTTCACGTCGTATGGTTCGACCCCGGTATAGACGGTGGTTCCGGATTCCATCGCGCCGATCAGGCTCTTCTTCGTGTCGATCCGCGCCGATGAGTGCGTGTAGACCAGATCGTCCGACAGCAGAGTATTCAGTTTGGCGACATCCTTCTCCGCCATCGCGGTCATGCGCTGCCTGTCGAGATCGATGATCTTCTGTCCGTTGTCAGCCATTGGTTCCTCCTTCTGTTGCCGGCCGCACCTGTGCCGCCGGACGCTCACGCTCGAGACCGAGCCGTTGCCGCCGATTGCCGGCCGGCAATGCGGCCGAAAACCACGCCGGCGACCAATCCTGTCCCGCTGCCGTAGTTGTGGAAATACAGTCCGCCCAGAATCTCCCCCGCGGCGTAAAGTCCCGGGATCGGTGCCCCGGAGGCATCCTCCACCTCGGCCGCGGTCGTCGTTTTAAGGCCGCCGAAGGTGAAGGTCACACCGGCTGTCACGCCATAAGCGTGGTAGGGCGGCGTGTCGAGCGTCTGCGCCCAGTTGGTCTTGTCGACGGGCAGTCCGAAGGTGCGCAACCCGTCATGGACATTCGGATTGAACGCTACGTCAGGGCGCGGCGCGGCGTTGTACTGACGAAGCGTCTCCAGCACTGATTTCGCGTCCACGCCGGTCAGCTTTGTCGCCAGATCCTCGAGCGTGTCCGCCTGCTCCTTGGTGATGCGCGCAATGCGATATTCCTCGCGCAGCAGATGGACGATCTTCTGATCAAAGATCTGCCAGGCGAACAGGCCGGGCTGCTTCATCACCTCGTGGCCGTACTTGGCATAGGTGTAGCTGTGGAAGTCCAGCCCCTCGTCCAGAAAGCGTTCGCCGCGCGCATTCACCAGCACGCCAAACGGATAGTTATGCTTCTGGAACCGGTCGCCGATTGTCAGATCGCCGTACGGCGGCGCGTTCATGTCCCACTGCACGGCATGCGCACCGGACCAGTGGCCCGCGACCGCGGCACCGATCTCGATCGCCATGCGATGGCCGACGCCGGTGTTGTATTTTGTGCCGCGCACCTTCGCCAGATCCCAGTTCGGGCCCAGATAGCGGGCGCGCATTTCGGCATTCGATTCAAATCCGCCGCACGCAAGCACCACCGCCTTGGCGCGAAGGTCGTGCTGTCTGAACCGGTGCCGAACACGCACGCCGTCGATGCGGTCGTCGCCGCGCAACAGCGCCGTCGCTGTGGTATCGTACAGCACCGGAATGCCGAGGCGTTCGAGCTTCTCGTGCAGCGCCGCGACCAGATGCTGACCACCGCCCAGGATGTGACATGCCAGGCCGCCCCAGAATTTGAATTTGCCGTCGACCTTGAACGCCTGCCGTCCAAGCGCCGGTTGAAATCGCACGCCATGGCTGCGCAGCCATAGTCCGGCCTCGAAGCTGTTGCCGATCAGCACCTCGGTCAACTCGGGGTCGCAGCGGTACTCGGTCAACCGGCCCATGTCGTCGAAGTACTGGCCTTCGGTATAGCTGCCGAAGTCGACGGCGGTCAGATCGAGGTCGGCGATGTCCGGCGCAAGCTGCAGCAACTCGTCGATGCTGGAATATTTGAAGCGGAATGCGCCGCCGGTAAAAGCTGAGTTGCCGCCGCGCGCCTCCTTCGGCGCGGTCTCGATCATCGCAACCGACGCGCCCGCCTCATGCGCCGACAGAGCCGCGTTGGCCGCGGCATTGCCGGCACCGATCACCAGCACGTCGACCTTGCCAAGCTCCGCAGGTGTCATGCGCCGCAACCCCAGAATGCCTCGGACGATTCTGCCATAAGGATCCGTGGCACACCATCTGACCCTCGGATGGCGCCGTTGATACAGCCCGCGTCTTCGTTGCAGAGTGCTTGCAATGGAGCTAATGTCTTCCTGTCGTTGCCGCCGTTCATGCTGTCCAACTGGGGATCTCGGATCACGAATCCGGGTTATCGCCCAAGGAGACGCCAGCTGGACAAATATTTGCTGATCGGTTTCACGTCCGTACTTGCCCGCTTTGTGCGCCGGCCGTCGGCACCGGCGCAAGGCTCGGCCGCGAGCGGGGAAGTCCTGCGTGATATGGCTTGCCTGGCACCGACCGACGTGTTGCAGCGTCTGCGCAGTACCGTCGACGGCCTCGCGCGCGACGAGGTCGAAAAGCGACTACGCTCGGTGGGTCCAAATCAGGTGGCGCATCAGACGCACCACACGATTGTCGGCGAAGTTGTCGGGAGATCGATCAACCCGCTCAATGCGCTCCTGCTGACGCTGGCGGTGGCGTCATATTTCCTCAGCGATCAGCGTGCGGCGATCGTGATCGCCGTGATGGTGCTCCTGAGCATTTCCTTGGGCTTTCTTCAGGAGCACCGCTCCAACAAGGCTGCCGACGCCCTGCGACGGATGGTGCTGACAACTGCAACGCTTCGCCGGCGAGGCGGCACTGCGCAAGACCACGTCGATGTGCCGTTCGATCAGATCGTGCCCGGCGACGTGGTCCTGCTGTCGGCCGGCGACATGATCCCCGCCGATCTGCGGCTGGTCTCGGCGAAGGATCTGTTCATCAACCAATCGACACTCACCGGCGAGGCGATGCCGCTCGAGAAGCATGCCGACGCCCACACGGGAACCGCCGAGACGCCATTCGACCTGCCGAATGTCTGCTTCATGGGAAGTGCCGTTGTCAGCGGCATCGGCTGCGGTGTTGTTGTGCTTACGGGAGCCCGCACTGCATTTGGCCGAGTGGCCGGTGCGATCGCCGAGCGGCGGGTGTTGACGAGTTTTGACAAGGGCATCACGCGGTTCACCTGGCTGATGCTCACCTTCATCATGGTGATGGTCCCGCTCGTGTTCGTGATCAACGGCCTCAGCAAGGGTAACTGGCTCGAAGCGCTGCTGTTCTCGGTCGCCGTGGCGGTTGGTCTGACGCCAGAGATGTTGCCGATGATCGTAACCGTCAACCTGGCCAAGGGCGCGTTGGCGATGGCGCGAAAGAAGGTCATCGTCAAACGGCTCAATGCGATCCAGAACTTCGGCGCGATGGATATCCTGTGCACGGACAAGACCGGCACGCTGACGCAGGATCGCATCATCCTGAAGCAGCACCTCGACGTCCGCGGCAACGACTCGGACCGCGTTCTCGATTATGCCTACCTGAACAGCTTCCATCAGTCCGGTCTCAAGAATTTGCTGGACGTTGCAATCCTGAAGCACGTCGACCTCGAGGAGAAGCTCAAGGTCGAAAAGCAATTCCGCAAGATCGACGAAATGCCGTTCGACTTTGAGCGGCGCCGGATGTCGGTTGTTCTCGGGCGTGACGACAACGTGCACATCCTCATTTGCAAGGGGGCCGTCGAGGAGGTTCTTGCCGTCTGCTCCCGCTATGCCATGGACGGTGAAAGCGGCCCGCTCGATGCCAGTCACTCCGCCTGGGTAAACGAGACGACGGCCAGGCTGAACGCGGATGGATTTCGTGTCATCGCGGTCGCATCGAAAGAAATGCCGCCGGCGCAGGCGGCGTATTCCGTCGTGGACGAGGCCGGTCTGACGTTGCTTGGCTTCATTGCTTTTCTCGACCCGCCGAAGGAAACAGCGGCGGCGGCGATTGCCACGTTGAAGACCAGCGGCGTCCAGGTGAAGATCCTGACAGGCGACAATGACATCGTGGCCCGCAAGATCTGTCACGAGGTCGGGCTGTCGGTGGACCGCATCGTGCTTGGCCGCGAGATCGAGGCGCTGTCACCCGATGAAATGGCCACATTGGCCGAGACCACCGCGGTCTTCGCCAAGGTGTCACCGTCGCAGAAGGCGGCGATCATCGACGCGCTGCATCGCAAGGGTCACGTCGTGGGATTTCTCGGCGACGGGATCAACGACGGCCCCGCGTTGAAGGCTGCTGACGTCGGAGTTTCCGTGGACAGCGCCGTCGATATTGCGAAGGAAACTGCCGACATCATCCTGCTGGAGAAAAGCCTGGCGGTGCTCGGCGAAGGCGTTCTCGAAGGCCGCAAGGTCTTCGGCAACATCACGAAGTATATCAAGATGGGGGCGAGTTCCAACTTCGGGAACATGTTCAGCGTGCTGGGCGCAAGCGTCATCCTGCCGTTCCTGCCGATGGCGCCGATCCAGGTTCTCACCAACAACCTGCTGTACGATTTCTCGCAGACGGCGATACCGACCGACAACGTCGATGCCGAATACCTGGCCGTGCCGCGGCGGTGGGACATCGGCAACATCACCAGGTTCATGGTGCTGATCGGTCCGATCAGCTCGATCTTCGATTACGTCACCTACTTCATGATGCTCTATGCCTTCGGTGCGTGGGACAAGCCGGCGCTGTTCCAGACCGGATGGTTCGTCGAATCGCTGCTGACCCAGACGCTGATCATCCACATAATCCGCACCGCGAAGGTGCCGTTCCTCGAGAGCCGGGCCAGCACCGCACTGATCACGACCAGCCTCGTCATTGCCGCGGTGGGGATTGCCCTGCCTTTCTCCTGGCTTGGTCCCGCCTTGGGGTTCGTCCGTCTCCCGGCGGGCTACTGGCTGCCGCTCGGTGGGATCCTGCTGAGCTACGCCGTCCTGACCCATTTGATGAAGATGTGGTTCGTTCGCAGATTTGGCTTGAGCTAGCGCAGGCCGGTCGGATCGCGACAGTTCGGCGCCGGCCGAACCATCGACGCCGCCGCCGCCGCCGCCCAATCACTATATTCGAACGACAGGAGGGAGATTGCCGTCATGAGCGATCCGAACCGAATTGCCGCCACCGCCGCGCTGCTCGGCGACCCGGCGCGCGCCAACATGCTGGGCGCGCTGATGGACGGTAGGGCGCTGACCGCCAAGGAACTGGCCTTCGCCGCCCATGTCACGCCGCAGACGGCCAGCGGCCATCTTGCGAAGCTCGCCGATGGCGGGCTGTTGGCGGCGGAAAAGCAGGGCCGGCACCGCTACTACCGGCTGGCCTCGCCCCAGGTGGGGCAGATGCTGGAGGGCGTGATGGCGCTTGCCAGGCCGGAACCCGTGCATGCCACAGCATGGCGCGGCGGCGAGGCGCTGCGAACGGCGCGCACCTGCTACGACCACGTGGCCGGGCGGCTCGGCGTTGCCTTGGCCGATGCCCTGACCTCGCGCGGCCATGTCGCCCTGGGCGCCGATGGCGGCGAAGTGACTGAGCAGGGGCAGCGTTTTCTCGACGAATTCGGGGCGTCGCCGATGCCGGGACGGCGGGTGTTCTGCCGCCCCTGCCTGGACTGGAGCGAGCGCCGGCCTCACCTCGCCGGACGGGTCGGCGCTGCGCTCGCGTGCCGCTGCTTCGAGCTTGGCTGGATCGCCCGCCAACGCGACACCCGTGCCTTGGCGATCAGCGAGGCAGGGCGGCAGGGCTTCCGCGAACGCTTCGGCATCGCACTCGCTGCCTAGCCGGCGCCGGAGTTGAACGCGAGAGCGACAAAGCATTTGGCAAACCTGGGGGCAACGTTCCTTATCGGTCGAGCGTGTCGCCATGGTCTTGCATCTCTCGCGATAATGTTACACAGTGTAACACAGAGCCGGGGTGAATGGTCCCCTGGCCCTCCGAGCCGTTGCCCCATCGGCGGCTTTGGTGCAAAACATCGGTCGCCTGCTCTCCGGCCACCGTCAGACCCCGGTTTTTCAATGGCCTTGATTCGTCCTGTTTACCCGAGGACATTGCGAGTTATGATTGCCCGGTCCGTTTGTGGGTATTCCGGCCCCAATTCCCGCCATTTCTTGTGCGGCTGATTCTTGCTGATGCGGGGCTGAAGGGGCCGGCTGGCCATCATTTGAACTACGCAGCCGCCCTCGCCGAGGCTGCTCAACGGCTTGGACTATGCGCGGTCATACTGGCCCACCGAGAGGTGGTCGCCACCGTACAAGCTGCACACTTGCGTCTCGTGCCGATCTTCAGCGCACTCTATCAGACGAGCGGGGGAGGCGGCCGCCTCCGCGGTGTTCTCTTCCGGGCCTGCAGCCTGCTGCCGCCCCAATTATCGATCTCCGCAGCCGATTTCGCGCGACGCACGCATCGCGCGGTACGTGCTGGACGTCCCGACAGCTTTGGCCGCGAATTGGCGGCAGCACTTGCCGACATGCGATCGACCGGCGACGACGTTCTGGTGCTGCCCAGTGTCTCATCCGCCAACCTGGCGGGGTTGCCGGAGGCGCTGGCTCCGGCAGTCGTAGGCAGGATCGCAATCATTCTTCGGCGCCTGCCCGACGAAATGGACAAGAGCGATCCTGGTCCGACACCGACCGACGCGATCCTGCGGCAGCTACATGGTCATTTCGGATCACGTCTGCGTCTGTTTGCCGACACCGAGCCGCTGGCCGAACTCTGGCACCGCTTGCTGGGCTTGCCCGTGGCTCCCGTGCCCATCCCCACGAATGTGGCCGCGGTCCAGGAACGCCGCCCCCGCCTTCGACCTCATCTCATATTTGCGGGAGGGGCGCGCAGCGAAAAGGGCTATCCGTTGCTGCCGGAAATCGTGGCCGCCCTCGGTTCGAGCGCCCGGTTCACGATTCAAAGTGGCGTCGTGGATGCGGCCGCAGACCCGGCGGTGCAGCGGGCGCACCGCGCACTCAGGTCGCAGGTTGGATCGCACCTGGAATTGATCGAACGTGGCCTCTCCATAGACGACTATCTCGCCCTCATCCGCGACGCCGATCTGTTGCTGTTGCCTTATGATCCCGCGGCCTACGGTCCACGCAGCAGCGGCATCCTCGCCGAGGCGCGCGCGCTCGCGATACCGGCGGTCGTTCCGCGCGGTTGCTGGATGGAGCAGGCGGCCGGACCGGCGAGAACCTTTGCATTCGACTATCCGTCCGGATTTGCCGCGAGTGTCCGATCGGCATTGACCCATCTGGGGCCGTTGACCACGGCCATGCGTGAAGCTGCCCCGGCGTGGCGCAAGCTGCACAACGCACGCGCCTTGCTGGATGTGCTGTTGGGTAACGACACCGAAGTTGTAGCCGGGGACGACGTTCGATATGAGATTCCCGTACAATCGTTGACGGGCAACTAAGGGAATCGCATGCACTTTCTCGTTACCGGAGGAACCGGCTACATCGGCTCCATGCTGGTGCCGGCGCTGCTGCAGAACGGCCATCGTGTCACTGTCCTGGACACGTTCGCCGCCGGCGACGCTACCTTGGCGCCCTGCTGCATCAACGAGGCGTTCGAACCTGTGCGCGGCGATGCCCGTGACATGCGGACGGTAGAGCCGCTGTTGAAGCGTGCGGATGCCGTTATCCCGCTGGCCGCGCTGGTCGGCGCACCGCTTTGCGCTCGCGACGAAATTGGAGCTGTGTCGTTGAACCGCGATGCGGTGATTGACCTGGCGAAGCGCGTGTCGGGCGACCAGCTGGTAATCTATCCAACCACCAATAGCGGATACGGCATCGGCGAAGGCAACGCCTTCTGCACCGAGGAATCGCCGCTGCGCCCGGTTTCCCTGTATGGCCGCACGAAGGTCGAGGCGGAACAGGCAGTGCTGGAAACCTGCAAGGGCGTATCGCTCCGATTGGCCACGGTCTTCGGCATGTCCCCGCGCATGCGGCTCGATCTGCTCGTCAATGACTTCACATGGCGGGCCGTGACCGACCGCGCCGTGGTGTTGTTCGAGCCGCATTTCCGCCGCAACTACATCCATGTGCGCGACGTGGTGAAGGCTTTCATGCATGCCGTCGAGAACTACACGAAAATGCGCGGGCAGCCGTTCAACGTCGGCCTGTCGGAGGCGAACCTGAGCAAAGCACAGCTTTGCGAACGCATTGCCAGGCATGTGCCCGGTTTTGTCTGGCTGGAGGCACCGGTCGGTGAAGACCCCGACAAGCGCGATTATGTCGTGTCGAACGAGAAGATGGAAAAGACCGGCTGGCTGCCCAACGTCTCGCTGGACGCCGGGATCATCGAACTGGTGAAGGGCTTCCGCATGCTGCGAAACGGGCGGTTCGCCAATGTCTGATCGGCTCGCGGTACCGCCGCCCGGCCATATGCTCGACATGGTGTGCCGCTGCTGTGGCGGCCGGCGGGTCGAACTGGTGATCGATCTGGGCGATCAGCCGCATTGCAACCGGTTGGTTCATCTGGATCTGCCGCCCGGTACCGAGCCTGCCTATCCGCTGCGCATCGGTTTTTGCCGCGACTGTACGATGGTACAGATCGACCATACGATTCCAAAAGAGTCGATGTTCTCCGATTACCCTTACGTTTCAGGGACCACCAAGACTCTGCCTGAGCATTTCCGCCAAACGTCCGCACGCATCGAAGCCGCCTGCGGTCTCGATGCGCGGGACCTCGTCGTCGATATCGGCAGCAACGACGGCACCTGGCTCAAGCAGTACGCGCCGTACGGCTGCCAGGTCCTTGGCGTCGAGGCAGCAGCCAATGTCGCCCGCATGGCACAGGATGACGGCGTGCCGACGTGGAACCGCTTTTTCAACGAGGATTGCGCGCGCGACATCCTGGCCGCACTCGGGCCGGCGAAGGTCATTACCGCAGCCGGTGTGTTCTTCCATCTCGAGGAACTGCACAGCGTGGTGCGCGGCATCGCCGCCCTGCTCGCCACCGATGGCGTATTCGTCGTCCAGGCGATCTACCTCGGCGGCATGGTGGAGAACACCGCGTTCGACCAGATCTATCACGAGCATCTCTGCTACTACACGCTGCGTTCGCTGTCGGCTTTGCTCGAACGACACGGCCTTGAAGTGTTCGAGGCGAATCTGGTGCCGATCCATGGCGGCACGATCGAGGCATACGTGGCGCGGAAGGGGACGCGCCGCGTCGGCGAATCGGTCCAACGCCTGCGGGAGGCCGAGGCTGCGAACGGCCTCGGCGAAATCGACACCTACCGGCGGTTCGCGGCGAACGTGCTGGGCCTGCGCGATCGGCTTCGCGGGTTGCTCATGGCGTATCGCACGGCCGGCCGTTCGGTCTGGGCCTATGGCGCGCCGGCAAAGGGCGCCACGTTGCTGAACAGCTTCGGAATCGGCCCGGATCTCGTGCAGAAGGCGGTGGAAAAGAACCCTCTCAAGATCGGTCTGGCGATCCCCGGCGTGCGAATCCCGATCGAGGACGAGGCGGAACAGCGGCCCGACGCCTATCTGGTGCTCGCCTGGAATTTCATCGACGAATTTGTTCGCAAGGAACAGGACTGGCTGGCCGAGGGAGGCCAGTTCATCGTGCCGATTCCGAACGTGAAGATCATCGAGGCGAACCGGGGAACATGATGCTCCCCGACGCCGTGGTGCTGTGCGGCGCCAGCGGCTTCATCGGTCGCAATATTGTGCAGGCGCTGACAGGCCGGGTGGAGCTTCTGGTCGGGGTCAACAGTTCGGGCCGTCCGGTCCCAGGCTGCACGTTGACCGTCGGCGCCAGCGCGATCGATGAGATTCCGCCGTTGCCGCCGCGCTCGGCGATCGTGCATGTCGCTGCGTTCCGCTACTTCGCGTCGCGCTTCGCAGATCAGCAGGCGGAGATCGTCGCGGCGAATTTGTCGCTCACCGATTTGGTGTATCGCTTCGCCCTGCGGCGAGGCATTTCGGAGGTGCGGGCCGCAAGCAGTTCCGCCGTCTATCCCGCCGCTTCGCCGGAGCTCGACGATGCGGCGCCGATCGATTTGAATCTCTGGCCGCATGAGGGCGAAGCGGCCTACGCCTGGTCGAAGCGATGGGGCGAGATCGCCGGTGAGCTATGGCATCGTCGCGCAGGCATCAATACCATCAGCTTCCGCCTGACCAATCCGTACGGTGCCTTTGACACGCTGGACGAACACGAAGCGCATGTCGCCACCGCCTTCGTAATTCGCGCCCTGGGGGATACACCCGCGTTCGAGATCCGCGGGGATCCGACGGCCGAACGGGATTTTGTTCTCGCTGGCGATGTGGCGGCGGCGTTTGTTGCCTCGCTGACGCTTCAGGGGGTGACGGAGGCATTGAACTGCGCCGCCGGCCAGACCACGCGGATCGACGAGCTGGCGCGGATCGTGATGCGCGCCGCCGGCCGTGAACGCCCGCTGCGAACAAACCCTCCGCCGGCCGGCGCAAATCCTGGCGTCCGGCTGCGCCGGGCAACGGCGAGCCGATTGCGCGCGTTGCTGCCCGATCTGCCGGCGTTCCGCTCGCTGGAAGACGGCATGCGCGAAACCGTGGCATGGTACCGCGATGCGCTACGCTGACATGGTCACCATCGTGCTGGGCGCCGATGGATTTGTCGGTCGCCATCTCGTGGCCACCTGGCGGGCAAATGGCTGGCCGGTCCACGCGGTCGGGCGCAGCGCCGGCGATTTCACCGACGCGACGGTGGTGGAGGCGGCGCTACACGATGCCCCGCCGGCCGGGCGCATCCTGCACGCGGTGACCAGGCAACGCACCGGCGCTGTCCAGTATCAGATGCAGGGGGAGTTGCTCCATGACAATGCTCGCATCCATCTCAACGTGCTCGAGGCATGGCGTCGCCGCCAGCCACAGGCAAAGCTGATTTCGCTCGGCAGCTCGTGCATCTATCCGGAGTCGGATCGGCCGATCCCGGAGACCGCGTTCCGCTCCGGTCTGCCGCATCCGTCGGTACGCGGCTACGCGCTCGCCAAGGAAGTGCTGGTGACCGGGTGCGAGACCTATGGCGCACAATACGGGCTGCACTGGCTGCATTGCGTATTGGCGACACTGTATGGTCCGGGCGCGCATACGGAACCGCATCGCAGCCATTTCATGGCGGCACTGATCGCCCGCGCAGCCGCGGCACGCCGCGCCGATGCGGACACCTTCGAGGTCTGGGGCAGCCTCGACACGGTGCGCGACCTGCTTTACGTGACCGATCAGATCGACGCCATGATTGCCGCCGACGCCACATTCCAGGACACCATCGTGAACTGCACGCCGAATGCGCCGGTCAGCATCGGTCAATGCGCGGAGGCGATCATGCAGGCGCTGTCCTGGGACGCGCGGATCGTGCAGCCGCCCGGCAGTTTCCAGGGTGCCGGCTACAAGAGCCTCGATTCGGGACGCTTCCTGGCAGCGACGGATTGGCGCCCGCGGATACCGCTGACCGAGGGCGTGCGCCGCGTGCTGGAGTTGAACCCCGCCGGAGACAGCGCGCCATGATGACCGTCTCCCGCACGCCGCTCCGGGTCAGTTTCTTCGGTGGCGGCACCGACTACCCCGAATATTACGAACGAGCGCGCGGTGCCGTGCTGGGCATGGCGATCGACAAATACGTCTATATCTCGGCACTGCGCCTGTCGTCGGTGATCGACTATCACTACCGCGTCAGCTATTCGCGGATCGAAACCGTATCCGCTGCGCGCGACCTGCAGCATCCGGTGGTGCGCAGCGTGCTGCAGCACTTCGCGCTGTGCGATCCGCTGGACCTGTCCATCATGGCCGACCTGCCGGCTCGCAGCGGTCTCGGCAGCTCGTCGTCATTCACCGTCGGACTGATCAACCTGGTGCATTCGCTGCAGAAGCGGCCGATCACCAAGTTGGATCTGGCGCGGACCGCGGTCTACGTGGAGCGCGAGCTGTTGGCTGAGAATGTCGGTGTGCAGGACCAGTATCACTCGGCCTTCGGCGGTCTCAATCGGTTCGAATTCAGCGCCGGCCGGACGCGGATCGAGCCGGTGCAGATGACCGCTCCGTGTCAGGCAGCGCTGACCGGTTCGCTGTTCCTGGTCTATACCGGCGTGACCCGGTTCGCCTCCGCGACCCTGGCGGAGCAGATGCAGCGCATGGCGATACGTGCCGTGGATGATGAATTGTCGCATCTGCTCACATTGGTCGACCAGGCTGTCGCGGTGCTGGAGGGGGACGACCCGGAGCGGCTGCTGGTCGAATTCGGCGCGATGCTGAACGATGGCTGGGAGACCAAGAAGCGCCTGTCGTCCAAGGTGAGCAGCCCGCAGATCGATGCGCTGTACGACGCGGCGCGCGCCGCCGGCGCGAACGGCGGCAAGCTGTGCGGGGCGGGCAGCGGCGGGTTCCTGCTTATGCTGGTGCCGCCGGAGCGGCAGGCGGGATTTCTGGAGCGAATGCGCGGTGCGTCGGTGATCCCTGTGGGAATGGACACGATCGGCTCGACGATACTGACCGGCTAGCCGTCGGGCTGCTGCGTCGGGATGGCAACCTGGGTCTTCACGGCACCGTCGCCCACGACCGCATCGCATCGAAGGCTGGCGAGGAGGTGAACAGGTCGCCTGAGTTCAGTCGATCGAACAGGACGCTGCAATGGTCGTAACCGCCGGCGCCGACTTCGCGAACCGCGAAGGATACGTCGTCCGCATTGCCGTTGTTGTCGGTATCCTGCGGAAGCTGGCCATTGGCGACAGTGAGGCCCGGATGGTCGAACGGCGCCTGGTGGCAGGCCACCCGCGGGTCGGTGAGCGCCTTCAGGAACTCGACAATGTACGCCTGTTGCAGGGTGGACAGACCGAGCGGAACGAAATCCAGGTCGGCGTTGCTGCCACCCATGCCGCTGGTGATGGGCGTTGATGTCGGGACAGGGCGTCCGAGTAGGCCGGTGCCTGTCGTGTCGCCGCCGGAGACCGTGCGTCGGTCGCCACCGCGGTTGTAAAAGGCGACCACGTCGGTCAGCGACTTCTGTCCACCGTTGTGGAAATACGGCGGCGTGAGGGCGACATTGCGCAGACTGGGCGCCTTGAAGGATCCGTCCACCGCGATCCGCTGCGTCTCGGTCTGCGCCGCGGGAGGCACGCTGTTGCAGCTCTGAGGCTCGTAGAGAATGAAGAACCTGCACGGATAAACCGAAAAGAGATCGAGACCGACATTGGTGGTGCCCGGCGCCAGCACGAACTGCCGGGTGAACGACAGCGGGTTGTTGTAGGAATCGACGCCGCCGACTCCGCGATCCTCAAAGGTGGGCCGGACGCCGATGTTGTAAAAGCCGTTGTCGTAGAGCGCCGTGGTCGCTTCCGCCAGCGGCATGCGTTCGACCGTCTCGAACGGGCTGTCCCCCTGAAATGTCGTGGCCTTCGAGAACAGCGGGCCGTCATGGCAGGCGACGCAGTTGGCGTTGCCCGTGAAAAGGTTCTTGCCCACCTGGGCCGCGCCCGACATGGTGTTGGTGTCGAACGGAGACTTGTCGGAGATCAGCGTCCGCTCATAGGCGTCGATCGCCAGGCCGAAGAACATGGCGAAGTTCAGCTCGTCGATCTCAAGACCCTTGGTGGCATCCGCGGCACGGCTGATCTGACCGGTGGTGGGATTGACCACGTAGAAGTGCGCATCCTGCCAATAGGCCGGCTGGAAGGCCGCATGAACAAGCTGGCGATAGGTCACCGTAAGTCCCTGACCGCCGCTGGCGATCGCGCCGAGCGGCATCTTGGAGAACACGCTGTCGGTGGGCGACACAGGTTGGGTCTGCAGCGCGCGCTGGCCCATCAGGCTGCGCCCAAGCACCGAGAACGCCTCATTCGCGCACGTCATCTCGAACGCGCTGGTTGCCGGACCGACCGCCTGAGAGGCTGCGCTCATGTTGCTTAATTGCAACATCTGCGGGGTCGCGGTGGTGCCGTCGGTCGTATAGACCCGGGCCGTGGGGTCGGCGAGGATCGCGCGCCGGCCGAACGGATTGACACCGTTGAAGGTGTTGTTGGCGCGACCGTCCCAGAAATTACGGAAGTTGAAGACGGCGTTGATATTGGTCGGCGTGTTGCGCGGCTCGACCTTGCGCGTGTTGATCAGCTTGCCGTTGACGGCGATCGAAAACGGCGCGCCGGGCGAGGCGCTGCATGTCAGGCCCTGGCCCGCGGCATTGTTGTTGGCGGGCGTCACCAGATTGCCCTGGAAGGCACCCTGCGAGGATGTAACGTCGTTGGTATCGAACAGGACGGGCGATTCACGGTCGTTCACGTTCGCCAGCCTGTGGAACGGATAGTCGGCCGCCGAAAGCGTGTAGTTCGGGCCGGCGACAGCGCCGCTGCCCGTCTTGCCCAACGCGTTGCCGAAGGTGTTGTCCGCGGCCGGCTGCATATTCAGGCCCGGGCTGAGCTGGTTGACCGTGCGGGTGTCAGCACCGGCGTGGAAGTGGCAGCTTGCGCAGGCCTGATGATTGCCGTTGCCTACCTGGGTGTCCCAGAACAGCGCCTTGCCGAGCGTCAGCAGGACCGCGGGGTCCCGTACGATGGCGTTGTAGGCAGCCGGCGGGGGAGCAGGGGGGAGCAGGCCGGTGAGCGGTCGGATCGGCCTGGGAGCAAAAGCTGCCTGCCCGGCCTGGGGGATTGCGTTGGCGCCTGCCGAGGTCGGCAGGACCGGCGCAAGGCTGAAGGCCAGACCGACCGTGGCGATCACCGCCGTCATGGTGCGACCGATGCGATTCGCTGTCACGGTCAGCCTCCCTCTCAAGTTGCCCCAGGCAGCAGGTCGCACTTGTCCTTCCCTGGCCTTGAAGGGCCTTGGATCGGTTGTGCACCAGTTTTAGACGTTTACAGACCGATATATGGCCATGACTGTATAAAGTCTGTTACAGTCAGATCATGTTGCGTCTGCTTCTGTATCCAGTTTGTCCGTTTTCACTACGATCTTTTTTTGTGTCTCTAGTGGAATATTACCGATTGTCAAATGACTGGTCAAGAGAATTCGTTACGTATGTATTGATTCGTGCCGCGGGAACGGCGCGCAGCGGTTGGTCGTGGCCGGCATCGGGGTGAATCAGGACCCAATCGGGGTGCAGTTTTTCGTCCGCGAGGCTGCTGCGTCACGGCCGGCGGCCGGCGCGGAATTTGGCCGCCGAGGGGTCAGGCTCGGCGGCCATTTCCGGTTCACTCTGGGTTGGCGCCGGAGCTCACGGCGCGGTCGTCCATGACTTCATGGCATCGAAGGCGGGCGACGAGGTGAACAGATCGCCCGAGTTCAGGCGGCTGAACAGGACACTGCAGTGATCGTAGCCACCGGCGCCGACTTCCCGGATGGTGGAGGCGATGTCATCGGCGTTGCCGTTATTGTCGGTATCCTGGCGCAACTGGCCGTTCGCAACCGTGATGCCCGGATGATCGAACGGCGCCATATGGCAGGCCACTCTGGGGTCGGTGAGCGACTGCAGGAATGCAACGATCTGCGCCGCCTGCTGGGTGTTCAGGCTGAGCGACTTGACGTTCGGATCCATGTTGCTGCCGCCCATGTTGGGACCGATGGGAACCGCCGTTGCGACTGGGCGACCGAGCTGACCGGTGCCTGTCGTGTCGCCATTGGCGAGCGTGCGGCGGTCGCCGCCGCGATTGTAGAAGGCGACGACATCGGTGAGCGACTTCTGTCCACCGTTGTGGAAATACGGCGGCGTCAGGGCGACGTTGCGCAGGCTGGGAACCTTGAAAGACCCATCCACCGCGACCCGCTGCGACTGCGCCTGGACAGTGGTAGGCAACTGGCTGCAATTCCCGGAATTGGTCGCGCAAGCGACCGAGAAGCGATCGACGCCGATATTGGCGGTACCCGGCGACAGTACATACTGCCGGGTGAACGACATTGGGTTATTGTACTGATCGACATTGCCGACGCCGCGATCCTCGAAGGCAGGGCGCACGCCGATGTTGTAGAAGCCGGCGTCGTAGAGTGCGTTGTTCCCTGATGACATCTGCATGTCGAGGATCGGCTGGAAGGCGGTATCGCCCTGGAAGGTCGTGGCCTTCGAGAACAGCGGGCCATCGTGGCAGGCAACGCAGTTGGCCTTGCCGGTGAACACGCCTTCGCCCGCCACCGCATCGGCCGACATGGTGCCGGTGTCGAATGGCGACTGATCGGAGATCAGGGTCCGCTCGTAGGCGTCGATCGCCACGCCGAAGAACATCGAGAAGTCCAACTCGTCGATGAGGAAGCCCTTTGTGGCGTCCGCGACCCGGCTGATCTGGCCGGTGGTGGGGTTGACCGCGTAGTAGTGCGCATCCTGCCAATAAGCCGGCTGGAAGGCGGCGTGAACCAACTGGCGGTAGGTCACCGATAGGCCCTGGCCGCCGTTGGCGATCCCACCGATCGGCAGCTTCGAGAATACGCTGTCTGTGGCGGCCACCGGTTGGGTCTGCAACACGCGCTGCCCCATCAGGCTTCGCCCGAGTGCCGAGAACGTCTCATTCGCGCACGCCATCTCGAAGGTGCTGAGCACCGGTCCGGTGGCCTGCGAGGCCGCGCTCATGTTATTGAGCTGCAACATCTGCGCGGTTACGGTGGTGCCATCTGTGGTGAACACCCGTGCCGTGGGGTCCGCCGTGATCGCGCGCCGGCCAAACGGGTTGACACCGTTGAAGGTGTTGTTGGCCCGGCCATCCCAGAAGTTGCGAAAGTTGAAGACCGCATTGATGTTGCTTGGCGTGTTGCGTGGCTCGACATTGCGCGTGTTGAGCTCCCTGCCGCTGACAGCGATCGCGAAGGGTGCCCCGGGCGCGGCGGAGCATGCCATGCGCAGGCCGGCCGCGTTGTTGTTGGCCGGCGCTGTCAGCGTGGTCTGGAAGGCACCCTGCGAGCCCGTGACGTCGTTGGTGTCGAACAGGACCGCCGAATTGGGGTCGTTCACGTTGGCCAGCCTGTGGAACGGATAATCGGCTGGTGAAAGGGTGTAGTCCGGACCGGCGACAGCGCCGCTGCCCGTCCGGCCTGCGGCGTTGCCGAACGTCAGGTCGGCCGTCGGCTGGACGTTCACGCCGGGGCTGAGCTGGTTGACGGTGCGGGTGTCGGCGCCCCCATGAAAATGGCAGCTCGCGCAGGCCTGGTGATTGCCGCTGCCGGTCTGCACGTCCCAGAACAGCGCCTTTCCGAGCGCGATCAGGGACACAGAATCCCGAACGATGGCGCTGTACGCGGCGGGAGGGGGAGCCGGAGGAAGCAGTCCCGTCAGCGGTCGGATCGGTCTGGCGTTATTGCCGCCGCCGCCAGCCGCCGCCGCCGCTTCCACTGCTGCCGCTGCCACCACTTCCACCACCGCCGCCGCTTCCACCGCTGCCGCTGCCACCACTTCCACCACCGCCGCCGCTTCCACCGCTGCCGCCGCCGCTTCCACCACCGCCGCTGCCGCCGTCGTTGCCGCCGCTGCCATTACTTTGCGCAACGTTTGTGCTGCCGCCGCCACTGCCGCCATCACCTCCCTGGGTGACACTGCCGCCGTCCTTTGCGTCCGCCGTAGTCGGCAGTACCGGGCCGAGGCTGAAGCCCAACCCAAGAACAGCGACCGCTGCTGTCATGTTGCGACCGATGCGATTCCGTTTCACAGCGAGCCTCTCCCCACACGTTGCCCAGTATCAGGCCGCACTTGTCCGCCCTGGTCTTGCAGGAGCCAGGATCAGTTACGAGCGGTATTGGTCGATTACAGACGACAGTCGATCAGAATCACGAGAACCGTGCGATGATCAGACCAAGCTGCATCTGTTCTTTTGGCGATCAGTCACTTTCACTCCGGCGATATTTTTTATATCGGAGAAGGAATATTACGGATTATCAAATGATCGGTCAAGCGCAGATTGCAGTCTTGGCATCGACAGCAGGATGATGATACGAAACAGGAACGTGCCGCCGCCTGCCGCCAGCCATCGTTGCGCGCCCGTCGCCGCGGCTCGGACAGCGCTTCGGCTCGATCTACCTGGCTACGGCGAGGTCGGTGAGATTGAAGGGGTGGGGGCGGCCACCCTTTCGACGGGTTCCCCCGGCCTCGATGACGGGGACCCCGTATCGCCGGCCACCTCGGGTCGGCGGGCGCCTGTCTCGGGTTGCGCCCGAGACAGGCCACGTCAAATGGCGTGTGGCGTCAGTATCCTACCGGAGTCGGGCTGACCGGCACCCAATGGCCGTTCTTCACCACGCACAGGAACAACTCGTTCGACCCCTGGTGTCTGGTTGCGCTGAAGCTCATGGCCGGCGAGCCGAAGATGTCGTGCCAGTCCTTGATGCTCTCCATGCCGGCAACGAAACTGTCCGTCGTCAGGTCCTTGCCGCCCTTCTGCAAGGCCAGCACGACAAGCTGCCCTGCCGTGTAGCCGATCTGCGCGGCAAAGTTCGGCTCCTTGCCGAACTGCTTCTTGTACTTGTCGGCGAACTCCCGGATCGCCGGACTTAAATCGCCGGCCGCGACGTACAACACGGGCGTCATCGAATAGAAGCCTTCGGTCACACCGCCCGGCACCTCGGCCACCGCTTCGTCATAGCTCGCGGCCTGACCAAGCATATCGACCTGCCAGCCGGTCTTCCGCACGGCCGAGATGATCTGAACGCTATCGCGGACGATGCCGCCGACCAGGATCAGATCGCAGTTGGCATCCCGCAGCCGGGCGACCGACGCGCTGAAATCTGTGTCGGTGGGCTTATGCAGCGTCTCCGCCGCAAGCTTCATGTTCAACGCCTTCAATTCGTCGCGTGCACCGTCCATCACGTCACGGCCGAAGTCGGTGTCCTGCGACATCGCGCAGATGGTCTTGCTGTGGTGCTGTTCCACGAACAGCTTCACGCCCGAGCGCATCTGATCGTAATACGAAGCCGCGAGCCCGAATTTCAGGTGATTGAGCGGCTCGTACATCGAGCGGGCCGAGGTCAGCGGGAAGATGTTCGGCACCCCCTTGGCGAGCTGATCCGGCATCGTCGCGTTGTTCATCGGCGTGCCGCCATTGGCCACCATCATGAACACGCCGTCGCGGTTGATCAGCTTGTTGGCGGCCTGCACCGAGCGTGGAATCTGGTACTGATTGTCCTCGACGATGTACTTGATCTTGCGGCCGTTGATGCCGCCTTCGGAGTTCACCTCGTCGAACACCATGCGCCAGGCGTTGGTGTTGTTGACGCCCCACATCGCCGTCACGCCCGACAGGTCGCTGTAGGTGCCGATGACGATCTCGTGGTCGGTCACACCGCGAACGCTGTCCGCCGCCATGGTGGGGCCGATCAGCGCGGTCGCGAGCGCCGCTGCCAGGAGCCTGCTATGCATTTGCCGTTCCTTCCTTCAGGTGCCGTAAGCTACTTCCATCAGGGCGCGATAGCGAGCATCCAGGGCGCTGCCCCGCGTTGCGTGGCCGTCGATCTGCTGGATTGCGATGCCGAGCGCCTGGGCCCACCGCCCGATTTCCGGCGGTGGCGACGCGGCACCGATATAGGCGTGCCGTAGCCGGCTCAGGCCCAGTTCCTGCCGCACCGCCCGCAACACGCAGACGCGCGCCAGTGCCGCGAGCGGCCCGCCGCGCTGTCCCGCCGCGATCGCCCCACGATACAGCTGCCGCTGCAGCCGCGTGGCGCCGGCGGCGGCATTGCTCGCCCGCGCATGCAGCAGCTCCCAGATCTGCACATCGGTGCCAAGCATTGCCGGCTGCACTTCCTGGAGGTTCTCCGCCACGGTGTCCGGGCTCTCCAGGTAATTGCTGATCACGCGCGCGTCGAGCGCCAGATAGAGCCCGAGCACGCGCTCCATCACGTGGCACATCGGCAGCAACGCGAGGCGCTCGATGCCTGGCCGCACGCCCAGCACTGCGCGTGCGTTGGCGATCAGGTGCAGCGCATCGCCGTGCGTCAGCGTTCTTCCCTTGCCCGCCACGCCACCGTGCGGGAACAGCAGCACCGCCGGCTGATCGGCGGCGATAGCGGCAACGCCCGTGTCCCAGTCGCCGGCGTGTGCACGGTCATGCTGAATGCCCCGGGCCACGAACGTGCTGAAGCTTTCGCAGATCGGATCGGCAAAATCACGCAGACCCTTCATGTCGAAAATGACGATGCGCCGCAGCGTCGGACAGCGGTCGCGCACCAGCAGCACCTTGTCGAGTTGCTCGTCATTCTCGACGAACAGCACGCCGCAACCCGCCAGATGCAGCGCCTGGCCAAGCTGGTCCGGTTCCTCCGCGGGATGAATGCCGCCGCTGACACCGCCGGCGCCGAGGATGCCGAGATCGACATACACCCATTCCGGGCGCGTCTCGGCGAGCACGCAGGCAACATCGCCAGGCTGGAAGCCGATCGCCTTCAGCCCCATGCCGACTTCGCGCATGCGCGCACCCAGCTCGGTCCAGGTCACCGCCTTCCAGATGCCGCGGTCCTTCTTGCGCAGAACGGTTTCCGGCGCATGCGCGGCGATCCGTGCGGCGACCATCGCGGAAATGCTGTCAGGATGCGCGTCCGGGTTCAGTGCCACAGCCGCTTCCTCTTCCAGCGCCGCTGTCCGCGGATGCCGGTTTCCTTCTGTCCGAGGTAAAACTCCTTGATCGCGTCGGTCTGCATCAGCTTGGTACATTCATCAGCCAGCACGATGCGCCCGACCTCCAGCACATAGCCGAACTGGGCGGTCTGCAGCGCCATGTGGGCGTTCTGCTCCACCAGCAGGATCGCGACACCCTGCTCGTCGTTGATGCGGCGGATGATACGGAAGATCTGGGTGACCAGGATTGGCGACAGACCCAGCGATGGCTCGTCCAGCAGCAGCAGTTTTGGACGTCCCATCAGCGCCCGGCTGATCGACAGCATCTGCTGTTCGCCACCCGACAGCAGACCGGCGCGCTGGTGGGATCGTTCCTTCAGCACGGGAAAGTAGGTGTAGCAGAGCTCGAGGTCGCGATGCACCGCGTCCTTGTCGTGGCGCGAGTAGGCGCCCATCAGCAGGTTTTCATACACTGTCAGGAACGGGAACACCTCGCGGCCTTCCGGCACATGACAGATGCCCAGCCGCATCACACGATCGGGCGGCAGGTGGGCGATTTCGCGACCCTCGAAGCGCACCAGTCCGCGTTCGGGATCCAGCACGCCGGAGATTGTGCGCAGCACCGTCGTCTTGCCGGCGCCGTTGGCGCCAAGCACGGTGACGATCTGACCTTGCCCGACCTGAAGACTGACGCCACGGATCGCCTGGATCGGACCATAGAAGGTCTCGATACCGGTGACGTCCAGAAGAGCATCGGAGTGGCTCATGCCGACATCCGCGACGCGTTGCCGTCACGGCCGGGCCCGACGCGGTCGCGCCCGCAACACCGGTGAGCGACGTGTGGCCAGGCAGCCATCATGCCTCACCTCCGATATAGGCCCGCACCACTTCCGGATGGTTCTGCACCTGGTCGGGTGTGCCGAGCGCAATGACCTTGCCGTAGTTCAAGGCCATCACGCGATCGGACACCATGCGCACCAAATTCATGTCGTGCTCGACCATGATCACGGTGATGCCGAGGTCCTTCTTGATATCCTCGATCCAGAATCCCATGCCCTCGGTCTCTTCCACGTTGAGCCCGGAGGAGGGTTCATCGAGAAGCAGCAGTTTTGGCTCGATGCACAGCGCCCGCCCCAGTTCGACCACCTTGCGCACACCATACGGCAGGTTGGCGATCAGCGTGTCGCGGTAGCGTTCCAGGCTGAGAAACGCAATCACCTCCTCCGCCTTCTCGCGATGTTTCAGCTCTTCACGCCGCACTGTGGGCAAGAAGGCCAGCTGCGCCAGAACGCCGACGGTCGAATGGCAGTGGCGGCCGATCAACAGGTTCTGCAACAGCGTGGCGTTGGTGAACAACTCGATGTTCTGGAACGTGCGCGCAATTCCCAGACCGGCCACGCGATACGGCGGAATGTCGGTGATGTCCTGATCCTGAAAGAACAGCCGTCCGGCGCTGGGCTGATAGATGCGGCTTATCAGGTTGAATATTGTCGTCTTGCCCGCGCCGTTCGGTCCGATGATGGAGAACACCTCGCCTTGCTCCACCTGGAAGCTGACCGCATCGACCGCACGTATGCCGCCGAAACGTATGGCGATTTCATTGGCAGCGAAGATGCTCATGGGAGGCCGCACGGAACAGCGACGGTGGGCGCGATGGCCTCCCCCTCCCCTCCCGCAAGGGGAGGGGGAGAATAGCGCGGCATCACCGCAGACGCTCCGAGCGCGCGTAGGACTTCTGCCGACGGAAACCGGAGCGGCGCTTGAGCGGGTAGGCCTGAAACCAGTGCTTCAGCTTTATCCAGCGGCCATAGATGCCGCCAGGCTCGAACAGGATCACCATCACCAGCACGAGGCCGAACAGCGACGGCTCCAACCCCGGCATGCGACCGATCCCGAACGGCAGCTCGTCGCGCATGATGGCGATCGCCTGTGGCAGCAGCCTGACGAAGATCGCGCCGAGAACCGCGCCGTGCAGCGAGCCCAGGCCGCCTACGAAGACGATGGTGACGAACTGCACCGACAGCAGCACGTCGAACGCATCGGGTGCGAGAAACCGCACGTAATGCGCGAACAGTGCGCCGGCCAAGCCGGTCATGCCGGCGCTGATGGCGAACGCGAACGTCTTGTACCGCGCAAGATGAATGCCCATGCTCTGGGCGGAGATCTCGCTGTCGCGGATCGCCACCATGGCGCGGCCGAGCGGCGTGCGCAGTATGTTGGCCGACAGCCACAGCACGAACACCAGGACGGCGAGCGAAAGATAGTAGATGCCGTTGGCGCCTTCGATCGGCACTCCAAAGATGTACGGCGTCGGCACCGCGAAACCGTCGAAGCCGCCGGTGACAGCGTCCCACTTCTGAAACACGGTGCCGACGATGCTGCCGAAGGCCAGCGTCGCGATCGCCAGATAGAGCCCGCTCATGCGCAAGGTCGGCAGGCCGATCGCCGCGCCGAAAACCGCGGTGAACAGACCGGCGGCCGGCAGGGTGATCAGGAACGGCACGCCCTGCGCCAGCAGCACGGAATTCGTGTAGGCGCCGATGCCAAGGAACGCCGCGTTGCCAAGGCTGATCAACCCGGTGTAGCCGGCCAGCAGCATCAACCCGACGCCGGCGATTGCGAAGATGAACACGCCGCCAAGCTCACCGATGTAGAACTCGCCCATCATGCGCGGGAGGAGCAGCAGCACGACAACCAGCAGACCGTACCAGAACAGGTCGCCACGGTGACGCCAGAGCGTCATGTCCTGCCGGTAGTCGGTCTTGAACAAATAGCGCATGCGTCAGACCCGCTTTCCCAATCCCTCGGCGAACAGGCCCTGTGGCCGCAGAATCAAGGTGGCGAGCAGGACGACATTCGAGGTGACCTCCTGGAAGCCGGCGGGCAGAAAGTAGCCGGCGAGCTGCTCGACGATGCCGATGACCACGCCACCGATCAGCGCGCCGGGGATGCTGCCGAACCCGCCGAGCACCGCGGCGGCGAACGCCTTGATCCCCAGAAACCCCATGTTCACGTCGATCATCGAGACCGGTGACAGCAGGATGCCGGCCACCGCCGCGACGCCGGCGCTGATCGCCCAGATCAGCGAAAACACCGTGCGAACCGGGATGCCCATGTAATAGGCGGCAAGTTGATTCTGCGACGAAGCCTGCATGGCGATGCCGAGTCGCGTGCGGCTGAAGAAGACATATAGCACGCCGCACAACAGGACGGTGCCGACGATGATGGATACGTTATCCTGGCCCAGCACGAGGCCGCCCAGGTTGATCGTCTTGTTGGTGAATGGCGTCTCGAACCCGACGGAATCGTAGCCCCAGGTGATGCCGGCGTAAGCGCGGAAGATGAACCCGAGGCCGAGCGTAAGCATGACAACGGCAAATTGCGGCTGCCCGATCACTCGTCGCAAAATCACCGCGTCGAGTGCGAAGCCGAAGGCGGCAATCACCAGGATCGCGATCAGCGCGCCCACCCAATAGTTGAGGCCGAAATGGGCGATCAGGCTGAATGCCACGAAGCCGCCCAGCATCATGATGTCGCCCTGGGCAAAGTTGACCATCTCGGTCGCCTTGTAGATCAGGACGAATCCAAGTGCGATCAACCCATAGATGCAGCCGGCGGCGGCTCCATTTATGACCAGCTGCAACAGTCGTGCAGCACCTTCCACGTTCAGCGGCCTCCCTTGGGCGGGGCCGACTTCGTGGCGCCCCCGGCTATTGATTTCGGCCGCGACGATATGCCGGGGGTTCAGACGGCGTCAATGTGCACTCCTTGGTCAGTGGGGGGACGGGCGCACGGCGCTCACGTCGTCCGGATCGATCAGGTCCGGCGCTGTCCAGCCGCGCAGGTCGTACTCCGCCAGGCATCGGTCGGCGAAGCCCTTCCAGCGATCGTACTGGCCGGACGCCAACGCTCCGAACAGCGCGTAGCGGCGGATCTCCTCATGACTGCCGGAGTAGTTCACTTCGTACAGCTCATGTCGGGAGCCGAACTCCGAGCCCACCGCGTCCCACAGCAGCTTCATCAGCTTCACCCGCTCGACCGCCGACACGCCGCCGGATCCGCGGACGTAGAGATCGAGATATTTGCGTAATTCCGGCGTCTCGAAATCGCGCGCGTGCGAGTTCAGGTAGATCAGGCCACTGGCGACGGTCTTTTCGATGATCGTCTTGATCTGCACGTAAGCCTCGGGCGCCAGCACCTGATACGCCGCGGCAGGCTCCATGCCTGGCAAGACGCAGCCGCCGGTCCAGGGATCGACCGACTTCGCCATGGCGTCGGACAACCCCCACATCATGTTGCGCCAGGCGATCACCTCGCCGATATTGGCCTCGACGCCACGGAACGAACGCGAGCCGGTCATCTCGGTCGCCTTGATGAACAGGCCCGTGATGAAATCGAGTTTGACTGCCAGCCGGGTGCATCCGTGCAACAGCGCGCGCGGCAGGAAGCCGGTACGCGGGAAGAAATTGTTGGCCTTTTCCACGTCGGCATAGACGAACACATTCTCCCACGGCACCAGAACATCATCCATCACGAAGATCGCGTCGTTCTCGTCCAGACAACTCGACAGCGGATAGTCGTATGGACTCCCCATGACCGCGGCACGCTGCTCATTCGAAACGCGACAGATGAGCTTCACGCCAGATGCATTTGTCGGCACGATGAACACCATGGAGAAATTCTTGTCCTGCACAGGGATCAGCCCATGGTGCGCGACAAAGGTGAAATGCGTCAGCGCCGATCCAGTGGCGACGACCTTGGCGCCGCTGACACGAATGCCGGCGTCGGTCTCCTTGGTGACATGCATATAAATGTCGGTCGGGCCACCTGCTGCGCCAGGCGCCATGTTGCGATCGACCGGCGGATGGATGATCGCATGATTGATGAACGGCACACGCTCCTGACTATGCCGGTACCAATGGAGCGCATTGGCCTGATACGGCGCGTAGAAGTCGGCGTTGGCGCCCAGGGTGGCAAGAAATGCCGCCTTATAATCCGGCGACCGACCGAACCATCCGTAACTCAGACGAGCCCAGGCTGCGATTGCGTCGCGCGCTGCCACCTGTTCCTCGGCCGTACGTGAGGCCACAAAGTATTTGTGCGTGAACCCGCCCCATTCGGTCGGACACGTCAGAACATTCTGCGATGCGGAATGATCCGAATGCAATGCTTCATACAGCCGCGCGATCATCCGCGCACTGTTGCGGAAGGCCGGATGTTCGGTGATCCGCTTCACTCGTTCGCCGTAGATCCACACTTCGCGGCCATCATCGAGGCTGTCGAGAAATTCCCGGCCTGTGTAGGGCAGAACAGCGTCTGCGGCTGACATGGCGGCGCTCCCCCTACCCAGGCAGCTCCAGCACGTTCTTCGCCAGTATGTTCCGCTGGATTTCGTTCGAACCGGCGTAGATCGTGGACGGACGCGACTGGATGAACAAACCCGCGGGATTCAATTCACGGTTGCCGTCCAGCGGTCCGAACTGCGCACCATGTTCCGCGGCGACCTCGAGCATGGTCTCGGTGATGCGCTGATACAGCTCTGTCTGATGCACCTTGAGCATGGATACGTCCGGACCCAGCGCCTCCCCGCGATACACCTTTGCGACAAACTCGTTGTACAGCGATTTGTGGTCTTCAAGATCGAGGCGCAGCCGTGTGTAACGGTCCTGGAACCCCTCCTCATCCCAGACGCCCATACGATCCGCCAGCAGACGCAGCCGCGACAGCGCATGGGACGATTGACGCGGCGAGCCGCTGCCGATGCGCTCGAACCCCAGCAGGTTCTTCGCCATCGTCCAGCCCTTGTTGATCTGCCCGACCAGGTTGTCCTTCGGCACGCGCACATCGTCGAAGAAGGTCTCGCAGAACTCGTCTTCCATATCGAGGTTGGTGATCGGCCGGATGGTAATGCCCGGACTGTCCATCGGCACCAGCAGGAAGCTGATCCCTTCCTGCTTCTTCGCCTGCTTGTCGGTGCGCACCAGAAGGAAAATCCAGTTGGCGTCCATCGCCATCGAGGTCCAGATCTTCTGGCCGTTCACCACCCAATGATCGCCCTCCAGCACCGCCTCGGTGCGCAGCGACGCGAGGTCGGAACCGGCGTTCGGCTCGGAATAACCCTGGCACCAGATGTGCTCGCCGGTCAGGATCTTCGGCAGGTAATAGTCCTGCTGCTCCTTTGTGCCGTAGCGGATCAGCAAAGGACCCAGCATGGTCATGCCCATTTCATTCAATCGGGCACAGCCGTGGCGCTCTTTCTCCTCCAGCATGATGAGCTGCTTGCCGGCGGTGATCCCCATGCCACCGAACTCGCGCGGCCAGTTGGGGCACAGCCAGCCCTTCCTTGCCAGCTTGTGGTACCAACCCTTGGTGTCCTTGAAATGCAGCCGCGAAGGCGGATTGCGAATCTCCGGCGGGTAGTTCAACTCGATCCACTGCCGCACCTGCAGGCGAAATTCCTCATCGGGAAGGTCGTTCAGTTCGACGACATCGCTCATGGCTGTTTCCCCTTATGGCACAAAGGCCGCGGCCTTGGCTTCGCGGAACGGCGTGTTCGAATCGGCAAGTTCGCGCAACAGCCGTGACGGCGACCAGCGTGCGCCGTATCGCTGATGCCAATTCGCGATCTGGTCATAGACGTTGCGCACGCCGATACCGTCGGCCCAGTAGAACAGGCCGCCCCGATAGCGCGGGAAACCGAAGCCGTGCAGCCACATCACGTCGATGTCGCTGGCGCGGTAGGCCTTGCCTTCCTCCAGGATGCGGCACGCCTCGTTCACCGAGGCAAACAGCAGCCGGTGCAGTATCTCCTGGTCGGTGAACGTTTGCTGCGACGCGCCCATCTCGGCGGCGACCTGCCTGATGATGGCCGCGACCTCGGGATCGGGGTATGGCGTTCGGTCGCCACTGTCGTACCGGTACCAGCCGGCGCCGGTCTTCTGGCCATATCGCCCAAGCTCCACCAGGCGGTCGGCGATCGGCAACTTGCGATAGTTGGGATCGGCGGCAGCGCGACGACGACGGCCGGCGGCGCCAACATCGAGGCCGGCGAGATCGCCCACGGCGAACGGACCCATCGGATAGCCAAAATCCACCATCACCTTGTCCACCTGCTCGGGCAGGCACCCCTCCTCCAACAGGATCACCATCTCGGAGTTGAACGGCGCGCGCGAGCGGTTGGCGACGAAGCCGTCAGTGTTGCCGGCCATCGCGGAAAGCTTGCCGATCCTGCGCCCCATCTGCATTGCCGACAGCAGCGTCTGTGGCGATGATTTTGCCCCCCGCACCACCTCGAGCAGCTTCATCACGTTCGCGGGGCTGAAGAAATGCGTCCCGGCCACGTCCTGCGGCCGCTTCGTCATCTCCGCAAGCTGATCGACGTCCAGCGCGGACGTGTTGGAGAACAGCAGCGCGCCCGGTTTCATCACCTCGTCCAGCTTGGCGAAGATCGGCTTCTTCACGTCCATTTCCTCGAACACCGCCTCGATGACGATGTCGCAGTCCTTGATGTCGTCGTAATCCGCGACCGGTTCGATGCGCGCGAGCCGGCGCCGCATCGCGACCTCGGCGAGCGAGCCGCGGCGGACCGAAGTCGCGTAGTTGTCGCGAATCCGCTGCATGCCGCGATCCAACGCTTCCTGCGTGGCATCCATTATCTTCACCGGGAACCCATAGTCGGCGAAGCTCATGGCGATGCCGCCGCCCATCGTGCCGGCGCCGACCACGGCGGCCGTGGCAAACCCACGAACGGACGTGCCGGCCGGAAGGTCGGGCAGCTTGGCCACCTCGCGTTCGATGAAGAAGGCGTAGCGCAACGCGCGCGCCTCGGCGGAATTTTCGAGCTCCGTGAACAGATCGGCCTCGCGACGGCAGCCATCGTCGAAAGCGAGCGAACACGCCGCCTCCACCGCGGCGATGCAATGATAGGGTGCGGTCTGACTGCGGGCGCGGCGGGCAATCAACTCTCGCATCGCATCGAAAATCCCGGGATCATCGAGCTTCACCAGCCTGTCGCGGACGCGGCGCAGCGGACGCGTGTCCATGACACGCATCGTCCAGGCGATCGCGCTCTCGCGCAGATCGGAATTCTCCGGCAGCACCTCGTCGATGAGGCCGAGCTTCCTCGCTTCGGGCGCCGCCACATGCCGCCCGGTAACAATCATGTCGAGCGCCGCCTTGGGGCCGATCAGACGCGGCAGACGCTGCGTGCCGCCACCGCCCGGCAGGATGCCGATGAGTACTTCCGGCAGACCCACCTTCGCCCCGGGCAGTGCGATCCGGTAATGGCACGCCATGGCGATTTCCAGACCGCCGCCAAGCGCATAGCCATGGATGGCGGCGACGACCGGCTTCTCACTGGCGTCGAGCACATCGTAAACGCGCTGACCCAGCGGCAACCGGGGACGATTCGTTCCAAAGGCGCGGATGTCGGCGCCGGCGATGAAGCTGCGCCCCGCGCCGATCAGCACCATGGCCTTGATCGCCGGATTGGTGTTGCCGCGCGCGATGCACTCCTTGATGCCCTCGGCCACGCCCGGCCCGAGCGCATTCACCGGCGGATAGTTCACGGTGATGACGCCGATGTCGCCCTCGCGTTCCAGGCTGACGGGTGATGCTCCGCTCATGGTCGTTTCCTCTGAGTATCGGCGCCGATGCTAGAAGCGCCGGCAGGCCGCGTCCATGCGGCGAGTATGGAGTGGTGGGCTCCCCCGCGTGTATCCTGATTGCGACACGCCCCGCGACGAACCAGGGTCATGCACTGCCATGCTGCCGATGCTTGCTGACCGCCGCGATGAAATCGCCGACCTGTGCCGACGCTTCCGTGTCTCGCGGCTGGAGACGTTCGGCTCCGCTGCCCGAGGGACGGATTTCGTCGCGGAGCGATCCGACATCGATATTCTGGTTTTCTATGACCCAACAAAGCGCACGCCAAGTCTAGATGAATTCTTCGGCCTGCAAGAGGCGCTGGCGGCCTTATTTGGCCGCAAGGTCGATCTGATCACCGCGGGCAGTGTAGAAAATCCATATGTCCGGGCAGGGATCGAGCGTGACAAGCAGGTCCTGTATGCAGCGTGACGCGCGTGCATTTCTCTGGGACGTGCGAAGGTCGGCTGATGCAATCGCTCGCTACATCGACCATCGGGACAGAGATGGCTATCTGGCCGACGATATGCTGCGGTCGGCCGTCGAGCGGCAGTTCGAGATCATCGGCGAAGCACTGAACCAGTTGTCCCAGGCTGGATCCGGACATTGCCAATCGCATCCCCGAACTAGGGAGTGCCGTGGCATTCCGCAACATTCTGATCCATGGCTACACGCAGGTGGACAGCATGATCGTGTGGGAAACGATCACCGGCCATCTGCCTGCATTGCGCGAGCGCGTGGCCGCATTGCTTGCTGAATTCGATGCGGCGTCGTGAGATTGCGGCCTGTCATGGTCGTCAGGAAACCGAGTTGTCCGCGGCCATGCTGGCTGGAATGCGAAACAAGCGTCCGGTCGCCTCCAATGCATCAGTTGTCCACGCTCCGCCGATACCGTCGATCATCCAGCGCATGATCGACCACAGATCACGATCGACGGCCGTTTCATCGAACGGTTCAAGTGCGGCAACGATGGCATGGATTTCCACGCCCGATGGGAAAGCCTCGCCGCTGCGGCCGATGAAGATCAGCGCATAAATCGTTCCGGAGAGCGCCTGCACATGACCAGCCCGCGCCAGGCCGATGTGATCGAGGTCGAACGTGCGCACAAAGAATTCGCGGAATTCGGGATAGTGGCCGAGCCGGTCCTCCGCGAGCACAAAGGCCAGCCGCATGCCTTCGAGCGCCGGTTCCGGCACCACGTGCACCACGGTCACGCCAGCCTCCGCAGGAAATCGACGATGCATGCGGCGATCTCGGGACCGGAATCTTCCTGTAGGAAATGCCGTCCGGTCACCAGATGCGGCCCCTCGGCATGCGGCAGCAACTGCCTGAAGCGCGGAACGAAAATCGCCGGGTCGAACACGTCGTCCTCACGCCCCCAGATCAGCAATGCGGGCAGCGTACACGCCGAAACTTCGCGCTCAAGCCAGGCGAAGCGGTCGAGCGCACGCGCGGTCGCGTCCAGTGGAATCCAGCGTGGCCACGTCCAGGTGAGCAGGCGGGTCGCGGCATCCGGCAGGACCACTTCGTACGCCACCTGCGCGCGGTCCTGAAATCGCTTGCGATCGACCACGGACAGATAAATGCCACGCCCCGCAAGTGCATTGTGCCGCCCCAGGAGATACGGCCCGAGCAACGGCGCGTGCATCGAACGCCAGGGAAAGATGCGCGTATGAAACTCGGCCGGAGGCAATGGCCAGGCCCAGGTGCTCATCAACACCAATGCCTTCACGCGCGCGATGTTTGACAAGGCAAAGCCGAGGCCGGTCGGGCCACCCCAGTCGTGGCAGACCAGCGTGATACGGTGCAGATCGAGGCCACGCAGCAATCCGGTCAGATTTGCGATATGGCCGTCGAGGCTATGCGCCTGTTCGCGCACGGGCTTTTCCGACAGGCCGAAGCCGATCATGTCGGGGATGACGACGCGAAAGCCAGCCGAGGTCAGTGGCGCAACGAAGTCCCGATACAGAAAGCCCCATGTCGGATTGCCATGCAGCAGCACGACCGGATCTCCGGCGCCTTCATCCACATAGTGCATGCGCCAGCCGTTGACGCGGGCGTAGCGCGGCTGGAACGGCCACTGGCGGCGAACAGCGTCCGGCAGATCAATGCCGGTCATTGCCACCTACAGCACGGCCTCCGCCACCACGCGCAGTGCCTCGACACTGGCGCCGGTCAGCACCATCGTGGTGAGCTTCCCCCCGGCTGCCACCTGCTTCCACGCCTGCAACCGGTCCTTGATGCGATCCGCAGTCCCCACCAGCGCAATTTCGTCGATCAGCTTGTCCGGCACCAGCGCCTCGGCATCCTTCTTGTGGCCGCCCAGATACAGATCCTGGATCTTCGCCGCCGCCTCCTCATAGCCTAGCCGCACCGCGAAATCGTTGTAGAAATTCTTCGAGCGCGCCCCCATCCCGCCGATATACAGCGCCAGATTGGGCCGCAGCGCATCGCGGCACGCAGCCAGATCGTTGCCCATACTGATCTTCACGTACGGCGCCAGATCGAACCCTTCCAGATCGCGCGGCTTGCCGGCCTTCGCGCGCCCATCGAGGATCGGCTGCACCACCTGATCCGCCTGCTCCGGTGAGAACCATATCGGCAAAGTACCGTCCGACACTTCGCCCGCGGTGCGCAGACCGGCCGGCGTGATCGAGGCCGTGTAGATCTTCATGTCGGGATCGCCGTGTACGATGCTGCGCAGCGGTTTGCCAAGCCCGGTGGCGCCACGACCGGTGTAGGGAATTTGGTAATGCTCGCCCTGATAGGTCAGCGGCGCCTCGCGTGCCAGGGCCTTGCGGATGATCTCGATGTATTCCTTGGTGCGGCCGAGCGGCTTGCCATACGGCACGCCGTGCCAACCCTCGATCACCTGCGGCCCCGACGGACCAACGCCCAACAGGAACCGCCCACCTGACAGTGCATTCAGCGTCATCGCCGTCATTGCCGCGCAGGATGGCGTCCGCGCCTGCATCTGCATGATCGCAGTGCCCGCCTTGATCTTGGTGGTGCGCGCCAAAACCCAGGCGGCCGGCGATACCGCATCGGTGCCCCAGGCCTCCCCCGACCACACCGATACGTAGCCTAACCGTTCCGCCTCCAGCACCTCCTCCATGCTGAGCTTTGGCGTCTGGCCGTTGATCCGCATCGTTATGCCAAGCTGCATGGATGATCTCCTTTCTATCGAACCTTCGCGATCACTTCGTCGCGGAAGCGGTGCATGTTGTCCACCGTTTCTTGCGCCGAGGCGCCAAACAGACGGACATCGACCGCGCCTACACCGAGTTCCTCCAGCGCCTTGATATCAGTCGCGTAGTCTGCCGACCCACCGGTGAACAGGCGTGGTTCGCCATCCATCATCACCCGCGGCTGCGCGCGCGGACCGGCCAGCACGCGCAGCGCCAGCGTGATCTGAGACGGGTCGCGTCCCTCCTTCTCCACCACGCCACGGAACCGCGCGATGCCGGCCTTGAATTTGCTCAGCGTGTGCATCGGAAATCGCGGGTTGGTGGAGACCGGATACCAACCATCCGCATAGCGCGCCGTCCGTCGCAGCGCCGGCCCACTCTCGCCGCCGACCCAGATCGGGATCGGCTGCTGCACCGGCTTCGGCGTGAACACCACGTCGGAGAATTTTACATACTTCCCGTCGAAACGCGGATCGTCCTTCGACCACAGCTCCTTGCAGGCCATCATCCATTCGTCGGTGACATGGCCGCGGTCGTCGAACGGCGCCGCATTGATCGCCTCGAATTCCTCACGGCACCAGCCGACGCCGATGCCCAGCGTAAGCCGTCCCTTTGACAAATAGTCGATCGTCGCCAGGACCTTCGCTGTCAACACCGCCGGGCGATGCGGCACCACCATCACCGACAGCACGAAGCGCAACTTCTTCGTCAGCGCGGCGATGTAGGCCGTCGTCGTGAGTTGCTCGAGCCAGGCAGCCGCGGTCCCGGCAGGAAACTCGCCCGTGTCGGTATAGGGATATTTCGAGCCGAGATTGCGTGGCACCATGATGTGGTCGCTGATCGTCAAATAGTCGAAGCCAAGCGCCTCGGCTTCGGTAACGATCCGCACCAGACTATCCGGTTCAATGAGCGGTCCGCTCGTGGGTGCGTTGCAGCCGATCTGCATCAGAGCCTCCCGCTACTTCACCTTTGACAGCACCTCATCGCGGAAGCGGCGCATGTTGTCGATGGTGCCGCCCAGTGTCGGTGCGAACATGCCGGAATCGAACGAGGTCACGCCGGCATCCGCCAACGCCTTGATGTCGCCAACGAAATCGGCCGCGCCCCCGGTGAAGAGTTTGCGTTCGCCGTCGACGGTGCCCTTCGGCTGCGCTTCCGCATTGGACGAAATGCGATAGGCCACAGTAACCGCAGACGGATCACGCCCGGCCTTCACAGTCAGGTCGTGCAGTTTGGCCACACCCGCCTTGAAGCGCGTCAGCGTGTCCATCGGAAACTGCGGGTTCGTGCCGATCGGGTACCAGGCATCGCCGTACTTCGCCGTCCGCCGCAGCGCGGGGCCACTTTCTCCGCCCACCCAGATCGGGATCGACTTCTGCACCGGCTTCGGCGTGAACACCACGTCGGAGAATTTCACATATTTGCCGCCGAAGCTCGGATCGTCCTTCGCCCAAAGCTCCTTGCAGGCCATCATCCATTCGTCGGTGACATGGCCGCGGTCCTCGAATGGCGGTGCGCCGATGACCTCGAATTCTTCCTTGCACCACCCTGCGCCGATGCCAAGCGTCAAGCGGCCCTTCGACAGATAGTCGATCGTCGCCAGGATCTTCGCGGTCAGTACCGCGGGGCGATGCGGCACCACCATCACCGAAGTGACAATGCGCAGCCTCGACGTGGCCGCTGCAATGAAAGCCGCCGTGGTCAGTTGCTCCAATCGTGCGGCGCCGGCGCCTGAGGGGAACTCGCCCGAACTCACTGTAGGGATACTTCGAGACCACACTCTTCGGCATCATAACATGGTCGCTGACCGTAATGTAGTCGAAGCCAAGTTGCTCCGCCTCGGTGGCGATTCGCACCAGGCTGTCCGGCGCGATCAGGGGTCCACTGGTCGGCGCACTGCACCCGATCTGCATTTGTTCCTGTCCCTTCAAGTGTGGCTGGCCGAGCCAAGCCTCGCCACGGCGTTGCGTCGACCGCGACGTTAGCACACGATGATCCGAGCGGGAGCCATGCGGAGTAGGTCTTGGACTTTGGCATTCATATCGGCACGCGCGGCTGCCTCACGTCACATCTACCGATCCAGGTGGGTGGCGAAAGCCCGCCCGTGCGGACCGCACGGCAGGGTCCCGATGGGCGCCCGTTGTTCAGCGGCAGTTCATCGGACATGCTGGGAGACGCCGGCGCGCTTGAGATGGTTGGCGCGCGGCATGTGATCCTCGACCTGCAACGACCGACGATCGAGGAGATGCTGGAGGTACTCCAGCGCTTCGGAGAACAAGTGGTGCGCAAAGCATGAAAGACCAGGACCTGATCGGCTGGATCGAAGCCGCGCCGCTCGATGCGCTTATGGCGCAGGCGGCGGAAAAGCGCGACGCAGCGCATGGCCGCCTGATTTCATACTCGCGAAAGGTGTTCATCCCGCTGACAAGACTGTGCCGCGACGTGTGCCATTACTGCACGTTTGCCGAGCGCCCGCACGCCGATCGGCCGGCTTATCTGTCGCCGGACGCCGTGTTGACGATAGCACGCGCCGGCGCTGCGGCTGGCTGCGCCGAGGCGTTGTTCACGCTTGGCGACAAGCCTGAACTCCGTTACCGCGCCGCCCGCGAGGCTTTGGCAGCGCTTGGGCACGATACGACGATTTCGTACCTGCGCGATATGTGCGCGCTGGTGCTGAAGGAGACCGGGCTGCTGCCACATGTCAATCCCGGCGTGATGACGCGCGACGAGATCGCCGCGCTTCGGCAAGTGTCGGCGAGCGCTGGCATCATGCTGGAATCGAGCAGCGATCGGCTGTGCGAACCGGGCGGCGTGCATTACGGCTCGCCCGACAAGGCGCCCTCGGTGCGACTGGAGATGATGCGGCAGGCGGGAGAGCTTGCGGTGCCGTTCACCACCGGCATCCTGATCGGCATCGGCGAGACGCGCGCGGAACGGCTGGATTCGCTGGTCGCGATCCGCGACCAGCATGAGCGCAACGGCCACATTCAGGAAGTGATTGTGCAGAACTTCCGCGCCAAGCCCAACACCAAGCGGGCAACCGCGCCGGAGCCGGACCTGGACGATCTGCTGTGGAGCATCGCGGCCGCGCGACTGATCCTGCCCGGCGATGTGCACGTGCAGGCGCCGCCCAACCTTTCGCCTGGCGTTTACGAGAAACTGATCGGCGCCGGCATCGATGACTGGGGCGGCGTGTCGCCGATAACGCCGGATCACGTGAACCCCGAAGCTCCATGGCCGCAGATCGAGGCCCTGGCACAGCGCACCGCCGCGATGGGCAAGGTGCTGGTGCAGCGGCTGCCGGTCTATCCATCCTACGCGTTCGAGGCGGACCGCTGGTGCGCGCCCGACATTGCAAAGCGCGTACGGCGTGCGATCGACGCGGAGGGCTGGGCGCGCGAGGACGACTGGGCCCCAGGCCTTACCGTGCTGCCGGGGCGGCGCGCTCCGCTGCTCGGGTCGGTTGATCCGTTGGTGGCGCAAGCTGTGAACAAGGCGGCATCAGGCGCACGGCTTGCCGAGCCCGAAATCGTCCGCCTGTTCGGCGCGCGCGACGCCGACTACGACCATGTCATCACCTCAGCCGATGCGCTGCGCCAGGCGGTCAGCGGCGAGACCGTGCGCTACGTGGTCAACCGCAACATCAACTACACCAACATCTGTTATTATCGCTGCCGCTTCTGCGCCTTCTCCAAAGGCAAAACGCACGAAGCCTTGCGCGGTACGCCATACGACCTGGATCTGGACGAAGTGGTGCGTCGCTCGCGTGAGGCGTGGGACCGCGGTGCAACCGAAGTGTGCCTGCAAGGCGGCATCCATCCGGACTACACCGGCGCGACTTATCTCGGCATCTGCCGGGCGATCAAAGAAGCGCTGCCGGATATGCACGTGCACGCGTTCTCGCCGCTCGAGGTGACGCAGGGTGCGGCGACACTTGGTTTGTCGCTGCACGATTTTCTGGCGCAGCTCAAAGTGGCGGGCCTTGGTACGCTGCCAGGCACCGCGGCGGAAATTCTTGACGACGATGTGCGGAAAATCATCTGCCCGGACAAGGTCAACACGGCACAGTGGCTCGACGTGGTAAGCACCGCGCACAGGCTCGGTCTGCGCACCACATCGACGATCATGTACGGCCATGTCGAGCGTCCGGTCTCGTGGGCGCGGCATTTGCTGGTGCTGCGTGACCTGCAGGCAGAGACCGGAGGCATCACCGAATTCGTGCCGCTGCCGTTCGTGCACATGGAAGCGCCGATGTATTTGCGCGGTCAGGCACGCAAGGGGCCAACTCTACGTGAGGCGGTACTGATGCATGCCGTGGCGCGGCTCGTGCTGCATCCGCTGATCACCAATATTCAGAACGTCGTGGGTGAAGATGGGGCCGGAGGGTGCGGCGCTGTGCCTGAATGCCGGCGCCAACGACCTCGGTGGCACGTTGATGAACGAAAGCATCTCGCGTGCGGCAGGAACCCAACACGGTCAGGAGTTCCCGCCCAAGGCGATGGAGGATTTGATTCGTTCGATTGGGCGCATCCCCCTGCAACGCGACACGCTGTATCGGCCGGCTCCGGATGAGCGGCGCGAAGTCTCTTTCAACGCCGCGGAACTCGCCCCGGTCGTGCAGACGCCGCCCCGCAAGATGCTGGCGGCGGAGTAGCGTCGAGCACATAGATCTCCCCTCCCCTTGCGGGAGGGAGGGGAGGGGTCGCACCATCGCAACACAATGCGGTTGGAAAAATGCTGGCGCGCCCGGACAAGCGCAGCCATGACGTGAGAGATCCAAGCCGTTGACCTTACCCCTCGAAAAGGCCCGACGTGCGCGTCGCCATCGGTGGTATGGCTTGCATAAACGCGCGTAGATCCTGCGGCTGGTCGATGTCCAGGCCGATGCCCGGCAGGTTCACGATTGCCGGCTCGATGCCAACCGCGCGCGCCGCGGCCAGATGCGGGAGAAAACTGTCGTCGCCAAAACGCAGCTGCATCACGGTCGGCGGCGAACAGAGCACGGCGTTGGAGCCGCGTTTGTCATGTGCGGGAACGATGGTCACGGAAGGCGACGGCCGACGCGCCTCGATGACCGCCGCGATCTCCGCTGACGTGACGCGCGGAATATCCCCGGGCACCGTCAGCATTCCAGCGCGGCCTTCCGCGTCCAGAATGCGTGCCATCGCCATGACCGCGCGGGTGTGCCCATCGCGCGCGTTCTCGGTCACGACTCGGGCGCCATAGCGACGCGCCAGCTCCCCGGCGACCGGATCGACCGTATTCACCATGATCCCGGCAAGCGGCGCATTCACCAGCGCGGCCAGCACATCCTCCAGCATCGCCGCGGCCAGCGCTTGGCGCTGCTTCGGCGTCAGCAACGTCGCAAGACGCTGCTTCGCGCCGGCAAATTCCTTCACCGGCACCGCCGCCCAGATATCGCTTGCCATCAGTCGCGCCGCAGCACGCCGGCCGCACCAAGCACAGTGCGCGCCAACGCCTCGCGGTCGGCCAACGTGGTCATCATGGTCTGTCCGAGCGTGACCTTGGGACCGATCGAGGCGATCTGATCCATATCGGCGAAATCGACGACATAGCCGTCGATCAGATCGCCATAGCGATGTGCCACGGCACCTGCACTGGGCGTCATGCCGAGTTCCGTCATCATCTTCGCCGTCGGTCCCTTCACCGCGCGCCCGCCGATGATCGGTGACACCGCGATCACCGGAGCGGCACAATCGGCAAGCGCGGCTCGCACGCCAGGGACCGCGAGGATCGGCTCGATGCTGATGAACGGATTGGATGGGCAGATGACCACCGCCGAGAGGTGCGGATCCGCCAGTGCGGCCAGGAACTCGGGCTGGGCCCGTGCCGTCGAAGCCCCGTGGAATGCAAGCTCATGTACCTCGGGTTCGCAGTGCCGGTGCACGAAGTAGTCCTGGAAATCGATCCAGCCGTCGTCGGTGCGAACGCGCGTGCGCACCGGATCGTCGCTCATCGGCAGCACGCGCGGTCCTACGCCGAGACGTCGGCAGAAGTCCTGGGTGACCGCCGACAATGTTTCGCCGGCCCGCAGTCGGCGCGTGCGCTCGACATGCACGGCGAGATCGCGGTCGCCCAGTCGGAACCAGGTCTCTCCGCCAACCGACGCCAGCGTCTCCATGAATGACCAGGTCTCGTCATGACGGCCCCAACCGAACTCCGGATTGGCGAGCCCCGACAGCGTGTACATCACAGTGTCGATATCGGGCGAAATGGACAGCCCGAGATGCTCGAAATCATCGCCGGTATTGGCGATGACCACCAGTTCGTCGGCCGAGAGTACCCGGCTGAGACCAAGCGCCAGCTTGGCGCCACCGACACCGCCCGACAGCGCGATCACTGTCACCGGAACAGGTCCTCCTCCGGCGGGCGGACCAGTTCCGCGGCCGGTGCAACAGGCGCGGACCAGTCGAGCCCGCGAACCAGCACGACCGGCCGCGCCTCGGCGGCCTGGCCTTGCAGTAGCGATGCGGCGGCGGCGATCTCGTCGGCAAACCCGATGATGCTGACTTCAAGGGTGCGGCCGAACAGGTCAGGTTGGCCACGCAGATCGATCAGGCTGGGCAGGCCCGCGGCGCCGATTGCGATGCCGCATGTGCCGCGACGCCAGGCACGCCCGAAGCTGTCGCTGATGATGACCCCGATGGCCGCGCCGTGGCGCTGTCGCAACCCGGCACGGATGCCTTCGGCCGATGCGTCGGGATCGCGCGGCAGCAGCAGCGCGCGATGCACCCCATCGGCGGGAGCCACGTTGGACTGGTCCACACCGGCATTGGCCATCACGAAGCCCAGCCGGTGCTGCACGATGATCAGGTTCGGGCGCGAGCGCACCACGCGGGCCGATTCACGCAGAACCACCTCGACCAGTCGTGGATCCTTGCCGACTTCGCGCGCCAGTTCCACCGCCTCGGCCGACGGCTCGACAGTGGCGAGATCGACCGTCCGCCCCTCGGCCTTCGACACGATCTTCTGCGCCACCACCACGACATCGCCGTCGCGCAATGCCAGTTGGGCCTGCGTCAACGCGCTGGCGATCAGTTCCGCGATGTCGTCATCCGCGCGGACCATCGGCAGGCCGGCCAGCGCGATCAGTTGCAGCGTGGAACTCATGGCAACGCTACCCAATCACGCGACAGCGCCCTAATTGCCATGGCCGGGCTTGTCCCGGCAATCCGTCATACCACCGGAGCAGATTGGGATGGCCGGGTCGAACCGCTCGAACCCGGCCATGACGCGGAAAGCGGCTCATCGCGACACGCGCGGCGTATCAATCGAAACGCCTCCGCAGCTTCGGCAGGATCTGCTCGCTGTAGAGCCGCAGGAACCGCTCCTGATCCGGCCCGGGCGCGTGGAACACCAGGTGGCGGAATCCCATTTCGACATAGGGACGGATTTTCTCCACGTGCTCGTCGGGATCGGAAGAAACGATCCACCGGCTCGCCGCACGCTCCACCGGCAAGGCGGCAGCCAGGCGCTCCATTTCTGTGGGGTCCTCGACCGTCACCTTCTCCTCGGGGGTGAGCGCCAGCGCTGCCCAATGCCGCGTGTCCTGCATGGCACGCTCGTGGTCGGTGTCGAACGACACCTTCATCTCGATCAGTCGATCGTAATCCGCGGGAGGATTGCTGGCGAGCTTCAGCCCCTCCTCGACGTTCGGCAACAGTGTCTCGGTGTAGAGCTTCCACGCCTTGCCTGACGTACAGATGAAGCCCTGCCCCGAGCGCCCGGCATACTTCGCGACCTGCGGCCCCGCCGCTGCGACATAGATGGGCACAGGCTTGTCCGGCTTGTCGTAGATCGTCGCCTTCTCGGTGCGGTAGTACTGGCCCTGGAACGTCACGCGTTCCTCGGACCACAGCTTGCGGATCAACTGATTGGCCTCGCGCAGCCGGGCGAAGCGCTCCTTGTTGTCCGGCCATTGCATCCCGGTCGATGGGACCTCATTCAACCCCTCGCCGGTGCCCACGCCCAGCACGACGCGACCGGGATACATCGCGCCCAGGGTGCCGAATGCCTGCGCCACGATGGACGGCTGATAGCGAAATGTCGGCGTCAGCACGCTGGTGCCGATCACCACGCGCTGCGTGCTAGCACCCAACGCGCCCAGCCACACCAGCGCGTTCGGCGCATGGCCGTCGGTATGCTTCCACGGCTGGAAGTGGTCGCTGACAAACACCGAATCGAACCCGACCTTTTCGGCCAGCACCGAGAATGCCAGCAGCTTCGATGGGGCGAACTGTTCGGCGGAAGCCTTGTATCCCAGCTTGAGCACGATGCGTCTCCTGTTGTCCCGCGCACGCTACTGCCGGGCGGCAGTCGCCATCAACCGGCCCCAGCCCCGGCCCGGGCCTCGGCTGCCAACTGGACCAGTTCGCGACGCACATCGGCCGGATCGGCCACCGGCGCCGACCAGTGGATCCGGACAACCCGTTCCCCATCGGCCAGATCACAGCCGTCGACATCGACAGCGACCATTCGCCACGGTCCGGCTGACCCGGCGATGACCGCCAATGCGTCGGGATGATCGGTGTTGCAGTGCGACATGATCCGGCACTCCGCCGATGCGATGATCGCGACGGAAGCGGCATCCGGCATCAGGTCGGCGACGCGGAGCCGGGCAGCGCGGGCGAAACCTCCGACATACAGTCCACCCAGCGGCCGGATGCGCCACAGCGAGAAGTCGGCAAAGTCCGCGTACTGCGCCGCGTACGGGTGCACGGCGAGATAACGCGATCGCAGCGCCTGCTCGGCCACCGGTTCGGCCAGTCCCGTAACGGTGACGCGGGGCGTGGTCTGCGGATTGGCGTCGTGGGCCACGCCGGAGGCCAAGACCGAGCAACGTGCATCCGCGCGCAGGTGCCTGGTATGCACGGAGAGATCGGACAGCAGCAGCAGCAGCGACTGGTCCGGGGCGCACGCCGGCGTCACCAGACTGGCGAAAGGCTGCCCGTCCTCGGAAGTGGCCAATGTGCCCACCCGCGCAGCCCGCAGCAGCTTCCGCGCCTCCCAGATGAACCCCCGGGCAGGAGCCTTGGCCGCATCCTGGGCCATATTTCGTTCACCTCCCGTCTGTAATACGCCACAATTCAGTATCAGTGTCGCTCAATTGAAGGACGGAGCCCGGCCATGAGCGTACCCCCGAAGGACAGTCCCACGAAGCAGACCATCGCCCTGGTGGACGATGACCGCAACATCCTGACCAGCGTAACCATGACATTGGAGCAGGAAGGTTTTCAGGTCCGCACCTACACCGACGGTGAAAGCGCCCTGCAGGGGCTCAACGCCAAGCCGGTGGACCTCGCGGTGCTTGATATAAAGATGCCGCGGATGGATGGCATGGAACTATTGCAGCGGCTCCGTCAGCGCAGCTCGATGCCGGTGATCTTCCTCACTTCGAAGGACGAGGAAGTTGACGAACTTATGGGATTGCGGCTGGGGGCGGACGACTACATCACCAAGCCATTCAGCCAACGCCTGCTGATCGAGCGCATCCGGGCATTACTGAGGCGCAACGAGGCCAGCCGGGCGGAGGGCTCGGGGGCGGCACCGGGCGGCGTCATGGTGCGTGGCGAATTGACGCTGGATGAGACGAAACACCAATGCATCTGGCATGAGCAGGACATTCAGCTCACGGTGACTGAATTCCTTCTGGTAAAAGCGCTTGCGGCCCGGCCGGGCATGGTAAAGAGCCGCGACCAGCTGATCGACGCGGCCTACGGCGACAATATTTACGTCGACGACCGGACGATCGACAGCCACGTCAAGCGTATCCGCAAGAAGTTCCGCACCGTGGACGACAACTTCAATCATATCGAGACGCTCTACGGCATCGGCTATCGCTACAAGGAGCACTGAGCGGTACCCACCATGCCTGACGGCATCTCCCTGTCCGCGCTCGCACCGCCTGCTGCCTCGCAGCGGAAGCGGTTCCGCGCGCGCTGGGTGTCGCCGCTGCTGCGCCGCATCCTGCTGGTGAATGCGCTGCCGCTGGCGCTGTTGGTGGCCGCCCTGCTGTACCTCGACCAGTATCAGAACGGGCTGCTGGAGGCGCAGGTGTCGGCACTGCGCGAGCAGGCGCGCATCTACGCCGGCGCGCTGGGCGAGAGTGCCGTCCGCACGACCGATCCTGACAATCCCAAGCTCGTGCCGGAAATCGCGCGTCCTCTGCTGCGGCGGCTGACCGACCCGACGCCCGGCGCCCAGGCGAAGGTGTACGCCCCCGATGGTACCGTGATCGCCGACTCCAGGGTGCGCGAGGGGACCAGCGGAGCGGTCAGCACCGAGCCGTTGCCGCCGGCGATGGAGCACGGTCCTTTCGTGGGCGCGATCGGCTGGATCTACGACAAGGTCCTCGCGGTGCTGCCGCACGACACGCCGACTCCGCTCGTGGTCGACATGACGCCGAGCGCGGCGGGACTGGAGTGGCAGCCGGACGTAAAGGAGGAGCTGCGGGTCAATAGCTCCGGCCAGAGCCGGGAGATGCCACCCTATATCCGCCGCACCAAGGACAACCGGCTGCTCGTGACGGTGGCGGAACCGGTGGAGCGTGACCGCCACACCGTGGGGATCATTCTGCTCACGCGCGAGGCGCGCGAGGTGGACACCAGCCTGTTCGTCGTTCGCATGTCGATCCTGGCTCTGTTCAGTCTGGCGCTTTGTCTCACGGTGCTGCTCTCCTGGTACCTGTCGCTCACAATCGCACGGCCGATCCTACGGCTGGCGGGCGCCGCCGCGGAAATGTCCGAAGGCCACGGGCGGGCGGGCAGTGTGCCGTCGTTGTTGCTGGATCGGCGCGACGAGGTCGGCGCGCTGGCAACGGCGCTGTCGGATTCCGCGCAGGCGCTGTGGGCACGCATGGATGCAATCGAGAAATTCGCCGCCGACGTGGCGCACGAGATCAAGAATCCGCTATCGTCGATCCGCAGCGCGATCGAAACCTTGCGCCGCATCGATGATCCTGCCCGGCAGAAATTGCTGCTGGCGATCATCGCGCAGGATGTGACGCGACTGGATCGCCTGATCAGCGACGTGAGCGGTGCGTCGCGGCTCGATGCCGAGCTGTCGCGCATTGCCGCCGAGCGTGTGGACGTGGTGCCGATACTGCGGGCATTGCGGGAACTGGACGAGGCGACTCGCGACGAAGCGCACGATCCCCACGTGGAGGTGGACGCGCCATCATCTGGCCTGGCGGTGTGGGCCGTCGAGGATCGGCTGGTGCAGGTGCTGCGAAATCTGGTCACGAACGCGCAGTCATTCAGCCCGCCGCGCGGCACGATAACGCTGCGCGCGCGCGAGGCGGACGGAATGGTGGCGATCAGCGTTGAAGACGAGGGCCCTGGCATTCCCGACGGGAACATGGAGCACATCTTCGACCGGTTCTATTCGGAGCGTCCGCAGGGCGAGAAATTTGGCCAGCACTCGGGGCTCGGCCTGTCGATCAGCCGGCAGATCGTGGAGGCGCTGCGTGGACGGATCTCGGCTGAGAACCGCCGCGATGGCCGCGGCAAGGTTGTGGGCGCGAGGTTCGTCGTCCGGCTGCCGAAGGCGTGACGCAAGAATTTTCAGCCCGCCGCCGTGTGAGCCAACTCGCTGTTCGTCGCGAGCATAGCCAATACGGTCCTGGTCCGTGTTGAAGGTGTCGCGCCATGTACGACGGGCCCCCCGGAGCCAGTGACGATCAGCTTGCGAAGGCCGAGCGCGCAAGGTTTCTCGATCGCGAGGCGGCCAAGGTCTATCTCCTGCTGGATTTCCTGTCCGGGCGGGCGGAGCAGTCGTTGCGGCCAACGCAGGAAGAGCAGGCTCGAATCCTGATCGACCGACAGAATCGCGACGTTTCCACCGACGGCGACGACGCAAAGCAGCGCGCGGAGATCGAGGCGGACCTGTATGATCCCACCCGCCTCGTCCTCAGAGCAATGCGGATCAACAACCCCATCGCGCCGCCGGAGCAGACCTATCACGCCGATGCCACCTTTCTGATGCGTGCGCGCGACATGCTCAACGCGCGCGCCCGGCCGGCGACGGACGCGACAATCGCCTTCACATCGCTGGTGCTCGCCCATTCGCCGGCCGCCCGGCACGACACCGTATATACGGCCCAGTTCGCGCAACGGGCGCATCCGGAATGCAGGCAATGCGCGGATGCACTGGCCAGGAGCATCAGGCGTACGCTCCGCGTATTGCTGGTCGTGCTCCTCGCCGCGCTGAGCGTTTCAGCATACACGGCGTGGGGCAAGGTCATGATGGACACGTTGGATGCGGTGCGACGCGACGCCGGCGCCACGCAGAACCCCACGCCGGCTGTGCAGACGGAGATCAATGAACGCTACATGGTCACACTGTATCAGATCGCGACCTGGGAATGGCCGATCCGGCTGGTCAGCGTCACGCTCGATCAGGAGGGCGTGCCGCTGGAACAAAAGCGCACCGCACAATGGGCGACCGCGGCGCTGACCGTACTCGGCAACTACATCATGCCGATCCTGTATGGCCTGCTGGGCTCCGCGGCCTTTGTCCTGCGCCGCCACTACGACCGGCTGGCGGAGAATGTGCTGTCGCCGCGGGATCTGCGCGCCAACTCCATCCGGCTCGGCCTTGGTGTGCTGATGGGCGGCTGCATCGGGTTGGTCTATTCCGGATCCGCCGCAGCGCAGAACACCGGCATCCTGGGTGCGGCCGCCACACTGTCCACCGCCGCGATCGCCTTCCTCGCCGGCTACGGGGTGGAGGGCGTGTTCAACGCGCTCGACAGCTTGATCTCGCAGGTGTTTCGCGTGAACGGCGCCGACAAGCCGCCACGCGCGACGGCCTGAGCCGCATTCCTACCGTTGCATCGTCAGGCCCTGCAGCCGGATCAATCCATCGGGCACCTGCTCAAATCCTGTGATGGTCTTCTTCATCCCGACAATGTTCTTGCCGATCCACAGATAGATCAGTGGCAGGTCCTTGCGCTCCTGCTCCCAGACCTTGGCATAGAACGCTCGGCGCTGATCGACTGACGCGACGGTCCGCGCATCGTCCAGCGCCTTGTCGACATCCGGATTGCTATAGTGCCCGTAGTTGAACGTGCCGCCGGTGTGCAGCATCTGCCACATATTGCCGTCCGGATCGGCGCGGCCCGACCAGCCGATCATGTAGGCCTGAAAATCGCCCGCGTATCCGGCCTGCAACGACGCCGCGAACTCCATCGTCTTGATCTTCACCTCGAAGCCAGCGTCGCGCTCCATCGACTGGATCACTTCGGCGATCTGCTGATCGTCCGACTGGTTGGTGACCGTCAATGTCACCGGCACGGGCAGCGCCACGCCCGCCTGTTTCAAAAGCGCCATCGCCCGCCCCGGGTCGCGCGCCGGCGGTTTCAGATCCTGGAAATAATATGGCGAGTCCGGCGGGTTGGCCTGCACCACCGGTGCGAACGCACCGTTATAGACCACCTCGATCATCGCCGCGCGATCCAGCCCTAATTCAAATGCCTGGCGAATCAGTGCACTCCTGCCAAGGTCGGTCTCATGCGCCGGGCCGTTCCCGGTGTTGATCGCTATGCCATTATAGGCGAGCGAGTCGTCCATCGCGATCTTCAGCTTCGGGTCCTTCTGCACCGCCGGCACATCCGTCGGCAGCACGTATTCCACCAGGTCGAGCGCTCCCGCCTGCAGATTGGCCAGCCGCACCGAGGAGTTTGGATTCTGAAGATAGACCACTTCGTCGAAATGGATGTTCTTTGCGTCCCAGTAGCCGGGAAAGCGCTTCAGTACTATGCGATCCTGCGCGACACGGCTGTCAAAGCTGAACGGCCCGGCGCAGACCGGGTGGAGGCCGAACCTGTCGCCCGCCGCCTCGGTGGCCTTCGGCGAGATCATGATGCCCGCACGGTCGGTAAGCTGCGCCAGCAACTGCGACGCCGGCGCCTTCAGGTTGAGCTGCACCGTGAGCGGGTCGATGACGTCGATGCTGTCGATCGAACTGACTTCGCCGCGACGCATGCTGCCCTTGGCGGTGAGATCGCGCATCAGCTTGTATTTCACCGCATCGGCGTCGAGTTTCTCCCCATCCTGGAATTGCACGCCGTCGCGGATACGGATCAGCAGGTGCGTCGGATCTTTCCATTCGTACCCTGTCGCCAGCACGGGCACGATATTCAGCTTGGTATCGATGTCGAACAGCTTGTCGCACAGGCCGGCAAACACGATGCGCCCGACATAGGATGAGCCAAGCGTGGGATCGAGCAGGTCAGGGTCCTGCCGAAGGCCGATATGCAGCACACGCTCCTGGGCGAGTGCCTGCGCTGCCAGCGACAATCCGCAGAACAATCCTAGCGCGAGTCGACGCATGGAAGCCCCCATTTTCGATCCGCCAGCCGCCCTATTACAGCGGTGGTCTGTACCAGCTCGGCTTGCGCTTTTCGCGGAAGGCAGTGGTGCCCTCCCGCCCCTCCGAGGATTGGCGTTGCATCCATCCCTCGTGCGCCAGCAGCTCTGCATCCCGATTGTCCAGCAGCATGCCGTTGGCGCCGAGCATGGAGAGCTTGGTCCGCGCGATCGCGCCCGGCGCGCTTAGGATGATCGCATCGAGCACCTCGGCCAGGCGCGCCTCCATCCGATCAACGGGCACGACCTCGTGCACCAGACCGATCCGCAGCGCCTCCTCCGCGCCGAAGCGCTCGCCGGTCAGCGCATAGCGGCGGGCCTGCCGTATGCCGATCGCATTGGCCATGTGAGTCGAGATCGGCGTCGGCGCGATTCCGTGGCGGACCTCGCTGATACCGAACAGTGCATCCGGCGTCGCCAATGCGATATCGACACAGCAGGCAATGCCGCAGCCGCCACCGAAGCAGGCTCCGTGCACGACCGCGATCGTCGGCTTCGGCAGCTCGTTGAGCGTCCTGCTGAACCGGACGGTGACCATCGATGCCGAGTAGTTTTCCTCGGGACCCAGGCGCGACAGGCGATTTAGCCAATTGATGTCGGCGCCAGCCTGGAAATGCTTGCCGGCTCCGCGAATAACCAGCGCGCGGACGACGGGATCGTCGGCAAGACCTTCCAGCGCGGCGGTCACCCCACACAGCATGTCCTCGTCGTAGGCATTGGCCACTTCCGGACGCTCCAGCATGAGGGTCGCGACACCGCGGGCATCGGTGGCGAGCCGGAAGGAACCCACACTCATGGTGCGGCCATCGCCGCGGGATCGGCGTTGGCCCCGCACACGACCACGCCGACCCTGGCGCCGGAGGGCGGCGTGAACGCACCACACAGCAATGCCGCAAGCGCCGTGGCGCCACCGGGTTCGGCGATCAGACGCGTGCGATCCCAGATCAGCCGCTGCGCCGCGGCAATCGCCGCATCGGGCACCAGTACGGCCGCGGCAACATGCGCCTGCGCGATGGGGAACATCAGATTGCCGACCTGACGGGCGCCGAGGCTGTCTGCGGCCAGCCCACCAACCGGCGCCTCGACGGGCCGGCCGGCCTTCAGCGCGTTGTGCAGAGCGGGGCAGCCCTCGGGTTCCACGCTGATCACCTTGGCGCTGCCCGCATACCACCCTGCGATGCCACCGATCAGGCCACCCCCGCCTGTCGCCACGAGAATATGCGTAAGGTTTGGCGCCTCATGCTCGAGTTCGCGTCCGACGGTGCCCTGTCCGGCGAGCACATCTCGGTGATCGTAGGCATGCACTTCCAGCGCTCCGGTCTCGACCTGACGGTCACGCGAAGCGGCCAAGGCCTCCGCATACGTCGCGCCGCTCTGCACTACGCGCGCGCCATAGCCGGTGATCCTGGCGACCTTCGCCGGTGGTGTCGAAGTGGGCACGAAAATCTCCGCCGCGGCGCCGAGGACACGAGCGACATACCCTACCGCGGCACCGTGATTGCCGCCCGACGCCGCGATCACGCCGGCCGTGGGCAAACCGGTCGACAGCAGACGATTGAACGCGCCACGCGGCTTGAAACTTCCCGCGTGCTGCAGAAGTTCCAGCTTCAGCGTCACCGAAAAACCTGTTCCCAGCTCGCCGCCACGGCAGCGAAGAATGGGCGTATGCCGGATATGCTCGGCGATCCGTGCGGCGGCGGTGGTGATATCGCTTCGCATGTTCATGCTAGCCGGGACGCTGGCACGACCCTCCCCGGGCGACAAGCGGCTTCCCATCCAGAGCGTCTGGGGCCAGATTATTGGTGTGATGCAGATGCACGGGAGCTGCGCCTGCCGTTCCGGCGAAGGCGTGCTGCTGATCGGACCACCAGGTGCGGGCAAGTCCGACCTGGTGCTACGCCTGCTTGCGCGTGGGTTCGATCTGGTGGCTGATGATCAGGTGAACATTGTGGATGGCATGGCGCGTCCAGTACCGGCGCTCGCCGGGCTACTGGAGGTGCGGGGTCTGGGGATCGTGCGGCTCGCTCATGTCGCCGCCGCCCGTCTGGCCCTCGTCGTTGAGTTGGACAGCGCCGACGCACGGCTTCCGACACCCGCGCGGCATGATGTCCTGGGGCTTCCGGTTGTGCGGGTGGATGCCCGGTCGGCTTCGGCGCCGGAGCGGGTTTCCCTGGCATTGGACTGCGCGATGGGCCGCGTTGCGCAGGTTGCCGGAGCCTTTGCGGCATGAGGGCCGACAGATTGCGCGTTGTTCTGGTCACCGGGCTCTCTGGCGGGGGCAAGGCATCGGTGCTGCGTGCGCTGGAGGATGTCGGGTACGAGGCGGTCGACAACCCGCCGTTGCCGATGCTCGAGGACATGGTGAGGCACAGCGATCGGATGCTGGCAATCGGTGTTGACGCCCGCACGCGCGGCTTCGATGCCCGCCGGGTTCTGGAAGCGTTGGAGCGGCTTCGTCTCGATCCCACGTTGCGGCCTGAACTGGTTTACGCCTGCGCGGACGAAACGACGCTGCTGCGACGCTACACCGAGACGAAGCGGCGTCATCCGCTGTCGCCGCAGGGCCGGGTCTCCGACGGTATCGCGCGGGAGGAGAAGATTACGGCGCCACTCCGAAACGGAGCGGACCTGGTGATCGACACCTCGGATCTGCCGCTCGGTTCGCTGCGGCGACTGATCGAGCGGCATTTTGGCTCGGGCAGCGAGGCCGAGGAACGCCGGCTGGTGGTCTCATTGATCTCGTTCGCGTATAAGTTCGGCCTACCTCGGGAAGCAGATCTGGTATTCGACGCACGCTTCCTACGAAACCCTCATTACGACCCCATATTGCAGCCTCGCACGGGTCTGGACGCCGAGGTTGGCGCCTTTGTGGAGGCAGATCCGGATTTCGCGACATTTTTTGAGAAGCTGGCCGAATTAATTGACATGCTCTTGCCGAGATTCGTGCAAGAGAGCAAGAAGTATGCTACGATCACGATTGGGTGTACAGGCGGGCGGCATCGCTCGGTCTATCTGGTCGAAAAGCTGGGTGACTATCTGGCGGCCCGGATCGCCGCCGCTGCGGCATCCGGGGATACGAGTTTTGGTTGGCGGCTGCACGTGACGCACCGTGAACTGGCTCGCGAGGGGCTTGAGGCGGCCTATCTGTCCGACCGGCCTTTGCCGAGAACGGCCAGTGCCTCCGAGTTACGCGGCGAAGCAACCGCAGCTGAGCCAATTCAGGCACAGGAGGCCTGAGCAGACAAATGACTGGTCCATCACTGTTTTCCCTGAGAGAAACCTCTCCACTCCGATGATCGGCATGATTTTGGTGACCCACGGCCGCCTGGCCGAGGAACTGCGGCTGGCCATGGAGCACGTGGTCGGGGCGCAACGGAACGTCGACACGGTGTGCATCGGCCCCGACGACGACATGGACAACCGACGTGCCGAAATTGAGGCATGCATCACCCGGTGCGACACCGGCGACGGTGTTGTTCTGCTGACCGACATGTTCGGCGGCACGCCGTCCAACCTGGCCATCTCGATGATGCAGCGGCACGGCGTGGACGTGATCGCGGGCGTCAATCTGCCGATGCTGGTGAAGCTCGCCAAGGTCCGATCGAAGCAACCACTGGCGGATGCGGTAAACTGCGCCGAGGAGGCCGGGCGGAAATATATCGCCGCCGCCTCGCACGTATTGCACGGGTGCAAGCTCAATGGCTCGTGCTGATGATGCCGCAGGACGGCGATAGCGTCTCTCCAGACCCAACTCCGCCATCCGGCGCACCCGTCCTGAGCAGAACCGTCACCATCTCGAACAAACGCGGCATGCACGCCAGGGCCGCGGCGAAATTCGTCATGATGGCGGAGCGTTTCGGCGCGTCGGTCGACGTGATCCGCGAGGGCCAGACTGTCCCGGCGCGCTCCATCATGGGTCTCATGATGTTGGGGGCCGGCAAGGGTTCGGCGATCGAGCTTCGTGCCGAGGGGTGGGACGCCAAGGAAGCGCTCGACGCGCTGGCAGCGCTGGTTGAGTTCGGCTTCGATGAACAGGATTGAGCCGCCGCCACCGCAGCACAAACGTCTCGGTCGTCCGCGACACGACAGTTCGCGGCCAGAGACGGTCTTCACCGGCATTCCAATTTCCGCCGGTGTCGCGATCGGTCCGGTGTTTCGTGCTTCGGAGCCTGAGCCGAAGATCAAACGCCACAAGATACTCGCGGCGGACAGCGCCGCGGAGGGTGCACGCCTGGATGCAGCGATCGCCCAATCGCGCAAGCAGCTTGTCAAGCTGCGCGCGCGTCTCGCCGTGCTGCCCGAGGAAAGCCAGACCGAGCTGGCCCCGCTGATCGACGCCTATATCCGGATGCTGGGTCCGTCCCGGTTGATCCGCGGCGTCCGGCGTCGCGTCGAGGAGACGCTTCTGTCGGCCGAGAGCGCGGTTCTGGCGGAGTCCGACGCGATTGCCACCGCGATCGAGGGGCAAGCGGAACCCGGGTTGCCGGCGGATGATCAGGCGAGCTTGCAACGACGCGCCGACGAGGTGCGGGAAATTGGCCGGCGCCTGGTTCGCAATCTCACCCGCTCGCCGTTTCGCAGCTTCGCTGGTCTGCCGGAGGGTGCGGTGCTGATCTCCGAGGCGCTGCGCCCGGCCGATGCGGCATTGCTGGATCCCTCCCGGCTCGCCGGCGTGGCAACCGAGGAAGGCGGCGCCGATGGCCATACGGCCGTAATGCTGCGCGCGCTCGGCGTGCCGGCGGTGCTGGGGGCGGCTGGGCTGGCGCATGCGATCAAGCCTGGTGACCTCGCCGTGGTGGACGGATCAACCGGCACGGTGGCGCTCAACCCGACCGTCGCAACGCTTGCCGCCGCACGGCGGGCGGTGACCGCATTCGCGCGCGAGCGGCAACGCTTCGCCAGGCTGCGAAGGCTGCCGGCCGAGACGCTGGACGGCGAGGCGGTCGAATTGCAGGCGAACCTCGAATTGCCAATAGAGCTGCCGTTGATTGCGCAATCGGGTGCAGTCGGCATCGGGCTGCTGCGCACCGAATTCCTGTTCATGAACCGGGAGACGGTGCCTGACGAGGACACCCAGGCGGATAGTTATCGCACGATCGTCGAGGCGATGGGCGGTGATCCGGTGGCGATCCGCGTGCTGGACTGGGGTGGCGAGAAGGACATCGAGGCGCTGTCCCTCGCCGGCTTCGTGCCGGAGGTCGCGGATGCCAATCCAGCGCTGGGACTGCGCGGCATTCGGCTGCTGCTGCGCCAGACCGAACTCCTCGAAACACAGTTCGCGGCCATATTGCGCGCCGCGGCTGCGGGACCCGTCCGGGTGATGTTGCCGATGGTGACCACGGTCGGGGAGGTGCGCCAGGCACGTGAGCTGTACGAACGCGTGGCGCGGCGGCTGCGCCGGCGCGGCGAGCGAATCCCCGAAAAGCTGCCGCCGCTCGGCATCATGATCGAAACGCCGGGAGCCGCCTTGTCCGCTGATGCGCTGGCGCTCGAGGCCGATTTCTTCGCGATCGGCACCAATGACCTGACGGCCTACACGCTTGCGGTCGATCGGGCGGAGGCGGATGTGGCCGAGCTGTACGACCCGCTGCATCCCGCGGTTTTACGGCTGGTGCAATTTGCCACCGAGGCGGCCCTTCGCATGCGGATGCCGGTGTCGGTGTGCGGCGAGATGGCGGCCAATCCGCGGCTGATACCGCTCCTTCTGGGCCTCGGCCTGCGCAGTTTCAGCATGAACGCATCGGCGGTGCCACGGGTGAAGCAGGCGGTACGCAGCGTCGAGATCGACGCCTGCGCCCGCTTTGCCCGGCGGGTGATGGAACAGTCGGATCCGCTCAAGATTGCCGAACTGGTGATAGGCTTCAGCCGCCAGCCATCGGGTTCCGATGCGCATCGCACCGAGCGAGCGGCGCACTGATGTGCGGCCCGGTCAACTCCGCAGCGTCAGGCCTCGAGGATGCCATACTGGCGCAGAAACCCGAGCAGCTCCAGCAGAGGCAGACCGAGGATGGTGGAGTGCTCACCTTCGATACGGTCGAACAAGTGCACCCCGTATCCTTCCAACCGATAAGCGCCGACCGTGGTGGTCACCGCATCGCCTTCGATGGTCAGATATTCGTGCAGAAAGGCATCGCTGAACGGCCGCATCCTGAGGCGCGGTTGGGCCACATGATGCCACAACCGCTGTCCGTCCCGCACACACACGACCGCCGTCGCCAATGCATGGGTGCGACCACGTAGCGCCCGAAGCTGGAGCGCCGCGGCCGGCCCATCGGCCGGTTTGTCGAACCATTCGTTGTCACACACCAATATCTGGTCGGCACCAATGACCAGCGCCCCGGGCTCACCCGACGCAACCCGCTTGGCCTTCAGTTCGGCCAGAAGCAACGCGGCCTGCTCCGCGCTTGAGCCATCCTCCCTGGCGGCGCGCTTGACCTCGGCCTCGTCGAGGTGCGCGGGCTGGACCGCGAATGTGAGGGCCGCCGCCCGCAGCACCGCCTGGCGGGAAGCCGATGCACTTGCCAGGATCAGCCGAGGAGCCGGACGCTGGAGCATCAGGGTTTGGCTTCGGCTGCCTTGCGCCGCCGCTCGTGCCAGGCATCCATGAGCTGCAGCACGGTCGCCGCAGTCTCCTCGATGGAACGTCGCGTCACGTCGATGACCGGCCAGCCTCGCCGATTGCACAGCCTACGCGCCCACAACAGTTCCGCCTTCACCGCATCCTCGTCCACATATTCGGTGCTGTTCTGGCGGACGATGCCGACCGAATTGGCAGCGCCGATCAGGCGCAGACGATGGCGGCGGATCTCGATGAGTGCGTCGGCATCCAGCGTCAGGCCGACCACGGGGCTCTGCGCGGTCTCCAGTCCGGGCGGCTCCGGCAGGTTCGGCACCAGCGGAACGTTGGCGGCCTTGATGCCGCGGTTGGCCAGATAGAAGCACGTCGGCGTCTTCGAACTGCGGGAGACCCCGACCAGGACCACGTCCGCCTCCGCCAACCCTGGCTGCGCCTGGCCGTCATCATGCGCCAGAACGTAGTGCATGGCATCGATCCGGCGGAAATAGTCGGCATTCAGGACATATTGCCGGCCGGGCCGGGCGGCAGCCTGTTCGCCTATGAATTCCTGCAGCAGGTTCATCACCGGATCGAGCACATTCACCACCGGGACATTCAGCCGCCGGCAGGTCGTCTCCAGTTCCCCGCGCAGCGCCCGATCGACCAGGGTGGAAAGCACCGGTCCCGGCTCATGCTCCACACCTTCCATCACGCGATGCAGCTGGAAACGGGTCCGGATCAGGCTCCAGCGGTGATATACGATCTCGGCATGCTCGAACTGGACCGTGGTGGCGCGGGCGATCGCATTCAGCGTCTCGCCGGTGGCGTCGGAGACCAGATGCAGGTTGATGCGGTGACCGGACATGGGGCTGAGGATAGCGGGGATAATCGGGTGTGCCATCTGCTTTGGTTCGCCCAGCGACGAATTCCGGGGACAACTCCATCATCCCGATGAACAGGGAATGAATTTACCACAGTCGCCGCCGGTTTGAGGATGATCGGGATCAAGCCCATGATTCCAGCCACTTCCGGCGGCGGCCTGTTGTGAGCAATTCCGGCAATGCTTCGGGGAGCAGTCTGTACCCCGTGACTCACAGGCCCTATCTCCACCACATAAGGTTTCTTTATTCTCCTTTCCTGTTATGCGGGAGGAATGGAGACTGTCGTGAAGCCCTTGCTGCGAGCCCTGCGAGGACAGCCAGTCTGGCCACCGCCAATGTGGCTGATGCGGCAGGCGGGTCGGTACCTGCCGGAATATCGTGATCTCCGGTCACGCGCCGGCGACTTCATAGCGCTCTGCACCACGCCCGCTCTAGCCGCGGAGGTGACGCTACAGCCCATTCGTCGCTTCTCCTTCGATGCGGCGATCCTGTTCAGCGACATCCTGTTGCTTCCGTGGGCTCTGGGGCATGGGCTGGAATACCGTGAAGGCGAGGGACCGGTGTTGCCGCCGCTGCGTGATGAAACCGGTCTCGCCGCGCTTGATCCGCGCCGGGTTCCGGATGCCATTGCGCCCATCCTCGAAACTGTGCGGCTGGTCCGCGAAGGTCTCACGGCCCAGGGCCACGCGGACTGCGCTTTGATTGGGTTCGCCGGCGCGCCTTTCACGGTGGCGTGCTACATGATCGAAGGCGGCGGTTCCAAGGACTTTGCCGCCACGCGGGCCATGGCCTATCGGGAGCCGGCTCTTTTCGAGCGGCTGATCGCCCTGCTGACCGACGCGACGGTGGCGTATCTGGCGGCGCAGATCGAGGCCGGTGCCGAAGCGGTGATGCTGTTCGACAGCTGGGCAGGGGTGCTGTCACCACGTCTCTTCCGGCTGCATGTGATCCAGCCGACCGCGACGATCGTTTCCAGGCTCAGGTCGCGCTTTCCGACTGTGCCGGTGATCGGCTTCCCGCGCCTTGCGGGGCTGATGGTTGGCGATTACGCCATGGCGACAGCGGTTGATGCTGTCGGCCTCGACACATCGATGGATCCGGCGCTGGTGATGCGCTGCGTGCCGCGCACTGTCGCCTTGCAAGGCAACCTGGATCCGATGGCGTTGGTTGGTGGCGGCCCAGCGTTGGAGCGCGAGACACTGGATATCCTGAACGCGGTGCACGGACACCCGTTCATCTTCAATCTGGGGCACGGCATCGTGCCGCAGACGCCGCTGGAACATGTGGCGAAGCTCGTGGAGCTGGTGCGTGCGGCCTAGGGTCGCGGTCGTGCTGTTCAACCTGGGAGGTCCCGACAGCCCGGAGGCGATCAAGCCCTTTTTGATGAATCTGTTTGCCGATCCAGCGATCCTGCAGAGTCCCATTCTTCGTTCGGCCATTCCTGGCGCGCGTCATCGCCCGCAGCCGATTGCAGCCGGCCACAGTGAACTATGCCATGCTGGGCGGTCGATCGCCGCTGCTCGAGCTGACGCAGTCGCAAGCCGAGGCGCTCGAGGCCGGGCTTTCGGACCTGGACGCGAAATGCTTCATCGCGATGCGCTACTGGCATCCGCTAAGTGACGAGACGGCGCAGGCCGTGCGGGACTGGCAGCCGGACGAGGTCGTGCTGCTGCCGCTTTATCCGCATTATTCGACGACGACGACCGGCAGTTCGCTCACCGCGTGGCGCGAAGCCGCCGCACGAGCGGGCCTGGTGGCGAATACGGTAACCGTCTGCTGCTATCCGACCGATGCAGGCTATGTCGCCGCCACGACAGGATTGCTTGCTGCGGCCTACGACGAGGCAAAGGAGCGGCTCGATCCGGGGGTTCGCCTGCGCGTGCTTTTTTCAGCCCACGGCCTGCCGGAAGTCATAGTACGCCGTGGCGACCCGTATCAATGGCAGATCGAGCAGACGGTTGCCCATGTGCTGGCGGTGTGGCGTGAACAAGAGCCGGATTGGGTGGTCTGTTACCAATCGCGTGCGACGCCGCAACAATGGATCGGCCCCAGCACCGATTCCGAGATCGAGCGGGCAGCGCAGGATCATGTGGCGGTGTTGGTGGTGCCGATCGCCTTCGTCTCGGACCATACCGAAACGCTGGTGGAGCTCGACGTGGAATATCGGGAATTGGCGGAGAAATTGGGTGTGCCCGGATACTTTCGGGTACCTGTGCAGAATTCCGACCCCAGGTTTATTGCGGCACTGTCTCGATTGGTTCGATATGCGCGGTCATGCGGCCCTGGTCTGTGCAGCCACGCAGGTGGACGCGTCTGCCCGGTCGATCGCAGCCAGTGCCCGCACAGGGCGCTACCGTGACGATCGGCTTCCTGGCGTGGCTGTATCCGTGGACAAAGGCCATCCACGTCATAGCGGTGATCGCATGGATGGCGGGAATGTTGTACCTGCCCCGTCTTTATGTGTATCACTGTGATCTGCGGACTGGCTCGGCCGAGAGCGAGCGATTCAAGGTGATGGAACGGCGCCTGCTGCGCCAGATCATCAACCCGGCGATGACCGTCACATGGGTGTTCGGTGTCGTGCTGGTTCTGACACCGGGCGTGCTGGGGTGGTCCGCGGGCTGGTGGCATGTGAAGCTCACCGCCGTGATCCTGCTGTCCGGATTCCACGGCGCGATGTCGCGCTGGCGGCGCGACTTTCTCGAGGATCGAAACACACGTCCGCAGCGCTTCTATCGGATCGCAAACGAGGTGCCGACGCTGTTGATGGTCGTTATCGTGGTGATGGTCATTGTGCGGCCTTTTTGACGTCTCGGATCGACGAACCACTTGACATTTCATCTTGACCGGACCACCTGCCGGTTGACGGGAGGGCGCCGATCCGCCTAACTTCCGGTTTCCCCCCTCCGGGCGGCAATCAAGCGCCGCTTCGATTCTCCCTCCACACGGGACCGAGCATGGCCATCGATTGATCGAGGGCCGGCAACGATATACCGGGCGCTCCGCCCTCGTCCCGCTTCATCAATCGGACCACGCTGAGGCGTCCATGCATCTCGCCGAACTCAAAGCCAAAACCCCATCCGACCTTCTGAGCTATGCCGAATCGCTGCAGATCGAGAACGCATCGTCGCTGCGCAAGCAGGACATGATGTTCGCGATCCTGAAAAACCTTGCCGAGAACGACCAGGCGATCCACGGCGAGGGCACGCTCGAAATCCTCCCCGACGGATTCGGATTTCTGCGGAGCCCGGAGGCCAACTATCTCCCTGGCCCCGATGACATCTATGTGAGCCCGAGTCAGGTGCGCCGCTTCGGCCTGCGTACCGGCGATTCTGTGGAAGGCCAGATCCGGGCACCGAAGGATGGCGAGCGGTACTTTGCTCTGCTCAAGGTCAACACCATCAATTTCGAACCGCCGGAGTCCGTGCGGCACCGGATCAACTTCGACAACCTGACCCCGTTATATCCGGATGAGCGGCTGAAGATGGAGGTGGAGAACTTCCAATCCGTGGCGAAGGGTCCGTCCAAGGACTTCACGCCGCGGGTGATCGATCTGATCGCACCGATCGGCAAGGGTCAGCGGGCGCTGATCGTCTCACCGCCGCGCACCGGCAAGACGGTGATGCTGCAGAACATCGCCACCGCGATTGCCGCCAATCATCCGGAAGTGTTTCTGATCGTGCTGCTGATCGACGAGCGGCCCGAGGAAGTCACCGACATGGCGCGCTCGGTGAAGGGCGAGGTGATCAGCTCCACCTTCGATGAACCCGCGACACGTCACGTGCAGGTGACGGAGATGGTGCTGGAGAAGGCGAAGCGCCTGGTGGAGCACCGGCGTGACGTGGTGATCCTGCTGGACTCGATCACGCGTCTGGCGCGTGCCTACAACACCGTGGTTCCATCGTCGGGCAAGGTGCTCACCGGTGGCGTGGATGCAAACGCATTGCAGCGGCCGAAGCGTTTCTTCGGCGCGGCCCGCAACATCGAAGAGGGTGGGTCGCTGACGATCATCGCAACCGCGCTGATCGACACCGGCAGCCGGATGGACGAGGTGATCTTCGAGGAGTTCAAGGGCACCGGCAATTCGGAAATCATCCTGGACCGCAAGCTGTCCGACAAGCGCAGCTTCCCGGCGATCGACATCACCAAGTCGGGCACGCGCAAGGAGGAACTGCTGGTCGAGAAGGGCACGCTGTCAAAGATGTGGGTGCTGCGCCGGATCCTGAACCCGATGGGGACAGTGGATGCGATGGAGTTCCTGTTGGACAAGTTGAAATACAGCAAGACCAACAACGACTTCTTCGACGCGATGAATACCTGACGGTTCGCAGCGGGTCCATCTGCATCATGGCCGGTAATGCCGGCCATGATGCATTGTGCGGCTACCGCGCCGGCCCGCGCATCGAGGCCGGTTGGCCGGGCAGTTTTATCGTCCCCACATCTGTCAGCTTGCCGTTCGCGATGTGGAATGTCTGCAGGTTCTGGTCGATATAGTTGCCCATGTAGACGTACTGGCTGTTCGGGCTGAAGGCCACGGCCTCGGGCAGCGCGCCGAGCTTCGCCCGACTTGTCACGCGGAGATGCCCGTCCGGGCCTACCGACATCAAGACGGCCTGCCCATTTTCCGTATGGTTGAACGCGGTCGGCTTGGCCCCTGACCCGAGCAGGAGCGGCGTCGCCGCCCATTTTCCATCCGGGGCAATGGCGAAACCCTCGGGTCCGTTGCCCGGGCTCATCAGGTCAGCCACATGCGGATGCGGACCGGTCGCCGCGATTGTCGCGATGGCGTCGGCGTTCAATCCCTGCGCTCCGGTATTTGACACGATCACATATTTTCCGTCCGGCGTTGCGTCGATGTTGTACGGGTTGAACGCCACTGGAATGTCCAGCGATTTGTCGTAGGTCACGTTCTGCCCGTCGATCGCCAGTACACCGACCTTGTTCACCACATTCAGGCAGACGAAGGCGCGCTTGCCGTCCGGTGTGATCACGACAGCCGCGGCCTCCTGCTCCAAAGGCACCTCGCCGACTGCCTTCACCGTCATGCCATCGATCGAAACCACGGAAACGCTCTTCCCCGCCCGGTTCGCGATCAGCGCGAGATCGCCCTTTCTGGCAATCGACATGCCTGACGGCTGCTTGCCGACCGTGACGGTATCGATCAGCTTCGGCGGATCGGCGGTCAGGTCGATGACGAACAGCTTGTCATCAGGGGCGGTTTTCCATGCCGATCCGTCCTGGTTCATCACCACCGAGTTGGCCACCAGTCCGAGCTTGCCGTCCGGCGTGATCTGCAGATTGGTCGGCGGTCCCAGCAGCGAGTTCATCAGCGGCAGGTTGGCGCGGATCCTCGGCTTTGCGGGATTCGAGACATCCAAGACAAGCACCGCGTCCTTCCCGGGCGGGGCGTTCGTCTGACCATTGGCATCGTAGGTGGTCTTCTGATCGAGACCGATCAGGACATCGTTGGTGCCGGCCCGCGCGTCCGCTCCGGCGAGCAGCCAGGCAGGCGTCAGGCAGAAGGCGATGGCTGCGCTACGGAGCGTCATGGCGGTGGTCCCTCCCGTGGGGCCGCTGCGGGCCCGTTTCCCCGCGATCTAAGCGGCACGCGGCAGACCGGGCAAGCCGGCGACACTCGGGGCAGGCATCCGGGCATTGCAAACATGCAGATATCTTTATATAGCGGCGCCGACCGAAGCAGGAGCGAGCGGACATGTCCGGAAAGACGGCAACCCAGGACTACAAGGTGAAGGACATTTCCCTGGCTGAATGGGGTCGGAAGGAGATCGCCATGGCCGAGGACGAGATGCCCGGCTTGATGGCGGTTCGTGAGGAATACGGCAGATCCAAACCGCTGAAGGGTGCCCGGATTGCCGGCTGCCTCCACATGACGGTGCAGACCGCCGTGCTGATCGAGACCCTCCAGGCGTTGGGGGCGACCGTGCGGTGGTCGTCCTGCAACATCTTCTCCTCCCAGGATCACGCCGCCGCCGCGATTGCCGCGGCCGGTGTGCCGGTATTCGCCTGGAAGGGCATGAGCGAGGAGGAGTTCTGGTGGTGCATCGAGCAGACGGTGCGTGGCCCCGCCCAAGGGACTGGTGACGCCTGGACGCCGAACATGATCCTTGACGATGGCGGCGACCTGACCCTGCTGATGCACCAGAAATATCCCGACATGCTGAAGGATGTGCGCGGCATTTCGGAGGAGACGACCACCGGGGTGCACCGGCTGCGCGACATGGCCCGCGACGGCAAACTGCTGACGCCGGCGATCAACGTGAACGACAGCGTGACCAAGTCCAAGTTCGACAACCTGTACGGCGTCCGGGAATCGCTGGTGGATGGCATCCGTCGCGGCACCGACGTGATGATGTCCGGCAAGGTTGCCGTGGTGAACGGCTTCGGCGACGTGGGCAAGGGCTCAGCCGCGTCGCTGCGCAATGCCGGCTGCCGCGTGATGGTGACCGAGGTCGATCCAATCTGCGCCCTGCAGGCCGCCATGGAGGGCTATCAGGTCATCACGATGAACGATGCCGCGCCGATCGGCGATATCTTTGTCACGGCGACCGGCAATATCGACGTGATCACGCTCGATCACATGCGGCAGATGAAGCATCGCGCCATCGTCTGCAATATCGGCCACTTCGATTCGGAGATCCAGATCGAGTCGCTACGCAATTACAAGTGGGAGAACGTGAAGCCGCAGGTGGATGAAGTGGTGTTCCCCGATGGCAAGCGGCTGATCGTGCTCAGCGAGGGGCGCCTGGTGAACCTGGGGAATGCCACCGGCCACCCCAGCTTCGTGATGAGCGCCAGCTTCACCAACCAGGTGCTGGCGCAGATCGAGCTGTTCGGCGCGCCCGCCGGCAAATACGAACGCAACGTTTACACGCTGCCCAAGGCACTCGATGAAAAGGTGGCGGCACTGCATCTCGCGAAGGTTGGCGCGATACTGACGAAGCTGTCGCCGCAGCAGGCGGACTACATCGGGGTTCCCGTGGCCGGACCGTTCAAGCACGACGAGTATCGCTATTAGCCCGTGCAAGGCTCCGTCGCCATGCACGGCGGCCGGAGCGACCTCTCGCCGGAGGCACACCGGTTGTGCCCTGTTCCAATGCTGCCTAGCATCCGCCCGCGCGGCGGCATGGGACGGTAACAGCCGGTCATGACCTCGCGCGCGCGGCTCTGGGAGAAGGCGATCGAAATGAACGAACGGGAACTGCGTGGGGTCATCGAGGACGTGCGGCTGGGCAGGCTGTCTCGCCGTGGCTTCACCATGCGGATGATCGCAGCGGGTCTCACCGCGCCCTTGGCCGCGCAGATGCTGGCGTCCTCCGGCGTGGCGATGGCGGCGACGAGTCCAGACTACAAGCCGACCAGGCGCGGCGGCGGTGGTGCGCTGAAGGTGCTGTGGTGGCAGGGCCCCACACTGTTGAACCCGCACTTCGCGACCGGAACAAAAGATCAGGACGGCTCGCGCATATTCTACGAGCCGCTGGCGGGCTGGAATTCCGACGGCGACCTGGTTCCGGTCCTCGCCGCCGAAATCCCGAGTATCGAGAACGGCGGCCTCGCCAAGGACGGCCTGTCGGTCACCTGGAAGCTCAAGCAAGGCGTCAAGTGGCACGACGGCAAGCCGTTCACCGCCGACGATTGCGTCTTCACCTGGCAGTACGCCGCCGATCCCGCGACCGCGGCGACGACCATCGGCAGCTACCAGGACGTGAGCGCGGTCAAGGTGGACGATTACACGGTTCGCGTGGAATTCGAGAAGCCGACACCGTTCTGGGCCGATGCCTTCGTCGGCGCCGCCGGCATGCTGCTCCCAAAGCACGTCTTCGAGCCTTACAAGGGAGCCAAATCGCGCGAGGCACCGGCGAACCTGACGCCCGTCGGCACCGGCCCGTACCTTTTCGTCGGGTTCAATCCCGGCGATCTCGTGCAGGGGAAGCTCAACCCCGATTACCACATGGAGAATCGGCCGTATTTCGACAGTTTCGAGATGAAGGGCGGCGGCGATGCCGTTTCGGCGGCGCGCGCGGTGTTGCAGACGGGCGAGTACGATTTCGCCTGGAACATGCAGGTCGAGGACGAGATCCTGAAGCGGCTGGAGGCCGGCGGCAAGGGCCACGCCGAAATCACCAATACCGGCAACGTCGAGCATATCGAGCTCAACAACACCGACCCGTGGAAGGAGGTTGATGGCGAGCGGTCAAGTCTCAAGACCAAGCATCCGTTCCTCACCGATCCGGCGGTTCGCCAGGCACTCAACCTGCTGGTCGATCGCGCCTCGGTGCACAAATACATCTACGGCCGCACCGGCTTCGACACCGCCAACTTTGTAAACAACCCGGAGCGCTTCGCCTCGTCGAACACGCATTACGAGTTCAGCATCGACAAGGCGGTCAAGCTGCTCGACGACGCCGGATGGAAGCCCGGTTCCGACGGTGTCCGGGCGAAGAACGGCGTGAAATTGAAGGTGGTCTTCCAGACCTCGATCAATGCACCGCGGCAAAAGACCCAGGAGATCGTGAAGCAGGCGTGTCAGAAGGCGGGGATTTCGGTCGAGATAAAGTCGGTCACGGCGTCGGTCTTCTTTTCATCGGATGTCGCCAATCCGGATACCTTTCCGCATTTCTATTGTGACATCCAGATGTTCACCACGACGATGGTACAGCCGGATCCGGGCTTGTTCCTGCGGCAATTCCTGTCATCGGAGGCCGCGACCAAGGCGAACAAGTGGCAAGGCCGGAACGTTACCCGCTGGCAGAACGACGAGTTCGACAAGCTGTTCCACGCGTCGGAGAACGAGCTCGACCCGGTCAAGCGGGCGGCGTTGTTCATCGCCATGAACGATCTGGTGATCAAGGACGTGGCGGTCATCCCGGTCGTCTATCGCCCTGGCGTGGCCGCTGTGTCGAATACGCTGCACGTGCCGTTGAGCGGCTGGGACAACAACACCTGGGCGCTGCAGGACTGGTACCGCGATGCATGACGCCGGGATCACCGCAGCCGAAGCGTGACGACCAACGGGTACGCCGGTGAGCCGCTATCTGATCCGACGGCTGCTCATCACGATTCCCAGCCTGTTGGGGATCAGTATCGTGTTGTTCACCGTCCTGGCGCTCGCCCCGGGCGACCCCTTCGGGGAGCTTGCCACCAATCCGGCCATCCCGCCGCAGGTGCAGGCCGCGCTGCGGCTCAAGTTCGGCCTCGATGATCCCGTTCCGGTGCGCTATCTGCACTGGCTCAGCGCCATGCTGCACGGTGACTGGGGTTTCTCGTTTGCCAGTCGCGTCAACGTCGATACGCTGATCCTGCAGCGTCTGCCGACCACGCTCGGCGTGATCGGCGCGTCGCAGGTGCTCGCGCTGCTGATCGCATTGCCGGTCGGTGTTTACGCGGCGACGCGGCCCTATTCGATCTTCGACCAGATCGCCAGCACATTTGCCCTGATCGGCTTCTCCTTGCCCACCTTCTTCACGGGCATCGTGTTCATCCTTGTCTTCAGCATCAATCTCAACTGGCTGCCGTTCGTGTTCCGCGGGGACCTGTCCGCGACCGGGTTGGCCTGGTGGTGGGCCGAGTTCAAGCAGGCGATCATGCCGATTGCTGTACTCGGACTGTTCCAGGGCGCGACCTGGACACGCTTCGTGCGCTCTGCCGTGCTTGACGTCATCCGGCTCGACTACGTCACCACCGCGCGCGCAAAGGGACTGCCGGAGAGCGGTGTCGTGCTCAAGCACATCGTGCGCAACGCGCTGATCCCGGTGGTGACCCTGATCGCCCTGCAGATGCCGGTCGTGTTCGGCGGCGCCATCGTGACCGAGCAGATCTTCCGGATTCCCGGCATCGGATCGCTGCTGATCAGCGCGATCCTGGCCAACGACACACCGGTGATCATGGCGGTGACATTCGTCTTCGCCTGTCTGGTGATTCTGTTCAACCTGATCGCGGACCTTCTGTATGGCTGGCTCGACCCGCGCATCTCCTACCGTTGACACGGCCCGCGTCCCAGCCGGGACTGTGGCGCGGACGCGGCACGTCACGCCATGGGCGGAGGCCTGGCGGCGCTTCCGCCGCCATCGTCTTGCGGTGGCGAGCACGGTCATCCTGCTGGCGATGATTCTCGCGGTCGCGTTCGGTCCGCTGTTGTGGCGTGTTCAGATCAACGACATCGACTTCACCGCCCAGCTGCAGGTGCCGAGCTGGGCGCATCCGCTGGGTACCGATGACCTCGGCCAGGATCTGCTCGCGCGCATGCTGTATGGCGGTCGAATTTCACTTGCGGTCGGCCTGGCGGCGATGTCGGTCTCCGTTGTCGTCGGCACCATTGTCGGTGCGATCGCAGGCGTGTCGCGCGGCAGCATCGATACCGCGCTGGTGTGGTTGATCGACCTGTTCCTGTCCCTGCCGCAGCTTCCGGTGCTGCTGCTGCTCATCTACCTGTTCCGCGAATCGTTGAAGGAGCTGGTGGGGCCGGAGCTCGGCATCTTCGTGCTCATCGTCGCGGGGATCGGCGCGTTCCGCTGGATGACGGTGGCCAGGCTGGTGCGCGCGCAGTTCTTCGCGCTGCGCGAGAAGGAGTTCGTCGAGGCGGCCCGCGCACTCGGTGCATCCACATTTCGCCTCGTGGTGCGCCACATCTTGCCGAACGCGCTGGGGCCTGTGATCGTGGCAGGCACGATCGATGTGGCCGCGGCGATCATCGCGGAATCGACCCTGTCGTTCCTCGGTCTTGGTTTTCCGGCGGACATTCCAACCTGGGGCCGCATCCTCTTCGACGCCAAGGATAACCTGGATATCGCGCCGCACTGGGCATTGTTCGCGGGAGGGGCCATCTTCCTCGCGGTGCTCACGATCAACTTCATCGGCGACGGTCTGCGCGACGCGCTGGACCCGCGCCGCGTCATGTAATCGTCCGCATGGCCGAGGCATTGCTGGAGATCCGCGGGCTCAAGACCCAGTTCAAGACCGACGACGGGATGGTGCGGGCGGTTGACGGCGTGGACCTGACCATCGACCGCGGCGAGACCCTGGGCGTGGTCGGCGAATCCGGGTGCGGCAAGACGGTCACCGCGATGACGGTGCTGAAACTGATCCAGATGCCACCGGGCCGCATCGTTGCCGGAAGCGTTTTGTGGCAGGGGCGCGACCTTGTTCCGCTCGGTCCTGACGCCATGCGCCGGATCCGCAGCAAGGAGATCGCGATCATCTTCCAGGAGCCGATGACGTCGCTCAATCCGGTCTATACGGTCGGCCACCAGATCGCCGAGACGATCCGACTGCACGAGGGCTTGAACCGTCGCGATGCGCTGGACAGGACCATCGAGATGCTCCGGCTGGTCAACATCCCGACGCCGGAGCGAAGGGTGCGCGACTATCCGCACCAGTTCTCCGGCGGCATGCGCCAGCGCGTCATGATCGCGATGGCGCTGTCCTGCAATCCCAGATTGCTGATCGCGGACGAGCCGACCACCGCGCTCGATGTCACCATCCAGGCGCAGATTCTGGACCTGCTGGCCGAGATGAAGCAGCGATTGGGCATGGCCATCATGCTGATCACCCACGCCATGGGTGTGGTTGCCGAGACCGCGCAGCGCGTGGTGGTGATGTATGCCGGCAGGGTGGTCGAGGAAGCGACGGTCGAGCGGCTGTTCGCCAGCCCGCTGCATCCCTATACCCAGGGGCTGATCCGATCGATTCCGCGGATCGACAGGGACGCGGGAAAGCGGGTGCGTCTGGAGGCGATCGCGGGCATGGTCCCAAGCCTGATCGAACCGCCGCCGGGCTGCCGGTTCGCGCCGCGCTGCCGGTTTGCCAAGCCGGCCTGCACCGAAGCCGTCCCGGAGCTTCGCGGTGTGGAGGCGGGCCACAAGGTTGCCTGCATCCTGTATTGATCGGAGTGACCGAATGAACGAATCATTCGTCGTTGAACCGATCACCGAGCCACTGCTGCGCGTGAACGAGCTGGTGAAGAACTTCGCTGTCACCGGCGGCGTATTTGGCCGCGAGATCGATCAGGTGCACGCGGTCGATCACGTCAGCTTCGAAATCGCCGCCGGCGAGACGCTGGGTCTGGTCGGTGAATCGGGCTGCGGCAAGTCAACGACCGGCCGGTGCATCCTGCGACTGATCGAACCGACCTCCGGCGAGGTCTGGTTCGAAGGCCACAATGTCACCGAATTCGATCGCGGGTCGCTCGGTGCGATGCGCCGCGACATGCAGATCATCTTCCAGGATCCCTACGCATCGCTCAATCCGCGCATGACCATCGGTGCGATCATCGGCGAGGCGCTGATCATCCACGGTCTCGCCAAAGGTCGTCGCGCGTTCGAGAATCGCGTCGCGGAACTGCTGGAGACGGTCGGGCTGAACCCCGACCATATGCGGCGTTACCCGCACGAGTTCTCCGGCGGTCAGCGCCAGCGCATCGGCATCGCCCGCGCGCTTGCGGTGTCGCCGAAGCTGATCGTGTGCGATGAGCCCGTATCCGCGCTGGATGTGTCGATCCAGGCGCAGGTGATCAACCTGCTGGAGGACCTTCAGGACCAGTTCGGCCTGACCTATCTGTTCATCGCGCATGATCTGTCCGTGGTGGAGCATATCAGCACGCGGGTTGCGGTGATGTATCTCGGGCGCATCGTCGAGATCGCCGAAGCGTCCGATCTTTACGCCGCGCCTCTGCATCCCTACACCGAGGCGCTGCTGTCCGCCGTGCCCATCCCGGATCCGACCGCGAAGCGCCAGCGCATCCACTTGCAGGGGGATGTGCCAAACCCGATCCGGCCGCCGTCGGGCTGCCATTTTCACACACGCTGCCCGATCCGCGAGTTACCGCTCTGCAACACCGAAAAGCCGCCGTTGCGGCAGACCGCCGATGGACACTGGGTGGCGTGTCACCTGCGAGGATAGTTCCTGCACGGGCGCAACACGTTGTCAGCAGTACACATCGAATTAACCGGAGCGTCATGATGGTGGGGTGGCGCCGACGGCTTGCCGTGCCTAATTCCGGCTGGCGCCACGATCCATGACAGGGGATGCCAATGCAAGGCGATGGTGCTGTGCAGATCGGTCCTCGCACCGAGGCTTTGCGTCGAGCGCTGCTGCAGGTGCGTGACGAGGGGGCGGCAGCGGATCTGTTGTTTCTGGAGTATTGGCAGACACAGCGAAGTTCCGATGTTGCGGCCTGTCTGCGTGCAAGCCAGATTCGCCGTGCCAATCCGGCGTTGGCGGCCGAAATTCATGCCGAACTGACGCGGCGTTAGCGCGGCGCCGGGGCCTCTTGCTTCGCGCGCCGGCCCAGTGGCACGGTGCGCCCGCAGGAGGGCTCGCGCGATGGCGGTCAACAAGGTCTATCCGGATGCGCGGGCGGCGCTGAGCGGTTTGTTGCACGATGACATGGTGATCATGTCGGGCGGTTTCGGCCTGTGCGGCATTCCCGGCGTGCTGATCGAGACGATCCGCGAGAGCGGTGTGAAGGGCCTCACCATCATCTCCAACAACGCAGGAATCGATGACGCCGGCCTGGGTATTCTGCTGCATACGCGGCAGGTCCGCAAAATGATCAGCTCCTATGTGGGCGAGAACGCGACCTTCGCGCAGCAGTATCTGGCGGGTGAACTGGAGATCGAGTTCAACCCGCAGGGCACGCTGGCGGAGCGCATCCGTGCGGGCGGCGCCGGCATTCCCGGCTTTTACACTGCGACCGGCGCCGGGACGCAGATCGCCGAGGGCAAGGAGATCAAGGAGTTCGACGGCCGCACCTACGTGCTGGAGCGGGGGCTGCGCGCCGATCTGGCGCTGATCCATGCCTGGAAGGCGGACCGCGAGGGCAACCTGATCTATCGGAAGACGGCGCGTAACTTCAATCCGATCATGGCGACCGCGGCCGATGAGGTGGTGGCCGAGGTGGAGGACCTGGTCGATTACCGCCAGATCGATGCCGACCACATCATCACGCCGGGGATCTTCGTCAACCGGATCGTGCCGCTGGAGACCGTGGACAAGCGGATCGAGCAGCGCACCGTGCGCAAGCGGTACCGAGGAGGCAAGGTAATGCCCTGGACGCGCGATCAGATGGCTGCCCGTGCCGCGCAGGAGTTACGCGACGGGTTCTATGTCAATCTTGGCATCGGCATTCCGACGCTGGTGGCGAACCACATTCCCGAGAGCATGTCGATCCAGCTTCATTCCGAGAACGGCATGCTCGGCATGGGGCCTTTCCCGTTCGAGGGCGAGGAGGACGCCGACCTGATCAATGCCGGCAAGCAGACCGTGACCGAATTGCCGACCACCAGCTTCTTCGACAGCGCCGCGAGTTTCGCCATGGTGCGCGGCGGCCACATCGACATTTCGATCCTTGGTGCGCTTCAGGTGGCGGGGAACGGTGATCTCGCCAACTGGATGATCCCTGGCAAGATGGTGAAGGGGATGGGCGGCGCGATGGACCTTGTCGCCGGGGTGAAGCGGGTGGTCGTGCTGATGGAGCACACTGCGGGGGGAAAACCCAAGCTGCTGAAGCGCTGCGAATTGCCGCTGACCGGGGCGGGCGTGGTGGACATGGTGATCACCGATCTCGGCGTGTTCGAGGTGGGCGAGGGCGGACTGCGGCTGGTGGACATCGCCCCGGATGTGACGCTGGCGGAAATCCGCTCCAAGACCGAGGCCGAGTTCACGGTATCGCCGGACCTGAAGCTGGCGGCGTGAAGAAACCGGGCGTCGCCGCGGGCCGGGCATAGACCGGTTCCAACGGGTTTCCCCAGAACGTGTCGCCGGTCCGGGCGAGCAGCATCAGGTCGGACTTGATCCAGGTATAGATGCGCGTGCGGCCCTCCGGCGAAAGTGGCCCGCCCGTGGCGATAATGCTGCGCAGGCCGGCGAGATCAGGGCGATGGCGCGCGCGCTGGAACGCGGCCTCGGCGAGGGTCCGCGCGGGGGCGACAAGGACGGTGGCGCGTTCATCGGCAACTGTCGCCAGCAGGGTGGCGGGGCTGCCGGCCGCGAGGATCACGGTGGTGCCCTCCAGCAGCGCTGCGAGCCAGGGCCAGGAAGCAGTGTCGGCAACCAGCAGCCGGTCGTCTGGCCGGAGGTCGGCATGCAGCAGAAGGTCGGCCAGCGGGCGGATCAGTTGGGCCGGCAACCAGAGGCGGGTGAGCGGCGTGGCGACATCGGGGGGTAGCGACGCCTTCCTGTCCGTCCCCGCCCCGCCTTCACCATCATGGCCGGGCGTGATCCGGCCATCCACGTCTTCACCAACGGCGCGAACCCCGTCTCTGGTCAGGCCAACGTGTTGGCTGCCAGCGCGCCGCAGAACCAGCGCCTCTGTCTGCCCCGAGTGGCGCGCCAGCCGCAGCGGCGCATCCGGCAGCCGGACGAACGCCGCGATCGCCGAGGCAAACGCGGCTCCGTCATTTACCGACCATTGCTGCATTGCCGCCCAGTCCGGCAGATCAACTCCACGCATGATGCGCAGCCAGTGTAGGAACGCCCAGGCGTTGGTGGTGACGACCTGTTCGCGGTTCGGCGTGTGGAGGATATCGGGCATCCGCGCCCCTTGATCGGCCTGGGAGGCCGGCGCTATATGCCGCCCTCCGCAGGTCGGGGCCATAGCTCAGCTGGGAGAGCGCCTGAATGGCATTCAGGAGGTCAGCGGTTCGATCCCGCTTGGCTCCACCAACAACATCAATTGGTAGCTGGCTGCTGCGGAAATGCCGTCGGAATTTGTCCGCTCTGTGTCCGCAAATGTTGCTGACACCTGGCTAGCCGAGGTTAGGTTCTCCCGTGATGCCGGCAGACCCTTCCTCAAGCCCGTCCGCTTCGATCGTCTCGAATGTCACCCCATCACCACCCGGCGGCCCCGGCGCGTCCACTCAATCAATCCGAGTCAGCCCGACCACGGTGGCACACCCGTCCTACTGTGACCACACCGAGAAATTTTCTCGGCACCCCTAGTTCTGTAAGCCATTGAAATGTTTTGGACTATCCAGTATCTCGCCCCAAGCCTGAAATGCGCAAGTTTCTGCTGGCGAGCGTCGCCACGCTGGGGACCGGGGGACTGATTGGAACGGCCGTCGCCCAGGTGCCGGCGATCACGGGGACGCCGGTCGTCGGTGTGCCGACACAGGGCCAGACCGCCTTTCCGCCGGCAGCCAGTCCGGCGGCCGGTGCGAACAACAACAACAACTACCAGGCGCCGATGCTTCCGGGTCAGCTGGCCAATCCGACCCCGGGTACCATGGTCGTTCACGTGAACGGCAAGGTGCAGGTGGACTTCCAGTCAATCTGGACCAGCGTGGACTCACGCGTCGCGGCGGCGCCCGCCGCCGGTAGTCTGGGCGCGGTGCTCGGCCAGAACGGTGCGGGTTCGGTCAAGGTCATGCCGCAGGCGATCGACAGCTTCGCGCGTATCTACCTGGGCGGCGATGCCATGGCGGCGAACGGCCTGCGCTACGGCGCCGCGATCGAGGTGCGGCAGAACTTCACCGGCCAGATCAGCAACAACGGCAGTTCGGGCGCCAGCGGCTACTCCTCGCTTGAAACGCTATTCGTGCGGCGCGCCTTCACCTACGTCGCCGGCGAGAATTGGGGCATCGTGCGCATCGGCCAAGCCGACGGCCTGATCAGCATCTTCGACAACGGCGTGACCACCTTCCAGTTCACGCCGACCGGCAACCTGAACGGCGGCGATTTGCAGAACATGGTGGGCGGCGTCGCGCCCGCATTCGTGTTCCTGGCACAAGCCGGCAACGAATACGATAATGCCAAGGCGGTGTATCTGTCGCCGCAGATTGCCGGGTTCGACTTCGGCATCCAGTACGCACCGAACACCTCGAACGGCAACGGCATCGGCAGCGCCAATATTGCTCCATTGACCGGATCACTCAACGGCTCCGGCACTGGCACGGGCAACTCCTGCGGCACCGTCAATACTGGCTGTCCGACGCTGTCCTCCGGCCCAGGCATCCAGGACGGCTCGCGGTCGATCAACCAGGCGGCGATCGGCGCGCGCTACCAGGGCCAGTTTGGTCCCACGGGCCTGCTGGCCTACGTCGTGGGTGAGGGCAGCCAGCACGCCGACTACACCGGCGCCACCACGGCCGCAGTCCTCGGCAACACGTCGGTGGCGGGCAGCAAGTTCAACGGCAGCTTCAATGATCTCGCCATCGGCAGCGCCGGCATCGCGGCAACGTTCGCCGGCTTCACGGTCGGCGGCAACGTGGTCGGCGGCCAGATGAACGGCCAGTTGGGCCTGCAACCGAAGGGCGGCGCACCGCTCCTCGGTTTCCTGGCCGGCGTGAAGTACGTCGCGGGGCCGCTCACGGTCGGCATCGTCGGCGAAGAATACTGGGAGCAGGGCAACGTGAACCTCAGCGGGATAACCCAGTTGAAAGCCCGAGCGATCGACGTCGCCGGAAGCTTCACCGTTGCGCCCGGCTTCACTGTGTTTGCCGAATATATCTGGAACGACCAGACCCAGGGAGCGCGCAACTTCGTTACCGGCGCGATCGGAACGGCAGCAGGCTCAAACCTGAACAACAACATCCGTGGCCAGGGCTTCCTGATCGGCGACGTGGTCAACTTCTGAGCCCATTACGGGTTTCGGCCAAATCAGGCGGCGGGGTCATTCCCCGCCGCTTTTCGTTGTACGGGCGAATCCGCGCGTCGGGGCCTGTGGCGGGGCTCTGGCGGCCCCATATCGGGTGCCGATACACTGCGCACTCAACCAAGGGACTTGATCCAAGTGAACGAAGCCATCCAGCTCACCCGCCTGCCATCCGGCCTGACCGTCGTCACCGAACGGATGGAGCGGGTGGAGACCGTCTCGCTCGGCGCCTATGTCGCCACCGGCTCGCGCCACGAAATGGAGAGCGAGAACGGCGTCTCGCATTTCCTCGAGCACATGGCCTTCAAGGGCACGGAACAGCGCACGGCCGCGCAGATCGCCGAGGAGATCGAGGCGGTGGGCGGCCATATCAACGCCTACACGGCGCGCGAGCAGACCGCCTATTACGTCAAGGTGCTGAAGGAGGATACCGCGCTCGCCGCAGACATCATCGGCGACATCCTGACCCACTCCACGTTCGAGCCCGAGGAACTGGAGCGCGAACGGGGCGTGATCCTCCAGGAGATCGGCCAGGCGAACGACACGCCGGACGACATCATTTTCGACCGCTTCCAGGAGTGTGCCTATCCCGAGCAGCCGATCGGCCGGCCGGTACTCGGCTCGGAGGAGAGCATCCGCGCCATGCCGCGGACGATGCTGACCGGCTACATGCGCCGTCACTATGCCGCGTCCAATGTGGTGGTGGCCGCCGCCGGAGCGCTGACCCACGGGCAGGTGCTCGATCTGGTGAACACGCATTTCACCGACCTGACCAACGACCCGCTACCTGCGATGCTGCCGGCCAGCTACGGCGGCGGCGAGTTCCGCGAGGCGCGTGATCTCGACCAGGTGCATATCGTGCTGGGGTTTCCCTCGGTCGGCTACGGCGAGCGCGACTACTATCCGGTCCTGTTGCTTTCCACCCTGCTCGGCGGCGGCATGTCGTCGCGGCTGTTCCAGGAGGTGCGCGAGAAGCGTGGGCTGGTCTATTCGATCTACTCCTTCAGTTCGCCTTTCCTGGATGGCGGCCTGTTCGGCATCTATGCCGGCACCGGCGAAAGTGAGGCAGAGGAGCTGGTCCCGGTCACGCTCGAGGAACTGCGGAAGGTGCAGACGGCCGTGACCGAGCAGGAGCTGGCGCGGGCACGGGCGCAGGTAAAGGCCAGCCTGCTGATGTCGCTGGAGAGCACCGGCAGCCGCTGCGAGCAGTTGGCCCGCCAGCTTCAGGTATTCGGCCGGGTGGTGCCGATCCAGGAGACGGTGGGCAAGCTCAACGCGGTGACCACGGACGATGTATGCCGCGCCGCCGCCCGTCTGTTCCGCGCGACACCGACGCTGGCGGTTATGGGGCCGGCCGAGCGGGTGCCGGGGCTGGCCGATATCGTGGAGACGCTGGCCGCTTGACCGTTGATCGATCGTTGATCGTGCCGGTTGACGGTCTCTGTGACCACCCGGGCATTGGACACGATGATTGGCGACAAGTCGCCCAGCGAGCCAGCTTCCGACGACTTGGCGCCCCGGACAGCGAACAGCATATGGTCTCGCCGGTTGATTATGAGGAGCAAGACGGCTAAGCTTAGCTAAGCTCGAATGGGTGCTGTATGCCCACTGTCAATATCCACGCTGCGAAGAGCCAGTTGTCGCGCCTGCTCGACGCAGCCGTAGCGGGTGAAGAGGTCATCATCGCAAAAGCGGGAAAGCCTGTCGCACGGCTGGTGCCGATCGAAAAGAAGCAGGAGCGGCGCAAGCTCGGAACGCTTGCCGGCCAGTTCACGGTCCCTGACGACTTCGACGACCCGCTGTCAGACGAGATTCTGGACGCCTTCGAGGGGCGTTGATGCGTTTTCTGCTGGATACCCACTTGCTTCTCTGGGCGCTGAATGACCCGGAGCGGTTGGGCGCTGCAACGCGGGATGCGATCGAGGATCCAACCAATGACATCCTGTTCAGCACCGCCAGCATCTGGGAGGTCGCGATCAAGACGCGGCTCGGCCGTCCCGACTTTGCAGTCCGGGCGGAGACGATCGCCAAGGAGGCGCTGGCGCGCGGCTTCGCCGAGTTGCTGATACGTTGGCAATCCGCGTCGATAGTTTCGGATTTACCCTTGCATCACCGTGATCCCTTCGATCGCATACTATTGGCGCAGGCCATCACGGAGCCAGTCCACCTCTACACGGTAGATCGGAAGCTCGTACCCTATTCGTCTCTTGTGGTGCTGACCTGAAATAGCACAGCGCGCAACGCACCAATGGAACCCAGCCATGGCCGCCAACTCTCTTGACCTTCTCTCCGACCTCATCGCCCACGCCCGCGGCGCGGGGGCAGATGCGGCCGATGCGGTGCTGGTCTCCGGCACCTCGCTGTCGGTGCAGCGCAGGCTCGGCAAGACCGAGCACGTCGAGCGCTCGGAGGGCCAGGACCTCGGCCTGCGGGTGTTCCTTGGCCAGCACGTTGCCATCGTCTCCTCCAGTTCGGTCGCGCCGTCGAGCTTCAGGGCACTCGCCGAACGCGCCGTCGCCATGGCCCGCGTGGTGCCGGAGGACCCGTACGCCGGGCTTGCCGATACCGCCGTCCTACCGGAGCCGGTTGCGCTCGACCTGGAAGACGCCAGCGAGCCCGCGACCGAGGCGCTGGTGGCGCGCGCGGCCGCGGCCGAGGAGGCGGCTCTCGCGGTGGCCGGGATCACCAATTCGGAGGGTGCCGATGCCGGATTTGGCCGAACCGAGGTATTCCTGGTCACATCCGCGGGGTTCGCCGGCAGTCTGGTCCGCACCAGCCACTCGATCTCGGCTTCGGCGATCGCCGGCGCCGGCACCGGGATGCAGCGCGACTACGACTATCATTCCACCGTTCACCTCGCCGACCTGGACGAGCCCACGGCGATCGGGCGCAGCGCAGGGGAGCGCGCGATTGCCAGGCTCAATCCGGCACGGCCGAGCACCGCGAAGTTGCCGGTGGTTTACGACCCACGCATCGCAGGTGGGCTGGTGGGGCATCTGGCCGGCGCTATCAATGGCGCCTCGGTTGCCCGCGGCACGTCATTTCTGAAGGACAGGCTTGGCCAGCGCATCTTTGCAGCCGGAATCGCCATACGGGACGATCCCCGGCGCGTTCGTGGCCTGCGCTCGCGCCAGTTCGACGGCGAGGGCACGCCAACCGCCGCTCGCGCGCTCATCGATGATGGCGTGTTGACCACCTGGCTGCTGGACAGTCGTTCGGCCCGACAGCTCGGCCTGCGGTCCACCGGTCACGCCGCGCGCGGCACGGGGGGCCCGCCGTCACCGTCACCGACCAACCTCTACCTCGCCGCGGGCAGTCTTGCGCCGGCCGAACTCATGGCGGACATCAAGCTCGGACTCTATGTCACCGAGCTGATCGGCATGGGCGTCAACGGCGTGACCGGCGACTACAGTCGCGGCGCCGCCGGCTTCATGATCCGCGACGGAGCGATTGCCGAGCCGGTCGCCGAGATCACGATCGCGAGCAACCTGCTGGACATGTTTTCCCACCTTACGCCCGCCAACGACCTGCGCTTCCGTCGCGGCACCAACTCGCCGACGGTGCGCGTCGAGGGCATGACCATGGCTGGCGGCTGACCAGCCGCGTCACCATATTGGCCGCATGCTCACGAAACAGAGAGACACCACAATGCGTCGCACACCGCGTCTGCTTGCCGCCGTCGCTGCGCTGAGCTTGGCGCTCGCGCCCGGACTGGCCGATGCGCGCGCCGGCGGTGGAGGCTCGTTCGGCAGCCGCGGCAGCATGACCTGGTCGGCGCCGCCATCCACCGGCACTGCCCCTTATTCAGCCCAGCCGATGCAGCGCAGCATGACGCCGAACAGCCCATCGCCTGGTTTCGCCTCGCCCACACCCGGCTTCGGCTCCGGTTTTGGCCGGAGTTCCGGCTTCATGTCCGGGCTGATGGGCGGCTTGATCGGCGCCGGCATCGGCGGCCTGCTGTTCGGCCATGGCTTCTTCGGCGGCGGACTGGGATTTGGTGGGTTCCTGGGCTTCCTGCTGCAGATTTTCCTGTTGGTACTGCTGGTGCGATTCCTGATCCGGCGGTTCCGCGGACCATCGCCCGCCTTCGCCGGCGGTCCGGGCATCCTTTCCCGTGGCGGCGCTCCCGGCCCGGCCCCGATCGGAGGAGCGGGCGGTCCGGCCGGGCCGCCACCGATCCAGATCGGCCCGCAGGACTACCAGGAGTTCGAGCGGCTGCTGCAGAACATCCAGGCTGTCTGGAGCCGGCAGGACCTGAATGCGCTGCGATCGTTGGCAACACCCGAAATGCTGAGCTACTTCGCCGAACAGTTGGCCGCCCAGACCAGCCAGGGCGTGCGCAACGAGGTCACGGACGTACATCTGCTCCAAGGCGACCTGGCGCAGGCCTGGCGCGAGGGCAACCGCGAATACGCGACGGTGGCGATGCGCTTCTCGATGATCGACGTGACGCGCGACGCAACGGGCCGCATCGTTGACGGCAGCCCCACCGAACACGTCACGGCCACCGAATTGTGGACCTTCATTCGTTCGCCGGGCGGCCGGTGGATCCTGTCGGCCATCCAGCAGGCGCGGTAGATTTCTGTGTAGCCGTCGTGGCAGGACCGTTCCGGCCACGATGGCAGCAGGAGGACGTGCGATGACCGCCACCGACGCGATACCGTATTCTGATGCGAAGCTTCGCCGCATCCTGTCCACGGTCCGAACCATCGCCATGGTCGGCGCTTCCACCAACTGGAACCGGCCCAGCTACTTCGTGATGAAGTATCTGCAAGGCAAAGGCTACCGCGTCATCCCGGTCAACCCGTCCGCCGCGGGGCAGGAACTGCAGGGCGAGCTCGTCTATGCCTCGTTGCGCGACGTCCCTGAACCGATCGATATGGTGGACATATTCCGCCCGTCGAATGCGGTTCCCCCCATCGTCGAAGACGCCATCGCCATCGGTGCCAAGGTGGTTTGGATGCAGCTTGGCATCCGCAACGACGAAGCCGCGGCACGCGCGGAAGCGGCCGGCATCGAAGTGGTCATGAATCGCTGCCCAAAGATTGAATTCGGTCGGCTGGGCGGCGAACTTTCCTGGAGCGGCGTGAACTCCGGCATCATCCGTAACCGCGCGCCCGAGCCGCCGATCGAACGCAAAGGCAAGTCGCGCACGCTGCCGTCGGCGAATGTCAGCTATGGTTTTGAAACGCGTGCGATCCATGCGGGTGCCTCACCCGATCCCACCACGGGCGCGCGCATCACCCCGATCTTCCAGACCACGGCCTATGTTTTCGACGATGTCGATCATGCCGCGTCGCTCTTCAATCTGCACAATTTCGGCTACATCTATGCGCGCCTGACCAATCCGACCGTCGCGGTGCTGGAAGAGCGCGTTGCCAACCTGGAGGGCGGCCGCGCCGCGGTTGCCGCATCGTCCGGCCATGCCGCGCAGTTCCTGATCTTCGCCACCATGATGGAGCAGGGCGACGAATTCCTGGCCTCGCGCAATCTGTACGGCGGCTCGCTGACGCAGTTCGGTCTGTCATTCAAAAAGCTCGGCTGGACCTGCCACTTCGTCGATCCGATCGATCCGGAGAATTTCCGGCGGGCGCTGACGCCACGCTGCAAGGCGATCTTTCTGGAAAGCCTGGCCAATCCCGGCGGCATCATCGTCGATCTCGAAGCGGTGGCGAAGATCGCGCACGAGGCCGGCATTCCGCTCATCGTCGACAACACGCTGGCGACGCCCTACCTGTGCCGACCATTCGAATGGGGCGCCGATCTCATCGTGCATTCGACAACGAAGTTCCTTGACGGGCACGGTAATTCGCTGGGCGGCGTCGTGGTTGAGTTGGGAAAATTCGATTGGTCGAACGGGGGCAAGTTCCCGGCGCTGACGGAGCCGGAACCCGCCTATCACGGGCTGCGCTTCTACGAGAACTTTGGCGATTTTGCCTTCACCACCAAGGCACGCGCTGTCGCATTGCGTGACTACGGGCCGACGCTGGCGCCGATGAATGCGTTCCTGACAATTACCGGTATCGAGACGCTGCATGTGCGTATGGAGCGTCACGTTGCGAATGCGCAGAAGGTCGCGGAGTTCCTCGAAGTTCATCCGCGCGTGGCGTGGGTGTCGTATGCCGGGCTGGAGTCGAGTCCCTACAAGACGCTCGCGCGAAAGTACATGCCGCGCGGCGCCGGAGCGGTGTTCACCTTTGGCGTGCGTGGGGGGTACGAGGCCGGCATCAGGCTGGTGGAAGGCGTGCAGCTGTTCTCGCACCTGGCAAATATCGGCGACACGCGGAGCCTGATCCTGCATCCGGCCTCGACCACGCATCGGCAGTTGAGCGATGAGCAGCGACTGGCCGCGGGTGCGGGGCCGGACGTGATACGATTGTCGATCGGACTGGAGACGGCAGAGGATCTGATTGCCGATCTCGACCAGGCGTTGGAATTGGCGGGGGCCTGACCGATGCTATTGGTTCAATCGACTGGACGGGCGTAGCGCAAAGAACGCGCGCTCCGCCAGCACGCCGAAGATCACGCTGAACGACGCCCAGAGCACCAACTGCGTGCCGAGCGACGCGAGCCTGAAGCGCCACAGGACGACTGCGGGAAAGTCATCCGGCACTTCGTTGACATCGGGCAAGACAAACTGGACCGATGCAACGATGCCGATGAACCCAAGCGTCGCGATCAATGAGGCATTCCAACCGCCCAACCGCGTCAGCAGACTGCGTCCCAGCAGCACGGCAAGCACCAGTGCGGCAACTGCAATCAGTATCATCTCGAAATAGAGCGCGGTGCGCACGCCGATTGTCTCCGGCTCGCCGATCGACGGCGGATTGGCCGGATACTTCAGTTGCGGCACCAGCACGATGGCGACGAAGCCGGCAGCACCCAGCAGAGCCGCGAGGGCCCTTGGGCTGAGCCGTCCGATGCGTTGGTAGGCAAATGCAAAAACCAGCGCGACAAGACCGCCAAGCGCCGCGCCGCTGGCAACGCCGGCTGTAAGCAAGCCGGCGCCGCGCTGTACCGCGCGGCTGACCAGTTCCGGCTCGGGCGCGTGGCCGGCGGCATGCTCCATCAGCGACTCGAAACCGATCGCCAGTTCGATCTGTGGTTCGCCGAACACGGTGGCGAAGCAGACAGCGAGTATCCCGGCCAGAACTCCCGCCAGCATGCCGCGCAGCAGCAGGTTCCTGGCCACGCCCGGCAGCTCAGTGGCAGGGAAAGCCGAGCAGGTGCCGCCCGTCGTGAACAAACTCGTGCACGTAGTGCCCGGAGAACACCGACAGCGCGCCTTGTTCCGCACCGACGAAATAGATCGTCAGCAATGCCAGCAATCCGCCGAAGACGGCCCAGGGCACCAGTTCGCGCAGGGGGATTGGAGCCGTGGCAGAGGCCGGAATAGTGGTGACGTGTGCCATCCATGCAGCGTAGGGAACCGGCTTTCCGTTTGTCAAATGAACCAGTACTCTACCCGACCACCACCTGGATCGGCGCCGACGCATCCGTGATGCAAAGCGGCGTGAAGCCGGCAGCCTCGCCATCGGCCTGCGCCGGTGCGACCATGTTGCCGATGAAATCGACCCGCAATGCTCGCACGTGCCGTACTCCCGGTGCGCGACCTAACAGGTCGAACGGCAATGCGGCGCCATACAGCAGCGCGGCGGCAGGCCCCGCGTGGTCGAACAGCACAACGGAAAATCCTGGCCGTTCCGCGCACGCCCCCAACGTCAGCAAGAAGCGCCCGCCATACAATCGCCCCTTGCTGACGATGACGCTGCCCGCCTGGGTTTCCTCGCCGTCGAGGCACAGGCGGATCGGCGCGAACCGGTAGCGCATCAGTTCGCGCAGCGTCTGCAGCACATAGGCGCCCCGGCCGAACGTGCGCTTCAACGGCGCGGACAGATGATGCACGACATGGGCATCGAACCCGACGCCGAGCATCTGCACGAACAGCCGCGACTCAGCGGCCCCGCAAGCGAGCCCCGGCCACAACGAGCGCGTCCGTCCGAAGGCCAGTGCTGCCGCCACGGCACGCGGCGCAAACGGAAGCGCAAGTTCGCGGGCCAGCACATTGGCGGTGCCAAGCGGGATCACTCCCAGCCGCGCCGGGGATCCCAGCAGCCCGTTCGCGACTTCGGCAATCGTCCCGTCGCCTCCTGCCGCCACCACCATCGACGCACCGCCGCATGCCGCGGCGTGTGCCAAGGACCGCGCGTGGCCGGGACCATGCGTCTCGGCCAGATCGATGCGAACACCGTTCGCCACCAGCACGTCCAGCACACGCCACAACAGGTTGGTACGTCGCCGTCCCGCGACAGGATTGAACACGACGATCATCGAACAGCGCGCATCGGATCAGACACGAATCGGATTAGACGGACCATCCACCGCCTCTGTTGCAGAGGAATGACAATTCTATTTCTAAGTCGTGACCTTTATAATGCGCGGCAATAGTCGGTTTCGTCATGCAAACTTAATTCTATCCACAGCGCTTCGGCAGTATGTGATTGTCTCACATGAATGCCCCCGTCCTTCCCGGCGTGCGACCGATCTATCGCAGCATATTTGTTTCTGATACTCATCTTGGCACACGTGGCGCGCGCTGCGACTTCCTCGCGGACTTCCTACGCCGCACCAGTTCTCAACACCTGTTTCTGGTCGGCGACATCATCGACGGCTGGCGCCTGCGCAAGTCCTGGTACTGGGACGAAAGCCACGACGAGGTGCTGCGGCAGATCCTGCGCCATGCGAGGGGCGGCACCGAGGTCACCTACATCCCCGGCAACCACGACGAGATGTTTCGCGCCTGGCTGGATCCGATTGCCGCAGGCGGCCTTGAGATCGCCGGCATTCGCCTGCGCCCGGAAGCCGTGCATATCACCGCAACGGGCAAGCGTCTGCTCGTGATGCACGGCGACGAGTTCGACAGCGTGGTGCGCTATGCCAGGTTTCTCGCGTTGCTCGGCGACGGGGCCTACACCGTGGCGCTCGTGTTCAACCGCTGGTTTAACGCGCTGCGTCGCCGCCTCGGTTATCCATACTGGTCGCTGTCCGCCTGGCTCAAACGCCAGGTGAAGGGGGCGGTAAAGGCGGTCGATCAATTCGAGAGCGCGCTTGCCAATGAAGCGCGCCGCCGCGGTTTCGACGGCGTTGTGTGCGGCCACATCCACCATGCCGAAATGCGCGAGGTGCAAGGCGTGCTCTACATCAATGACGGCGACTGGGTGGAAAGCTGCACGGCGCTGGTGGAGCATCATGATGGGCGGCTCGAGTTGATCGACTGGGCGGCTGCCAATGATCTGTCGTTCTTCGCATCGCGCCGAACGCCGCTGCGCGCACCTGCCTGACACTATAACCCTCGACAACAAGATCGGTCGCGACGCGATGCTGCCTCCCGCACCCTCGCACCGACTGCTGATCGTCACCGACGCGTGGCGCCCGCAGACGAACGGCGTGGTGCGCACGCTGACCACTGTGGTGGATGAACTGCGCGAGATGGGCCATGTGGTGGAGGTGATCGGGCCGGACCGGTTCCGCACCATCCCCTGCCCGACCTACAACGACATTCCGCTTGCGCTGCTGCCGCGCCGGCGGATGGTTCGCCTGATCGAAGCCTTCCGCCCCGAAGCGCTGCACATCGCGACGGAGGGCCCGCTTGGCATGGCGGCGCGCAGTTGGGCGAAGCGGACGGGCTTCGCCTTCACCACCGCATTCCATACGCGCTTCGCCGAATACCTCAAGGCGCGGACGGGCATTCCGCTGCGCCCGGTGTACGCGTGGATGCGTCGCTTCCACGGTGCGGCGCAGGGCACGATGGTGGCAACGCAGTCCTTGCGCAACGACCTTGAGGCGCGAGGCTTCCGCAATATCAGGCCCTGGTCGCGCGGGGTGGACCTTGACATGTTCAAGCCCGAACCGCGCGAAAAATGGGACCTGCCTCGGCCGATTTTCCTCCATGTCGGGCGC
>CAWEVI010000061.1:0-23969 GCA_963812475.1 uncultured Alphaproteobacteria bacterium
CTTGCGCAGGCGCCAGCCGTCGATGATGTCGCCGACCAGAAACAGGTGTTGAGAACTGGTGCGGCGTAGGAAGTCCGCGAGGAAGTCGCAGCGCGCGCCACGTGTGCCAAGATGAGTATCAGAAACAAATATGCTGCGATAGATCGGTCGCACGCCGGGAAGGACGGGGGCATTCATGTGAGACAATCACATACTGCCGAAGCGCTGTGGATAGAATTAAGTTTGCATGACGAAACCGACTATTGCCGCGCATTATAAAGGTCACGACTTAGAAATAGAATTGTCATTCCTCTGCAACAGAGGCGGTGGATGGTCCGTCTAATCCGATTCGTGTCTGATCCGATGCGCGCTGTTCGATGATCGTCGTGTTCAATCCTGTCGCGGGACGGCGACGTACCAACCTGTTGTGGCGTGTGCTGGACGTGCTGGTGGCGAACGGTGTTCGCATCGATCTGGCCGAGACGCATGGTCCCGGCCACGCGCGGTCCTTGGCACACGCCGCGGCATGCGGCGGTGCGTCGATGGTGGTGGCGGCAGGAGGCGACGGGACGATTGCCGAAGTCGCGAACGGGCTGCTGGGATCCCCGGCGCGGCTGGGAGTGATCCCGCTTGGCACCGCCAATGTGCTGGCCCGCGAACTTGCGCTTCCGTTTGCGCCGCGTGCCGTGGCGGCAGCACTGGCCTTCGGACGGACGCGCTCGTTGTGGCCGGGGCTCGCTTGCGGGGCCGCTGAGTCGCGGCTGTTCGTGCAGATGCTCGGCGTCGGGTTCGATGCCCATGTCGTGCATCATCTGTCCGCGCCGTTGAAGCGCACGTTCGGCCGGGGCGCCTATGTGCTGCAGACGCTGCGCGAACTGATGCGCTACCGGTTCGCGCCGATCCGCCTGTGTCTCGACGGCGAGGAAACCCAGGCGGGCAGCGTCATCGTCAGCAAGGGGCGATTGTATGGCGGGCGCTTCTTGCTGACGTCGGGGGCGTGCGCGGAACGGCCAGGATTTTCCGTTGTACTGTTCGACCACGCGGGGCCTGCCGCCGCGCTGCTGTATGGCGCCGCATTGCCGTTCGACCTGTTAGGTCGCGCACCGGGAGTACGGCACGTGCGAGCATTGCGGGTCGATTTCATCGGCAACATGGTCGCACCGGCGCAGGCCGATGGCGAGGCTGCCGGCTTCACGCCGCTTTGCATCACGGATGCGTCGGCGCCGATCCAGGTGGTGGTCGGGTAGACTACTGGTTCATTTGACAAACGGAAAGCCGGTTCCCTACGCTGCATGGATGGCACACGTCACCACTATTCCGGCCTCTGCCGCCGCTCCAATCCCCCTGCGCGAACTGGTGCCCTGGGCCGTCTTCGGCGGATGGCTGGCATTGCTGACGATCTATTTCGTCGGTGCGGAACAAGGCGCGCTGTCGGTGTTCTCCGGGCACTACGTGCACGAGTTTGTTCACGACGGACGGCACCTGCTCGGCTTTCCCTGCCACTGAGCTGCCGGGCGTGGCCAGGAACCTGCTGCTGCGCGGCATGCTGGCGGGAGTTCTGGCCGGGATACTCGCTGTCTGCTTCGCCACCGTCTTCGGCGAACCACAGATCGAACTGGCGATCGGTTTCGAGTCGCTGATGGAGCATGCCGCCGGCCACGCGCCCGAGCCGGAACTGGTCAGCCGCGCGGTACAGCGCGGCGCCGGCTTGCTTACAGCCGGCGTTGCCAGCGGCGCGGCGCTTGGCGGTCTTGTCGCGCTGGTTTTTGCATTTGCCTACCAACGCATCGGACGGCTCAGCCCAAAGGCCCTCGCGGCTCTGCTGGGTGCTGCCGGCTTCGTCGCCATCGTGCTGGTGCCGCAACTGAAGTATCCGGCCAATCCGCCGTCGATCGGCGAGCCGGAGACAATCGGCTTGCGCACCGCGCTCTATTTCGAGATGATACTGATTGCAGTTGCCGCACTGGTGCTTGCCGTGCTGCTGGGACGCAGTCTGCTGACGCGGTTGGGCGGTTGGAATGCCTCATTGATCGCGACGCTTGGCTTCATCGGCATCGTTGCATCGGTCCAGTTTGTCTTGCCCGATGTCAACGAAGTGCCGGATGACTTTCCCGCAGTCGTCCTGTGGCGCTTCAGGCTCGCGTCGCTCGGCACGCAGTTGGTGCTCTGGGCGTCGTTCAGCGTGATCTTCGGCGTGCTGGCGGAGCGCGCGTTCTTTGCGCTACGCCCGTCCAGTCGATTGAACCAATAGCATCGGTCAGGCCCCCGCCAATTCCAACGCCTGGTCGAGATCGGCAATCAGATCCTCTGCCGTCTCCAGTCCGATCGACAACCGTATCACGTCCGGTCCCGCACCCGCGGCCAGTCGCTGCTCATCGCTCAACTGCCGATGGGTGGTCGAAGCCGGATGCAGGATCAGGCTCCGCGTGTCGCCGATATTTGCCAGGTGCGAGAACAGCTGCACGCCTTCCACCAGCCTGATGCCGGCCTCGTACCCCCCACGCACGCCAAAGGTGAACACCGCTCCGGCGCCGCGCGGCATGTACTTTCGCGCGAGCGTCTTGTAAGGACTCAACTCCAGCCCGGCATAGGACACCCACGCCACGCGCGGATGAACTTCGAGGAACTCCGCGACCTTCTGCGCATTCGCAACGTGACGCTCCATACGCACATGCAGCGTCTCGATACCGGTAATTGTCAGGAACGCATTCATCGGCGCCAGCGTCGGCCCGTAGTCACGCAATGCGACAGCGCGTGCCTTGGTGGTGAAGGCAAAATCGCCAAAGTTCTCGTAGAAGCGCAGCCCGTGATAGGCGGGTTCCGGCTCCGTCAGCGCCGGGAACTTGCCCCCGTTCGACCAATCGAATTTTCCCGACTCAACCACGACGCCGCCCAGCGAATTACCGTGCCCGTCAAGGAACTTCGTTGTCGAATGCACGATGAGATCGGCGCCCCATTCGAATGGTCGGCACAGGTAGGGCGTCGCCAGCGTGTTGTCGACGATGAGCGGAATGCCGGCCTCGTGCGCGATCTTCGCCACCGCTTCGAGATCGACGATGATGCCGCCGGGATTGGCCAGGCTTTCCAGAAAGATCGCCTTGCAGCGTGGCGTCAGCGCCCGCCGGAAATTCTCCGGATCGATCGGATCGACGAAGTGGCAGGTCCAGCCGAGCTTTTTGAATGACAGACCGAACTGCGTCAGCGAGCCGCCGTACAGATTGCGCGAGGCCAGGAATTCGTCGCCCTGCTCCATCATGGTGGCGAAGATCAGGAACTGCGCGGCATGGCCGGACGATGCGGCAACCGCGGCGCGGCCGCCCTCCAGGTTGGCAACGCGCTCTTCCAGCACCGCGACGGTCGGATTGGTCAGGCGCGCATAGATGTAGCCGAAATTGTGCAGATTGAAGAGCGACGCGGCATGATCGACATCGTCGAAAACATAGGCCGTGGTCTGGAAGATCGGGGTGATGCGCGCGCCCGTGGTGGGATCGGGTGAGGCACCCGCATGGATCGCACGCGTTTCAAAACCATAGCTGACATTCGCCGACGGCAGCGTGCGCGACTTGCCTTTGCGTTCGATCGGCGGCTCGGGCGCGCGGTTACGGATGATGCCGGAGTTCACGCCGCTCCAGGAAAGTTCGCCGCCCAGCCGACCGAATTCAATCTTTGGGCAGCGATTCATGACCACTTCGATGCCGGCCGCTTCCGCGCGTGCCGCGGCTTCGTCGTTGCGGATGCCAAGCTGCATCCAAACCACCTTGGCACCGATGGCGATGGCGTCTTCGACGATGGGGGGAACCGCATTCGACGGGCGGAATATGTCCACCATATCGATCGGTTCAGGGACGTCGCGCAACGAGGCATAGACGAGCTCGCCCTGCAGTTCCTGCCCCGCGGCGGACGGGTTGACCGGGATGACGCGGTAGCCTTTGCCTTGCAGATACTTCATCACGAAGTAGCTGGGCCGGTTCCAGTTGGTGGAAGCGCCGACCATGGCGATGGTTCGGACCGTGGACAGGATGCGGCGAAGCTTCGCATCAGAATACGGTATCGCGTCGGCGGCGGTCATCGCACGTCCTCCTGCTGCCATCGCGGCCGGAACGGTCCTGCCACGACGGCTACACAGAAATCTACCGCGCCTGCTGGATGGCCGACAGGATCCACCGGCCGCCCGGCGAACGAATGAAGGTCCACAATTCGGTGGCCGTGACGTGTTCGGTGGGGCTGCCGTCAACGATGCGGCCCGTTGCGTCGCGCGTCACGTCGATCATCGAGAAGCGCATCGCCACCGTCGCGTATTCGCGGTTGCCCTCGCGCCAGGCCTGCGCCAGGTCGCCTTGGAGCAGATGTACGTCCGTGACCTCGTTGCGCACGCCCTGGCTGGTCTGGGCGGCCAACTGTTCGGCGAAGTAGCTCAGCATTTCGGGTGTTGCCAACGATCGCAGCGCATTCAGGTCCTGCCGGCTCCAGACAGCCTGGATGTTCTGCAGCAGCCGCTCGAACTCCTGGTAGTCCTGAGGGCCGATCTGGATCGGTGGCGGCCCGGCCGGACCGCCCGCTCCTCCGATCGGGGCCGGGCCGGGAGCGCCGCCGCGGGAAAAGATGCCCGGACCGCCGGCGAAGGCGGGCGATGGTCCGCGGAACCGCCGGATCAGGAATCGCACCAGCAGTACCAACAGGAAAATCTGCAGCAGGAAGCCCAGGAACCCACCAAATCCCAGTCCGCCGCCGAAGAAGCCATGGCCGAACAGCAGGCCGCCGATGCCGGCGCCGATCAAGCCGCCCATCAGCCCGGACATGAAGCCGGAACTCCGGCCAAAACCGGAGCCGAAGCCGGGTGTGGGCGAGGCGAAACCAGGCGATGGGCTGTTCGGCGTCATGCTGCGCTGCATCGGCTGGGCTGAATAAGGGGCAGTGCCGGTGGATGGCGGCGCCGACCAGGTCATGCTGCCGCGGCTGCCGAACGAGCCTCCACCGCCGGCGCGCGCATCGGCCAGTCCGGGCGCGAGCGCCAAGCTCAGCGCAGCGACGGCGGCAAGCAGACGCGGTGTGCGACGCATTGTGGTGTCTCTCTGTTTCGTGAGCATGCGGCCAATATGGTGACGCGGCCGGTCAGCCGCCAGCCATGGTCATGCCCTCGACGCGCACCGTCGGCGAGTCGGTGCCGCGACGGAAGCGCAGGTCGTTGGCGGGCGTAAGGTGGGAAAACATGTCCAGCAGGTTGCTCGCGATCGTGATCTCGGCGACCGGCTCGGCAATCGCTCCGTCGCGGATCATGAAGCCGGCGGCGCCGCGACTGTAGTCGCCGGTCACGCCGTTGACGCCCATGCCGATCAGCTCGGTGACATAGAGTCCGAGCTTGATGTCCGCCATGAGTTCGGTCGGCGTAAGACTGCCCGCGGCGAGGTAGAGGTTGGTCGGTGACGGTGACGGCGGGCCCCCCGTGCCGCGCGCGGCGTGACCGGTGGACCGCAGGCCGAGCTGTCGGGCCGAACGACTGTCCAGCAGCCAGGTGGTCAACACGCCATCATCGATGAGCGCGCGAGCGGCGGTTGGCGTGCCCTCGCCGTCGAACTGGCGCGAGCGCAGGCCACGAACGCGCCGGGGATCGTCCCGTATGGCGATTCCGGCTGCAAAGATGCGCTGGCCAAGCCTGTCCTTCAGAAATGACGTGCCGCGGGCAACCGAGGCGCCATTGATAGCGCCGGCCAGATGCCCCACCAGCCCACCTGCGATGCGTGGGTCGTAAACCACCGGCAACTTCGCGGTGCTCGGCCGTGCCGGATTGAGCCTGGCAATCGCGCGCTCCCCTGCGCTGCGCCCGATCGCCGTGGGCTCGTCCAGGTCGGCGAGGTGAACGGTGGAATGATAGTCGTAGTCGCGCTGCATCCCGGTGCCGGCGCCGGCGATCGCCGAAGCCGAGATCGAGTGGCTGGTGCGGACCAGACTGCCGGCGAACCCCGCGGATGTGACCAGGAATACCTCGGTTCGGCCAAATCCGGCATCGGCACCCTCCGAATTGGTGATCCCGGCCACCGCGAGAGCCGCCTCCTCGGCCGCGGCCGCGCGCGCCACCAGCGCCTCGGTCGCGGGCTCGCTGGCGTCTTCCAGGTCGAGCGCAACCGGCTCCGGTAGGACGGCGGTATCGGCAAGCCCGGCGTACGGGTCCTCCGGCACCACGCGGGCCATGGCGACGGCGCGTTCGGCGAGTGCCCTGAAGCTCGACGGCGCGACCGAACTGGAGGAGACGATGGCAACGTGCTGGCCAAGGAACACCCGCAGGCCGAGGTCCTGGCCCTCCGAGCGCTCGACGTGCTCGGTCTTGCCGAGCCTGCGCTGCACCGACAGCGAGGTGCCGGAGACCAGCACCGCATCGGCCGCATCTGCCCCCGCGCCGCGGGCGTGGGCGATGAGGTCGGAGAGAAGGTCAAGAGAGTTGGCGGCCATGGCTGGGTTCCATTGGTGCGTTGCGCGCTGTGCTATTTCAGGTCAGCACCACAAGAGACGAATAGGGTACGAGCTTCCGATCTACCGTGTAGAGGTGGACTGGCTCCGTGATGGCCTGCGCCAATAGTATGCGATCGAAGGGATCACGGTGATGCAAGGGTAAGTCCGAAACTATCGACGCGGATTGCCAACGTATCAGCAACTCGGCGAAGCCGCGCGCCAGCGCCTCCTTGGCGATCGTCTCCGCCCGGACTGCAAAGTCGGGACGGCCGAGCCGCGTCTTGATCGCGACCTCCCAGATGCTGGCGGTGCTGAACAGGATGTCATTGGTTGGATCCTCGATCGCATCCCGCGTTGCAGCGCCCAACCGCTCCGGGTCATTCAGCGCCCAGAGAAGCAAGTGGGTATCCAGCAGAAAACGCATCAACGCCCCTCGAAGGCGTCCAGAATCTCGTCTGACAGCGGGTCGTCGAAGTCGTCAGGGACCGTGAACTGGCCGGCAAGCGTTCCGAGCTTGCGCCGCTCCTGCTTCTTTTCGATCGGCACCAGCCGTGCGACAGGCTTTCCCGCTTTTGCGATGATGACCTCTTCACCCGCTACGGCTGCGTCGAGCAGGCGCGACAACTGGCTCTTCGCAGCGTGGATATTGACAGTGGGCATACAGCACCCATTCGAGCTTAGCTAAGCTTAGCCGTCTTGCTCCTCATAATCAACCGGCGAGACCATATGCTGTTCGCTGTCCGGGGCGCCAAGTCGTCGGAAGCTGGCTCGCTGGGCGACTTGTCGCCAATCATCGTGTCCAATGCCCGGGTGGTCACAGAGACCGTCAACCGGCACGATCAACGATCGATCAACGGTCAAGCGGCCAGCGTCTCCACGATATCGGCCAGCCCCGGCACCCGCTCGGCCGGCCCCATAACCGCCAGCGTCGGTGTCGCGCGGAACAGACGGGCGGCGGCGCGGCATACATCGTCCGTGGTCACCGCGTTGAGCTTGCCCACCGTCTCCTGGATCGGCACCACCCGGCCGAATACCTGAAGCTGGCGGGCCAACTGCTCGCAGCGGCTGCCGGTGCTCTCCAGCGACATCAGCAGGCTGGCCTTTACCTGCGCCCGTGCCCGCGCCAGCTCCTGCTCGGTCACGGCCGTCTGCACCTTCCGCAGTTCCTCGAGCGTGACCGGGACCAGCTCCTCTGCCTCACTTTCGCCGGTGCCGGCATAGATGCCGAACAGGCCGCCATCCAGGAAAGGCGAACTGAAGGAGTAGATCGAATAGACCAGCCCACGCTTCTCGCGCACCTCCTGGAACAGCCGCGACGACATGCCGCCGCCGAGCAGGGTGGAAAGCAACAGGACCGGATAGTAGTCGCGCTCGCCGTAGCCGACCGAGGGAAACCCCAGCACGATGTGCACCTGGTCGAGATCACGCGCCTCGCGGAACTCGCCGCCGCCGTAGCTGGCCGGCAGCATCGCAGGTAGCGGGTCGTTGGTCAGGTCGGTGAAATGCGTGTTCACCAGATCGAGCACCTGCCCGTGGGTCAGCGCTCCGGCGGCGGCCACCACCACATTGGACGCGGCATAGTGACGGCGCATGTAGCCGGTCAGCATCGTCCGCGGCATGGCGCGGATGCTTTCCTCCGAGCCGAGTACCGGCCGGCCGATCGGCTGCTCGGGATAGGCGCACTCCTGGAAGCGGTCGAAGATGATGTCGTCCGGCGTGTCGTTCGCCTGGCCGATCTCCTGGAGGATCACGCCCCGTTCGCGCTCCAGTTCCTCGGGCTCGAACGTGGAGTGGGTCAGGATGTCGCCGATGATGTCTGCGGCGAGCGCGGTATCCTCCTTCAGCACCTTGACGTAATAGGCGGTCTGCTCGCGCGCCGTGTAGGCGTTGATATGGCCGCCCACTGCCTCGATCTCCTCGGCGATCTGCGCGGCCGTGCGCTGTTCCGTGCCCTTGAAGGCCATGTGCTCGAGGAAATGCGAGACGCCGTTCTCGGTCTCCAGTTCGTGGCGCGAGCCGGTGGCGACATAGGCGCCGAGCGAGACGGTCTCCACCCGCTCCATCCGTTCGGTGACGACGGTCAGGCCGGATGGCAGGCGGGTGAGCTGGATGGCTTCGTTCACTTGGATCAAGTCCCTTGGTTGAGTGCGCAGTGTATCGGCACCCGATATGGGGCCGCCAGAGCCCTGCCACAGGCCCCGACGCGCGGATTTGCCCGTACAACGAAAAGCGGCGGGGAATGCCCCCGCCGCCTGCTTTGGCCGAAACCCGTAATGGGCTCAGAAGTTGACCACGTCGCCGACCAGGAAGCCCTGGCCACGGATGTTGTTGTTCAGGTTTGAGCCCGCCGCCGTTCCGACCGCGCCGGTGACGAAGTTGCGCGCTCCCTGGGTCTGGTCGTTCCAGAGATATTCGGCAAACACCGTGAAGCCGGGCGCCACCGTGAAGCTGCCGGCAACGTCGATCCCTCGGGCGCGCAACTGCGTGATACCACTGAGGTTCACGTTGCCCTGCTCCCAGTATTCCTCGCCGACGACGCCGACCGTGAACGGCCCGGCCACGTACTTCACGCCGGCCAGGACGCCGACCAGCGGCGCGCCGCCTTTTGGTTGCAGGCCCAACTGACCATTCATCTGGCCGCCGACGACGTTGCCACCGACGGTGAAGCCGGCGAACGTCGCCGCGATGCCGGCACTGCCGATGGCCAGGTCATTGTAGCTGCCGTTGAACTTGCTGCCCGCCACCGTCGTGTTGCCGAGGACTGCGGCCGTGGTTGCGCCGGTGTAGTCGGCGTGCTGGCTGCCCTCACCAACAACGTAGGCCAGCAGACCCGTGGCGCCGAACTGGCCCTGGTAGCGTGCGCCGATCGCTGCCTGGTTGATCGACCGCGAGCCGTCCTGGATGCCTGGGCCGGAGGACAGTGTCGGACAGCCGGTATTGGCGACGCTGCAAGAGTTGCCGGTGCCGGTGCCGGAGCCGTTGAGTGATCCGACCAATGGAGCGATGTTGGCGCTGCTGATGCCGTTGCCGTTCGAGGTGTTCGGCGCGTACTGGATGCCGAAGTCGAACCCGGCGATCTGCGGCGACAGATAGACCGCCTTGGCATTATCATATTCGTTGCCGGCCTGACCGAGGAAGACGAATGCGGGCGCGACGCCGCCCACCATGTTCTGGAGGTCGCCGCCGTTCAGGTTGCCGGTCGGCGTGAACTGGAAGGTGGTCACGCCGTTGTCGAAGATGCTGATCAGGCCGTCGGCCTGCCCGACGCGCACGATGCCCCAATTCTCGCCGGCGACGTAGGTGAAGGCACGGCGCACGAACAGCGTCTCGAACGAAGAGTAGCCGCTGGCGCCGGAGCTGCCGTTGTTGCTGATCTGGCCGATGAAGTTCTGCCGCACCTCGATCGCGGCGCCGTAGCGCAGGCCGTTCGTCGCCATGGCATCCGCGCCCAGATAGATACGCGCGAAGCTGTCGATCGCCTGCGGCATGACCTTGACGGATCCCGTGCCGTTCTGACCGAGCACCGCGCCCAGGCTGCCCGCGGCGGGCGCCGTCGCGGCGCGTGAGTCCAGGCTGGTCCAGGTTGACTGGAAGTCCACCTGCACCTTGCCGTTCACGTGAACGACCATGGTACCCGGGGTCGGATTGGCCAGCTGACCCGGAAGCATCGGCGCCTGGTAGTTGTTGTTGTTGTTCGCACCGGCCGCCGGACTGGCTGCCGGCGGAAAGGCGGTCTGGCCCTGTGTCGGCACACCGACGACCGGCGTCCCCGTGATCGCCGGCACCTGGGCGACGGCCGTTCCAATCAGTCCCCCGGTCCCCAGCGTGGCGACGCTCGCCAGCAGAAACTTGCGCATTTCATCCTGTGGGATAGGACAAATAGATAATCCAGATATTCCAACGGCTTACTGGATTGGGACCGCCGAGATTAAGTTCCTCACTGTGGTCACATGGCCTCTGCGGCGGTGCGGGTGTGCCCACTCTGGCGGGCTGCCCATTGATCGGGTGCGTGAAGAGCGCCGGGAGCCACCAGGACATGTGCCATCCTCCTGTCAGGAGTTTCCTGTCATCGTATAAGGACTTTAGCGGGCAGCATGATCCCCAACCCTGAGAATGACTGATCTCAGGTCGGGCAGCAGGTCGGGTACTTGCCCGACCGGCCTGTCTGATCAGTCGGCATCGCCTTCCAGCAACGCGCCACTGACCACATAGACGCGGGGCCGGCCGTTCTCCGGGATCGTCACCTTGCGGGTCAGGTTCTTGCCATCGCGCTTCAGCCAGCCCCGATCCGCCACGGCCTTTGCCGCCATCTCGCCATCGATTCCACGACAGACCTCGGATTTCCACGCCTCCGGTAGGACGAGAAACTCCCAGGCCGCCCCATCGCGTCGCCGCCAGCCGCAGCGATTGATGGTCCTCAGTTCGTTCAGTTCTCCAGGCGCATCCAGGTCCAGGGGGCGTTGCCAAGCCGGCGCCACACCCGCGACATGCGCGGCGCGTATCTCGGCAAAGCGTGAAGTTCCGTGTTGCTCGAAGAACGCCCGTACCTGCCGGATCGCGGCCTGGACTTCACCGGCACCGATACCACCCCGTTCGGCGAGCCATGCCTGGAGACAGATCGCTGCCGCGTTGGTAGCTTCGCCGATTTCCCACGGCAGGATGCCCCAGTGGGTCGCCAGTTCGCCTGCCGCCGCCACGACACCGAACCTGCCAGCGACACTGCGCACCTGTCCATCCGATCCGACGGGCAGGTGGTCGCTGATGAATTGCTGCCGCAACGCCTTCGCAAGCTCGTAGAAGGAGTTGGCATCCGCCGCGCGTGTCTCGACCAGCCGTGACAGGAACGCCCGTCCAGCCGCGCCGTAGAAGGTCGCGGCGGCGTGGCGCAGATGATCCGCCAGCAACGCCGGTTCATCAAACCCATGCAAGGTCTCGAAGACGCCGAGACCTGCGCCCGCGTCGGCTCGAATGTTCACAAGCCGGTTTTCCGTGCCGGTCATGGCACGCTTGCCGGCCTCGGTCATCTTTTGCGCCAGGGTGATTTCCCCGGTGGACAAGAACATGACGCACCACGACGCTGTGGGGCGTGCGGTGATGTTCTTGGTCATCCGCAGCTTGCCGGATTCGTTCGCAAGCATGTACACGATGTTGCCGGCATCCTTTGCGTCGGCTTGGCCGATCTCATCCAGCACGAGCAGGTTGTCCGAGTTGCCGGCCACCACAGCTTCCAGTCCGTTGCCCGTGTGTCGCCATTGATGGATCGCGCCTCCACGCCCGCCCTTTCCAATGACTGATGCAGCACAGACGGCAGCCGTGGTCTTCCCGATCCGCGATGGCCCGAACAGATGCAGACCACCACTCGGTTCGCTAATGATTTCTAGCAGAGGTCCGGCAAACCCGGCCGCCAGGAAGAAAGCAATGCGCGAGTTGCCGACGGCATACGCTGCGACCTGATCCTGCCAATCCTGCAAGCTGCCACGGCTGGCGCAGGACAGATCGGCGCGGACCATCTCGGGCCGCAGGATCAGGTTGTCGTCGCCGAAGACGGTGCCATCCGGCATGACGAAGTTCATGCCATGCCAGCCGCCGCAGGTGACGGCGGTGAGCCGGCGATCGGGGCGCATCGATGCCAGACAACACCGTAGGTTGGCTTGTGCTGGCTTGACGAAGTTGCAGCGCAATCCCTGGGATTCCAGACGTGCGGCAATGACGTTTGGTTCGCCATGCATCAGTTCACGCGGGACGATCCATGTGTGGCGATGTTCGGCGGCATCGCGCCATGCCAGGACAACGCCCCACCCGCACCCCGCGCCGTCTTCGCATTCGCCGAGAACGCTGAACTGCTGGCTCACCCACATGGGTTCGGCATCGTTTTTGGCCGGGTCGGTGAAGTAGAGACCATCCGTGGTCATGCCGAATCCCGCCGGCAGCTTGACCGCCGGTGGATCGGACTTCGACGCGTTGTCGATCAGATGGAATGCGCCGTCGATGATGCGATGCAGATACACCTCGTCGAGATACCCCGCGACATCGGTACGCGAGTCTCGCTTCGGCGCCGCCTCAATCGCGGCTCGCAGGTCGGCGATGAACTGCACATCGCTTCGCACTCCGCCACGGCGCACACGAATGGTATATTGCATTGATGCGGCCAAGAGCGGGCGATGGAAGCCGCCCAAATCGTCCCCATCGCCAAGCCGCGCCAGGGCGTCGTCGATGCTGGTGGCGTGCAATCCGGCCGTGCCAGCCGTAGCACTTTCGGGATACGAGGTCGCGGGTGCGCTACGATCGGTCACATCCGGCATGGGAGGCAGTACCACTTCGGCAGCAGTTCCATGTCGCCAACCCGTACGTGCAGGGAGCGGATCATCGCCCCCTTCAATCTTGGGATCAGCAATAAAATGCGGTTGAACTGCGCTGAATGGCGCGATGTCGATGTATGGGGCGAAGTGCTCGAACCATGCCCGCAAGCAGGCATTGTCGTGCGCCTCGGATAGCCAATAGCACAAATGTGCCTTCAGCACCCCAGGCACGAATCCCGCAGAACTGGAAAGCTGCCAGAAGCACTCGGCATCGTGGAATGGCGCAGGCAGCAGGCCACGGATTGCTTCGTCGATAACCGCCACCGGATCGGTGCGCAGACACGCACCCGGCGGCAGTGGCCAATCGTCAACATCCAGCAGGACCCATGCACGCGGGGCTTCAGTCAGGTTCGCTGGGATGTTGTCGGGCTTGGCGTTCTTACGTCGCACAATGCGGTGTTCCGGATCGGCGGCCAATGCGGCGCGTCCGGCTTCGTCAAGTTCGCCACGCACGATAAAGGCGTTCCCCTCCTCGCGGATGACCTCGACCAGATCGGCGAGATCATGCAGGCCGTGGCATTCATGCGGTATCGGTAGGAACCAGAACCCCGCGTCGTAATCTGCGGTCATCTTCCAATTGCCGTCCGGCTGATAGGCATACGCCTTGCTCGCCATGTGATCGCTATCACAGACAAGCACGGTTAATCCTCCGGCGGCGGTCATGCCAGCACCCGCGCCAGCAGAAGCTGCCAACCCTTGAAGTGGGAATGGTCGGCGAAGAGCAGGATCGCTCTGCCGTGGTGTACAACGGTCGTGAGGAGCGAGCCGACGGCGTTATCATCGGGCGCGTTCGGGACTTGTGCCAGGATGTTGTTGCGCCACTTCGGCATGGCGAGCTTGCCGCGCGACGCGGCGACAGTGATGGCATATGCAGCGGTCGGATAGACGGAAAATGGTCCAACATGGCCGGCAAAATAGGTGGGCGAAATAACGGTTTGCATTCGGATAATACCTTGATTGGCGCGGCGAATGCTTGTAATATGGCTAAATATCGCGCAAGAATTGTGTAATAAATCCGGATATTCAGCCCTAGCATTCGCCCTGCTGGGGTTGTTCTTTTATGGGGTGGCTTGCGGGTTCTCGATGTGGCAGCCGTCCATCCATTGCGCCAGTTCCTCGGGGCGATACAACACCGTCTGGTTGGAATAACGATAGAACGGCGGCCCGTTTCTCCTGCGCCGTGCGCAGTTCATAAGAAACTCGACAGTCGTACCGCAAAACCGTGCGGCTTGCTCGCGGGTCAAAAGTCGCTCGGTGAAAGAATCGTCCATCAAAACCTCAATATATTGGCACGCGCGGAAATGCACGCGCGACTATTTAGCAGCGCAACTGGTATGGTAATATTGCCAGAATTAGCCTGGAGCGGGTCAGACCATTTTGGCGGACGGTGCCGGAAACAGGCGAAGCACTCGACTAGGCGCAGGATGACGGATCGGGACTCGCAGAGTCAATATTTTTGCAGCATGGGCCAGCGCGCGGCGCGGACAGCAAGCCACCCACGGCAGATCGATCCCCAACGAGGCTGCACGATCGATGCACGGATTTCGAGAGAGGGGGTTAGCTGCGAACCCACAGCAGGCCGGCCGTACCGGGACGATCGGCGGCGGGACGCCGGATCAGACGGCAAGAACTGCTGGGCGCCGTCACGCTTGCAGGGCTCGGCAGGGTGATCGGTCCAGCCCAACCGCGCGGCGCACGACTGTTGAGATGGTCGCGCTGCTACGCCGCACTCGCCACGACGCGGGACGGTCGGGCGATCGGCAGATCAAGCGATGGTGTTCCGCGTCCGCCGACGCCGTCGCGAAAGCCGCCATGCATTTGATGAAGCGGGGCGATCTCGGCTCGATCAAGAGCAGTAAGCAGATTGCTCTGGCATCGCATCGGTCGCGCGGGCTTGAGGACGCCGGCATGGGTTAAACCGACGCGGTGATGCTCGCCGGCAGCATGTGCCGTAGCCGTGTGGTCTGTGGCGGTTGTTGGACGGCGATGCCGACTGATCCAACTCGGCAGGTCGGGCAGCGCCCGACCTGCTGCCCGGCTTGAACACAGCCATTCTCTAGGGCTGCCCGACCTGCCCGACCAGTTTTGCGGGAGGAGGCAAAGGACGCGGTTGCCGTGCTGCCCCATCTCCTTCCTTCGCCGGAAGAGGAAGAAGTCTCTCTATTGCAAGATGAGTTCGGGCAGGTAGGGCAGCCCTAGAGAATGGCTATGTTCAAGTCGGGCAATAGGTCGGGCATCGGTCAGGCAGCGGGTCGGGCAGCCGACACGCGCCTCACATCTCCAGCAACCGCCCGCGATTCGGGTCGGGCATGCGGGGCGTCATGCGCCCGATGTCCGTCACCTTGGCAGCCCATCCAGAACTGTTGCACGTCGGCAGTGAGTCCGCATCGCTTGCGGATTCCTTGCGTAACCGGACTCAACTATCCGCCTGGATCAGTGACCCGAAGCCGTGCTGCCCACATCATCCGCCTGAGTCGTCCCCATTCACCGCACTAGCTGCACGTCTCGCGGATTCCACAAGCCACAGTGCCATCAGATCGATCAGACGGCCGCCTGATCGATCGCCGAGCGACCACCGGGCAAATGGCGGTACAATGTGCTGGGCGCACATCCAAGCTGCTCCGCCACTTCGATCGCCGACAGGTTGCCAGACGCCAGCATAGCCTTCGCTGCCCTGATCTTGGATTCGTCGAGTGCCGCAGGCCGACCGCCACGACGACCACGGGCAGCAGCGGCAACAAGGCCGGCGCGGGTGCGCTCGACAATGATCTCGCGTTCCATGGAACTCAGTGCGCCGAGGATATTGAACATGAACCGACCGCTCGGCGTCGTCGTGTCGATGTTCTCAGTGATCGACTTGAGCGCGACGCCACGCCGGTTCAGGTCGTCAGCGATGTCGATCAGATGTCGCAAGCTGCGTGCAAGTCGATCGAGACGCCAAACCACCAGCGTGTCGTCCTGGCGGACTTGTTCGATCACCCTGGCAAGCTCCGGCCGATCTGTCCGTGTACCCGATCCCGTCTCGACAAACACCTTGTCGCACCCGGCAGCACGGAGAGCATCGAGTTGGAGGGCATGATCCTGTTGATCAGGTACTGACCCGCGCATACCCCAGCAACATGACGTCCTCCCAAAACTCAACGATACCCTCTGAATTCGGAGGACCGTATCAAGATAGAGTTTCGAGAGACGGAACTCCACTCTTCTTCGGTGGTTTTGCGAGATGATCTAGGAATCTCGAAAACGACCGTTTGGGGGAGACGCCTGATCACCCTGAGCACCCATCGGTTAGGGTGGTCAGCCAACATAAATACCGTCGGAACTGACGGAGATGAATGGTCGCAATGCGCTGGCACCAGATCGCCGGGAAGACGGTAACAGCACGACCATCCCGGTCAGCGGGTCGGCCGGGGGCGAACGATCAACCAGCCATGCGACCCACCGAAGCTCGCGCCTGCCAAGACATATCGGCTTGCCATGTGATCGAAGCTGGCACCATCAAGCCGTCCGGTTCATTGGATGCCGACCAGTTGCGGAAGCGGTCAGAACGTTTAGCCCAGGTGCAGCAGCGGATGAGGGACGAGGAAGCACGCCATGCCGCTAAGAAGCGGGACCTGAGCGCCCCTCTCGCACGACCGGACTAAACAGGGGGCATAGGCTCGATGACGGTTAAGGTGATCGCTCACGATCCGCAGCGACTCTGCGCCTGCCAACAGGAGCGCCGTCGGATCGGCAACGCCTCTTCACGAATAGTTCGACAATTTTCGGATCAGTGGTATCATTCCGCCTCGGTTCTGAGTGGTCGCCGCTGGACGATGGCGTGAAGCTCCCAGAACGATAGATCACGAACCGGCAACGCCTCTCGATCGGCAGCGCAGATTCAAACTGAGAAGGCAGCAAGGTTGGCTACAGTGTATCGTCGGGGGCGGGTCTTTTGGGTCAGGTTTAGAGCCAACGGCCATCATGTTCGCCGGTCCGCGCATACCTCGAATAAGACTGAAGCAGTAGCTTTCCTGCGGCGCCTGCTGATCGAATACGCCGCAAAGGCCCGTGGCGATTGTACACGGCACCGGTACGAGGAAGCCGTCGAGCGGTTCTTGGCTGAGGCCACGATCAGGGCCGGCACGCGTGTGGTCTATCGTTGCTGCCACAAGGCATTCCGCCTTCTCGCCCAAGACCGATACTTAGATGAAATCGATCGACGCGTTCTGGGAGATTTTATCTCCAGGCGAAAGCAGGCCGGCATTACAGATGCCACGATCCGTCGAGATTTGGCGTTCCTGAGCTCGCTGTGCACTATGGCGGTACGATGGGGGTGGCTGGGCACAAATCCGGTCACTGCTCTCAACAAGAGGGCGCTCAAGCCGTCTCGACCTCGGAGCCGGTTCCTCACCCCAGCCGAGCTTGATCAACTGCTCACCACCACGGCCGGCCACATCCGACCTGCCATCATTCTTGCCGTAGAAACTGGCCTAAGAAAGGAGGAACTTTTCAGCCTGACTCTGTCAGCCATTGATCTCGCGCGGCGCGAAATCCGGCTCGATTACACCAAGAGCGGCATCCCTCGCCACGTGCCGCTCAGTGACAAGGCGGTTACCACCATCAAGGGTTTACTCTGTCAACCACAACGGCCGACTACTTCCTATCTGTTCGCGAAGGCTAACGGCAGGCGATTTGTGGATATGAAAAATGGCTTCGTCGCCGCGTGCAAACGGGCGGGCGTGACTGACTTCAGATGGCACGACTTGCGCCACACATTCGCAAGTTGGTTCGTTCAAGACGGAGGCGACCTGTATCACCTAAGTCGAATCCTCGGCCATGCGACCGTCCAGATGACAGCCCGGTACGGCCACCTTCGCACCGGCGATCTTCATGCCGAGCTTCAGCGGGTGGCACAGAACCGGACACAAGAGCATAGAATTGACAGCGCGCGGACAACCAGCAACACCGCATTCTGGCCAAAAAAAGCGGCGGGTCATTCCCCGCCGCCTGATTTGGCCGAAACCCGTGATCGGCTCAGAAGTTGACCACGTCGCCGATCAGGAAGCCCTGGCCACGGATGTTGTTGTTCAGGTTTGAGCCTGCTGCCGTTCCGATCGCGCCGGTAACGAAGTTGCGCGCTCCCTGGGTCTGGTCGTTCCAGATATATTCGGCAAACACCGTGAAGCCGGGCGCAACGGTGAAGCTTCCGGCGACGTCGATCGCTCGGGCTTTCAACTGGGTTATCCCGCTGAGGTTCACGTTGCCCTGCTCCCAGTATTCTTCGCCGACGATGCCGACCGTGAGCGGCCCCGCGACGTACTTCACGCCGGCCAGGAAACCGAGGAGCGGTGCGCCGCCCTTCGGTTGCAGGCCCAACTGGCCGTTCATCTGGCCGCCGACCACGTTGCCGCCGACCGTGAAGCCGGCGAACGTCGCCGCGACGCCGGCGCTGCCGATGGCCAGGTCATTGAAGCTGCCGTTGAACTTGCTGCCCGCCACCGTCGTGTTGCCGAGGACTGCGGCCGTGGTTGCGCCGGTGTAGTCGGCGTGCTGGCTGCCCTCACCCACGACGTAGGCCAATAGACCCGTGGGACCGAACTGGCCCTGGTAGCGCGCGCCGATCGCCGCCTGATTGATCGACCGCGAGCCGTCCTGGATGCCTGGACCGGAGGACAGCGTCGGACAGCCAGTGTTGACGGTGCCGCAGGAGTTGCCCGTGCCAGTGCCGGAGCCGTTGAGTGATCCGGTCAGGGGGGCGATGTTGGCGCTGCCGATGCCGTTGCCGTTCGAGGTGTTCGGTGCGTACTGGATGCCGAAGTCGAACCCGGCAATCTGCGGCGACAGATACACCGCCTTGGCATTATCGTATTCGTTGCCGGCTTGTGCCAGGAACACGAATGCGGGCGCGACGCCGCCTACCATGTTCTGCAAATCGCCGCCGTTCAGGTTGCCGGTCGGCGTGAACTGGAAGGTTGTTATGCCGTTGTCGAAGATGCTGATCAGGCCGTCGGCTTGGCCGATGCGCACGATGCCCCAATTCTCACCGGCGACGTAGGTGAAGGCACGGCGCACGAACAGCGTTTCAAGCGAGGAGTAGCCGCTGGCGCCCGAACTGCCGTTGTTGCTGATCTGGCCGGTGAAGTTCTGCCGCACCTCGATCGCGGCGCCATAGCGCAGACCGTTCGCCGCCATGGCATCGCCGCCCAGGTAGATGCGCGCGAAGCTGTCGATCGCCTGCGGCATGACCTTGACCGAACCCGCACCGTTCTGGCCGAGCACCGCGCCCAGACTACCGGCGGCGGGCGCCGCCGCGACGCGTGAGTCCACGCTGGTCCAGATTGACTGGAAGTCCACCTGCACCTTGCCGTTCACGTGAACGACCATGGTACCCGGGGTCGGATTGGCCAGCTGACCCGGAAGCATCGGCGCCTGGTAGTTGTTGTTGTTGTTCGCACCGGCCGCCGGACTGGCTGCCGGCGGAAAGGCGGTCTGGCCCTGTGTCGGCACACCGACGACCGGCGTCCCCGTGATCGCCGGCACCTGGGCGACGGCCGTTCCAATCAGTCCCCCGGTCCCCAGCGTGGCGACGCTCGCCAGCAGAAACTTGCGCATTTCATCCTCCTCGTTGCGCCGGCAGGCCGGCGAAGTTTCCAGATGCTGTCCCGATGCGCCCGCGGATCGGTGAGTTGGAAGCGGACGGGTCGATAGGTTCTGACGAGGAGCATCCAGATCGGACAGACCATATATCCGGCCATGACGCGTGCAAATAACGTTTCGAGCCGTCTCGCGACATTACTGAGACACCGTGGCAAAACCGCAACAGAGATCAAATTGCTCTTGATGCGGTCACGAAACAATTAAGAACAAATACGTGCAGAGGCAGCATACGACTGACACGCATGCTGCCCCAAACTCTTCTCCAGCCTTGTTCGCCTATGCCAGCCTCGGCTGCGGCTGGAATACGTGGTCGCCCCTTGACTGCTAGATTGCGGCCCTCCCTGACTCCGCCTGCACCGGACGCAGATTGGTCACGCGGTCGCATGGCAACTCGGCGGACTTCCAGTCCGGTCTGAGGATCTGCGCTCCCGGCCAAGCTCCGCTGCCGGCCAGCGCGGTCATGGCGCCACGCGCGATGTCGGCGAATTCGGCGACAACCGCGTTCGTCGCCTGGCGACGGAACACCAGTGCACAGGTGGACGTGAGCGGCGGATGGCTGATCGGCCGGAATGCCAGGGCGCCGCGAGCAACCTCGTCCTGCACTGCCGTCAGCGGCAGGACCGTGGAGCCAATCCCGTTGCGAACCATGACCTTGGTGGAGGCGACGCTGCTCACCTGCATGGTCGGAACAAGCCGAATCCCGTGGCGCTGCGCCGCACTGTCAAGACGGCGGCGAATCCAGTGCTGCGGGCCAGGCAGAATGAGCGACTCGCCGATCAGATCGCGCAGCCGCAGCGGACCGTGGTCCTCTGCCGGCCGGGAATGAACCGGCGCGACGAGGCCAAGGCCTTCCGTCAGGATCGGCCATATCTCCAGATCGGTCAGGACCGGCGGATCCTGGACGACCGCTATGTCAACGCGGCGGTGCAGCACCCATTCCTCAAGCTCGGTGCCGCTGCCCTCGCGAATATCCAGTGCGACATCCGGCCAACGGCTGCGGAATTCCCGGGCCAATGGTGCCGCGAGCAACGGGCCTGCCTCGGCGGGCACCGCGAGGGACACTGACTCCGGAACCGTTCCGGCCGCTGCGTCCTCGTCTAGCGGCGAAGCCAGCAACCGCATGACCGTCTCAAGACGATCGCGCAGACATGCGCCAGCCTGGGTCAGGGCAACGCCCCGCCCGTGGCGCACCAGGAGCTGCGTCCCCAAACCCTCTTCCAGTTTGCGGACCTGATGTGAAATGGCAGGCTGGCTGACATTCAGCTCGCGCGCCGAGCGCCCGAAATTTCCGGTGCGCGCCACGCTGTGGAAATACCGCAGTTCCCGCAGATCGAACGGGCTTTCCCTGGCCTCGCTTTGCAGCGACGTACCCGGTACGCGCGCAAGGGTGTTGTAGGCGTTCATCCAGCCGCGGGCCCCCGTCGTCGCCTGGTCGATCGTGATACGAAGGGAGCGTCAGTTCGGCTGTGCAAGAAAGCCGGTATGGTCCGCGATCAGGCGTCAGCCCGTTCCTGACAGAGCGTCAGGATAATCCTCACAAATCCAGGACACTTACCCGAGCTTCTTCAGCGCCCGTCCAGCCAGCCCTGATCGGCCGCGTACCGCACGAGTTCGACACGGCTGCGGTAGCCAAGCTTCTCCATCGCCCGTGCCTTGTAGGTTTCGACGGTTTTCACGCTGATGTTCAGCCGCGTCGATATTTCCTTGTTGCTGTGGCCGCCTGCGACCAGACGAAGGACCTCGGTCTCCCGCTCGCTGAGTTCCGTCACCTGGCCCAACTGAGGATGCAGCGCGCGCCTCGCCCGGCCGACCACCTTTCCAGCAACCGCGGGATCAAGGTACATGCCTCCGGACACCACTGCGTGCAACGCACGGATCAGTTCGTCCGAAGCCGAACGCTTCAGCAGGTAACCGCTCACGCCGGCTTCCACGAGCTGGCGCAGATACGCACGATCGTCATGCACGGTGAGCACCAGCACGCGACATTCAGGTCGTTCGGCCAGCAACGCGGTGGCGACCTCGATACCGTTCATCTCGGGCATCGAAATGTCGAGGACCACGACGTCCGGGAGCAACTGTTTTGCCAGCCGGAGTGCAGTGCGCCCGTCACGCGCGTTGCCGACAACCTCGAAATCCGCATCGGCCTCGACCAGCGCCTTGAGGCCGGCGAGCACGACCGGATGGTCGTCGACCATCAGGACGCGCGATGGCGTCGCCGTCATTTGCCCGATCCCTCCCCGATCGGTACGCAGGCATAGACAGTGGTGCCGCCGTGCGGTGCCGATTCGACCTCGAGACTGCCATTGACAAGGCCCAGACGTTCACGAACCCCCAGCAGGCCAAGGTGCGCTTTGCCCAGTGCGATGTCGGTGCACTCATCCCGCTGGAATCCGCGGCCATTGTCCTCGACAATCAGCCGCACTTCGCCATCCGTGGCCTCCAGAATGACGCCGACCTGATCTGCGCCGGAGTGCTTCACCACATTGGTGATCGCTTCCTGCAACACACGAAATAGCCCGGTCTCCACCGCCGCAGGCAGGCGCCGGTCCCCCAGCGTGATCTCCAAATCGATACGCAGTCCCGAACGCTCGGCCCATTCCTCCAGATACTGCGTGATCGCGTTCCGCAAGCCGAGATCGTCCAGCGCCATGGGGCGCAGCTCCCACGCCATGCGGCTGAAGTCGCGCCCGAGTTCGGCGGTCAGATCCTTGAGTTCCGAGATCCGGCGCCGCGCTGTCGCATCGGTTGCGCAGATCGGTGCGATGGCGTCGAAGCCTAGGCGCAGCGCGGTCAGATACTGGCCGAGGCTGTCGTGCAGTTCGCGTGCGATCCGCTTGCGCTCGGCCTCCTGCGCCAGAACGGTCCGATGCAGCAGCTCCCGGCGCTCTTCATTCGCGGTGGCCAGATCCTCGGCCAGGGCACGATAGTTCTGTTCGCTCTCGCGCAGCTCCCGCGCGGCCTGTTCGCGCGCCTCGCCGCTGCGGTGAAGCTGCTCGCCCGCCTGATGCAGTGAACGCGCAACCGCATCGGTTTCCTTGATGCCCGTCGCGTGCACCGGTAGCCGTTCGCCGCGGCCGACGCGGTCGGCGTAGCTGACGAGGGCACGGATGGGCCGCGCGATATGCCGCCCGATCAGGCTCGCGAGTATCAGTGCGACGCCCACTGTGACGACACCGACCAGCATGAGGATCAGGGTGGAGCGACGAACCGGGGCAAACAGAATGTCGTCGGGAATGCCGATAACGACAGCCCAGCCTGCCAGCCTCACATGCGTGAATGCGTTGTAGACCGGTATTCCCTCGCGCGAGTTGCTCGGGAACCAACCGTCGTTCGCCGCCTGGAAACGCTCGATGATCGCAGGACGACCCATCTGACCAACGAAGCGATCGGCATCACGGCTCCTGGCGAGCGTATAGCCATGACGATCGGTGATTGTAACGATCCAGTCGGGCGGCAGGTCCAGCCCCGCGAGGATCTTTGGCAGGCGCGATGCGACGTTGAGGCTGAGGACATAGGCCAGGCGGTCGTCCCGAAATACCGGAACGCTGATCGCGATGACCGGCTGCCTGCTGACTGCTCCTATCGTCAGATCGGAGATGTCCGGTTGGCCGGTCGCGACGATCCGCCTTATGACATCGAGAGCCGTTGTCATTGGCAGCTTGTCGCCGAACGGCAGGCGGGTATTGACGAGCTGCTGGCCGGTGAGATCGCTCAGCATGACGTTCAGGCCATGCTCCTTTGCGGCCTCGGTCGCCTGCGCCTGGAACGCCGCGAAATCTCCGTTCTGCAGGTACTTCGATCCGGCGATCATTGCGCTGTTCTGAAAGGTGATTGGGGAGCCCCGATCATGATCAAGAGCGGTAAGATGATCGAGATTTTAGGAATTCACGTGGCAGAAGCGATTTTGGACGGGACTGCCGTCCAATCGGAGATCCCATTGCGGAAAAAGGGCTTAGAAGCCCCTTAGAAATGACGGACAGTGCAACCCAATCTTTTCAGCCCCGGGTCGTCATCGATGCTTCCGCCGATCAAAGTTCTAAGAGTCGCGGTCGCGTTCGCGTTCGCAAAACGTTTTCACCTCATCCAACGCGGCAGGAAGCAGCCCAATATGGCGCCAGCCAGTTCCATGGATTTGGCCAGTTAGCGGCGAAACTGCACGATCACGCCGTAATGCAGGAACAGAAAATCCCCATTGCCGGCTTTGTTGATAACTGGATCGCTTTCTATTCAGGACCGGGCGCCGCAGCTCACCTCGGCTTGACCGTCGCTCAAGCCGCTTACGGTGCCACGTTCGGTGACGCGATCGGGTCGCGCTTCTCATCGGCAAATCTGGAAACCATATTCAGCTGGGCCGCCAGGTTTATCGTGGGCCTGGTTGCAAACGCGCTGATCGACAATGCGGAAGGGATTTACAAGGTGGGAGTGCCGCTTGGGGCCGAGCCGCCGCATACACCCTTGCAAGGTGAGGTGGGCGCCGGAACCTCCGTTGTCGGGAAGAGTACAAACTCAGATCGATCACTCTCTCTAGAGACCGGGCTGCCTCTT
>CAWEVI010000062.1:0-36980 GCA_963812475.1 uncultured Alphaproteobacteria bacterium
AGTGGAACACGCGGCATTCGCGATTGAAAACCCCCACGTTGTCGCGCAGTGGCGCGTTGCAGCGGGCGATTGCGCAGGTGCACGTGCCGGTGAACGGAATTTGGGGCGAACTCGATGCACCAGCCAATCCACGCGCGCCGCAGCGCGTGGCGGCACTGCGCGCGCTGCGACCGGATGCCGATGTGCGCATGATCCCGGGTGCGGGTCATTGGGTGGCGTATGAGGCACCGGAGCAGTTCCATGCGATTCTGCTGGAGATGCTGGGGCGGACGCGACCGTCCGCTCGGGGCCGGGCCTGACCTAGGAGCGGCTCCCGAATTAACTGCATCAGCTGTCGGCGGAGCTGATTCCGTCGTTGGCATTCCCCGAAGCGGGGATGACAACAAGTGGAACAGGCCGTGGGCCCTTATTCGTAAAAGCCAGATCTCGCCGCTTCGTCATGGTCGGACCTCACCTCGTCGTCATGGCCGGGCTTGACCCGGCCATCTCGCGCGGCACTGTGGTGGAACAGATGCCCGGGGCAAGCCCGGGCATGACGTGTGGAGGGCCCGGGCATGACGTCGAAAGGACGAAACACCATGTCGGACGCCGACGAAATCGCGCGCGGACCCGGTGAGATGATGGGCAATGCCGGCCCGGGAATGCTGGCCGGCCTGCGCGTCATCGAAGTAGCCGACGAGCGGGCGGAATACACCGGCCTGCTACTCGCCGGCCTCGGCGCGGAGGTGGTGAAGGTCGAACCGCCGGAGGGCAACGCAACACGACGGATCGGCCCATACCTGGACGATCGGTCCGGCCCCGAGCGTTCGTTGTTCTTCTGGAACTACAATCGCAACAAGAAGTCGGTGGTGCTGGATCTCCGCAATGCGCCGGCGCGCGAGCACATGCTGCATCTGCTGTCCGGCGCGGATGTGCTGCTTGATGCAAGTTGCGGCGCGCTGAACGAGGCACTCGGCCTGGACCGTGCCGCGCTCGGCGCACGCTTTCCAGCGCTGGTAACCGCGCGCATGACACCATTCGGTGACGACGGTCCGTGGAAGGACTTCAAAAGCTCCGATCTGATCCACCTGGCACTCGGTGGCATCATGATGAATTGCGGCTACGATCCCGACCCCAACCTGGAATACGACACGCCGCCGATCGCGCCGCAGATCTGGCACGCCTACCACATTGCAGGCGAGCAGCTTGCCACCGGCATCATCGCCGCACTGATCCATCGGCATCGCAGCGGACAGGGGCAGGATGTGTCCGTGGCGGTGCACGAGGCGGTATCGAAGAATCCCGAACTCGACATCATGCACTGGGTGATGCGGCGCGTACCGATCTGGCGGATGACCAATCGTCACGCAGCGGAGACGCCGAACCACTCGCCATCGATCAGCCACACCAAGGACGGCCGCTGGTTCATCACCCATGGCATGGGCGCGCGCGACTTGAAGAACCTTGTGCCGCTCCTGTCAAAATACGGCATGCAGGCGGACCTTCAGCCGCCGCCGCCGGATGCCGATTTGAAGGCGCGCCAGGTTCCCGGTTCGCAGGCCGGCGACGAGACGCGGGCGCACATGCTGGACGTGGTGCAGCGCTTCATCCGTGCGTGGACCTATGCCGACATGCCGTGGCGGGAGGCGCAGGATGCCGGTCTGCTGTGGGCGCCGCTGCGCAAGCCGCATGAGAACGCGCTAGACGAACACTGGCTGAAGCGCAAGAGCTTCGCCGACGTGCATCACCCGGAGCATGGCCGCAACTTCCGCTATCCGACCAGCAAGTGGCTCAGCACCAGGACGAGCTGGCAGGTGGGACGGCGCGCGCCGTTGCTGGGCGAGGACACGGAAGCCGTGCTGGGCGAGGCGGCGCGGCGCACTAGCGTGCCGGCCGAACCGCGCAAGGTCGCATCGCCAAAACTCTCGGCGCTGCACAACAAGCCATTCCCGCTGCAGGGCGTGAAAATTCTCGACTTCGCATGGTTCCTTGCGTCCGCCGGCGGCACGCGTTTTCTCGCCGCGATGGGTGCCGAGAGCTTCAAGGTTGAATGGAAAGACAATCCCGACACGCGTCTTGCCGCGATGGCTCCCGTGGGCGGCCGTGCGGCGCGCGATGCAGCGACCGGACCGCTGCCCGGCGTGCGGGACCACGACATGGGCGGCCAGTTCAACAACAAGAATGCCGGCAAGCGTGGCATTTCGTTGAATATCCGTCATCCAAAGGGATTGCAGATCGCCAAGGACATGCTGCGCATCTGCGATGTCGTGGCAGAGGGGTTTTCGCCGGGCGTGCTGGACCGTCTGGGGTTTGGCTACGACGTGATGAAGAGCATCCGGCCTGACATCATCTACATCCAGCAATCCGGCATGGGCGTGCATGGTACGTACGGGCGGATGCGCACCGTCGGTCCGGTTGCCGCGGCGTTTGGCGGGCAGGGCGACATGTCGGGCCTGCCCGAGCCGGCGATGCCGGTTGGCTGGGGGTATTCCTTCCTCGACTGGATGGGCGCCTATGGCTACGCATTGGCGTTGCTCGGCGCGCTGTATCACCGCGAGCGTACCGGCGAGGGCCAGTGGATCGACGCGTCGCAGTGCGAATCGGGATTGTTCCTGACCGGCGCCACGATTCTCGACTGGTCCGCGAATGAACGTGAGTGGCGGCGCTACGGCAACCGCTCGCCATACAAGCCGGCAGCGCCGCACGGTGCGTATCGTTGCGCCGGGACCGATCGCTGGATCGCCATCGCTTGCTTCACCGACGCGGAGTGGCACGCGCTGGCGCGGGCGGCCGGGCAGGGGGCGTGGCTGGACGATCGGCGATTTGATACGCTGGAAAACCGGATGGTGCATCAGGATTCGCTCGATGCGCTGGTCGAATCCTGGACGCGCACACAGGACACGTATGACTGCATGAAGCGTTTGCAGCGGGCGGGAGTGCCGGCCGGCGTATGCCAGAATGCCGAAGATCGCTGCGACCATGATCCGCAGCTTCGTCATCTGAAATGGCTCACCGAAGTCACCGGCACGAAGATCGGCACCTGGCCGATTTACGATCTGCCGATGAAGTTCAGCGAGACGCCGGCCTATATCGGCGGCCCGACCGACCGCGGCGCGCCGTGCTACGGCGAGGACAACATGTGGGTGCTCACCGAATTGCTCGGCCGATCGCGCAGCGACGTGGAGCGACTTTCGGAGGAGGGCGTCATTTGAACGATCTTCTTGTGCTGGCATGAAACTCTGCGTCTCTGCTGTGAATGCTTCTTCCTTCCTTTCCGAAGGGACGACTGGACCATGATCCTGGTCACCAACAACGAAGGCACGTTGGGCGCCCCGACCACTGCTCAACTGCTGGCCGAGAGACGCCATGCGCTTGATGCAATCGAGGCCGGCATTCGTCTGATCGAGACCGATCCGTCCGTGCGCACGGTCGGGCGTGGCGGCTGGCCGAACCTGCTGTGCGAGATGGAACTGGATGCCTGCATGATGGACGGCACCACGCTGCGCTCGGGTGCGGTCGGCGCGCTGCAAGGCTACCTGCACCCGGTCAGCGTGGCGCGCGAGATCATGCGCAGGCTGCCGCACGAATTGCTGGTAGGGCAGGGGGCTGCCCGCTTCGCCCGTGAAATCGGTGCCGAAGCCGCGGACAATCTGATCGAGGATTCGCGCCGCGCCTGGCAGAACTGGTTCGACAACGAAGTTCCCGATGAGCAGAAGCACGACTGGCCTGACACGCCGCTGGCGCAACTCTGTCGCCACGCAATCGATCCGGAAGTGGGCCGCCCCCCGGGTCAAGAGCCCGAGGGTGGCGACACCACCGTGTTTCTGGCACAGGACAGCGTCGGCAATGTCTGCACCGGCGCCAGCACGTCGGGATGGGGCTGGAAATATCCCGGCCGGCTCGGCGATAGCCCAATCGTCGGCGCGGGTTCTTATGCCGATACACGTTACGGCGCCGCCGCCTGCACGGGGGCGGGCGAGATGACCATCCGCTGCTGCACCGCGCGCTCCATCGTGCTGTACATGAAGGCCGGCGCCAGCGTGTCCGACGCGGTCCATGAGGCGGCCGAGGACATGCGTGCGCTCAAGGGCGGCCTGATCAGCCGGGTCACCATCCATGCCATCGATCGCAAAGGTGACCACAAGGTTGTTGCGGTGAACGGTTCGCGCGACAACAAGTACTGGATTTGGGAAGGGCAGGGCTCGCCGCGCCTGGAATCCGCCGAACCGATTGCCATTTCCGACAGCCAGCCGCGCCCCACGACGACAACGCGGTACACGGCACCCCGCCGGTGAGCGGCGCAGCGAGCGCTGCGATCCCGAAGCGGCGCTGGGGCATCGCGCTGCTGCTCGGGGCCAGCGTGCTGATCAACTACTTCGATCGCATCTCGCTCTCGGTGGTCGGCCCGCAGCTTCGCCAGGAGTTCCACATCAACGCGCTGCAGCTTGGCGTGCTGTTCAGCGCGTTTGCCTGGTCGTACGCGATTTTGCAAATCCCGTCCGGCATGCTGCTCGACCGCTTCGGTGTCACGCGCGTAGGACGCATCGGCATCTTTCTGTGGGGCGTTGCGTCCACGATCATGGCGCTTGCCGGCGGCTACGGCGGCATCTTCGTCGCGCGCATGCTGCTTGGAATTGCCGAAGCCCCGAGCTTTCCGTTGAATTCAAAGGCGGTCGGGCACTGGTTTCCGCGCCACGAACGCAGCCTCGCCACCGCGCTTTTCGATGGCACTGCGAAGTTCTCCCAGGTCATCGGTGTGCCGCTGATCGCGATCGCACTGGTGATCATGGGCTGGCGCGGCGCCTTCGCCATGACCGCCATGCTGAGCTTCCTGTTCCTGATCGTCTTCTGGTTTGTCTATCGCGATCCCAGCGAAGACGAACGGCTGAGCCGAGCCGAGCACGAGTACATCCTGGCCGGCGGCGCCGCGCCGGAAGGCCGAACGTTGGGCAGCCCGCTGGCCATGCTCGGCTACGTGCTGACGCAGCGGAAGGTCTGGGGCCTCAGCCTCGGCTTTGCCTGCTACGGCTATTCGAACTCGCTGTTCCAGTCATGGCTGCCGAGCTATCTCGTGCAGACCATGCATATGACGATCCTCCAGGCCGCCGGCTTCACGACGGTGCCCTGGATGATCGCCACGGTTGCGCAACTCATCATCGGCGGCTGGCTGGTCGATCATCTGGTTGCGCGCGGTCATGACGAAACGCGGGTGCGCAAGACCACGCTGATCCTGTCCATTTTGACGGGTCTTGCGATGGTCGGCGTGGTGTTCACCACCGACGCGTTCTGGGCGCTGGTCTGGATCACCATCACCGTCAGCGGGATCACCACGGCATCGACGATCGGCTGGTCATTCCCCTCGCTGGTGGCGCCGCGCGGCGGTCAGGCCACGGTGGGCAGCATCATGAACACGGCCAACGCCTCGTTGAGTTCGACCTCGCCGATCATCACCGGCTACATCGTGACGGTCACCGGTTCGTTCAGCTATGCATTCGTGGTGGCCGCGGTAATCCTGGTGATCGGCATCCTTTGCTACGCGTTCATCTTGGGCCGTATCGAGCCGGTGCCCGACCCGCCGTTCGCCGTCGGGCGGAGCCAACCGACCAGGCTCGCAGCATAGGGAACTCGCGCATGAAGATCGAGCGCATCGAATCGTTCATCCTGCATCCCGGCACCGGCAAGAACCTGCTGTTCTGTCGCGTGGAAACGGATGATGGGCTGCATGGTTGGGGCGAAGCCTATGTCGCGCGCGGCCGTGACAAGGTGGTGGACGAATGCCTGCGCACCATGGCGCCGCACGTGATCGGCCGCAGCGCCTTCAGCATCCGCCACACCGGCCAGATCATTTTCGACGATTTTGCGACGCGACGCGGCTCGATGGAACTGCTTTCGGCCTGGAGCGCCATCGAGATCGCGCTTTGGGATATCGTCGGCAAGCACACCGGAGTGCCGGTGTATAATCTGTTGGGCGGCGCTTCGCGCGAGCGCGTGCGTGTCTATGCCAATGGCTGGTACGACAGTGCGGCACAGATCGAGGCCAACGTCGAGCGCGCGTTGCAACTGCGGGAGGAGGGCTTCACTGCCATCAAATGGGATCCGTTCCCCGGGCCGCGCCGAAGCTTCATCCATCGCGCCGACGAGAATTTCGCAATCGACAGCGTGCGGCGGATGCGCGAGGCGCTCGGCCCGGATTTCGAACTGCTGATCGAGGCGCATCGCCAATTCGCGCCCTCGCACGCCATTCGTATCGGCCGGCGCCTCGCCGAGTTCGACATCGACTGGTTCGAGGAACCGTGTCTCGCCGACAACATCGAACTGCTGGCCGAAGTGCGCCGCGCGGTACCGATCCCCATCGTCACCGGCGAGGCGCTGTATTCCAAGGAGGCCTTCTTCCACGCGCTCGAACGCCGTGCTGCCGATGTGCTCAATCCGGATGTGTGCGCCATGGGCGGCATCGGCGCCTTGCTGGACATCGCCGCGATGGCGCAGCCGCAGGCGGTGATCATGGCGCCGCACAACTTCAACAGCACGCTCGCTGGACTGGCGGCGACCGTGCACGTCTGCGCGGTCATCCCGAACTTTCGCATCACCGAATACTTCGTCAATTTCCGCGATGTCTGCGACGAGATTGCCCTCGCGTCACTCACGATGCAGGCGGGCTGGGTCGATCTGCCCACCGTGCCGGGGCTCGGGATCGACATCGACGCGGATCAGTTGCGCAAACGGCCGTATCAACAGTTTCCCAACCGTCGCATGCGCCATTACTGGGAGGAGTTCCCGCGCAAGGACTACGTCACCGGCGCAGCGCACTGACGGTTCACATTATACCCACGGCCGAAATGGTCGACTCTCCGGCTTTGCCTTCCCCGTCATGGTGGGCGACGACGGGGGCGATCGATGGGTCACTCGCAGGATCGGGTCCGGGGACGGCCATGACGCGAAAGCTCTGCGCTACACCACCTTGCGCTCGCGCAGCCCCGTGATCTCCGCTTCGCCATAGCCCAGTTCACGCAGCACTTCGTCGGTATGCTCGCCAGGCTCCGGCGATGCGCTGCGTACGCTCCATGGCGTGCGCGACAACTCGATCGCCTGACCCACGACCTCGACGTCGCCAAGCACCTTGTGTTGCACGTGCCGCGTGATGTTCAGGTGGCGCACCTGCGGATCGGCAAACACCTCGTTCATCCGGTTGATCGGCCCGCATGGCACACCCGCCTCGTTCAGCAGGTCGATCCATGCGGCGGTGGTGCGCCCGCGCGTGATCGCGCTGATCGCCTCGTGCAGCCTGGCGCGATTCTTCGAACGATCGGCATTGGTGGCAAAATCCGGATCGCTGGCGAGTTGCGGCGCATCGATGACCTTGCAGAAGCGCCGATAGATGGCCTCGCCCGCGGCGCCGATATTCATGTAGCCGTCCGAGGTCGGGAACACGCCGGTCGGAATGCTGGTCGGATGGTCGTTGCCCGCCTGGCCCGGCACCTCGTGTCCGATCAGCCAGCGCGCCGCCTGGAAGTCCAGCATGGCGATCTGTGCGGCCAGCAGATTGCTCTGCACCCACTGCCCCTCGCCGGATTGTTCGCGCTCCAGCAGCGCCACCAGAATGCCCATCGCGCAGAAGATGCCGGCGGTCAGGTCCGCCACCGGAATGCCGACGCGCACGGGACCCTGCCCGGGCAGGCCGGTGATGGACATCAGGCCGCCCATGCCCTGCGCGATCTGATCGAAGCCAGGACGTTCGCGATACGGTCCGTCCTGCCCGAAGCCCGATATGCTGGCATAGACCAAACGTGGGTTGATTGGCTGCAAGGTGGCGTAGTCGATGCCGAGGCGGAACTTCACGTCCGGCCGGTAGTTCTCGACCAACACGTCCGCGTTGCCCACCAGTCGCTTCAGTATCGCAACACCCTCGGACGACTTCAGGTTCAGCGTCATGCTCCGCTTGTTGCGGTGCAGGTTCTGGAAGTCCGGGCCGAGGCGCTCGCCGCCCATGCCGGCGTCGCCCTCGGGCGACTCCACCTTGATCACCTGAGCGCCCCAGTCCGCGAGTTGCCGCACCGCGGTCGGACCCGCGCGCACACGCGACAGATCGAGCACCTTGAAGCGGGCAAGCGGCCCGTGATCGGCGGGGGAATTCATGGCGCCTCCACTGTCGCGCGAAGCTTCCGTCGCGCGGACATCGCATGGATTGGGGGACCCGTCGAGTTGCGATAGCACGGTTGTAAATTCCACCATCACGGATTTGTGATCAATTGGGATCGTTCCCAACTGGAATCGGGATGGGCCGTCGTTACAGGCGGGTGCTATGCACGCGGGCCGCTCGCGGCAAGGTTGATTTCGGGGCTCATCCGAGTTCGGCTAGGTGTCCATCACCACCTTCAGTAGCTTGGGGAAACACGTGCACGCCGCGACGCATAGCGAGAGCACCAGGGCTGACGCCGGGCGAACGACCGGAGCAAAGATCCTGATCGTGGACGATGATGCGGAGGTTCGCTCCATCGTCGCGGAGTTCCTTGAGGATCTGGGCTATGACGTTCTGCAGGCGCGTGGTGGCGCGCATGCCCTCGATCTGCTCGCCAGGACCCCAGGCCTTCGCATGATCATTACGGATATCCGCATGCCCGACATGTCCGGGATCGAACTGGCCAACGTCGCGACGCAACGCCAGAAGGATCTCAAGATCATTCTGATATCCGGATATTTCGTCTCCCAGCAGGTCGAGCGAAGGTTCCTGCGCAAGCCCTTTCGAATGAGGGACCTCGAGGCAGCCGTGCGGGAGGAATTGAACGGATGAGTTGAGCCGGCCAAGCCGCATCATGCCGATCAGCGTTGCCAGTCGTCAGATGTGATCGGGAGCGCTATCCTGTGACATCCAACCATCGGCCAACGACGACCGACACTCGGACGACCGACACCCAGACGACCAGCACTCAGATGATGGACCGGCACATATTATCCAATGGCACGGTGTCCGCAACGATCAAGTCGGACGGCGCCGAACTCTGCTCACTGTCCGATGCCGCCGGCGAGGAGATGCTGTGGCAGGCGGGCCCGGTCTGGCCACGCCACGCTCCCGTGCTGTTCCCGATTGTCGGACGCCTGAAAGACGATCGTCTTCTGCATCAGGGGCGGTCGTATCACCTGCCCCAGCATGGATTTGCGCGCGATCGTCGTTTTGCCTGGCTGAACCGTGGCGCAACCGCCTGCCGTCTTGTGCTGCACGAGGATGGAGGGACCCGCGCGGCCTATCCGTTCGCGTTCCGGCTCGAGGTCGCGTTCTCGCTGGACGATGACGCGCTGGAGACCACGTTCACTGTTGCCAATCCGGGACGCGAGGTCCTGCCGGCGTCGCTGGGTGCACATCCGGCCTTCGTCTGGCCGCTCGTGGAGGGGCTCGACAAGGACGCCCACGTGCTGGAATTCGCCGAACCCGAGACCGCGCCGGTGCGCCGACTGGACGGAGGGCTGCTGAAGTCCGAACCCGAGCCGACCCCGATCATTGGTCAGAACCTCGCACTCGACCCCGCGCTGTTCGCCACGGATGCGGTGATCCTCCCCAAGCCGGCCAGCAGATCGGTGCGCTATACGGCCCCCGGTGCGCCGGCGATCGAGGTGGCCTGGGAGGGGTTCGAACAACTTGGCATCTGGTCGCGCGACGGCGCCGATTTCCTGTGCATCGAGCCTTGGCACGGCACCGCCAGTCCGATCGACTTCGACGGCGAGTTTCGCGACAAGCCAGGTCTTATGCTTATCCCGCCTGGCGAACGTCGCGCCTTGTCGATGCGGATCAGGTTGTGCTGATTGCAATCCCATTCGCGCGGCCGGGCGCCACACAACTGAAGCCTGACATGAGGATCAACTGGTAAGCCGCTCAGTAAGCTTCACCCTCTGCCAAGAGTTTTCCATATCTTCGAGCGACATCTCAGACAGAGCTTTTCCTGCTGATGCAGCAGACTGCTCCATCTTGTTGAAGCGATTGGAAAACTTGAGATTGGCCTGGCGCAGGCAGGACTCTGGATCAAGGTCCAGCTTGCGCGCCAGATTCGCCAGCACAAACAGAAGATCGCCGACCTCATCGGCGAGCCGCGTGGGATCGCCCGTCGGAAGCTCGGCGCGCAGCTCGGCCACCTCTTCGTCCAGCTTGGTCAGCACCGCATCGGCGTCCGGCCAGTCGAAGCCGACACGGGCGGCCCGGGCGGTCAGCTTGGCGGCACGCGACAGGGCAGGGAGCCCGGCGGGGACGCCGGCAAGCGCGCCGGTCTCTGCCCTTGCGGCACGTTCGGCACGCTTTTGCGTCTCCCAGGCTGCCGTCTGCATCGTCGCATCCGGCATCGCAGCGGCGCCGAAGACATGCGGATGGCGACGCACCATTTTGTCGGATATCGTCCGGGCCACTTCGGCAAATCCGAACAGGCCGGCTTCCTCGGCCATCCGCGCATGATAGACGACCTGAAACAGCAGGTCGCCGAGTTCGTCCGGCAGCGAGGCCAGATCGCGCCGCGCGATGGCGTCGGCGACCTCGTAGGCTTCCTCGATCGTATAGGGCGCGATGGTGCCGAAGCTTTGCTCCTTGTCCCATGGGCAGCCATGGTCGGGGTCGCGAAGCGCCGCCATGATCGTGAGCAAACGGCGGAGTTCGTCCTCGGCGGTCAGAATCAGTCCCCGTAAATCTCGTCGAGGGTGAGACGAATGCCCGGAGGATCAAGCTCGACGGCGCCGGACCGGATAATGCGGGTTTCGATACGTTCGCCGACGCGGGTGTGCTGGATGATCTCGCGGCGCAACGGTCGGACCAGCAGGTATTGCCGTACCGAGGGAAGGCGGAAATAGTCCGCGAGTTTGCCGCCGGCGTCCAGGCTTTCGGTGCGCGGCGACAGCACCTCCACGACGACCACCGGATTGGGGGCGGCAGTCGCCTCGTCGGGAATTGGATCGCCGCAGTTCACCAGCGCGTCGGGCTCGTAGTCGGTGTCATCGTCGATTTCAACGGTCATACCGTCCGGAGCCGCCTGGCAAGGCAGGACGGCTTCACGGATTTCCCGATCGAGCGCTCGCCAGATGCGGGCCTTAAGGCGTGCGTGCACCCATCGCTCGGGCGCCATGGATACCGGTGTGCCCAGGACCCGTTCAAAGCGGCCTCTGGGCTGCTTTGCGGCCCATCGGTGGAATTCGCTGCGAGAAAGGCGCTGGGCCATTCGCGCAGCATAAGCAGCAGGCGGCATTGGTTCAATCAGCGTCAGGCAATGCCGCAGAAGATATATTATGTTAAGTTAAGCACCAGGCCATCGTGCCCAGCCTCGATGCCCGGCGGCAGATGCGCGGCAAGCCAGCCCCAGTCCATGTCAGTCCCCATGTGCGTCAGCACCGTTCGCCGGGCACCCACGCGCTGCCCCCAGGACAACACCTGCGCCAGATCGGCGTGCGTCTTGTGCGGACCACGGCGCAGGAAACAGCCGACCACCCAAGTGTCGACACCCTCGAGCGCGGCAAACGCCGCATCGTCCAGGTCGACCACGTCCGTCGAATACCCAAATCCGCCAACGCGCAGTCCGAGCGACGGGATGAACCCGTGGTCCTGCTCGAACAGCCGAACCTGCATGCCAGCGGCCGACACGGTCTCGCCGGCGGCCACCTCGCGCGCCACCAGCACCGGCCGGAAGAACCCAGGCGGCTGCCATGGCCGAAAGGCATAGCCGAACCGCCGCGTCATCTCCTCGAGTGTGTCGCGCGTGGCAAATGCATCGAGCGGCCGGCCGACGATGCGGTTCAAAATCCGCACATCGTCCAGGCCGGTGATGTGGTCGGCATGCGCATGTGTGTAGAGGATGGCGTCCACCCCGGGCACCTGGCAGGCCAGCAGCTGGGTCCGCATGTCAGGCGACGTATCGACCAGCAGGCGCGTTCCTTCGTCGCTCTCCAGCACGATGCTCGCACGCGTGCGGCTGTTGCGCGGTTCGGCTGGATCGCAGGCGCCCCAGTCGCCGGCGCCATCGGATCCGCCAATCATCGGGACGCCGGCCGAACCGCCCGTGCCGAGCAGAGTCACCCGCATCCGGATCAGGCCGCCTTGCGGAACAGATGCCGAAAATTTTCCGTAGTGAGGTCTGCGAGTGCCTCTGGCTCTAGCCCACGGATCGCGGCCAGCACCCCCGCGGTGTGCGTGACATGGCCCGGTTCGTTGCGCTTGCCACGAAACGGCACCGGCGCGAGGTACGGCGCGTCGGTCTCCACCAGCAGCCGGTCCGCGGGAAGGTCGCGCGCTATTTCCCGTAATTCATTCGATTTCGGGAAGGTTAAGATGCCCGAGAAGCTGACATAACCGCCCATTCCGATCGCCGCCTCGGCGAGCGCCCGCGACGAGCTGAAGCAGTGCAGCAGGAAGGTGAACTCTCCCCCGGTATCGCGTTCATCTTGCAGGATTCGGGCGATGTCCGGGTCTGCGTCGCGTGCGTGGATGGCGAGCGGCAGTCCCGTCAGGCGCGCGGCGCGGATATGCGCACGGAAACTGTCCTGCTGAACGTCGCGCGGCGCCCGATCGTAGAAATAGTCGAGGCCCGACTCGCCGATGCCGATCACCCGCGGATGCTCTGTCATGGCGGCAATGGCGTCAGGCGCGGGAACCGGATTCTCCGCCGCGTGATGCGGGTGCACGCCCACGGTGCACCAGACATTCGGCTGCGCCGATGCCAGTGCCGGCAGCGCCTGCGACTGGGCCAGGGTCGTACCGATGGTAACCACTTCCGCCACGCCGGCCGCCGATGCGCGCGCCAGCACGTCCGGTAGTTCGGTCTCGGTGAAATAGTCCAGATGGCAATGTGAATCGATCAGCATAGGAACCTGAATTGTGGGATGGGGAAGGAATTTCGACTTATGCCGCGGGTTCGACGTAACGTGGAAACACTCCTTGCGGCACCGGCAGGGCAACACCATCCGGCAGCGGAGTGCCCAGGTCGGCGAGCCTCCGAACACCCTCCGGCACGCCGAGCTGGTCGAGCATCCGGGCCATGCTGTCCGGCATGAAGGGTTGCAGCACGGTGGCAATCACGCGCAGCACATCGGCCAGCACGCGCAGGACCATGCCCATCCGCGCCACATCGGTGCGACGCAGAGCCCACGGCGCCTGTCGGTCGATGTAGCCGTTGGCGGCCCGCACCACCTTCCAGACATCCTCCAGCGCCTCGTGGAACACCTGACGGTCCAGCCTGTCGCGCACCAGGCCTGGGAGCGCATCCGCGGCAGCCAGGAGCTCCGCATCGTCGTCGCTGACAGGCCCCCTGCCCGGCAGCCTGCCGTCGCAGTTCCGCGCGATCAGCGTCAGCGAACGCTGCGCCAGGTTGCCCAGGTCATTCGCCAGGTCCACATTGGTGCGCGTCACCATTGCGTTGTGGCTGAGGCTGCCGTCCGCGCCGAACGGCTTCTCGCGCAACAGGAAATAGCGCACCTGGTCGAGCCCGTAGGTGTCCGCGAGTTGTCGCGCCTCGACCACATTGCCGACCGACTTGCTCATCTTCTCACCCTCGACGACCCACCAGCCGTTCGAGGAAATGCGCCGAGGCAGGGGCAGACCGGCCGCCATCAGGAAGGCCGGCCAATAGACGGCATGGAACCGGATGATGTCCTTGCCGACCATGTGCACATCGGCCGGCCAAAACTTCCAGCGCGGCGCCGTCTCGTCGGGAAATCCACATGCGGTGACGTAATTGTTTAACGCATCGAGCCAGACATACATGACGTGGTCCGGCGCGCCCGGCACCGGGATGCCCCAGCGGAACGTGGTCCGGCTGATCGACAGGTCCCGCAGCCCGCCGCGCACGAAGCTGACCACCTCGTTGCGTCGGCCTGGCGGCAGGATGAAGTCGGGCTGTTCTTCGTATAATTTCAGCAGCCTGTCCTGCCAGTCTGACAGGCGGAAGAAATACGAAGGCTCCCTCACCCACTCCACCGGCGCGCCGCTCGGCGCCACCTTGCTGCCGTCCGGACGCGCAGTGAGTTCGTCCTCATCGTAGAACGCCTCGTCGCGCACCGCGTACCAGCCCTCGTAATGGCCGAGATAGATGTTGCCGCTGGTCTCGATTCGCCGCCACAGCTCGGCGCAGCTGACCTTGTGCCGTTGTTCGGTCGTGCGGATCCATTGGTCGAACGACACGCCCATCTTCAGCGACATGTCACGAAAGTCGGCTGAGATGTTGTCAACGTAGGATTGTGGATCCATGCCCGCGGCCTGCGCGGCCTGCTCCACCTTCTGACCGTGCTCGTCGGTGCCGGTCAGGAAGAACACGTCGAACCCGTCCAGCCGCTTGAACCGAGCCATCACGTCCGTCGCGATCGACGTATAGGCATGGCCCAGGTGCGGCGGGCCATTCACATAATAGATCGGCGTCGTGATGTAATACCTTTTGGTCATGACATATTTCCGCTGAGCATCCCAAGCCCCGCCACGATCGCCTGGCGCTTGTCCAGGGCGAAGCGCTCGGTCTCGTCCTGCAGCTGGGTCAGCGCGTGCCACACGTCGCCCCAGGCATCAAGGGGACGCAGCGCAACCAGCCGAGACTGCTCGGGATCGGCGCGCCCGCGCACCACGTCGCGCACTGCCGATGCGATCCCCGTGCGCAAAAGGTCCATGAAGTTGGAAAACGCGTTCTCCCCGCGCGCCAGCGTGTCAGCCAAGGTGTAGGCACGTGACGCCTTCAGTCCGGGCAACTCGGCGAGCACCTTGTCCACTAGACCGGCGATCGCCAGCCCTTCCTCTTCCGCCAGCATCAGGGCGCGGCCGGGCGAGCCTTCGGCAACGGTCACCAGCCGGCCGCGTTCGTCCGCGGGCAGGTCCGGAAGATAGCTCGCCAGCAGCCGCTCCATCGTCTCCTGGCCGAGCGGTTCGAGGCGCAGCCGCCGGCAGCGGCTCCTGATCGTGGGCAGCAATCGGCCTGGCGCGGCGCAGGCCAGCAGCAGCACCGCGCGCGGCGGCGGCTCCTCCAGCACCTTCAGCAGCGCGTTGGCCGAGTTCGGGTTCAGTTCCTCGGCCCCGTCCACGATCACGACACGCCAACCGCCCTCGGCCGGAGTGAGGCTCATGAAGTTGCTGATCCGCCGCACATCGTCCACCGCGATCTGCGTGCGCATACGCTTGCGCTTCTCGTCGTAGGCGCGCTCCACGGTCAGCAGGTCTGCATGCGAGCCGGCGGCGACGCGGCGGAACACAGGGTTCGAGGGGTCCAACACGAGAGTGTCGGCCTCCGGCATCCCGGCCAGCAGCCTGCGCGCGAACCGGTAGGCCAGCGTCGCCTTGCCGACGCCGTCGGGTCCGGTGATCAGCCACGCGTGGTGCATGCGCCCGGCCCGCAGTGCCTCGATCAGCGTGGCCTCCGCCGGCTCCTGGCCAAGCAGGATTGGGTTGGCGCGTGGTTCCGGTGCCATCTGGCCATTATAGCGGATGGCTGGGCCGGGACAGCGCAAGATTATTCGCGTGCCCTGTTATCGATGTACGGCAGGGCCGTTTGCGTCGCGCATCTTGATGACGCAATAGGTGTCGTAGACGTTTAAGCTCGCGCGACACCCGCATCGAGCCGATGGCGGCGGGCCGGTTCCACTCGGGATCTTCGAGCAGCGCCAATTGCGTCTGCAGGATCATGGTGTCGAGATCGCGCACCGCATCCTCCCGCGCCGCCCGCACCACTAGCGCCTGCACCACGAGTTTTCAGCTCCATGGCGAAGGCCGGCGGTCCGGAGCCGCCAGAGACGTCCTCGCCCTCCTCGCGCCAGAACACCAGCAGCCGCGGCATGTCGCCGGAGGCCACGCCATCAATGCGGTCGGCCTCGACCGCGTCGCCAGCGAGCGTCCGCTGCGCCTTCAGCACGCGGACCGTCACCTGCGGGATGTAGATCGCCAACTGCGTCATGCGATCCGTCGCGCCTCCGCGTCGGACGCGAACCGCAGCGGCACCTTGACGTGGCCATGCCCGTCGGGTTCGGCGGGATTGGAAACGGCGTAGAGCCGGCCGTCGACCAGGAACAACTCGCCCTGGGCGGGCATGCGTCCGACGGGCAGGCTGGCGGCACGCAAGCCGAGCGATTGCTCTCATGCATCGGCGGGCGGAAGTGCGATGAAAATGGAGGTTATGCGGCTTCCACCGCGGTGATATTGGCAAGCTGGCCTCTAACCAACGTGCCTAACCGCGCCGTGATCCCCTTTGCATCACCAACATCGATCGTTCCAATTGCTAGTTCGTCGTCAGAGCCCGTCACGCCGTAGCGCGCAGTGAAGTGATCCGTGCCGCTAATACCAAGTCCGGTTGAGGGAGACTCATCGGGGTTCCCCGACGCGGGGCCGATCTGATTGAAGACTGGCGGACCAAGGAGGTTCGCCATGCGGAAGCCAATCCCACTGAGGCTGGATCATGATGCGGCGGGGCTGCGCGGTCTGGCGCGCGCGAGTGAGGACGCCGATCAGGTCCGGCGATTGTTGGCGCTGGCATTGATCTACGATGGAGGCAGCCGCACGCAAGCGGCGGCGGCTGGCGGGGTGACGCTGCAAGTTGTGCGTGATTGGGTTCTGCGGTTCAACGCGCACGGTCCGGGGGGACTGATCGACCGCAAGGCTCCCGGCCAGCCGTCGCGGCTCAATGACGAACAACGCGCAGCGCTTGCGGCGATGGTCGAGAACGGCCCGATCCCGGCGGTGCACGGCGTGATCCGCTGGCGGATCATCGATCTCTGCCAATGGATCTGGGAGGAATACCAGATCAGCGTCTCGAAGCAGACGCTCAGCCGCGAGTTGCGGGCCATCGGATACCGCAAGCTGTCGGCGCGCCCACGCCATCACGCGCAGAAGGCGGGCGCCGTCGAGGCTTTCAAAAAAAGTGGCCCGCCACACTGGCGGCGATCGCGTGCCAGCGGGGCGTCGATGCCGGCGATATAGAGGTGTGGTTCGGCGACGAAGCCAGGATCGGCCAGAAGAACAAGATCACCCGTCGCTGGGCGAAGCGGGGCAGCCGGGCGTCGGCGCCATCGGACCAGCGCACCGCGTCAACCTACATCTTCGGCGCCATCTGTCCCAAAGAAGGCAAGGCCGTCGGACTGATCCTGCCCTGGTGCAACACGGTGATGATGGACCTGCATCTCGCGGCGATCTCCGCCGATGTCGCTCCCGGCCGTCATGCAGCGCTGCTGCTGGACCAGGCTGGATGGCATCTCTCCGCCAAGCTCACCGTACCCGACAACATCACGATCGTACCGCTGCCGCCGAAATCCCCCGAACTCAACCCGCAGGAGAACGTCTGGCAGTATATGCGCGACAACTGGCTCTCCAATCGGGCGTTCGACAACGCTGATGCTCTGCTCGATCACTGCTGCGATGCCTGGAACAAACTCGAGGCCCAGCCATGGACCATCATGTCCATCGGACTGCGTAATTGGGCCCATGGGTCCTGATCAGAGAGTCTTGGTATAAGTTCGCTGTGGTGCGGATAGAGCAGCATCATGCGTGGGCAGCGATAGAGCGGCTGTAGGCTAACATTTGATAAACGTCCGCTTGACCTATCCCCTGTTTCGGATCGTCGATGCGGGCGCTTAGTCGCTTCCATTTGGTGTCGACCACCAACAATGTCTCGGAACCACGCCTCACAAGGATATCGGGGATGGTCTGGAAGCGGGGACGCCCATCGCCGTCAAGTTCTTTTAGGCAGTAGAGTCGCCCGCCCTGCCGTTGGACGACCAGACCGTCTTTCGCCAGTGCCCGGCCGAGCATCCGCGCAACATATTCCTCAAACAACGTGTTCATCTCAAACAGCAACGAGAAGCCCAGTGCGGAGCCGCTTGTTGTTGTCTGGAAGCGCTCGCCGAGCAGCAGCTTGGCAAGGCTCAAAAGTTCGCGCCAACGTTGATTGGTGCGGTCAAGCACTACCTCATCCCAGCGCAATACTGCGTTCGGTACGTCTGCAATGTCCGCATACGCGAAGGAAAGTTCGCGCAACATCCGTTGGTTCTGGGACGAGCGGGCCACCTGTGCCAAGTGCCTGACCGCTGCCTTCATGATCTGGTTCAGGGTAATATCCGGCGAGAGATCATCGTAACGGCAGGCCAGCCTTTGGGGTGTCGCTGCCAAAGTCGTGAACTGCCGGGTCACGTTCAGCCGGCCCCGCAGTGCGGGTAAGTCACCCTCATGGCCGACATACCTGCGCGGCAAACCGATGCGCACGGCGTCGACGAGTTGGTGCGTGAACAGTCCGATCAATACCTCCAACAGGTTGTCGCGCTGCCAGCCGAGTTCGGTCACGCGACCATTGTCAATTTCGACGTTGAGCGCAACCGCGAGCATTTGGACGAGCCGACGACGGATGCTGCTGTCGCTGGGGTCACCAGTAGCGTCTCCAAGCCCCTCGATCTTTGGCAGAATCTCGAGAGAGCAACCCTCGGTTGCAATGACGCCAACCACTTGCCCAGCGCGCAGATCGCGCCGGCCGTGCGTCAGGATACGCGCGCCTCCTTCGCCGCCCAGTGGCGACGATCTAGCGACTGCGACAAGCCGCTCTGCAGCCTGTTCCGGGATCTCGCGCTCTCCCTCTCCGTAGGAGATACGTTGCCATTCAAGGACAGTGCGTCGCATCACCGAAACCGCTCGAATGCGTTGTCGGAGAACCGCTCACGTACCGTCCAGCGATAGCGCTCAAGTGCCTCACCGTCGGCACCCAAGCCGTCCGGCGCCTTCAGCAATTGCCGGTCCAGAAAGCCGCCCTGTCCGTCGGCGTCGCCAAGCACCAGCGCAACCTTGCGCCAATCCTCATAGAAATACTCAGCAAGCAACGGAATCACTTTGCGGCGAATCACAGCCTCGATCGCCGCTTTGTTCCGGCATCCGATAAAATATGCATGGCCGATCTGGTGCTCACGATCAAACAAATATTCTATACGCTCGTTGATACGGCGTAACATAGACCTTAGCGGCACGCCGCTCAGATCTACTGGTAGGCGGGTCGGATCAGGCATCAGTTCGCGGAAATCAAAGCGCCGGCGGAGCGCGGTGTCGAGCAGTGCGATCGAACGATCTGCCGTGTTCATCGTGCCGACGATGTGCAGATTAGGGGGAATGCCGAAAGTATCGCCGGAGTAGGGCAACTTCACTTTGAGCTCATTGCCCGCGCCGATTTGCTTGTCCGGCTCAAGCAAAGTGACTAGCTCCCCGAATACTTTTGAGATGTTGGCCCGGTTGATCTCGTCAATGATGAGCACGAACTGGTCAGGCGCGGCATCGCTGGCCACGCTCTCGGACGGCAGCAGCCGAGCCAGCGCCTCGCGCTTCAGATGGTTATTGTCCAGTAGGTAGCACGAGCGCATGGTAAATGGCTTGTCGTAAAGTGTATCAGCCGGCAGCGGCTCATCCGGTCGCAGCAGCCAGCGCACCGATCGACGATGATAGTACTCGCCAATCCCGCTTGGATCGTACCGATACGGTCCGCTAATCTCCGCAATTGCCCGAAAATGCGAATTGCCCCACGAAACGACGACGAGGTCGCCCTCGCGCATTAAGCTTCGGAAGGGCCACAGTTGCGAGATATCGCTGCTGCTACCCTTCTTTTCCGGGTCGACCTTACGCCATTGATCGCGGATGGCATTGTAGCCTGCGTCTCCGTCGTAGCGGGGATCCGACCAGTCTATATCCCCGCCCCAGCCTAAACCGACATAGTCGCCTGCGATCGCTGCATCGAAGATATGATCTTCGACGCCCGCCCGTCCAAGCGACATCTTGAACACCTGTCTATTGCCAAGGTCAAAGCCGCCTGTGCGTCCGGGTGTCTTTCGTGCTTGCTCGGCCAGAGCCGATATCTCCCGAAATATGCCACGTCTAGGTGTCAACCAGAAGCCAGGTCGATCCTCTCCTTCCTCTGTCCCAGTAGTCGGCCTAAGCCCTTCGACGAAATCCTCATACGAGTAGTTTTGGTGGAATGTGACAAATGCTATCTGCCCTGCCTCAACCAACGTGTCGTAGGTGCGCTTCAGCTCGGTCCGGTTTTCAGGTATCGGCTTTCCGCATAGCCGGATCGCTTCTTCCGCAGTTCTGAAGGTTTTGCCGGTACCGGGTGGTCCATACAGAATTAGCCCGTCTTATTCATCAGAGCGACGGGCGATGTAACGGTTAGACAACGAGGTACGTTTCGGACGCGGCGGCCGGTTGCCGGCTGAACCGCGTGATCGTCGGGAAGGTGCGTCAGGCGTTGAGGGTTGCGCGGGGTCGGGTTGAACGGGGCACCGGCCCCGAAGGCTATGGCGGTCGGCAGCAGAGAGCGTTCGCCAGGCTTCGGAACAGCGCAGCCTCGGGGCATGTGGCGGCGAATGCGATGCGCACCCTCGTTGCGGTCTCGTTGATGCGGGCGGCCAGTTTGAACAGCCGCAGGCGAATGGTGGTGAACTCGGCTCTGGCCAACGGATGATACGTGGGGATGGCGGCGCGCGTGGTGAGAACCAGCCAGTAAGCGGCGGTGTGCAGCAACAGCCGCATCTGATTGGCCAGCGGCGAGCGGCAACTGGTGCGGTCGGAGGCGAGTTGGGTCTTGTGCAGCTTGATCAGGTTCTCCGCCTGACCGCGGGCGCAGTAGAGACATTCATACAGCCACCACGCGGCAGGAAGCACCGTTCGTCATAATGCGCGTTGAACAGCGACAGTTGCTGGTGTCCGTGCACCACGTCCACCGTGTCGTCGATATCCAGCGTGATGTTCGTCGGCGGCCGGTGATGGCCACGACACCACAGGTCAATCATCGCGTAGCCCAGCCGCAGCAGGGTGCGCAGGTCAGGCGCGTTCTCCCAGCGTGAGATCGTCGGCTGCGAGGCGAGATCGTCACCACTCTCCGGCAGTCGTCCGCAGGCCAGCTTGAACGCCGGGTCGCGACGCAGATCGTCGTGGTCGTTCGCGTCGGCATAGCCACAGGCGATCGCCAAGATGCGGGCACGCAGGATGTCTTCCAACGGGTGCGTCACCCGCCATGGCGTCCGATGATCGGGGATCACAGAGGCCAGCGATACACATAGACCAAGCTGTCGGTCCGCACCTGACAGCAGCAGCACACCGCCATCTGATGTGAGGCGTCGTCCCCCGTCGAACGCAGCAGTCACCTTCTTGCGCTGCACAGCTGGCAGCGAGAATGGCAGCAGGGTATCGTCTTCCATGGTGGGTGTGGCTGCCTCCGACTCGGCCAGAGGTTGGCTTCGACACCCAAATCTCTCCGCTGCATCAACGGCTTATACCACATCCGCCAGCGAATCCCTGCTATGCTCGTGAATAAGACGGGTTAGGTTAGTGGGCTCCGACAGGGTCGGCTCCGGTTCCGTCGATGTCTTAACGGTGTCGGGGTCGCCTCCGACCTTGGCTCGGCGTTCTCCGATCCGATATTCGTCACACTTGGGGTCCGACCCTCGATGACGTCAATCCGCTTACGAAACCCAGCCGCTTTGGCAAGGAAGTCGGCTTTTTCCTGCTCGGTCGATGCTGTCTTGGCCCATTCAATATTGCGCGTTTCATGTGCCTTCAGCGGCGGCACGCTGATCTCTGTGTCCTCTGCCATTTACGCCACCTTCTCATTAGCGGGCGCCGCTGGCGCCAGGACCACCCGCGTAAGTAGCAGAATGACACCGGGCCAGGCACCAAGCGAGAAGAAAATCGGTACGCTCGGCTCTGCGTTATGTGCCTCGCGGCTAAACTTCGTCTGATCCTGTTGAGTACGCGTCGCACTGGAGCAATGGCTTCGCCAGCACTTACGATGACCCGTAACCTGTCGCAAGCGGCTATCGCCGGCCGGCACCAGCTGCCGAAATATGTCCACTACGCCCCCTGCCGGCTGGTCATCAGCACCTCCGGGCGGGTTCAGATGAACAGGGATACGAGGTGACCTCCATCCGCCACCACTCATTCCGATCACGGTCAAAGATCGGCTGGACATACATCTCACGGCCGAGTGTGTTCGCAAAGGTGAAGTTCTCCGCCGGCGCCAACGCCCGCAGGAAGACCCCATTCGCATTGCGCGGAAAGAATTTGACCCTGTCGTGCGCGATGCCAATCGTGGTCGTGTCGTCGGACCCGCAGTAGTTAAACCAGTCGATGCCGCCGAAGCGCATCGCCTCGAATGCGGTGCCCTGCCGCAGCTCCTACGCCGCAGCCCAGTTGTAGTGGGTCTTGGTCACGTCAGGGAGGCTGACCAGCGCGTCCCAGAAGTCGTCGCCGCACATCCCCATCACCAAGGTCTGCGGGTGAACGCGCCCTGCGAGGCGCGCGCCATCGCGCGGACCACCTTGTTGCACTGGATGCGGAGCGCGCTATCGACCAGCGTTGCGTGGTTGAGATCGAAGGCGATCTCGGTCGCCACGGTGATGGTGGGCGACGCAAGGGAACCGCGCATGGTCGGCCTAGCCCGCATTTCTCATACTGACGAGTAGCACCGCGGCATACATTCTGGTACCAGACCGAATATCGGCGCGGTTCTGCATTTGTAACTCGCGGTGCCTCGTTTCGGCAGAGTTCCGCCCTCACCGCGGCCCTGGCGGCGTTGGCGGGCAGTATGGCATCTGTGCACTGTCTGGTTCGTATCAGGCGATAGCGTTGCGCAGCCGGGCGTGGGCGAGTTCGAACGCGTCCTGCCATGGGCAGGCGGACGCCATTGCCACCTTGATCCGCCGTACGCTGACGCGGACCAGCGCACCGATCTTCAGCAGCTTCAGGCGAATGGTGCCGCAGGTTGCCTCAGCGAACTGCGTGTGGGCCAACCCGATGCGACGCAAGGCGCAGAGCAACACGTAAGCTATCGAGGCGAACCACAGGCGGAGCTGGTTGGCTTGCATGGTCGCGGTGGACGTGCGGTCGGCGAACAGGTCGAGCTGACATTCTTTGATGCGGTTCTCCATGTCGCCGCGGGCGCAGTAGATCTTTTCGTAGAGGTGCCGCGCGTTTGCCTCGCCGCCCTTGAGCGAGGTGACAATAAAGCGCGGATTGGCTTCGCCACCGGTCACCTCGGCCTTGCCGATGACCCGGCGTTCCCGGCTCCAGGGTACTGAGCGTGGCGTAGCTGAAGTCCTTGAAGCAGCGCGCCGTCTTGCCGGTGCGGATGCTTTCGATCGTCGCGCTGATCAGCTCGGCAATGATCGCCTGCTCCAGCCGATCGTTGCGGGCCAAGCCGAACACGTAGTCCACGCGGTTTGCCTCACACCATGCCATCAGTGGTTCGCGGGTGAAGCCGGAATCGCCGCGCAGCAGAATGCGTGTCCTTGGCCAGCGGCGGCGGATCTGCGCCACGATGCGGGCGAGCTCCTCCACCGCGCCGGCTGCGCCATCGATGTTCGAGCGGCGCAGCTTGGCCGCCAGCAGGTGTCGGCCGCAGAAGATGTAGAGCGGCAGGTAGCAGTAGCAGTCGTAATAGCCATGGAAGAACTTGCCTTCCTGGTTGCCGTGCAGCGGATCGTCGGTGGCATCGAGATCGAGGATGATCTGCTTGGGCGCCTTGTTATGAGCATCGAGGAAGACATCGACGACGGTCTCGACCGCAGGGTCGTGGCTGATCTTGTGATAACGCGTCGGTTCGGCACGGCTCAGTTCCAGCCGGTTCAGTGTTGATTTGCCGGCCAGCGGCGCGCAGTCGGAACGCTGCGCCTCCAGCTTGGCGGCCAGCACCGTCAGTATCGGGTCGTGCCGCAAGTCGTCATGGTCGTTCAGGTCCTCATAGCCCAGGGCGATACCGACGACGCGCTGCATCACCATGGTTTCGACCTGGTGCTCCACCAGCTCCGCGCTACGTGTATCGGTGAAGCAGGCGGCAAACCGCTCGGTCAGCCGGATCGCCCGATCGGTCTGGCCGAGCAACAAGGCGCCGGCGTCCGAGGTGATCGCGCCTCCGTCGAAGCCCGCCACCACATGGCGGCTTTCCACAGGTGGAAATTCGAACAAGGCGGGGGTACACTCTGTCGGCATTGGGGTTCTCCTAGGAATTCGAGAAAAACCGTGGCTGCAACACGATTCTCTCAGAACCCGGGCCCCAATGCACCCGATTCGGTGAGAAATGCGGGCTAGGCCCGCGATCGCCGAAAGCCCGAGCCGAGGCTACTCATCCAGAGCGAGGGGAGGGGGTGATGCCAACCGGGGCACCCCCTACCCAGCCCTCCCCCGCTTCGCGGGAGAGGGGAGTCCTTCATCGCTGTCCGCCGGTGACTACGCGCTCATGATGTCGACCACGAGCTTGCCGTTGGTGTCATGCGTCTTGATTGCGCGATAGGCGTCGCCGACTGTTTCGAGGGTAAATCGCCGTGGGTCGACCTTCGGCACGATCTTGCCCGCCTCGCACAGTCGCGTTGCCTCGCGCATGATCTCGCCGTGATGCGCACGGCCCTCGCCGGTCAGCATCGGCAGCAGGGTGAACACCCCGGAATACGTGGCGGCGCGAAAGGACAGCGGAGCCAGCAGGTGGGTCCCCCAGCCCAGGGCGCTTACCACATGGCCGAACCGGCCGACGGCCTTGAACGAGGCATCCAGCACGGCGCCGCCGACGGTGTCATAGACGACGTCGAACCCGGCCCCTCCGGTGTGCTCGGCAACATACGCCTCGACCTGGGTCTCGCGCTCGATCGGGGTTGCGCCGAGCCGCTCGACGAAGGCCCGGTCGCGCGCCGATCCGGTCGCAAACACCTCGGCGCCGTAGCTGCGGGCGAGCTGGACCGCGATGTGACCCACTCCGCCGGCGCCGCCCTGGATCAGCACCTTCTGGCCGGACCTGACGCTGGCCCGATCGACCAGCCCTTCCCAGGCCGTGATGAAGATCAACGGCAGCGCGGCTGCATCGCGCATCGACAACGTGGCAGGCTTGGGCGCCAGAAGTCTTGCGTCAACCGCCGCGAATTCCGCGAGCGAGCCTTGCAGGCCGCCGACGCCGCCGGTCATGCCGTAGACTTCGTCACCACGGCGAAAGTTCGTGACATCGGGACCGACCGCTTCGACGACACCGGCGAGGTCAATGCCGAGAATGGCCGGCAGCGGACTGACGCGCATGAGGGGCCTCGCCCGCGTGGATCTTCACGTCGAGCGGATTGACGGCACTGGCGGCGACGCGGACCAACACCTGGCCTGCCTCTGGTGTCGGACGGGGCATCGTGGTGATCCGGAATGGCGCACCAAAGGATTCGAGCATTGCAGCTCGCATTGGATCGGTGCCCATGCGGTACGCGTCAGACGGTATTCGTCCCGCGGCGCCGGAGCATCATCGCATCGAGGCTGAATGCGCCGGCGCCGAATGCGACCACGTAGGCAAATCCTCCAGCCATCGCAACGTTCTTCCAGAAATGGATCAGCATGTTGATATCGGCGAAATTGCTGTGCGCGACCACTGCCGTGGCAATGCACCACACGCCCAGCAACGCGGCGACCCAACGACAGAAAAGCCCAAACAGGAGCAGCAATCCGCCGCCGAGCTCCAGTACTATGGCGACCACCACCGCGACCTCTGGTATTGGCGCGCCTTCGCGAGCCATCATCGCCATGGTAGCCGCAGGCGCCGATAGCTTGTTGTAACCGCTCATCACAAAAATCACGCACAGCAACAGCCGCCCGAGCAGCTGAAGGGAACTCTTCGCGTGGTCATTCATGCGCTGTTCCTCACGATGCAACAGGACTCAAGGTCTGCAAACGCAGGCGTGGCAGGCGTTGCCGAATCGCCGACGCTACTCCCGCATCGCTCGTGTGCGCTTGCCGGCGGGACGGTCCCAGCAACGATGCAGCCATTCATGCACATGCGGCCATTTGGCGAGATCGAAGAACAGTGCGCGATACATCGCCGCGGCAACGTTCAAATCCGCCACGGTGAATTCGCCGCCGGCCAGCCACTGCGACTGTTTCAGTGCGATCTCCAGCACATCCAGTGCCGGCTCGATTTCGTCCCACGCGGCCTTCGCGGCAGCAGCGTCGCGCTGTGCCTCCGGTAGGGCAAAGGCGTTGTTGGCATAGGTGGTGAGTTGCCGGTCGAGCCGATCCGTCTCCCAGAAGCTCCACTGCCAGGCGCGGGCTTCGTTCTTCGCATCGGACGGGTAGAGCTTGCCGTGCTGCTTCGCGAGATACAGGTTGATTGCCATGGATTCCGACAGCACGAACCCATCCTCGTCGATCGTCGGCACGCGCCCGTTCGGGTTCAACGCCAGATACTCCGGCGTGCGCGTGGCCGGCGAGCGCGGGGCATAGTCGAGATGCTCGTATTTCAGCCCAAGTTCCTCGACCATCCAGAGCGTCCGGGTCGCGCGCGAACGGGCCGAACCATAGATGCGGAGCATGGCATTCCCCCTGTTGCATTTGCCCCCTTGGGGCGTTGCTGCGTCCCGTAGTGTGCTATGAAGCATGGGATTGCGGAAGCCACACAAGGAGTGCGCCGATATGAGCGAGGCAAGACCGGTTCTGGCCGTGACCATGGGCGATCCCGCCGGCATCGGTCCCGAGATCGCGGTGCGCGCGCTGCTGTCGCCGGAAGTTCGGGAAATGTCCCGCAGCTTCCTGATCGGCGACGCGCGGGTGTTCGAGCGCGCGCTGTCGGTGTGCGGCCTGTCGGCGTCGCTGAACCGCATCGCCGGCCCGGAGGACATCGCCGACCGCCCCGGCGTGATCGACGTGATCCACCAGCAGACCGTCGATCCGGACAAGCTGCCGATGGGCAAGGTGCAGGCGCTGGGCGGCGAGGCGGCGTATGCGGCGATCCGCGCTTCGATCGAACTGGCGATGGCCGGGCGCGTCGCCGGCGTGGCCACCACGCCGATCAACAAGGAATCGCTGAAGGCGGCGAAGATACCGTTCATCGGCCATACCGAGATGTTCGCCGACCAGACCGGCGCGCGCGAAGAGATGACGATGTTCACCATCAGCGGATTGAAGATCTTCTTCCTGACCCGCCACCTCTCGCTGATCGAGGCGTGCCGGCAGATCACCCGCGAGCGTACGCTGAAGGGGATCGAGAACAGCGTGAAGGCGTTGCATCAGTTGGGTATCGACGCGCCGCATCTTGCGGTGGCCGCGCTCAATCCGCACGGCGGCGAGGACGGACTGTTCGGCCGCGAGGAGATGGACGCGATCACGCCGGCGATCGAGGCGGCGCGCGCGCGCGGGATGCGGGTGAGCGGGCCGGTGCCGGCGGACAGCGTGTTCCACATGGCGAGGATCGGCCGCTACGACGCGGTGCTGTCGCTGTATCACGACCAGGGGCACATCGCGGCGAAGATGATGGATTTCGAGAAGACCGTGAGCGTGACGCTGGGGTTGCCGATTTTGCGCACCAGCGTCGATCACGGTACGGCATTCGACATAGCGGGCACCGGCCGCGCGAGCGCGGTCAGCATGATCGAGGCGATCAAGGTCGCCGCGGAATACGCGGTGCGCGGTGTACGGTTGGGCGAGAACGTTGCGGCAGCGGCGGAGTAGGAGCGCGAGCCCCTCCCGCCCCTCCCCCGCAAGCGGGAAAGGGTTGGGCAGGGGGTCGCGGCTGCGGATCAGCGCGGCGGGCCGGCGCCGGAGGGTGCCGGGGATTGCGGGGACGCCGTGGGCCAGGCCGCTTGCCGGGCTGAGGCGGCACGCGGAAACGCCCGATCGAGGATGTCCTTCACCAGACTGGCCAGATTGCCGCCATAGCGAATGATGAGCTCCTGTAGCTCCGGCCACAGCGGATGGCTCGGCATGATGCCGAGGTCGCGGCAGATGTCGGCAATGACGGCCCCGATGGGGCGACGGCGGACCTCGACCGCGATCTGCTCGGATGTGGGCAGGCTGAATCCCGGGTCAAGCGCGGGGATAAGCGCCTCACGCGAGGCGGTGGCGTCGGCGGCTCGCGCAGGCCGCGATCGGCGGCGGGAGTCCCCACGGGGCGGCGCGGGTTCGGCGTCCAATCGGGCGGTGTCGCGGATGACCCTGGCTTCGAGCGCCTCGGCCCGCAACAGACCGCGGGTGATGCGCGCGAGGATCAGGGCGATGTCACCGGCGCTGAGCTGGTGAGGATTGTTCCGGAGCGTGGTGACGAGCTGCCTGCCGTAGTCGATGAGCTGGCGGACGAGGCCAAGGAGGCGGCCGGCCGGGCTGGGTTTGGGATCTGCGGGGGCCTCGGTGGTTGACATGGGCAAGACACGACCACAGGTCTGCATTTCGCGTCAAGGAATTCGTTCCTAGTCATTATTTCTAACGGTGGCACATCGCGGAACTTCTCACCACCTCGCGTTTTCCGCAGCCGCAGACTAGCTTCCGCGCATTCACACCTTCAATCGAGGAGAATCATGACGAAGACCCTGACACCGTCCCTATGAACCCGGCGGGGTCGGTACCAGCATCGCTGAGTATCTCAGCGGCAAGGTCCAACTCGGTCGTATCACCACGCCACCGCCAACCGTGTTCCATGAAGGCACGGGCAAGGTGATGAACACGATTCCGCCCGGCGACTTCGGCTTCTACGAGATGCTGAACGAGATCGTGCAGCAGGAGCCGGCTACGTCGCTTGGCGCCGAGCTCGCGGGATCGTTGGCGGCGATCGGGATCATCAAGGGCAAACCCTTTGCGCCCGATGCTCGGATGAAGAAAATACTCACCGAAGCGGTCGCAACCGCCAATGCCACGTCGCGCACCTTGTTCATGAGTCCGCGTGACCCAAGCTGGTTTTACTATCCCGGTTCGTCGTGGTCGAATTTATTGTTCCAGACCGGCTACGAGTTCGAGACGCCGATTCCGGAAATCACGCGCGAGGGCGCCAAGCCATTTCCGGCCACCGGCTACCGCACGCTGGACGCACGAACCTATTTCTTCTACGGCGTCACCGGCATCACGCCTGGAATGGCCATGCGTCTGACCGGCATTGGCTCACAGTATCTGCTTGCCATGACCGATGTGGACAAGAACTACTTTGACGGCGCCAGGACCTACAAGGTGACGCTGCCTAAAGACATCCCCGAGGCAAACTTCTGGTCGTTCACGGTCTACGACAACCAGACGCGCTCGATGCTCGACACGCCGCAGCGCTATCCGCGGGCAGGCAGCCAGAGCTTTCCGTCGCCCGCGGCGGAAGCGGACGCTGATGGCACGACGACCGTCTACTTCGGCCCGACCCAGCCAGCGGGCGTAAAACGGGGCAACTGGATTCAGACTGATCCGGCAAAGGGCTGGTTTGTGATTTTGCGTCTCTATAGCCCGCTCGAACCATTCTTCGCCAAGACGTGGCGGCCGAGCGAAGTCGCGCTGGTTCGCTGAGGAGGCTTTGGCCGCTGAATGGCCAGCCTCCAGCGACGTGCGGCCGACCCGTGGACCGATATGGGCCTACCGTTGATCGCCGGCAGGATGCGCCAGTTTGCGGCATGCCTCCATCGCCGGGCCGCGGACGAGCTTGAGACTTTCGCGCTCAGAAACTTGGGAATGATGTCGGAATGTCCGGGGTGGGTGGCAGCCCCGTTCGTAGAGCGTAGGTTTGCCGATCCGACGGACCACGTTCTTTTCAAGGGGGTGTCATGGAATTCTGGACGGAACCGCAGATGGCGTCGATCAACAAAATGCTCAACCCGCGCTCCATTGCGATCGTGGGCGCGACGCCGCGGATGCAGTATGGCGGGCGGATGCTGGCTGCGGCGCTCAAGGCCAAGGACCGGGTGCGTGTCTATGCCGTGAACCCGCGTTATGACGAAATCATGGGGGAGAAATCCTACCCGAGCGTGACGGACCTGCCGGAGGCGCCCGACGTTGTGGGCATCGTGGTGCCCTACGACCAGGTGCTCGATGTCCTCCGGGAGAGCCACCGCAAGGGGGCGGGATCGGCGATCGTGATTTCTGCCGGATTTGCCGAGCGCGACATGGACGACCGGCGTGATCTGCAGGCGGAATTGGGGGAATTTGCCCGTGCCTCCGGCATGCGTATCAGCGGCCCCAACTGCCTGGGGCTGGCGAATGTCACGCACGACATCTGGGCCACGTCTTCCTCGCGCGGGGCGTCCGGGCTGACCGGGCCGATCGGCCTGGTGTGCCAAAGCGGCGCGACGGCGTTCGGGCCGTTCCTGGTGCGCGCGGTGGAGAACGGCATCGGCTTCAGCTACATCATCTCGACAGGGAACGAGGCAGACCTCGATTTTTCCGACTTTGCCCGCTATCTGCTGGACGATCCGGATACAAGGGTCATCGCCGGTTTTGTCGAAGGCTTCAAGCGGGCCGATAAGTTTCTCGAAGTGGCAAAACTCGCGGCGGAGCGCGGCAAGCCGATCGTCCTCATCAAGATCGGGCGTTCGGAACTCGGCGCGAGGGCGGCACGCTCGCATACCGCGGCGCTGACGGGTGCGGATGCGCGGTACGATGCGATCTTTGCCCAATACGGGGTGATCCGGGTCCAGGATTACGACGAACTCCTGGAGGTCGCGCATCTGCTCGCGCACACGCCGAAGCCCGGCGTACCCGGCATCGCGGTGGTATCCCACTCGGGCGGCATCAGCTCGCTTACCGCGGACATGTGCGGTCAGGCCGGTCTCGATCTGCCGCTGCTTGGCGACGCGGCGCGTGACGGGATCAACGGGATCCTGAAGGGCTTCGGGTGGGCTGCGAATCCTGCCGATGTGACGGGCTTTGCCAACAGTGAGTCGTTTCCGCAGATCATGCAGCATATGATCGATGATCCCCGGATGGGGACGTTGGTCGTGGCGAGTGCCGGGGCGGACGCCCAGGCGCAGCAGGTCATCAGCCAGCGTGATCGGACGGACAAGGGCGTGGTGTTCCTGTGGACCGGAAGCCGGGACGCCAAGGCTGGCCTGGCGTTGCTGCGGGAGCGCCCGGATCCCGGTGTTCTACACGCCGGACACGTTGGCCCGAGGCCTGCGGAGCCGCCTCGCGTATCACACATGGCGCGAGCGCCGCCTGGCCGATGGCTTTGCCACGGCCCCGCCGCGCACGGCGCGGCAGGATGAAGCGATCGCGCAGGCTGCTTGGGCTGGGGCGTGCGACACTGTCGGAGTCCGAGAGCAAGCAGCTGCTGGCCGCCTGGGGCGTGGGGAGTGCGCGTGAGTTGCTGGTGGGGTCAGCGGAGGCCGCTGTCGAGGCTGCTGGGCAGCTCGGGTTTCCGGTGGCTCTGAAGGTCAATTCGCCGGATATTCTGCACAAGACCGAGGCCGGGGTCGTGCGGCTGAACCTGCGCGATGCGGCACAGGTGCGAACGGCCTACGCGGAGATCCTGGCCAGTGCCAAGGCCTATGCGCCACAGACTCGGATCATCGGCGTGTCGGTGCAGGAGATGGTCGGAGACGGCGTAGAGGTTATCATTGGCGTGTCCTGCGATCCGCAATTGGGACCGGTGCTGCTGTTCGGCAGTGGCGGCGTGATGGTCGAGGTCTACAACGATGTGGCCCTGCGACGCTGTCCCATCACGCGCCGCGAAGCACAGGCCATGATCGCTGAGGTCAAAGGAGCCCGGTTGCTCCAGGGCTTCCGCGGACGGCCGGCGGCGGACGTCGAGGCGCTCGCGCATGCCCTGATGCGCGTGTCGTACCTCGCCATGCACATGGAAGGACACCTGGCGGAGTTGGACATCAATCCGCTCATGGTGTTGCCGGCGGGTCAGGGCGTGAAGGCGGTGGACGCGCTGGTCGTGTTGCGCGGCACATAGCCGTGCACGGGGCGAAGAATGATCGCCGCGAGCCAGCGATCTCCGGTGGCTCAGGCCGTTAGCACTGGATAGCCGCGAGCCGCGTTACTGGTGGTAGTAGGTGGCGACGACCACAACCACGAAGTCTTGAAGAACTTGCCCCCGATCCCAAATGGAAGCGCCAAGCAGGGTGAAAAGCTTGGACCATGCCACGACCTTACATCAGACAGAGTCACCGCGAAGACTTCGAAGCAATGCTCCGTCGGCGGAACATATCGCCAAACGAGTTCGAACTGTCGGGAACGCCGTGGCGGATCGACGCAGAGCAGGCCGGGTCAACCACGATCGTAAATGGTCCCGTGGTCAGTGCCGTCACCGTGAGGTCGTGCAAGACCGGGATCGAGCGGACGTACACAGACAGGAATTACATCGGCCCAAGTCCCTATGTTGGATGGGTCAATGATGCCGCTAGCGATGTCGACGCCGGACTTTTCGGCTAGCCAGCCTGATCAGCCGGGCCAAACCAGCCCGTGCGACCCCTTCCAGTAAGTCCAAGCGCCCGAGACAATGAGAGAACCACATCCGCCTCATATGGGACGACAGACTAGAGGAAACAGATCAAGAGGCAGTAGACGAACTTAACACGTCGCTGACGCACCTCAACGGTATCCGGGCATTGGAAGAAAATGTGTCGGGGCCATTTGCCCGTTCCAAAATAGCTTGGAAGCTGGCCAACTACCAACACGTTCTCTTAAAGTCGGTCCGGAAAGTTCATACCGGATTGCAGAGCTTTCGCAGCATCAGGCGGATTGATGCAAGCTGCAGAAATGCCCGCGCATTGCGGCTGAGGCTTTCGAAGTCCTTGGCGAGGCGACGGCAACGATTGAGCCACGCCAAGGTGCGCTCGACGACCCAGCGCATTGGTAGGACTACGAAGCCGCTCGCCTGGTCGGAACGTTTCACGATCTCGACCGAGAGGTGTGGCAGAACCTCGGCTACTGCCGTGGCGAACTGCGGTCCCTGATAGCCGGCATCGGCAAACAGCTTTGCCAGGAAGGGATACATCCCGAACAAGGTCGAGAGCAGCAGAACCCCGCCATCACGATCCTGGATATCCGCTGGATGCACCACCGCGTGCAGCAACAGCCCTACCGTGTCGACCAGGATATGCCGCTTCTTGCCTCTGATCTTCTTACCCGCGTCATACCCGGGCGGATCGATACAGGCCCCCCCTTTTCCACGCTTTTCACGCTCTGGCTGTCGATCACGCAGGCGGTCGGACTGGCTTCCCGCCCCATCGCCTCGCGGCATTGCACATAGAGAGCGTGGTGGATCATCTCGATCGTGCCGTCGTAGTTCCAGCGGGTGAGGTAGTCGTGCACCGTACTCCTTGGCGGCAGGTCCTTGGGGATATATCGCCACTGGCAGCCGGTGCTCAGCACATACATCACGCCGTTCACCACCTGTCGCATCACCACCTCTCGCCTGCGGCCGCCGCGTTTGGCCGGCGGTATCAGTGGCTCGATAAGTGACCATTCTTCATCGGTCAGATCACTTGGATAGCGCAACTTGTCTCGGTCGTAACGGGGGCGGTTCTTGGTCGTCCACATCTGGCACCTCGCGAAGCGGCGCCGCACAGAGAATCACAGATAGTTCGAGCCGCTCAACCCCCGCCCCTTAACCGATTCAAATAACTCGCAAAGCTTCCGGACGGACACTTACACCGCATCGTTTCACTGGTGGACGGAGCGGCAGTCGCTTGGAACAATCATTGCACGCTTTCGGCAATACTGGCGACGCGAGCACTCATGGAGACGCTTGCCGTCATGGTAGAGCTAGATCGGCGGGTTGCCCTACTCTTGGCCAGCGAGGACTTGGCCCAACTGGACGCGCTGGCGCAGAACGGAATCTTCGCCAACCGAGATGAGGAACTACTTCGACAGTTCCCGGAATCCAAGGCAATAAACATCGTTACGTATGTTGACAAGCTAGATAAGCTGGCTCCCGGATGCAGAGCGCATTACGATATCCTCTCTGAACGGTGCCACCCCAACTCGGCCGGTCATAGCTTCATGTTCTCGAAGACGGATCACCAATCGGGCACAATTCAGTTCCTCGGTGAATGCGACCCCGGCCGTAACGGGCAAATGATCTTGGCAGGGCTAGCCCTGCTACCTCTGATCGAGTTCATCATGCCGAGATTGGATGACTCGATCCTGAAAGTCGCGGACCTGCACCATCGCATCTCTCCTGTGGGCAGCCTTTCATCCCCAGATCGGAACGAGTAGCGGATGCACGTCGATAGAAACTTCTAATTGGAAGCCAATTCAATCGCACACTGAACCCGGTCAACATTCGGAAAATCGGCGAGTTGCAGCTGATGAGGGTGTGATGATATTTCGGCGCCGATACACAGCCGGGTTCCATCAGCCGCAAGGCCAGCCGATCGACCGTGATGCGCCGTGGTCCAATTCCTGCTACACTGCCGGCATGGGGCTCGACCAGGCCATAGCCAGGCTCAAGGAGCACGAGGCCGAACTCCGGCAACTCGGCATCGAACACCTGTATCTGTTTGGATCGACCGCGCGGGGCGAGGCCCGCGAAGATTCCGACGTTGACCTGTTTTTCGATCATCCCGTCGGCTCGATTGGGCTTTACGAGCTGATGGACGTGAAAGAAGCCGCCTCACGCATCCTCGGACGCAAGGCCGACATCATGACCCGGCGCAGTCTGCACCGGGTGTTGCGTGACCGCATCGAGGCGTCGGCATTGCAAGTGTTCTGAATGACCAAACGGTCACCGGTAGCACGCCTTACCGACATCATCGAAGCGATCGAGCTCATCCAGAGCGATATGGCAGGCGTCACACTCGACGCCTTCGAAGCCGACCGGCGCAAGCGTTGGCTGGTTGAACGCGGCATAGAAATCATCTCGGAGGCCAGCCGCCGGTTGCCCGCCGCCATAAAGACCCGGCACCCAGAAATTCCGTGGCCGAAGGTGGCAGGGATCGGCAATGTGCTGCGGCATGAATATGAGGATGTCGCACACGACGTGCTGTAGCACGTGGTGCAAGAGAATTTGCCGCCTTTGAAGGCAGTCTGCCTCGACGAACTCGCCGCGGCCAGGCAAGCCGACAAATAGGCACCGGCTGACCAGGCGGTGACCTCCCGCGTCACATTCCGTCAGCTCGGGATTTGCCGAACATGATCCACCCCCCACTGCTTGGCGTGGTGAATGCCCCCAGCGCGGTCTCCGCCCGAACCGTGACCTGCCGAGCGCCAGCCGTGCCGCGGAGCTGCTCTATGCAGTCGGTGTACATGGCCGTCCGCGTCCGCCCGTTCCCCAGATTGCCGCCGCTCGAGCACAGCGGGTGCGGTCCCTCCACCCTGATATCGCCCGCATAGAACGCGAACGCATCGCCGCGCTTGACGCCGTGCCACTGGAAGCCCTCCAGGAAGAACTGCGTCATGGGTGCATAGCCGTCGTAGGGATTGAATATATCAACGTCCGCAGGCCCAAGCCCGGCGCCCTCGTACATTCGCCTGGCGGCGCGGTCGGTCCAGTCCTCGATCTCGTCCAGATCGGCCTGTGTGGAGCGCTGCCTGAAGTTGTGCTGTGAGTGATTGAGCACATAGACCGGCGACTGCCGCATGTCGCGGGCGCGTTCGGCTGTCGTAAAGAGATAGGCGGTCGATGCATTGACCGGCCGGTCGCAGTCCCACAGCCGGAGCGGGTTCAGGACGTAGCGCGAACCGAGGTAATCCTCAATGGTGAGCTGCGGCACGTTATGGGTGGCATTGAACCCCCACGGTGTGAGGAGCCCGTTGCGGTGCTGGTTGATGACGAACGGCGCGAGGTCGTCGTGCTTGCCGCCGTATTTCAGGCAGTACTGACCGTGCGGGAACATGTTGATGAAATCGTTGCCGCCGTGATTGCCCCACGGTGCCGTCCATTGGCGTGCGCCGCGGGCGTAGTCGTCGGCGTTTTCGCCTCCGCGACGATAGCGACCTTCGAGATTGCCTGTCGGGTAGATGACAAGACAGGTGCTGCAAACGCCGTCACCCACGGCCTGTGCCGCCATGCCCATCATTTCGCTGATGGTCGGCAGTCCCGTCGGCGCAAACTTGACGTTGGGCAGCCCCATCTGCTCGATCAGCCACTGTGCGTTGACCAGAGTAAGCCCCCACTCCTGATCGTAGGGCGGGGCGAAGTAGGGCCGAGGCGCCCACTGCGAGGCGGAGCCGCCGCTGCCGCCTGCGATGTGGCTGTCGCAGCAGATGACGCCATCGATCTGATCCGGCGTCACGCCTGCCTCGTCCATCGCCTTCTGGCAGGCCAGGATGGAGTAGGCACCGAGCGTCTTGTCCATCGAGACGCCATCCCAGCGACGGTCGACCGGCGAATGTCCGACGCCTGCCACCGCGACCTTGCCGCGGTGTTCCCAAACGCCGAGGCCGTCCTTGTCTCGCCGCCACTGATACCGGTCTGGCGCGCTCATGGCTCTCCCTTTCCTCGATGCTCGGGCTGCGACGGTATGGCATGAACAAACCAGTACATCGGCACAGAGCATTTGACAGGTCGCCGGAGCATATTTCAATGCCGCCCGAAGCGACAGCGCCCGGCCTTGGCCAGAAGGATCGACCTGATTCGTAATGACCGCCATGGTGCGAAGCGCACGTCGGTCGATGGTAGACGCGCCGCTCCTTTCTTGGCATGTTTTTCATCGTATCAAGCCCCGCGGCGCGCAGCGGCGCAGGGGCGGTGCCGCAAGAGGGGGAGTCATGGCCGCACGACCAGCGGAGCTACATCCACGTCTGCTTATCCTCTTTTCAGCGCTGTGGGTGCTGTCGGCCGGACAGCTGGCATCAGCCCAGGTTCCTCTGCCACCGAATTTCATCAGCCCCGACGTACCGCACGACGTGCCGGCCGGGTCGAATGGCATCCAAGACCTCGCAATCTTTGCCTGGCGCGAGTTTATTGCACTGAACTGGGTCGCGATGGATCCGGCAACGACGAACATGCGTGGGCGACCCAATACCAACGCCGACTTTCTCGGCATCAAAGCGGACAGCAACGGCAACTTTCCGCTGCTGGTATGGCAAACCTATCAGCACAAGAATGAACTATTCCCAGCTAACGGACAGACAGCTTCCAGTTTTGATTCGAAAGGGCCAACGTACAATTACCAGACTCAGCCGGGTCAGGGTAAGTCCTATCCGGTTGACCCCAGTCAGCCCACCACGACCGCAACATTCAGCCTCTTCAACAATCTTGATGAAGCGAGCGAGATTGGCCTGGCCCACATGTATGCACATTACGTGAATACCACAAACAACATACGCGTTGCTTACGAGGCAAAGGTCAACCGCGCGGTATTCGACTATCTCAACAATAACAATTTCACCCAAT
>CAWEVI010000063.1:0-171542 GCA_963812475.1 uncultured Alphaproteobacteria bacterium
GGGCCGGCGCTATGCCGTCGCTGTCAGCCTGCCATGTCGATCGCCGTCTCGGCCAGCCAATGCCCGCCAGCGCGGACAGGAGCGTGCCCCTGTCATGCCTCTGTGGGCTTGCCTGGTGGCTTGATCCTGCCCAACCGGGCGGCGCCCCGGGCTTCCAACTTGCATTGCGTCGCGAGCGCGACGAACCGGATTGCCAGCTTGATTAGTGCCGCTTGCACCTCTGGACTGGTCGCGGTCAGGGCCATGCGACGATATTCCATGGCGCGTGCCATTAGCTGCTCGGGCGACAATGTGGAAATGGGCGGGCGACCGTTCATGGCACGATGTGAGGCATCAAAAGGTTAACAGCAGGTTAAACGCCTCCTCTGCCGAGAATTCGGGCAAATTTGCCGGAGTTTCCATGTCGGCCAGGGCGGGCGCTGTGGCGTCCCTTGTCGGCGCGCCCCGCCGCTGATCCCTGCCAGCACGAGCCTGCCCTGTGCGAGCACAGGAGAGGCTGCTGTCAGCCTGCCTGGGGCTTGCCTGTGGGCGTGATCCTGCCTTGCCGCGTCATAGGTGCCAGCCTCATTGCCCTGGACGGCACCACACGCGACGCACGCCAGCGCCCGGCTTCGCCATGTCGGCAGGCTCCGAAGTCGCGGGCAAATTTGCCCGGCACCTCCCCTTGCACTCGTTACGCGTCACAGGACGCCACCACACGCCTAATGGAGCGGCTTGTACGTGCCATTCCGGCAAGGCGGCAGACTGATCGGGTTGCATCCTTTGGAGGCCGCACGCGGGCGATAGAAAGCTATCGCGGCCGATAGAAAGCTATAAAGAGCGACGGCGAAGTAAATCGCCACGATCACCCATAAAATGAACCAGATCACCTCAACCTAACCTGCTGTACTGAGGCGAAAGTCGCCGCGTCGGCTGAGCCTCCTCGAGCATGCACTCGGCCGCTCGGCCAGCGGCACACAAACCGTGCCAGGTCAGTATGACAAGACCCGTCAATGAGTAGACGATCAGCGCGAGCCAAAGGAGTAACCAGAACATCAGCGCGCCCCTTGGCGTCTTCTGACCGCGTCGGCTTGCTTGCGGTATTCGTCCGCCGCTGCCTTTGATGTCCGCGACATCTGTTTCAGAATGGCAGTTCGCTCGCGCGCGGCAGTGCAGCTTCCCGGAGGGCCTTGGCGCTTGCGGAAAGGGAAACGGACCTGCGGCGCAGTTCCTCGAATTTCGTGGGCGTCGGCGGCAGCTCGGGAAATACCCGTGCATCGTCATTCCAGACGTCGAATGCGTACACCTGTCGATGCGGCAGGTTGCTCAGATCATTTGATTCGAGAATTTCGAACGCTTGCCGTATCGCGACGGTCACAGTTTCGGCGCCGAAATCTGCCGAAAACAGGATGTCCCCGTGTTCATCGAGCATATGACAACGAAAAATGGGCATCGTACACTCCTCGGCGCATTCGGGCGGGAGCACACGGATCTCTCTGAAGCTGGCGCGCCTCGGGGAGGTCGTTTGCCAGCAATAAATAATCGTAAACCCGTCATAAACAGAACTCAACCATGAAGAACGGAAGTTAATGGCTGTTTGACGGGTTTATAAAGAAGGAGGTAAGATGATACCGGCTGCCGTCCCCCCGCTCCGCCTCAGATTCCGTCACGACAGACCAACCAACACAACATCAGAACGACTGAGTGCCTGATATGCCGGGGCCCGGTGGTGTGTTCCGCGCCCTGGGCCGTAGCATCTTCGCCCGGGTCTTGCGTCAGGAACAATGTTAGATCACCGGGAAGGCAGACCAAGGCGGGCGCTGTGCCCTCTGTCCTGCCTGCCCCGGTGGTTTAACCTTCAGCATGGAGTCCTATGGCGATAACATCACCGTCAATCTCGCCGCCAACAGCGAATGGATCGGCGGCTTCACCGCCAGTCCTGGTGATACGCTCAACGTCCGTGGTAGCGGGACTTGGGACAACAACGGCAACACTGGACTCAAGTCGAATACGAACGTCGGTGTCAACGTCGTCGGCACCGGGACGATTTACGACTATCAAGCACACTCCGGCGGGGTACTGACTTTCCTGCATGGTGTATCGGTCGGGGCAGGGCAGACTATGATCGACAGCGGCTACGAGTTATACGGGAGCGAGCACGGTCAGATTGCGGTGCTGTCGCCCAATCTGTTCCATGCACTCGTACAACTTGGTTTCGGAGAGGTCGATCTCAACGGGCTTCACGGTACCAGCTACTCCTACAATAACGACTTGCTGACTATCTTCAATGGCAAGACGGCCATCGACACGCTGCGACTGGTGGTGAACAACTCGAGCAATCCTGGCTTCCCGGCGGTGCCTGCAATTACCGTATCGCAGAACGCGGCGGGTGTGGCCATCCACGACGACGGCGCTCGCTACACCGGCGGCGGCGTGAGCCTTCCGGCTCACAGCTAGGTTTGTATATCCTGCTATATATATATATATATATATGATATGGCAACCGGCAGACGAGGTCGGCTGCGGGGGTCTGCCTCGGGTACAATTCGGATCACCGCAACGGCAGGCGCTACGGTTGCCTGGGGGCTTGAGCTGCTTCTATAGGCGGGTTGTGGCGGCTTGATCCGCCATTGCGGGCCAGGGTACACGCCTGGACGGGTTGACACCACCACAACGCCTCACACCGGGGCATTGGCGGCCTTGATCTCATGCACTTAGACCCCCGTCCCGCGCAATACCCTCTTGATCGCATACGGTCCAAGTGTGACTGGAGGATCGCGCGTAAACTGGCCACTATCCACGTTGGACATTCCATTTCACGCCAACGTCCGCCTTGTGGCTCAACGCGATCGAGGGTTTCTTTGCAAAGCTCACCAAGCGGCGGCTCAAACGTGGTGTGTACCCCACAGGAAACGTCGAACAGGCGCTCGCGGGTCTCTGGCGCGTACCGCAAGGCCCGCGCGATCCAGGCCAGTCGACGTTTAGCATCCGTCCGCAGGTATTCCGACCAGTCGAGTTCAATCGTTGCCAATAGCGTTTCCATCTGCTCGATGAGTTCGAGGTTGGCCTTGCATTAGATGCTGAGCGTCGTCGGGATTGGGAATCTTACGATCTTACCATTCCGACAAGGTACAGTTACTGCAATAATCGCATGCCAGTCCGGTCCGACGGTCGGCTGCCGAATTGAAGGTGGATTTTTGGCGAATTTGAGCCAATCTCTTCACGTTCAAGCACACCCTCTCCCCAGATGACCCTCGGACGGCCTAATAGGAAGCCATTAGGACTAGCCGTTGGATGCGCTCCATATGTGTCAGTGCCATCAGTCCGACATTCCTTCCCAGGAAAGAAGCTTGTAAACGAAGTCGGAATCCGTTGTCGCAGAGGCAATGCGTACCACAGCGACGCGCCGAAATTTGCTGCCAGATGCATCTCGCGCGGCTGCCGTGATGCGAATCACCGCACCCTCATGAACGAGGGCGGCTCCGGGATAGACCGCATTGTCAGGATAGGCTTCAGTAAGCGCCCGCTGGACCACTCGATCGGCGGTCGATTGCAGCGACGGCACTGACAACGAATACACCGACATATGAGGCGTGAGGCAGGTAAGAAGGTCAGGAGTCATTCCCAGCACTAGGCCCAGCTCATCCTCGCTGACGAATCGTTTATTCGGCGGAATATAGCTGAGCCCGGCGAGCCGATATTGCCGCGCCTTTTCGTCAACGGTCGGTTGCAGAACGTCCAGACTCCGCCATTCGACGATCGCCGCGGAAACCTGCTCCGCTGTTTTCGGTGTGGCACCGCATGCCCGCAATAGCGCCTGCATTAGTACCAGTGGCACAACGTTGGGGTCGATCTTCTCACCTTCATCGTCGATCCGAACCTCAGCCACCGCCTGCGGTCCACGAACAAGGTGCGCTGTACCATCTGCTTGCCACCGATTCGTAAGCATCTGGAAGATAGCCTCGTTTACAGCGCCATCGGCCTCGGCCTCGGCGATTGTGCTGCGGCGAACATTGGCAGCGACTAAACCCTCTGTGTGACTCGACAAGGTGATCTGCGAGGTCAAGAACACCAGCAGTACGAGCCACCACAGCACAATCACGAGCGCAAAACCCGTATCAGCTCGTGCATTGCAGTGTACCAGACATGCACGCGATATTGGCTGTGTGCCAGCCGCATCCTGCATGGTTCGAAATTTCCCCTCCTTGTTTGTCCACGGTTGCATCGTCTCACCAGCAGAGTGGTGTAAAAAATGCTATTCAGCAGTTATTGGGGGTAACTTCTACGTGTGCATTTTGATTCCGGACTGTTACGGTGGATGCGGGCGGAGTAATGCGAACTTCGCACATATACGTGCCAGCACATATACGTACAGCATCAATATGCAGGGGAAACGGACAATGCACAAGTGCGTTGCCGCGGTGACGATCACGTTGCTTGTTTCGACAGCAGCGGTCGCTCAGCAAAGGGCGGATCAGCTTCGACCTGAAGGCTGTCAGATACCTTCAAATATCGTCGACAAGATACAGGATCAGCTCGCGTCGGTTGTGAAGTCGAAGGACCAGAATGGGGGACTATTTTCGCCTAACCGCATGTGGTCGGCTGTGGTCGATCGAAAGGGCACGCTCTTGCTCAGTTATCGTTACGGGCGATTCGTGGCCGGATAGCCGCGCGGTAGCCATTGCCAAAGCTGGCACCGCAAACGGCTTCAGCAATGACGCCCTTGCACTATCGACTGCAAACCTTTACTCGCCAACGCAGCCAGGCGGGTCATTGTACGGCCTCAACAACTCCAATCCATTCAATCCTCTGTTTCTCGCGCAAGGAACCGGTATCGGCTTTGTTGCGGGCGGGATTATCACATTTGGGGGCGGGGTTGCGATCTATTCGGGCGGCAAGGTGATTGGCGGCCTCGGCGTAAGCGGCGATACTTCATGCGCCGATCATGCGATCGCCTATCGGATGCGACGGCAAGCGGGACTGGACGGCACGCCGAATTCCGACAACATCGTGTATCTCGCCGCAGGTGAAGCACCCAACAACTTCAAACAACCCCATTGCGGCACCACTGACATCACGCCATAGCTGGGTCGGACACCACCTCGTTGCGGGGTTGCGGCAAGCCGGATTTGCCAAAATTGATATTGCCCCCTTTGCCTGGAATGCGGAGGAATGGTGCCCGGATAGCCTCGCCAACTGGCTTTACCTTACTCGAAGTTCTGGTTACTCTCGCTGTGCTGGGCGTGCTGTTCCTCAGTCTATCGCAAGGAACTCGTTTCAGCCTATTTGCGTTAGACAAGCAGACCCGACTGATAGAGAACCATGCGGACTTTGATGCCGTTTATCGGACGCTGCGGAATTTGATCGAGCATGCCCGACCTGGCTCAGAGTGGGAGCCTTCAGTATTTGTCGGCAACGCTCACTCGGTCTCGTTTACCAGCGTGATGCCCCTGATGGCTAACGGATCGCCGACCCGACGCGCTGATGTCCAGTTGGTCGTCGATGCAGCGCACCGCCTACTATTGGTCTCGACGCCTCATCTGCATGCAATCAGAATTGGGTCTCTACCGCCAGCGGTAAAGACCCCACTTCTTGATGGGATCGTGGAGCTTGAGCTGAGCTATTGGCGCGCAAAGCAAGGTGAGGGCTGGACGTTGAGTCTGGCGTGATCCCACCCCGCCTCGACTTGTCAGACTTCGGATCGTATTTTCCAACACGAGCCATCCAGCGTGGCCCGAGATGTTGGTATCGCCGATGCTAGATCCCCCGTAATATCTGACAGGATTCAATTATCAGGTTGTGCCGCCCTATGCGCGCAACGGCGATGATCGACAGTTCAACGATGAAGGGCGCGATGCCCGTGGTCAGGTGGTGATGGCGCGTTCGGCGTCGTCCTCGTGCGCCTGTGGGTAGCAGAAATACGCCAGTATCCCGTCGCCGCTGAACCGCGTGATCTGGCCGGCGTTTTCGTTCAATCGCGGCGGTGCAGCACGCACGCCTGATAGGTCCGGAGAAGGACCCCCATCTCTTCGGGGTCCAACCGCGACTCCAGCTCCGTCGACGCTGCCAGGTCCGCAAACAGGATCGTCAATTGCCGCCGCTCGGCGCCCAGGTTCGCGCTCATTGCAGTTTTTTCGGCCGCGGGTGCCGGCAATTCCCCGGTAGGCCGGCGCAACCCTACCTCAATCGCATGCATGAGACGCCGGCGCAGTCCGATCGTAAGCCCGAGGTCTTTGAGGTCGTCTTCGGTCAGGTGCCTTAGCGTGTCGAGATCGATGTCTTGGTCGGTCAGACGCGGGGCGAGTTGCTCAAGCCCCCAACCGCTCAGCCACGCGATCATGTCCGACATCGGTTGACCTGTCCTTTAGTTTGGCCGTGCCAGTCATCTGGCGCGGCAGTGGGCCTGCCGCGCGCCAGCCCACGAAAAGCGCATGGCCCTTTCGCTATACCAGCGCGGCTTCAATGGCCAACTAAGCTTCGGCGCGATCACCGTCGGTCTCTATATCGTCAGCAACCAGTATTCTCTGCTGCGCTGGCGTCTTCGCGGGCTTCTGTACCACCGCCAAAACGCAATCACCCAGTTGGCCTTCGGCCCGCCGCCAGTCGGCGGCCCGATGAGGGCAGGGCAATGAATACCAAAGTCGAACAGATTGAGGCCTCCGCGCCCGAGTGGCCCCAGCGAGACACCGCCGATTTGGTCGATCTGATACATCGTCTGCTGGATGCGGCCGACGGACCTGAGCAGCCACTCGAACGAGCCGCGTGAAGCTTGGGCCTACCCGCCCGAGACGCCCTGGCCGGCGCAGGTTCGAGACAGCCTTCGGTACGGCGACGAGAATCTCCCGCTTCGGCGATACTGATCAGGGTAATGCCGACCCTCCGGCCCCCAGTCGGGGCATGGTAGCCGGGCTGTTTCTGTCAGTCCCTCTCTGGGCCTTGATCGGAGTGGGGGTTTGGTTCCTTGTCTGACTCAATCCGTAGCGAGGCCCATCTCCCATCTAACCCGACGGATATCCACGCCCCTACCAATCCTCGGACACGATCCACCCTAGCGCTGGACAACCAGCTCCCAGTTCTCAGTTTCATCGCACACGGGACGCCAGCCGCATTGCGCCGAAAATAATGTCCGCATGACTCCCATGGCGGCGTAGCGCGCTCCGCTAGTTGAACGCGACGATGCTTGCTGGTTCCTCGAAGAACTCCGGATCGCGCCGCAGTCGCCCGACCATTGCATCCACATAAGGCGCCGTCGCACAAAGCTGGCGAAAGATCCGCTCGTTCAGGGTCAATCCGGCTCGGCCGCACATCGCAGCGATCTCATCGCATCGCGCCGCGCCGATCTGTGGCTGCTCAGGCTCCGGGATAGGCGGAAGCGCAGTGGAAAATGCGGCGTTCGGGTCGAGCGTCGGTCGGCGCGTCCGCCATGGCGTCGCGGCTTCGTATGCATGTGCGACACGCAACACGGTTGCGTCGTCGAATGGGCGCCCGACAACCTGCATCGATAACGGCAGCCCATCCGGCGTGTAGCCGATGCACTGAGCGAGCGCTGGACCTCCCGTCACGTTAAATGGTGTTGTCAAAGAGGCCTTCTGCCAGAAGTGGATCGTGCGCCAGCTATCCAGGCGTGGTGCGGGTCCGGGTGCGGCGGTGATGAACACGTCGTATTTCGCATATAGGGCTGCCATCTCGGCGATCATCACCCTCCGCCATCGCGATGCCTGCACATAATCGGGCCCGGAAATCAGTAGCGCGCCAAGCGTTCGGCCCAGGAAATCCTCTCCGAAATTACCGATCTGCGTGCGTAGCGCGGGTTCATGCACGGCGTAGAGTTCGATCTCTGCACCGGTTACCTTGACGTCTTGGTAGGCCTGCGCAGGTCGAATACGGACATCCTCCAATGTGGCGCCGAGGCCGCGCAGCACATCGAAGGCTGCCTCAAGCGCCGTCTTTGCCAGCGGCGGTATCGGCGCGTCTTCCTCGAACAAATGGCGCAGCACACCGATATGCATTCCCTTGATGCTTCCGGTCAGGCTGGCGCGATAGTCAGGCAACGTCCGATCAGCGCTCGCCGGATCCATTGCGTCGTGGCCGGCGATGGCTTGCAGCATGATGGCGCAATCCTCGACGGACCACGTCATCGGACCGGCATGGTCGTAGCTGAATGAGTTGGTATAGACCCCGAAGCGGCTGACGAGGCCATAGGTCGGCTTCAGCCCAACGAGGCCGCACAGCGCGGCTGGATTGCGAATCGAGCCGCCGGTATCCGAGCCCAGTGCGCCCAGCATAAGGCCCGCGGCCACGCCTGCGCCCGAGCCGCTGGACGATCCACCGGTAACATGGTCACGGTTCCACGGATTGCGGGCCGGTGGCCACGGCAGGTCAAAGGACGGGCCGCCATGCGCGAATTCATGGGTGGCGAGCTTGCCGAGCAGGATCGCGCCAGCCTGACGTAGCTTGGTGACCGTCGTGGCGTCAAAGCTGGGAACATAACCGGCTCGCGTTCGCGAATGGCTGGTCGTCGGGATGCCGGCGGTGCAGTAAATATCCTTCAGCGCGAACGGGATGCCATGCATCGGACCACGGTAGTTACCTGCCATGATCTCGGCTTCCGCGGTGCGTGCCTGATCCAGCGCCAGATCGGCCGTGACCAGCAGATAAGCGTTGAGTTGCGGGTCGATTGCGGCGATGCGATCGAGAATGGCCTGGGTCAGAGCCACCGGCGAAACCTGCCGACTTTCAATCAGTCGAGCAGCCTCGGCGATGGTGAGGAAGTGCAGATCCGACACGCTGGGCGCTGCGTCGTTGGGCATGGGCAGGGAATCTTTCAAGCAGGCTGACGCGGGCAGATCGATCCAGCCGACTATAGGGCCGGGCGGGACCGAATGTCGTCAGCCCCCTTTCCAGGAACAAACTGGCCGTCCTTCGGTTCGCCGAAGAAGGGCCTTCGAGCGCGGGAATCGAGTGCTGTCACCGCTTGCCCCAACGCTTTGCCTCAACTGTCTCCTCTTCGATGAGGTAGAACTGTTCGAGACCCACGAGATCCTCGATCTGCTGGCGGGCGTCGACGCATTCCTGTGCGCTGAGGTCGGTGAACGTGCCGGTGTCGCGAACTTCGGTAAATGCGCGCTTCATCGCCGTGAAGGCGACAACCAGACTCGTCACTGCGTCGATGCAGGCCTTGTAACCCATCGCCTGTAACTCGGCAGTGGTCGGCAACGGGCGCTGGTCACGGTTGCCGCGGCTCATCACGTAAACCAACGGCACATTCGCCAGCTTCGGCGCCTGACGTAATTCCTCGTCGTTTCTAGGAAAGACAAGTCCCATGTCGGCGCCGACATCAGCGGCCAGATTTATCCGGTCGATCGCTTCCTGCAGTCCCTCGAAACGGGCCGCATCCGATCGCGCGATAATGACAAAGTCGGGATCCGACTCAGCGCGCTGTCGACAGGCATAGTCGATCTTGGCGACAAACTGGTCGCGCGGGGTCACGTGCGCCACGTATTTGTGGTAGTGTGCGCGCTTGGGATAGAGCTGGTCTTCAATATGAATCCCGGCAACGCCCGCGCGAATAAACTCACAAACCGAGCGCATGGTATGCAGCGGCTCGCCAAATCCGGCGCCGCCGTCGGCGACCAGCGGAACCGTCACGGCTGACGCCACGTCACCCGCGACGCGCACCTGTTCGTCCATGGTCAGCAGTGGCTCCGAAGTGCAACGCGAGCCGCCGGTCACAAAGCCACCGGTGTAAACCGCCGGAAATCCCAGGCTCGCGATCAGTCGGCCGCCGATCGCGTCATAGGCCGATGGCATGTAGATGAATCCGCTGCCCGACAGCAGCGCGCGCAGTTTGGTGGTGGTGCGTTCCACGGCCGATCCTTCCGTTTTTTCCGATGTTGCCAGCGACGGGACAGAGCCATGGGTCCATCGTATCGCCGGCTGACACGAGGCGCCACCAGGGCGCGGTGTCGCGCCGTGGGCATGCATGTCGGATCGGGACGGGCACCGGCGATCATATCTTGCAATCCGGTTCGATGCCTTCGTAAACCCGCAGCTTCAGGTGCTTCGGTCTCTGAAGCGTGAGTCCGAACCGTCATGGCCGGGCTTGCCCCGGCCATTCCTTGCGCCATGGTGCTGGACGAGATGGCCGGATCACGCCCGGCCATGACGTTGCAGATCACGCGTGCAGTAGCTTGTCGAGGGTGATTGGCAGATTGCGCACCCGCACGCCGGTGGCATGCCAGACCGCATTTGCAATTGCGCCTGCCGTGCCGGTAATCCCGATCTCGCCGACGCCTTTGATGCCAAGCGGGTTGACGTGCGCGTCGTATTCTTCGACGAGGATCGCTTCGATCGAGGGCACGTCGGCGTTAACCGGGATACGGTACTCGGCAAAATTGGCGTTCATCGTTCGTCCGGAGTGCGGATCCATCACCGCATGCTCGTGCAACGCGAATGATATGCCCCAGATCATGCCACCAAGATATTGGCTCCGAACCATGCGGGGGTTGATGATGCGCCCGGCGGCGAATGCGCCGATCAGCCTTGCGACACGGATCTGTCCGAGGTCCGGATCGACCCTGACCTCGGCAAAAACCGCTCCATGCGCGAACGTTGCATAACGTTCCTGTACGGCCGGATCGCTGGCTCCCTGGCCTTTGCCCTCGACCGATACGCGCCCGGCGCGCGCGAGGATGTCCTCGTAGCGCTCTCCCCGACTCTCGTCGTCCCGACGTGACAATCTTCCGTCGCGCGCGACCACGCCCGCATTGCCTGCGCCGAACAGCGGCGACCGCTCGTCGTTCACCGCCAATTCGGCGAGCCGGCCGATCGCATCGGCGCCAGCATTGTGCAATGCCATTCCCGACGTCGCTGTCTGCGACGAGCCGCCGGCGACGCCACCGTTGGGCAGGTCGGAGGTGCCCATGCGAATCTCGATCCTGCCAATATCGAGACTGAGACCGTCGGCGGCGATCTGCGCAAGAGCGGTCCAGGCGCCCTGGCCCATATCGTTGGCCCCGATCTCGGCGATGGCGCTGCCGTCCGCCCGCAACTCCACGCGTGCCTCGGCCTGCATGGTGAGCGCCGGGAAGACTGCCGTGCCCAGGCCCCAGCCAACCAGCATTCCGGCATCGTCGCGCATCTGCCGCGGCTGGCGCGGGCGGTTGGACCAGCCGAACCGTTCAGCGCCGCGCGCATAGCATTCACGCAGCGCCTTTGACGAAAATGGTTTGCCCGAGATCGGTTCGACCTCTGCGTAGTTCTTCAGTCTGAATGCAAGCGGGTCCATGCCGCAGGCATCCGCCATCTCGTCGATCGCACTTTCAAGTGCGGCGCTGCCGGGCGCCTCGCCTGGCGCCCGCATGAAGAATGGCGTGCCCGTGTCGAGCCGGACCGCTTCGTGGCTTGTTGACAGTGCCGGCGTCGCATAGATCGTGTGCGACGTGCCGCTGCTCGGCTCAAAGAAGTCGTCAAACGTACTCGATGCCGTCAAGGTGTGATGATCGAGAGCAGTGAGTGTGCCGTCAGCGTGCGCGGCCAGGCGCAGGGTCTGCCGGGTCGGCGCGCGATGGCCGACCGGGCCGAACATCTGCTCGCGCCGTGTCACCAGCTTCACCGGGCGTTTGACCAGCCGTGCCGCCATGATTCCAAGGACCTGCGGCGCCCAGATGGCGCCCTTCGAACCAAAGCCGCCGCCAAGAAATTCACTTCGGATGTGGACATTTGCAGGCTCGATGCCGAACAACCGTGCGATGCGGCCCTGCGCAAATGATAGGGCCTGACTTGGCGTGTCCACGACAAGCTTATCGCCATCCCATTCCGCCACGACGGCGTGCGGCTCCATCGCATTGTGATACTGCGCTGCGGTCTCGTAGATCGTGTCGGTCTGCCGGTCAGCCGAAGCAAACCCGGCTTCGAGATCGCCCTTTTCGGCCATTGGCGCCTCGCCGAAACCGACGATCTCCGGGACAAAGCGTTCGGTGTCATTGAGGCCAACCCGCACGACCTCGGTCGTGTAGGTCGGGTTGAGCAGCGCGGCACCTTCCGCCGCTGCTTCCAGGGTCTCGGCAATTACCACGGCGATCGGCTGATTTGCGTAACGAACGTGATCGTTCTGCAAGAGGTCGAGCTTGAACGCGAACGGATCGTCCTTTTGGTCCGGCGATTGAGCGAGTTTCGGCGCATTGGCCGGAACCATCACCTCGACCACGCCGGGATGCGCTTTCGCCGCGGTTACGTCGAAGGACGCCACACGGCCACGCGCGATGCTGCTGGTGGCCATCACCGCGAACAGCATCCCCGGCGGATGATGATCGGCCGCATAGCGTGCGCCGCCCGTCACCTTGAGGAGCCCGTCGCGGCGCGTAAGCGTCTGGCCGATATTCGATCCGTGCCGAATGTGGGTTGCGGCTTCAGACATGTGTCGGAACCCCCGATGCGAAAACGGAAGCGGGCAGGGCGGCCACGCGCTCGTGCGTTCCTGCGGCCGCGAGGGCGAGCGTCCGGACGACGATCCGGCGCGCCAGCTCGATCTTGAACGCGTTGTCACCGGTAGGACGCGCATGGCCGAGGGCAATGTCGGCGGCAGCACGAAAAGCGGCGGTGTCGCATCCGCGACCCAGGAGGGCACGCTCCGCCTCACGGGCGCGCCAGGGTTTCAGCGCGACGCCTCCGAGTGCAAGCCGTGCCTCGACGATGCGGTCCCCATCGAGGCGCAGCCCGGCAGCGGCCGATACCACCGCGAAGGCATAGGACGTTCGCTCGCGCACTTTTAGATAGCGGGTGTGATCGGCGAATCCTGTAGCCTCTGGTGGCAGACGCACCGCAACGATCAACTCACCTGGCTCAATTACCGTTTCCTTGCTGGGTTCATCACCGGGTAGGCGATGGAATTCCTCGAGCGACACTTCGCGCCGGCCCGACCCGCCTTCGATCTCCACCATCGCGTCGAGTGCCACGAGTGGCACGCAGAAGTCGGACGGATGGGTGGCGACGCAATGCTCGCTCCAGCCAAGGATTGCATGCAGGCGCGTCTCACCCTTTTGCGCATCGCAACCAGCTCCCGGATCGCGTTTGTTGCAGGCGGCCGCAACGTCGTAGAAGTACGGGCAGCGCGTCCGCTGCATTATATTGCCCGCGGTCGTCGCGGCGTTGCGCAGCTGCCCTGAAGCGCCCGATAGCAGCGCCTCGGCAATCGCAGGATATTGCGACGTGAACTTCGCATCGTGGGCGAGGTCGCTGTTGCGCACCAGGGCGCCGATTTGCAGGCCGCCATCAGGCAGAGGCTCGATTTGGTTCAGTCCCGGCAAACGGGTGATATCCACGAGGCGCGCCGGGCGACTAACGCCACCCTTCATCAAATCGAGCAGGTTGGTACCGGCAGCAAGAAAGGTTGCACCCGGCGCGCTGGCGGCTGCCACCGCCTCCGCGACGCTCGCGGCGCGCACATAGTCGAAACGGTTCATGCCGCTTCTCCGCGCCGCTCCGTCTCGCGCATGCGTGCCTGAGCGGCAAGGACGGCTTCGGTGACGCCGATATAAGCCCCGCAGCGACAGAGGTTTCCGCTCATCGCCTCGCGCACCCGCTCGGGATCATCGCCCGCCTGTGCCTCGCGGATGACACCGAGCGCGCTCATGATCTGCCCGGGTGTACAGAACCCGCACTGGAACGCGTCGTGCTCTATGAACGCTTTCTGTAGGGGATGCAGCGCATCGCCATGCGCCAGTCCCTCCACCGTCAGCACGTCAGCCCCATCATGGCTGACCGCCAGTGTGAGGCAGGCATTCACGCGCCGGCCCTCGAGCAATACGGTGCAGGCTCCGCACTGGCCACGGTCGCAGCCCTTCTTTGTCCCGGTGAGATGCAGTCGTTCGCGAAGCAGGTCGAGCAGGGTGACGCGCGGATCCTCCAGCAGCACCTCGTGGCGCACGCCGTTCACAGTTAGCGCAATCGGAAACGACATCGAATTATTCCTCCGCATGCGGGAAGGATGATAGCGAACAATGTGGTGCCAGCAGAACATGGCAACCATTCCCCATTTGGGGAGTGGTCAGGCCGGACGGTCCTGGGCGCAATTCAAGAAAAGTTCAGGAACTGTCCGACCACTCCACACAATTCACGGGTAGCGGCAACAAGCGGCGATACCGAGCAACCTGGCCATGGGGTACCGGACTATGGTTCGGGGTCAGGCTGAGCGCCGCGGCGCGCCCAGGCAATGACATACAGGCCGAGCGCCACCACGGCGCCGAGTTCAGCCCAGAAGTAGACCAGGACGTCGGCCCATACCCCAAGCGGTGGGGAACCGGGCAATGTATTGCGCAAAGCCGGCAGGGCGAAAATGATCGCTCCCACAGCTCCGATAAGGGTTACTTCAATTCTTCTGATACCGACAAAGACGAGGGTTCCGATCGTCACCGCACATAGGGTCAAGATCAGCATCGCCCCGTAGGCCGCGAGACCGAAGAACCTGACCGCTCCTGTGCGGTGAACTGCGAAACGGATCCAGACCTCGCCGGGGTTCGACGGCGAAATCTCCTCGCCGTGTACGTCGTAGCCGAAGATGCCCTCCCAGCTCACGATATGGATGGGGAGAGCCACGCGCATGGCGCCCTGCACCACAAAAAAACAGGCAATGCGAATTTCCGAACCGTAACGATCCAGGGGATAAGTTCGGACGCTGCCGTCATTCAGATCGAGTTCCAGGTTCGTCTCCGGAAGCGGTTGACCGGAACGGATCTGAACTTGCTCGGTCTGGCTGCCACGATGGATCAGCAGCACGAGGTCGCGATCGGCGACGTTCAACGGAGCAGTGCCATCAGATGACGGGACAGGTATGACACTTACCCGCATCTGCATCGAGTCGTTCAGCGGATCGAGGGCGATCGGCTGAAGATACAGGCCTATTTGCGCGTCACTGGCGGAAACACCAAACTGGTGCTCGCGCGGCTCAGCCCACAGATCAAGGCGAGCGAGCAACAGACCATAACCGAGAGCGCCCACAATTGCCACCGCCGCCAGCATCAGGGCGCGGCGCGTCCGGACGCTCGCCGGGGCCCAGCGTCGCTGGAACATTCGCCTGGTCGTTGCCGTGGTGGGCGCAGGCTCGGATGATTCATCGGCGTGCTCCGTCCTTAGCATTTGGATCATCTCCATCTGCGTCACCGCAGCCAGGCTCTCATGGGGCCGCGGATGAATGAGCCCTCAGGCCACGACCTGCGCGCCCATGTCGTTGACGATGATCGACCGGACCGTGGATGATAGCCGATAATACTGATGGGAGGATAAGAAATTGAAATCAAAGTCCTTGTAATCGGAACAATCGACCATTGTGTAAACGTTGCTCGGAAAAGCCGCGGTGTCGGCACGGTTGTGTGGACCGTCCTGGCCTAGCCGCTTGGCCCCGAGGTTCACGACCATACTGAGTTGGAGCACCTGATCGTTTTGGCTGTAGTAGACCGATACGCGATCAGACAGGCGAGGGAGCCCGCTCAAGCCGGCGGGAACAGGCTGATCGAAAGTATCATACCTGCAGTCAGCGGCCGCCAGAACCGTCAGGTCCAACATGGTGTCGTTCCCGTTGCCATGCAGGAACCAGTTCTCCACTCCGGACTCGAGGGCCAGATTTCCCATGCTGTGGGCCAGAAGCGTCGCTCGCTGCCCGCGAGCCCGGGCGGTCGTCAGAAGGGGGCTCAGGTTGGCGAGAAACGCCATCAGATGGAGGCCGGAATTCTTGGCCATGTGCTGATCCGTCAGGTAGTCCGCCTGGGGTATCGGCAGAGACACCGCCTTTCCCAGAGACGGCCAGCTGAATGCGACAACCGCTGTATCCGCCCCCGGATTGTCCGAGGCAGCGAGCCATTCCCTGTTGAACGCCGCACGCGTGATGGCATCCGAGAAACTGTTGTCGAAGCCGTGTATGAACACGAACAGATTGCGCCCAGGGTTGGACAGGTCTCCAATCGCTTCCTGCGAAAATGCGCCACGATTGACATTGATGATCTGCGAGACGGCACCCGTCGCGTTGGTCGCGATGTCCACGCCATCGACGAACGCCGTTCCGTAGGTGATCTCGTTCGGCGCCGAAGGGGGCACCATCGATGCGATGTATCCGTTGACGGGATCGGCGGGATTGGTGACGACGCGATTGGTGGCGAAATAGACTGTGGTCGACATATGGAATGATCCTCCACATCGCATCGTCGGGCGGTTCCGACCGTGGCACCAGGTATATCGAACGATTTTTGCTACGATCCGGCCATCTCGTCCAGAAACGTGCATCCGCCGGAGCGACCCAGGAGTTGACGTGGTTCAGCCAAGTTGTAATGGCCTTCAACCGAAACCGAAATGGCCGCTGTCTTAGCCAAATGCTTTGACGAGCCGGCCCCAGTCCTCGACTGCCGAACTCATGTCCGGGGACAATCGGAATGACGAGCTGCGAAAGACCGCCATCGCGCATCGCGGCCATACGTTGTTTGATGTCCTGCTCCACACCCGTGAATGTGGTCTGGCGGATCAGCTCCGCGGTGATGAACCTGTCCTCCTCCGGCTTCACCGTGATGCAATGACCGGTATGGTTCAGCAGATAGCGTGCATCCGCTGGCTCGAATTTACGCGCGGCCTCCACGTAGCCTTGCAGCACATCGCGTACGCTGTCCGGCACCGGGGATGTGTTGATCCAGCCCTCCATGTCCACATCTGCGGCGCGATGCAGAAGCACCGCCGCGCGTGGACCCGCCTGCGCACGGACACGCGGGCTATCAAGCGTTTCACCATCCCTGAGCAGACAACCCCAGATCCAGGCGGAAGAGTACAGATCGCCTCTGGCCCTCCCGCTCTCCGTCCACGTTTTTGTCATCCCGTTCAATGCCGCAAGCCCGTCGTCGACGCCGGACATTACCGTCTTCCACGCCGCGCCGTGGCGCGCCGTCATCTGCCGCCCCTTCGGTCCCAGTGCCGAAATATGCAGTCGGATCGGGTCCTTGATGTTGATCAACCCCAATTCAGGGTTGAGGAATTTCAGCTTCTTCCGCACGCCGGGCTCGACCTCGGCGTCGGTCATCTCACCGTTTAGCAGCGCATAGACGATCCTGATATATTCTTCCATGTCCGCGAGTTTCATCGCGCCCAACCCCATCGCCCGGCGCGCCGAGAATCCCGTCCCGACGCCGAAATCGATCCTTCCGGGAGCCATCGCATTCAGGGTCGCGAAGGCGGACGCCGTTACGGCGGGAATTCTGTTCGTAGGCACCAGAACGCCCGTTCCCAGGCGAATGCGCGTGGTTTTCAGTGCCGCCGCCCCCATCGCCACGAACGGATCGCCCACCAGCATCTGGGTATCGTAGAACCATGCATGGGTGAATCCGAGCTCCTCCGCCCGCTGCACGACCTTCCAGCTTTCGCCCGAGGTCGGAATGCCGATGCCGAATTCCATGATGCGCGCTCCTCCAGGTTTTGCTGTCAGCATATCGCGCGACCCTGGCGGCGTTCAATCTGCGCGTGGCTCCCGATCCATGCTATCGGACCAGGGGTTGCGCGCCCTTCAGGGCTCTCGGATAATCCGTGCATGTGGAAGACATGCGCAGCCAGTATCGTCCTGTTGGCGCAGATCACGATCGCAACCGCGCACGCGCAATTGCTCGACCAGCTGAAGGGCGCCATGGGGTCCGGGCAAGGCGGAGGAGCGCTTGCCGTTCCGTCGGTCAATCAAGCGAGCCCGAGCAACATTGCCGGCGTGCTGCAATATTGCGTCCAGAACAACTACGTAAGCGGTGGCTCCGCAACGTCGGTCAAGGATGCCCTCGTCGGCAAGGTCACCGGGTCCGACCATCGTACTCCGGACAGCCAATTTTAGCAGGGCAGCAATGGTGTTCTGGACACGGGGAACGGCAGCAACTTTAGTTTGGGTGGGGGCATCAGGGAACAGCTGACAAAGAAAGTTTGCGACCTCGCGCTCAGCCACGCGAAGTCGCTGCTCTGATTGCGCACCGCTTCTGTCACGCCACCTCGTAGCCGCTCAAAACCACGAGATGGGTTTTGGCCGCCCTGACGCGCACCGCCTTCGCCACTTGATATTGCGGTGAGTGGTACCACTCCAGCGCACGCGCGCGGCTCTCGAATTCCAGCACCACGACCAGCCGAACGTCGCGGTTCCCTTCGAGTACTTCGGGTTCACCGCGGCGCACGATGTAGCGACCGCCGAACGCTTCGATACTGGCTGCGGCGAGCGGGCGGTATTTGTCGTATTCCGCCGCGTCGGTGATTTCGACCTCGGCATAAATATAACCCTTTGACATCTCCCCTCCGCGACGAATGATCGGTATGCCTCGGAAGATATGATGGACTTCACGCGTCCACGCAGGCAACCCTAAAGGGCGCATGACCCCGATTGGCATGCCCATGTGACACGCCACCGGGAGATCGGTTTGCAGCCCGATGGCGCCTGACGACACATTGGCCTAATCTCCGAAGTCGGAACACCCGAGGGAGACGAGCATGAAGTTCGGCGGCGCGATGTTTTTCACCGACTACTCGATGACGGCGATGGAGCTTGCCCGCGAGCTCGAGCAGCGCGGCTTCGAATCAGTCTGGGCACCTGAGCATTCGCATATCCCCTTGTCTCGCAAGACGCCTTTCCCCGGTGGCGGCGACCTGCCGAAGCAATACTGCGATGCAATGGACCCGTTCGTCGTGCTCGCCGCGGCCAGCCAGGTGACCAAGACCATCAAGTTCGGCACCGGCGTGCTGCTGGTGCAGCAGCGTGACGTCATTCAGACCGCCAAGCTAGTGGCCTCGATTGACCAGGTGAGCCAGGGACGCTTCCTGTTCGGCATCGGCGGTGGCTGGAATCAGGACGAGATGGAGAACCACGGCACCGTCTATGCTACCCGCTTCAAGCGAGTACGCGAATCCATCGAGGCAATGAAGGAAATCTGGACAAAGGAACACGCGGAGTACCACGGCGAGTTCGTCAATTTCGACCCGATGATCGCCAGACCCAAGCCGGTCACGAAACCCTATCCGCCCATCCACGTCGGCGGCGCATTCCCGCATGGCGCACGTCGGGCAATCCGCTACGGCGATGGCTGGATTCCAACGGCGCGCGGCGATCTCAGCGTTGAACTGCCGAAATTCCGCAAGATGGCGCAGGAGGCGGGGCGTGATCCCAAATCAATCGAGATCACCTCATTCGGCCTTGGCGATGACCTCGACCGGGTGAAGCACCTCGCTGAGATCGGCGTTTCGCGCGTTGTCCCGATGTTCCCGCCGGAGAAGGCAGACAAGGTCCTTCCGATCATCGACCGGTGGACCAAGATCATGCAGCAGGTGAAATAAGCATCAGGCTGGTGCGCCTGAGTAGGAATTAGGCGCACACGCCTCCCGATATGCCGGCAGTTCGCTCCGCGGTCACTGCACGTCCGCGCTGGACCGTATGACCTGATAGGCGGAGGAGAAGACTGTCTCGACCGGCGGGTGTCCCCAGGTACGGTCGGGATAGCGGCGAACCAGACCGTCGAATTGCGCCTGTGCCCGCGGATGGGCCGCGTGCGGATCAAAGCCCGGGATTAGTCCGTTCTCCATGACAAACCGCCCTGCCACAATGACGCTGTGCACGCGACGGCCTGGCGCACCGACCATCAGGCATTGGATTGGATCCAGCGACCGACCGATGTAGTCGCCCCCCAGGTCGAACACCGACATGTCGGCCGCGGCGCCTGGTTGCAGGCGGCCGAGGTCGGAACGGCCCAGTGCATCGGCGCCGCCGATCGTGGCAGCATCGAACAGATCCTCGGCGCGCACCGTACCAGTATCGCCGTCCACCACCCGGCCCAGCATCAGGCCCAATTGCAGGTTCAGCACCATGTCCGGAGGCCAGGTATCGGTTCCCATGCCCAACCGCACCCCCAGGGCTCTGCAGCGCGCAAAGCTTTCCAGTGCCCGGCCGCCGCGGGCCGATACCAACGGACAGTGCACGATCGTGGCGCCGGCATCGCGGATGATCTCGAGATCGCGGCCTGGCCGCGTCATGCCGCGCGAACCGGAAACCCACGTGCCATGCGGCAGCAGTGAGTGCGGCGACAGGAAGCCCAGCGAGGCCAGCCATTCCGGCGGGCTCATGCCGTGGCGTTCCCGCACCATGTCGACTTCCAGCTTCGACTGGCAGCAATGCAGCCGGACCGGAACGTCCAGCGTACGCGCAGCATCGGCCGTGCGCCGCAGCAGTTCCGGCGTGCAGGTTTCAATGCGATCGGGAGCCAACATCGTGCGCACCAGGCCGTTCTGTGCGCCCTCATGGGAGTCGCAGAACGCGATGGCCTCCTCCAGCCCTCGCAACCCGCGTGCCTCGTCGAATTCCGGCACGATGCGTTCGTCGTGCTCCACGACCAACCCCCCGCTGCGGTAGGCCGGGCCGAGATAGACCCGTAAGCCCAACGCTCCCGCCGCATCCACCGCAGCGGTGAACTCGGCCGTCGTCTCGCCCCATTCGCGATAGAACAACGAGGCAATCGGCAATGCCGTGGTGATCCCGTTGAGCAGCAACTGCGCGAAGGCGTAGCGCTTTTGAAATGCCAGCTCTTCGGGCGAATACATTTCGTACGGCCCACGTTCGAGATAGCTGCGCGGCCAGACCCGGCCTTTGCGCCAGGCCGGCTGATTGTCAAAGCCGAGGACCGTGGTGTCGAGATCGCCCAATGCGTCGAGGTCGATGAACCCCGGCGCGATCAAAGCCATCCCGTAGTCCCGTCGTTCCTCCACCTCGCCCTGGAAATCGTGCCCGGTGAAGATCACCCGGTCGCCCTCGAAGACCACCTCGCCATTGCGCAGCAGACAGTGTCGTCCGTCCCGATGGCCCACCACCCACTCCGCCGACAGCTTTGTCCGTCGGCCACGCATCAGGCCACGCCCACCCCATCGCGGGCCACCACGCGGCCTCGCTTGACCACCGTGCGGCGTCCGGGCCGCTGTGCGACCGCCTCGGCCACGGTCTCGGCGTCCACCAGCACCAGATCGCCGCCGCATCCTGGCGTAAGCCCGTAGCCCTCCAATCCCAGCGCCCGCGCGCCGCCGGTCGTAACCACATCGAGTGCGAGTGCCAGCTCGTCGTCCCGTCGCAGGTTGAAGCGCTGGCCCACGAACATCGCCCGCTCCAGCATGTCTGCGTTGCCGTATGGTCCCCAGGTGTCGTGAATGCCGTCCGATCCGGCGCACACCACCACCCCCGCTTGCAACAGCCGCTTCAGTGGTGGAACGGTCCGCGAGGCTGATGCCGTGGTCATGATCGCGATCCTTGCCTCCGCCAGCGCTGCGATCAGTGAATCCACCACGCCGGCGTCCGGCATGCCAAGGCAGAACGCGTGGCTGACAATCACCTTGCCCTGCATCCCGAGGGCGATGGTGCGTTCGATGATCAGCTCCATCGAGAACGCGCCCATTTCGCCGGGCTCATGCAGGTGGATATCCACGCCGCGCCCGAAGCGTTCGGCGAGACCGAACACCGTATCGACGTGACCCTTCGGGTCGCGGTCGATCGCGCACGGGTCCAGCCCGCCAACTGCCTCGGCGCCAAGCCGCAGCGCCTGTTCCATCAGCGCCACCGTCCCCGGGCGCACCAACATGCCGCTCTGCGGAAACGCGACCAGGTCGATGTCCACGATGTCGGCCAGCGCCTCGCGCGTCGCCATCACGCCCTCAATTCCAGCCACGCCGCACTCTGTGTCCACGTCCACGTGGCTGCGGATGAAGGTGCTCCCGTGCGAGACCGAAAGGCGCGCCTGACGCTCGGATTGCCGGCGCGGATCGATCGGCAATGCCTTGCGGACCTTGCGCTCGTTCTCGATCTTGTCGATCAGCCGAGGCCCTACCTCGTTGCGGTACCAAGGGAGGCCGAGCAGTGACTTGTCGAGGTGGGTGTGCGCCTCCACAAGGCCCGGCAGCGCGATGCATCCGCCGCCATCCAGGACAGGCACGCCGATTGGCGCCGGTCCGGTGGCGATGCGCCCTGCCACAACCAGGATATCCGCGAGATCGCCCCCGAGCGGACGTACGTTGCGAACCAGCAGGTCGTCCGACATCGCTATTTCCCATCCATGCGCGTCAGCCAATGCCGCGCCTTGTTGTCGGGCAACTGCACGACGTGAGTCACATCGGTCCGCGCGGCCCATGCCATCGGCTGCTGATGCAACGGCACGAACAGCACGTTCTCGCCGGCTATCTCCAGCGCCCGGCTTTCCATGTCGAGCCGCTTCGACGTGTCCAGTTCGCCGGCCGCATCGTCGGTCAGACGATCGATCTCGGGCATACCCCAGCCGCCCCAGTTGAACAGCCCGTTCGCTCCGGTCTTGCTGTGCACCACCTGCACCAGCAACAATTCCGCGTCGATCGCCGGTTCGTTGGCCCAGCCCAGTGGCGTGATGTCGAACTGTCCGGCAACGCGGCGCTGCGTGATCATCGCGCGGGGCCCGAGTTGCAGCGAAACCTTCAGCCCGAGCCGCGCCCACATCGCAGTGACCGCCTGGCAGATCTGTTCCTCGTTGACGTAGCCCTCCGGTGTGCAGACCAGTGTGAGCGCCAGCCCGCCTGGCACGCCCGCCTCCGCCATCAGTTTCTGCGCGGCGGCCACATCATAGGGCAGGCGGACATCCTGCTTCGGCTGGTAACCGGGAATGGCGGGCGCGACCAAGGCGCCGGTGTTGCGCGATTGGCCACGCATGATCACACGACGAAGCTGCTCGATGTCGATCGCCTGATACAGTGCCTGGCGCACCCGTTTGTCGCGCAGCGGATTGGGCTCGCCGGCCTGGGTTTTCTCGCCGAGGTTGAACGCAAAGAACACGGTCCGGAGCTCGGTCGCCAGCAGCAGCCTGACGCCCTCCTGGTTGGCGAGTTGTTGCGCGGTCTGCAGCGGGATTGCGTTGGTGAAATTGATCTCGCCGGTCACCAGCGCGGCGACTCGCGTCGCGTCGGAAATGATCGGCAGAAACTCGATGCGATCGATGTTGTGACGAGGCTTGTCCCACCATGCGGGATTGGCCACCAGCACGGTGCGGCTGTCGGCGGCGCGGCTCTCGACCATGAACGGTCCGGTGCCGTTGGCGTGGAATGTCGCATAGCCCTCGACCTTCCGGCCTACATCGGTCGCGACCTCTGCATGATTGGCGATCAGCCACGGTTGGCTGAAGATGAAGATGTTGGTGAGGTCGTTCAGCAGCAGCGGATAGCGCGAGTTCAGCTCGATATCGACCGTGCTCGCGTCCACCACGCGCGCGGACTTGAAGGCTGACAGATTGCCCTTGAGCGGCGAAAGTTCGTCGGTCGCGCGCCGCAGCGAGGCCACAACATCGTCAGCCGTCAGCAATGCGCCGTCGTGGAAGTGGACGTCGGGCCGCAGATGGAAACGCCACACGGTCGGCTCGACCAACTCCCAGGAAGTTGCAAGCGCCGGTTCGACCTTGAGGTTCTCGTCGTAACGGACCAGCGCCTCGTACACGTGATTGAGGAAGGCCAGGGTGAAGGTGTCGCCGAAGCTGTCGGGATCGAGCGAGCCAATGTCGCGGGATGCGGCCCAGCGCAGCGTGGCCGCTAGGGTGGGCGACGATGCCAGGGGCAGCAGGGTCAGGGAAAGCAGGAGAGCGGCGGACAACAGGCGGAATCGCATGGCACAGTCCTTTCCGAACCGTGCCAGGGTCAGCGTGCAGGTCCGCATGAGTTCAGACGCGACAAAGTCGGCGCTCGGACCAGTATGTTCACGCCCGGCGCATTCGCGCCAGCGGGCCTCATGCGGAGGCGAACGAAAGTGACGGATCGTTCTCAGACCGCAGTCTGGTCAATGGTCGGACCGTCCCCCGCCAGGCGCGTTTGCCTGATGTCGCGTGCCTCGTTCGGGTCGAACCGGCGTCCGCGATGCATCGTCGCGCGATTGTCCCACATAACGAAGTCATTGATCCGCCAGACATGCGAATAGACAAACCGCTCCCGCGTCGCGAGCTCGGTGAGGTCGCGCAGCAGCATCGACGCATCGGGGATCGACATGCCCTCGATCGCGCCGGCGTGCGCCGACAGGAAGAGGGACTTCCGGCCGGTGACGGGATGGCGCCGAACCAGGCGCTGCCGCACCGGTCTGAAGACGATACGTTCCTCGTCGGTGAATTCCGTGAACCCGACCTTCCCCCTGGAGTACATGTTGGAATGCAGGCAGACCAGATCTTCAATCTCCCGCTTGAGCCGATCGTCGAGGGTGTCGTAGGCGGCGCGCATGTCCGCGAATTCGGTGTTGCCGCCCCAGGAAGGAATGGTGCGGCCTGACAGCAACGAGTAAGACGCTGGAACCGCCTTGAACGAACTGTCCGAATGCCACAGCTGATCCGCAAGCTTGAAAAAGTACGCTCGGCTACTGGTCGACAGCGACCTGCCGGATGGATCGATATTCGAGAAGTCCGCGATGCCAGAGCCGAGTTTTCGCGCCTCCTGATCAGTCCGGAAGTGGATGGGACCGGGCGTGCCGCCGCGGCTGTTTTCGATCATTCCGAAATGCAGCGTGAACCGCAGTTGCTCCTCATCCGTCAGCTTCTGATCGCGAAACACCAGAACGGCATATTGAATCATGCCGGCGTGAATGGCCGCCACCTCGTCTGGCGAAAGTGCCCTTCGACAATCGACACCCGTCACCTCGCCCGCGAAGACGTCCGTGAGTTGTCTGATTGCTACGTCCATGTCGGCATACCTCGCATATCGGACCCTGCGAATTGTCGGCCTTGCGCGCGCCCGTCGGCGGTCACCCTGCCAGACGTTGCCCAGGCAGCCGGATTCCCTGGCATCACAAATCGCCCCCTTGCAACAACCATTGTATTCTCGACTGATCCAACAACCAAGCGCCGTGGACGCCGAGTAGCAGACGATGTATTGGGGCACGCTCATGCGGCGACGCACAAGCGTGGCGGCAACCGGCCAAGGCGGCTGGAGCTGCTCAATCCGGCTGCGGCAGGGCTGGAGCTGTTCGATCCGACCAAGCACAATCAGAAGTGCGAATACCGCCGCCACCCCAAATCGGGTCTTTTGCAATGCCGGGTTCCATCGACGCCGTGCCTCTGGACAACATCGCTCACGTCATTCAGGTGGCGCTGACGCCGGTGTTCCTGCTGTCGGGTATCGGTGCTCTGCTCAATGTATTCAACACGCGGCTGGCACGCGTCTCGGACCACGTGTCGCATACCGCTGAACTGCTGGCGGCCGACCCGCAAGGCAACGACGCGGCACTGATGCGGAGGCATATTCGACGACTGCGGTGCCGTGTCCTTGCGCTGGATGCGGCAATCGTGCTGGGCGCGCTCGGCGGCGCCACGACCTGCGGCGCGGCATTCACATTGTTCGTTGGCGCACTGCGCAACGCCAATACCGCCTTCGCATTATTTCTGCTGTTTGGTTCGGCGCTGGGTTGCACGGTCGCTGCGCTGGGCGTCTTCATCGTCGATGGATTGCTCGCCTGGCACGGCCTCCGGAAAGAGGGCCCTTTGCCTGCAATGCAACGGCAGTGACTGCTGGCCGCACCTGCGGGCAGGCCGATCCGGACGCATGACGTCCCCGTTCCAATCGCGTCCTCGTTGCCGCTTTCGCTGTCCGCTCGTACAATCCGCCCAGCCGCAGCGCAGCCGCGAACAGCGACAACGGTGGAGTGGAGGACGTCATGATTCATCGACGGACATTGTTCGGTGCCGTGGCTGGTCTTCTGACGACCAAGGCAAAGGCGCAAACGATGACCGACGCTCCAATCGCCACCACCGCCCATGGGCGTGTGCGCGGCGCCACCGACCAGGGGATCCACGTCTTCAAGGGCATTCCCTATGGCGCCACCACGGCCGGCGCCGCGCGCTTCCACGCTCCCGCGCCGGCCGCCGGTTGGAGCGGCATACGCGACGCCCTGGCCTATCCGCCGATGGCGCCGCAGTCGATATTTGCTCCTGGCAGCCTGTTCGCCTCCTGGACCTTCGACAAAGCCATCAGTGAGGACTGCCTTGCGCTCAATGTCTGGACGCCGGGTTTGCGCGACGGCGCAAAACGCCCGGTGATGGTATGGTTCCACGGCGGGGATTTCTCGTCGCTATCCGGTTCGCGCAATGTGTACGACGGCGTCCGGCTATGCAGGCGCGGCGATGTCGTGGTGGTGACAGTCAATCATCGGCTGAATGCGTTCGGCTACATGTATCTCGCTGAAGCCGCACCGCAACTCGCCGCCGCAGCCAACCCCGGAATGCTCGACCTCGTCGCCGCGTTGCGCTGGGTGCACGAGAACATCGCCGAGTTCGGCGGCGATCCCGGCAATGTCACCATCTTCGGTCAGTCCGGCGGCGGCGGAAAGGTATCGACCATCATGGCCATGCCGGACGCCACTGGCCTGTTCCACCGCGCCATCGTGCAGAGCGGATCCTATGCGCGCAACGCCCATCTCCAGGCGATGTCGCCGGAGGAAGGCACACGCCATGCCCGCACGTTGCTGGCGGCACTCGAGATACCGCCCGGCAACACGGATGCGCTTGCCTCCTTGCCGATGGACACGTTGGTCGCCGCCGTTGCCAAGGTGGCGCGCGGCCCAAATCGGGCGGTCTGGCGCCCGATCGCTGACGGCACGGTACTGCCCGCCGGGCCGTGGTGGCCTGCGGCTCCCGCTGTCTCGGCGCAGGTACCGCTGATGATCGGGACGACGGCCACCGAGATGACCATGCTGATCGGCATGTCCGATGCCGCGACCTTCACGCTCGACGAGGATGGGCTGCGCAGGCGCCTAGCCGATTGGATGAAGCCCGAGGACGCGGATCGGCTGATCACGGTCTCCCATGCGGGTCGGCCCGAGGCGTCGCCGTCCGACCTGTTCTTCGCCATCGCCACCGCGATTTCGTTCCGCGCAGGCGCCTGGACACAGGCCGGGCTAAAGGCAGCGCAGAACGCCGCTCCGGTCTATCTCTACGAGCTCGACTGGCAGACGCCGGTGGATGACGGCAAGTGGCACAGCCCTCACTCGCTCGATCTGGCGCTGGTGTTCGACAATGTCGCGAAATCAGCCTCCATGGTTGGCACCGGTCCGGATCCGCAACGCGTCGCCGATCGAATGAGCAGCGCCTGGATCGCCTTTGCCCGCACCGGCGATCCCGCGACGCCGGAACTGCACTGGCCCGCTTGGCAGCCTGACAGCCGCGCGACAATGGTGTTCGATGCCGAGTCCCACGTGGTGAACGGTTTCCGCGACGATGAGCGCACGCTGCTTGCAGGCTTGCCATCGAAGGGTCCGTTCGATTGACGGTAGCTTCTCGGTACGGGCTCAGATGTGCCACTTGTTGTGATCCCCGCGACAGCGGGGACCCAGTGGCGCCGTGGTTTCAGATTCCAAGTGACCGACGGACCATGCGATCAACGGCTGACCGATGAGTGTCCGCGTCTCGAGGCTGCTTGATGGGCCGATCATCTCGCCGGATCTGCATCCAAGCATCGGCGTAAACATACAGGGACCGTCGTTGATCCGCGTGCCGGACTGGGTCGAGGGACGGCTGGGCGCGTATTATCTGTATTTCGCCGATCACAAGGGCAACTACATCCGCCTCGCGTATTCCGATGCGTTGACCGGTCCGTGGCGGGTGCATCCGCCGGGCAGCCTGCATCTGGCCCAATCGCGCTTTCTGACCGAGCCGCCGGTCCCCACGCCGGGCGAACTGGCGGCGTTCAAGACACGCTATGAGCGCAGTGGGACTGCGATATCGCACGACGTGCTGCCCGAGATCACGACACCGCACATCGCCTCGCCGGACGTTCACGTTGATCCGATCGAGCGGCGGATCGTCATGTATTATCATGGCCTGGAGAGCGTCGGCAGGCAGGTCACGCGCGTGGCCACGTCGCAGGACGGTATCGATTTCTGCGCGCGGCCGGAGATCCTTGGCCGGTCCTATTTCCGCGTCGTTCGGCATGATGGTGCGACCTACGCCCTGGCCATGCCAGGGCAACTCTACCGCTCGGCCGATGGTCTGAAGGGGTTCGAACCGGGAGCGATGTTGTTCAACCCCAACATGCGCCACGCGGCCCTGTTGAAGCGCGGCGATGCGCTGTTTGTGTTCTGGACGCAGGTGGGGGACGCGCCCGAGCGCATCCTGCTGAGCCGAATTGATCTATCCGGCGATTGGCGTCAATGGAAAGACCGTCCTGCCATCGAAGTACTGCGTCCCGAAAGGAACTGGGAAGGCGCGGACGCGCCGCTCACGGCGTCGGTCCGCAGCACGGCGTACGGACAGGTCAATCAGCTGCGCGATCCCGCTGTCTTCGAGGAAAGCGGGGCGATTTACCTGCTCTACGCTGTCGCCGGCGAAAGCGGCATCGCGATCAGCGAAGTGTTCGGCGATGAGTTCGCCGGAGAAGGAATGCCTGACGCCGGCATGGGAGAACCAACGCATGGCTATTAGCGCAGCAATCGATTTCGACATTGCCACCTTACGGGCCCGCCGCACCAACAAATGGCACAAGTTTGCCTCTGACGTGCTGCCCGCATGGGTCGCCGACATGGATTTTGGCGTGGCGCCATCGATCACCGCGGCGCTGACCCTCCTGACGCAGAACCAGGAATACGGCTATGCCCAGCGGGAGGGTACGCTGGCCGCGGCCTTCGTCCGCCGCATGGAGCGCCGCTTCGGCTGGCATACCGATCCCGTCGATGCCGTCCCGATCGGTGATCTGGTGCAGGCCAGCTTCTCCTCGGTCATGGCGTTCAGCGAGCCGGACGATGCGGTCCTGCTGCAGCTGCCGTCATACCCACCGTTCATGCGCGCGATCGAGGACACCGGACGCCGGCTGATCGCCAACCCGATGCGCGACAACGGGGTACGCTGGGTGCTCGACCTCGCCATGTACGAGACCGCGCCCGATCCGCGCGCGCGTGTGCTGATCTTCTGCCACCCGCAGAATCCCACAGGACGTGCCTTCAACCGAGCGGAACTGGAAGCGGTGGCGGCCTTTGCCATCCGTCACGATCTGGTGGTCGTGTCCGACGAAATTCACGCCGACATCGTCTATCCCGGCAACACGCATATTCCCCTTGCGTCGCTGCATCCGGAGATTGCTGCGCGCACCATCACCATCACCTCCGCGACCAAGAGCTTCAACATCCCCGCACTGCGCTGCGCCGTTATGCATTTTGGTTCGCCCGCGCTTAAGGAACGCTTTTTCAGCCGCATCCCGGCGCGATTGCTCGGCTCGCCGGGCGTGACCGGCGTCGATGCCACCGTTGCTGCCTGGGACGACGGACAGCCGTGGCTGGACGAAATCCTGGCGTATCTGCAAGCCAACCGCGATTGGCTTGCGCAGATCATTGCTGCCGAGCTTCCGGGCGTTACGATGCGGGTGCCGGAAGCGACTTATCTGGCCTGGCTCGATTGTCGCGCGCTGGAACTGCCGTGTTCCGCCGGGCAGTTCTTCCTTGATCGTGCCAAAGTCGGGCTGAATTTCGGCGAAACATTCGGCCCCCGGTACGCCGGCTTCGCGCGCTTGAATTTCGCGACGCCAGCGCCGATCCTGCGACAGATCGTCTCCCGTATGGCGGAGGCGTTGCAGGGTCGGTGAAACTCGGTGGGCTGCGTCGGCCGAACAGGATTTTCAACCATGCCGATCACGATCCCTTTCAAGATCACCGTCTGTGGCATCGACGAACTGCCTGACCACGGCGAGGCCGGCGTCAGCCACGTCCTGTCCATCCTCGATCCGGACTGGCCCGTGCCTGATGCGTTTGGCTCGTTCGGCGAGCACGAACGGCTCGAACTGCGATTTCACGATGTGATCGAGGAGGCTCCCGGCATCATCGCGCCCACACCGAAGCATGTTGACCAGCTACTCGCGTTGGGCCGCGACCTGATGGCGGAACCGCTGCAAGGCGCTCATCTGCTCGTCCACTGCCATGCCGGGGTGTCTCGATCAACTGCTTCAATGATCCTCATGATTGTCCAGGCGTGTCCGCGGACGGCAGCCTCGTCGGTTGCCCAGGAGATCCTCCGCATTCGACCGCAGGCGTGGCCTAATTTGCGCATCATCGAGATCGGTGACGCCCTGCTGGGCCGTGACGGCGAGATTATTGAAGGTGTCAAGGAGATCTACCGGGCGCAGCTGGGCAGGCGCCCTGAGTTGGCGGAAGCGATGACGCGCGGCGGGAGGAGTCGAGAGGTCGTGGCCGGATCCGGTTGACGGGCTGGTACAGGTGCTGGTGTCGTCGCTGATACGCGCAGCCGCGTGGCGTCCTTTCCGCGAACTCAGAACGTCGTCCGGCGACAGATGGACGATCAGTTCCGCCGAGCGTTTGTGAACCTCCGCCTCGCGCTCAAGGTTCTTGGGGAATCGGGTGCGTCTCGACTGCACCATCGCCTGGCTGGCTTTCCCCTCATGCCAGGATCGGACTGCGAGGAGTGCCGCGTCCCACCCGCGCTGGAATTCGGAATTCTTCTGGTCTGCGGCCTTCGCCATGGTGGTGCTCCTGTCTCCCTTCGTCCGGTCAGTTCCCTTGGCTTTGAGGTCGCCTTCCAGGTGTCGTCTGGTTTGGGTAGCTTTCAGCGACCCGACGCTGTCGGCTGTATCGGTTGATCACCGGCTTCAGCCCAAGGTTTTCGCGCAGCGTTCGGCCTTCATATTCGGTCCGGAACAGGCCACGGCGCTGCAATTCGGGCACAACCATCTCGACAAAGTCTTCGCCACCGCCGGGAAGGGTCGCAGGCGTGACGTTGAAACCGTCGCATGCCGCACCTTCGAACCATTCCTGCATGACGTCGGCTATGTCGGCGGCCGTGCCGATCTTCGCGTCCCCAGTGATGCCTGAGCGCAGGTACAGTTCGCGGATCGACGGCCGCTCGCGCCGCACGCGTTCGACCAACTGGACGCTCAGGCTGCGCAGCTCCTGCTTGCCCAAGGCATCCTCCGGCACGGGACCGTCCAGCGGATAGTCCGACAGGTCGCCGAACGAACCGTAGAGCCGACCCAGGCCGACCAGCGGATCGATCATCCCCTGCAACTCGTCGAACTTGGCCTGTGCTTCGGCCCTGCTGCGACCGACGACCGGGCAGATCGCAGGCATGATCTTCAGGTCGTCGGGCTCGCGACCGTATCTTGCCATGCGCCCTTTCACGTCGGCGTAGTAGCTCTGCGCGCGCTGGAGGGAGTCGTGGATCGCGTAGATGACATCGGCGGTCGCAGCGCCGAGTTCCCGCCCCTGATCGGACGCGCCCGCCTGCACGATGACCGGATGACCCTGCGGCATGCCTGCAACGTTCAGAGGGCCGCGCACGTTGAAAAACCGGCCACTGTGATTGAGCACATGCATTTTGGCTTCATCGAAATACCGGCCTGCCGCCTTGTCGAACAGCAGGGCGCCTGCCTCCCAGCTGTCCCACAGCCCCTTGACCACCTCCACGAATTCCGCCGAGCGCGCATAGCGCGTGTCGTAGTCGAGTGTCGTCTCCAGGCCGAAGTTCTGCGCCTCATGATCCGACCATGATGCGACGACATTCCAGCCAGCACGCCCGTTGCTGATCAGGTCCAAAGTGGCGAACCTGCGCGCCAGATTGTACGGCTCGTTGTAGGTGGTGGACGCCGTTGTGACCAGACCGATATGCCTGGTGACCATGGCGAGGGCGGGCAGCAACGTCATCGGCTCCATCTCGACCATGTCGGAGCCGGTGCGACACAATGCGCCCTTAGGATTGTCACCCTGACGGATGCCGGCGCCGTCGGCGAAGAAGATGAGATCGAGTTTGCCGCGCTCGGCTGCCTGGGTGTTACGCACATAATGCTCGACATGCAGCGTGCCATCGGCCGGTACATCCGGATGCCGCCAGGCGGCTGGATGGTATCCATAGCCCCGGATCGACATCCCCAGTCGCATCTTGCCTGCCGTCATCACCGGTCTCCTGTTCGGTGCTGCCGGCCGCTTCGGCGTTTCAAACGAAGGGCCGCAGCAGTCCGCTGACATCCTGCAACTCTTCCAGCTGCAGAATTGCGTGCGCTGTCGCATGTACCGCATCGTCCGGCAGCGGCCGGACCGCGTTGTGCGCACAGTCGATGAACTTCATCTCGCGCTGCTCAATGCTGAGGCGGTTCTCGGGTGAACCGAGAGGCAATCCCACCGTGACAGCGGCGGTGCGACCGTCACGCAGGCGGAGCGTGATCCCGTCCACCTCGCGGCCTGCATCGATTCCCTCCATTTGCTCAGCGACCTTCAGGACCTGGGCGTTATGGATATCGGCAACTTCCGTGATGCCGACGCGACCGTGAACCAGGGCTGCGGCGATCAGATACGGCAGCGCGAATTGAGCCTCCACGATTTGGGTAGGCCGGCGCTTGTGCGAAGCGCCCTTGAATTGTTCGGCAATGATCGTGGGGGCGACGGTCACCCGCACGTCCGCAATCTGGGCAAAATCGACTGCTGTCCCAAGATCGAGCTGATTCCGTGCGGCAATGGCGGCATCCAGGATTGCGTGCTGAGGCCGACCGCAGGCATAGGGTTTGAAGCTCAACAGATCGCCGCGGAATTCCTTGCCCAGATCTTCGACGAGTTTCGCTGGATCATGACCGCCAGGCTGATACAGTTCGAAGAAGCCAAATCGGCCGAGGAAGATGTCGTGGGCACCGGTAAAACCCTCGGCCGCCAGGAGGGCGGCCAACACGCCGCTGCTGGCGGCCTGACCGGCCTGCAGGCGTTTGGTCAGCGCGCCATCCAAAATGCACTGGCGGTTCCCGGCGGCCTGGCTGAATGCGATCCCGAGCGCATTCACCATCTGCTCCACGGTCAGGCCAAGCAGCTTGCCGGAGGCCGCCGCGGCGCCGAACACGCCCATTGCCGCGGTGCGGTGCCAGCCGCGGTCGACCGTCGAGGCGAGGGCCACGCGGCAGGACACATCCAGCCCGAGTGCTATCGCTAAAAGCAGTCTCTGGCCCGACACGCCGCCAAGCATGTCGGCAATTGCAAGGCTCGCGGCGAGTACCGATGCGCCCGGATGGATCGAGCCGCCATGATCGAGCGTGTCGTCGAAATCCAACGCATGCGCCATGCTGGCATTCAGCATGGCGGCCTGTGGCGCCGGCAGTCGTAGCTCCCACAGCATCACCTGACTCTGTTGAACGCCGCCCCAGCCGCCGACGACGCGTGCGAGTTCGGCGATGCCGGGTGCGCTGCTGCCGCCAAGCAGGCAGCCGAACGTGTCAAGGATGTCGTTGCATGTGGCGGCGCGGGTTGCGGCCGGCAGGTCGGCGAAGCCACTGCCGCAGACATGTTCCGCCAATGCCCAAGCCGGATCCTTGACCATGTTCTTGTGACTTTCTGCTGCTTTGGCGCGAAGCCCCGAGCGTTGGCGCCATCATCTGCTATTGGATATCCTTTGCAAGCCGACGTGGCGGACTCCGACGTGGACCGTGAGAACCGGCCCTGAAGTTGCACGCACGACTATTCGGCGATGGAGGCAGTGACATGACAACGTGGACAGTGACGTCCGGCGAAGCAATCGACGCCAAAGCCTTTTGGACAACGCTCGGGCAGCGCGCAACCGGGATGACGGTTGTCACAGCGGACAGCGATGACGGGCCCATCGGCTTTCTTGGACTGTCCGCGGCGCATGTGACGGCGAACCCGCCCACCATGCTGGTCTCGGTCGATCGCAAGACGACTGCATTGGCCGGCATCATTTCGCGCCGTCACTTCGCGGTCAATTTCCTCCCGGCCGATGCTGCCGCGGTTGCCGATGCTTTCGCAGGCAGGGTCGGCCTTTCAGGCGCAGCCCGATTTGTTGCCGGCGATTGGTGCGTCCTCCAAACCGGTGCTCCCGTGTTCCGCGACGCGCTCGGCGCGTTCGACTGCACCGTCGACGAGATATTCCAGCGGGGTGACATCTCGATCATCATCGGCAAGGTTGTCGCGGTCGCCTCGCGGGCAGATGGTGACCCATTGATCTTTTTTCGCGGCAGGAACCGCGCCGGTCTGGGAGCCACCATCGGATGATCCTGCCGTAACCTGCCGGGATGCGACCGCGAGCGCGCAATGGAAGGGATGAACACAGCCATGCATATCGGATATCTGGGCGTCGGCAATATGGGGCAGCCCATGGCAGGCAAGCTGCTGGATGCAGGGCACCAACTCACCGTTTACGACATCAGCGAGGCCAACATGGCGCCGCTGCTGGCCCGTCAGGCACGCCGCGCCGCCAATCCACGTGCGCTTGCCGACTTAGCCGAGATTGTGGTGGTGTCACTGCCCACGTTGGCCGCCTTCCGCGACGTTGTGTTCGGTGAGAATGGCCTCCTGCAGGGTCGCGCGATGAAGACCCTGATCAACACCTGCACGGTCGGCGTGCCCTTCGTGACCGAGGTGGCGGACGCACTTGGCAAAATCGGCTGCGTGGTGGTGGATTGCCCGATCTCCGGCGGACCGAGTGGTGCGGCGGCGGGTACGCTGTCGGTGATGGTGTCCGGCGATCCCGCCACGGTGGAGCAGGTGCGTCCGCTGATTGCACTCTGGGGTTCAACTGTGACGGTGGCGGGTGATGCGCCGGGGGCAGCACAGCTTCTCAAGCTTACCAACAACATCCTGTTCGCCGTCTCCCTCGTGGCGACGTCGGAAGCGTTCGTCATGGGCGCGAAGGGCGGACTGGCTCCCAGGGTGATGCTGGATGCGATCAATGCCGGCAGCGGGGCCAACGGCGCCACGCGCACTGTGTTCCCGCGCAGCGTGCTGCCCCGTTCCTTCGACTATGGTGCGGCGTTGCACATCCTGATGAAGGATGTCGACCTGGCGATCGCGCAGGGCGAGGCGCTTGGTGTTCCGATGTGGGTCTGCCAGGTGGCCCGGCTTGTCTACAAGCATGCGATGATGGCAGGTCGCGGTGATGACGACATCGCCAGCTTGGTGCAGATCGTGGAACATGGCGCGGACTTTGAGATGCCGGGTTCGACATAATGCTCGTTGGAGCACCTGCCATCGCCGGGCTTGACCTGGCCATGCTTCGCGCTGTCACTTTGGGTTTCGCCTCACCGGGCTTAGGGTTCTCGGTGATCAACCTACCCAGCGGAACTGCGGTGCGCCTTCACAGGCGTCGGGATCCGCCAATCGCGAACGCAGTAGGAACGCCATGGCAAAGGGTGCACTGATCGCCGCGATGGATTTCTCGAATGTCGATGCCGGCGAGTTCAATGATTGGTACGATACCGAGCACATCCTCGAACGCCAGCGAGTGCCCGGCTTTTCTGAGCGCTCAGCGGTGGATCGGCGCGGAAAACCCACGACAGTCGGTTGCGACCTATGACCTCGGCAGTCTCGAGGTGTTGCGCAGCCCGGGCTACCGGGCGATCGGGGGCGAGAACCTGTCGCCGTGGTCGAAGCGCGTGACCGCGAAAGTGGATCGACTGCTGCGCTACGAAGGCGAGCAAATCCTTCCAGGCGAGGCGACCGCGCCCGCCAATGCCGGTGGACTCCTGTTGGTCGGCATGACCCCCGGGTCGGACGTCGAGAGCGCGTTCAACGCGTGGTATGACACCGAGCACGTCCCCGCCCTTGCCAGTGTTCCCGGGGTGCTGTGCGCGCGCCGTTTCCGGACGGACGGCAGCGGTCCGAAATATGTCGCGCTGTATCATCTCGCATCCCCAGGCGTGGTGGACACACCGGAATGGAAGCAGGCGAGCGGCTCCACTCCGATGCCCCAGCGCGTTCGCGACCAGATCAGTGATCGGCTGCGCCTCGTGTGCCGAAAATACGTGCGCTCGTAGACCTGCACAGCGGCGATTGCTCCCGCACTTGTCGCTATTCGGCCAGAACCGCCTCCGGCCGCTGTTCCAGCTCGTGGTCGTGGCGGATGCATAATGTGGCAATCCCCGAAATGAGGCTGACCCCCGCAATCACCAGCAGTCCGCCGTCGAAGCTGCCCGTGAGGTCCTTGATGAAGCCCATGACAAACGGCCCGACGAAGCCGGAAATATTGGCGATCGAGTTGATATACGCGACACCGGCGGCGGCGGCGGCGCCACTCAGGAACGCAGTCGGCATCGCCCAGAACACCGGCAGCACAGAGAAGACGCCGAAGCCAGCGAACGACAGGGCGCCCAAGCGAACATAGGGGTTCGGCGTCAATGCCGTGATGACCATGCCAAGCGCTGTGATCATGAAGGCGATGGCGGTATGGCTGCGGCGTTCCATGACCCGGTCGGAGCGTCGTCCGTACCAGATCATGCTGATGGCGCCGACCGCGAACGGCACCGCCGTAACGAGCCCGGTCTGCATATTGGTCAGGCCAAACGCCTTCACGATCTGCGGCAGGAAATAGAAGTAACCGTAGCTGGAATAGCCAATGCCGAAACCGGCCACCCCAAGGGTCAGAACGCGCGGATTGCACAGCACCTCCAAAATCGAGGGATTGTGCACCGCCTCACGTTGCCGTCGCTCCGCAGCCTGGCGCTGCACCAGCCAGTCGCGTTCATCGGCTTCGAGCCACTGAGCCTGGGCGGGCGTATCAGTCAGATACCACAGCACCACGCCGGACAGGATGATTGCGGGCACTGCCTCGGAGATGAATACCCATTGCCAGCCGCGCAAGCCGAGGAAACCGTCGGCGTAGAGGATTGCGCTGGATAACGGTGAGCCGATCACGGCGGAAAACGGAATCGCCACCATGTACATGGCGACCATGCGGCCGCGATAGGCAGCCGGGAAGAACAGGGTAAGGTAGAACAAAATGCCTGGAAAGAATCCGGCTTCGGCAGCTCCGAGCAGGAAGCGGATGATGTAGAACGAAGTCTCACCCTGAACGAACGCCATGGCACCGGACAGAATGCCCCAGGTGAACATGATTCGCGCGATCCAGACCCGCGCGCCGGTGCGCACCAAAATCAGGTTCGATGGTGTTTCCAGCAGGAAATAGCTGATGAAGAACATTCCGGCACCCAGGCCGTAGACTGTCGCGCTGAACCCGAGGTCCTTGTTCATTTCAAGTGCGGCAAAGCCGAGATTGACCCGATCCAGAAATGCGACGAAATAGCAGATGATCACGAATGGGATCAGGCGACGCGATACCTTTGCCATGGTGCGCGCTTCAAGCGCTTCCATCGTTTTTCTCCCCGGGCGTTATTGCATGCTGCACAAGACGCATTCATCCCGGATCGTTCGCGGCGTACGGGTTATCCGGATGGTCGAGGAGTTTCCGCGGGTTTGTCAAATGCCGGCGTGCTGTTCCTTTCCGGACCGATCAGCGTCTCTCGTCATGATGTAGATACAAGGCCATCACGATTTCGTTCCGCTGCTGCTGACCGATGTCGATCGCAGTCGTCGCCGCAGCCGTCAGGCCATGGCGCGTTGGCGCACGATCTCCGCGATGCGCTCGGCAATCATGATGGTCGGAATGTTGGTATTGGTGCGCGAAACCTCCGGCATCACCGACGCATCGGCGATGAACAGATTGTCCGCACCCACGACCTTGCCGCCCGGATCCACCACAGTTTGCGCGTCCGCCGGGTCGCCCATCCGGCAAGTGCAGGAGGCATGCCAGGCGGATTGCACGTTATCGCGCACGTGGCGGACCAGCGCGGCCGGGTCGGCGAGCAACTGTGGCAGCGGCGGAGCATCGCTGATGACCTTATCGAACAGCAGTTTCCGCAGGCTGGCCGAGGAGTCCATCATCAGTGCCGCAACATTGGTCAGCACCATGTTCCGAAAATTCTTCTGGCTGACGTTGCGGACTCGCTGGGAGAATTTGGAGGCGAACAGGTTGGACAGATACTGCGGCACCGGATCGCTGGTCAGGATGGCCGCCATCCGACGGAACGCATCGACCATCCGATCGAGGTCGCGCTGGTCGCTCAGCCAGTTGAAGTCAACCTGCGGTTCGTCTTGCGGATCGGGTGAGGCCAGCCGCACTTCGCCCGTCGAATAAGAACGGCCGATGTAGGAAGACAGCGTGCCGATACGCACGCCGATTGCATGCCAGGCGGAGCGGCAGACCGCCATCATCACCATGTCGGCCTCCGGCACGCCCGCCAGTCCGGAGGACCATCGCAGGTAGGTGTAGTTCCGCCGCAGCACCATCTTGTGCCGAGCCACCGGCTTGAGGTAGCCGGAGATGTGGATCGCCGGATGATCCATCAGCTTGCTGCCCACGCCAGGCCGGTCCAACTGCACCGCGATGCCGTGCTGGCGCAGATGCTCGCCCGGACCGATGCCCGACAGCATCAGCAGCCACGGGGTGTGCAGGGCGCCGGCGGAGACGACCACGTTGTCGGCCGTGATCGTCTCGACCGCGCCGTTGCGTCGCAGTTCGGCGCCGGTTGCATGTCCGTTGGCAAACAGGATTTTGCGAACCTGCGTCTCGCCGAGAATTTGCAGATTGGGGCGGCGGCGCGTTGACGCGTCCAGATAACCGACGGCCGAAGACCGCCGCGCGGTTCCGTCGTTTGACAGTGGCAGCGGTGAGTAACCCGCTCCGAATTCTCCGTTCATGTCTGGGCGCAGGGCGTAGCCGAGATCGTCCCATGCCTTGGTGATGGACAGAGTGAAGTCATCCCACTGTTCCATCGGCATTCGACGGACCGTGATCGGGCCCTGCGCGCCGTGCAGCTGGTCCGTGTAATCCAGGTCGGTCTCGAGACGCCGGAAATAGGGAAGGACGGAATTCCAGTCCCAACCCTTCGCGCCGATCGCGTTCCAGTGGTCGTAATCCTCCGGCGCGCCGCGCAGCGCCACCTGACCGTTGACGGATGACCCGCCGCCAAGCACGCGACCTTGCTCGTAATAGACCGGTGCGGCGTCCGCCCTGCGCCGCACCTTCAGATTCTTCCAGAAGTAGTCTGGATTCATCAATGCGCTGCCCGAGTAGGTGTCGCGGATATCGTCGGGTACCTGGTCGGGCGCATGGTCGCGGCCGGCTTCCAGCAACACCACATTGTTGCCCGGCGCCTCCGACAGGCGCGCAGCCATCACGCAGCCGGCCGAACCGCCGCCGATCACCAGATGCGTGGCATGCATTGTTCTGCTTCCCCCTCGTTCATTGCCGAGGTCAAGGCGGCATCGAATCAGTCATTCAGTTCGCTTGAATGTCTGACTGATGTCGCCTCGGCGCGGCCCAAATGCCAGCGTGACTCCGCCTATTCCGCCACCGCGCTTGTCCATTCCGCCGGGACCGCTTGCGCCCGCTGATCCGCGACCAGTTTCTGGCGGCGCGCCTGCTCCTCGGCACTGATCGAGGCCGGGTCCTCGCGAAACTCCGGTCCCAGAGCCATTGCCTTCTTGACCGCAGGCCGTTCGCCGATTTCTTCCAGCCAGCGTTTCACGTTGGGAAATTCCTCGATATCGATGTCGCGTGTGGCCCAGCTCGAGGCCCAGGGATAGCAGATCATGTCGGCGATGGTGTATTCGCCGGCGGCGAGATAGCGCTTGTTGAACAGGCCCAGGTTCATGACGCCGAAGATGCGATGCGCTTCATTGTCGAAGCGGCGAAGGGCGTAGGTAAGGTCACCATTCTTGCCGCTGGCGCGTGCGCGCCGGAAGTGGCCCTGCTCGCCCAGCTTGGGGCCCTGATTGGCCATCTGCCAGCTCACCCATTGCGCCACATCGTATCTTCCGCGCGGGTCCGCGGGGCAGAATTTGCCGGTCTTCTCGGCGAGGTAGGTCATGATGGCGCCCGACTCAAAGATCGAGATCGGCTCGCCGCCGCCCAACGGTTCGTCGTCCACAATCGCCGGCATGCGGCCATTGGGAGAGATCTTCAGGAACGCGGGGGTGAGTTGGTCTCCGCGACCGATGTTGATTGGCTTGAAGGTGTAGGGAAGGCCGAGCTCCTCAAGCAGGATGACGATCTTCTTGCCGTTGCCGGTTGGCCAGAAGTAGAGGTCTATCATTGCGAATTCTCCCTGTGCGCTATGAACTCTCTGGTGGTCTGGCATACTGCCGCGGACGGTTGGGGTATGATAGGCCGCGGCAACGCGGATCAGGCCAAGTTGCGTAGGTACGGTCAAGCCATCGTCAAGGCCAACTTCCGAAGCGATTTGTCCGCCGTCAATCCTGGGAACGATCGTTCTGGTGACCCGTATCTTGCAGCAGGTGGCTGCCGCAGGCGACCCCTTAGGAAATCGTTGGAGGCTGGTCCGGTGCGCGTTTCACCGCCTTCCCAACGAACGCCCTTGATGTCATCGACAACAAGGCCGCGCGCGAGAGGACGATGGAACTCAGGCTCGTGCTTTGACGCGGACCGGCCTGGGCGTAATCTGATTGCCACGGTCGTCCTGCCACGATCGGTGAATACCAAATCTCGCGATGCCGTCGGCTCGGCGAGATCGCACAACAGGCCATGACCACCAATGGAGGAGACAAGAATGCCCCGGTTCGGCGACGCCAAAAGCGAATTCCGCGGCACCACCGTCCGCGACGACGCGGCCCTGAGCGCATGGCTTGCGAAGCGCACCGAGACGGCGTTGGAACCGGACCTGCCGATCATCGATCCGCACCATCATTTCTGGGACACGCCACAGCGCGGCCGCTACCTGCTCCCCGAACTGCTGGCCGATATCGGCGGCGGGCACAACATCGTCTCTACCGTGTTCCTCGAATGCCGCGCAATGTACCGCAAGAGCGGCCCGCCGGAGATGGCGGCTCTGGGCGAGGTCGAGTTCGTCAACGGCATCGCGGCGATGAGCGCCTCCGGCAATTTCGGACCCTGCCGCGTCGCCGAGGGGATTGTTGGCGGCGGCGACCTGAGTGTCGGCGCGCGCGTGCGCGAGTTGCTGCAGGCCGAGATCACCGCCGCCGGTGGGCGCCTGCGCGGCCTGCGTCATGGCGTGGCGTGGGATGGCAACGAAGCGGTGGGAAAATACGCCTCCCGGATCGTGCCCCCGCATCTGGTCCTCGACGCGAAATTCCGCGAGGGCTTCGCCCAACTGGCGCCGCTCGGCCTGAGCTTCGAGTCATGGCAGTATCATCCCCAACTACCGGATGCGATCGACCTGGCGCGTGCCTTTCCGGGCACCACCATCATCCTCAATCATGTCGGCGGCGTGCTCGGCGTTGGGCCTTATTCCGGCCACCGCCAGGAAATCCTGGCCGGCTGGCGCAAGGACATTTTTGAATTGGCCAAATGTCCGAACGTGTATTGCAAGCTTGGCGGCATCGGTATGGTGTCGTTCGGGTTCGACTTCCATGAGCAGGACGTTCCTCCCTCATCCGAGGACCTTGCCGCGGCGTGGCGGCAATACGTGGAACCCTGCATTGAAGCCTTCGGTGTGGATCGCTGCATGTTCGAGAGCAACTTCCCGCCGGACAAGCAGTCGTGCGGTTACACCGAACTGTGGAACGCGTTCAAGCGCATCACCGCCAATGCATCGGCGAGCGAGAAGAAAGCGCTGTATAGCGGCACCGCGGCGAAAGTCTATCGGTTGACCGTGCCCTGAACCGTCGGGAGACATCGTCATGAGCCGGTTCGACAGTTACGCGTCAAAGTACGCGTGCATCCACATGCGCCGGGAGAACGGCATTCTGGAGATGCGGTTTCATACCGACAACGGTCCGCTGCGCTGGGGGCTTGGTCCGCATGGCGAACTGCCGGACGCGTTCGCCGATGTCGCGCGTGACCGGGAGAACCGGGTGGTGATCCTGACCGGAACCGGCGACGAATGGTCCGGCGTCCGCGCGACGCCGGGCCAGAGCGCGATCGGCCCGGGTCTGACATCCAACGCGTTCGATCGTGTGCATTGGGAAGGCCGCGCGTTGCTGATGAACCTGCTGAACATCGAGGTGCCGGTGATTTCGGCGATCAATGGCCCGGCGTGGCGGCACGGTGAGATTCCGTTGCTGTCGGACATCGTGCTCGCCGCGGATACAGCCGCGTTCCAGGACTCCGCGCATTTTCCAAATGGCCTGGTGCCGGGTGACGGCATGCACATCGTCATGCCGCTGCTTTTGGGCATGAACCGGGGTCGCTACTTCCTGCTCACCGGTCAGACACTGTCGGCCCAGGAAGCGAAGGATCTCGGTCTGGTGGCAGAGATCCTGCCACGGGAAAAAGTCCTGGCGCGCGCCTGGGAACACGCCGAGGCCCTGGCGGCGAAGCCCACTCTTCTGCTGCGCTATACGCGGTTGATGTTCACGGAATACCTGAAGAAGCGCATGCAGGATCTGCTTGGCTACGGGTTGGCGATGGAAGGCCTGGCGCTGATGGAACAGAGCGATCCGCCGGAATAGAAAGGTCACCGCACATGGACATCTCCGGCAAGACCGCCATCGTGACCGGTGCCGCTTCCGGCATTGGTCTCGGCATCGCCACGGCGCTCGCAGAGTGCGGCGCCAACGTGGTGATGGCCGACATCCAGAAAGACGCAATCGAGCAGGCGGCGCATGGCCTTTCCGGCACCAACAAGCGCGTCATGCCGGTGAGGATCGATGTGACGCAGGAGCAATCCGTTCTCGATGCCCTGGCGGAAGCGCAACGCAACTTCGGCAAGCTCCACATCGCCTGCAACAACGCCGGCGTGCCGATGCACGGCACCCGGATGATTGACGTGCCGCCCAGTGACTGGGCGTTCGTGATCGGGGTGAACATCTGGGGGATCATCCATGGCATCCGCCACTTCGTTCCCGCCATCCTCAGCCACGGAGAGGAAGGACATATAGTCAACACCGCGTCGGTTGGCGGCTTCCAGAATCGCCGCGGCACAAATCAGGGGCCGTATTCGATGAGCAAATACGCCGCCCTTTCACTGTCCGAGGCTCTGGAGCATGAACTGGAAGGCACCAATGTCGGCGTCTCGGTGTTATGCCCCGGTCCGATCGCCACCAATATCGCCCGCGGCGCCCGCAATCGCCCGGACCATATGGGCGGGCCACAGGTTCGCGCAAATGAAGAAGCCGTGCTGGCCGAACGCCTCGCCGCCACCGGTCTGGATCCGAAGAAGGTGGGAGAACGCGTGGTGGATGCGATCCGCAGCAAAACGTTCTATGCCTTTGTCAGTGCCGTGCCCGCCGATGTCATCAAGGCCCGCCACCGTCGCATCGAGGAAGCCCTGAACAGCCCATGGGTCACCCATTACTGATGATCAGATCCGCAGCGACGCCGCTGCATCGGCCAGCGCCAGCCGCGCCGTGTCAGCTGCCGCGGTGGTCTGCTCGATCGCCTGATTGAGCTGGTCGAGCTTCGTTTCGTCGGCCTCCAGCGCGCGCGTCAGCCTCGCGTGCAACGCATCGCCGGGCGCCACCGCAGCCAGGTTGCGCCGAATGCGCTCCTCGTCTTGCAGGATCGCCGCCTGCTGCGCCTTGAGCTGGTTCAGGATCGCCCGCTTGGCCGATTCGTCCTGTCGCAGAGCGGCGAGGCGCTGCAGGGCGGCGCGCACCGGCGACGTCAATGTTTGCTGGTTCAGCAGCCGCACCACCACCTGCGCATCGTCATCCAGCAACATCGTCTGCTCGCGCTCCAGCCGGTCGATGTAAGCCGTGAGCTTACGGACCTCGCCGGGCGCCAGCGAGACCGGTATGCGCCACGCCGTTGCCGTCTGTTCGATGCCGGGCATCGCATTGTCTTCCAGCGTCAACGTGCGATCGTCGTCCTTGGGGATTTCCACCAGAACGCGCCGAGGCTCGTGTGCCGGTGCGGTGATCGTGACACGGAGCACCTCGCGCTGCCGAGTGGTGATATGCACCACGCCATCGGCGGCGGTCAGCGAAGCAAGCGTCGTTTCCGGCGTGCTGTCTCGCTCGACCGTGGTGCGCAGATCCTGGGCGAAGGACAACAGTCGCTGCTCGCCGGCCGGCAGTCCGCCAAGCCGGGCGTCGCCGGCAAAGGTGGCCGCGCCCGAGGCATCGTACAGCGTCAGCACGCCAGCCGGCATGGACGTGCCGGTATCGTTGGTGATCCGAATTGTAGAGAGAGGATGCGGGTCGTCAGCGGCGGCGAGATCCAGGCGCTCGGCGGGAATACCGCGGTCGATGATCGGCACGCTCGCGGTGTGGCCGGCGGCGAGCACGACAGGCGTGGGAAATTGGAAAATCGTTTCCTCCACGCTTTCAGCAACCTGCGCCGGCTCGGCGGGTTGCGCCATCACGTCGGCACGGGCCGGCGCCGGCGCGAGACCACGAGCGCCGATTGGCGGCAACGGAGCGGCCTTCAACGCCTCCGCAACAACTTCGGCCGGGCGGGCGCGCGTATCGACGCTGGGCAATATGCGGCCGAGGATCTCCACCGGCACCTCCGGCCGTTGGACGAAGTAGCTTTGATAGATCGCCTGCCAGAAAGTGACCGGGTTGCCGTACTGCAACGTGAGCGCGACACCGTCCCAGTTGGTGTTCGATTGGTTCTCCAGCACCGCCCAGCCCTGCAGGCGCGCGGGATCGCCGGCCGTCGTCGGAAGCACCAGCCGGTACGTGGCCTTCCATAGCGGCGCTGCGGCGACATATCCGACGCGTACCGTGCGTTGGCCCGCACCGGTGCTGCGCAGCGTGATATGCCGCACGTTATGGTTCGCTTCGCGGCGCAGCGAGTCCAGCGCCTGGCCGATTCGCGCGCTCAGTGCGGGATCGGTGACCTGTATGCTATCGGCGTCCTCCAATACGAATTGCTGCATGCCGCCGGTGCCGAGCAGCGTGACGCGCGTCCGCTGCACCGTCGCCGGAGGCCGACCCTGTGCCGGCAACGCCTCGGCGACGCGCTCGGCGTGGACCAGGCGTCCGGTCATCGGGCGCGGACCCTGCACCGCGATCTCCACCCCTTGCAGGCTGTTGAGGTAGTCGACCGTCGAGCGCAGCGCCTCGGGGCCGAACGGCACATCGCCGAAGCTCGCCCGTGTGGTGTCGCGCCCAGGCAATTCGATGCCGCCGATGCCGCCCGCGCTGTCGAACACCACCAGCGAGGTCAGCACGTCGTCCACCTGATCGAGCGGCACATCGAGGCCGAGCATGGCTTGGCCATCCACCTCCGCCTCGTATTCGAAGTAGCCGACCCCGGCAGACGACAGCATCACCCGCTTGAGGCTGAGATCTGCGGCGAAGGCCGGGGCCGCGCCAAGCAGCAGAACCACCAGTGTCAGCCGTCGCATCGCGTCCTCTCCGTTGTGTTTCCTGGACCCTTGCCCGCGCCGGGACGACAATAGCCCGCGGCGGGTCGGAGGGTAGGGGCGTGACGCTGTTCAGTGCCGTTTCCGTCGAGGACATGCGGACGGCGCGAATCGTGACGGGCGTCGCAATGGCATTGTTTGTGGGCGTCAGCGTCGCGCCGGGTTTGCGCAGCCATGCCGGTGCAATCCGGCTCGCCCTGCTGGTGATCTATCTGGCGGTCTGCGCCGTGTTCATCGCTACCGTCCTGTCGCGGTAGCGCCCGTGTCTCAGCCGCGCCCTGTCTCAGCCGCGCCGGGCGACCGCAGCCTTCCCAGGTCGAAGCTGACGCCGTTGGCCCAGCAGCGCTGCGAGCGAATCATCCACCAGCGCGAGGTCGCCGACGGAATGCGTGCCAAGCTTGCAGGACCAGCAGTACCAGCCGGGCTGGTCGATCGACACACGGCGGCCGGCAGTCACGATCTCGATGGCAACGATTTCCCGCTCCATCGCATCGCCGCATGATTGACACTGCATGGCTTCCACCTTGACACCGTTCGCAGATGCCGAATTTACCATCGTTGCACGAGTTGCGTCAGGCGCCGGCGACAAGCCATCATTTTATCGGACCGTAGAACATCACCCACACCGCAAAATTCTCCGAGATGTCCTCGAACCCGTGCGGAACATGCGCGGCGGCGAAAAGGAGATCACCCGGCCCGACCTCCGTTACCCTGTCCTCGACCCGATAGCGGCCGGTCCCGGCGGCGACGATGTAGAATTCGTCGCGCTGATGGGGAACCTGCGGCCCGTTGGTCGGCCGGGCGGCGAACCTGATCTCAAGTCCGCCATCGACGAACACCTCGGCCGATCGCCCGGGCGTCACCGGCAGCGAGAGCGCATCGGCCAGCGAGGTTGGGGGCGGCGTGCGATCCATCATCAGCCTCCTGCCGTTGCCGGCCATTTCGCCTCGACCGCGAGTGTGGAGCGGAATTTCCGCACGGACCAGGATGGCCGGCGCACTCAGTCGGTCAGCTTTGCGCTCGCGGACAGGGTGGCTGGGTCGGGGTGGCAGAAGCGGTCCTTGACCGCTGCCGGGGTGCGGGCGGGCTGCTCGCTGATCAGCGCCCGCGCAAGGGCGGCGGTACAGGTGTGGTCGATGCCGTTGGGACCGCGACAGAGGAACAGGGCCTTGGACAGGGCAGGGGAGGAGGCGGTGGCCGGCTTTGGCGCCGGTTGCGCGGTGAGCGGCAGGATCAGCGCCCACAGTGCGACGAGACCGAGGGCCATGGCGGCCGCTATGACGAACTGACGCATCACCGCTTCTCCTCGTTATGGGGAAACACTACGTCGTGCCTCGCCCGCCGGGGCCACTCTGATGCAGGATGCGGGTGGCTCGTATGAGGCATTTCACAGGTGGCAACGGAGTGGTTTCAACCTGGGTGTTTTCAGCCCCAGTGGCCGCCGATCCAGTAGTCGTTCGCCCAGTGCGCGGCGATCCAGGGGAGGGCGGGCGGCGCGTAGTAGGCCCGGGGAGCATAGTATGCCGGCGGGGCGTAATAGGGCGGCGGACCGTAAAAGACCGGCGGCGCGACGGTGACAGGGGGCACATAGACGCCGACGCCCCAGCCGTAGCCGTGCCACCACGCGTTGGCGGGCTTCGGCGCAGCGGTCATGCCGATCGTGGCAAGGCCCAGGAGAGCGCCGGCGGCTCGGATCTGGATGTGACGGGTAGTGTGCGCGGCTGAGGAGGTCATTCTCGTCTCTACCAGTCTTGTTGTTTCGACCATTTGTTGGCCGCGAATGAAGACTAGGGTCGCCCCATTCGTTCCGATACAGGAGAGACGGTTCGGCGGTTTTGGCTGAAAATGCCGGGCATTTTCCCGGCGCGCTGCGTCTCGGTGGTGTTTCGGTCTCCGCTGTGTGCGACCGTTTCACCTGGGTGGGAGGCGCTCGCCTTCGGCCGCTGCGCTGTTCAAGGATCTGTACATCTGAGGTGTTGACGGACGCCGGTATGGTCGGGCCGGTTCAACCCATGTGGCAAAACAATCAAGCGGACACAGAGTTCCACAGAGTGCACACAGAGTTTCACAGAGAAAGCAAATAGCGCTTTGCGCAGGATGCTTCTCCAAATGTGCCAAACTCAGGTGCGATGCGCCAATAAAAATCTAATCCGTGAAACTCTGTGTGCACTCTGCGAAACTCTGTGTCCGCTTGATTGCTTTATCGATCCGCAACGGGCGGCCGAGTTCCAGTTTCATTGTAGCGAGCTTGCGCGCCATAATCGTGATCGGCCTGAGCCGGATCACTCCGGCTTCCGTTACTTGCGCTTTCAGAGAGTCGCCCTCTGTCGGTCACCACCTCGCCGGATAGGCGCGTCAATTCGCGCTTTCCGGCACCAGCGCTTCCTGGGGCGCCCCGGCCCCATCCCCTGCGTCAGCCTCGGTCAGCATCCGCCACGCCCCGCCCGCCAGCACCTCGGCCGGGCGGAACCGGGACTTGTACGCCATCTTGCGGCTCTCCGGCACCCAGTAGCCCAGGTACACATACGGCAGCCCCAGTGACTGTGCCCGCTCGATCAGCCACAGGATCGCATACGTGCCGAGCGAGCGCTTCTCCAGCCCCGGCGCAAAAAACGAATACACCGCCGACAGACCGTCCCCCAACCGATCCGCCAGGCACGCGCCGACCATGCGGTCATCGGGGTCGCGGAACTCGACGATAAAGGTCTCGATCGGCGTGTCCTCCACCATGGCGCGGTAGTCGTAGAAACTCATCGTCGCCATGTCGCCGTCGCCGTGGCGCACCTGCTGGTAGCGCTGGAACAACTGGAACTGCTCGGCCGTGGCGCGCGCGGGCACCTCGAAGCCCTCCAGCAACGCATTCGCCCGTGCGATCCGGCGCAGCGTGCGGTCGGGCTGGAAACTGGCGACCGGAATGCGGATCGGGATGCACGCCTGGCAGGACGGGCAGACCGGCGCATAGGCGATGTTGTGGCTGCGGCGGAACCCCGCGCGGGACAGGCGGTCGTGCAGCCTTTCAGCGTCGGGTCCGGTGATCTCGGTGACGACCTTGCGCTCGGTCCGTCCCGCCAGATAGGGGCAGGGCAGGGGGGCCGTCGTGTAGAAGAATTGCGGCCGGCGCGGGGGTCTGTAGGTCATGCGTAGGGCGATCCGCCTTGCATGTTCCAGGACCCGAGCCCTCGGGTCAACGCCCTCGACCGCACCACGACAAGGCCGCTGAGCAGATCGTGCAGCGTGCGCCGGTGCACCGTGAACAGCGCGACCAGCAGCAACAGCCCGCTGGTGGCCAGCGTGACATAGAACAGCAGTGTGGACACCAGCGCCTGCACCGGCGTCGGCCGCCCCAGATCGTCATGGCGGCGGACGATCAGGCCGAGCGCCGACTGGCCAGGCGTGGCCGAAGGCGGGCCCGCGAGGAACAGCATGTGATAGCAGAACGGAACGAATGGCAGGATGCCCAGCAGCGGCAGGCCGAGGCCCAGCGTCAGCAAACCGAACAGCACCAGCGCAAACCACAGCGCCACGCAGATCAGCGCGATCAGCAGAACGTCGATCAGCCAGGCGAACACGCGGCGCGTCAGCACGCCCTCGGTCAGCAGGTCTTCGTCGAACGGGTTGGCGCGATAGATCATGGTGTCAGCCGGATGGTTGCCGTGGTTGCGTCAGGCGTTGGGCCAAGCGTGACCGTCGCACCGTCGCGCCAGCGGGCCAGAAAATCGCGGGCATGCCGGCTGAGCGGATTGCCCGACTGACCCGGGGCCACGATGAACAGCGAGCGGTCGAGATCGGCCAGATCATACACCCCTCGATACGCCGCTCCATGCACCGATTGGAACTGGCCGTATGCGATGCCGCCGCGATCGATCGTGGTGTCGTCGCCGGGGCTCGGGATGCTGAGCGTGGTCAGCGGGCCGAGAACGGGCAGGGCGCGCAACACCGGATGGGCGAAGACGGCCGGGTGTGCCTCGCCCCAACGCCATTGCGCCGGTTCGTTGCCGAAGCGCCCCGCCAGATCCCCCACCGCCTCGACGAGCGCCGCCTTCAGGGTCGCGGTGCAATCGCCGCCGCACCAGCGTGCTCCAGCCGGCGAGAGGACGTAGGCAACAAATTCCGCCTGAGGGCCGCCGTCGTTCGCGTCGATGTCGGCCTGCCGCAGCACCAGCCCATAGAAATGTTGCACCCAGGCGTTGAAGATCAGCGGCTGCGGGCGGTCCACGGTCATGCTGCCGTCCCAGTCCTTGAGCAGCCCCTGGGCGCGCCGCGCCGCGTCGGCTTCGGGGGGGGGCATGGCCAGCAGCACCGGGAGAATCTGGCGCGCGAAGCTGGAACGCACATCGATCTGCATGCGGGCGAAGTCGTCCACGGTGTGCTGGTCCGACCGGTCGAGCAGTTCGCGGATGCGCCTGGAGCGCCAGTCGGCGAACCAGTCGCGCCCAAGGAATGTCGGAAAGTCGGGCGGGGCGATGCGGTCGTTGGCATTGACCAGCCGTCCGCTCCTGGGGGCGACGATATGGGGAAGTTGATCGCCCGAGGCCCAGCCGATCCAGTCGTGCGAGCCATCGCCCGGCACCGGCGCGGACCCGTCGCCGGCACGGCGGATCGGCACCCTGCCGGTGACAAACAGCGCAATGCCCTCGCGGTCGGCGACCAGCAGGTTCTGCACCGGCGAGGAGATCAGGGCGGCAGCCTTCCCGGCGGCCGCCATGTCCCCCGCCTGGTTGAGCGCGAGCAAGCCCGCGGCGGCGGTGTTGCCGGGAGCCAGATTGGCCATGGCGACGGCGAGAATGGGACCGCCATCCCCGCGCAGGTCGCTGATCACCGGGCCGTGCCGGGTTTCCCGGACCATCAGCATCCGGTCGGGCTCGCCGCGGATCTTGATGCGCTCCTCGCGGACGATGAATGGACGCGGGCCGTCCGGTGTCTGGTAATGGCCCTCGCCCGCCGGCGTCTCGATGAACACGTCCTGCACGTCGGCGCCGGTCGTGGTGAAGGTCCAGGCGATCTGGCTGTTGTGGCCGAGGACAATGCCCGGGATGCCCGGCGCGGTGGCGCCGGCCAGCACGCCGTCCGGCGTCTCGATCCGGGCCAGATACCAGATCGCGGGGAAGCCGAACGCCAGGTGCGGATCGCCGGCGAGCAGCGGCGCGCCGGTTGCCGTGTGATGCCCGTCCACCGCCCATTCGTTGGAGGCCGAGCCCGGCAAGGTGTACGGGTCGGGGAAGCGAGGCAGGATGCTCATGAGGTCACTGACAATATCCGCGTACTGCCGGGTCGGGATGATGCCTGCTTCCGGCCGGTCGGGGCCTTCCGCCGGTGGCCAGAGGTCGTCGATCTTTTGTTGCGGGATGCGTCCAGCCAGCGACAGGCGGGTCAGTTCGGTGCGCCAGTTGAACGACAGATACAGCCCCATCGTCTCGCCCCAGAGCAGGCTGTCCACCGGCTCCCAGGCTGCGGGTGAACCGAGGTAAAGGAACTCGGCCGCGCTGAAACGGCCGCGTGCCTTGATCCAGGCGTTCACCCCCCGCGCATAGGCCGCCAGCATGGCGCGCGTCTCCGCGGGCAGGGTGGGATAGTCCTCCACCGCCCGTCTTCGCAGCCCGAACGTGCGCATGGTGCGGTCGTAGCCGAGCGTCGCCGGGCCGGCGATCTCGGACAGCCGCCCGGATGCGGCGCGCCGCATCAGTTCCATCTGGAACATCCGGTCGCGCGCATGCACGAACCCGAGCGCGGCGGCGGCGTCGGTGGCTGAGGCGGCGCGGATGCGCGGGATGCCGTCGCTGTCGAAGCCGATATCGATCGGGCCGGACAGGCCTGCGATGCGAGCCTGCTGCGAGCGCGGTGGCAGGGTGAGCCAGAGGATACCAGTGGCGGCCGCCGCAGCGAGGAGGACGATGACGCCGAGCGCCGTCAGCAAGCGGCGCAGCAGACGGAGAAACGAGCGCATGGCAGCCAAATTGGCCGTGCTGGGCGCGAAAGGAAAGGCACCTCTCAACGACGCACCGAAAGTGTCGCCGATGTGTCCGTCTGGACACTGCCGCGCTGGCCATTCGACCGTCGTCGCCGTAGGCTGCGGCGACCAAAAAGGGGAACGGCCCAAAAAGGAGAACGGCCATGGTGGGACCGACTGGCAGCGGCGCGACGCCCACGGTGCGCGAACTGGAAAAGATCACCTCCAGGACCGACACCCGCGATGTGCTGGCCCACGCATCGAAGAGCGCGCGCAAACTGAACGACTACTTCATCGTGGACATCGACGCGCACGTCACCGAGACCGCGTTCTGGTCCGAAATCACCGACCGCATCGACAACGACTATCTGCGCCACGCGGCGATGTCGTTCCGCGAGCGCGGTGGCTCGCCGCCGGGACTGCTGAACGTGCAACCCGGCATGCTGTATCAGGACATGTTCGGGCGCATCCCGCACGGCCAGCAGGCGGACGCGGTGACCGACGCGGGCACGCATCGCCAGGTCGAACTGGTCAGACGTGCGATGGACAGCATGGGCATCGACTACACCGTGGCGTTCCCGACGCCGATGCTGCTGCTGGGCATGCATCCGCAGGCGGAGGTGGAGGTCGCGCTGGGGCGTGCATTCAATCGCTGGCTTATCGAGGCGTTGCTGCCGCAGGAGCCGCGCATCAAGGCGATGATGTATCTGCCGTTCAACGATCCTGAAGCCTGCGTCGAGGTGGTCGAGGAGTTCGCCGATCAGCCGGGCGTGATCGGCTTCACCGTTGTCTCGACCCGGTACAAGCCGGTGCATCACAACAGCTACATGCGGCTCTATGCCGCGTTGCAGGCGGCGGGCAAGCCGCTGGCGTTTCACTCCGGCTTTCACTGGGGCGATGAATCGATGAAGCAGGTCAACCGCTTCATCTCGATGCACGCAATCTCGTTCTGCTATTTTAACATGATCCATCTGACCAACTGGATAATCAACGGCCTGCCGGAGCGTTTTCCCGATCTCAAGGTGATCTGGGTCGAGAGCGGTCTCGCGTGGGTGCCGTTCATGATGCAGCGACTCGATTCCGAATACATGATGCGGACATCCGAGGCGCCGATGCTGCGCCGGCGTCCCAGCGAGTACATGCAGGACATGTACTTCACAAGTCAGCCACTGGAGACCAGCAATCTCAAGTTGACCCAGGCGACGATGGAAGCGATCAAGGCGGATACGCAGCTGCTGTTCGCCTCGGACTGGCCGCACTGGGATTTCGATCTGCCGACGACGATCACCAACCTGCCGTTCCTGTCCGAGCAGGCCAAGCGCAACATCCTGGGCCTGAACGCCGCACGTGCGTTTGGATTTGAGGTCCCGCCGCACAAGCTTGCCAAGGTGCCTGCGCCCGAGCCGGCGCTCGCCAAGTGAGCGTGAGCGCGATCGGCGCGGAATTCTGCGACCGGGTGACGGCGGCATTGCGGAGCGGCGAGCTGGATTCGATTCCGGATGATGCGCTGCGCCGGGTGCTGACTGCGGCGGTCAAGGCCTACGCCGCGAAAGCCGAAACGGCGGAGGGCGAAGTTGCTCCGTTCGACGCCGATGCAGTGACCGCGACCGAGACGGCGGTGACTGCATGCGCCATGATCCGTGCTGCCGGCCTCAACCTGTTCGACATCGCTATGTGGTTCCAGCGTCCTGTGGCAAGACCGTGATTGGAGATAGACGATGAGCGAGACCATGGTCGGCTCGTGCGGCGAACTGGCGGATGGCGACTATCGCATCGTTGCAATCGGCGAGCTGGAAGTTGGCATATTCCGGCTTGGCGACCGGTTCGTCGCCTATGAAAATCGCTGCCCGCATCATGGCGGGCCGGTCTGTCAGGGCAGGCTGTTCAATCGGGTCGAGGAGATCATAATGCCGGACCAGACCAGCCGCGGCCTGCGATTCACCAAGGACCGGCATGTGGTGTGTCCCTGGCATGGGTATGAATTCAATCTAGACACCGGTCGCCATCCGGGCGATCCGCGCGTTCGGCTGCGGCCGATAGCTGTGCGTGTGGCGGACGATGCGATCTACATTGCAACGCCGGATTGAGGGGTTGCGGCGAGTTCGATAAGGTAATCAAGCGTGCGCACTTTGTGTAACTCTGTGTCCGCTTGATTGCCTTCCGTACTGCGTAGAAGATCTTGCCCGCACGCCCGGCACTCTCTACCGTCCGCCGCATAGCAGCGGAGACATGCGCCATGGCCAACATCCCAAATCGCCCGGAATATCAGAGCGACCTGTTCAAGCAGGGTCTGGCCGTGCGCCGCGATGTGCTCGGCGCCGACTACGTCGATGGATCGCTGACCCGCGCGGACGATTTCAATGCCGCGTTTCAGCAGATCACCACCGAAGTCGCGTGGGGCATGATCTGGACGCGTCCCGGTCTGCCGCGCAAGACGCGCAGCATGATCAACCTGACGATGCTGGCGGCGCTCAATCGCGGCGCCGAGTTCCGGCTGCATCTGCGCGCCGCGCTCAGCAACGGCGTGAGCCGCGACGAGATCAAGGAGATCCTGCTGCAGATCGGCGCCTATTGCGGCATCCCCGCCTGCCTCGAGGCGTTCCGGATCGCAACCGAGGTGTTCAAGGACGTGGACGGCGCCCAGGGGAGCAAGGGGGGCAGCGACTGATGGCCGACAAGCCAACCGTCGGCTTCGTTGGCGTCGGCAACATGGGCTGGCCGATGGCGGCCGGCCTCGTGCGCGCCGGCTTCGCCGTGCATGTGAACAACTCGCGGCGGGAGGTGGCGAACAACTTCGTCCAGCAGGTCGGCGGCGACGCACCGGACAGCCTGCGGCAACTGGCTGCCGCGTCGGACGTGGTGATCACCATGCTGCCGACCAGCGCGATCGTCGAGCATGTTCTGGCAACCGGCGACGACACGGTGATGTCGGGGATGAAGCCGGGCACCGTCGTGATCGAGATGAGCTCCGGGGTTCCGTCGGTTACCCTGCGGCTCGCCGAGCGCGTGATGGAACTGGGCGGTCATATGATCGACGCACCGGTGTCGGGCGGCGTGCCTCGGGCGAAGACCGGCGAGTTGGCGATCATGGTCGGCGGTGACAGCGCGATCATCGAATCGGTACTGCCGGTGCTGTCGGCGATGGGCACATCGGTGTTGCGCACCGGCGCGGTCGGGTCGGGCCAGGCGATGAAGGCGCTGAACAACCTGGTCTCCGCGGGCGGCTTCCTGATCGGCATCGAGGCGCTGCTGATTGGCCAGCGCTTCGGACTGGACCCCGCTGTGATGGTGGACGTTCTTGAACGCTGCAACAGGCATGAACAATTCCACCCAGAAGAAGTTCAAGCAGTTTGTGCTGTCGCGCAAGTTCAATGCCGGCTTCAGCATGGGATTGCTGGCGAAGGACCTTTCGATCGCCTTGCAGGTCGGCCGTGAGACCGAAACACCCGCGCCGTTGTCCGCGCTGTGCAAGGAGATGGTGGCGTCAGCCCAGGCCATGTTCGGCTCCGATGCGGACCACACCGAGATGGCTAAACTCTGTGAGCAACTGGTCGGTACGCAGCTGGGCAAGGCGTGATCGGAACCGGAACGCTCGCGCGCGGTCGCGTGCCGCGAACGGCCCGGTGTTACGGCGACCTGAGGTAATTTGCGGTTGCCGAGGCCTGCGCCAGAAGGGCACGCAGGTCCGGGTTCTTGTCGCTGTCCTTGGCGGTCAGCGCTTCCATCGGTACGAAATACTCGTGCGCGTGTGGCAACTGGTGGCGCACGAAGCCAGCGTAGTGCTGCGGCTTCAACCCGTAAAGTACGTGCATGTCGCGCACCGCCAGGACGAAGGGGATCACCGGTTCATGCATCAAGACGCCGGTCGCCTTCCAGCGTGGCGTCGGGTCGCCCTGCATGACGGGCGCGAGCAGCCAGGCCACTGGACAAACGGCCAGCAACGAATGGGTGCTGGGCGCAAAGCGGGAACGTTTGTCGAGCAGGTTCTGCAAGGACCCGCAGGCCTCGATTGCGAAGATGTCCACATAAGGTTCAACAGCAGTCCCGGCGAAGTTCAGCCACAAGCCATCCGGCAGGGTGCGCCAGCGCGTGCTCCCGGGCAGCTTGAGAAAAGGGTTGCATGTTCCGATGTCGCCTGAAGGGCGGCCGCGAAGCCAAGCGTCCCGGCCTGCGGGAGCGGTCTGGACGCCCGGTGGATGCTGAGGCCATTCCTCGAGCCGCTGTTTGACCAGTGAATCCAGTGATTGGGACTGGCGCATTGACTTCCCGCCTGGTGCCGTCGCATGCCGAAATGCAACTATAGGATGTATCTCTAACATACGAATGCACGCGCGAAAGGAAATTGTGCAGTATCTTGAAAATTCCGGTTATTGCATGCCAACAATCGCCTCACGTCCCGCCGATGATTTGGTTCTGCTCAGCCTGCGGCTGGCGGCGAAGTTCATAAGTTGGACAGCCATAAAGAACATGTTTTCTGGAGTTTGCGGACTGTTCCTGTCATATTGACTCAAGTAGTTATGTGGATAACTCCATCCATGTGCTTGAACCGACGAGAATTTCGGTGATTGAAACTGAATCGACCGCGCGCCCTCCAGAGCCCTCATATCTACAACCACAGGATGCAGAGGTGAGCCAAGGCGCCAATCGCGCGCGGCACGCGGTCAGGCGTGCCTGGGACCGGTCACATCGGCGGAGCAACCCCGTCCTTGCCAACGGTCACGCGACTGGCTGCCAGTTTGCCTTCGGCATTCCTGGTCGCACCGAACATGACCGGGGCGCCCGGCTTCAGATCGGCACGCTCAGCCGGGGCAAACGTGACAATCGGCACACCCGCTGGCACGATGATTTTGTTGCTGCCGCCTTTGAACGACAGGCTGAGTTCGCGTCCGGATGTCGCCTGGACAGCCCCGGAGACAGTGCCGTTGGTCATCATGCTGCCCGGCTCTAGGTCCCAAGGATAATTGCCCTCGCCGGTGCCGCGCATCGCCTCGGGAAATACCAGCACCTCGATTGCCTGCATTTCGCCGTTGGCGCCATTTCTGGTGGCAATGCCGACAAAGCTTCCGGGAGCGATCGACGCGAGGTCGACCTTCTTCACCGTGGCGACCGTCAGCGGATCGTTCAATGTGATATCGACCTTGGGACCCTCGCGCGTCGCAACTGTCAGGGTCTGGCCCTGGACCGCGGCTATGGTGCCACGTATCCGGGTGGGCGGCGCGGTCGTCTGGGCGATGGCGCCAACGCCGAAAAGGCAACCGGCCAGCACCGCCGGCAGCAGACGTGCGAGCATTTGTCTCCCCCCACATGATTGGTTTGTCTGGCCGGATGATAGGCATGATCCTGGTTTCGGAAAGAGGCAATATGCGCTCGACGAGACGCGGCTTCGCCATCCACTGTAGCGCCCCAGGTGTGGTGGCCCAGACTGGTCGGGCCACAGAGGCAATTGCCGTTACGCGGTCACCGCGCCGCACAGATATTGGGTGGGATGGCGGTAGGCAGGATGGCCGATCTGGTACAAGGCTACGGTGCTGATCTGGCACTTTGCGCGGAGCGTCAGGCACGCGCTGCGCGACGCGGGCCAAGCCGCAGACGTCCTCGGCGACGTGTAATATCGCCGGCCCAGGCGAGGCTTGTACTTATCCGACCCCACTGGCTTTGCGATGGTGCGACCCTTCCCCCAGCCCCTCCCGCACGGGGAGGGGGCGAACTGGGCATCGCTTGCTAGCGCGTCGGGCGCGGCGGCGTCACGGTGTAATCGTAGAAGCCGCGGTTGGTCTTGCGTCCCAGCCAGCCCGCCTCGACATATTTCACCAGCAGCGGACAGGGACGGTATTTACTGTCCGACAGCCCCTCGTACAGCACCTGCATGATCGACAGGCAGGTGTCCAGGCCGATGAAATCCGCCAGTTCCAGCGGGCCCATCGGATGGTTGGCGCCGAGCCGCATCGATGTGTCGATGCCTGAGACCGAACCCACGCCCTCGTACAGGGCATAGACCGCCTCATTGATCATCGGCACCAGGATCCGGTTGACAATGAACGCCGGAAAGTCCTCGGCAACAGTGGGGGTCTTGCCGAGCTTCTCAGCCAGGCCGTGCACCACCTGGAAGGTGGTCTCGTCGGTGGCGATGCCACGGATGATCTCGACGAGCTTCATCACCGGCACCGGGTTCATGAAATGCATGCCGATGAACTTTTCCGGCCGGTCGGTCGCGGCACCCAGCCGCGTGATCGAGATCGACGAGGTATTCGATGCCAGCAGGCAGGCGGGCTGCAGATGAGGGGTCAGCGCACGAAAGATCGCGTGCTTCACGTCTTCCTTCTCGGTCGCCGCCTCGATGACCAGGTCGGCATCACCGAGATCGGCGTAATCAGTGGTGCCGCGGATACGCGCAAGCGCGTCGTCCCTGTCCTCCTCCGAGATCAGCTTGCGGTTGACCTGCCGGTCCATGTTGCGCGTGATCGTTCCCAAGGCACGATCGAGCGCGTCGGACTTAACGTCCAGCATCGTCACGGGCAGGCCCGCGAGCGCACACACGTGCGCGATGCCATTGCCCATCTGCCCGGCGCCGATCACGCCCACCCGGGCGAGCCCAGGCAACTCCGCCAGCAGAACGCCGCCGGCAGGCAGCACCTTCACATCTACATTCATTCAGGAGCGCTCCAGTTCGGCTGCCAGCTCCGGCAGGGCGGTGAACAGATCAGCCACCAGGCCATAGTCGGCGACCTGGAAGATGGGCGCTTCCTCATCCTTGTTGATCGCCACGATAACCTTGCTGTCCTTCATGCCGGCCAGATGCTGGATGGCACCAGAAATACCGACAGCAATGTAAAGCTCCGGGGCGACAATCTTTCCGGTCTGCCCAACCTGAAATTCGTTGGGGACGAAGCCGGCATCAACCGCGGCGCGTGACGCACCCACCGCAGCACCCAATCTATCAGCAATTGGTTCAATAAGCTTGAAGTTTTCACCCGCCTGCATGCCGCGACCACCGGAAATCACCACCCGCGCGGCGGTCAACTCGGGGCGCTCGCTCTTCGACAGTTCGGTCGAGATGAATCGGGAGACGGCAGGCAGACCGGGGATGGCCACGGCTTCGATCGGCGCGCTATCCGCTACTGGCCCCTCCTCGGCCGCGACCGGATCGAAACTGGCGGCGCGGACCGTGATCACCTTCTTCGCGTCGGACGACTTCACGGTGGCAAGACCGTTTCCGGCGTAAATCGGCCGGATGAACGTGTCGGCGTCCACCACATCGGCGATGTCGCTGATCGGTTGTACGTCCAGGAAGGCTGCCACGCGGGGCATGACGTTCTTGCCCACAGCGGTGGTGGCGGCCAACAGGTGCGAATAGTTTGGCGCCAGCGCGACCAGCAGTGCCGCCGTCGGTTCGGCGAGAAGGTGGTCCAACGCCGGCGAATCCGCCGTCAGCACCCTCGCCACGCCCGGTAACTTGGCGGCGGCGGCGGCGGCGGCATCCAGACCGCTGCCGGCCACCAGGGCATGCACATCGCCCAGCTTCAGCGCTGCCGTGACCGCGCTGCGAGAAGGTTGTTTGATGCCGGCATCGTCGTATTCGAGCAGTACAAGGGCCGTCATCGGTCAGATCACCTTCGCTTCCGTCCTGAGTTTTGCCACCAGTTCGGCGACCGAGCCGACCTTCACCCCGGCCTTGCGCTTCGGCGGCTCGGCCACCTTCAGCGTGGTCAGGCGTGGCGCCGGGTCCACGCCAAGATCGGCGGGCTTCAGGTTGTCGATCGGTTTCTTCCGCGCCCGCATGATGTTGGGTAGCGACGCATAACGCGGCTCGTTCAGGCGCAGGTCGGTCGTGACAATGGCGGGAAGGTTCAGCGCGACCGTCTCGAGCCCGCCATCAACCTCGCGCGTCACCGTGATCGTCTCGCCGTCGACCACCACCTTCGAGGCGAAAGTGCCCTGCGGCCAGCCGAGCAGTGCCGCCAGCATCTGCCCGGTGGCGCTCATGTCGTCGTCGATCGCCTGCTTGCCCAGGATGATCAGCCGTGGCTGCTCCTTGTCGGCGATCGCCTTCAACAGCTTGGCGACGGCCAGCGGCTGAAGGTCCGCGTCGGTCTCAACCAGGATGCCGCGGTCGGCGCCCATGGCGAGCGCGGTGCGGATCGTCTCGGCGCATTGCGGCACGCCGAGCGAGACCGCGACAATCTCCGTGGCAACGCCCTTCTCCTTCAGGCGGACCGCCTCCTCGATGGCGATCTCGTCGAATGGATTCATCGACATCTTCACCCCGGCGGTCTCGATGCCGGAGCCGTCCGCCTTCACGCGGACCTTCACGTTGTAGTCGACCACCCGCTTGACCGGGACCAGGATTTTCATGAGACGACCATGCCGCTTCCAGGGATTTCGTGCGTCATCAGGGCGGGTGAGCCGCCTGTTCGCACCTGCAATAGAACCGGCGGACCATATGCAGGGGCCGGTGGCCTGTCAAACCTCCCGATCAGGACTTCAGCAGGGTCATCAACAGGGCGAACAGCAGCAACGCCGCCCCCTGGAGTATCACCCGCCAGCGCATCAACGTGTTCGAGCGGGCGGGGTTGCCGCCGCCGCGAACCAGGCCCAACAGGCCCGCGAACAGCACACCGAGGGTGCCGAACATCAGCAGCGCGATCAGGATCACGAGGAATGTCTTCACGACCACCCACATAGGAATCCGGCGGGGCTTCTACATCGGCCATGCCGGAATAGCATCCCGGCAATGATCTGCCGTCAGCGTGCCATTTTGTTGACCAACTTCAGCCGATCGTGTTCGGAGCCATGCCGATGCTGCGACTGACGCTTCTCGCCTGCCTTGTGGCGTTCGCGCCTGGCCTGCCCGCACGGGCCCAACCAGCCGCCCAGGGCGGCGGCAGCGCGCCGGCGGCCACCGCGATCCAGGCACGTCCGCCCGTGACTCCCGCGACCCAGATCAGTCCGGACGATGCGCGCCGGGCGCTGGAGGTGCTGAACGATCCGCAAAAACGCGCGCAGATCACCTCGACCCTGGAGGTGATCGCAAGAACGCCGCCCTCGGCGCCGGCCGAGACCGCCTCTGCTGCCACGTCCCCCGCACCCGAGCCGGCGGGGGAGTCGGCGGGCCCGCTGGTGCCGAACAGTCTGGGGGCGGCGGTGCTGGTGGGTGCCTCGGGTTTCCTGACCCACCTGTCCGGCCAGGTGGTCGGCACGCTGGGGGCTGTCAGCAGCGTGCCGATGCTGTGGAACTGGCTGAGGATTACCTCGACCGACCCGTGGGCGCGCGGTGTCCTGCTCGACGCGGCGTGGCGCCTGGCGCTGGTACTGATCGTCGGCCTTGCGATCGAATGGGCAATCCGTGCCGCCGTCCGACGGCCGATCCTGGCGCTGATCCGCCAGGCGCCGAACGGCGGCCCGACGGTGGACGAAAGCGGCGAGGCGCGCGCCGAACGGGGAGAGATCGAGCCGCCCCACCATCGGCGTATCGCGGCATTGGTGCTGCTGCGTCGTATGCCGCTGGTGCTCGGCCGGCTTGTTCTCGAGGTGCTGCCGGTGCTCGGTTTTCTGATCAGCGGCCATCTGATCGCGGGAAGTGCGTTGGGTGGCGACAATCTGACGCGGCTCGTGCTGCTGGCGGCCATCGATGCCTACGGTTTGTGCGCGGCGATCCTGTGCATCGCACGCATGATGTTCTCGCCGGGCGAGTCTCGTATGCGATTGCTGCATATCTCGGATGACACAGCCGCCTACGCCACACGCTGGACCAGGCTGCTCGTGGTGGTGACCGTTTTCGGTTATGCGATTGCGGAAGTCGGGCTGCTTCTGGGCCTGTCGGATGCTGCGCACGACGCGCTGCTGAAGGCATTCGGCCTCGCCGATCACGTATTCTTCGGCATTATCGTCATTCAGCAGCGCAAGGCGGTGCGGCAGGTGATACGCGCCCCGGCCGGAGCGATTGGTCCGTTCGCTGGGTTCCGCAACTGGCTGGCGCGCATCTGGCACTGGCTCGCACTTCTGTTGCTGGCCTCGCTCTGGCTTGCCTGGGTGGTGGAGATCCCGCATGGCTATTCGCTGATGCTGCGCTATTCGGTCAGCATCGTCGTAGTGCTGGCCGTGGCGCGTCTGGTGCAGATCGTCGCTCACGGTGCGCTCGATCGCATGCTCTCCGTCAGGCCGGAGGTGGTGTCGCGCTATCCCGGGATCGAGACGCGCCTTGTACTTTATCACCGGGTGCTGCTCGGCGCCGCGCGCGCGCTCATTTTCCTTGCCGCCGCGATTGCGCTGCTGCAGCTATGGGGGCTCGGCTCGCTCGACTGGCTGACCGCAACGCAGCTTGGCCGGCGCGTGCTGTCCAGCCTGGTCACGTTGTCGGTGACGGTATTGCTGGCCCTGGCGGTCTGGGAAGCGGTCAATGCGGGGGTCGAGCGGCACCTTGCCAAGCTGACCCGCGACGCTCAGGTGGCACGCTCGGCGCGTCTGCGCACACTGCTGCCGTTGCTCCGGACGACTCTGTCGCTCACGATCCTGGTCGTCGCAGGCATGATGGTGTTGTCCGAGATCGGCGTTAACATCGGCCCGCTGCTGGCCGGCGCGGGCATCGTCGGCGTGGCGATCGGCTTCGGCTCGCAGAAGCTCGTGCAGGATCTGATCAACGGCATCTTCCTGTTGCTGGAGAATGCGATGCAGGTCGGGGACCAGGTCACCGTCTCGGGCCTGTCGGGCACGGTCGAGAACCTCTCGGTCCGCACCATCCGTCTGCGCGCGGGCGACGGCTCGGTGCACATCATCCCGTTCAGCTCGGTCACGTCGGTGACCAACGTGAACCGCGGCATCGGCAACGCCTCGGTCAACGTCTGCGTTGCCTTCCATGAGGACACCGATCGGGTCTGCGAGGCATTGAAGGAGACCGCGGCCGGTATGCGCAAGGAAACCGACTTCTCGGCCAAGATGCTGAGCGATCTGCAGCTGTGGGGCGTGGACAAGGTGGACGGTGGCGGCGTGACCATTGCTGGCCAAGTGGTCTGCACCGATTCCGGCCGTTGGAGCGTGCAGCGCGAATTCAATCGGCGGATGAAGAAGCGGTTCGAGGAATTAGGCATCGAAATCTACAACCCGGTGCGACGCATGGTCGCCTTGACGCAGATGACTAACGAATCGGTGCAACCGGACCCGGAGGCCGGCCGGCCATGACCACCGCGGCCGGGCTGGATCGGCTCGCGGTAACGCTGGCGGTGGACGGCTTTGCCTTCGTGCACGGCGCCGAAATGCGGGCGATGTTCGCCGCGCACGGTTCGCTGGCGGACTGGGAAGCGTTTGCGGCGAGTTGGGACGATCTGGGCCTCGATACCTACATGGCCGATGGCGGGCGCTACCGGAAGCGGCGCCATGCGACCTTCGCCGCGGCTGGCGGCGAGCCGATCCGTCGCGGTCCGCACCAGCCGCATTTTCAAAGCCGCGATTACAATGCGCTGAACGGCGGCATCGCGCGCTGGTTCGATCCGGTGCTGCCCGAGATCGCAGCCGGTGCGACCCTGACTACGATCCTCGAGACGTGTCGCACGCTGTTCGAGCGACTTGCGACGACACGGGAGTGGCATGTCGAAGCACACCAGTTCCGCATCGAGGCGCGCAGCGGAGTCGAGGGCCGGCCGACGCCGGAGGGGATGCACCGGGACGGCGTGGACTATGTGCTGGTCCTGCTGATCGGCCGGCGCAACATCCAAAGCGGCGTGACCTCGATCCACGACGCGAGCGGGCGTGACCTCGGAAGCTTCACCCTGGCCGAACCGTTCGATGCGGCCTGGGTCGACGATCATCGCATGATGCACGGGGTGACGCCGGTCGAGCCGATCGATCCGAGTCGGCCCGGGTTCCGCGATGTGCTGGTGGTGACGTTCCGGCGAAAGGATGCTGCGTGACGGGGCAGAACACGGAGCAAATTCACTGCGGTTTCTCAATTTTACGGCGCCTCATTTCTATCGGCCCAGATGGCGATCGAAGAACCCCGCGACCTCCGCATTATACTCCCTTGTCTCTGGCGCATTGATGTCCCGATAATACTGCGCGTGCGACTCGCCCTCGAACACCTGCAGCACCGCTTCCACTCCGGCCTCGCGCAGCTTGCGATGAACGCGAACCGTGTTCGACAGGAACAGATCGCGCGTGCCGGTGGTCAGGATGGTCGGTGGAAACCCGTGCATGTCGCCATACACCGGTGACAGCAGCGGGTCCTTCAGATCATGCCCGTTCGCGTACAGCAGCGCCGCCGCGTGCAGGAACCCGTCGTCCGACACCAGCACGTTGTCGAGCATCTCGTTCGCATAGAAACTGTCGCCGGTCTTCGTCATGTCGGACCACGGCGTACCTGGCGCGATGGCACCGGGCAGGGGCAGATGCTCCATCTTCGCGCGTAGCACCATGGCCAGCGTCATGCCGCCGCCGGTGGAGGTGCCGAAGATGCCGACGTTCTTCGCCTTCGTCGTCTTCAGCACTGCGCGATACACCGCCATCGCATCGTCCATCGCGGCGGGATACGGATAGTCCGGCGGCATGCGGTAATCGACCGAGATCACCTTGAACCCGCCGAATCCGGCCAGCTCGATCGCCTCCTTGGTCGCCGCTTCGCCGGGGCTGAGCACGTAGGCGCCGCCATGCACATGCACCAGGACACGATCGCGGTTGCGGGGCGGAATAACTTTGGGCGTGACGATGAACGACTTCACTCCGGCGATCGTGGTCGGCTGCACCGTCACGCCGAGCGCCGCGCGGATCTCGGGCAGCGTCGCAACGACCGCGCCCGCCGCCTTGTCGACGATCGCCTTCCATTCCGCCGGCGTTTTCGGCACGACATTCCAGGTCGGGTTATACGGCTGGGCAATGATCGCCTGCATCTGCGGGCTGACCGTGTCGGGCACCGGCACGATGTGCTCCGGCACGTGCCGCGCGCCTGGCGGCACTGGCGGAGTTGCCTCCTGCTGCGATTGCTGCGCGTACGACGTGCCGGCCAACAGCAGCGCCGCTGCGGCGAGATGCGCGATTTTCATGGAACGGTCCCCGATTGTTGACAGTGTCATTATCCGCTCGCCAGGATCGTCGCGATTGATAGCTTGGGCAAGGCAACATGGCTTCTCTGCCGCTCGACAGGCGCCTGCGGATCGGCATTCAGACAATCCATCGCCGTACCGAACCGGCCACCGGTCCGTGGTTGCCGGAGATCGACGATCTGGTCGAACTGGTCACGCTGGTGGATCGCAGCGGCTATGACTCGCTGTGGGTCGGCGACCATATCTCGTTCGCGGTTCCCGTGCTCGACCCGCTGCTGCAATTGGCGCAGGCTGCGGTGGCCACCCGGCGACTGACGCTCGGGACGTCGGTGTACCTATTGCCGTTGCGCCATCCGGCACCGGTGGCGAAGCAGGTCGCGACGCTGGATCATCTCACCGAGGGGCGGCTGATCTTCGGCGTCGGCGTCGGCGGCGAGTTTGCCAAGGAGTACGAAGTGTGCGGCGTGCCGATCGCCGAACGCGGCGCGCGTTTGACCGACGGCATCATGCTGTTGCGTGCGTTCTGGTCCGGCGAGAATGTCAGTTACACTGGACGCCATTACGCCAGCTTCACCGACGTGCCGATGCGCCCGCCGGCTCGCCAGACCGGCGGGCCGCCGATCTGGTGCGGCGGCCGCTCGGATGGCGCATTGCGACGCACCGGTCGCCTGGCCGATGGCTGGCTGTCCTATGTCGTCACGCCCGACATGTACCGTGCGGCGCTGGAGAAGATCGACGCCGCCGCGCGCGCGGCGGGACGAAGCATGACGCAGTTCGGCACCGGCCATCTGCTGTTCACCCGCATCGACGACAGTTATGAAAAGGCGCTGGATGCCGCGACCGAGACGCTCAGCGTGCGCTACGCCATGGATTTCCGCAGGGCGGCACAGCGCTATTGCGCGCTCGGCCGTCCGGAACAGGTCGTCGAACGAATTCGCGAATTTCATGCCGCCGGACTGCGTCATGTGATTCTTGATCTGCTCGGCCCTTACGAGCAGCGCCAGGATCAGATCACTCGATTCGCAGCCGAGGCGATGCCGCTGTTGCAGGACCTGACCGCGGCCTGAGGGAGACAGCACCGCATGCACGCAGTAAAGCGCGATCTCACGGCAATGCTGCGGCCACGATCGATTGCGCTGATCGGAGCGACCGATCGATCGCGCTGGTCGCAGAACACATTCGACAACCTGATCAACCGAAAGTACGCCGGCGACGTGTACCTGGTCAGTCGCCGCGGTGGCACCGTGCACGGTCGCAGTGCGGCAACATCCTGCGTGGCGGTCGGCGCGCCGATCGATCTCGGCCTGCTGATGGTGCCGATGCAGGCGATCGAGGAAGCACTGGCCGACCTCGCCGCTGCCGATGTGCATAATGCGGTGATCCTCACGTCGGGATTTGCCGAGACCGGACATGACGGCGCGGATCAGCAGTCACGCCTTGCCGCGCTGGCGCGACAACATGGCGTATCGCTGCTCGGCCCGAACTGCCTGGGTTTTGTCAACTTCATCGACAACGTGCCGCTGTGGACTGGCGGATTTCGCGCGCCGAGCAAGCCCGGGTGCATCGCGGTCGTGACGCAGAGCGGCGCCAATGGCAGCTTCATCTCCAGCCTGGCGGCGCAGCACGAGATCGGCCTGTCGCACATGGTGTCCACCGGCAACGAGGCGGACCTCGATTGCGCCGACTTCATCGACCACATGATCGATCTGCCCGAGGTGCGTGCGATCGCGCTGTTCGCCGAGACGATACGCCACGCGCCGAGTTTCGCATCGGCCGCGCGACGGGCGATCGCGGGGGGCAAGCCCATTGTCGTGCTGAAGATCGGACTGTCGGAGATCACCGCGCGGTCCGCGCAGGCGCACACCGGTGCGCTGGTCGGCGACGACCGGGTGTTCGATGGCGTGTGCCGTCAGCTTGGCATCGTGCGGGTCGATTCGATCGAGGACATGCTGTTCACCGCCGACGTGATCGTGCGGACCGGCGTGTTGCAGCCGCACGGGCTCGGTCTCGTGTCGATCTCGGGTGGCGCATGCGAGATCGTCGCGGATCGCGCGCAGGTGCTTGGTTTTCCCGTACCTGCGCTGTCCGACCACGCGGTCGGCGAACTGCGTGCCGCGCTGCCGAGCTTCGGCACGCCGAACAATCCGCTGGACATCACCGGCGGCGCGGTGCTGCAGCCGGACCTGTTCGAGCACGGCCTGCGCATTCTGGGCCGGCAGCCGGAGTTCTCCGCGCTGGCCTGCCTGTTCGACGTGCCGGTGGCCGAGGAACAGGCGACCGCGTTCGTGCTGACGGCGTTGCGCCACATTGCCGCGGGGTTGCGGGCAGCCAAGGTGCCGGCGCTGATGCTCAGCCACACCGTGAAGCCGGTGAGCGAGGTCTCCGCGCGCATCATCGCGGACATCGGCCTGCCATATGTCAGCGCGGGCATCCATCACGGGATGAACGCGCTCGGCCATGCGTTCTGGTGGTCGGAGCAATATCGGCGTCTTGCCACCGCGCCAGCGCCGGTGACCGAGATCGCACCCGCGACCGAATGCCCACGATCCGAGCGCGCAACGCTTGGCTTCCTGGCGCGTCGCGGCGTCCCGGTGGTGCCGACGACGCTCGCCAGCAACCCGGATCAGGCGGTCGCCGCGGCGCGTGCGATCGGCGGCCACGTGGTGCTGAAGATTGCGTCCGACGCCATCGCGCACAAAAGCGACATCGGCGGCGTTGTGCTGAACCTGCACGGGGACGCGGCGGTCGGTGCGGCATTCCGTCGCATCATCGCAAATGCACCCGCCGGTGCGCGCGTCGATGGCGTGCTGGTGGCGCCGATGCGGACCGGCGGGATCGAGTTGTTCGTCGGTTGCACGCGCGATGCGCAATGGGGCCCGGTGGTCGCGGTTGGTCTGGGCGGCGTATGGGTTGAAGTGCTGCAGGATGTCGCGCTGCGCCCGCTGCCAATCGATGCGGCCGAGGTGCGACGCATGCTGGGCGGACTGCGCGGCGCCAGGCTGCTGCAGGGCGCACGCGGCGCGCAACCGGCCGACCTCAATGCCGTTGCGGCGGTCATTGCCTGCATCGGCGATGCGGCGGTGGCGCTCGGACCCGATCTGGAAGCGCTGGAAGTGAATCCGCTGTGGGTGCGCGGTACCGAAGTCGAGGCGCTGGATGCGCTGGCGGTTTGGCGGTGAGCTACTACGACCAGGACTCCCCCTCCCCTTGCGGGAGGGGGTCGGGGAGAGGGGGTTTGGGGGAGGGGTTCGGTCGGCACTGGCAGTATTCCCTCCCCCCAAACTCCCTCCCACAAGGGGAGGGGGAAAATGTTGTCATGGATCTGAGCCTGTCGGACAAGCACCGGGCATTGCAGGACGAAGTGCGCGCCTTCATTCGCGAACATGGGGCAAAGTCGCCGAAACTTGGCGGTGGGCGGAAGCGTCCGGACCGGAAGGCGCTGGATTGGCAGAAGCTGCTCGTGGATCACGGCTATGTCGCGCGCACGATCCCGCGTATATACGGTGGCTTCGGCGCCCAGCCGGACGTGATGGAGGCGGCGGTGATCGCCGCGGAGTTCGCCGCCGCCGGCGTTTATGCCGGGCTGACCAACCAGGGCATCAGCATGCTGGTGCCGACATTGCTGGAAGTCGGCACCGACGCGCAGAAGAAGCAGTGGATCGAAAAGACGATCCGGGGCGATGTCATCTGGTGCCAGGGATATTCGGAACCCGGCGCCGGCAGCGACCTCGCTTCGTTGCAGACGCGCGGCGTGCTCCGGGACGGGCATTTCGTGGTCAACGGCCAGAAGATCTGGACCAGTTCCGCGCATTACGCCGACATGATGTTCCTGCTGTGCCGCACCGAGCCGGACAAGCCGAAGCACGAGGGAATTTCCTACCTGCTGCTGTCGATGCAGACGCCCGGCCTCGATGTGCGCCCGCTTCGCACGATGACGGGACGCGCGGAATTCAACGAAGTGTTCTTCACCGATGTGCGCGTGCCCGAGAAGCAGATCGTGCTGGGGCGCGGCAAGGGCTGGTATGTCGCGAACGTCACGCTGAAGCATGAGCGCTCGATGATCGGCGATGCCGGCAAGCTGACGCAGCGGCTGGAGCAGATCATCGCGCTGCTGAAGTCCACCGAGATCGATGGCACACCGCTGATCGCAATGGCGGAGTACCGCGACCGCCTGTTGCGGCTGCAAGGTGAGATGCTGGCATGGAAGGCGCACAGCCTGCGCCTGCTCACCGAAGCGGCGCAGGGAGTGGATTCCGGCGTGAAGCGAATGATCATCAAGTATGGCGGCACGATGTTGGGATTCCGGCTGGCCTCGCTTGCGGTGGATGCGCTGGGCGCCGCCGGCCTGCCGTTCGAAAGCCAGGGCGAGGACGCGGAAGACGACGACGCCACTACGTGGAACATCGATTACATGTACGATGTCGGCCTGATGATCGGCGGCGGTTCCAACAACATCCAGAAGAACATCATCGCGGAGCGTGGCCTGGACCTGCCGCGCGAACCGAAGGCCGTGAGGGCCTGAACGATGGAATTTGCCCTCACCGAGGAGCAGCGGCTGTTCGCGGATTCGCTGCGGAGCCTGCTGACCGACCAGTTGCCGATCGAAGCGCTGCGCCGCCATGCCGACATCGGCAGCGGGTTCGACGCGGAGCTTTGGGACAGCCTGGTTGAACTCGGACTGCCCGGGTTGCTGGTGCCCGAACGCTTCGGCGGCGCGGGGCTCGGCGTGCTGGATGCGGCGGTGGCTGCGGAGGTGCTGGGCGCCGCCGCCGCATTCGCGCCGTTCGCAGGCAGTGTCGTGATGGCGACGCTCGCGTTCATCCACGGCGCGACCGAGGCGCTGCAAGACGAATGGCTGCCGCGCATCGCCGCGGGCGAGGTGCGCTTCGGCGTGGCGTTCGCCGGTCTCGCCGGACAGACCGGCGCCGCGGTTGCCTCACTGCGGGACGGGCGCCTGTCCGGCCGCATCACGGGCGCAATCGACGCCGGGGCACCGACGCATCTGCTGGTCTATCTCGCTGACGGCCACGCGGCCGTCGTGGCGGAGGACGAACCCGGCCTGTCGCGGCACATGCACCGCAGCATCGATCGCACACGGCCGGTGACGGACCTCACGTTCGACAATGCGCGCGCCGTGATACTGGATGCGGCGAATGCGCCGGTGGCGACGGCACAGCGCGTGCTGGATGCGGGACGGGTTGCGCTTGCGGCCGATACGCTCGGCGCGGCGCAACATATGTTCGATGCTGCGCTGGCCTTCGTGAAGCAGCGCACGCAATTCGGCAGGGTGATCGGCAGCTTCCAAGGCGTGAAGCACCAGTTCGCCGATATGGTGACGATGCTGGAGCCGTGCCGCGCGCTGATATGGTACGCCGCCTACGCACAGGACTCGCTTCCCGACGAGGCACGGCTGACCGCGCTGCACGCCAAGGCGCACCTCGGCGATGTCGGCCGCGATGTCGCGCGCATGGCGACCGAGGCGCATGGCGGCATGGGCTTCACCGATCTGCTGGGCCTGCACTACTGGTTCAAACGCATCGGCTTCAACCGCCAGATGCTGGGTGGTCCGGAACGCTGCCGCGAGGAGGCCGCACGCCTGCAAGGGTGGGACGGATGACCCGTTCTCACCCAGCACCCCCTCTCCGCCCTTGGGGGCGCAGAGGATTCTGGCGCGCGGCCGCACCGTCGCATCGCACGGGCAACGAGGTGCCGACATGATAGCGCCCTTCATCGGCTCGTCCGATCTGGTTCACGACGGCGCCGCGCTCGCCGCGCGGATGCATCGGGACGGCTACCTGTTTCTGCCCGGCCTGCTGCCGCGCGCTGATGTCGCTGCGGTGCAGCGTCGGATCGGCGACATTGCTCGTGATGCGGGATGGCTTCGGGCAGACCATCCGATCGAAGCGGCGATCGCCGACCAGTCGGGTTTCTGTGTTGACCCCGATCCGACGTATCTGCGGACGTTGCGCAGGATCAACCAACTGGAAGACTACCACGCGCTGAAGCATCATCCGACGCTGATCGCCCTGTTCGAACGGATGCTCGGCGGCCCGATCCTGCCGCATCCGCGCGTGCTCATGCGTAACATCTTCCCCGCGCGCGAAGCATACACGACCAAGGCGCATCAGGACTTTCCCAATGTCCAGGGCACCACGGAGGTATATACAGCCTGGCTGCCGCTGATCGACTGCCCGATGGAGGTCGGGCCATTGCAGGTGGCGGTCGGATCGCACACCGCCGGCGTGTATGACTTCGACATCGCCGGCGGCGCGGGCGGCATCGAAATCAAGGAATCGCTCGAAGGTCGCTGGGTCTCCGGCGACTTCGCGGTCGGCGATGTGCTGGTGTTCCACAGCATGACCGTGCACAAAGGAGTGCCGAACCGTAGCAATCGTCTGCGAATGTCGATGGACGTGCGCTTTCAGCTTGTCAGCGAACCGTTCAACATCGACAACGCCAGCCCAGACGGACAGCCTTTGTCGTGGGAAGCGGTCTATGCGGACTGGCGCTCCAGTGCGCTGCAATACTACTGGCGGCATCTGCCTCTGATATTGCAGCCCTTCGATCCGGTTTGGTTCGACAAACGCGATGCGCTGGGCTTCGAACGCGGCGAGGCAGGCGACCCGCGGGCGCGCTCGGTCCTCCAGCGCATCGCGGCGCGTGACGGCAACCCCGGCAAGCGCGCCCGAGCCGAACGCCTGCTCGACACACTCCCGTGATGGCATTCGACATCCGGCATTACGACAGTATCGGTTCGACCAATGACGAAGCGATGCGCCTGGCCCGCACCGGAGCGTCGCACGGCACGGTGGTCGTTGCTCGCGAGCAGACCGCGGGTCGGGGTCGGCAGGCTCGGCGCTGGCACAGTCCCGCCGGAAATCTCCATGCGTCGATCCTGCTGCGGATCGACGTGCCACCGGCGAGAATTCCGCAACTCAGCTTCGTCGCCGCCCTCGCCGTCGCCGACGCGGCGGATACATTTCTGCCGGGCAACATCAGAGCCGCGCTGAAATGGCCCAACGACGTGCTCGTCCGAGGCGCCAAGATCGCTGGCATCCTCATCGAATGCACGGAGGCGGCAGCCATCGTCGGCATCGGGTTGAACGTTCTCTATGCTGCTCCGGATGCGCCGTATCCGGTCACCACACTGGCTGCCAGTGGCGAAGGCCCATCGGAACCCGATGCTGTCCTTCAGGTGCTGCTTGAGGCCTTTCATCGCCGATCCGCGGATTGGCAGGATCAGGGCTTCGCCCCTGTGCGGGCTGCCTGGCTGAAACGCGCGCATCCCGGAGGCTCTTCGCTCCGTCTGACCGTCGGCAACCGCTCGATCGAAGGGCGATTTGCCGATCTCGGGCATGACGGCGCACTGGTCATCGAGACGGCTGCCGGGCTGGAACGGTTCGTGGCCGGCGAGGTGCTGGGCGTCGCGGGCGGTGCGGTTCCAGCGATATGACGGACACGTGCCCAGTGTCACATTGGTCTCAGGACGACGAAGTTTCTCGAAAGGGCTTTCGCAGGTGCGGCATCGGCCGCATGTTAGTGCGAATCCACCACCGAGGCATGCATGGCTGATACCATTCACAGCGACGCGGCGCCACACGCAGGGGAAAAGCCACCTGTGGTGGTGAAAAAATACGCCAATCGGCGGCTCTACAATACCGAAAGCTCCTGCTACATCACGCTGGATAATCTGGCGGACATGGTTCGCCTGGGGCGAGACTTCGTCGTCTATGATGCCAAGAGCGGCGAAGACATCACCCGTGGCGTCCTCACTCAGATCATTGTCGAGGAGGAGGGCAAGGGCCGCGCCCTGCTGCCCACCGCGTTCCTGCGTCAGCTCATCGGATTCTACGGCGATCAGATGCAGAGCCTGGTGCCGCGCTTCTTGGAGCAGGCGATGTCAGCGCTGACGCAACAACAGGAGCAGATGCGCGCGGCCATGCAGAAGACCATGGGGAACCTGTTCCCGTTCGGCAACATCGAAGAGGTCGGACGGCAGAACATGGCGATCATGGAACGGGCATTCAGCATGTTCACCCCGTTCTATCGCGTTGGCGAGGCCGGTGACGGCAACCCGTCCCATGATCCCCGGGGACAGCCCGGGGACAGCCCGGAGGTCGCACAGCTGCGCGCGGAGGTCGAGAGCCTCCACCGGCAACTGGAGGCGGCAAAAACCAACGCGACGGTTCCGTCAAAGACCGCGAAAACCTGACCCGTCAGATCAAGCGTTTTAGGCCGTCCTACGCACCAGCGACGCCGACCGCGCGTTGGCGATGAAGGCGCGGATAAGAGCGGGATCCTTTTCACCGCGAGTCCTTTCGACGCCCGAGGACACATCCACCGCCTTGGCGCCCGTGGTCCGGATCGCATCGGCCACGTTGGCCACCGTCAGGCCGCCGGCCAGAATCCATGGCGCGGGAGCGGTCCAGCCACCCAGCAACGACCAGTCGAAGCGCGCGGCGTTGCCGCCTGGCCGGGTCGCGTCGGGCGGCGGCCTGGCCTCGATCACCAGCATGTCGGCTCCGCCGGGTGTGCTGGGCAGGTCATTGGCAGTTGCAATACCCACCGCGTGCCAGATCGGCAGGCCGAACCGTGCATACAACCCGGGCAGGTTCGGCGCACCATAAAGCTGCAGAATATCCAGCCGCACCACATCAAGCGTCGCGGCGATATCCTCAGGCGTCGGATCGACGAACAGCCCCACGCGCAGCGATCCACCAGGCGAACGCGCCGAGAGAACGGCAGCCTGTGTCCCGGTGATATAGCGTGGCGAGGGAGGGAAGAAATTGAAACCGATCCAGTCGGCGCCGGCGTCGATCGCGGCGTCAAACGCGACCGCGGCGTTTATGCCGCAGATCTTGATCCTTACGTGCTCTGGCATCGCGGGAGATTCTACCACCGTCAGCCCGGCGGGGGAGGCATCAGCGGCCGCGAGAGCCGCGCTTTCAATTCCTGCACCTGAGCCTCCAGCAACCGCGCGGTCTGTTCCGCCCGCCGTGCCCGCCGGCGTTGCGCCAATTCTGATATCCAGACCAGCAGGCCGCCGACCAGGAAGGCGACCGCCATGGCGCCGATTATTGACAGCGAGAGCGGCGCAACCAGGGCATAGTCGGTCGGCCAAAACCTGAGCGCGACCGGCTGCCTGTTCGACAGGGCGAACAACACCAGCAGCAGCAACAAGGGCAGTGCGATCAGCAGGCGCATCGACCACAGCCGAATGTCACGCTGTCATGCGCTCCGCGGGGCCGCGTGCCGGCCTGCCGCGGTTCACCCGCTCGCGCAACTCCTTGCCGGCCTTGAAGAAGGGTACCGCCTTCTCGTCCACCGGAACTGCCTCGCCGGTGCGCGGATTGCGACCGGTTCGGGCATTGCGCCGCTTCACGGTAAACGCGCCGAAGCCGCGCAGTTCGACCCGTTCGCCCCGCGACAATGCATCGGTGATCTCATCGAAGACGGTTGCGACGATCAGTTCCACATCCGCACCCCTCAGGTGTGGATTGTTGGCGGCAAGTTCGACAATCAGTTCCGATTTTGTCATGCGCCGGTACCCGGATGTTTCCGTCCGGATGTTCGCCCTCCGGAATTCCGCCAGACAATTCAGCCGCCAGAACGTTGCCAGATGGCCCATGCGCCGTCAAGGATAACTCCTTGGGAAAACAGGCTTTTCCAAATGGAATTGAGCATCCAGCCGAGGCTCGAGGAAAGTGCCCGGCTGGCCAAGCCGGTAGTGGGCACGTCATCGACCGGCAGATCGGCTGACACACCCTTGGTCTGCGCGAGCCAGGTCCTGGCGTCAGTCTCACCGCCGATCGCATCGATCAGGCCATTGCGCAAAGCCTGCCGCCCGGTATAGGCGCGACCGTCAGCCAGTTCGCGCACCTTCGCGGCATCCATATGCCGGCCGGACGCCACCATGCCGACGAACTGGTCGTACATGTCCATCACCAGCCCGTGCAGAACGTCCCGACCTTCCGGCGTCAATGGCCGGATCAGGCTCGGCTGGTCCTTCAGCGGTCCGGACGTGATCGCCTCGGCGTCGATGCCGAGGGTCTTCAGCAGACCGGAAACCTCGCCTGTCTCGAGCAGTACCCCGATCGACCCGGTGAGTGTGCCTTCCCGCGCGAAGATGCGCGCCGCGGGCACCGCCACCATATAGCCGGCCGATGCGGCAGTGCCGCCCATGACCGCAACCACCGGCTTCTTCTGCGCCACGCGGGCGATGGCATCGTGCAGCGCTTCGCCCCCTGCCACACTGCCGCCGGGGCTGTCGATCGTCACGATCAGCGCCTTGACGCTGTCGTTGTCCGCAAGCTTGGACACCGCCTCGACCAGCTTGCGATCGTCGGTGATGATTCCGCTGACCGTGAGCCTTGCGATGTGCGCCCTGCCGAATGGGACGCCCTCGCCGCGCATCGCCACCAGCACCGCGGCCACTACGGCAAGCACGGCGAAGCTCCGCCAGAACAGCAGGCGACGCTTAAGTCGCCGCCGATCCAGCAGGAGATCGGTTTCCAACGACATCGTGTCAGTGATCAGCGATCAGTGGCCAGCGATCAGTCGTGTGCCGTCTTTGCGGCAACGCCTGATCACCGATCACTGGTCCCTGGCCATTCGAACCTCAGTTCTCGGTCTGGGCCTGTTGGTTGCGACGGCGGATCGCGGCGCCGAGGATGTCGCCCAGCGAGGCGCCCGAATCGGACGAGCCGAATTCGGCCATCGCCTGCTTCTCCTCCTCGACCTCCTTGCCCTTGATGGTGAGGCTTAGCTTGCGCGAGGCACGATCGACCGTGACGATCTTGGCGTCCACCTTTTCGCCCACGGCGAAGCGGTCCGGCCGCTGGTCCGCCTTGTCGCGTGCGAGTTCGGCGCGACGGATGAAGCCAGTCAGGACGTCGCCCACCTTCACCTCGATGCCGTTCGACTGGATCGCGGTGACCACGCAGGTGACAACCTCCCCCTTGTGGACCGTATCCAGCACCGAGGCGGCTGGATCGTCCTTGAGCTGCTTGATGCCCAGGCTGATCCGTTCCTTCTCGACGTCAACATCCAGGACCTTGGCCTTGACCATCTGGCCCTTCTCGTAGTTGGCCATGGCCAGTTCGCCGGGCTGGTCCCACGACAGGTCGGACATGTGGATCATGCCGTCGATATCCGCCGACAACCCGACGAACAGGCCGAATTCCGTGATGTTGCGAATTTCGCCCTCGACTTCCGTACCGATCGGATGGTCGTCGACGAACTGCTCCCACGGGTTGCGCTGAACCTGCTTCAGGCCGAGCGAGATCCGGCGTTTGGAGCTGTCCACGTCCAGCACCATCACCTCCACCTCCTGGCTGGTGGCTACGATCTTGCCGGGATGGACGTTCTTTTTGGTCCAAGACATCTCCGAGACGTGGACCAGGCCTTCCACGCCCGGTTCCAGTTCGACGAAGGCGCCGTAGTCAGTGATGTTGGTGACGCGGCCGGTGTATTTGGCTCCCGGCGGGTACTTGGCGGCCACACCCTCCCACGGATCGGCCTCCAGCTGCTTCATGCCGAGGCTGATGCGCTGGGTCTCCGGATTGAAGCGGATCACCTGCACCTTGACCTGCTGGCCGATCTGCAGGGCTTCGGACGGATGATTGATGCGCCGCCAGGCGATGTCGGTGACGTGCAGCAGGCCATCGACGCCGCCGAGATCGACGAACGCGCCGTAGTCGGTGATGTTCTTCACCACGCCATCAAGAATCATGCCTTCCTTGAGACCCTGGATCAGTTCGCTGCGCTGCTCCGCGCGGGTTTCCTCCAGCACGGCGCGGCGGGACACCACGATGTTGCCGCGGGCGCGGTCCATCTTGAGGATCTGGAACGGCTGGGGCGAACCCATCAGCGGACCCACGTCGCGCACCGGGCGGATATCCACCTGACTGCCTGGCAGGAACGCCACGGCGCCCCCGAGATCGACGGTGAAGCCACCCTTCACCCGGCCGTAGATCGTGCCGTTGACGCGCTGCTGGGTCTCGAACGCCTTTTCCAGATTGGTCCAGGCCTCCTCGCGGCGAGCCTTCTCGCGCGAGAGGATGATGGTGCCGTCCTTGTCCTCGTAACGCTCGACATACAGCTCGACCATGTCGCCGGGCTTGATCTCGGGCTTGGATCCAGGCGGGCCGAATTCCTTGAGCGCGACGCGACCTTCGGATTTCAGGCCGACATCGACGACCGCGAATTCATCCGTCAGGCGGACGATGCGACCGGAAACGACGGAGCCGTCGAAGCCGGTATCGCGGCCAAGGGTTTCATCGAGGAGGGAGGCGAAATCATCGCCTCGGAAATGATCCTGCATCGGGACAGGAGGGATGACGCGGGCGATAGTCGCGGTTGAGGCCATGTGGCGTTTGTGTTCCGTTACGGAGGTTCCGGGCGCTGCCCGGACGATGCCGTCGGTGTGCGCGTTCCCTTGCAGAAACACGTCTTGCCCGCGGAAGCGCGGGCCGGGTTGCGGATAGCACGCGAAGGATGCGTGGTGGCAGAAATACGCCGGAAGGCGGCTGAGTCAAGGGAATCGCGGCATTCGCATGCGAACCTGCGCGAGTGCGAGGGTGAACGCGGCCTCGGCATCGAGCTTGGTGGTGTCCAGCACGAATGCGTCCGGGGCCCGCCGCATGTTCGGTGCATCGCGTGTGTCGCGGGCCAGCGTCTCGGCCGCCACGGTTGCTTCATCGGCCGCGATGCCCCTGGCCCGGAGTTCCAGCCAGCGACGATGCGCGCGTTCAGGCAGGCTGGCGGTGACGAACAGCTTAACCGGCGCATCCGGGAAGATCACCGTGCCGATGTCCCGCCCGTCCAGCACGGCGCCGCGTGCTGCGCCGAAGCCGCGCTGGAAGTCCAGCAGCGCCGCGCGGACGGCGGGGATGGCGGCGACCGAGGCGGCGGCGGCATCGGCGACCGGGCCGCGCAGATCGCTGCGTTCCAGGTCGGCCGGCCGCAGTGCGCGTGCCGCGGTCTCGGCGGCGTCCGGGTCGGCAGGATCGGCGCCGGCGTCCAGCACCCGGCGGCCGACTGCCCGGTACAGCAGGCCGGTGTCCAGGTAAGGCAGGCCAAGTATCGCTGCGAGCCGCCGGGCCAGGGTGCCTTTCCCCGCCGCGGCCGGGCCGTCGATGGCAATGACGGGGGCGATGACGGGGCAGATGACCGGGCCGTCGCTCACGCCGTTGCCAGTTCCCCGCCAGCGTCGTTCATCAGTTCGACGAATCCCGGAAAGCTGGTGTCGATGAAGCCGGCATCGTCCACGACGACCGGCTGATCGGTCGCCAGCCCGAGCACAAGGGCGCTCATAGCGATCCGGTGGTCCATGTGGGTTTCGACCACGCCGCCGCCCGCAGGGGGACGGTCACTGCCGTGCACGATCAGGTCGTCGCCGTCGGTCTCCACCCTTGCGCCGTTCACCGACAGCATGGCCGATGTGGCCGACAGCCGGTCGCTCTCTTTGACCCGAAGCTCCTTCAGTCCGCGCATCCGCGTGGTGCCGGATGCGGTGGCGGCGATCACCGCCAGGATCGGGTATTCATCGATCATACTGGGTGCATGCTCCCACGGCACATCGACGCCACGCAGGGGACCATAGGTAACGGTCAGGTCACCCACCGGCTCGCCGCCCTGCACCCGGCGGTTCTCGGTCGTCATATCGGCGCCCATTTCGGCCAGCGTGGCGAATAGACCGCAGCGCAGTTCATTCAGCCCGACGCCCAGGATGGTCAGGCGCGAGCCGGGGACCAAAAGCGCCGCGGCGACCAAGAAAGACGCGGACGAGGAATCGCCGGGCACCGCGACATCGGCTGCCCGGAGTTCCGGCTGGCCCTGCAACGTGATAATGCGCCCGCGTCCGTCCGCCTCAACCTGCACGGTGGCGCCGAAGTGGCGCAGCATGTTCTCGCTGTGGTCGCGCGTGGCCTCGGGTTCCTCCACCCGCGTGATGCCGGGCGCGTTCAGCCCGCACAGGAGCACCGCCGACTTCACCTGCGCGGACGGAACCGGCACGCGGTAGTCGAGCGGCAGCGCCTCGGTCGGACCCCGCACGGCGAGCGGCAGGCGGCCGCCCTCGCGCGACGAAAAGCGGGCGCCACAAGCCGAGAGGGGATCGATCACCCGGCGCATCGGCCGACGGCGCAGGCTGGCGTCACCGGTCATCACCGCGAACAGTGGATGGCTGGCCAGGATGCCGCACAGCAGGCGCGCGGCGGTGCCGGAGTTGCCCATGTCCAGCACGTCGGCCGGTTCCAGCAGTCCGCCGATGCCGCGGCCGGCGACACGCCAGGTTCCATCGGGGTCATGCGTCACTTCGGCGCCCAATGCCCGCATGGCGGCGGCGGTGCGCAGCACGTCCTCGCCCTCGAGCAGGCCGGTGATGCGGGTCTCGCCCACCGCGAGCGCGCCGAACATCAGGGCGCGGTGACTGATCGACTTGTCGCCGGGCACCGTGATGCGCCCGGACAGCGGGGCGGCGGGGCGGCGGGAGATCAGTCGGCTGGCGAGTACGGCGTCCATGCGCGGTCCTTCCTCGTTCGCGCCGCTTAGCATGCGGGCGGAGTATTGGACAGAAGCAGCGGCGGGGAGTGGGCGGCGCCGCGGATGGGCCGGTTGCCGCAGCGGGGGTGCAACGTCACGGCCGCACTGCCCTTTGATTGCACGCCTTTGCGGATCTTTGGTCGTTGTGCTCCCGCTCATGCCAATCCAAGGAATGTTGTGCTCCCGCTCATGCCAATCCAAGGAATACTGTCATTGCTCGGTTGACAGCAACCATGGTTGCGTCGCTGGTGCCGCCAATCGCTACTCCAAGCCGCTTGCGGCGTGGCGTCTGCGGCTTGTCGATCTGGATTTGTGACGGTCTTTCCAAGCCGCTTTCGGAGCGATGTGGATCCGCAGCCGCGGGACACAGCCCATGACACCCATTACCGTCTTCCTTTCGCTGCATGTAGCGCAAGACCGAGCGAATTGGATCCCGCTGCCCCGGAATCGGGACGCACCAGGGAGCGATCCCTCGGTGCGCCAGCCCTCACCGCGTCTGGCGCAGCGTGGCGCACCGGTTGCCTGTGCCGGTGTCACGTGAAAAGCTCGGCACCACCCTTTATGGATGCCGCACGCCGCAATTGACAGCGGCAGGCGGCGGTGGCATGGGCGCCGGCTCTTTCACGGGCGGCTCCCACCGGAGCCGGCAACGCACACGAGGCCACCGGATGGCGAAGCCTGAACTCGGCACCAAGCGCGTCTGCGTCGCCTGCGGCGCCCGCTTCTACGATCTGACCAAGATCCCCGCCGTCTGCCCGAAATGCGCCACCGAGCAGCCGATCGAGCAGCCGCGTCCGCGCCGGACTGGCGGCAACGTGGCCGAGGAGAAGCGTCCGAAGAAGCCGGTCCCCGCACCCGGCCTGGAGGAGGCCGACATCGAGGTGGAGGGCGTCGAGGAGGAAGCCGAGGAGGACGTTCTGGAGGATGCCGCCGACCTCGAGGACGATGCCGACACGATCGGGCCGGACATCGAGGTGGAACCCGATTCGGACGAGGCGGAGCGGTAGCGGCCCAGCCAACCCGGTTTATCCGCCAACCCGTCCAGCACGGTGCCGCGAGAGATGGCCGGGTCAAGCCCGGCCAGGACGGCTCAGGTGGCCGGGTCGCAAAGCACGTTATGGCCGGGCTTGACCCGGCCACCTCGTCCGGCGCGGCACCGAAGTGCGATGGCCGAGATACCCGGCCCTGCCTTGATCAGCCGCGTCGCCCAAACCGTCTGAACCATGCGCCGGACGCGATCGCCGTCGAGAGTGTCAGCCCGTAAACCACCAGCGCCACGCTGAGCGCGCCGAACACCCACCCGAGCGAACCGGTCCAGCGCAACGCGAGCCAGCCGCCGCCGATCGCTATCACCAGCCGCAACAGTCCCGCAAACAGTGGCCAGAACAGCCGGCCCGCGCCTTGCGAGGCGAAATACAGCGACAGGCCAAGACCGAAGAACCCGTAAGCTGGCCCGACGGATCGCAGATACGCCGCGCCGGTCTCCAGCATGCGCGGATCGTGTCCGAACAGCCCCAGCCAGGCATGCGGCCAGATCGCGGCCGCCAGGCCCACCGCCTCGGTTAGTGCGAACGCCAGCGCTCCTCCGGTCAGTGCGATGCGCAGCGCGCGCGCCCGCTGGCCGGCGCCGATATTGGTGCCGACCAGGGCCACCAGCGGCGCGCCGAGACCGAACACCAACGGGATCAGCAGATATTCCAGGCGGCTGCCGGTGCCATAGCCGGCGATCGCATCGGGACCAGCGGCCGCGCCCACCAGGGCAGTCGTCAACGCCACGGTCAGCGTGGTCTGCAAGGTGCTGACCGAACCGACAGCGCCGACCCGCAGGATGTCGAAGAACAACACCCGGCGCAGCGAGGTGAGCCGCAGGCGGACCTGGCTGCGACCGGACAGGATGTACCAGCCCAGCACCGCCGCGGTCAGCGCGGTGGTGGCCACCACAGCGACACCGCCGCCGGCGATGCCCAGGGCCGGAAACGGGCCGAGGCCGAAGATCAGGCAGGGCGACAGCGGCACCAGCAGCACGACGCCGATGCAGATTGCCGATGCGGGGAAGAACATGTTGCCGGTGCCGCGAATCACGCTCGCCAGCGCATTCATCAGCCAAACCAGTGCGGTGCCGGCGAACACCACGTTGGAGTAGCGCAATGCCGCCTCCAGCGAGGCGCCTTCGCCGCCCAGCGCCCGGTACAACGGCCGGCCGAACATCAGTACCAGCGCGGAGAAGATCACGCCCAGCGCCACGTTGATAATAATGGCGTGCAGCACCAGCGCATCCGCATCGCCACGCCGCCGGCCGCCGAGCGCGCGCGCGATAGCCGAGGCGATGCCGCCGCCCATCGCGCCGCCCGACAGCATCTGCATCATCATGAAGCCCGGAAACACCAGCGCCATGCCTGCGAGCGCGCCGGTGCCGAGGCGCGAGACAAACCAGGTCTCGATCAGTCCGGTGGAGGCCTGCGCCACCATCACCAGGACATTCGGCCACGCGAGACGCAGCAGGGTCGGGACGATGGGTCCGTGCAACAGCAACCGCGTGCGCGGGCTGTGCTCGGCGGCGAACTGCGGCCGCGCGGCGATCGCGACGCTCATGGCGAATGCTTTCCACCGGGAGCGTTGTCCGCCGCGCCGCTGCCGAGCCGCCGCCGCAATGCCTCGCTCGCGGCGGGGCCCGGCGCCAGCACATAGTCGGGACTGTCCACCGGTCGGCCGGTCGCGCGGTCCACCAGAACAGGATCGGCGGCAGTGCCCGTGGCCGCATCGACGATCAGCACGGTCGCGCCCTCGGGTGCGAAGTGGCGGTTGCCCCATGCCATCATCGCCAGCAGGACCGGCCGGAAGTCCCGGCCCCGATTGGTCAGCAGGTACTCGTCACGCGGCGGATGGTCGTTGTAACGACGCCGTTCCAGCAGCCCCGCCTCGACCAGGGCGGTCAGCCGGCGGGTCAGCATGTTGGGTGCGATGCCGAGGCTCTTCTGGAATTCGTCGAACCGGGTCATCCCGGCGAACGCGTCGCGAAGGATCAGGATGCTCCACCATTCGCCGACCCGTTCCAGGCTGCGGGCGATCGGGCACGGCATGGCGCCGAAGCTTTTGCGTTGCATGGCGCAAACATAAGCCCGTCACTAGCATGATGCAAGTGTCTTCGAGAAAGCCGCTACTTCGCGGCTCTCGTGGTCGCCACCATCTTCTGCAATTCCGGCAGATCGACCACGCCGGGGACAAGCTCGCCGCCGATCACCAGCGCCGGCGTCCCCGCTATCCCGAGCGAGCGCGCCTGCTTCAGGTTGGCGTCGATCCGCGCCTGGATCGCCGGGTTGTCCATATCGTGCTCCAGCCGCTTCCAGTCCAACCCGAGCCGGACCGCAGCGTCCTGGATCATCGGCTTGGTGGTCTGCGGCGGTCCGTCCATGATCGCGGTGCGCAATTTCTCGTAGCCGTTCTGCCGTTCCGCGGCGAGCAGGGCCTTCGAGCCCAGCACGCTCGCGGCTCCCAGGATCGGCAGATCCTTGTAAACCAGCCGAACGCCGTGATCTCGCGCCAGCAGATCGGCCATTGCCGGCTCCAGTTTCCGGCAATACGGGCAGCGTGTGTCGAAGAACTCGACGATCGTGACGTCGCCCTTTGGGTTGCCCCCAGTCGGATCGCCGGCATCCACCAGCGTGTCCTTCGCGGCGGCGATCGCAGCCCGAGAAGACGCCTGCTGCCGATCGCCGTCCTCGGCCTGCATGGAAGTGACCGCATCGCGCAGGATCGAGGGGTCGTTCTTGAGCGCATCGCGCAGGATCTGGACGATTTCCGCGCGCTGCGTCGGCGTGAATTCGGCCGCCCAGACCGGCACGGCGAGCAGGCAGGCGGCGACGCAGAGCGACGCGATTCGGAGAATGCGGGTCATGTGACTCTCTAGCGCCGGCGCGACACCGATGTCGAGCGGCGGCGGTTGCCGGTACGGCGTAAGGCGTCTATGGCACCGTCCCTCATCGGAAGGGTGCGGACCGGCCGCGAGTTCGGGGCCGTCCGCCAGGCAAGGGATTGGCGATCGTGCGGAGCAGCATGGCGGGCAGATCAGCGTGGCTGCGCCCTGGCGTTCTGCTGGCGCTCACGCTGACCTGTTCAGCCTGCGACACGGTCTCGAACGTGACCGACAAGATGCTTGGCTCGAGCGGCCCGCCCGAGGGCCAGCCCGGCTATGTCCAGGGCTTCCTCGGCGGGGCGGTGTCCGACGAACCGCGGGCGACGCTGGTGGCGCGCGAGGTCTTGTCCGCGGGCGGTTCAGCGGCGGACGCGGCGGTCGCGCTCGGTTTCGCCCTCGCCGTGACGCTGCCGTCGCGCGCCGGGCTGGGCGGCGGTGGCGCGTGCGTCGCCTATGCGGCCGACAAGAAATCGGTGAATGGCGGGGTGCCCGAGGCGGTGATCTTCACGCCGGTCGCGCCCAGCGGGTTCGCCGCGGGCGCCGACCGGCCCGCTGCCGTGCCGATGCTGCCGCGCGGGCTCTATCTGCTGCACGCCCGCTACGGTCGCCGGCCGTTCGAGAGCCTGATCGTCCCCGCCGAGCAGCTCGCACGCTTCGGCACGCCGGCGTCGCGCGCCCTGGTGCGCGATCTCACGCTGGTCTCTGGTCCTCTGTTCGCAGATCCGAACACGCGGGCGGTGTTTTCCAAGGACGGCAGCCCGCTCGTCGAGGGGCAGCAACTGGTGCAGTCGGATCTCGGCGCGACTCTGTCGCAGCTCCGTGTCGCCGGCGTGGGTGACTTCTACAACGGCGCGCTCGCGCGCCGCATCGAGCAGGCATCCCCGCTCGCCGGCGGCCCGATCGCCCTGGCAGACCTGCGCGGCGCGCTGCCGCGGATGGTGCCGGCGATCGTGCTGGCGGACCGAAACGACAAGGTTGCGTTCCTGCCGCCGCCAGCCGATGGCGGCCTGGCCGCCGCCGCCGGGTTCATGACCCTGCAGCGCAATGCCTCGGCCTACGGTGCGGCGGCGGCGCGAGCCCTTGCGGTTTCGGCGCGCTGGCGGGCCGGTGGCGTCGACGCGCAGGGACTTCTGGGCGCGTCGGATCTGCAGGAAGCGCCGCTGCCGTCGCTGCCGGCCTCCACCGGCTTCGCCACGCTGGACAAGGACGGCAATGCGGTGGCCTGCACGCTCAGCATGGACAATCTGTTCGGCACCGGGCGCATCCTGCCCGGTCTGGGCTTCCTGCTTGCCGCCTCACCCGCCGTGGTTCCGCCGCCGTTGTATGCCGCGGCGATCGCCTGGAACGACAATACCCACGCGTTCCATGCCTTGGCTGCCGGCTCGGGCCAGGAGGGAGCGGCGGTCGCGGCAGCCGCCGGAATTCTGAACGCACTGCACACCAACAAGCCGATGGCGGTGCCCGTGCCGGAACCCGGCCGGGTCAATGTGATCGAATGCAGCCGCTACCTGCCGGGCGAGAACGGAAGCTGCGCCTGGGCCAGCGATCCCCGCGATGCCGGTCTCGCAGTTGGCGGAACCTGATCACACCCTTACCGGACAAGGAAGACGCCAATGAACGGGTTTCGGGTTGCGCGACGTTGCGGCGCGTTGGTCTGGGTCGCGGCCCTGTGGGCGAGTGTCGGCTGGGCCCAGGGCCAGCCCGCGCCGACCAGCGCCGGGCCCGGGCGGATCATCTGCCGCTCGATCACCAGCTGCGAACTGGGCGTCGGCATCCCCCCGAGCATCCGCTACCACATCGACGCCTCCGCCCTGCCGGACGCGGACAAGGACCGGCTGGTCAAGCAATGCACCGCGAAGGCGGCGCCATGCGTCGCGACGGTCACCGGCGCCGAGACCAAGATCGGGATCAAGGCCGCCGGCATCAAGTTCTACAACTGAGGGACGTGCGATGCTGAAGGTCGGGCGCGGCGCGACGGCGCCGCCGTTCATCGTGATGGACGTGATCGCCGCCGCCAACGCGCGTCAGGCGGGGCTTCCCGCCGGCGCCCCGCCGGTCATCCGCATGGAGGTCGGGCAGCCGGGGACCGGCGCGCCGGCAGGCGCCGTCGCAGCCGCCGTGTCGGCGCTGCGGTTGGGCGACGCGCTCGGCTACACCGAGGCGTTCGGCCGACGCTCGCTGCGCGAACGGATCGTGGCGCATTACCGCGACTGGTACGGGCTGGAGGTGCCGCTGGAGCGGGTGGCGGTGACGGTGGGTGCGTCCGGCGCTTTCCCGCTGGCCTTCCTCGCCGCGTTCGATCCAGGCGATCGGGTGGCGCTGACATCGCCGTTCTATCCGCCTTACGTCAACATCCTGACCGCGCTCGGGATGCGCCCGGTTATTCTGGAGGCAGGGCCGGAGACGCGGTTCCAGCCAAGCGTCGCGATGCTGGAGAAGATGGATCCGCCGCCGGACGGACTGATCGTGGCAAGTCCGAGCAATCCAGCCGGCACGATGCTGCACCGCGACGAACTGGCGGCAATCGCTGCGTGGTGCGACGGCGCAGGCGTGCGGCTGATCAGCGACGAGATCTATCACGGACTGAACTACGACAGTCTGATCACGACTGCCGCCGGCCTCAGCACGCATACGGTGGTGGTGAACAGCTTCTCCAAGTATTTCTCGATGACCGGCTGGCGGATCGGCTGGCTGATCCTGCCCGAGGACCTGGTGCGGCCGGTCGAATGCCTGGCGCAGAACCTGTTCATCAGCGCGCCGCACATTGCGCAGGTGGCCGCCGAGGCGGCGTTCGACTGCCACGATGAACTGGCCGCAAATGTTGCGCGCTATCGTCGCTCGCGCGATCACCTGCTGCACACGTTGCCGCAGGCCGGCTTTTCACGGCTGTCTCCGGCGGAGGGCGCGTTCTACCTGTTCGCGGACATCGCCGACCGATCGAACGACAGCACCGCGTTCTGTGCGCGCATGCTGGCCGAGGCCGGCGTGGCGGCGACGCCGGGCGTGGATTTCGACCGCGCGCGCGGCAGCCGGTTCCTGCGCTTCAGCTATTGTGGACCGGAGGAAGACATGCGCGAGGCAGCGGCGCGGCTGAAGACCTGGCGGTAGCGCCACGGTCGGTGCGTGCGCAAGGTCGCCCCCTGTGGCGGCGGCCCGTCAAGGGAACTACAGTCGGCCGGGCAATGTCATCGCGATCTGCGAACGTCCGGTCCGTCGCCGAGACCATCCGCCGGCGGTTCTCCGCCGGACGGCTGATGCTGGCGCTCCCAGCCTTGCTGGCACTGGCGGCCGCGCCGGAGACGCCGGCGCCTGGCCCGCTGCATATCATCGGCGGCCAGGCGGCCGGATGCATTGCGGGCGCGGTGCGGTTGCCGGCGGATGGTTCGGGGTTCCAGACCATCCATCTCGCGCGCAGTTCGTTCTGGGGCGCGCCCTCGACCATTGCGCAGATCGAACGGCTGGGCGAGCAGGCGCACGCAGCGGGGTTCGGGGACCTCTACGTCGAGGATATCTCCCGTCCGCGCGGCGGACCGCTGCCGGGCGGACATGTGAGCCATCAGCTTGGGATCGACGTTGATGTCGGGCTCGATGTCCGGCCGAAGCCACTGCTGGATGCGGCTGGGCGCGAGACCGTGGAACTGCCCAGCATGGTGCGTGTCGACCAGCGCGGCGTCGATCCAGCGCATTGGACGCCCGATGTGATCACGCTTCTGCATCTTGCCGCCGATCTGCCGGAGGTGGACCGAATTCTGATCAATCCGGCGATCAAGCAGCAGCTCTGCGACACCGTACGGGGTGATCGGTCCTGGCTACGGCTGATGCGGCCCTGGTACGACCACTCGGCGCACATGCATATCCGTTTCCGCTGTCCGGTAGAACAGCATGACTGCATTCAGGCCGCGCCACCGCCGCCAGGCGATGGCTGCGACGCGACGCTGCAATGGTGGTTCGATCAGCTGAGCGCGCCCGCCAAGCCGGCGGCACCGTATCATCCACCGGCGTTGCCGGCTGCCTGCAAGGCGGTGATGGCGGCGGAATGATGCGCAGCTAGAATTGGTTCGTTACGTTCGCCGGCCGTCTCGAAGCCAGCAAGCCAAGTCAACACTGATTACACGGATTACGGGCACAGATTACACGGAAAGCAAGATCAATTAGTCAAGCGCGCAGCACTATTCAATGCTTTCTGTGTAATCCTCTTTTAATCCGTGTAATCCGTGTTGAATTTGCCTTCTTCTTAGTTCATTTTCTGCATCGCCTTCGCGTCCCGCCGTCGCGCGTGCAGGATGAATTCGGTGTAGCCGTTCGGCTGCGCGCGGCCCTCGAACACGAGATCGCATGCCGCCTGGAACGCCGGCCCATCAAAACCGGGCGCCATCGGGCGGTATTTGGGATCATCCTTGTTCTGCCGGTCAACCACGGCGGCCATCCGCTTCAAAGTCTCCAGCACCTGTGCCTTCCCGACAATGCCGTGATGGAGCCAATTCGCGACGTGCTGGCTGGAAATGCGCAGCGTGGCGCGGTCCTCCATCAGACCGACATCGTGAATGTCGGGGACCTTCGAACAGCCGACACCCTGGTCGATCCATCGCACGACATAGCCCAGAATCCCCTGGCAATTGTTGTCCAGCTCCTGCTGAACATCGTCAGGTGACCAGTTCGGTCGATCGGCAGTCGGGATCGTCAGCAGATCGGCAAGCGGCGCGCGCGGACGCTTCGCCAACTCCTCCTGCCGCTGTGCTACATCCACCTCGTGATAATGCAGCGCGTGCAGCGTCGCTGCGGTGGGGGAGGGGACCCAGGCAGTATTCGCCCCCGCCTTCGGATGGCCGATCTTCTGCACTAGCATCTCTGCCATCCGATCGGGCGCCGCCCACATGCCCTTGCCGATCTGCGCGCGTCCGCGCAACCCGCAGGCCAGCCCGATATCGACGTTCTGGTTTTCGTACGCCTTGATCCAGGCGGTGTCGCGCATTTCATTCTTGCGGATCATCGGGCCCGCCTCGATCGAGGTGTGAATTTCATCGCCGGTACGATCGAGGAAGCCGGTGTTGATGAACACCACACGATCCTTCGCCGCACGGATGGATGCCTTCAAATTGGCCGAGGTCCGCCGCTCCTCGTCCATGATGCCCATCTTCAGCGTGTTCCGCGCCAGACCCAGCATGTCCTCCACGCGCGCGAAGACCGTGTCGGTGAATGCCACTTCTTCGGCGCCGTGCATCTTCGGCTTCACGATGTAAACCGATCCGGCGCGGCTGTTGCGCAACGCACCCTTGCCGCTGAGTTCGTGCATCGCGATCAGCGATGTCACCGCTGCATCCAGCAGACCCTCGGGCGTCTCGCTGCCCGACGCATCGCGCACCGCGTCGGTGTACATGTGAAGGCCAACATTGCGCACCAGCATCAGGCTACGCCCAGGCAACGTGAGCGTGCCGCCTGCCGGCGCCTGATAGACCCGGTCCGCGTCAAGCCGGCGCGTGATCGGTCTGCCATCCTTTTCGAACGTCTCGACGAGCGTCCCCTGCATCAGGCCGAGCCAGTTGCGGTATGCCGCGACCTTGTCATCGGCATCGACCGCGGCGATCGAATCCTCGCAGTCCTGGATTGTGGTGATCGCCGACTCCAGCACGACATCGGCAACGCCGGCCGCGTCATCCGTGCCGATGGGATGGTCGCGGTCGATCACGATCTCGATGTGCAGACCATTATGCTTCAGCAGTAGTGCTCTCGGTTTGTCGGCATCACCCTCATAGCCGACAAATTGCTCTGGATGCGCCAGCCCGGTCAGCAGATCGTTCGTGAGAGTCGCTGCAAGCCTGCCGCAATCGAGCCGGTAGCGGATGACCTCCTGGTGGCTGCCGAGCGCGAGCGGCACCGTCCTATCCAGAACCTCACGGGCTTTTGCAACAACGCGGGCGCCGCGTATCCGGTTGTAGCCGGGCCCACGTGTCGCGCCGCCGTCTTCCGGGATGGCATCGGTGCCGTACAGCGCATCATACAGGCTGCCCCAGCGCGCGTTTGCGGCGTTCACCGCATAGCGCGCGTTGGTCACCGGCACGACAAGCTGCGGACCGGCCATGGTGGCGATCTCGGGATCGACGTTGCCGGTGCCGATCGAGAAATCGGCAGGCTCGGGCAGCAGGTAGCCGATGCCGCGCAGGAACTCGAGATAAGCGTCCAGATCCATCGTACTGCTGCGATTGCCGAGGTGCCATTCATCGATCTGGCGCTGCAGCGCGTCGCGCTTGTCGAGCAGCGCTTTATTGCGCGGCGCCAGATCGTCGAGCAGCGCGGCAAAGCCCTGCCAGAAGACACCGGCTGCGATGCCGGTGCCGGGGATTGCTTCGGCGTTGACGAAATCATACAGCGGCCTGGCAACCTGCAGGCCAGCGACGTTGACAAGGTCCATTCACTGCAACTCCTCGACAGGTTGACTCCACGGCACGCCGCAGCGATCCCGGAAGTTCCGGGCGCTGTCTACTTTCCTTGTCGTTGTCCCCCGTGAGAGTGCGGCGACCTCAGTCGCGCTGTCGGGCCTTTCGCCAGGTCGCGTAGGCAGTCCGCGTCGCCTCGTTCGGCGGATAGGTACCGGACAGAGCAGCGCCAGCGGCCACACGCTCGAGCAGGAACGCCTCGAGTTGCTCCTGATCCGCCGAATCTTCCGCAATCTCGTCCGCCATGGTGCGCGGAATGACAGCCACGCCGTCGCGATCGCCCACGACGATGTCGCCGGGATACACCGCGACGCCACCGCAGCCGATCGGCACGTTGCTTTCCACCGCGTGATGTTGGGCGAGGTTCAGAGGTGCACTTGGACCCGCGCAGAACACCGGAAATTGCGCCATCGCGCCGATCGGCCCCGCATCGCGGATGCCGCCGTCGCCGACCAGTCCGGCGACCCCCCGCTTCATCAGCCGTGTCACCAGGATCTCGCCCGCGCACGCGGCGCGCGTATCACCACGGCAGTCGATCACCAGCACGTGGCCAACCGGCGTGATTTCGATCGCCTTCCGCTGCGGGTGTTCGGGATTGCCGAACACGGCCACCGTGTCCACGTCCTCGCGCGCGGGGATGTTGCGCAGGGTGAAGGCCGGACCGACAAGATTGCCCTCATACCGCGCGAGCGGACGTACCCCCTGCATGAAGGCATTGCGCAGGCCGCGCTTGAACAACTGCGTCGTAAGGGTCGCGGTGCTGACCAGACGGAGCCGCTCGATCGTGGCGTGGGCAAGGCCGGACATGGATTCTCCTTAATCGCCGGGATATCCCCGCAGCGACCTGGGCACATGTAAATACCGTAACAAGCGTCGATTACAAGTCTGGCTCTGCCGGACGCCGCGGGGATGACGACAGGAAATGGCATCGCTGCTAGGCTTGATTCGTCTCGGTCACGGTGCGCCCTTGGGGGCATACAGGGGCTGGCCGACTGAAACTGCCAGGGAAATGACAATGAACAGCACAACAACCACCCGCCGGGCGCTGATGGGTGGCGTGGCGGCACTGGCGACGTTCGGCACGCGCGGTGCGTCCGCCGCCACCGCGCCGGCATTGCCGCCGGTTCCGGTCATGCTGAACGTCATCGACGTGGCGGGACAGTTGCAGCTGACCCAGCGCGCCATGGAACAATACGCGAAAGCCAATCCGAAGCTGGTGTCGAAGATCTCGTTCTCCCAGGCGCCGGCACCCGAACTGCCGGGCAAGATCAAGGCGCAGCAGGATGCGGGTCGGGTCGATATCGACCTGGTGCTGACAGGCACCGACGGCCTGGCCGCTGGGATAGACCAGAAGCTGTGGGTGCCGCTGGTGACCGACTACGCGTCCGAGTTGCCCAAGCTGGCGGATATATATCTGCCCGGTGCGCTGAAGATGCAGACCCTGGCGCAGGATCAGGCGGTGTGCGTGGTGTTCTGTCCGGCCGGTCCGATCATCGAATACATGCCGGACGCGGTGAAGCAGGCGCCGAAGACAGCGCAGGAACTGCTGGACTGGACCAAGGCCCATCCAAAGCGGTTCATCTACGCCCGACCCGCCAACTCCGGGCCCGGGCGGACCTTCCTGCAAGGGCTGCCTTACATTCTGGGCGACAAGGATCCGATGGACCCGGACAAGGGCTGGGACAAGACCTGGGCCTATCTTGTCGAACTGGGCAAGAACATCGAGTACTACCCGACCGGTACCGGCGCGGTGATGAAGGAACTGGCCGAGGGCTCACGCGACATGATCGCCTCCCATCTAGGCTGGGATCTCAATCCGCGCATCCTGGGCGTGGTCCCGATGGAGGCGCAGATCGGCACTCTGGAGGGCTTCCACTGGGTGACCGATGCACAGGTACTGGGCCATCCCCAAGGGCGTGTCGCCGGACAAGCTGGCGGTGCTGCTCGATATGACGAAATACATGCTGACCAGGCCGGCGCAGGCGATGACCTGGGACAAGGGGTATTTCTATCCCGGTCCGGCGGTTAAAGACGTGCCGCTGTCGATGGCGCCGCAGGACAGCCAGGACGCCGTGAACAGCGTGCGCCGCGACTTCATCGACAAGCTGATCACCGAGGTGCCCTCCGAGGTGCCGTTGCCCGCGGACAAGCTCGTGTTTGCATTCCAGCGCTGGGACCAGCAGGTCGGCGCGCGGGTCGGCAAGTAGCGGCGCATGGCCATCGCCTCGCGCGAATTCCGCGAGCTGCGGCTCGATCGGATGAGCCGTGACTTCGGGCAGGTGCGCGCACTGCGCGACGTGACGCTGACGGTGAAGCGGGGCGAGTTCGTCGCCCTGCTCGGGCCATCCGGCTGCGGCAAGTCCACCGCGCTGAACTGCATCGCCGGGCTGCTTCAAGTGACCGGCGGGGCGATCTGGCTGGACGATCAGCGGCTCGACGAGATGGGGCCGGAGGATCGCGGCTTCGGCATGGTGTTCCAGAACTATGCGCTGTTCCCGCACATGACCGTCCGGCGCAACATCGGGTTCGGACTGACGACACAGCATCGACCAAAGGCCGAAATTGAGCGGCGGGTCGAGGAGGCGCTGGCCCTGGTGCGGCTCGGCAACCAGGGCGACAAACTGCCCGGCCAACTGTCCGGCGGCCAGCAGCAGCGCGTGGCGATCGCGCGCGCCATCGTGGTGGAACCGCCGCTGGTGCTGATGGACGAGCCGTTGTCGAATTTGGATGCCAAGCTGCGGCTCGAGATGCGGGCGGAGATCCGCCGCATCCACGCGATGCTCGGCAGTTCCACGATCTATGTGACGCATGATCAGGAGGAGGCGCTGTCGCTCGCCGACCGCATCGTGGTGCTGATCGATGGACAGATGCGCCAGGTGGGCACACCGGAGGCGCTATATACGCTGCCCGCCAGCGCCGATGTGGCCGAGTTCATGGGCTATCGCAATCTGGCCGCGTCGCGCGCCGAGGCCACGAATGAGGGTGTGGCGGTGACGGTGGGCGGGGCGCGGGTGATCGGCACGCCGTTGCAGGCGGTCGGCGATCGGGTGGTCGCCGCGATCCGCCCGGACGATCTGCGGCCGACATCCGACGGTCCGATCTCGGCGACGGTGGAGATTGCCGAGTACCACGGCCGCGACTTTTATGCGGTGGCGCGCGGTGCGGACGGTGCGGAACTCTATTTTCGTTCCGACCAGCGGCTGAGCGCGGGGGAGGTGGTACGCCTGGCCGCGGCGCCATCGCGGGTTCTGGTCTATGCTGCATGAATAAGTGGGGCCGCATGAACAGTGGGGCCGCATGAACGGCGGGGCGTTGCCGCTTCGGCGAAGACTGCGCGAGCACGGACTGGACAGCGTTGCGCTGCTGGTGATGCCCGGCGTGCTGTTCGTGTTGGCGCTGTTCGTCTATCCGTTCATGTACGGGCTGGTGCTGTCGTTCCATCCGAAGCAGGGCGGCGCACTGGCGAACTACATCACGTTCTTCTCCGATCCGTTCCTTTACGACACGATCTACACGACGCTGGCGATCGCGGTGCCGGCCACGCTGCTGAATGTGGTGCTGTCCGTTCCGGTCGCGCTCCGGGTGCGCCTGATGCGGCATCAACGGCTGCTGACCACGATCCTGGTGATCCCGATCACGCTTGGCACCGTGATGGTGGCGGAAGGGCTGCTGACATATCTCGGTCCGCGCGGCTGGCTCAATCGCGTCCTGCTGGAGCTCGGTCTGGTCGATAGTCCGATACGCCTGGTGCACAACTACTGGGGCGTCATGCTGTCGCTGGTGATCACCGGCTTTCCGTTCACCTTTCTTCTGACGCTGTCGTACATCACCGGGATCGACCCGTCGTTGGAGAACGCCGGCGCGATGCTGGGCGCGAGGGCACGCCAGCGCTTCTTCCGCATTCTGTTGCCGCTGCTGGCGCCCGGTCTCGCCATCACGCTGGCGCTTGCTTTCGTGCAGGCGTTCACCGTGTTTCCATCAGCCGTGCTGCTGGGCGCGCCGGCCGGGCCGACGCGGGTTATTTCCATCGCCGCCTATCAGGCCGCATTCGAGCAATACGACTACTCGCTCGCATCGGCCATCGCGATGCTGATGGCCGCGGTGCAGGCGTTGATCATCGTGGCCTTGCTCGGCGCGCGGAATCTTCTGTTCCGCGGCCCCGCCAGTTCCGGCAAAGGTTGAGGCGCATGCGGCGGAGCATCGGTGAGCGGCTGTGGGCCGTGGCGGTCTGGTCGCTGGTGGTGTTCTTCGTCGTCAATCTGCTGGCGATGATCGGCAGCGTCGTGGTGAATTCATTCGGCACGCGCTGGTTCAACACATGGCTGCCGGCGGGCTACACGACGCAATGGTATTCGCTGGCGTGGAACGAGTTCCGCCTGCCGGACATTCTGATCGTCACGGTCCAGGTGGTCGGTGCGGTGGTGATAATTTCCGGACTGATTGGCGTACCGACTGCCTACGCGATGGCGCGGCGCGAGTTTCCCGGCAAGCGGGCGGTCATGCTGCTGTTCCTGCTGCCGCTGCTGGTGCCGCCGATCACCTACGGCATCCCGCTGGCGACGGTGCTGTATCAGGCCCATCTTGCCGGGACGATATGGGGCGTGATCCTGGCCAATCTGGTGCCGAGCGTGCCGTTCGTCATCCTGATCATGATCCCGTTCGTCGAGCAGATCGACCCGCGGGTAGAGGCGGCGGCCCGTGTGTTCGGCGCCGGCATGGGACGGCTGTTCGCACAGATCCTGGTGCCGCTGTTGACGCCGGGGATCCTGGCGGCACTGCTGCTGGTGCTGGTTCGCACCATCGCGATGTTCGAGCTGACATTCCTGACCGCGGGTCCGACGAGCCAGACATTGGTGGTGGCATTGTACTATGCGGTGTTCGCCGCGGGCGTGCGACCGGGTCAGTCGATCGACGCGATGGCGGTGATCTACATGGTCACCACGCTGGTGTGGCTGCTGATCGCGCTGCGCTTCGTCGATCCGACGCAGATCGTGACGCGCGCCAAGCGCTAGTTGGGTTTGTCACTCACCGCCGGCGGCCACAGCCATGTGCCGTGCGACGCATTGTAATCCGCCTGTGGTGATGATGGGCTCAGTCCGTCAGGGTGGTTGGCGTCGTGGTACAAATAACCGTGGACGACGTTGCCCTGGCCCGCCGACGCGCTCACGGAAGGCCCAGGGGGCGCCGCACATCCTGTGACAATAATGGCGACAGCACAGAACGGCAGAAACTTCAGGATCATCTCATGTCTCCAAACCACGCGTCGTCAGCTGACACGCCAAGTGCAAAGGTGGGGCCGGCCTGAGGTCGCTTCCAGGCAACCAACCGCTCAATCTTCAGTGCCCTCATGCGTTGCTGTGGGCCGTGCCGGGGGCTCCATCCGCAGAAAATCGTCAGTGTACTCGCCGCATGATACCTTTACCGGGATTTCTTCCTCGGTCGTACATTCCAGCATTTCCGACCCGGCGGAGTTCGCGGGAACCGCGAGCAGGTCGATCTGGGCGGCGAATGCGTTCGCTCGGTCGGAGTTGAGCCGCCAGACGAAGTGGTCGGCACCTTCAGCCACGGGTTGAATCCCTGGCGTACCCGGCGACGCGGTCAAGGTTATCGCAGTATGCACAGCTGCGCAGAAACCCTGCTCGTCCAGGCGCTGATCGACCGGCTCGCGTGCGAACCGGCGCAGCACGCCGGCGAGCAGGCGGAGGTCCTCGATCTCGCCCAGCATCAGCACCATCGGATTGTAGTCGCTGGGCAGGTAGCCGATCCGCAGCATGCTTAGACGATCTCGATGATGTCGGTGGCGTGGCAGAGTTCTTCGGTGCCCGTCGCGGGACCGCCTTCGGGAGACTCGACGAGCCGGACCCGCACCCATTCGTCGTTGACGATGTCCACCACCTCGGCGGTGATGTCCCCGACGATGCGGAGCCTGCTGCCGAGTTCGACGCCGGTGAGTTCGATCATGCGCGCCGTCCTATTCGGTGATGCAAGATATGCTAATCGGTTATGCACAATGTGCTATTCGGTGATACACGCCACACTATTCGTCATCCCCACGAAAGCGGGGACCCACCCCGGTCGCCGCTTTCGTGGGGATGACAAGCGTATATGACGATGCAGTCCATTTCAGACCACCTAGAAGAAGACACTCAGGTTCTTCGCGAGCAGCACATTCTGCTCCAGGATCATCTCGCGTCTGCGCGATCTGCCATGAGCTTCCGATGCGACGGAATTCGTCTGTGCGGCGGCCGATGAAGGTGTGGTTCTCGTATTCCACCCGATTCTGATATACCAGGAACCGGCACCCGACAGTAACCTCCCGCGCATCATCCACCGACGGGCGCACATCCAGCAGTCGCACATTGGTTACCAAGTGCGCCACGCGCGACAACGGTTCCTCCGCATAGTGCACGCCGGTCAACACCTGTTCCACGCGTTTCCCGAGCGTCCACTTGTCCTCGTCGAACCAGCTGATGCCTTCACCCTGGCGCGTATTCTCGCGTTCCGCCTGCTGGCCAAACTTCACGTTGCGGCGCACCGGCATGAAGTAGACAAGATCCTCGGCCAGCAGATCGAGCCATTCCTTGAACCGGCGCTGGTCCAGCAGGTCGGCCTCGAAATAAAGGAAATCCTCGATCTCCTCACGGAGCTGATACCACGCGAGCGGGCGCATCATTCGGCCGCCGCGCGGATCTGCGGGCGGCCGATCAACGCATCCCAGCCGTCACCGTTCAGATACGACGCGTAGACACGATAGTAGTTGCGCGCCATGTGCTCGGTGGCCTGCGTGGATACATCGCCGGGAACCGGGTCATTGGTTTTGTACGCACCCATCGACAGCTGATAGTTGAACGGGTAACGCCGCGCGATTGTCCCTTTGCTGGCAGCGGTCGCATACAGCCAGTTTTCCATGTCGTCCTGTTCCGTCATTCCCGCAGGCCCGGAATAACGCATGTAATAGCGGCGCAGCACGTCCTTCACTTCGGCCGGCGCGTCCGCATCGACCAGGAAGAATCGCCAGCCCTCGGTCTCGGTTGCGCTGTGCGGATGCCAGACGCAGATGCTGCGCGGCTGGCGGCCGTGGTACGACGCGTTGGGAAAGATCGTGCCGACAACGGGCAGCAGCCGGGCCTTGTCGCCGAGCCGGCGCTTTCGTTCGTGGAAGCAGTGCTGGAAATACGCGTCCACGATCGGATGCTGCTGGTAGGTGGAGGCATATTCGGTCTGTTCCGGCATCCAGGCGCTGGCCACCCCGTGGCCCTGCGGAAATCCCACCCAGATCCGCTTGCCCGCTGCGTACTCGTTGTCACGCCGGCTCGATTGACCGCGTTGTCCACTCGGCCCCATGCCGATCATGTCAACTGAGCGGTGCGACGGATTGTGGTAGGAATCTCCCAGAAAATTCTCCGCCGCGAATTTCCAGTTGGCCGGGAACACCCATTTGTGCACGCCGATCACCTCGGCGCCACCGGACCGGCCGTCGCGGCAATCGACGACATGATCCAGGTGTTCGACCGCGTCGCCAAGATAGGTCAGGAAATCGGGCGCCTGCGGATCCCACGTGGCCCACACCGTGCCTTTGTAGAGCGCGAGTTTCGCGACCTCGATCAGCGACCACTCCTCGCGGTTCAGTGTGCCCTCGTACAGCGCACGATACAGCGGCACGCCTTGCAGCCTGCCGTCCGTCGTGTAGCTCCACGAATGATACGGGCAAACGAACAGCGACGTATTCCCCTGTTCGTAACGGCAGACCTTCATGCCACGGTGTCGGCAGGAATTCAGGAACACATGCACCACGCCCGTCTGGTCGCGGCACACGATCACCAACTCCTCGCCCATGCGCGAGACGAAGAAGTCGCCGGGGTTGGGAATCTGGCTCTCGTGCCCGACAAACAGCCAGGCGCGTGTGAACAGTTTCTCCAGTTCGTCGCGGTAAAGCTCCGGAGAGACGAAGATCTCGCGGCTGATGGTGCCGTGCGCCGGGTCGATCATATGGTCCATCGCATTCATTGCACTTACTCCGCCGCCGCCTGCAGGGGATTGCGCTCGCGCCCGATCAATGCGTCCCAGTCGTCGCCTTTCAAATACGACGCATAAACACGATAGTAGTTGCGCGGACTCTGGTCGGCGATCTGCAGCGACACGTCGCCCCGGATCGGGTCGTTGGTCTTGTACGCCCCCATCGACATCTGGTAGTTGAACGGATAACGCCGCGCGATTGTACCCTTGCTGGATGCGGTTGCGTACAGCCAGTTCTCCATGTCGTCCTGCTCGGTCATGCCGGCCGGTCCGGAGTAGCGCATGTAGAATTGGCGCAGCACATCCTTCACTTCGGCCGGCGCATCGGCATCCACCAGGAAAAAGCGCCAGGCTTCGGTCTCGGTCGGGGTGTGCGGATGCCAGATGCAGATGCCGCGCGGCTGCCTGCCGTGATACGACGCGTTCGGGAAGATGTTGCCGGTGAACGGCAACAGCCGCGCCTTCTCGCCCAACCGGCGCTTCCGTTCGTAGAAGCAGTGGCGGAAATACTCGTCCACGATCGGGTATTGCGCGTAGGATGACTCGTATTCCGCCTCGGCCGGCATCAGCACGCTGTGCATGCCGTGTCCCGCCGCGTGGCTCACCCACACATGCTGGCCTCGGTTGTATTCGTTGTCGCGGCGTCCCTTCTGGCCGCGCAGGCCGCTGGGGCCAATTCCGATCATGTCCACCGAGCGGTGCGACGGGTTGTGATAGGTGTCACCAAGGAAATTCTCGGCTGCGAACTTCCAGTTGGCGGGGAAGATCCACTTGTGCACCCCGATGACTTCCGAGCCGCCGGGACGCCCGTCGCGACAGTCCAGCACCTGGTCCAGGTGATCGACAGCGCCGCCAAGGTATTCGAGGAAGTCGGGCGCGGTCGGATCCCATGACGCCCAAACCGTGCCCTTGTACAGCGCGAGCTTCGGCACCTCGATCAACGACCACTTGTCGCGATCCAAAGTGCCCTCATACAGGGCGCGATACAGCGGCACGCCCTGCAGTTTGCCGTCGGTGGTGTAACTCCACGAGTGATAGGGACAGACGAACAGCGATGTATTGCCCTGTTCGTAGCGGCACACCTTCATGCCACGATGCCGGCAGGAATTCAGGAACACATGTACCGCGCCCTGCGTGTCGCGACACAAAATCACCGATTCCTCGCCCATGCGGGAGACAAAGAAATCACCCGGCTTCGGGATCAGGCTTTCGTGGCCGACGAACAGCCAGGCGCGGGTGAACAGCTTGTCCAGTTCCTCGCGATGGAACTCGGGCGCGACAAAAATCTCGCGGCTTATCTTGCCATGCTCGATGTCGATCATCCGCTCGATCGGCAGGGTCGTTTTCATCTGCCTGTCCTTCCTCCGGTCCGCGCAGACCGCTGAGCCTGGGCGCCGATCATGCTGCGCCCGGTGCGGTCTGCGTCAAGGGCTGGCGTACCCGTTTATCCCCGAAATGCCGGTCACAGCCGATCCGGACGAAAATCCGCCGGGATTTTTGCGGTCCCGGCATTTCACACTTGACCCGGTCCCCACTGGCCGGCATCCGGCGGGACGGGCCACTTCGTCTCCGGGAAAGCAGGATTGTCGATCAACCATCCCCGCAGGATCTTCCGATCGTCGCTCCGAGTACAGGGGGTGCCGCTGATCGTGCTCGTGGGGTCGCTGGCCGCGGTCGGCATGGTGCTCACCGCTCTGTCCCGGCAGACCAACGGCAACGCCACGGCACAACAAGATGCGAGCTCGGATCGGCTGGACGCCCAGTCATCGGGGGTCGCGGTGGTGGATGGCGGCACGCTGCGGCTGGGAACCCGGGTCGTGCGTCTGCTCGGCGTCGATCCGCCGATGCGTGGCACGACCTGCAAGGCGCGCGACGGTTCAGACATCGATTGCGGCGCGGCCGCGACGAACGCGCTTGCCGCACTGGTTTCGGGCGCGCGCATCGCATGTGTGGCTCGAGGACAGGACGAACTGGGGCGACCCTACGCTTTGTGCGACGCCGGCGGCACAGACTTGAACCGCGCCCAGGTGGCGGCCGGCTGGGCCCGCGCCGACGACGCGCTGCCTGCGCTGAAGCGCGAGGAGGCCGAGGCGCGGGCCGGGAAGCGTGGGCTTTGGGCTGGGCGGTAACGCACGGAGCAAGCGCAACCGCTGGTGCAGACCATTGCGCTTTCTGGCGCCCAATTTTCTTGCGCCGCCCGCCGATACGGCCTTCGGCCCGTGCGGCGGCAAGTTGTGCAGCGCGTCTTACCTGTCCCACTTGGTTACGGTCTGAGGAGAAATAAGCGCATTGGTTGACAGCGGCGATTCGCCCCGCTGTCGTCATCCCCGCGAAGGCGGAGATTCCAGTTGCGGCCTGGAATCCCCGCCTTCGCGGGGATGACGACAGGGATCGCGGTCCGCAGATCAGCTGATTCGGTTATTCCGGCTCGCGACCGCCATGTCGGTCCGCTCCGCCCACAAGGGCGCCTGCGGGCTTGGCGCCATCGTTGACGGCACGACGTGCACTGCTCGCCCGGGAGCGATACACCCAAGCAAGGCAGCCTCACGCGTGGAGTGCGTGATCACAGCGTCGACCGATTGCATGGCGAACATCTCGCGCCTGCACAGCGCCGCGGCTTCGCGGGCAAGCTCCGGGCATCCTTCGCCCTCCACCTGGCAAGCAACGCGGAGGGACTGCAGGTCCGCCACACTGTAGATCAGTCCCGCCCGGGGCTGGTGCTGACGCGCCAGCCCTGCATAGGCCAGCGCGTTCTGTGCTCGATGAAGATAGACGAGGTCGAACTTTCGAGCCTGCCGACGAAACACCTCCTCCACCGACGACACCGCAGGCGGCAAATGGCAGACAATACCGCTGTCCGCCAGCCAGGACGATGCATCGTCCGAGACCATGTCGGCAGCAACGAACTCCACGTGCCAGCCAAGCTGTTGCATACAACGGATATGGCTGATGATCGCCTGCGTGCCGGCATCGCGATCCGGTTGTGGCCACGCGCTGTCAACGACCAATGCACATTTTTTGCCCGGCAGCTTGTCGCCGCCACGCCGCGTCTGCCGGGCTGGCCGCCGGCGTCCGATCGCGCCGGCGTGGGCTTGGCGCGTCTGCTCGGTCGCATCCTGCAACAGATGTAGCAACGCGTCTGCTTCGGCAGGTGTCTCAACACGCGTCGCCAGTTTCTTCAACATCGCGGACAGATCGGCGCTGACCGTGCTGCCCAGCGACAGCGCTGGTGCGATCCTGACGGGGCATCGCTCCAACTCGCAGCCATCCGCCGCGCGCCGTACGATGATCTCATGTTCCACGCATGGATCGAGTGGCCGGGCGAGATCGAGCAGGAATGCGTGCCGGCCATCGCCGATGCCCGCCGCTTCGAGATCGGGGCGGTACCGCTTGGCGAGCACTTCGGCAATCACCACGGCGTTGTCCACGACCTCAAGTCGCACCGGAACATCGGGATGCGACTCCTGCAATGCCCAGCCCGCAATCGAGTGGCGGTCGGCAATCTCCACATATCCGCGCAGCGGTCCGTCCTGCGGAATGATCCGTCCCATCTGTTCGGCGCGCGCCCGGAGGCGGTGCTGGATCGCCGCAAGGTGCTCACCGGCCTCGACGACCGGCGCACAGAACGACCATTTTGGCGTGAGGGCGTCCGGATAGAGTTCCGGCGCCTCGGATGCGTTGTGGAACATCCCCCGGTTGTCGCAGTCGATATATGTCTCGGCCGCGGCGCCCTCGGCATAGATCACGTCATGCGCGGCCAACTCGATATGGCAATAGTGGATCGGGTCGATCCGGTCCGTCGTCACGATGCTGACGCCGTTCACCAGTTCGCGGGCTGGCACCAGCACATCATCTAGGTAGAGCGCATGCTCGGGCGATACATAAAGATCGCGCCGTGGCACGTCGTCTGCGAGCGCGCCGGCACAAATCAGCACCGGCGACAGGTCCGGATTGGATGCCGCGAAGGCATCCGTATAACTACGCCGGCCGATCCATTTGATCGGTCTTGCCTGTCCGTGACGTGTGATGACCAGGTCGCCGATCGCCAGCGTCTCGATCGGCATTTCGCCGGATTCGGTCAGTATGCGGGTGCCCGCCCGATAGCAGGCCACAGGGGTGGCGCTCAGTTCGAACACTGTGCCGTCGCCGTTCGTCCCACCCAACTCGGTCGTGCCGAACAGGTTCCCGGCAGCGTCAGCTGTCAGACCGGCTTGGGGAAAGAACCCATTGATGTCGTCGCTGAAGCTTGCCAGGGTGGTCGGTGTGCTGGCGTAGATGTTGTCGACCTTGGCGATCTCAAACACCGTGCCGTCGCCGCTCGCGCCTCCCTGTAATGTCGTGCCCAACAGGTTGCCGTTGGCGTCGGCTATCAGGCCGGCAAAAGGTTCTGCCCCGTTGGTGCCGTTGAAGCTGACCAGTGTGGTCGGCGTACTGTCGTAGGCGCCGTCCACATTGGCGATCTCAAATACTGTGCCATTGCCGTTCGTGCCACCAGACGCTGTCGTGCCGAACAGGTTCCCGGCGGCGTCGGCTATCAGATCGGCCGAAGGGAAGGACCCATTGATGCCGTTGAAGCTGACCAGTGTGGTCGGCGTACTGGCGAATGTACCGTCGACATTGGCGATCTCAAACACCGTGCCCTTGTCGTTCGTCCCACCGCTCTGTGTCGTGCCGAACAGGTTGCCAGCGGCATCTTCTATCAGGCCGCCAAATGGCGTTGACCCGTTGGTCCCGTTGAAGCTGACCAACATGGTCGGCGTGCTGGCGTAGCTGCCGTCGACATTGGCAATCTCGAACACCGTGCCGTCGCCGTTCGTCCCCCCGCTCTGTGTCGTGCCGAACAGGTTGCCGGCGGCATCGGCGATCAGGCCGGCAAATGGATTTGCCCCGTTGGTGCCGTTGAAGCTGACGAGCGTGGTCGGGTACTGGCGTAGGTGCCACCGACCTTGGCGATCTCGAAGACCGTGCCGTCGTCATTCGTCCCACCGTCCAATGTCGTGCCGAACAGGCTTCCAGCTGCGTCGGCAATCAGGCCGCCAAATGGGCTTCCCCCGTTGGTACCGTTGAAGCTGACCAGAGTAGTCGGCGTACCGGCGTAGGTGCCGTCAACCTTGGCGATTTCAAACACCGTGCCGTTGCTGTTCGTCCCGCCGCTCGTCGCTGTACCGAACAGGTTCCCTGCTCCATCAGCCAGCAGATCGGCTGTTACGCCTACCCCATCGGTGTCATTGAAATTGATAAGGGTGGTGAGGATCGGCATTTGCGTCCTCCATGGTGCACGCGCGTCACGTCTAGCACGCGAAGTGTTGGCGGCGCCGAGAATTCGCGCCGGCTGTGAGGCCGGTTACCTACGAACAATCCGAACGGCGCACAGGGATGACGGCAGAATCCTGCGATGGCTGGGGACTTGCCGAAGTTCGCCAACTGGCAACGTCGCTGCAAAAAAGCTTGGCTGACGGTAATATGCTGTCGCAGAACGACCAAAAAACGCAATCGCCTTCACCTCGCGTCGGCCATGTTTATATCCGAACCAAGGATTTAACCGGAATCGGGTTAAGCCATGCTATTGCGTTGCACAAACACGCTTTTTCGCTTCCTCACGCTTGCCGGATGAGCGGTCCGGACGCTACTTGTGCGGCCAGGTATCGTCGCGGCAATCTGGGGAGAGACAAGCCATGGCACAGGCAGCCGAGGCCAAAAAGCGTGGCAAGACGCGAGAGCCAAAGGCGGCCGCCCGGGCAGACAAGGACCGGCTCCTGAAGGCGTATCACGACATGCTGCTGATCCGCCGCTTCGAGGAGAAGGCGGGACAGCTCTACGGCATGGGGCTGATCGGCGGCTTCTGCCACCTGTATATCGGCCAGGAGGCCGTTGTCGTCGGCATGCAGATGGCGCTGTCGGACGGCGACGAGGTGATCACGTCCTACCGCGACCACGGCCATATGCTAGCGACCGGGATGGACCCGCGCGGCGTCATGGCCGAGTTGACGGGCCGGGCAGGGGGCTACTCGCACGGCAAGGGCGGGTCGATGCACATGTTCAGCAAGGAGAAGAACTTCTTCGGCGGGCACGGCATCGTCGGCGCGCAGGTCAGCCTGGGCACCGGGCTCGGCTTCAGCAATTGGTACCGCGGTAACGACCGGGTGTCCGTCACCTATTTCGGCGAGGGCGCGTCCAGCCAGGGCCAGGTGTTCGAGAGCTTCAACCTCGCCGCGCTGATGAAGCTACCGGTCGTGTATGTGATCGAGAACAACAAATACGGCATGGGCACCAGCGTCGAACGTGCGTCCGCCTCGCGCGACCTGTCGAAGAATGGCGCGCCGTGGGGCATTCCCGGCATGCAGGTGGACGGCATGGACGTCCTCGCGGTGGCGGAGGCCGGCGAGCAGGCGGTGGCGCACTGCCGCGCCGGCAAGGGGCCATATCTGCTCGAGGTGAAGACGTACCGTTATCGCGGCCACTCGATGTCCGATCCGGCGCGTTACCGCACCCGCGAGGAGGTGCAGATGATGCGCACGCAGCATGACTGCATCGAGAACGTGCGCCACAGGCTGGAGGCGCTGGGAATGGACGAAGCGGCCATCAAGAAGATCGACGACGACGTGAAGGCGGTCATCCAGGAGGCGACCGACTTCGCCCAGAGCAGTCCGGAGCCGGACCCTGCCGAGCTCTGGACCGACGTGCTGCTGGAGGGCTGAGCGATGTCCACGCAGATCCTGATGCCGGCGCTGTCGCCGACCATGACCGAGGGCAAGCTATCGCGCTGGCTCAAGAATGTCGGCGACGACGTGCACGCCGGCGACGTGATTGCCGAGATCGAGACCGACAAGGCCACCATGGAGGTCGAGGCGGTTGACGAAGGCAAGCTGGCGCAGATTCTGGTGAACGAGGGCACCGAGGGCGTTGCGGTGAACACGCCGATCGCGGTGATTGCCGCCAATGGCGAGGACGCAAGTGCCGCCGCACCGGTGGCGAAGGCGCCTAAACCGGTTGCGCGCCAGGCTCCGCAGCCACAGGCGCCGGCGCCAAAGCAGCAGGCTGCGGCGCAACCGGCACCTCGGGCAGAGCCTGACAAGGACTGGGGCCCGACCAAGCCGATCACCGTGCGCGAGGCGTTGCGCGACGCGATGGCGCTGGAACTGCGTCGCGACGAGAAAGTGTTCCTGATCGGCGAGGAGGTTGCCCAGTACCAGGGCGCCTACAAAATCAGCCAGGGCCTGCTGGATGAATTCGGTCCCAAGCGCATCATCGACACGCCGATCACCGAACACGGGTTCACCGGAATGTCGGTCGGCGCGGCGCTCAACGGACTGAAGCCGATCGTGGAGTTCATGACATTCAACTTCGCCATGCAGGCGATGGATCAGATCATCAACTCGGCGGCGAAGACGCTGTACATGTCGGGCGGCCAGATGGGCTGCCCGATCGTGTTCCGCGGCCCGAATGGCGCGGCATCGCGCGTGGCGGCACAGCATTCGCAATGCTACGCGAGCTGGTATGCGCATGTGCCGGGGTTGAAGGTGGTTGCGCCGTGGTCATCGGCCGATGCCAAGGGACTGCTGCGCGCGGCGATCCGCGATCCAAATCCGGTCATCATGCTGGAGAACGAGATTCTTTACGGCCATACCTTCGACTGTCCGACGGACGAGGATTTCATTTTGCCGATCGGCCGCGCCAAGGTGGAGCGCGTCGGTCAGCATGTGACCATCGTCGCGTTCTCGATCATGGTCGGCGTGGCGCTGAAGGCGGCCGAGGCACTGGCCGAACAGGGGATCGAGGCCGAGGTGATCAATTTGCGCTCGCTGCGACCGTTCGATACCGCGACAGTCATCGAGAGTGTGAAGAAGACCAACCGGCTCGTGTCGGTGGAGGAAGGCTGGCCGTTCGCCGGCATCGGCGCGGAGGTCGCGATGCAGGTGATCGAGCATGCGTTCGACTGGCTTGATGCGCCGCCGGTGCGCGTGCACGGCCTCGATGTGCCGCTGCCCTATGCCGCCAATCTCGAGAAGCTTGCGCTGCCGCAGCCCGACTGGGTGGTTGACGCGGTGAAGAAGATCGTCTGAGGGGAGCGGCACATGGCAACCAACATTCTGATGCCGGCACTGTCGCCGACGATGACCGAGGGCACGCTGTCGCGCTGGTTGAAGAAGGAAGGGGAGGACGTGCGCGCCGGCGACGTGATCGCCGAGATCGAGACCGACAAGGCGACGATGGAGGTCGAGGCGGTCGATGAGGGCGTGCTCGGCAAGATCTTGGTGCAGGACGGCACCGAGGGCGTGAAGGTCAACGAGCCGATTGCAATCCTGGTGGAGCAGGGCGAGGCAGTGCCGGCCGGGGCGCCCGGCGCGAAGGTTGCTCCTGAACCGAAGGCCGAGGCGCCGAAACAGGAGACCAAACCGCCGGAAATCCCCTCCGGGTCGAGTGCCCGGGGGCAGGCTCCGCGGCAAGACGCTGCGCCCGGGCTGGCGCCGCAGAGCGGCAATGGGCACGATGCAGGTGGTGACCGCATCTTCGTATCGCCTTTGGCGCGACGAATGGCAAAGCAGGCCGGCATCGATCTCGCGACGCTGAAGGGCAGCGGTCCGAACGGCCGCATCGTCAAGGTGGATATCGAGGCGTCGCTGCAGAAGGGCGCGCCCGCCGCGCAGCCAGCTGCGGCTCCCGCCCCGACGCCGGCGGCCAGGCCCTCTGCGCCGATCGCGGCTCCGCACACGCTGGTGCCGCACAGCTCGATCCGGAAGGTGATCGCGCGCCGGCTGACCGAGGCGAAGTCCACCATCCCGCATTTCTACGTTTCGATGGACGTGGAGATCGACGCGCTGATCAAGCTGATGAACGAGCTGAACGCCAAATCGCCGAAGGATGGACCGGGCAAGTATCTGATCACGATCAACGACCTGGTGATCAAGGCTGCGGCCGCGACGCTGCGCCGCGTGCCGGCGGTGAATGCCGCGTGGACCGACGATGCGATGGTGCTGTTCGACGATGTGGACATCAGCGTCGCGGTGGCGATCCCGGATGGTCTGATCACGCCGATCGTCCGCCGCGCGGACCAGAAGGGTTTGGCCACGATCAGCCGCGAGATGAAGGACCTGGCCGTTCGCGCGCGCGCGGGCAAGCTGAAGCCAGAAGAGTTCCAGGGCGGGGGGTTCTCGATTTCCAACATGGGCATGTTCGGGGTGTCTGAGTTTGCCGCGATCATCAACCCGCCGCAGGCTGCGATCCTGGCGGTGGCCGCCGGACAGAAGCGGCCGGTGGTGAAGAACGACGCGCTGGCGATCGCGACGGTGATGACGTGCACATTGAGTGTGGATCATCGCGTGGTTGACGGTGCGCTCGGCGCGCAATGGCTGCGCGAGTTCAAGCGGATCGTCGCGGACCCGCTAAGTCTGCTGCTGTGATGGCTGTTCTCCGACAGAACTGCGTTCGCGCAAGGTGACACGATGGCATTAGCACCCGATCAGGTTGTGGATAGGTGGCTCGACGGCGGTGTCACATGAGCCGAAGAGGCGCCCTTCGACAGATCGTCGCATCGGGGAGGTTACCGTGGCACAGCGTCTGACCCGGGAGCAGTTTCACGAATGGGCAGGTGCTCGCCGGGGCCGCTACGAACGTTTGGGGGGCGAACCGGTGGCGATGTCGCCGGAACGGATCCAACATGCGCGAATCAAGAGCCGTGTCTGGGCCGCGCTCGATCATGCCATCCGCGGCGCCCGGCTTGCCTGTGAGGCCTTGCCCGATGGCGTGACGATCGAAGTCGATGCCGATACCGATTACGAGCCCGATGCGATCGTAAACTGCGGACCGTCCGCGCCGGGGGACGCCGTCGCCGCGACAAACCCGGTCGTTGTGGTAGAGGTCCTGTCACCCGGCACTCAGTCCATCGATCTGGCGGAAAAACTCGCCGACTACTTTCGGGTGCCCTCTATCCTGCATTGCCTCGTCGTGCGTGCGTCCCGACAGGAAGTCATCCACCACCGACGGGTCGGCGCAGACATCATGACCCAGGTGATAAATCTCGGCCCCATTGCGCTCGACCCGCCTGGCATCACGATCCATTTGGCGGACATCTACCCGAGCGAGCTGCCAGGTTGAGGACTTGCTCATCTTGCCGCATCAGGCCGTGAATGGCGGCAGCAACAAACCGGCAAGAACAGGCATGACTGTTTGCAGTCTCCGCGATACCGCTCCAGCCGATATTCCGACGCTGCATCGGCTGATGCGCGCGTTCGCGACGTTCGAAAAGCTTCAGGATCGGTTCAAGATTACCGAAGCTGAACTGCATGGAGCGCTGTTCGGAACGAAACCCGCGCTCGAATCCATGCTGGCCCACGTCGATGGCACGACCGTCGGCTTCGCGCTCTGGTATCTGACGTTCGGCACCTTCTCCGGACGCTACAGCCTGTTTGTCGAGGATATCTACATCGAGCCGGCACACCGCGGTCGCGGCATCGGCCTGGCACTGTTCCGCCACATGGCGCGCATCGCGCTGGAGCGGCAATGTTTCGAAATGGCATGGAACGTGCTGGACTGGAACGCGCCGGCCATAGAGTTCTACCGCCGGATCGGCGCCAGGCCGGTGCGGGGCTGGATTCCGCAACAGCTGGCAGGCGACGCATTGGCGGCGCTGGCCCAAGGAGCGAACGATGGCTGACCAGACCTTTGATCTCGTCGTTGTCGGCGGCGGCCCCGGCGGCTATGTCGCGGCAATCCGTGCGGCGCAGCTCGGCATGAAGACCGCTGTGGTGGAGCGCGATCAGCTCGGCGGCATCTGCCTGAACTGGGGCTGCATCCCCACCAAGGCGCTGCTGCGCGCCTCGGAAATCAACCACCTGATGCATCGCCTGCCGGAGTTTGGTTTTGCCGCCGTGGAGCCGCGCTTTGAGATCGACAAGGTGGTGAAGCGTTCGCGCGCGGTGGCGAAGCAGTTGTCCTCGGGCGTTGGGCATCTGATGCGCAAGAACAAGGTCACGGTGTTCGACGGTGCCGGCAAGCTGGCCGGCAAGCAGACCCTGACGGTGGAAAAGGACGGCAAGCCGGTGGCGACGCTGAAGTCGCCGCACATCGTGCTGGCGACGGGTGCGCGGGCGCGGCAGCTGCCTGGGATCGAGGCGGACGGCAAGCTGATCTGGAGCTACAGGGAGGCGATGGTTCCGCCGTCCATGCCGAAGTCGCTGCTGGTGATCGGCTCGGGCGCGATCGGCATCGAGTTCGCCAGCTTCTATCGCGACATGGGCGCAGAGGTGACTGTGGTGGAAGTGCTGCCTCGAATTCTTCCAGTCGAGGACGAGGAGATTTCGGCGTTCGCGCATAAGGCGTTCGTGGCGCAGGGGATGAAGATACTGGTTGGCGCGCAGGTAAAAGGCGCGAAGAAGGGCCGCGACAATGTTGTCGTGACGGTCGAGGCCGGTGGCAAGAGCCAGGAAATCACGGTCGATCGGGTGATCTCCGCGGTCGGCATCGTCGGCAATGTGGAGGGGATCGGACTGGAAGGCACCGGCGTGAAGGTGGATCGCACGCATGTGGCGATCGACGAATACTGCCGCACCGGCGAGGCCGGCGTGTATGCGATCGGCGATCTGGCGGGGCCGCCGTGGCTCGCACACAAGGCGATGCATGAGGGCGTGGTGTGTGTCGAGAAGATCGCCGGACTGAACGACGTGCATCCGACGGATGTGACGAACATTCCGGGCTGCACGTATTGCCGGCCGCAGGTGGCGTCCGTCGGGTTGACCGAAGCGCGCGCCAGGGAGGCGGGGCACGAGGTGAAGGTGGGGAAATTCCCGTTCATCGGCAATGGCAAGGCGATCGCGATGGGTGAGCCGGAGGGCATGGTGAAGACCGTGTTCGACGCGAATACGGGCGAGCTTCTGGGTGCGCACATGGTTGGCGCCGAGGTGACCGAGCTGATCCAGGGCTACACCATTGCGCGGACGCTGGAGAGCACCGAGGCGGAGCTGATGGCGACGGTGTTCCCGCATCCGACGATCAGCGAGACGATGCACGAGGCGGTGCTGGCGGCGTATGGGCGGGCGCTGCATATCTGAGCAGCGATGGCTGGCGAACGCGAATGATGATAGGTCACCGCCCTTAGTAGTGCAGGCGCGGGACCGGCAAAATGGATTTGCAGTTCGAGGCAGCTCGCGCCGACGCGTATATCAGCGGGCTGCAACGCGCCAGGGTGCTGACCGAGCACTGGGTCTCCGGTCAGGTATATTGCCCGAATTGCGGGAATTTCGAGATTGTCCGCTACGGCAACAATAACCCGGTGGGCGATTTCTTTTGTTCCGTGTGCAGGGAAGAATATGAGCTGAAAAGCCAACAGGCGCGCTTCGGCGCCAAAGTGGTCGATGGTGCATATCGTGCGATGGTCCAGCGCCTCGGCGGGAGCACCAATCCGAATCTCTTTCTGCTGAATTACGATATCAAAAGCTTGAGCGTTACCAACCTGCTTATTATCCCGAAGCACTTTTTCACCGCGGAAATCATTGAGGAGAGAAAGCCGCTACCGCCAACAGCCCGTCGCGCCGGTTGGGTGGGTTGCAGAATTCTGCTTCAGGGCATTCCGCAGGCCGGTCGGATCACCATTATCCGCAACGGCGTGATCGAGCCGAAGGCTGATGTGCTGGTTAAATGGCAGCGCACCCTGTTCCTCCGCGCGCAGCGGGATTTGGAGGCAAAGGGCTGGCTGGTACGCGTGATGCGGTGCATCGAGTTGCTGGGAAAGAGTCGTTTTTCACTCGATGACGTTTATGGTTTCGAGCGTGAGTTGAGCACTGCATACCCTGGTAACCGCCATGTGAGAGCGAAAATTCGTCAGAAATTGCAGGTATTGCGCGACAATGGATACCTTGATTTTGTGGGCAGGGGAATCTACAGATTGGCGGGCACGTCGGCCGGATGATCGATGGATTTATCGTGAGTGTGCTATGGCATGGTTTCGCAACCAGTATTTATGCAACGCTTGCAACTGCAATTGGCAGGACGAATGGTCGGCCACGTGCGACGACGATTGTCCGTATTGTGGCACTCGCCATATGGCGCCCTATGCTAGCGTCGATCTGACGGAGATCATCGAAGAGTCCAACGGCAAATTCCTGATATACCGATCACCGGCTTCTGCCGAAGACTCGGCCAGTTACGAATTGATTGCAGCGTGCGATTCACGCGAGGCGGCTGCGAAGTTCTTGATGAGCGACGGACTGGAAACCGAGCGTACGGATGGTCCCGTGGGCTTTGTGGATTGAAGGACTGTCGCGCGATGCTGCGGTGCCAGGCAAGTCAGTCAATCAGTAAATTCAACCGCAAATGCACGCAGATAAACGCAGATTATTTCGGTGTGGTAGCTCTGCCGGCGCTGCGCCCCGATCTCCTATTTGCGTGCATCTGCGGTTGAAATGTCTTCTTGCTGCCGCCCGCATCCTAGCCTGTGGCGGCCTTCTGCGGCACCGGCCTCATCCTTCGGGTGCTCGACCAAGGCGTGGCCGCACCCTGACACCGTTTCACGCCAGGACATCATGAGATAAAGCGCCACACTCCCGCCCTCGATCTGAACACAGTGCCCGGTGAGGCTGGGCTACGCCGTCGGGCGACGCCGCCCGCCCCCGGCTGCCGATCGCTGCCAGGCAGCCCCGCCACGAACCGCGCTTGACGCCCCCACCGCTGCCCGCCACTTACCTCCCCATGGCAACCCGCCTCGTCATCGACCACCGCACCGCGCCGCCGCGCCATCCGGAAAAGGCGCATCGGCCGGACAACCCAATTCAGCGGAAACCCGCCTGGATCAGGGTGAAGGCTCCCAATCATCCCATCTACCACGAGACCCACGCGCTGATGCGCGCCAACGGCCTGGTGACAGTCTGCGAGGAAGCCGCCTGCCCGAACATCGGCGAATGCTGGTCCCAGCGTCACGCCACCATGATGATCATGGGCGACACCTGCACCCGCGCCTGCGCCTTCTGCAACGTCCGCACCGGTCAGCCCGACGCGCTCGCCCACGATGAGCCACACCGGGTCGCCGATGCGGTGGCGAAGCTTGGCCTGCGCCACGTCGTCATCACCTCGGTGGACCGCGACGACCTGCCGGACGGCGGCGCCGCCCACTTCGCCGCCACCATCCGCGCGATCCGCGCCGCCGCCCCCGCGACCACGATCGAGGTGCTCACGCCCGACTTCCTGCGCAAGCCCGGCGCGATCGAGTGCGTGGTGGAAGCGCGCCCGGATGTTTACAACCACAACCTGGAGACGGTGCCGCGGCTGTATCCTACCATCCGCCCCGGCGCGCGCTACTTCACGTCCCTGCACCTGCTGCACCAGGTGAAGGAACGCGATCCCGGCATCTTCACCAAATCCGGCCTGATGGTGGGCCTGGGCGAATCCCGCATCGAGATCATGCAGGAGATGGACGATCTGCGCGCCGCCGAGGTGGATTTCCTCACGATCGGCCAGTACTTGCAGCCAACTGTGAAGCACGCCGCGATCGACCGTTTCGTCACGCCCGAGGAATTCGCCGACTACGCCGTGCTGGCTCGCGGCAAGGGGTTTTTGCTGGTCTCCGCCACTCCGCTCACCCGCAGTTCCTACCACGCGGATACCGACTTCGAGGCGCTTCGGGCGGCCCGCCTCCAGTCATCGTTGGGAACGCCCGCCGTCATCCCCGCGACCGCCCCCATCAGCTCCGCGCCTTCCTCCGTCATCCCCGCGCAGGCGGGGACCCAGGCCAACCGCACCGATCGAGGGCGAGCGCCTGGGTCTCCGCTTTCGCGGGGATGACGGTGGTTGCCTGGGCATGCCCACCCACGCCGAGCGTCAGATCGTGCCCTACCGGCCGGATCAGCTGTTCGATCTGGTGGCCGATGTCGGCGCCTATCCGCGCTTCCTGCCCTGGTGCATTGCCGCGCGCGTGCGCAGCCGGACCGAACGCGAACTGGTTGCCGACCTGACCATCGGCTTCGGCCCGTTCCGGGAAACCTTCGCAAGCCGGGTGACGCTCGATCGGCCGCAGCGGGTAAAGGTGCGCTACGAAAACGGTCCGTTCCGTTATCTGAACAACCAGTGGGATTTCCTGCCCCATCCGCAAGGCTGCGAGGTGGACTTCTTCGTGGATTTCGAGTTCCGCAGCCGCATCCTCCAGGCGGCGATCGGCATGGTGTTCAACGAGGCGGTCCGTCGCATGGTTGGCGCATTCCGCAAGCGCGCGCGTGAGGTTTACGGGCCGCCCGTCATCGCCGACGCCCCGCCCCAGGCGGTCAAGAGCTGACCGATCCGGCGCCGGCCGTATCGCTAGGGCGAATTAGCGATCCGTTAGCATGGAACGGACAATCTGGCGGGACATCGCACCACCAGGAGGATTCCCGCCATGCGTATCCGCTTCGCACTGCTCGCCTTGCCGTTGCTGATGTTCTCCGCGCAGGCGCAGACGACCAACACCGAGCCCGCGCACAAGCGGCAGACCATGGAGCAACATTTCGAGCAGGCGAACGTCACGCACGACGGCCACCTCACCGAGGAACAGGCGCAGAACGGCTACAAGTCGGTTGCCAAACATTTCGCGGCGATCGACAAGGACAAGAAGGGATACGTCACCGAGGACGACATTCGCGCCTTCCACAAGACGCAGCATACCCTGCACGGCAAGTCGGCCGCCGCGCACCACCACCCGAACGGTTAGCCGGTCGCGTAGGCCCGCACGAAGGCCGCCACAGCCGATGCCACCGCGCCGTCGATCTCCGCCTCTGTCGGGGGCGTCAGCCCGAGCGTTGCCCGAAGATACAGGCCGCCCTTCAGAAATCCGATGAACTGATCCGCCGCCAGGCCGGGATCGGGCACGGCGAGCCGGCCAGCCGATGTCTGCTCGGCCAGCCAGTCGCCGAACGCCTGGTGGAACACGGCCGGACCGTTGTCGTAGAACGCGCGGCCAAGCTCCGGGAAGCGCACGCTTTCGCTCACCACCACGCGGTGGATCGCCAGCGACCGCTCTTCCAGCAGGAACCGCAGGGTGCTGCCGGCGAAGACCGTCAGCCCCGCCTGTACGTCCGTCTCGCCGTCGGGCAGGAAGTTTGTCACGACCATGTTCTGCCGGCACGCCTCGTTGATGATCGTGGCGAAGAGCTGATCCTTGGAGCTGAAATAGGCATACAGGGTGGCCTTGGACACGCCGGCGGCGCGGGCGATCGCGTCCATGCTGACAGCGCCATACCCCTGGGCCATGAAAAGTGCGGTCGCAGCGTCCAGCACGGCCTGTCGCTTTGGCAACTCGCTGTCTGCCCGAAGCTCTGCCGATACACCACTCATGGCGCATAGTTGGGCTGACCGGCCCGGGATTTGCAAGGGGAGATTGGACTGAACTGTCCGGTTCAGGTTGGCCTTGACCACCTCAAGGGCAATAGCCATTCTCGGAACTGAACTGGACCGTACAGTTCAGAGGAGCCGAGAATGAACGCCTTGACCGAGAAGCCGCTGGCTGTGCCGGCCGACACCCAGACCCACGCGGCGCCGCAGACCCGCGGCCGCCGTCTGCGCCGACTGTGGCGTCCGGCGGCGGGACTGGCGGCGGCTATCGCCATTGGCGTCGGCGCCTCCTGGTGGTTCACCGAAGGCCGGTTCATCGAGAGTACCGACAATGCATACGTCCAGGGCGATATCGCCGTTCTTGGACCACGCATCGAGGGCGACGTGACCGCCATCAAGGTGGCCGACAACCAGCGCGTCCATGCCGGCGATCCGCTGATCCTGCTCGATCCCGCCGACTGGCAGGCGCGTCTGGCCCAGGCCAAGGCCTCTGCCGCCGAGGCGACTGCCGCGGTCGAGACGGCGCAGCGCCAGGTCGCCCAGCAGCAGGCGACGATCGAGGTGGCGCAGGCGGCTATTTCCCAGGCGCAGGCGGAGCAGACACGGGCAAGCGCCGATGCGACGCGATCAGGCTCCCTGGTTTCCGGCGGCTGGGCGTCTCGCCAGTCGAATGACCAGGCGATCGCCGATGCACGCAAGGCCAACGCCGCAGTGGTTTCGGCGCAGGCCCAGAAGGCAGCCGCGGAGCAGCAGCTTGCCGTGTTTCAGGCCCAGGTGACCCAGGCGGAGGCGCGCCGGCAGAACGCCACGGCCTCGGTACAGCTTGCCGAGAACAACCTGGCCTACACGGTGATCCGCGCCCCGTTCGACGGCATCGTCGGTAACCGCGCCGCCGAACTAGGCCAGCACGTCATGCCGGGCGCGCAGCTCATCGCGGTCGCGCCGCTGCCCGACAAGCTGTATGTCGTCGCCAATTTCAAGGAAACGCAGCTCCGCCGCATGCGCGCCGGCATGAAGGTGAGCCTGGTTCCGGACATCGACAGCGGCGCCGCGGTGACTGGCCGGGTGGACAGCCTGGCGCCAGCGACCGGCGCGTTGTTCAGCCTGCTGCCGCCCGAGAATGCCACCGGCAACTTCACCAAGGTGGTGCAGCGCGTTCCTGTGAAGATCGTGCTCGATCCAGCCGATGCGGCGCATGCCGGTTGGCTGCGGGCGGGACTGTCGGTGACGGCCGATGTCGATACGCGCGGCCCCGATGCCCAGCGGCTCGGCCTGTTCGGCGCGGCGGCGGCCACCCTGCGCGACGCGTTGCCATGAGCCAGGACGCCGATCGCCCCGGGGAGCATATCGGCTGGCGGCAATGGGCCGGCTTCATGGCCATGGTGGTCGGGATGTTCATGTCGGTCCTGGACATTCAGATCGTCAGCGCCTCGATCTCCGACATCCAGGCCGGCCTTGCCGCCAGCCCGGATGAGGCTTCGTGGGTGCAGACCAGCTACCTGATCGCCGAGATCGTCATGATCCCGCTGTCCGGATGGCTGTCGCGCCTGTTGTCCACGCGCGTGCTGTTCGTCATCAGCGCTCTTGGCTTCACGCTGTTCTCGCTGGCCTGCGCCGGTGCGTCCAGTCTGGGCGAGATGGTGGTGTTCCGCGCCGCACAGGGCTTCATCGGTGGTGCGATGATCCCGACCGTGTTCGCCACCACGTTCCTGCTGTTCCGCGACCAGCAGCGGACGCAGATGTCGGTGCTGATCGGGCTGACCGCGACGATGGCGCCCACCATTGGCCCCACGCTCGGCGGCTGGCTGACCGAGCAGTTCTCCTGGCACTGGCTGTTCCTGATCAACGTGCCGGTCGGCCTGGCGGTGGCGGGCGCGGTGTGGTCCTGGCTCGACATCGATAAGCCGGACTACGCGTTGCGCCGTAGCTTCGACCTGCCCGGCCTGCTGCTGATGGCGGTGTTCCTCGGCGCGATGGAATATGTGCTGGAGGAAGGCGATCGCTGGGACTGGTTCGCCGACCAGACCATCGCCTGGGCCGCCGTCGCTTCCACGGTTGCCGGCGTGCTGTTCTTCTGGCGCATGCTGGTGAGGCACGACCCGCTGGTGGAGCTGCGCGCCTTCACCAATGCCAATTTTGCGTTCGGCTCGTTGTTCAGTTTCGTGCTTGGCCTCGGGCTGTACGGCTCGGTGTACCTGCTGCCGTTGTTTCTGGCGCGCGTGCGCGGATACGACAGCCTTCAGATCGGCGAGACGATGTTCGTCACCGGGGTGGCGATGTTCCTGTCCGCGCCGATTGCCGGTCAGCTCATGCGGGTGATGGATCTGCGTGTGATGCTGGCGATCGGGCTGGCGATGTTCGGCGGCGGCCTGTGGTGGATGGCGCATCTCACGGTGGACTCCGCCTTCTGGGAGCTGTGCTGGCCGCAGGCGATGCGCGGCGCCTCGATGATGCTGATCATGCTGCCGGTGAACCAGCTTGCACTTGGGCGTCTGCCGCCGGCGGCGGTGAAGAACGCCTCGGGGCTTTACAATCTGATGCGCAACCTGGGCGGCGCGGTCGGGCTGGCCCTGATCAACACGCTGGCAACCTCGCGGCTGGCCGTGCATAGCCAGCATCTGGCGGAGCAGGTGACCTGGTCGCGGTCCGCGGCGACGCACGCGCTCGGCTATATGACGAACATGATGACCGCAGCGAAGTCAGGCGACGCGCATCTCGCCGCGCTGAAGCAGGTCGCTTTGATGGTGCAGCAGCAGGCGCTGACGCTCACCTATAACGACGTGCTGATGCTGATGGCGGCCAGTTTCTTCGTGGCTCTCCCGCTGACGCTGCTGCTGGCCAAGCCCGCGGAGGGTGCGGCGGTGGAAGCGCACTGAACATCGCGGCGCCCTACAATCCCTGGACCACCAGCGTTCGATAGAACTGCGCGGCCGCCCGATCGACGCATGCCGAATCCGGCTCGACACCCGCCGGCATCACTGCAACGACGGTTCCGAATGCGGCCTGCCGCTGGCCTGACTGGAAGATCGTGTAGGTCAGATTCATGCAGTGGCCTTCAGCGTGCAGCCAAGGTGATACGAGAACCTTGTCCCCGCTCCACGCATTGAACGCGGAACTGTTTCGATCGGTCCCCACGAAGACCACCTGGGTCCTCGGCATCGCCGCCAGATCGGCGATGAATCGGTTGGTGAATGGAAGTTGCGGCTCGGGGTCGTCACGCATCCGCTCAATTCCCAGCATCCAGGAATTGCTGAGCATCGTCGTCCCCGGCACGCCGCTCGGCTGCACGCATCCGGCCAGGCCAACCGCAGGCAGCAGCACTTTCGCCAGCGTCGGAAATCGATCAGGTGTGCACGCGCGCACCCGCGTGTCTCCTTCGTGGCGACCACGGCGCTGACCTACAGCGACGTACTGCTGCTGATGGCGGCCTGCTGCTTCGTAGCGCTGCCGCTGGCGCCGCTGCCGGCAACGCCCGTCGAGGGTGCAGCAGTGGAGGCGAACTGAGTGGCACAGCCAACCGTCGGCCGCGGATCGAATTCAGCCGGCGGCCCTTCTCCGGTGGCATTCAGACGGACATCGGCAGGCGCTTCACGATGTCTTTTGACCACCCATGGCCTGCTTGATGACCCCGATGATCACCATCAGGATGCCGCCGCCCGCGCCGCCGGACGCGATCTGACCGATGATCGAGCCGATGTCGAGGCCGCCGGCCCCCGCCGCTTCGGCGCCGCCACCCCCGAGAAATTGCCCGATGATCTGTGCGCCGATGCCCCCGCCGACCACGCCCGCGATGGTGTTGCCGACAGTTCCCAGATCGAACTGCTTCAGCAGCGATCCAGCAATATTTCCACCGACGCCGCCGGAGATCAGCTGAATGATCAGCCCAACAATTCCACCCCACATGACTATTTCCCCCTCGCTTCGCGTTTTCGTGATAGCAATGGTCGAACGCAGGCTGCGCATCTATCGACAGTCTTAACACAATATTGTGCAGCGCTCATCCCATTGTGCACGATTGCTCGCCAGGCGTTACGTTCGGCCCGTCTGTACGCTGCCAGCACTGTCACTCGGAAAGTCGGCGCAGGAACGGATTGCTCTGCCGTTCCGCGCCGATCGTCGAGCCGGGGCCATGGCCGCACATGAATGTAAGGTCGTCGCCCAGTGGCAGCAGTTTTTCGGTAATGCCGCGGATTAGCGCGGCGTGGTCGCCGTAGGGAAAATCGGTACGGCCAACCGAGCCCTGGAACAGCACATCGCCCACCATCGCGAACCGACCCGCACGGTTTACGAACACGACATGGCCCGGGGTGTGCCCCGGACAGTGCAGCACATCGAACCGGTGCTCGCCGAGCGCCACGTTGTCACCTTCGTGCAGCCATCGGTCCGGCGCGACATTGCGCATCGCGAAGCCGTAACTGCTTGCCTGCGCTGCCAAGCCTCGCAACAGGAATTCGTCGCGTTCGTCCGGACCCTCGATCGGCACGGCGGCGGGGTCGCCAGCGCGCTGTCGCAGTACTTCCTGCAACTCCGCGGCGCCACCGGCGTGATCCAGATGGCCGTGGGTCAGCCAGATGCGCTCCACCGATACCCTGGTTCGCTCGATGGCGGACAGGACGCGGTCCACGTCGCCACCCGGATCCACCACCACCGCCCGTTTGCTGTCGTCATCCCACAGGATCGCGCAGTTCTGCTGGAACGGAGTAACCGGCACGATCATTCCGCTGAGTTTGCCCATTCACCGATTTTCCTACACCGAACACTCTTGCTTCATCGCCGCGCGAGCGGTCATTCTAACGTCATGCCCGACCGTCCTTACCCGGCAATCGATGCGCTGATCCGGCGGGTCCAGCGCGTCGCCGCCGACCGACCCGATCCGACGCATATCCTCGCCGAAGTCATCAGCATGATCGGGGCGAGCGAGGCGGACCCCTACACTGTGTTGGGTGTGCTGGTGGAGGGCGCCGCGCACATGCTGACCCGGCACATCCCACCGGAACGGCAGGCCGATACGGCTGCCGCGCTGCGCCAGTTGCTGCAGGAGCGTCTGAAGGCGCACGGGCTGGACGTATAGCGCGTCTTGTCTGCGACGGCCGGCCTGCCGCACCGGCCCAGGCATGCCGCGGCTCAGTGCAGCTTCGGTGACTTCAGGAAACTCGTGCGATCGCCGGAACGCACGGTCAGCGCCACCGGGCTCTTGTCGCGCATCAACCGCATCCGGACTTCCGCCCCGGCGCTGCCGGCCGCCCAGACGCGTCGCCACAAGCCGGCAAGGTCGGCGATCTCGTCGCCACCCACCGCCAGTATCTGGTCGCCGGCCCGCACGCCGGCCTGCTCGGCCGGACCGTTGTCCGCCAATCCGCCGACGACGATCGCGTCATCCGCCTCGGTGGCATACATCCCGAGCCACGGACGCGCCGGGCGATTGACCCGACCGTAGCTCAGCAGGTCCTGCATGATCGGCGTGAGCAATCCGATCGGCACGATCATGTTCATGTCGAGTCGCTTTCCCTTGCCGTCACCCTGCTGGAGGATCAGTGAGCCCACCCCCATCAACTTGCCGTCGTTGCCGATCAGCCCGCCGCCACCCCAGAACGGATGGGCCGGAGCGGTGAAGATCGCATCGTCCAGCACGTATTCCCAGTAGCCGGCGAACTCCTGGCGTCCGACCACGCGTGTTTCCACCGCATGATGGCGGCCTCCGCCGGCCGCGAACACCACCTGATCGCCAACCTTCAGCCGGTCCGAATCGCCCATCTCCAGCACCGGCAGGTTCAGTCGTCCGAGTGCCTGGACCAGCCCGAAGCCGCTCTCCTGGTCATAGGCCAGCGCGTGACCCGGGATCGCCTGCCCATCGGCCGACGTGATCCAGATCGTCTCTGCCTCGGTGATCAGGTAGCCGATCGTCGCCACCAGGCCGCTCTCGCGGATCACCACGCCGCTGCCCGCCCGCTCGGTGCCGAGTGAGCCGGCGGTGAAGGCGTCGCTCGGGACGTAGGTCTTCAGGTTCACCACGGCCTTGAGCGCACGCTCGAGGTCGAACGAATAGTCGTCCGGGTCCGGTTGCAGGTTCGTCGGGATTTCCCAATCCTGGTTCTTCATGCCTAGGCGTCTTCCCTGGTTCGAAAGCGGGGCGGACTTCAGACGAATATCGGAGCTTTGCCCGCTTGTTGCCAGTGATGAGTGGTCGCGATCGCCTGCTGACAAGAGCCCAATGACAAGAGACCGTGTGCCAGCCGCTGATCAGAACAGACGATCCTGGGTCGCGTAGGGCACGATGACCTCGGTGGGGTCGGCCAGATTGAGCATCGCCCGGGCGCGCTCGTCCAGCGTGTCGGCATTGATGTGCTGGGACCGCAGGCCGGCCACCCGCCGCTCCCAGCCGTCACGCTCGGTCTGCGCCCTGGCCTGATCCGCCTGTGCCTGGGCGAGCAGTTCCTGACGCTGCGCATAGGCCACCAGACCGCGATTTCCCTGCACTGCATTCCAGCCGAAATAGCCGGCCAGCGACAGGAAGATCAGCGGCGCCACCGCCGCCTTCGCCCTGTGCTTCATCTCACGCCCAAACGCCATCGGCCGCTCCGATTCCCGTCGCGGTGATGCTACACGAACCGCTGCGACGTGTGAACGAGCCTGGCGCGAAAGCATCGGCCAAGCGTCATTCCGGGCGGCTGCGTTGCCGACACGGCGCCGGGCTTGGCCTGTTGCCCAATTACGATATCGTCCTCGGTTACGATATCGTCGTCAAACTGCCGGGGGAACTGAACGTGCATAGCCGGACCGACGCGACTGTCGAATTCGCTCCAGCCCTGCCATGCACCGTGCAGGCGAGCGCCGGAGGCCGCCCATGACCGTCCGGGTGCTGGTCGTCGATGACGAGCCGGATGTGGAAATGCTGTTTCGCCAGCAATTCAGGCGGGAGGTTCGCCAGGGGCTCTACACCCTCGACTTTGCCCTGTCCGGCGCGGCCGCGCTTGACAAGCTCGATGGCCGCGTCGGCGAGGAGATCATTCTGCTGGTGTCGGACATCAACATGCCCGGCATGACTGGGCTCGAACTGCTGCCCGCGGTGAAGGCCCGGCGTCCCGACCTGCCGGTATTCATGATCTCGGCATACGGCGATGCCGACCGGGTGGCGATGGCGCTGGCCCGCGGCGCGGCCAAATTCATGACCAAGCCGGTGGATTTTCCCCGGCTCAAGCAGGATGTCATGGCGGTGATGGCGGAACCCCGAGGTGGCGGATGACGGCGCGCATCCTGGACTCCATGCCGGCGCCCCCCGACATCGCCGTTGTTACGCCAGACACCTTTGCGCGTGTCATCCGCGCGCTCGACGCAGCGTATTACGAATGGACGCCGGGCAGCGAGAAGATCAGCGTCTCCGCGGCGCTGGCCGACATGTTCGGTCTCGATTCGGGCACCTGGACCGCGCAGCGACATCTGGACCTTATGCACCCGGACGACGTGTCCGGTTTTCACGCGACGCTGGTGGCCGCCCTGAAGAGCAGTGCGGATCGCGTCGAGCTCACTTACCGGATGCGGCGGCCCAGCGGCATTTACAGCTGGCTGGTCAATCACGGCCTGTTGGAGCGCAGCGCCGGTGGCCGGGTCATCCGGCTGACGGGCGCCGTGTCCGACATCACGGTGGTGAAGGAGCGCGAGGCCCGGAACAGCTCTCTTGTCGCTCGCCAGGCGGCCAGCGCCGAGGTTTTGAAGACGATCTCCGCCTCGCCCGACGATCCCCAGCCGGTTTTCGAGCTGATCGCGCGGCGAGCGCGCGAGTTGTGTGGTGCAGCGCGGGCGAGCGTGACCGAACATGACGGTGCGCTGCTGCACATGCGGGCGCGCGACGGCTACAATTCGGCGACTGCCGAACGCGGCGACCTGGATTGGCCCAGGATACCGGACACCGACACGATCCATGGGCGCGTCACGCTGAGCCGTGGCATCATCCATGTTCGGGACCTGGGATTTGACAACGCCTACGGCGAGAGCTCGCGCGATGTGATGCGCAGACTGGGCTCGAAGTCCCTGCTCGGCGTGCCGTTGCTGCGTGAGGGGCGCGTGGTCGGCAGCATCGTGCTCGGCCGGGTGACGACGGGTGGGTTCGACGCCGCCGAGATCGCGGTCGTCGAGGCGTTTGCCGAGCAGGCGGTGATCGCCATCGCCAGTGCCACCACGTTGGGTGAATTGCGCGCGCGCACCGAGGAGCTGGCGCGGCGCAACAGCGAATACGGCGAACGTATCGAACAGCAGTCAGCGACCATCGACGTGCTGAAGGTCATGTCAGCCTCGCCGGGCGACGCGCGACCGGTGTTCGAGCTGATCGTGGAACGGGCGCGCGCATTTTGCGAGGCCGATCACGCCATGGTGGCGCTGCTCGACGGCAACATGCTGCACCTTCAGGCGCACACCGGCATGAGTGCCGCCGACGCGCGGGACTACGAGGCCCGCTTCCCGCGGCCGCTCGGCCCGTCCACCATGTTCGGTCGCGCGATCCTGGCGCGCGACGCCGTGCAGACGCCGGACGTCACGTCAGACCTCGAGCACTTTTCCGGGGTTGGCGGCGCCCGTGCGGTCGCGCACTCGATCATATCGGTGCCCCTGATGCGCGCGGGCACGCCGATCGGGGCCATCGCGATCGGGCGAGGCATAGCCGGCGAATTCTCCGCGACACAGGTGGAACTGCTGAGGACCTTTGCCGAGCAGGCGGTGATCGCCGTCGGCAGTGCCGAGACATATCGCGAATTGCAGGCACGCACGGCCGAGCTTGCCAAGCGCAACAGCGAATACGGCGAGCGGATCGAACAGCAGTCGGCGACCATCGACGTGCTGAAGGTGATGTCGGCATCGCCGGGCGATGCGCAGCCGGTGTTTGAGCTGATTGCCCGCAGGGCACTTGAATTCTGCGGCGCAACCGGGGCACGGCTGATCGAATTCGACGGAAAGCTGCAGCATCTGCGCGCGCTGGTCCGCGCCGACGGTCTTGAGACCGCAGCCGACCAATCCCTCCGGCGGATGTATCCGGCGCCCCCAGATGACGACTCGATCGCAGGCCGCGTCATCGTTCAAGGCGCCATCGTCCGTGCCCGCGATGAAGCTGAGACGCCGAGTGGATTGCGCGGGCGCTATGCGGGCTCGGTCGTGGGGATCCCCTTGTTGCGCGACGACCGCGTGGCCGGCGCCATCGTGCTGTCACGATCGCAAACGGGCGGGTTCAGCGAGACCCAGATCGAATTGCTGCAGACTTTCGCCGAACAGGCGGTGATCGCGACCGGCAGCGCCGAGACGTTCCGCAAGCTACAGGCGCGCACCGCGGCGCTGGCCGAGCGCAACAGCGAATACGGCGAGCGCATCGAACAGCAGTCCGCGACCATCGACGTTCTGAAGGCGATGTCGGCCTCGCCCGGCGATACCCAGCCCGTGTTTGACCTGATCACCCGGCGTGCACGCGAACTATGCAACGGCGTCGTCGTGGGGCTGACGGAATACGACGGTGAGCTGATCCACGTGCGTTCCACGTCGGCCATCATCGATCCGGCCGCGCACGCAGCATTCCTGGCACAATTTCCCATGCGGCCAACGAGCGCTTCCATTGCATGCCGGGCCATTCTCGAAAAACGGATCATCCACATCCGCGACGCTGATACCGAACCGGGGTTGTTCCAGGCCATACGCGACAATGGAACCAAGTCGATACTGGCACTTCCGCTGCTGCGCGAGGATACGGTCATCGGTTCGATCGCGCTCAATGCGATGGAACCGGGCGGCTTCTCCGACAGCCAGGTCGCCCTGTTGCAGACGTTCGCCGAGCAGGCGGTGATCGCGATCGGCAGCGCCGCGACCTATCGCGAATTGCAGGCGCGCACCGCCGCACTCGCCGAGCGCAACTCCGAATACGGGGAGCGCATCGAACACCAGTCGGCCACCATCGACGTGCTGAAGGCGATGTCGGCATCGCCCGATGACACCCAACCGGTGTTCGATCTGATTGCCCGCCGCGCGCAGCAACTGTGCAACGGCGCCTCTGTCGGGTTGTTCGAATTCGATGGCAAGCTGGTCTATGCACGTGCGTCGTCGGGCGGAAATCAGGCTGCGATCGCGGCCTTCCAGGGGATGTTTCCCATGGCGCCGACCCGTGGGTCTCTGGCGTGCAGGGCCATTTTGGACAAACAGATCGTGCATATCCCGGATATGAACGCCGAACCGGGATTACTGCCCGCCGTGCGAAATCTAGGTGCGAAATCAACTCTGTCGCTGCCTCTGCTGCGCGACGGCAGAGCCATTGGCGCAATGTCGCTCAACTCGAGCGACGTCGGTGGCTTCTCCGGTAACCAGATCGAACTGCTGAAAACCTTTGCCGAACAGGCCGTCATTGCCGTCGGCAGTGCCGAGACCTTCAGGGAATTGCGTGAACGCACAGCCGCACTCAGCCGCTCGGTTGCCGAATTGCAGGCACTGGAGGAAGTGCTGCGCGCGGTGAATTCCTCGCTTGATATCGACACGGTGCTCGCGACGATCATCAGCCGCGCGGTTCAGCTGTCGCAGGCCGATGAAGGCACGATCTACGAGTTCGACGAAATCGAGGAGGTCTTCGTACCAAAGGCCGCCTTCGGCATGACCGCGGAGCGGGTGGAGTGGCTGCGCGAACGGAGAGTAAGGTTGGGCGAAACCCATCTCGGCCGCAGCGCCGTCCTGCGCGCACCCGTTCAAATCGACGATGTGCAGCAGGATCCGACGATGACCGACGCCGGCGGATTGCTACGGGGCATCCATGCCGTACTCGCCGTCCCTTTGTTGCGCGAGGACAAGGTCGTCGGCGGGTTGGTGATCCGACGCCACATTGCGGGTGGTTTCGCGCCGACCATTCCCACACTGCTGCAAACGTTCGCCGGACAGTCCGTGCTTGCCATCGAGAACGCGCGGCTGTTCCAGGACGCTCGCCGGGCACGCACCGTCGCCGAGGCCGCACTGGTTGATCTGCGCCGCGCGCAGGACCGGCTGGTACAGTCGGAGAAGATGGCCTCGCTTGGCCAGCTGACCGCCGGCATCGCCCACGAAATCAAGAACCCGCTCAACTTCGTCAACAATTTTTCCGATCTCTCCGTCGATCTGCTCGGCGAATTGCACGACGCGATGGCGCCGGAAAAGCTTGCCATCGTCGCCGAACTGCGTGCCGAAATCGACGATCTGACCGAGACCCTGAAGAGCAATCTGAAAAAGATCGCACAGCACGGCCGGCGCGCCGACAGCATCGTCAAGAATATGCTGATGCATTCGCGCTCGGGCGCCAGCGAACACCGTACGATCGATCTGAACCCGACCGTGGAGGAAGCGCTGAATCTCGCCTATCACGGTGCACGGGCGGAAACGCCAGGGTTCAACATCACGCTGGAAAAGGACCTCGATCCAGCCGCGGGGGCGGTTGAATTGTTCCCGCAGGAGTTCATCCGGGTGATGTTGAACCTGATCGGCAATGGCTTCTACGCCGCGCGCAGTCGTGCCGGACAGACTGCCGACAAGGCCTTTGAGCCGACGCTCCGCCTGACCACGCGCAGCCTGGGCGAGCAGGTCGAGATCCGTGTGCGCGACAACGGTACGGGGATCAGCGATGCGGTGCGCGACAAGATTTTCGAGCCGTTCTTCACGACCAAGCCAGCCGGTGAGGGCACTGGGCTCGGCCTGTCGCTCAGCTACGATATCGTCGTCACGCAGCACGGCGGCCAACTGAGCCTGGACAGCCGGATCGGCGAATTCACCGAGTTCGTCATCACGCTGCCTCGCAGGATGCCGGCGAGCGACGGAGGTCGGATGTGAATGTCAGGGTGCTGGTCGAGGACGATGAGCCGGATGTGAAGCTGCTGTTTCGCCAGCAACGCAGGTTCATCACCAAGCCGGTCGATTCTCCACAGCTCAAGCAGGACATCACCGCGGTGATCGCCGACGTCCGAGGTGGCCGGTGACGGCACGTATCCTTGTCGTGGACGATGAGCCGGACCTGGAGGCGCTGATCGTCCAGCGCTTCCGGCGCCAGATTCGCGACGGGCAGTTCAGCTTCGTATTCGCCGACGATGGCGTGAACGCGTTGGCGATGCTGGCCGGTTCGCCCGATATCGACATGGTCATCACCGACATCAACATGCCGCGGATGGACGGGCTTACCCTGCTGGGCCTGCTGCAGGAGCGCGAGGACCTGATGTCCACGGTCATCGTCTCCGCCTATGGCGACATGCCCAATATCCGCACGGCGATGAATCGCGGCGCGTTCGACTTCATCACCAAGCCGATCGATTTCGCCGACCTGGAAACCACCATCGGCAAAACGCTGCGCAGCCTGGAGATCATTCGCAGCCACCAGCGTCGCCAGCAGGAAGCCGAGCGGGCGCGCGCGCAATTGTCGCGATATTTCTCACCGAATCTCGCCGACCGGCTGGCAGACGCCGCGGCGGATATCGACCTCGGCGTGCAGCGGCGCGACATCACGGCGATGTTCACGGACATCGCCGACTTCACGACGCTGGCGGAAAGCCTCGCCGCCGGCATGATCGGGCCGTTGCTGAACGAATACCTGGCCGGCATGACCGAGATCGTGTTCGATCATGGAGGCACCGTGGTGAAGATCATCGGCGACGCGCTGAACGTGCTGTTCGGCGCCCCGACCGACCAGCCCGATCACGCGGCGCGCGCGGTCGCCTGCGCGATGGCGCTCGATGGCTACGCCGAGCGATTTCCGCGTCCGCTGGCGCGCCCAGGGGGTCGTGGTCGGAGCAACGCGCATCGGGATCAATTCCGGTCCGGCGCTGGTCGGCAGTTTTGGCGGCGGCCGCTTCTTCGACTACACCGCCTATGGCGACACCATCAACATCGCCGCGCAACTCGAAGACGCCAACAAGCAGCTTGGCACCCGCATCTGCGTCAGCGGCAGCGTGATCGAGCGCATCCCCGATTTCCGGGGGCGCCCGGTCGGCCGCGTTATCCTGCGCGGCCGCCATGAGGCCATTCCGGCGCATGAGCCGATAACGGCGGAGCGCCACGCCAATGCGCTGACCGCTGCGTATCTGGATGCATTCATCCGAGCGGAGGCCTGCGATCCTACCGCGCTGTCTGCCTTCGCGGTCCTGCTTGGACGCGACAGCGCTGACGGGCTGGTGAGTTTTCATTTGAAGCGTCTGCTCGGTGGTGCCATCGGCGTTTCGGTCGCGCTCGAATGACAGGGCGCGGGTATCGCGGGATACGACCTGGTGCGGGGCCGCGCGGGGTAAGCCGATGAGTACGACGCGGGACGAGACGGTCGCCGGGTTGCGGCGCGCGAACGCGGCGTTGCAACGGCAGCTCGACGATCAACGTGCCGAACGCGATGCGGCGCTGGCGCGAGAGGCGGCGTTGGCCGATGTGCTGGAGATCATCAACCGCTCACCGGGCGATCCGCAACCGGTGTTCGAAGCGGTGCTCGAGAAGGCAATGCGGCTCTGCGGCGCGGCGTTCGGCTCTCTCTACGCTGGCCCCGGCCAACACTTCCAAGCCGTAACTCATCGCGGCATTCCCGCAGCTTTCGCCGATTATAGAGCGACGCATCCGCCGGCGAGCCAACCCGGAAGTCCCTTTGCCCGGATGATTGAAACAAGGCGGCCGGTGCAAAGTGCGGACATGTTGACCGAGGAGCTGTACCAGACCGGCGAAGAAAGCATCCGCGCTCTGGTAGAGCTCGGTGGCGCGCGCACTGCCCTTATCGTGCCGCTCCTCAAAGACGAAGCTGTACTCGGTGTCATCGGGATCTACCGCCAGGAGGTTGGGGTTTTCAGCGAAGAGCAGATTGCGCTGCTCGAGAGTTTCGCCGCTCAGGCGGTCATTGCCATGGAGAATGCGCGGCTGATCACCGAGCAGCGTGAGGCATTGGAGCGGCAGACAGCTACGGCTGAGGTCCTGCAGGTGATCAACGCCTCGCCCGGAAAACTGGAACCTGTGTTTGATGCGATTCTAGTGAAAGCAATGCGTCTCTGCGAAGCAGCGTTTGGGATGTTCAATGCCTACGACGGAACGTCATTCCAAACGGTGGTCGCACACGGGGTTCCCGCTGCGTTCGCGGCGTTCAGGGCGACGCATCCGCCGGTCGCTCATCCTGGCAGCCCTTTTGGCCGTGCGTTTGAAACACGGCGCCCGGTCCATGTCGTCGATTGGTTGGAAGAGCCAATATACAAAGCAGGGACTCCGGGGGGGCGCGCGATAGCCGATCTAGGTGGGGCACGTACGGTTCTGAATGTGCCGCTGGTCAAAGACACGACTATGTTGGGGATGATCTCATTCTACCGTCAGCAGGTAAAGCCGTTTTCGGAAACACACATCTCGCTGTTGGAGAACTTCGCCGCCCAGGCGGTGATTGCGATGGAGAACGCGCGGCTGCTGACCGAACAGCGCGAGGCGCTGGAGCAGCAGACCGCGACCGCCGAGGTGCTGCAGGTGATCAACGCCTCGCCCGGCAATCTGGCGCCGGTGTTCGATGCGGTGCTGGAAAAGGCAATGCGGCTATGCGAAGCGGCGTTCGGTTCGCTCTACGCTGGCCCCAACGAAAGCTTCGAGGCGGTGACCCATCGCGGCATTCCCGCCGCTTTCGCCGATTTCAGAGCAACGCATCCGCCGGCAAGCCAACCCGGAAGTCCCTTCGCCCGGATGCTTGAAACAAAGCGGCCGGTGCAAAGTGCTGATATGTTGGCCGAGGAGCTGTACCAGACTGGCGAAGAAAGTATCCGGGCTCTGGTTGAGCTCGGCGGTGCGCGCACTGCGCTGATCGTGCCACTCCTCAAAGACGAGGCTGTACTCGGTGTCATCGGGATCTACCGGCAGGAAGTCCGACCTTTCAGTGACAAGCAGATCGCACTATTGGAGAACTTCGCGGCACAGGCGGTGATCGCGATGGAAAACGCGCGGCTGCTCGGAGAGTTGCGCCAGCGCACCGGCGATCTGGAGGAATCACTCGAATACCAGACCGCAACCAGCGAGGTGCTCAAGGTTATCAGCCGGTCGACCTTTGATCTGCAACCGGTGCTCGACACACTGGTCGAGACCGCTGCCCGACTTTGCGCCGCCGAAATGGCCATAATCGGCCGTCGACAGGACGAGTTGTGGGAGTTTGCGGCAGGTTTCGGATTTCCCCCGGAATATGAGGCATTTGAAAAGTCGCATGGGCCTGGACCGATTGACCTGGACTCGCCCAGCGTCGGATGGAGGACGATACGTGAAGGCCGCGTCGTGCACATTCATGACGTGACCACCGTCGCCGGCTATCCGGACGCATCGATCACGTTGGCGAAGCAGCGCACAACCCTCGGCGTGCCAATGCTGCGCGAAGGAGAAACGATCGGCATCCTGGTGGTCGCCCGCCAACGGGTGGAGCCGTTTACCGACCGGCAGATCGAGCTTGTCGGCACATTCGCCGATCAGGCCGTGATCGCAATCGAAAATACGCGCCTGCTGACCGAACAGCGCGAGGCGCTGGAGCAGCAAACCGCGACGGCCGAGGTGTTGGAGGTGATCAACGCGTCGCCAGGCGATCTCGCGTCGGTGTTTGATGCGATGCTGGAAAAGGCGATGCGGCTATGCGGAGCCGCATTCGGCAGCATGTACACCTATGACGGGGAGCGATTCCATACTACGGCAACGCGGGGTGTGCCCACAGCCTACGCCGAGTATCGCGCGATCAACGCACCGGTGGTGCGGTCCGGCAACCCCATCACGCGACTTCTGGAATCAAGACACTCCCTTCAGGTTCTGGATATGACGTCCGAGGACCTCTACCGCGGCGGTGATCCCGATATGTGCGCGATGGTGGACCTGGGCGGCACGCGCACGATCCTTGCCGTGCCGCTCCTCAAAGAGGAGTCCGTGCTGGGCGTCATCACGATCTACCGCCAGGAGGTGCGAGCCTTCTCCGACAAGCAGATCGCGCTGTTGGAGAACTTTGCCGCCCAGGCCGTGGTCGCGATGGAGAATGCGCGGCTGATTGCCGAACAGCGCGAGGCGCTGGAACAGCAGACCGCCACGACCGAGGTACTGCAGGTGATCAACGCCTCGCCCGGCAATCTTTCGCCGGTGTTCGATGCGATGCTGGAGAAGTGCATGCGGCTATGCGAGGCGGCGTTCGGCTCGCTCTACACATATGACGGCGAGCGCTTCAATTCCGCGGCGCAGCGCGGCGTTCCCACCGCATATGCCGAGTTCAGGGCGGATACACCGCCGGTCCCGGTATCCGGCAGCACGTTCGCGCGAGCCATCGAGACAGGGCGTCCGCTCCAGGTCGTGGATCTGATGGCCGCCGAACCTTACCTCGCCGGCAACCCGAACACGCGTGCGATGGTCGAGCTTGGCGGCATACGCACGATACTTACGGTGCCTCTTTGCAAGGACAGGGCGGTGCTCGGGTTCATCACGGTCTATCGGCAGGAAGTGCGCGCGTTCTCCGCCAAGCAGATCGCACTCGTGGAGAACTTCGCCGCCCAGGCAGTGATTGCGATGGAGAACGCACGCCTGCTGGGCGATCTGCGCCAGCGCACCGGCGATCTGCAGGAGGCGCTGGAGTATCAGACCGTGACCAGCGACGTGCTGAAGGTGATCAGCCGGTCGGCATTCGATTTGAACACCGTTTTGCAGACCGTTGTCGCTGCCGCTGTCAATCTCTGCCGGGCGGAACGGGCAAGCCTCTATCGATATCGGGACGGCAGATGTCATTTTGAGGTCGGCCACAACAACCTGCCCGAGTACGAGGCGCTGGAGCGCAACGCGCCGATCGCCGCGGGCCCGGAAACCCTGGTCGGCCGGACGATGCAGGAACGACGGACCGTCCAGATCGTCGACGCACTGAGCGATCCTAATTATGGACCAAAAGGTGAGGCCCGGATTGGCGATATCAGGTCGATGCTGGGTGTTCCGCTGCTGCGGGACGGCGTGCTGATCGGGGTTTTTGGCCTGGCCAGGACCGTGGCCGAGCCATTCACCGACCGACAGGTCGAACTTGTCACCACCTTCGCGGACCAGGCGGTGATCGCGATCGAGAACGCCCGCCTGCTGGGCGAACTTCAGGCGCGCACCGACGAACTGGCGCAACGCCAGACAGAACTGCGCGTCACCTTCGAGAACATGGGCGACGGCGTGGCCATGTTCGACGAGACGCCGCGCCTGGTGGCGTGGAACCGCAAATTTCAGGAAATCCTCGACATGCCCGACGAGCTGCTCGCCGGGCAGCGCACCTTCGCCGAATATATCCGCTACCTTAGCGAACGGGGCGAGTTCGGCGCGGGGATCGACCCGGAAGTCCAGCTTCGCAGTCTGACCGAGAAGGCCGGCCACCATTATTCCTACGAACGCGCGCGGCCGGACGGCAGGGTGATCGAGGTCCGCCACAATCCTGTGCCAGGCGGCGGGTTCGTCTGGATCTATGCCGACATCACCGAGCGCAAGCGGAACGAGGCGCAGATAAGCGCGGCGCGCGACGCGGCCGAACAGGCAAGCCGCACGATCGATGCCGCCTACCGCGAACTCAAGGCGGCACAGGCCAATCTGATCCAGGCCGAGAAGATGGCCTCGTTGGGACAACTCACCGCCGGCATCGCCCATGAGATCAAGAACCCGCTGAACTTCGTCAACAACTTCGCCATTCTGTCGGTCGAACTGTTGGACGAACTCAAAGAGACAGCCGCGCCGGCGCTGGCTGCGCTTGGCGATGAAAAGCGCGCCGATGTGGACGAGATCGTCGGATTGCTCACGAGCAATCTGGAGAAGATCACCGATCATGGGCGGCGCGCCGACGGCATTGTCAAAAGTATGCTGGAACACTCGCGCGGTGGCTCCGGCGAACGCCGGCACGTCGATCTCAACGTGCTGGTCGAGGAGGCGCTCAACCTCGCCTTTCACGGCGCCCGCGCTCAGGACCAGAGCTTCAACATCACGCTCGTACGCGATCTCGACCCGGCCATCGCTCCGATCGAGCTGGTGCCGCAGGATATGACGCGGGTGTTGCTGAACCTGTTCAGCAACGGCTTCTATGCCGCCTCCAAACGCCGGTCAGGGCCGGCAACCAACGTCGAGCCGACACTCAAGATCACGACCAGCGAGCTTGGCGACACGGTCGAGGTCCGCGTGCGCGACAACGGCACCGGCATCTCGACCGAGATCAAGGACAAGCTGTTTCAGCCATTCTTCACCACAAAGCCGACCGGCGAGGGCACCGGCCTCGGCCTGTCGATCAGCTACGACATCGTCACGCAGCAGCACGGGGGCGTCATCACGGTTGACAGCGAGGTTGGCGAGTACACCGAGTTCACGATACGCCTTCCACGCAACAGATAGGGGGTGGCAGGCGTCCTACGCGCGCAGGATCGTCCGTCCGGCGTAGCGCGCGGCCGGCCCAAGCGCCGCCTCGATGCGCATCAACTGGTTGTACTTCGCCGTCCGGTCACTGCGCGACAGGCTGCCGGTCTTGATCTGCCCGCAGTTGGTGGCCACCGCCAGATCGGCGATCGTCGCATCCTCGGTCTCGCCCGAACGGTGGCTCATCACGCAGCGGAAGCCGGCCTTGTGCGCGATCTCCATTGTCTCCAGAGTTTCGGACAGCGTGCCGATCTGATTGACCTTGATCAGGATCGCATTGGCCGAATTCTCTTCGATGCCGCGCCGCAGCCGCTCCGGATTGGTGACGAACAGGTCGTCGCCGACGATCTGGATCTTGTTGCCGAGCGTCGCCGTCATAAGCTTCCAGCCGGCCCAGTCGTCTTCGGCACAGCCATCCTCGATCGACACGATCGGATAGTGGCCGACAAGCGCCTCGTAGTAGCGAACCATGCCCTCGGCATCGAGCGTCCTGCCCTCGCCGGCCAGCACGTATTTACCGTCCTTGAAGAACTCGCTGGACGCCGGATCCAGCGCGAAGGTCACGTCTTCGCCCGGTCGATAGCCAGCCCTCTCGCATGCCTTGGCAATGAACCCCAGCGCCTCGTCGGCCGATTTCAGGTTCGGTGCGAATCCGCCCTCGTCACCGACATTGGTATTGTGCCCGGCGTCGTGCAGTCCCTTCTTCAGGGCAGCAAAAATCTCCGAACCCATACGCACGCCATCGGCCACCGTGCCGGCGCCGACCGGCATGATCATGAACTCCTGGATGTCGATCGGATTGTCGGCATGCACGCCGCCGTTGACGATGTTCATCTGTGGCACCGGCAGCGTGCGCGCATAGACGCCGCCCACATAGCGATACAGCGGCAGTCCCAGTTCGACCGCAGCCGCCTTCGCCACCGCGAGCGACACGGCGAGGATCGCGTTGGCGCCGAGGCGCGATTTGTTTGCGGTGCCGTCAAGGTCGATCAGAATTTCGTCGATCTTCACCTGTTCGGTCGGGTCCATCCCGCCAATCGCATCGAATATCTCGCCCTCTATGTTGCCGACGGCCGTCAGTACACCCTTGCCGGCGAAGCGCCCCGCATCGTCGTCGCGCAGTTCAACCGCCTCATGCGCGCCGGTGGAAGCGCCGGAGGGAACCGCGGCGCGGCCGATCGCACCGCTGTCCAGCACAACGTCGGCTTCGACGGTGGGATTGCCGCGGCTGTCGAGGATTTCGCGGGCGATGATGTCGACGATGTCGGCCATATTGGGGCTCCCTGCTGTTCGGCATGGCCGGTACCTGACCCGGCCATCCACGTCTTTGCCAAGTGCACACAGGCAGATCGTGGGATGGCCGGCACAAGATCGGCCGTGGCGATTATGGCACAGCCGGTGAATTCTTCCTTAACCCATCTCGACGACGCAACACGTCCAGTCGATAACCGTCCTCCTGATAGTGGGCCTGCGACGACAGCCACCCCTGTGTCAGTTCAATGAAAATACGACCCGCTTCGTCGCCCGTGCAAGGGTCGCCTGAACGACCGCGCCAGTTTACCAGCAGCACCAGGCCGTCCGCCTCAAGCGTGGCAAAGGTCCGATCGGCCAAGGCGATGATGTCCGCGGGGGAGAGAAAATACAGCACCTCGGACAAAACAATCAGATCGAAAACGTCATCGGGCCATTCGTGCGGCACCTGCATTCGCTGAAATCGAACCCAGGGCTGATCGGCACACGTCATACGCGCGGTCGTGAGCGCCTGCTCGACAACGTCCACCCCCAACAGCGCGTCGCAGCGGACTGCCAGGAGCCGCGTCAGGTCCTGCGATTGAACAGCCGGGCTCAAAGCCTGAGCGAAATCTGCGGTCCCCAAGCGCCTCAATGGTTTTGCGGTATTTCCCTTGTTCATACCGGCTTGTACGAAACTGCCAGGGGTCTGGACTCGCGTCGTAGAGACGCTGGAAATGCGCGGGACCGCGCGACCTTCGATGGACACTCATGGCGACAGGAACGTTTCCCACGGCTCATCAAACGCGCGAAGCAGCGCAGTCGGCAACGCAAACCCCGCCGGATCGTCGGTGATGAGCTGACCATATTGCGAGGCATGTGCGTGGATGGCGCGCCGCTTGACGGCCAAGTACGGTGCAATGTCCAACCGCCATCCGCGCACCGTCGTTTCCTCGATCGGCGTATCAGCGGCGAGCGTCCATCCCCACACCGGGTAACCGAGCCGCGCGATCCCGGTGACACGGGCGGTTTCGCACGCGATCTTTGCAGCAGCCTCGTGGTCACAGTGAGGATCGAAACGCCATGGCGCCACGATCGTTGTGCAGCCGAACGTTCGGACGAGGTCTGCCAGCCGCCGCACGACAGCATCGAATGCGGGACCTGTGTGCGGCGCCTTGGTGTCCTGTTCGCGCAAAAACATGAGCCGCTCGACCGGCAGACCCAGGATCCGCACAGCCTGTGTTACCTCCGCCTCGCGCACCGATATCAACCGCACCGGCGGGAAGAGCCGGGAGCCGGGATGGGAGCCGCTGCCGTCGGTCAAGACCGCCACCAACGGCGGTCGCGCTCCCGCACAACAGGCGGCGATAAGACCGCCGCATCCGAGGCTTTCATCGTCGGGATGCGGCGCAAGGATCAGGCATGGTCCAGCCCCGATCACCTCGTCGAGTGATCCGATCGGCAGAACTCGCCAGAGCTTATGAATCTGAGCCGCCGAAATCACGTGCAGTGCCCTGATGGCTGCCGTGAAACATAGGCGGCCGCCTCGGTCAGCACCTCGTCGGGAGCAGGCTGACGAAGGTAAGTGCCCAGATCGCGACAAATACGTTCCACCGGATTGCCTCGCCGAAACGCTGACAGGCCGAGCGAGCGCTGCACGAGCCGCATGGCGTCGAGGCACGCGGTTTCAACAGCGATGCGCGCCAGACCCGTATAGGCAATTGCATGGCCAGGATCGGCGTGATGGTCCTCCACGATCCGCGCCACCTGTCGAACCCAAAGGTGGCTGGTTTCACAGGCCACCAGTGCATTGCCCAGCCGCTGCAGCTGATGCGGATCATCCAGTCGGCCGGCCGCTTTCAATTGGGTCGTGGCGTGGTCGATTAGGCTCTGCAGCCCCCCTGCTGCGACCGCCGAACTGCGCCAGGCACCGGTGGAGAATACCGGCTCCTTCAAGTAATCGCCGGGCTGACCCAGGCACGCGTCACGATCGATCGTGGTGCGCGTAAAATCCACAGCACCGGTCACGGCGGCGCGCATGCCTTGCAATGGCGATTCCAGCGGCCGCACATGCTCACCGGTGCCCAGCTCGATGACGAGCATGCGTGCCTCGCCCCTTTCGTCCACGGCCGTTACCAAGGCTCGCGTCGCATAGCCGGCTGCGGAACAAAACATCTTGCTCCCATCGAGGCGGATCTCGTTAAGGTTGCATGACATGCGCAGCCCGTTTTCGGGCGGGTCGGTGACCCAGAGGGCAAATAGATGACCGCTCCGGACATCTTCGGTGGCACGGGCGCACTGCCTGGGGGAACCGTAACGGGCGATCAGATGACGCGCATTGACATGGGCCTCCACGACGCGTCCGACCGAAAGGTTGCCGCGTCCGGCCTGTACGAGGACGCAGGCCAGTTTGTCGGCGGTGGTTCGGACATCCTGTGGCGAGAGGTCCTGGCCGATCGGCAGTGGCAAAGCCAGGACGCCGGCTTCACGCAAGGCCGCAAGCTCTTCAGTCGGAAATGCGCCGGCTTCATCGAGCCGTGCCGCGCGATGCTGCATCCAAGGGACGAGCGCCGACACGCGATCAACGGTCGTTGCATCGTTCGGCGCGGGAGGGACGATGCTCATGAGCCACTATCTGCCATGACCAACGCAATTGGGCATCACTTGGATAACTTATCCTCCAGGTTGCGTCGGTAAACATCGGGCAGGAGTCCCGGCCAGGATCTGCGGAAAGCAGCTCGGTGCGCGCTCGGATCGAGTAATTGCCGCGCATAGGCAATTTGCGCCGGCAATTCAGTGAACTTCACGCGCCGGCGAAGCAGGAGCGGACTGTGGGCCTCAATCTCGGCCCAAGAGGTACCGAAATAGCGTCTGCTCACCAGATGCTGAAACATCGGACCCGGGATGCCGAGATCTGCCGCCAGCTCTTTTGCTGGCGCACATCCGGCCGCCTGTTCGTGCCAAGCGCTTCGAACCCTGCGACGAAAGTCGATGCGGCGATATGCATCGATAGCGGGTTCCAGGCTGTCGTCGACAAATTCATCCTGCTGGCGCATCCGGCGACGGATCGTGTCGGCCATTCCACCGGATGCCCGGCCATTTATCCTGCCGGAGACTGTGACCCTGACCGTCGGGTCATGTCGAATGCGGGCGTCCATCCGAGTGAGTACCTTGACCAAAGCGCGATCTTCGCCCGAGTCCACCGGTGGTATGCCACCCGAGCGCTTGAATGCGGCGACAGTGACGGCCAGGCTGGCACCCGCCGCTTCAGTATGGCGCGGCCATGGGTCGGCAGGGTCGGGATCGTGCTTCGCCGCGATCTGATCAAGCAAATCGGCCAGCTCACATTCCAGGGCATCGTCCGCATGCAGATGCGATGGAATGAGCGCTGCTTCGGCGGGATCGACCACTGCCCGTCCACACACCAGGTCGGCTCCTGCCGACAGCGCCATCAGGTTACGCTCGATCCAATCGTGCGCGACAACCGCATCGGCATCGGTCGTCAACAGAGTCCCGCCGGCGCCAGCGAGCTCAGCGGCATGTTGCATGACCAGCCGGCGTGCGTTGCCCGCGTTGGCGACGGGTGACGGGAATGTGTGGCACTTTATATGCAGTTTGTACGGCAGGGACACCGCCAGAACGCGGGCAGCGGCGTCCGTTTGGTCAGTGCAGTTGTTCAGCAGCAACAGTACGGCGCAAGGCATCACGGTTTGCCGACCAAGCGCGAGAAGACAGGAATCAATCCGTTCGACTTCGTTTTTCACAGGAATAGCGACAACAATCGAATTCTTGACGAATTGCAGCCGCTTCTTGCTCAAAGACCCTGGCCCCACGGCGACATCGCATGGCTCGGACGAACCATGGGTCCAATCGATCGAAGTTTGAGACAAAGGCCGCCTGGTTCAGGGTGGAGTGACGGATGTGACGAGAACTATTCGAAGTCGCAGCCGAAACGCCCCAGTTGGCCTTGTGTCCCTTCATCATGCCAGTGTTCGCCAATTCTTGAACGACCTGGCGCATGGTCGCGAAACGCTGACACATCGGTCTGGCGAAATCGCAAACTGATATCCGGACGGCGAGCCGGTCGGTCCCCGTTGCCATGACACCGATCGGGCTGCCAGCAAAGCGAATCAGACGCGCTCGATCAGTGCCGCGATCCCCTGGCCGACCCCGATGCACATGGTGGCAATCGCGCGCTTGCCCCCGCGCGTCTCGAGCGAATTGAGCGCGGTCAGCGCCAGACGCGCGCCGGACATCCCCAATGGATGGCCGAGCGCAATCGCGCCGCCGTTCGGGTTCACATGCTCGGCATCATCCGGCAGACCAAGTTGTCGCATCACCGCCAGGCCCTGGGCGGCAAACGCCTCGTTCAGCTCGATCACGTCGATGTCGCCGATCTTCAACCCGAGCCGCTCCAGCAGCTTCCCCGTGGCGGGCGCCGGGCCGATGCCCATGATCCGCGGCGGCACGCCGGCTGTCGCCATCGCCACCACACGTGCCCTGGGCGTCAGGCCGTGACGCGCCGCCGCCTGCTCTGAGGCGATGATCAGCGCCGCGGCTCCGTCGTTCACCCCGGACGCATTGCCGGCGGTCACCGTGCCGCCTTGCTTGCGAAACGGCGCCCGCAATTTCGCAAGGCCCTCCAATGTGGTGTCGCCGCGCGGATGCTCGTCGCGGTCAACCGTGACCGTGCCCTTGCGTGTCGCGATCTCCACCGGTGCGATCTCGCGGGCGAAGAAGCCGTTCTCCTGCGCCGCCTTGGCGCGCATCTGCGAGCGCCACGCGAATGCGTCCTGATCGGCGCGAATCACCTGAAAATCCTCGGCCACGTTCTCCGCCGTCTCCGGCATCGCATCGACGCCGTACTGCGCCTTCATCAGCGGGTTGACGAAGCGCCAGCCGATTGTCGTGTCATATACGTCGGCGGAGCGGGAGAACGCCTCGGTCGCCTTGCCCATGACGAACGGTGCGCGGGTCATGCTCTCCACGCCGCCGGCGATCATCAGTTCGGCGTCGCCCGCGCGGATGGCGCGTGCGGCAGTACCAACCGCATCCAGTCCGGAACCGCACAGTCGGTTGATCGTGGAGCCGGAGATGTGCTCCGGCAGGCCGGCCAGCAGTGCCGCCATGCGCGCGACATTCCGGTTATCCTCGCCAGCCTGATTTGCGCAACCATAGATCACATCGTCGAGTTGTTCCCAATCAACCGACGAGTGCCGCTCCTTCAGCACACGCATCGGATGCGCCGCCAGATCGTCGGTGCGCACATCCTTCAGCGCGCCACCGTAGCGACCAATCGGCGTGCGAACGAAATCGCAGATATAGGCTTCGGCCATGGCGATCCTCCCAAGGTTGCGGTTTCCGATGGCCTAGGCCATCGCGCGGGACTGGGCAAGAAGAGCGCTCCGCGCCATTGCAGTCTGCACCACCATTGTTGTCTGGACACGGCGAATGTACTGACCCGAACATTGCGGCTTCTCGACTCGATTCGATGGGTGAGACACCGGGATGCATGCAGGTCTTCGCGCTGGTTCGGCCATAGCACTGCTCATGGGGGTGCTGTCGGGACCGGCTGCTGCCGACATGGTGGTTTACTATCGGGCCCATGGTTGGGATGCGTTCAGTGGTCCGGATGAAAACGGCAACTCGGTGTGTGGCATCGGCATGACCAATGCGGCCGACAAGCGGAGTTTCTCGATCCGGTTCCAAATCGGAAGCGACATCGTCACGTTCCGCGCAAAGAAGGCGAGCTGGAACATACCGTCGGGTACGTTGCTTCCCGTGATCCTTCAAATTGGGCTCGACACGCCGTGGAACATGCAAGGTGTCGGCAACGGACAGATCGCTGAGTGGTCGTTGGACCGCAACACAATCCAGACCTTCGACACGCAGTTCCGACATGCCAGGACGCTGACGCTGACGTTCCCGTCGGGCAGCGAGCCGCCGTGGACCATTGCGCTCAGGGGCTCAACCGCGATCAGCAACGCGTTCGGACGCTGCATTACGGTCCTGACGCAACGTGAGGCGAACGGGGCGCGACAGTCCAGCGTGCCAACGGGTCAGGAAACGACACAACCGTTCGGCCGAGCAACGGCGCAACAGCCGGATCTGGCTCCTTCGCAGCCATTCGGGGCTGCCGGTGTACCGCCGGCGGCACCGCGCTAGCCGGGACTCTCCGATACACGCAAAGGGGTTGGAAGGTGACAACGTCCGGACGGTGCCTGTGCGGGGCGATCCGTTACGAATATCAGGGTGAACCGCAGGCGGTCGTCCATTGCCACTGTGAAAGCTGCCGCCGCCAGACTTCTTCGGCCGTCGCGACGTTCGTGATTGTGCCGAAGTCGGCGCTGCGCTTCACCCGCGGACAACCCACTGAGTTCACGTCGTCACCCGGCGTGCAACGCAGCTTTTGCGGCGAATGTGGTTCCCCGATCGCCTATCGGAGCGCTCGGCGGCCGGACGTGGTCGATCTCTTTGCGGGAACGCTGGCCGATCCCGCCGCGGTCTCCCCCTCGTGTCACGTTTACACCGAGGAGCAGCTTCCGTGGTTCGAAGTGCTCGACGATCTGCCGCGCTATGCGCGATTGCGCCACGGGACGACGCCGACGCGGCATGGTCCGCGTAAGGCGTCGCCCACCTGAGCGCTTAGGGTTCTCAGCCGCGGCGCTCCACCGGCACATAATCGCGACGGGGCGCTCCGGTGTAGATCTGCCGTGGCCGGCCGATGCGCTGCTCGGGATCCTCCATCATCTCCTGCCACTGGCTGACCCAGCCGACCGTGCGCGACACCGCGAACAGCGCGGTGAACATGCTGGTGGGGAAGCCCATCGCCTTCAGGATGATGCCGGAATAGAAATCCACGTTCGGATACAGCTTGCGATCGACGAAGTATTTGTCGTTCAGCGCGATCTTCTCGAGTTCCATCGCCAGGTCGAGCAGCGGATCGCCTTTGATGCCAAGCTCCTCCAACACATCGTGGCAGGCCTTCTGGATGATCCGCGCCCGCGGATCGTAGTTCTTGTAAACCCGGTGGCCGAAGCCCATGAGCCGCGCGTGGTTGTTGCGATCCTTCACGTCCTCCAGGAAGTCCGGGATGTTCTTCACGTGGCCGATCTCGGTCAGCATCTTCAGCACCGCCTCGTTGGCGCCGCCATGTGCCGGGCCCCAAAGGCTGGCTATGCCGGCCGCGATGCAGGCGAACGGGTTGGCGCCGGTCGATCCGGCCAGCCGCACCGTGCTGGTTGACGCGTTCTGCTCATGATCGGCGTGCAGGATCATGATCAGGTCCATCGCCTTCGACAGCACCGGATTGACCTTGTATGGCTCGGCCGGCACGGCATGGAACATGTGCAGGAAGTTCTCGGCGTAGCCCAGGTCGTTGCGCGGATAGATGAACGGCTGGCCGACGGAATATTTGTGCGCCCATGCTGCGATCGTCGGCACCTTGGCGACCAGACGGAACGCGCTGATGCGCCGGCTTTCCGGATCGTGGATATCCAGGCTGTCGTGATAGAACGCCGACAGCGCACCGACCACGCCGCACATCACCGCCATTGGATGCGCGTCGCGGCGAAACCCGTTGTAAAAGGTGCGGATCTGCTCGTGCAGCATCGTGTGCCGCATCACGCCGAGTTCGAACTCGTGCCGCTCCTCCTTGCTGGGCAGGTCGCCGTTCAGCAGCAGGTAGCAGATTTCCAGGAAGTTCGATTTCTCCGCCAGCTGCTCGATCGGATAGCCGCGATATAGCAGGACGCCCTCATCGCCGTCGATATAGGTGATCTTGCTCTCGCAGGATGCCGTGGCGCCGTAGCCGGGATCGTAGGTGAAGATGCCGAGGTCGCCATACAGCTTGCGGATATCGGCGACCGGCGGTCCGAGTGTGCCGTCGATCAGCGGCAGGCTGCTGGACTTGTTGGACCCGTCAAGCGAGACGGTGATGGACCGTTTGGCCGAGGCGCTCATGCGCATATCCTTGTTGCCGTGGCGAGGCTGCGCTCGCCGTTAAGCGCCTGCCCGTCAGGCGGTGCTCAATGCAAAATTATGGCGGACCGGACCGGGACGCAACCTTCGCGCCCGCAGCATTGATCAGGCCGCCCGCCATGCGGCCGTAATCCGGATGGCGGTTACAGAGCGGCGAGCCTCACGGCGCGGTGTTGTGATAATGGTCGCGATACCTGGTGCGCAGGTCCGTCTTCAGCAGCTTTCCGGTCGCCGTGTGCGGCAGTTCGGCAACCACCAGCACCTCATCGGGCAGCCACCATTTCGGCACCCGCCCCTGATATATTTGTAGCACCGAGGCGGGATCGATGGTGTGCCCGGGCCGGGCAACCACCAGCAGCAACGGCCGCTCGTCCCATTTCGGGTGCAGCGCCGCGACCACCGCGGCCTCGGCTACGTCGGGGTGCGAGACGGCAATATTCTCCAGCGTGATCGAGCTGATCCATTCGCCGCCGGACTTGATCACGTCCTTTGAGCGGTCGGTGATCTCCATGGTACCGTCGGGGTCGATCGTCGCCACGTCGCCGGTGGCGAACCAACCGTCGGCGTCGCAGGCGCTGCCCGGCGCCTCGCCGAAATAGCCGCTGCAGACCCAGGGTCCGCGCACCATCAGGTCACCGAACTGCTTGCCGTCCCATGGCAGTTCGACGCCGTCGCCATCGACGATCTTCATGTCGATGCCGGGCAGGATCCGGCCCTGCTTCAGCATGTGGCGCACCGCTGCGTCGCCGGAAAGCCCGGGCTTCGGCGCATTGTAGGTGCCGACGGGGCTCAGCTCCGTCATGCCCCAGCCATGTTCGACCGTAACGCCGAACTCGTCGCGGAACGCCTCGATCAGCAGCGGCGGCGCGGCAGAACCGCCGGTCATGATCCGCGTCACCGTCGCCAGCTTCTCGCCGCTGGCACGCAGATGGTGCAGCAGGCCGAGCCACACGGTCGGCACGCCACAGGTCATCGTCACGCGTTCCTGGTTGAGCATGCGGGCGAGGCTGGCGCCGTCCAGATGCCGCCCCGGCAGCACCAGCGTGGCGCCGGTCAACGCGGTGGCATAGGGGATGCCCCAGGCATTGACGTGAAACATCGGCACGACCGGCAGGATGCGGGTCGTGATGCGCAGCGACAGCACGTCGGGCAGCGCGATCGCATAGGCGTGGATTACCGTGGAGCGGTGGCTGTACAGCACGCCCTTCGGCCGCCCCGTGGTGCCGGATGTGTAGCAGAGTGCGCTGGCGGTGTTCTCGTCGAAGCTCGGCCATGCGTAGTCGTCGTCGGCCGCATCCATCAGTTCGTCGTAACAGAGCAACCGCATGCCGCGTGGCAGATCGAGCGTCGGCATGCCGGCGGCGTCGGTCATCATCACGACAATCCGGACGCAGTCGCTGATACGCGCGGCGATGCCGCCGATCAGTGGCGCGAAGCCCGGATCGACGAACAGCACGCTGTCGCCGGCATGGCCGATGATATAGGCGATGTCGTCGGGCGCCAGCCGGGGATTGATGGTGTGGCAGATCGCCTGCATGCCCGACGTCGCGTAATAGATCTCCAGATGGCGGCAGTCGTTCCACGCCAGCGTGCCGACGCGGTCCTGCGCCTGGACGCCAAGGCCTTGCAGTACGCGGACCAGCCGCCGCGCGCGGTGTTCGGTCGCCGACCAGGTGGTGTGTTGCGTCGTGCCCTGACCGGTCGCGGAAACCACTTCGGCGCTTGCGTGATGGCGCGCCGCATGGGTGAGCAGCGACGAGATCAGTAGCGGCTGTTGCTGCATCAATCCCAACATGGCGTCTCTCCGGTTTGCCGGGCGGCTTTCCTTGCCGCCGTTTCCGGTGATGATAGGCAACCCGGGCATCCGGGGACAGAGAAAGCGCGGAGGTAGTTCCATGGAGATGCGATCGGCTCTTATCGTCGGGGCAGGGAGCGGTTTGAGCGCCTCGCTGGCGCGGCTGTTCGTGCGCAACGGCCTGCAGGTGGCGCTGGCGTCGCGCAATCCGGATCGCCTGGCGGCGCTGGCCAGCGAGACCGCGGCAGCGACGTTCGCCTGCGAGGCTGCGGAACCGGAAGAGGTCGGCGGCCTGTTCGACGCGGTGATCGCGACCCAGGGCGTGCCCGACATCGTGGTTTACAACGCCAGCGCGCGGGCGCGCGGACCGGTCGCGGAGCTCGATCCGGAAGCTGTGGCGCGGGCGATTGCGGTCAGCGCGTTCGGTGGCTTCCTGGTCGGCCAGCAGGCGACACGTCACATGCTGCCGCGCGGATCGGGTGCGATCCTGTTCACCGGCGCATCCGCCAGCGTGAAGGGCTATCCGCTGTCGGCGCCGTTTGCGATGGGCAAGTTCGCGTTGCGCGGCCTGGCGCAGAGCATGGCGCGCGAGCTGTCGCCGCAGGGCATCCACGTCGCGCATTTCGTCATCGATGGCGGGATCCGCAATCCGGGCCGGACCGAGCCCGCCGACAAGCCCGACAGCATGCTGGATCCCGACGCGATCGCCGCAAGCTACTGGCACGTGGTGCAGCAGCCGCGCAGCGCCTGGACCTGGGAACTCGAGCTGCGGCCGTGGGTGGAGCGGTTCTGATCGCAGAGCGAGAGCCACCGAGGTAGCGAACAGGGTCCGTCGCGCGAAGCGCATTACCGTTGTCTTCTCTGTGGCTCTCTGTGATCTTCGGCCAACTCCGTGTGGAACCTTACTTACTTACCATATTCTCAACGACCTCGGCTGCCGCACCACTTGCCGCGGAGAGCGACGCGCCGCAGACTGAAATGCATCAAACTGTAGGAGGAAACTCGCGATGCTGTATGAGCTGCGAGTTTATGAATGTGTCCCCGGCCGGCTGCCGGATCTGCTAAAGCGTTTCGACACCATCACGCTTCCGCTCTGGGAAAAGCATGGCATCAGACAGGCCGGCTTTTGGACCACCGTGATCGGTGAATCCAGTCAGACACTGTACTATTTCGTGGCCTGGGAATCGCTGGCCGAGCGTGAAAAGAAATGGGCAGCGTTCGGAGCCGATCCGGACTGGTTGACCGCGCGTGCCAAGACCGAGGCGAATGGCGCGATCGTCGCCAATGTAAAGAACTTCATCCTGGCGCCGACCGCGTTCTCGGCAGTGAAATAGCCGGCAGCCGATGCGACGGCGGGGCAGCGACGCCTGGCTGTCTGGCTTGGTGCGGCGGGCCATGGCCCATTGTCAAACCGGTTCGGTTTCGCCGGACCGACGCTACCGCGGCACGGCGACGAAGAACTGCCGCGTGGCATAGGACAGCCACACGCGGCGCGATAGCAGCCAGTCGGCGCCCAGCAGCATATCGACGATCGGGACAACGCGCGCCGATGCCACCCAAAGCCGCGGATCCCGGGTGATGTCCGGGCCGATCCGCAGCTCCGTGAAACGGTGCAGGCGCATCGGCACGGGGTTCGGACCGACGCCGGCGCCGTTGCCGCCGGGATCGTGCTCAAGCGCCTCCGCCGTCAGCCCGAGCAGGAACATGCCCGATGCGGTGAGCAGGCTCGCGCTGGCGCCCGTGTCCACCAGTGTCCGCAAGGCGTGCCCGTCCACCTTGGTCTCGATCACCATGGCGTTGCCGGCGGGCGTCCTGGCGGGGATCGCAGCGTAGGGCGTCGTCCATGGCAGAAACCCCATGGTGCACCCGCTCACCGCATTGAGCGTCAGCCGGCGCGCCGGAAGGTCGAGATCGAGGTCGAACGGCGACAGGAAGTCTCGGCCGAGCAGACCGGCGATCGGACGGCCCCCGATCCGGTCCACCGGCAAGGGACCGACCATCACGCTGGTATCGCCGGTCAGCGTGCGTCGCCGCAGCGCGATCCCGCCGAGCCGCAGTGAGTGTGGCAGCGCGTTGGGACGCCGCTCGTAGCCGCCGATGCCGAGGATCGTCGAGGCGACCCATCCGTCGCGTTCCAGCCCCAGCCGATGGACCGCCGTCTCGCTCATCAGCGTGCGTTCGGCACCGGTATCCATAATGAACACGGCGTCGGTATCGTTGATCGTCACGGTGATCAGAATATGCCCGCCGGACAGTTCCAGTGGCACCGTCGCAAGCGCCTCCACCGTGCACGCGGCGCGCGCCGTGCCGGCGAGTGTCGCCAGCAGGGCAAACAGGGCGCAGAGGCGCGGCAAGCGGGTCATGCGGTCCGCAGGATGATTTACCAGTTGTGCCACGCGACGTATCCATCGGCAATGTCGGACCTTCCGCAGCGGCCCAGCCTCGTCGCCCTTTTCACGGGCTTCCTCACCGTCGGCATGTTCGGCTTCGGCGGAGTGCTCCCATGGGCGCGGCGCATGGTGGTGGAGCAGAAGCGCTGGCTGAGCGCGACCGAATTCACCGACATGCTCGGCCTGTGCCAGTTCCTGCCCGGTGGCAACGTCATGAATGTGACGGTCGCCCTCGGCGCACGGTTCCATGGCGTCCCGGGAGCCTTTGTTGCCTTCGTCGGGCTGATGGCTGCCCCGGTGGCGTGCGTCATAGCACTGGGCGTGATCTACGACCGTTATGCGCAGCTGCCGACAGTGCGACACGCATTCGCCGGCCTTGCCGCGGCCGCCTCGGCCCTGGTGCTGGCGAACGCGCTGCGGATTGCGGCACCCTTGCGATCGCGCCCGCTCGGGTTGGCAGTGGCCATCGCGACCCTGCTGGCGATTGCGGTGTTGCGGTTGCCGCTGGCGCCGGTGCTCGTTGTCATGACGGCGCTGTCCACGCTGCTGATGTGGCGTTCGCGCCGATGAGCGAGGTGTCCACGCTGGCAAGCCTGGCGGCGGTGTTCGCGCAGCTGTCGCTGTTGGCGTTCGGCGGCACCAATTCCGTGCTGCCGGAGATGCAGCGTCAGGTGGTCGAGGTCCATTCCTGGATCACCGCACAGGAGTTCGCCGCGCTCTTTGCCCTGGCGCAGGCAGCGCCCGGTCCGAACATGCTGGTCGTCACGCTGATCGGCTGGCACGTCGCGGCGCTGCCCGGCGCGCTGGTGACGACGCTCGGTGTGGCAGGGCCTTCGTCCATGCTGACCTTCATCGCCGCGGACCTATGGCATCGGTTTCGCGACGCCCGATGGCGCAAGTTGGTTCAGGCAGGCCTGATGCCGGTAACGGCCGGGCTTGTGATGGCGAGCGCGACATTGCTGATCAGGACGACATCCATCGACCCGGTCACGACAGCGATCACCGTCGCCGCCGCGGTGCTGTTCCTGTTCACACGCCTGCATCCGCTCATGGTTCTGGCAGCGTCGGCGGCGCTGGGCGCACTTGGCGTGCTGACCTGACGTCCCTACGGCTTCTGGTCGGCCCCCAGGTCCGTCACGGACGCATGATTGAGCGAAAGGTCGATGCCGCGACGGTAGCGTTTCAGCGTCTTGGGCGCCTCGGCAACTTCCTCGTATGTCTGCCAGCCGCGTTCGGCCGCCGGCCGCAGGTCGCTCGGGACGGGGTTCAGCGCCGGCTGCGGCGTTGGCGCGCGGGTGGACGCGACCATGGTGCCGTTGTCAGGCCGATCGTAAATGAAGCCATAGGTCGGGTAGACGCTGCCGAACTCGCCGCTCCGGCCGAGTCCGACGCGGACCGCGGACCAGTCGTTGGCCTCGGATACATCCACCACCGGGACTTTTCGGGCAACACCCCCGCGCATGCCGGTCCCGGCCCAATTGGCATGCTCGATCTCGACTTCGCGCGGGTTGATCACCCGGCTGACCACTGCCACGTGGCCCAGGCGCATGCGGCCATTGGCGCGGAACGTCAGCACGCTGCCGGTCTCCGGCACGCGGCCTCGTTCATAGACACCGGCGGCGTTGTCCCACCACTGCCAGGCGTTGCCGGCAACCGAAATCCCGGAATCGCTGCGTGCGAAGGGAACGCAGGAAATGCCGCCGCCACCGACGGCATAGTGGCGACCGCGCAGCGTCGTGCTGGAATGCGCCGCGGCCCTCGACGCGTGACCGCCGGCATAGCTCCGGGTCGGCGCCAGCGGCTGGGCCAATGGACTGGCGTCGTGGCTAGGCGAGGCCTGCGCAGGTCGGGCGGCAAACGGACTGTTAAACGAAAGCACTGATCCAAGAATCAAAGTTGTAGCGCCGGCGCCCCATACCCGCATCGCGACCCACTCCCCGGTGGTTCAATAAGCTCTGTGAGTCGCTAGCAACAGGGTTGCAACGGTGACAACCCTCGCCGGGGAAAATTACGTGCGACTGTCCCCAATTAGGCGGGGGCACCCTGTGGACAAGTCAGAAAGACGGGAAACTTATCCTAAATTGGCCCGATTTAGTGAGCCTCTGACCGAATTGACGCGCCGATTCGCATGGGGCTGGCCGATTCTCTAAAAAATGTCGAGCGCTCCCGGCGCCTGTATCGCCCCGGGAGCGGATCGAATCTACTTGCAGGCGGTCACCATGATCTCGACCAGGATCGATGGGTTCGCCAACTCCGCCTGGACGCATGCCCGTGCGGGCGCCGCACCTTTGGGCAGCCATGGCGTCCAGACTTCGTTCATCGCATCACGGTCACGGATGTTCCTCACCCAGATAAGCGCCTGCAACAGTCGGGTATTGTCGGTGCCGTGAGTCTCCAGCAGTTGGTCGATCTGCGCCAGCACGTCCGCGGTCTGGCCCTTGATGTCTTTGCTTGTATCTTTCGCCGTAACACCCTGAAGATAAACGAAACCGTGGTACTCGACGGCCTTCGACAGGATCGTGCCCGGGTCGGTGCGGCTCACTTTGCTCATCGATTTTTCTCCCCTCTGTCGGTTGCGGTGACTGCGGCCTTCTAGGGCAAGCCCGCGCCTCAGGCCAGCGTCTCGCTGCCTTCCAGGATCGGCGCCATGCGCGGCAGACGTGCCTTGGCCCGCAGCCAGGCCAGCACGCAGAGCAGACAGCCGATCAGCACCGGTAATTGCAAACCGAGGAATTCCGCCGAGACGCCGTAAGCCAGGGCGCCCATCGCCGGCGCCGCGCGGGTGATCATGCCCCACAGGCTGAGCACCCGTCCGACCATCGCGGCGGACGCTGAATTCTGCAGCAGTGTCTGGATCGAGATGCCATGCATCGTGGTGGCCGCGCCCATCACGGCGACGCAGGCCACGCCGATCGCGAAGTGATGCGTCCCCACGAAGCAGGCCGTGGCCAGCGCGAGCACCAGCCCGGCGTACACCGCGATCCGTGTCAGACCGCCCATCCGGCCGCGGATCGCCACCAGTGTGCCGCCGACCAGCGCGGCGCACCCCATTGTGCTGGCGAGTGTCGCGAGGCCCCGCGCATCTCGACCGAACAGGTCGGCAACGTAGGGCGGCAGCATCTCCGGCACCGAGCGCAGCATCACGCCGACCGCAGCCGCGAATAGCATCAGCGGACCGATGCCCGGGTGGCGCGCCACGTAGCGGATGCCCTCTGCCGCGTCGTAGAAGACGCTGTGCGTGGAGCGGTGGCCGAGGCGGATCGCCGGGTCGAGCCGCAGCAGGTACATGGTGAGGCTGGCGAACAGGAACGCCAGACAGTTGCACGCGATCGGCGGCACCACGCCCCAGGCCGCAATCATTGGACCGGACAGTGCCGGACCGATGAACCGGGCGACGTTGTAGGTCAGTGAATTTAGCGCCACCGCGCCCGGCAGATAGGCGCGCGGGACCAGGCCGGGCAGCAGGCATTGGCGTGCCGGCTGGGCGAAGGTCTCGGCCATGCCGTTGAACGCCGACAGTGCCGCGATGAACTCAACGCGGATCAGCCCGGTAAGAATCAGCGTCACCAGGATCGCGGCCTGCCCGGCGGCGACGAACTGCGAGGCCACGGTCAGTCGCACCCGGTCGATCCGGTCGGCAACGGCGCCGGCCAGCGGCGAGATCACCACCGACGGAGCCAGATTGCAGAATGCGATGACGCTCACCCAGAGCACCGAGTGGGTCAACTCCCAGGCGAGCCAGTCGGTGGCGACCCGCTGCATCCACGACCCGGTCCAGCAGGTGACGCTGCCCGAATAGAAGATCCGTGCGTTGCGCTGCGCGAAGACGCCGCGGATTGCTGACAGGCTGGCCACCGCGGCCGCGACCTCCGGTTCAGGGGCTGGCGGGTTCCGGAGCGACCGTGTCGGGGCGGCCAGCCGCGGCGCCGGTGTTGCGCACGCAGTCGCGTGTCATGTTTTCGTAGCCGTAGCGCTGCGGCAGGCCATGATCCACCACACTGTAGGCGTCGTTGGCCGAATACGGCGTGTTGCGGTTGTCGATCGCGTAGATCGAATCGCGATGCGTCCGGTCATAGACCGCGTCGGAATGTTCCCGACAGGCGGAGAGGGTGGCCGCATCGGCGCGGGCTTGAGGCGACGGCGGTGGCGGCGCCGCGCAGGCTGCAACCGCCAGCAGGACCGGCAGGAGTGTGGCGAGGCGGCCGCTCATGGCACGGGCCCTGTCAGTCGCGGTGCGGTCTGCCCCTCCAGCGCGAATCCGAACGCGAACTGGGCAAGCTTGCTGCGGAATCCGGTCTCGTCGAACCGCGCATCCGGGGTCAATGGAATGCTGGCGGCGGTACGCAGCAGTGTGGGGTCCAGATCCGCGCCGTCGCGCTCCAGCCGGCACAGGGCGGCGGCCCAGGAGGCACGAGCCAGCAGGTCCACCAGCGCCAGCAGCCGGAGGCAGAGCGATAATCCATAACTGTTGCCCATGCCCACGGTGACGTCCACTGCGCCGACCCAGCAGCGCGCGTCACGGTCCGCGATGGCAAGGTCGGTGTAGGAACCGTCGTCGCGCTGGAACCGGAACCCGCGCGTGACGCCCCAGCGTTTCGCCAACGCGGCGTCGTGCGCGGCGTGCCACGCCCTTTCCAGGTCGCGCCGAAGCACCGGCGGCAGCGCTTCGGGCGGCCGGTCGATGAGATAGGTCATCGCCCCGTCCGGGCCGACGCCGACCCGCACCGATGGTGGATGTTCGGTTGGTTCCATCACTGAGAAGGATGGACCCGCAGGGCGGCTTGCGCCAGCCTGAGTGAGCGGTGCGGAGGAGATTTAACTCATGCAGGAACCATCGAAGCTCACTGCCAGCGAGGCGGCGCGTCTGATCCGCGGCGGAAGGCTCCACCCGGCTGATCTGATGGAGTCGTGCCTCGCGCGGATCGCCGAACGGGAGGGAGCCGTACGGGCCTTCGCATGGTTCGATCCCGCAACGGCGTGCCGTGCCGCGACCGCCGCGCGGCCGGGGAAGCTTCACGGGCTGCCCATCGGGGTGAAGGACGTGCTCGATACCGCGGATATGCCGAGCGAATACGGCTCGCCGATCTGGCGCGGATGGCAGCCGCGCGCCGACGCCGCCGCTGTCGCATGGGCGCGGGCAGCGGGTGGCGTGGCGATCGGCAAGACGGTCACCACGGAATTCGCCACGCGGAAACCGGGGCCAACCGGCAATCCGCACAATCTGCGCCATACGCCCGGCGGCTCCAGCAGCGGGTCGGCGGCGGGCGTCGCGGATGGTTTCTTCCCGCTCGCCTACGGCACGCAGACGGCGGGCAGCGTGGTCCGTCCGGCCGCCTTCTGCGGGGTGGTCGGCTACAAGCCGACGTTCGGCATGATCAATCGCCACGGCATGAAGCTGATGTCCGAGAGCCTTGATACTGTGGGTGTCATGGCTCGCAGCGTCGCGGACTGCGCGCTGTTCGCCGGCGTCGTCGCGGGCCGAGACCTGGGCGATCCCGATAGCAGGCCGGAACGTGCTCCACGGATCGGCATCTGCCGGTCGCCGGCCTGGGGCAAGGCGCTGCCGGAGACGCAGGCATTGCTGTCGCGCGTCGCATCGGCAGTCGGACGGGCAGGGGCCAGCGTGGTCGATCGCGAGCTCTCGCCAGGTGTGGCGGCGGTCGCCGAGGCGCATCCGATCGTGATGAACAACGAAAGCGGCCGGGCCCTGGGATGGGAGCTGGCGGATAGCCGGGAACAGATCAGCGAAGGGCTGCGCGAGCGGCTGGATTTCGGTCTGTCGCAGACCGAAGCCACCGTGGCCGACGCGCATGCGGTGTTCGACCGCGCCCAACGTGCGTTCCCTGCCTGCATGGAGGGCCTGGATGCTTTGGTGACCCCGTCCGCTCCCGGTCAGGCGCCAGCCGGATTGGAATGGACCGGCGACCCGGTGTTCAACCTGATCTGGACCAGCCTGCATGTGCCCTGTGTGACTGTGCCCGCCGGGACCGGTCCCGATGGCCTGCCGCTCGGCATCCAGATCGTCACGCGGATCGGCGAGGACCGGCAGGCCCTGGCATGGGCGCAATGGGTCGCCGCGGCGATCGGTTGAGTAGATTGCGGGCTTCCGTGCAGAGGACACGGGCATATTCGGCGGATTTGCCCATGCAAGATGCACTATACGACCTTGCTGCACGGAAGCGGGCCGTCATACCCGCCGCGCACGGCATCACGGCACCAGGACTCGCCGCAGTTTCTCGCGCGCGACCTGGCCGGCCTCCAGCGTCAGCGCATTGACGATCGCGAGGCGAAAGCCGCCTGGCGGCATGGCGTGATGCGCAGGATCCTTGTCCTCGTGGAAGGTGATCTGCACGCTGGAGACGCCGGGCATCGCGCGCACCTGATCCACCAATGCCGCCGGCGGATGGCGGTAGCGTGGTCCGTGCGGGCCGAACAGCACCACACTGTAGCCGTTGACGCGATCGCTGTCGGGATAGGTCCACTCGCCGGTGACATGCAGGCGCACCACGGCCTCGACCCAGCCGGAACCATAAAGATCAGGCCACTGGTCGGCGAAGCGCAGGTGCGCCTCGATGATGCGGCCGCCGATGGTCTCGAAGTTCGCCATCCCGGTAAATCCGGCCAGATGCTCGCGCGCCCAGGCGCCGCACCAGTCCTCGATCTCGGGCATCGCTTCGGCGTGGACCAGCCAGTGGTCGAACGTACCCCCTGGGGCGGTGGCGCCGGTGGTGTGCCGCCACCAGCGCGGCACCCCGTCCACCAGGGCGACATCGGTGCTGACATGCGGTCCGGTCAGCAGCGTGCACCAGAAATGCCCGGCGGTCAGCGCGGCGCGGTATTCCTCGACGGATGCAATGACCTGGCTGCCCGAGCCCATGCCGCGCAGGTTCATGATCGGCTTGGAGAACACCGGGAAGTCCGGCGGCATGACGCCATGCGGCGCGGCTTTCAGGCCCTGCGACAATGCCACCGCAAGTTTGTCGTAGATCCAGCGGTGTTGCGGATACCACTCCCATGAATCCGGATCCTCGGTCGAGATGCGGATGTCGTCGGGACAGTCGACGTGTTCGAAATACTGGAACCGCCAGGGATCGGCTTCGCAGATCGGCATGATCTATGCCGGGCCTGCGAAGATCATACGAGCGTCTCCGGACGCAGCCGCTGCGGCAAGGTCGCAAGTGAATCGGTCGTGTCGAAGTCACGCAGCACGGCATCGTCGGCCATTTCCACCTCGGCCACCGTCTCGATGTGCTTGCTCAGCAGGAAACGCGCCCCGGAATCGCCGCTGATCTGCAAAATCTCCGGGAAGAACCGGCGATCCCACAGCATCGGGTTGCCCTGCTTGCCGCGGAACGTCGGCAGCACGATGAGGCGTCCTTCGTCCGGATCGTAGGACGAAAGCAGCCGATCGATCATCCGCCCGGTCACCAGCGGCATGTCGCCCAGGCAGACCAGTGCAGCCGCGCACTCCGCGGGCACGGCGGCAATGCCTGCCTTCAGGCTGGCCGACAGTCCCTCCGCGTAGTCCGGCGCGTGGACATAGCGGACCGGCCGGCCGCCCAGCGCATGCTGGACCTGCTCGGCCTGATGTCCGGTTACCACCAGGATCGGGCGTGCGTTGGACGACAGCACGTTGTCGACCACGCGGGAGATCATCGCCTTGCCGGTCCGGTCGGTGACCAGCAGCTTGTTGTGCGGCGCCATTCGCCGCGAGCGCCCGGCGGCGAGCACAACAGCGGCAATGGTCGGCGCGCTGCGTGGCGCGATGCCGCTCCGCTGTGTGGCGGGCGCCTTTTCGCGCGGCAGGGGGCGAGTGTCGATCTCCTTCAACAGACCGCCGACACCCATGCGCATGATCTCAGCGCCGCCGACCGGCTGTCCGGCGAACAGTCGGGTCAGCACGAAGTCGATGCCGTTCAGCTTCGGGCTGCGGGCACAGCCGGGCAGGACCAGCGCCGGCTTCGTGCCGATCCGTCCGAGACAGATCAGGTTTCCCGGATCAACCGGCATGCCGAAATGCAGAATTTCTCCGCCGGCTCGGACGATGCCGGCTGGCCCCACGTCACGCCGGTCCACCACCGCCGAGGCGCCGACCACGAGCAGAAGATCGGCGCCATCGGAAATCAGCGATTCCAGGGCCTTGGCGATCGGAGCTTCCTCATGGGGGGTGCGGACAGGCGGCAGCAGCGACCCGGTCAGCTGTGTCACCCGTTGCTCGGTAGCGGCTACGGTCTTTTCGGTCACACTGTCCTTCAGACCGGGCAGTTCGGTGATAACCAGGCCGACCTTCAGGTGATGGAACGGGTACAGTGTCAGCGGCGAGCCGCTTTGCCGCGCCAGCGCCTCCGCCACCGCGAGCACGTTGCCGGGCACTGAGAACGGAATGATCTTGACGGTGGCGACAAGATCCTTCGGCGCCACCACCGCGTAGTCCGGCAGCGTGCCGATGGTGAGCGACTCATCGATGGTGTTCAACCGATTGATCATCGCGGTATCGACCCGCAGCATACCCGGCACCTCGGCTGCGAGATTCACCCGTCCGGTGGCCGCGCGCGACCGTGCCAGCAGCGGCGAGAGCAGTGGCTGTGCCAGGCGGTCGGCAGCGATGTCTTCCGGCACATCGCCCGGTTCCAGTCGGGCCACGATCACCTCGCCGCGGCCCGCCTCGCGCAACGCCGTGACGGCAGTTTCGTCGAGCACCGAACCCTTGCGGATCATCCGCTCGCCGACGCGTTGGGAGTGCGCCATGATGGCGCCGCGCGCTTCCTCCAACGGGACCTGGCCGAACCTCATGCCGCCTGTTTCTGTGGGACCTGAGCGCCGCGCCGCACGGCGACGATCTCGGCGATGATGGAGAGCGCGATCTCCGGGGCGGTGACGGCCTCGATATTCAGGCCTACCGGGCCCTGGATGCGTGCCAGGGCGGCATCTCCGTGGCCAAGTTCGCGCAGCCGCTTCAGCCGCGCTGCATGGGTGCGCCGCGAGCCGAGCGAGCCGATGTAGAAGGCCGGCGACTTCAGTGCCCGATCCAGCGCGGGATCGTCCAGCTTCGGGTCGTGTGTGAGTGTCACAACTGCGGTGCGGGTGTCCGGCCGCAACTCATCCATCGCCTCGTCCGGCCAGGCGGTTGAAACCGCGACGTCCGGGAAACGTTCATCGGAGGCGAATGATCGCCGCGGATCCACGACCGTGATGGCGAAGCCGCATTGTGTGGCGAATGGCACCAGCGCCTGCGCGATGTGCACCGCGCCCACAACGATCAGCCGCAGCGGCGGGTTGTGTGCGTGCAGGAACCAGTCGGTGCCGGCGATCTTCACCGTGCCACTCTCGTCCGATTGCAGCGCCTCCTCGGCGGCGGCATTCAGTTCTGCCGGCGCAGCAGGATCCGGCAGCAATTGCTGCGCGCCGTCGGGCAGCCGCGTCGCCAGCACCACCGGGCGCTTGTCGCGCTTCGCGCCATCGAGTGCGGCGAGAATCTCCGGTGTCATGGGGTGTTACCCTCACCCCGACCCTCTTCCGCTTCGCAGGCGAGGGGGCTGAACACCGCAGTCCAAGCTCCCTCGCCCACGAAGTGGGAGGGAGTCGGGGTGAGGGCCGTCACGACAGCTTCTCCACGAACACCTTGACCTTGCCGCCGCAGGCGAGCCCGACCTCCCAGGCCCGTTCATTGCTCACGCCGAAATCCAGCAACTGTGGTGTGCCGGTATCGATCGTCCGCATCGCCGCGTCAGCCACGGCGCCCTCAATGCACCCGCCGGAAACCGATCCGGCCATTTTGCCCGACTTGGTCACCACCATCTGGCTGCCAGCGGGACGCGGCGAACTGCCCCAGGTCTCGGTCACCGTCGCCACCGCCACCTGTTCTCCCGCGGATCGCCAGACAGCGGCGGTGCTCAGCACGTCTTCATTTTCTGCGATGCTCATGATGCCATCCTTACAGGCTCGCCCACCGACGCCAAGACCGAGCGGGGCGGGGCGGGGCGGGACAGAAGATCGACCAGCCCGCGCAGGCTGGCCAGGTTGTGCACGGGGCGGAAATCATCCACGTGCGGCAGCATTGCGCGGATACCCTGAGATTTTGGTTCGAAGCCGGCCCAGCGCAACAGCGGATTGAGCCATATCAGCCGCCGGCACGAGCGGTGCAGCCGGTCCATGTTCTCTGCCAGCCCGCGGGCACCGTCGCGATCGAGCCCGTCGGTGATCAGTAGGACGATTGCCCCCTGCGCCAGCACGCGCCGCGCCCAGAGCCGGTTGAACGTATCCAGCGCATCGCCAATTCGCGTGCCGCCCGACCAATCGGGAACCACGTGGGAGACCATCTGGAACGCCACCTCGGGATCACGATGGCGCAGTTGCCGCGTAACGTTGGAAAGCCGCGTGCCGAACAGGAACACGTGCACGCGGTCGCGGTCGTTCGTGACCGCGTGTAGGAAATGCAGCAGAATCTGCGAATAACGCGACATCGATCCGGATATGTCGCAGAGCACGACCAGCGGCGGCGGACGCGTAATCTGGCGGTTGCGGGCGATGGCCAGGATCTCGCCGCCCTGCCGCAGGCTCTGGCGGATGGTTCGCCGGAGGTCGGTCACGGGACCCAGCGGATCGGCCCGCAGCCGGCGCGTGCGACGGAGGTCCAGCGGCAGCACCAGCCGGCGAATCTCGCGTTTTGCCGCGGCGATCTCCGCCGCACTCATGGCCTCGAAGTCCATGTGCTGCAGGCGTTCGCGGTCCGACACGGTCAGCACCGCATCCTGTACCGGCGGTTCGTCCTCCGCCCGAGGCACCGCGTCGCGCGGCTTCGCCATCGCCTCGGCGACGCGACGACTGCCGGGCGGGGCGCGGTCCTGGCGCTTCTCCTTCTGCGCCTCGAGGAGTGCCATCGCAACCGCCTGTTCGGCGGCAGTCGGGTCGCGCCAGAACAGGTTGAACGCCTGGTCGAACACGTCCTGATGCTCGTGTCGGTGCAACATCGCCGTGCACAGCGCGGTGCGGGCCTCGGTCCGGTTGCCGAGATCGACCAGCGACAGCGCCTGCTGTCCGGCCAGCGTTTCGGCGGGCCCGACCGGCAACCCGGCATGGCGCAACAGGCGGGCGAAGTGCATGACGTTGGCGGCGAGGGTGGGGCTTGGCGTGGTCATCAGGGCGGGGAGCAGAAGAACGCGGGCGTACGGTGGATGCAAGGGGTGCGGGTCACCGATGCTGGCGCGAACAGCACAAAAAAGGCCCTGGCGTTCACTCGCTGTCCGGCTTGCAGCGGCATCAGCCGCTTCGATCCTGTGGTGTGAACGCACGTGGTATCGGAGCACCCATGGCTGCGACCTCTGTCGGCGATCCCGTGCCGCATGACACCCGGCAGGCGCTGGATACGATGTAGGCGATGACACCGAATGTGTGGTGCCGTTCGGTTCGCGTGCGCGGGGAGACGCGCACGACGACTCGGAGTACGACGTTGCTGTGTTTCTACGGCGCTTGCCGGACAGATGGGTGCAACGGCACGCAGTCGATGTCGGTCTGCGAAAAGTCGTTGCCGCGAAACAGCAACGGCAAACGGCTGCCCCTTGCCAGCGCGTAGGCGAAGCAGTCGCCATAGTTCAGTCCCGCGGGATGGCGACCTTTGCCAAATCGCCGCCACGCGGCGCGGGCGGTCTCGGCCTGGGCCTGAACATATTCTCGTGCAACCATCCCTACCCGGCGTGGACGGTGGTCAGCGTCCCGCGCGGCTGGCCTGCCCGACGACCATCCGCTGCAGCCGCTCCAAGGCGCGGTCCCGAAGCCCGACCGACCGCAGCGCACCGAGCGTTTCTGCGAGGTACGTCGCGCAACTGCCGAGCGAGCCGGTGGCAGACGCCAGGCGCCTCGCGACCAAGGCTTCGTCGAGCCGCCCCGCGTAGCGTGGATGTGCCTGGTTGGCTACGAACGTGACGGCGCGCACCGGGCCGGCATCGGTCACCACGGTCACCCAGCGGGAGCAATAGGCCCCGGTGAACAGCTCGCGCCGCCAGGCGAGCAGCAGCTCCGCGCGCGCATCGGATGCCGGAATGCGGAACAGGACACCCACGGAGCACCCGCCACGGTCAAGCGCCAGCATCAACCCTGGGTTGTCTGGCGAGCCGCGTCCCATGTGCAGCCACAGGCAGAAGGACCGGTGCCAGCCGCGCACCGTACCCGCGCGGCGTTCGGCGAACTCGATTGCCGGGTTCCACATCAATGAACCGTAGCCGAACAGCCACACATCCTCGCCGGGCGTGTGTCGGGTCAGAACCGCATCAAGGTCCGCCTCGATCTCGGCATCCGATGCCAGCGCCGAGCCGGGTGGCATTTCAAGCCGGGCGGCCGCGAGCAGAGAGCCGTCGCGCAGTCCCGCGCGGGTGATGATGAAGCGATCATCCGGCGGTCGATCCGACATCAGCGCGTCATTCCGCGGCCTGCCGTGCCTCCGTCAGCAACCTCGCTGCCTCGGCACCGCGGACCTTGGCGATATCGTCCTGATATTTCAGCAGAACGCCGAGGGTTTCGTCCACCGCCGCCGGCCCCAGCTCCTTTTGGTTCAGGTAGGTCAGCGCCTGCGCCCAGTCGATCGTCTCGGCCACGCCGGGCAGCTTGAACAGGTCCTCGCTGCGCAGCCGCTGAACGAATGCCACCACCTGCGCCGAGAGGTGCGCCGGCACGTCGGGAGCCTTCGCGGCAAGGATGGCGCGCTCGCGCGCGGCGTCCGGGTAGTCCACCCAGTGATACAGGCAGCGCCGGCGGATCGCGTCATGGACCTCGCGCGTGCGGTTCGACGTGATCACCACCGCCGGCATGGTTTTCGCCCGCATCGTGCCGAATTCGGGCACGGTGATCTGGAAGTCCGCCAGCAATTCCAGCAGGAACGCCTCGAACGGTTCATCGGCGCGATCGAGTTCGTCGATCAGCAGCACAGCGGGCGGTAGGTCCGGATCGATCGCCGACAGCAGCGGCCGGGCCAGCAGGTACTTGCGGGTGTAGATGTCGCTTGCCAGTTCGCCCGAGTCGGTCCGGCCCGCCGCCTCCGCCAGGCGAATTGCCATGAGCTGCCGCGCATGGTCCCACTCGTAGGCTGCGGCCGAAAGGTCCATGCCGTCGTAGCATTGCAGCCGTACCAACCGGCGTCCGAGGCCGGCGGCGAGCACCTTGGCGATCTCGGTCTTCCCTGTGCCGGGTTCGCCTTCAAGAAACAGCGGACGGCGCATCGCCAGGGCCAGATGCACCGTGGTGGCCAGTTCCAGGTCCGCGATGTAGCCCTGATCGGCAAGGAGCTTTGCTGTGTCGGCAACGGTCAGGGGCAATTCGGCCACTAGATCAGGCTTCCGAGGATCAGGATCAGGATGAACAGGTAGATCACGCCGCCGATCCAGGCAACGAGCGGCAGGCCGAACGGTTCGCGCGGTACCAGCGCCAGCGAGCTGAGTGCCGGGGACGGCGGGGGTGGGGCGCGCCGCGGCTCCGTGACCGCCGCGGTGACCGAGGCGGCCACAGGTTCCGGCGGAGCCACATAGGCACTGAACCGGTCGAAGAAGGCGTCCGCCATTTGCTTGGCGGAGGCATCGATCAGCCTGGCGCCGAGCTGGGCAATCTTGCCGCCGACCTGCGCGTGCACGTCGTAGCGGAGCAACGTGCCCCCGGCATCGTCGGCCAGACCCACCTTGGCGCCACCCTTGGCGAAACCAGCGACGCCGCCCTGACCTTCGCCGCTGATCGTGTAACCGTTCGGCGGATCGATATCGGTGAGGTGCACATTGCCGGTGAACCTGGCCGAAATCGGCCCGATCCTGACGGCAGCGGTGGCCTTCATCTCGTGGTCGGAAAGCTGTTCCAGGGACTCGCAACCGGGGATGCTGGCCTTCAGCACCTCCGGATTATTGAGCGCCTGCCATACGGTTTCGCGGGGCGCGGGGATGCGCCGCTCGCCTGTCATGTCCATCGGACCCGTTCCCCGTTGTGCGCGCCGGACGTTACTTGCAGGGTCCAAGCCATGCAACCAAGCGCACCCGCCCTGGCGTTGGGCATTCCGCGCCTTGGCCGGCTGTCTTCAATGGGGCAATTGCCGCGCCGGCGTGGCGACGCCGCATCCCCTCACGGATGGAACGCCAATAGTGTGCCCGCATGCGACGGGTCGAACTGTTGCGCCATGCCGAACGAAGCGGGCGCCGCGGTGGACCCGGTGTGACCGGCGCTCGGCACGAACGTCACACCGAACAGGTCCGCCGCGGTCATGTGCAACGCATCTGCCGCGAGCACCTCCAGCGTCACGGTCCCGCTTGCGGCCATGGGGACCGTCCCAAGTAATTCATCCGTCGTCGGATTGAAATGCAGCCACGATGTCACGTTCGGTCCGCTCTCCTGGTAGGCGGCGAATGTCATCTTCAGGCCCAGTGCGTCGGTGAATGTGTTCGCCGGCAACACGAGATCGATCTTTTGCCCGTCGCTCCAGATTTGATTCGGCGTCGGCGCGGATACCTTGATCCCGGGAGGCGCCTGCACGTTGGCGGTAAAGCTCTCCGATGCAGCAAGACCGCTGCTGTCGGTCGCCGTCACCTTGACGGTAAGACTCTGCACGCTGTTCGGTGCGGTGCCGCTGAACGTGGCGGTCGTCGCGTTGAACGTCAGCCATGTCGGCAGCGCCTGGCCGTTGGATTGGCTGGCCGTGTAGATGAGCTTCTGGCTCTGGGGATCCGTGAAGGTATTCGCTGGAAGCGCGAGCGATATCGCCTTGCCCTCGGTCCAGGTCTGGTTCGCGGTCGGTGTCGTCACCACCGGAGTACCCAGAACGGACGCCGAGAAAGAGTCCGACACGGACAGCCCGCTGCCATCCGTCGCGACGACCGTGATGCCCACGGTTTGCGCCGTGACGGGCGCCGTGCCGCTGAATGCGTCCGTGGCCGCGTTGAACGCCAGCCAGCCCGGCAGTGCCTGACCGTTCGACAAATGCGCGGCGTATCTGAGCGCCTGCCCCTGTGGATCCCTGAACGTGGTCGCGGGGAGCGCAAGCGAGAATGCCTTGCCGCCAACCCATGTCTGATTCGGCGTCTTCGCCGCAAGCGCCGGTGGCGCGACAGCGGCGGCGGCGACGGTCACCGTCAGCGACTGCCAGTCTCCCCAGAAACTGCCGTTGAACGCCCGTACTTCGACCGTGTCGGTGGTGGCGATCGCGCCTGCCAGCAACGACACCGAGGCGAGCGATGCCGCAGTCACGGCCGAGGCTGCCGAATGGTCGCTGTAGGCTGTGCCGCTCAGCACCAGTTTGTCGCCGGCCGCCGTGTCGTAGATCTGCCAGGAGGCGATCGCCCTGTTGGCGGGGTCTCTGGCGGTGAACAGCGATGCCAGCGATTGCGAGGCGAGACATGCGAGTGTGTCCGACGCCACCGCAGCGCTGACGATCGGCGTGTCGAGCTCATAGATGACAACCGATCCCTGCTGCACGCCGGCCCATTCCTGCGAGGCGGCATGCGGGGCGGACACGATAATGTCGCTGCTGGAACCGTCGTGCGCCGAATTTTGAATCTGCCCGTTCGCGCTCACGTAGGTGATGTTGTCCACCAGCATGGCGGTGCTGCCGAACCCGGAGACGCAGGTGGTGATATGTCCCCCGCCGCCCGGCGTGCCGATCACGATGATCTCGCCGGCGGTGACCATGGATTGCCAGTTTCCCGACTGGCCGGACGGGCCGTTGAAGGCGGTGAACCATTCGCCGTTCGCCTGGCCGGGCAGGCCGATCGCCGTGCTCTGCACCGGCAGCGATGCACCGGCTTCGGCGGCGACCGTGCTGGCCAGCACCCAGCAGCCATCCATGTTCCATGCCTTGCCCACGAAACTGTCGGCGGCCGCCACGATGGAATTCGGGGTCGCCTGTGGCGGCACACTCGCAGTAAATGTCGGCTGCGTGACGACGGTCGCGCTGCCCAGATAGCCCGGTGCATCCAACTGCATCATTCCATACGCGTTGGCGGCATAGGATGTCGCCAGGCTCATATTGCTCGTGCCGAACAACGACAGGTTGGTCACGTCACCCAGGCTGGCGGATGCATTGTAGGTGAGTTGGTCGAGGTAGCCGTAGGTGCTGCTGTAGTAGCGACCGCTGGACGCCTGATACGTGAAGACGATTCCAGCGCCCCGCGCGTCGCCGCCGATCCCGCCGAGGCCCAATGTGTGACCGTTGCCGGACAGGCTGCCGGTCGCGCCGCTTGCGCCAGCGGTGTATTCGTTCCGGTCTAGCGCCGAAAACACAAGGTAGGCCGGATTTGAACTTCCCGCCGTTACGCTGAACATCTGCGACAGTCCGAACGACGCCGAACCGTTGCCGACGAATGCGGTCCTGGCTTGGATGATTGACATGGCACACCTCGTCCGCCCTGTGTCCGGGCGACGGTCGCGTCATCCGGGCAAAAGCCTGCGCACAGAAGCCATCCTGGCGACGGAACGACCTGATCCGCGCTGTCGCCGCGGGGCAGGGAGTCTATGGCGCTGACCAGGCGCCTGGCCGGGTCGCGCCTTCGTCGAAGTCCGAGGGGAATCCGCGGGTTTATGGTTCGGCGGCGGTTCCCAGGTTCGTGCTTCGTTCCACAACGAACCATGCCCTGAAATCACTGCCAGAGCGTTAACGCGCCGCCTGTCTTTCCGTCCCGCCTTCGGCTATGCCGGGTCATCCAGCTTCGGAGCCTCCGTCATGACCTATCTGGTCGCCGCCGATCTTCCCACCGACCCTGCCGGGGAGCGGTTTCGCGCCCTTTTGGCGCGGCCAGGCATTCTCCGGATGCCAGGCGCGCACAACGGCATGGCTGCATTGCAGGCGAAGGCGGCCGGGTTCGACGCGCTCTATCTGTCAGGCGCGGCAATGACCGCATCGATGGGCATTCCGGACCTGGGCATGATCACGGTGGACGAGGTGTGCTTCTTCGTCCGCCAGATTGCGCGGGCGAGCGGCGTGCCGCTGTTGGTCGACGGCGACACAGGCTACGGCGAGGCGCTCAACGTCATGCATATGGTGCGCTCGTTCGAGGACGCCGGAGCGGCGGCGGTGCACATCGAGGACCAGTTGCTGCCCAAGAAGTGCGGCCACCTGAACGACAAAAAGCTGGCCGATGCGCACGACATGGCGGCCAAGATTGCCGCGGCCCGTCGCGCCCGGCGGCATCTGTTCATCGTGGCGCGCACCGATGCCGCCGCCAGTGAAGGCATGGACGGCGCGGTGGCGCGGGCAAAGCTGTATCTGGAGGCCGGCGCCGATGCGATATTCCCCGAGGCGCTGATCACTGCCGAGATGTTTCGCACCTTCGCCGATCGCGTAAAGGCGCCGCTGCTCGCCAACATGACGGAATTCGGCCGCACACCGTTCTTCACCGCAGCCGAGTTTCAGGACATGGGCTACAGAATGGTGATCTGGCCGGTCAGCTCCCTGCGCGTCGCCAACAAGGCGCAGGCCGAACTGTATGCGGCGATCCGTCGCGATGGCGGCGCGCAGGCCATGGTCGATCGCATGCAGACGCGTGCAGAGCTGTATGCCGCGATCGGCTACCACGACTACGAGGCGCTCGATGCAACCATCGTGAAGACGGTGATTCCGGAAGGGATGCCGCAGCGTCGGTCGCCATGAGGACGCGGCCGATGCGTCGGCGCCTGCTTCTGGCCTCGCTGGCCGCTGTTCCGTTGGCGGCGCGTGCCCAGTCGGTCAATCCGACTGGTCCGCAACCGGAACTGCCGAAGGAAAAACTGGTCATCGTCACACGCGACGGGGCGCGGCATGACTTCTCGGTCGAGATGGCGATCAAGCCGGATCAGCAGACTGTCGGGCTGATGTTCCGCCCCACCGTTGCCGCCGATGGCGGGATGCTGTTCGACTGGGGGATTGCGCGCGACTCGCAGATGTGGATGCGCAACACGATCGCGCCGCTCGATATGGTGTTCATCAACACCGACGGCACGATCCGCTCGATTGCCGAGAACACGGTGCCCGAGAGCCTTGCGATCATCGAGAGCCGGGGTCCGGTGCGGGCCACGCTGGAACTGGCCGCCGGCACCACGGCCAGATTGAACATCCGGGTGGGCGACAAGGTCGAGCAGCGAATTTTCGGAAACGCCCAGGGGTAAGGAACCTTGTGTCCATGCTGCTTGCCTATCCGCCCGCCCGCCCATAGGTTCCGCGCGGTCACGGGGCGTGGCGCAGCCTGGTCAGCGCGCCTGTTTTGGGTACAGGAGGTCGTGGGTTCAAATCCCGCCGCCCCGACCATCTGGAGCGAGAGGTGTCATGCGAGCGCGTATCTACCAGCCGCCGAAGAATGCGATGCAGTCCGGCTGGGCCGGCACGCACGAGTGGGTGCTCGAATTCGAGCCCTCATCACCGCGGCGCCCCGATCCGCTGATGGGCTGGATCGGCAGCGCCGACACCCAGGCGCAGGTTCGACTGTTGTTCAAGACGCGCGAGGAGGCGGTGGCCTACGCGGAGCGGCAAGGGGTTGCCTACGACCTTGAACTGCCGCAGCCGAGGCGCATCAGACCGAAGGCATATGCCGATAATTTTCGCTACGGTAGGATCGAGAACTGGACGCATTGAGCGTGCGCCGCGGTAATGTGGACGGCCAGGCCGTCGTGACCTATTGCGGCAACGTTGAAACCTGTCCCATCGTCCTTGGCGAAACTCGAATAAGTGGCCACAGGGGGGAATGGCAGCGCCCGACGGCAGTTTTGTCGGTATCAGGCTTGAGCCTTGGCGAGGGCAAGCTCACGGATAGCCCGGATCACCAATGGATCAACGAGGCTGGCGATGATCGCGTCCACAAGCCGGTCGCAACCTGGCCCGGCGCGCAGCCCGGTAAAGTCGGACGTTGAGGTCATCGCGTTTCTGATCGCGTGTCTGACCTTCACCTCTGCCTCGATCATTTCATTGTCCATCAAATTGTTCGGATAAAAAAGGGCACTGGCCCCACGTTGCCGTTAATACCACGCGGCACGCAAGGCATCACGTGGCCGCGGTTCAGCTCTTGGTTCAGCCGTGGCGTTCTCTGCCTGTCGGGTGGCCATCCATTCCCGAGCCCGGCTTCGGTCGAGAAGCCGGCCACTACCTGAAGGTGCCCGCTTCGGAAGGCGATTTCCTAAAGGTTGCCTCTCAAAACAGGCTTGGGGTCGCCGCAAAACCGCCATGGCCGTCCCCGGACTTGATCCGGGGGGAGCGACCCGGCCATGACGTGCGAGGGGCCAGTGCCGCACGTCAACATTTAACGGTACTCGTTATACGCCATGCCCCGCATATGGGATGTCCGCGCTTGAAGTCGGCATTTAATCTGACGCGCTGCGCGAGGCGTGAGCTTCGTCCAGCGTTCGCAGTTCTCGGTCGATGGCTTCAGCTTGCTCCGCAGCGCTCATACTCAGCCAGATATCGGCCGGATAGGCTGAAGCGGTCCAGGCGGCAACGATTTGGAACTTATCGACGGGAGCAAGATCACCGGCGACCAGCCCGCCAGTGGGGTTGCGCAATAGCGGGATAAGCGAGGGGCTCACCTGGCTGATGCGACCAGGCCGACGACGATCCGTAGCAGCCATTGCGTTACGGGAGGGTATGTCCTTGGACTTTCGAAGCTTCGTCATAAGGCGTCATCCTGCGTGGCGTTAGGCCTCACTTTATCGTGATCGCATATCCCAAACCAGTTATATTTTCGTTATAGCCCGGTAAAAATAAAGTATTAAATGAGCGTTGATTTCTTGTCGCATCGCAAAAAAAACGAGTTGGCGAACAAATGACTATTGTCCAGCGCGATATAGTGCTACGGTCCTGCGTTCCTACTTGTTTCTCTAACTTTACAAGCCGCCTCGGTTCGCCGTGGCGGCTGTTCTTTGCCTCGATCTTGGCTGGCTTAGGGCCCTGCATGACCCCATGTTCCGGCGGCTGCGGCAGCTGCGGGGGTCGTGTGCGCCAGCTGGCTCCTAACAGGACCGATCCTGAATGATGGCGGCTTGAGTTCAACGGCCGTTCTGGAACGGCAGGCCCGGCTGCGCGCGATCGAGCGCCTGTATCTGGCCCTTTTCGTCGATCGAGAGAACGACAGCATGGCCGGAGGATCCATGTAGAGACCGACGATGTCGCGTAGCTTGGTGGCGAACTGCGGGTCGTTGAACAGCTCGAACAGACGCATCCGGTGCGGCTGCAAACCATGCCCGCGCCAGATGCTTTGCACCGAATTTCACGCGGATGCCCTGGACCTTGGCCATCGCGGCGGCCGACCAGTGCGTCGTCGCGCCAGGCGAACCTCCCTCAAGCCGCCCGGTCATCCGTGGCGGCTTCTCCTTTGTTTCAGCGTATCTTTGCGGCGCGTAACAAAAAAACCTCCGGGGCGATATCGAAAAATGGCCTGGGAGATTCCCCCGCGACAGGCGTGAGGTTGCACACTACAGAAGGCCTGCAACCTCGGAGATGCGCGTTGGACCGGAAATTGTCACTAGACCAAGCAGCCAGATGCAGGCGCCTCGCGGAAGGGCTGCCGGACGAAGCCCTCAGACAGAAACTTCTTGTCCTGGCTGTCGAGTATGACGCCAAGGCCAGGTCGGGAGTAAGTCCTCTACCGACACGTTTAGCCCTGCGGTGCGCTTCTCGCGTAGATAGCTGACAGACATCACCATACGAAACTGTAATAATATGCTACCGGATCAGATGCTACTGACAGTCGCAGTTCCGTTATATGGTTCGTTCCAACCTGATCTCCGAACTTGCACACCGCCCCGGTTCGATCCGTGGCGGTTTTCCTGCCTCAGGCGTTGGAGATGGCGATGGAGTTGCCTGGCCGCGCCCTAAAGACCGTTCAGAACTATATCCGCCACCGTCCACCCCACCATGGAAACCGCGGCCACTGCCAGCACACGTTCCCACCAAGTCTCGAGCACATCCGGAGGTAAACGAATAACTCTGGGGAATACGCGCGAAAGCGACCGACTTCGATGATCGTCGTCATTGGGTTGCGGTTTGCCGGGGAAGTCTGACTGCGCCATAGCCTGCCGCCGATGCCATGCACGTCAGTAACTGATGTCGTTGTCGTATAGCAACATAGTTAATTCTCTATCGTGATGAATGCCTATGGGACTATTTGACCGGCGAGTGTTCAGTTCCCTTTCGAGAATGTCCGTGTATGACACTCGACCCTGCAAGGACCGACTTGAACGCATAGAACTGCCGACTATGCTTGCAGCATGAAGGTGCTGATGATCGCGGCTGGTTTGGCAGCCATTGGCTGCTTATCGCCATATCGGCGTTGGCCGTGCTGATCAACTTGGGAACACTGTAGCGCCTGCCGGACTGTTCTAGCCCGGCCGCTCGCTACAGCCCGCTGACCACGACATCCACGAAAGCGGCGGCAGCCAGGGCGATGGCCACGAGGGCCAACACGCGCTCCATCGGCGTCACCAGCGCGTCGGGAGGTGGGCGAAAGGCTTCGGTCAGGGAAAGCAAGCGAGACCGGGGCCGATCATTGCCGCCCGGCGGTTGCACTTTTTCCACGGAGCTCTCTATCCGCCGTCTGTTGCAATGGACCAGGCGGCAGCTGGGCGCCTATTGATTCTTTGTCAGAAAAGCGGTAATCCTACGCAAATAACCCGGTAATGCGTGTATCATAACGAATACCGATTAATTCGTATACAAAACAGCACGCGACGGGATATGTAACGGTATGGCCGCATCGCAGGACGCGCTTTTGCTATTGGAACTAGCCAGCAGGTGCAGGCGCCTTGCGGATGGCGCATGGGATGAGGCCACCAAAGCAATCATAAGGGCGCTGATAGCCCAGTATGAGGCGGCGGCGTTCGCATTGCTGCCGACGCCGAAGGTGATCGGCCGGCGCGCAACGGGCAGTAAGACGGGCTGCTCTCGGGATGTCTGAAGCAATCGTTGCGATCCTGACCGCGGGTACCAGATCACTAGCTTCACTGGCGTCCATCAAAACCGCTGTTGCGGCGCAACTCGCAGCCGAGAACTCGATAGATAACCACTGCAAGGCGGGACGTTCACTGCACTGGCGGGTTGCGTTTGAATGGCTCTATTGAGATGTAGAAGACTATGCCTGGATGCCGATTGTTATCTGGAAACCGGATCGGTAAGAGCGGGACCAGTGTCAATGGCCGTTGGCTCTGCGCGTAGCCCATTCCCCATTACCTTACGGCGCTGATCTATCATGACGCCGCGCTGGTGGGCGGCTGCTGTTTGTCCCGCATCTGTGCGCCAGCGCGTCGGCGAGCCGTTGCAGGGGCGCCGGAACCTGAGACTGCGTGGTATCCGGTTGGTAACTGTATCCAGGAGCGCGACGCACCGTGTCGGCTAGGCGCTGAACCCTTGAAAAGATGGCGCGCCCTACTGGACTCGAACCAGTGACCCACAGCTTAGAAGTATGATGACCGGCCCTAGGGCACCGCTGCTGATCTGTTAATCAGGCCAGGTATTCTGCGGATTTCAACTATCCTGTAGCATCTCGGTGTCTGCGGGGATATACCGACACTGACGCGTTATTGGACCCCCAGTGGACCCCCACCGGCGCAACGGCCCTGACGCGGGGAGGCAATGATGCGACGGGAATTGACAGATGTGTGGCTGCGCTCGGTCAAGCCACCGGAAACAGGGCGGCTCGAGATTTGGGACACTCGCGTCGTCGGTCTGATGCTTCGTGTCACACCGTCGGGCGCGGCTACATGGTCCGTGCGCCGCCGCGCCGACGACGGCAGGCGTCTTCGCGCTCCGATCGGCACTTGGCCGGCCATCAGTATACGTGAGGCGCGGCAACGGGCTCTGAGCACGCTTGCTGACCTGCAAGACGGCGGCGACCCGGTGGCCCGGAGGCGCGGCTTGGCTGCTGAGCGAAAAGCGCGCGCCGGGCTTCCGACCGTGGCCGATCGGCTGGCAGAATGGCGCGAAGCGAAGGCGCCGATGTGGTCCGACAGATACCAGCGCGAAGTGCTTCGCCTGTGTCGTATCGAGATCATCCCAGCGCTCGGGAGACGCGGTCTGGTCGAGACGGCGCGGCTCGAATGGACGGACTTGATCGCTGCCACACATCGGCGCGCGCCTGGTGTCGGCTCTATGCTGTATCGGACGGCAGCGTCCTTTCTGAACCACGCAGAGGCGCATGGCTGGGTCGGTGTGCCACTACTACCGCGCAAGGGGGTGGCAGTCATTGCTCCCCCGGTAGCCGCCCGCGAGCGCACACTTACAGACGCCGAATTGCGCGCGGTCTGGGTCGCGGGGAATGATATTCGGCCGAAAGGTCGTGCCTTCATTGATCTGTTGGCAATGACTGCGGCACGGGAAATGGAAGTCGCCGACATCGCGACGGGGGAAGTCGATCTTGAAGCCGGCATGTGGTCAATACCTGGAAGCCGGACTAAGAACGGCCGAGGCATCGCGCTTCCGTTGCATCCTCTGCTGATTGCCGACCTTCGAGCGGTCTGGCCGGAGCACGGCGACGCGGCTGGGCCGAGGTGGCGGTTGCTGGGCGACATCGCCGGGAGCGGCCTTCGGGGCTTCTCGAAGCTAAAAGCACGGATAGATAAGGAGTTGGGTGTCACGGCATGGCGATGGCACGATCTCCGCCGCACCGCGCGCACCGGGATGACGCGGCTGGGCGTGGCCCGTGATCACGCCGAGGCGGCGCTCAACCATGTGTCCGGCCGATCGGCTCTGGAACGCATCTACGACCGGCACGCGTATGAGCCGGAGATAATCTCCGCCCTCTCACGGTGGCAGGTGCACGTCGCCGCTCTGGTGAACGAGAGGCCTTCGGCAGAGGTCGCGCCGATCCGAAAGCGACCGCAGCAAGCGCACACGGCGGCCGGCTGAGCGGCCATGCTCTATCTCCCCATTACGTCCGAGATGCTGGGCGAGGGCCCCTCGCGGCTCTCGTTGCTGGCAATCGAGGTCGTCATGCTCTTTCCAGACAATCCAGGCCTGCGCAAGCGCGTGCTGGCAGCGGGCCGCATCTGGCTTTCCCTTGCTGCCGCCAAGGGCGCTCATTTGTCCGCGGAGGCCATGCGAGAGATGCACGAGGCGCCCACCATCGCCGAGATGCAAAAGAAGGCCGGCAAGGAAAAGCGCTCCGAACGCGGCTCGTTGGCGGGCACAATCTTTCAGCGGGCGATATGGGACCGGGGGCGCGAGGTGCCCCGTGGCATACAGGCAATCAAAAGCGACATTTCCGAGAAGGTGAAGGGCACGATCCCAGCATTCAACAGCCTGTCCGCCGAAACCGTTGAAAAGGCAATCTGGAAGAAATTCCGTGGTGTGGCGCACATCTGGGCCGCCCGGAACCAGTACGGCGATATGTGGATGGAGAAGCGCAAGGGCACGGCGAATGGCGCGGCGAACTTGGTTGGCCTCCCCCCGTTCCCCTGCCACGTCGACGACGTTGAGATTTTCCTCAGCCTGGCCGAACGGTTCCGCGAGCTGGCCGAGGCCACAGGCGCCGATGCGAGACAAGCTCAACCGTTGCAGATCCCCGCCACCACATGGCGCGTCCCCGCGAACATATGGACCGACGGCAACCCACGCCCTGAAGTTTGACTGGGTTGGTACCGTTGCTAAAGCGTTTGTAAAGTAACTCTACAAACAACTCTTGCTGACAACGCGGCTACGTGTCTGTAGATGGCTATCCGGTAACCGCAATCGCCGGAGGCATCCATTGGATTACGCGCCCACAGACCCTCTTCTGAACGCCAAACAATCTGCTGAAGAGACCGGGCAGTCGCTGCCGGGTTTTTGGAAAGGGGTGGCCGCAGGTCGCTTCCCCGAGCCATTCTATCCGGCGCCACGCGCGCCGCGCTGGCGCCTGTCCGAACTGCATGGCGCACTGGAAATGACGCGATCGAAGCCCTCCAAGCAGAAGATCAAGCGAACACTGAACCGGATGGCGCCACTAACGTCCGCAGCCTGAACCGCCCGGCGCGGCATTGCGTCGGGTGGCTCAAGCGTGGTCGGAGGAGGAAGCACCCACTGTACACGTTGTCACTACTAATGCAAAGCAGCGCCTCTGGCTTTGAGGTGCCTATTATGGTACAACATCATGATGGCTACGCAACAGACACGCGAAAGCCGATCGATCGCAAGCGGCTTGCGGGTGAAGGTGCAGCATGAGCGCTGCACCGTTGGCAACCCTGACTGAGTTACGTCCGCGTCAACAGTGGGTGGCGTGGCGCAATGAAACGCGCGGGGGGAAGACAACCAAAATCCCATACGTCAGCGCCAGCCGAAAAGCCGAAGCCGATAATCCAGCAACGTGGCTTTCGCACGATCAGGCGGCATCAGTTGCCAAGGAAATCGTCAACGGAAGCGGCGGTGGTGTCGGCATTGAACTCGGTAAATGCGATGACAAACACCTAATAGGCATCGATCTAGATACATGCCGTAATCCGGAAACTGGATCAGCCGAACCGTGGGCCGTCGAGGTAATCACGCAATTCTACTCATACACTGAAATATCGCCATCCAGGCGCGGATTTAAGGTGTTTGGCCTCGTCAATCCATCTGATGTTCCTGAATTGCGAGCCATGATGCGCACAGCAGAACATGGGCGGCAGTTCAAGCGGAAGGATGGAACTGACCACCCTCCCGCAATCGAACTCTACGTCAGTAATCGGTTCTTCACCGTCACCTGGGAAAGCTTAGGAGAGGACGCCACACCAACTGAACTACGCACTATACCTCTGGACGTTCTGCGATGGCTGATAGAACAAGCCGGACCGGATTTCGCCGATAAGGTAAAAGGCAAACGTAAGTCATCATCTACAGATGCTTCACGAAGCGCAGCCGCATTTCGCAAAGGCGCAGCACTTCGCCGTAAGGGTAAGACATTCGAGGAAATGGTTAAAGCCTTACACGCTGATCCTGAAACAGAAGAATGGACAAAGGAAAAGGGCGAAGCCAACAATCAGCGTGAGTTGAAGCGTATATGGGATAAGACTGACCCGGCAGCAGTTGACGGTTTCGACCTCACGGAAGACGGCGTTGCACTCGCATTTGCCGCCAAGTTTGCCGATCAACTCCGCTACTGCCATCACACCGGAAAATGGTACGAGTGGGTTTGGCACGTACTGGCGGCCGGAAGTAACTAAGCTTGCGTTCTCTTGGGCAAGACAGACTTGCCGGCAACTCGCAATAGAGAAATCAAGCCAATGGCAAGATGTCTAAGGCCGCGACGGCAGCAGCGGTGGAGCGGTTTGCACAATCAGACCGCGCTTTCGCTGTTACATCCGAGATATGGGACCGAGATGCTTGGCTTATAGGAACGCCGGGTGGCGTCGTTGATCTGCACAGTGGGAAACTCAGAACAGCAGACACAAACGACTACATCACCAAGCTTGCATCGGTTTCGCCGGCCGACGATGCGCATTGTCCCTTATGGGATAAGTTCCTACAGGATGCGACCAATAAGGATGAACAGTTAATCCGGTTTCTCCAACAATGGATTGGCTATTCGCTTACTGGCGACACACGCGAGCACGCATTGCTATTCGTCTATGGACCTGGCGGAAACGGCAAAAGTGTCTTTCTTAATACCGTGGTTGGCATCCTTGGAGAGTATTGCCGC
>CAWEVI010000064.1:0-65989 GCA_963812475.1 uncultured Alphaproteobacteria bacterium
GCGTGATCGGCGGTGTCATGCGTCCGAAGAGACAGTGTGTCAGGCACTGATTGGCAATTATCGGGAGGAGCACATCTTCGCTCTGACCCAGGCGGTCGAACTATACGATGTCTATCAAACCAAGATGCTGATCTGCGACATGCAGATCGACGAAATTCTGAAGCGGCTGAAGAAGAACGCAGCACCGCCCAAGAGCAAGCTTCCTCCTGCCCGGCGAAGGGCACGCCAGTCCAATGAACCAGCATTCCATGTACGTGAGGCACTTCATGCGATCCTCGGGGTGGACCTGACCCAGATCAACGGCCTGGGTCCATCCCTGGCGCTGAAGCTGGTCGGCGAGTGCGGCACCAACCTGACAGCCTGGCCGAGCGCGAAGCACTTCACCTCTTGGTTGGGGCTGGCGCCTCACAACAAGATATCCGGGGGAAGGGACCGTCATCGAAGACGCGGCGCACGCGCAATCGGGCCGCCTCCTTATTGCGGCTCGTTGCCAGCTCGGTTGGGCGAACCGATAGGCGCTGGGTGCTTTCTACCGCCGGCTATCGGCGCGGGTGGGGAAGGCGAAAGCGACCACCGCCACCGCCCGCAAGATCGCGGTTCTGTTCTACAACACCCTTCGTCACGGCATGTCTTATGTCGATCCCGGCGCGAACTACTATGAAGATCGCTACCAGAAGCGCGTCCTGAACAACCTTCAACGAAGGGCGAGGTCGCTGGGATTTATCCTGCTCAAGGTCGAGCCTGACACCGCCCAGGTCGGTGTTTCTTAGGAAACTTTGCCAGCCTGATGAAGAAGGCCCTTCTCGGCACCACCGCTGGTACCCCGATCGAGGTCTGGTTTCAGGACGAAGCCAGAGTGGGAAAGGGCTCGCTCACCTATGTTTGGGCGCCGATCGGCTCGTGCCCACTGATGGTGCGCGATAACCGAGATGATTCGGCTTATCTGTTCGGAGCAATTTGCCCGGTCCGTGCCGTGGGCGCCGCCATCATCATGCCTGCTGCCAACGCCGAGGCGATGAACGAGCATCTCACTGAAATCAGCACGCAAGTGGCGTCAGGCGCCCACGCTGTCGTGGTCTGCGACAGAGCCGGCTGGCATCAGACCGGAGGGCGACTGCGTGTACCGGACAATATCACGCTACTTCCCCTGCCGTCTTATGCACCGGAACTGAACCCGATGGAAAATGTGTGGGAATATCTGCGCGGCAACAAACTCAGTCGTCTGGTCTGGGATAGCTACGATGCCATTGTCACCGCTTGCAAGGAAGGATGGGACTTCCTCATCAATGACCCAGACAGGATCCGATCAATCGGGCATCGAGACTGGGCATGTGTCAATGTTTAGGCGGATTGGTTCTCGGCCTCGGTGGAGCAGGGCGAATGTGTCGGCGGGCTCCGGCGCTGGCACCGGGCCGGGCGGTGGTTCCGCCACCGGCGCGGGCGGGGCGCGGCCCAGCGCTTGCGCCATCAGGCCGATGGCACAGTGCTCGATCCAGGCGGCCTTCTCAGTGGCGGCGTAGTCCGCCTCGCGCTTCAACGAGCGGTTGGACGCGCAGCAGCAACGACCGTGCACCCCGCGCCTGGCGCATCATGTTGGCGGACTGCGCGGTGCATCGCAGGACCCACGGCGAGAGACCGCCGCATTGCACCCGTGCCAGCCGCAGGCATTCCATCGCCTGGGCGTTGGCGGCGACGAACTGGGCGGCCAGATCCGCCTCCTCGGCGTTCGCGGGCAGCAGGCAGGCGACCGCGCCGATGGCAGCGTTGTCACGGTGGGCGAGGTCCTCGTCCGAGGCGGTGATCGGCGGCGGGAGCGCGCCGCGGAGCGTGTGGACGATCTGGTAGTAGATGTCGCGGGGGAGCTGGTAGGTGAGGTCGGGCGGTTCGGGCGCGGGAGAGCTGACCAGGTGGGAGTATGTCGGTAGTTTAGTTGCCTGACTAAGGTAGTTTTCCCTAACTAAGTCTGCGCCGCCCAAATACCTGCTAGCATTGATTGACGCACCCCATTTTCGTGCATACAACAATTGATGGACATCAGCTTCGATCCGGCGAAGCGTGACAAGACGCTCGCCGAGCGAGGCCTGGACTTTGCTGATGCCGGCCTCGTGTTTGCGGGCGTGACCTCGACGGTCTCCAAGACATGCGGTAAAAATCGGCAGGAACCGGTAAATAACCATCGGTCGGCCTCGGGCCCCTCGCTTTCCCCGCTCCAGACGACACGCGGAGACAAGAGACACAATTTCGATGAGGTATGCACATGCCAGCGAAGAAGCGCAGCGGTTCGACTGGCTGGATTGATCCCGACGATGCACCTGAACTGACGGCGGAGATGCTTGCCGAGGCGGAGGTGTTCACGGGCGAGCGGTTTGTGCGCCGCGGCCCCGGCAGGCCGAAGGCGGAGGTGACGAAGGAGAAGATCAGCGTGCGGCTCGATCCGGATGTGTTGGCTCGGTTGCGGGAGGCAGGACCTGGGTGGCAGTCACGCATCAACGTCGTGCTGCGGAAGGCGTTGGGTTTGGATGGTGTGGCGGCAGGCACTCCGCCAAGCCGAACAGGGGGCGCTGGGTTGGCGCAACATCGGGCGAGAGCGCGTCGTGTCGGCTGAACGACCATAACCTGCGGTGTCCTGTCTATAGCACTAGCACTGCCCCCACGGCACGCACGTCGGGTGCAGGGAAACACTGCATTCACCTGACTGGCACGTTGGCCCTGGGCGTTGCACAGGCACTGCGGGCTGCTCTAGTCCGTCTAGTGACCTGTATTGTGCGGTGGCAGTTTGGAGAACGCTTCCACTGCAGACTCCACGAAAATTCCCGTCTGATTCGGTGGAAGCCCGCGGTCTCGATACGCCTGCAAGACAAAGCTCAGGCGCTCACAAACACGCTCATTGGTGCCCGTGGGGCTAAATTCCGAAATCTTGCGGCAATAGGTCCGAAATCCAGATATTGTTTCCTTTTTCCACGAAGACGAAAGTGATGAGCCGCCAGAAAAAGTCATCATTGAAGCCCAATTGCTCCAGAGTATGAAGGAGTTGGAGTTCCCACTGAGGACCTATCGGTGAGCGTCCTCCGCTTTGAGATACATCAAGGCCACGCTTTGACGGTTGCGATCCGCTATGTTCCACAGAGACGCTAGTACGAAGGGAGGAGGTGAATTCAATTTCGGCGCGGGATGCTCTTGGGAAAATATCGTCGGAGCGCCCCGCCAATACGCCACGGTCGCGGAGACCTGTCACCAGTTCTCCTGCTATGGAAATGCTCATTTGGCCGTTGCCGAAGAAGGGCAAACCACGTAGCACCTTCCTGGGCTAACGTCGCAGATTTCGATGGACGAGTGGCTAGCCTGGATTTCTCATACGTCCGGAGTGACTGCACGCCGATATCCTGCATTTGAGTTTATAATCAACGTCCTACGGGAAGCCCGTCCTCGACCGGAATTAGACAGACTGTTTTTCGCCCTTCCGGTTCGTGACCGCCATAGCCATAAACAACTGATAAGAGTAAAGAATTGCGAAGCAGCCCCGATCGTCGGGAACTATGAGAAATCCAGGCTAGGCAGCAACTCCCATCCTGAGTTTAGCAGACTCGCGGTACCGCCTGCGTTCAAAAACTCCACCCACGACCGATCAGAGAGGTTCTTCGCCGGTATCGGGGAAAGATACGTTAGGAATGTCCGGCCGGCGGACCGACCCAGACGATTGCGTATGTAGTCCTTCGCGCGGTTGACGTCGCGCCAGTCTAGGGCCCCTTCGATCGCACGTGCCAATCTGCCCATCCACAGCCAAACTTGCGTAAATTTCTGCCGCTGCGACAGGTCGTAGGGTCGGCCGCCCTCAAGTAGGGACAGGTGGGCGTCGGAGAGGTCCATGACTTCGCTGAAGCGGCCTCGGGCGCTAAGATTCGCGACAATATCGGAATCGTTCATTTCACCCAGCCCTTCTTCTAGCCCTATGAACCAGAGTGATGCTCGGGGATTTCCGTATCCGAGGAACCCAAGGATCCGGTCGACAGCAGCCTTCCCAAGATCGATCAAGTTGCCCCCTTACAATTGTCCCCAAGATGCTATTACTTGATCATAACACTGGGATGGCTGCCATGGCCACTGTCGGCCCATCCTGAATGATGTTCCGTTCGGACTGTTCAGCGGCGATGCGCTCCTCGTAGCTCGGGGCATGACGTGCGCGGCTGGCTGCCTTTCGCTTCGAGATCGAAGCGCCACCGACCCATGGACCGGAGCTCTCCGAGGCTGCATGTCGGGCCGGTTTCCACTAGGATAGTTCGATGAACACCGCCATCCGCCGCAAGGTCCCGCACCACATGACCGTGGACGAGTTCATCGCATGGGTCGGCGACGGTCGCTGGCAACTGGTCGATGGCGAGCCGCGCGCCATGGCGCCGGCCAACGCAACGCATGGCATCATCCAGGCGAACCTCGCCTACACCCTGACCCGTCATTTGCGGGATGCCGCCAGCCCGTGCCGAGCCGTGACGGAACCCGCCATCGTTCCCCGCGTGCGTGCCCGCAGCAACATGCGCGTGCCCGACGTGGCGGTTACCTGTTCGCAAATCGATGCCGGACAGCTCGCGTTGCCCGACCCGTTGCTCGTTGTCGAGATCCTGTCGCCGACCAACGAACAGGAGACCTGGGAGAACGTCTGGACCTACGTGTCGATCCCAAGCGTGCAGGAGATACTGGTGCTCCGTTCGGCGTCGATCGCGGCCGATCTGCTGCGCCGGCGCACGGACGCCACCTGGCCCGAGGAGCCGATCCAGATCCGCCGCGACGCAACACTGCGTCTGGAGTGCATCGGCCTGACGTGCCCGCTCGCCGAATTCTACATTGGCACGTATCTCGCGCGCGGTGCGTGACCTGGTTGGCCACGCCTTCTCTCTGTGCTGGCAGAGAAGGCGTGGGTGGCCGGCACAAGGCCGGCCATGACGATGAAGCGATGAAGCCGGCTTAGGCGATGAAGCATGAGGCGCGTTCGGAACGTTTCTCGGCAGATCTTTATCGCCCCGTCAGCAGCCCATCCACCGCCTCGATCAGCGCCCGCGCAGACTGCGCGCGTTCCAGCGCCAGTTCCTCGCCAACAACGTCGGAGGCGTCGATCTGCGCCAGCGCCGCATCGGCTTCGGCCAGGCGGCGCTCGCCCTCAGACCGTTGCAGATCACCAACAGGCATCACCTCATTGGCCAGCACGGTGCAGCGCTCCGGCGTGACCTCGGCGAAACCGCCGGCGACGAACATCTGGTCGGTGATGCGCTCACCCTCATACAGCGCGATCACCCCGCCGCGCAGCATGACGATCATCGGCGTGTGGCCCTCCAGAACACCCATGTCGCCTTCCGAGGCCGGGATGACCACCATGTCCACCGGCCGGGACAGCAGCAACCTCTCCGGACTGACGATCTCCAGGTTCACCGGCACGGGCTGGCCTCCAGTGGGGAGATGGCCGGGTCAAGCCCGGCCATGACGGTCAAGACGAGGCCGGCGCCCGCCATAAGGGTAACAACGAGGCCCTCGCCCGCCATGACGGCCCCAGCCGGCATTACGCCGTCGCCTTCAGGCTTTCGCCCTTCTTCACCGCGTCCTCGATCGTGCCGACCATGTAGAACGCGGCCTCCGGCAGGTGGTCGTATTCGCCGGCGCAGATCGCCTTGAAGCTGCGGATCGTGTCGGCCACGGGAACGAAGATGCCGGGGAAGCCGGTGAACACCTCGGCCACATGGAACGGCTGCGACAGGAAGCGCTGGATCTTCCTCGCGCGGGCCACCACCAACTTGTCTTCCTCCGACAGTTCGTCCATGCCGAGAATCGCAATAATGTCCTGCAGCGACTTATACGTCTGCAAAATGCGCTGCGTCTCACGCGCCACCTGGTAGTGTTCGTCGCCCACGATGCGCGGGTCCAACGAGCGCGATGTCGAATCCAGCGGGTCCACCGCCGGATAAATCCCCAGCTCCGCGATCTGCCGCGACAGCACGGTGGTCGCATCCAGATGCGCGAACGACGTGGCAGGCGCCGGATCAGTCAAATCATCGGCCGGCACATAGATCGCCTGCACCGACGTGATCGACCCCTTGTTGGTCGAGGTGATCCGCTCCTGCAACGCCCCCATATCGGTCGCGAGCGTCGGCTGATACCCCACCGCCGATGGAATGCGCCCCAACAGCGCCGACACCTCTGCGCCCGCCTGCGTGAACCGGAAGATGTTGTCCACGAAGAACAGCACGTCCTGGCCTTCCTCGTCGCGGAAGTACTCCGCCATCGACAGCCCGGACAACCCGACACGCGCGCGCGCACCCGGCGGCTCGTTCATCTGTCCGTACATCAGCGCCACCTTCGAACCCTCGGTGCTGCCGTTCTCGCCGAGCTTGATGACGCCCGCGTCGATCATCTCGTGATACAGGTCGTTGCCCTCGCGCGTGCGCTCGCCGACGCCGGCGAACACCGACACGCCGCCATGCGCCTTGGCGATGTTGTTGATCAGCTCCTGGATGATCACGGTCTTGCCGACGCCGGCGCCGCCGAACAATCCGACCTTGCCGCCCTTCAGGTAAGGCGCCAGCAGGTCCACGACCTTGATGCCCGTCACCAGGATTTCGGCCGATGTCGCCTGCTCCTCGAAGGTCGGCGCGTCGCGATGGATCGGGTAGCGCTTCGTGGTGTTGCAAGGGCCGCGCTCGTCGATCGGTTCACCGATCACGTTCAGGATGCGCCCGAGCGTCTCCGGCCCCACCGGCACGGTGATCGGTCCGCCGGTGTCCACCACCTCCTGGCCGCGAACGATGCCGTCGGTGCTGTCCATGGCGATGCAGCGCACCGTGCGCTCGCCGAGTTCCTGTGCGACCTCCAGCACCAGCGTGTGGTCCGCCAGCTTGGTGTGCAGCGCGTTCTGGATGAACGGCAGCTCGCCGTCGAACTGCACGTCGATGACGGCGCCCATCACCTGGGTCACGCGGCCAACGATGTTGCTTGCCATCTTGCTCTATCCCTTGCGTATCAAACGGCTTCGGCGCCGGAGATGATCTCGATCAGTTCCCGCGTGATGTTCGCCTGGCGCGCGCGGTTGTAGTTCAGCGTCAGGCGCTTGATCATGTCGCCGGCGTTGCGGGTCGCATTGTCCATCGCTGTCATCCGCGCGCCGTGTTCGCCGGCCGCACTTTCCAGCAGCGCACGGTAGATCTGGATCGCCAGCACCTGCGGCAGCAATCGCGCGAGGATCGTCTCCTCGTCCGGTTCGAAGTCGTAACTTGCGCCGCCCAGATCGATAACGTCGTCCTCGGCGGGCGGCGGCGCCGGAATAAGCTGCTGCTCGGTGACGACCTGCGATATCACCGAACGGAAGCGATTGTAGATGATGATGCAGGCATCGATTTCCCCCGCATCCAGCATCGCGGTGATGCGGGTGCCGACCTCCACCGCGTCGGAATATTCCAGTCGCCGTTTCCCCGCATAGGAGATGTCGCCGGTGATCCGGCTGGCCAGTTCGCGGCGCAGGTAGTCACGCCCCTTCCGCCCGACCGCCAGGATCTTGACCGTCTTGCCCTGCGATTCCAGTCGGCGAGCCAGCGTGCGCGTGGCGCGGCCGATGCTGGAATTGAACGCACCGGCCAGGCCGCGATCCGCCGTCACCGGGACCAGCAGATAGGTCTGGTCCTTCCCGGTCCCCGCGAGCAGCGCCGGTGCGTCCGGCATGTCCGCGACCGACGCCGCCAGGGCGCGCAGCATGCGCTCCATGCGATCGGCGTAGGGCCGCGCCGCCTCCGCCTGCTGCTGCGCGCGACGCAGCTTGGACGCTGACACCATCTTCATGGCGGAGGTGATCTTCTGCGTCGATTTCACGCTGGCGATGCGCGTGCGGAGCGCTTTCAGGCTCGGCATTGCAAACTCCCGGACGCGATCAACTGAACGACTTCGCGAAATTATCCAGGAACCCGGTCAGCTTCTTTTCGGTGTCCGGCTTGATCTCCAGATCGCTGCGGATCGCCTCCATGACCGAAGGCTCGCGTGACTTCAGGTCGGACAGAAGCTGCGACTCGAAGGCGCCGATCCGGCCGACATCGACCTTGTCGAGATAGCCGCGCACGCCCGCGAAGATCGCCACCACCTGCTCCTCGATCGGCACCGGCTTGAACTGCGGCTGCTTCAACAGCTCGGTCAGCCGCGACCCGCGCGCCAGCAACTGCTGCGTCGATGCGTCCAGATCCGAGGCGAACTGCGCGAATGCTGCCATTTCCCGGTACTGCGCCAGCTCCAGCTTGATGCGTCCGGCGACTTGCTTCATCGCCCGAACCTGCGCCGCCGACCCCACGCGCGAGACCGAGATCCCGACATTCACCGCCGGTCGGATGCCGCGGAAGAACAGCTCGGTCTCCAAAAATATCTGACCATCGGTGATCGAGATCACGTTGGTCGGGATATAGGCCGAAACGTCGCCGGCCTGCGTCTCGATCACCGGCAGCGCGGTGAGCGAACCGTTGCCATGCTCCTCGTTCATCTTCGCCGCGCGCTCGAGCAGGCGCGAATGCAGATAGAACACATCGCCCGGATAGGCCTCGCGTCCCGGCGGCCGGCGCAGCAGCAGCGACATCTGACGATAGGCAACCGCATGCTTCGACAGGTCGTCGTAGAAGATCACCGCATGGCGGCCGTTGTCGCGGAAGAACTCGCCCATCGTGCAGCCGGTATAGGGCGCGAGAAACTGCATCGGCGCCGGATCGGACGCGGTGGCAGCGACCACGATGGAGTATTCCAGCGCGCCGTACTCCTCCAGCGTCTGCACCAGCTGGGCGACGGTAGAGCGCTTCTGCCCGATCGCGACGTAGATGCAGTACAGCTTCTTGCTCTCGTCGCTCCCGGCGTTGATCTGTTTCTGGTTGATGATCGTGTCGATGATCACCGCGGTCTTGCCGGTCTGGCGATCGCCGATGATCAGCTCGCGCTGGCCACGGCCGATCGGGATCAGCGCGTCGATCGCCTTCAGTCCGGTCTGCACCGGCTCGTGCACCGACTTGCGCGGGATGATGCCGGGCGCCTTCACCTCGACGCGGCTGCGATGCACGTCGGTCAGCGGGCCCTTGCCATCGATCGGCGTGCCGAGCCCGTCCACCACGCGGCCGAGCAGCCCATTGCCGATCGGCACATCGACGATCGAGCCAGTGCGCGCGACGGTATCGCCCTCGCGGATCTGGCGATCGTCGCCGAAGATCACCACGCCGACGTTATCGGTTTCCAGGTTCAGCGCCATGCCGCGCAGGCCGGCGCCGGGAAATTCCACCATCTCGCCGGCCATGCAGTTCTGCAGGCCGAACACGCGGGCGATGCCGTCGCCGACGGACAACACCTGGCCGGTCTCGGCGACGTTGGCCTCGGTGTCGAACGCGGCGATCTGCTTCTTCAGAATCTCCGAGATCTCGGCTGGGCGGATCTCCATATCAGGCGGCTCCCTTCATGGCGTACTGCAGGCGCTGCAGGCGCGCCTTGAGACTGGTGTCGTAGAGGCGGGCGCCGATGCGCACGACGAGGCCGCCGAGCAGATCGGGCTCCACTGCTTCGAGGATGTTGACGTTGCCGTAGCCCGCCTCGATCAGCCGGGCGCGCAGTTGCTGACGCTGCACGTCGTTCAGCGGATGAGCGGACGCGACGTGGGCGGTGATGATGCCCCGGCGATCCGCCACCAGTGCGGCGAAGGCCCGCACGATGTCGCGCAATGCGCGGAGCCGGCGATTGGCGGTGATGACGCCGACGAAGTCGCGCACCGGTTTGCTGAAGCCCTGTTGCTCCAGCACCGCGGCTGCCGCCCGGGTGGCCTGGTTGACATCGATCAGCGGCGATTCCAGCAGCCGGCGAAAATCCGGGCTGGTATCGATGAGCTGCCCCAGGGCCTCCATTTCGGCCACCACCGCATCGAGAACGTGCTGCTCATCGGCGTGGGCATAGAGGGCGGCGGCGTAGCGGTCGGTCAGGCCGCCGCCGGATGCGATCGTCGTAGCGCCGGTTGTCGAGCCACTGGGGGCCACGTGCCGTTCCCTATGCCTGGGGCCGCGCGCGCGGGCGGCGTCGAAGGAAAACCGGCCGCCGCCCGCCTTTGTTGGGGCAGACCGACCGGCGCGCGGCGTCTAGCATGGGGTCCGGAGAGTGGCAACACGGGGCGAGACAGCTTTGTGACCGACGCGTAATGTCGCGGAAAGCTGAGGCCACGAATTGCACTGGTCGTCCGACTGGTCTAAGTGAGGACCATGGATCAGGATCCAGTGCATGCTGCCATGTCGATCGGAGCCTACGACGCCAAGACCCGGCTGTCCGAACTGCTAGATCGTGTGGAGAAGGGCGAACAGATCGTCATCACCCGGCACGGCAAGCCGGTCGCGCGCCTGGTCCCGGAGGGCGGACACGATAGGGCGGCTGCGCGGGCAGCGGTCGACGAACTGACCAGGTTTCGCAAGGAGCTGGCGGCGCGTGGCGTGCGCGTCACGCAGGCGGAGATCCGTGCCATGCGGGACGAGGGCCGACGATAGCGACTGGTACTTGAAATGCAGTCTCTCGTGTTGGATGCATCGGTCACGATCTCGGCGCTGATCGAGGAAGCCCAATCGGATGAGGCGCGTGATATCTTCGCGACCATCGCAGCGGATGGCGCCGTGGTTCCGACGCTGTGGCCTTTGGAAGTGGGGCACATTCTGCTGCGCGCGGAACGGCGCCGGCTGCTCGAGGCGGCGGACCGGCGAGAGCACCTGCAACTCCTGTCACGCCTGCCGATCGCTCTTGATCACGCGACGGCCAGCCACGCGTGGCATGACACGATGGTATTGGCAGAGCGTTATGCGCTGACGCTGTACGACGCCACGTATCTGGAACTGAGTTTGCGTCGCGGGCTGCCCCTGGCGACATTCGACGCGGCATTGCGGCGTGCCGCCGCCGCTGCGGGTGCGACGCTATTGTGATAGAGTGCATGCATGGCCTCTGACCTGTTCGCCGATCCGCCGGTCGCTCAGAAGGCGCTGGTCGAAGCATTGGCGCGGTTGCCGGCCGCACTGCACCTGCCAGAACTGAAAGATCTCGCGCTGCCGAAAGACCCAGCGGGGCGCACCATCATCAACGCCGTAGCATCGACCGCCAGAACTGCATCGGCCAACCGTCGGGCACGCTCGGACCCAAAACGGTGCTCGATCAGCCGCGGGCACGGGACGCGTTCAGCATCACGGCCGAGCGAACAAGGGCCTTCAATGCCTCCTCGTCAATCGTGTCGTCCTCGCGAAAGTCGATGGCACGCCTGGTGTTGCCATCGAGGCTGGCATTGAAGAGCCCTGATGGATCGTCAAGTGCGGCTCCCTTGGCGAAGGTCATCTTCACGACGTTCTTGTAGGTCTCGCCTGTGCAGATCATTCCGTCGTGATACCACACCGGAACGCCGCGCCACTTCCACTCCTCGACAACCGCGGGGTCGGCTTGCTTGATCAATGTGCGAAGCCGGGAGAGTACCTTACCCCGCCAGTCGCCCAGCTCCCTGATCCTCTCGTCTATCAGCTGCGATGGAGATTTTTCAGTCTGAGACGCGCTCTTGCCCATTATGTTTCTTTCGTTCCGTTCCTCTAGCTCGGCACAGTGATTATGACCTCTTGGCGGCGCCTGGATAAGCGCCTGCCAGCCGGTTGGCGCGGAGCATCGCGGCCGTTGTTGATCCAGATTGTGCTAAACCGGTCCAAATCACCGTGCGGATGCATTGGTCAACACCAACGCAGCCATTCGCTGGCAGCATCGCAAAGGAAGGGTTTAAACGCAGATACAGGAGGATTTACGCAGAACACGCAGATGGCGTCAGGTTGAGCGATCTGTCGGGATAAAAGGTCTGTGAGTGTGTGTTGGCAATTGAAGTGCGTGCTGCCGGCCTCGCGGCTGCGCAGCAACGTAGCGCCGAACCATCTGCGTGTTCAGCGTGCATCTGCCTTTATCTGCGTTTGAACCATTCTTAGTCCGCCAATGTCACAAGGCTCGCAATGCCTGTCGAAACCGTGCTCGATCGCAGCCTCTTCTGATCACGGCCTGAACATGCTCAAGCGGTCGGAATCACTGTGCACGGCGGCGGGACTTCAGTCCGTCCGCGCCAGCAGCTGTTCCAAGTTTACAAAGAACTGCGGCCACCCGCCCTTGGCGCCCTGGTAGGCCTGCTGCTGATCCGCCCGGAAGCCCGACTGCTCCATGCGCAGGTGGGTTCCCCTGCTCGAAGGGGTGAGGGTCCAAGTGACGACACTCTCAAGACCATAGGCGGCCCACGTGTAGGACAGCGTTTTGTTCGGCTCGAATGCCATCACCTGACAGTCAACAGCGCCCCAGTCCGCGCGAAAATCGAAACGGTGGCCCACGACAGGCTTGAAGTCAGTCTTCATAAGCCACTCCTCGATCAGGTGTGGTTGCGTGAGCGCGCGCCAGATCTTCTCTGGCGGATAAGGTATCTCGCGCTCGACGACGACGGAGAGCGTTTCGGTCGATTTTTCGTTCATTGATCCATCCTTTTCAGCAGGACTTCGAGGTCGTCGAACCGGCTCTGCCAGAATCCGGCCATTTGACTTGTCCAGTCGATCAGCGGGGCCAAGGCGCCGACCCGCGCGCTATAATGCGTCTGGCGACCTTCGTGGCGGTCGAACACCAGCCCGGCCTGCTTCAGGACGCCAAGATGCTTTGAGACGGCCGGTTGCGATACCGCGGCCTGGGCCGTCAGAGCCCCGACCGTCTGCTCCCCTTCACGGCACAGACGCTCGAAGATGGCGCGCCGGGTCGGATCGGCGAGCGTTTTGAAGAGCATGTCATGACTGTACGGCATCGGGACGCATAACTCGCTGGCTATTGATCAGATCAATAACCAGCGAGTTATGCGTGTGTCAATCGAGAACTTCGCGAGCATCGATCGCCGTTACCTCGACGCCAGGGCGACCGTATCCGACTGGTCGCGGGTATTACTCCCCGGCCAGCCGTGTCGGCATCGGCGCCGCCGCGCGCATCAGACCGGCGACCTCCGCGGTGGTATCAATCGCCAGCACCGCATCAGCCAACCGCCCCGCCCGCTCGGCGCCCAGCACCGCAGCCGCCAGGCCGGCAAATTTCCCCCGCAACTCCGCCTCGGTGAGGAAGTTAGACGGCTCGCCCTTCGGCACCACCACCTTCTGGCTGAAGCTCTGTCCACGCGCGGCGATGGTCAGCCGGCCGGACATGTTGGCGGGGAATTCGGCCTCGATCTCCGGGTCGAACTCGCACATCACCTTTGGCAGCAGGCCGCGCACCGATGCATCGCGCAACAGCCCGTAGCTGTCCCAGCCCATCGCCCCCGTCGCCAGCGCCGCCGAGATCACGAACGGCCCGCTGAACTGGCCGTCCACCACATTTTGCGGATCGGCCTTCTTCTCTGGCGGCAGGCCGATCAGCATCATCCCCGCCCGCGGCAGGCCCAGCGTGACCGAGCCGATCTCGCCGGGCTTCAGGTCGTTGGCGGCGCGCAGCGCGAGCGCGGCGTCGATCCCGGCATGGCCGTAGCGGCACGACGGATAGGGCTTCACCGCGGTCGCCATCAGCTCGAACACGCGGCCAAGGTCCTGCACCGCGCGCTCCGGGTTCGGGTTTGGCGCGTAGGCATGCAGGAACCCATGGCGTCCCTCCAGCGCCTCGGCCGCGCCCTTGAAGCCCTCGCGCACCAGCGTCGCCGCCATCAGGCCGTTGCAGGCGGCCCACCCGACCTGGAAGCGCTTGGTCCATGCGCCATTGACCAGGAACTGGAGGCTGCCCGCGCACTGGCTCAGCACGGTGCCGAGCGCGCCCTCCACCTGTTCGGCGGACAGCCCGAACACCCGCGCCGCCGCCGCCGCCGCGCCGAAGGCTCCGCACGTAGCGGTGGGGTGGAAGCCACGGTCGTAGTGCTCGCCCGCCGGCAGCGCGAGAGCGACGCGGCAGGTGACCTCGTAGCCGGCGACGATGCCCGCCAGTACATCGGCGCCCGAGGCCCCGACCATCTCGGCCGCCGCCAGCGCCGCCGGGATCACCGGCGCGCCGGGGTGCAGCGATCCGGCGGCATGCGTATCATCGAAGTCGAGCGAATGGGCGAGCGCGCCGTTCAGGAACGCCGCGCCGGCCGGCGTGTAGCGCGCCGCATCGCCGAACACGCCGCACTGGCCCCCCGCCATTCCCATCGCGCGCGCGGCGGCGAGGAACGACGGCGTGCTCTCCGCGTCATGGCGGGCGCGCACGATGTTGCCGACCAGATCCAGCACCAGGAAGCGCGCGCGCGTGGCCACTTCCGGCGGCAGGCGGTTGAGACCGATGTCGGCGGTGAAGCGCGCGAGGTCTGCGGTGATGCCCATGGGACGGTATCCTCCGATCGTTGGCGTCAGTGTGCGGCAAAAGCGTGGTGCCGGCCAACAGCGACCGCGCAGCCCCGCGGGGGTACCGCTTCATGCACCTTGTTAACCATTGGCTCCTATGCACGCTTACCATGCCGATTTCCCCAAAGGAGAATCTGCGCATGATCTAGATCAATGCGCCCGACAGCGCATGGGCCTAGCTCCAGTGTGTGCATGGGTACGGACCGCAGCGGCACGCACACGGATCAGCATCCCGTAGGGAGGCTGACAAACGAGCTCATCAGCAGTTGCAATCCCGGTCCGATCATGTGCGCGTCGCAGCGTCGTGCAGCGGCATCGAAAGCAGGTTGCCAAAATTCCTCATGCAAATGTCTGCAAATCTCACGAAGGCCCGTCGCGCACCGCCAGCGGAGGCGAGCGTCATAGCAAAGGCCCGCCGAACCACTCAGGCCAGTCGGGCCTCGCGAATGTCAGGATCGCGTCGGACGAGGGCGCCGCGCGACGAATGCCGCACCGGCCCTTGTGATCCGATCCAAAGGATGGGCCTGACAATAGCTGTCGAGCCAGCGCCAGACGCCGTCGGCATCCTGCCGCTTCAGCGGGTCGGTTCCGTCAACGGCATCGAAACCCACGCCGGAGAGGAATCCCAGGAACCATTGTTCCACGCCGGACGCCTGGAGTTCGTGGCGGGCGGCAGTCCAGTTTCCGCAGGAATTTGTTCCCTTGCCGATGGCAGTGTATGCCGCGTCCGGCGATCTGTTCAGCATCGTGTCCGGGCCAGCCTGGTCCGCCTCTGTCTGGACGGAGCCCACCATCAGTGCGACGAATACAAACGCTCGGGAGAGAACCGATTTCATGATGTTGTCTCCTTACAACGAATGGTAGCAAAGGTAAATGGTGCACCATCTGTTTCGGCGCCATTGCCCGTTCACAGCTCCGTTGCCCCATTTCGCAAAACTCCACCCCTGGCAGGCCGTTGCCGCGGGATCAGGCCAGCGCTCGCCATTCCGCATTCGTGGCAGTGCACGCTCCGATGATCGCCTTTCTCTACGGTCTGCCGGATCTCGGCGTTGCCGCCCTGTTCGGCTCCGTGCTGGCGCTCGTTTTTGCGCTGGCGCCGCTGGTACGTTTGCGCCTGTTCGGCCATGTCAGCGACGCCAATTCCGAGATCGCACGCACCACGATAACGGCGATCACCGGCTTTACCGGTCTGGTGCTGGCGTTCTCACTGGTGCAGGCACAGGGCAATCTTCGCAGCGTGCAGCAGACCGTGTCCGGCGAGGCGATGCAGCTGGAACAGATGGATCGGCTCCTCGCCCAATATGGCGATGCGAAGGTTGCGGCGATCCGCGAGGCGGTGCTCGCCTATGCTTACTCCGTTGTGGCCGACGAATGGCCGAAACTGTCGGAGCACAGCAGCAGCCAGCGCACCGCCGATCTGTTCGGTGCACTGTCCCGGCGGATCTTGGACATTCAGCCTGCGCCGGGGCGGGAGAATGTGATCTACGCCGATCTGGTGAAGCTCGCCGATCAGCTCGCGGAAAGCCGCGAAGACCGGTTGAATGCCACCGATCTGGGCCTGCCGCCGATCTTCTGGGAGGCGATTGCACTCCTGACGGTTTTGCTGGTCGGTTTCGCCGCCTTCGTCGAACCGCGACGCGCCCGCGCCATGTCGCTGGGCGGGCTGGGAGCGGGACTGGCACTGCTCATTGCCCTGGTCTTCATCTTCGACCAGCCGTTCCTCGGGGATGTGTCGGTCACGCCGGACGCCATCGTGAAGGCGCTGGCGGCGATGCGTGCCAGCTGACATCCAATCGCTGCCGGCAGGCCCGGTGAGCGAGGTTTGGCCCCGGGCTCACTGTTGCCCTATCGTGGCGTGACTAACAAAGGAAACCGCCAATGCGCCTTGCCCGCCGCTCGCTTCTCGCCGCCGCCAGCGCCGCCGCCCTGCCAATCAGGCGCTCCCAAGCCCAGGCGCGGCCGGTGATCCGCATCGGTGTGATGAACGACATGTCCGGCCCCTATCGCGACGTCAACGGCCCGACCGGCGTGATCTGTGCGAAACAGGCGGTGCAGGAGTTCGCCGCCGGCGCGTTCGACGTGGACGTGCTGTCCGCCGATCATCAGAACAAACCCGATGTCGCGGTGTCGCTCGCCAGGGAATGGTTCGATCAGCGCGGCGTGGACATCATCATCGACGTGGCGGCGACGTCGTGCGCGTTGGCGTTGGCATCGATCTGCCGCGAGAAGAACAAGGTGCTGATCCCGACCAGCACCGCAAGTTCCGACATCACCGGCAAGGCGTGCACGCCGAACTCGATCCACTGGGTGTTCGACACCTACATGGAGGCCAAATCGACCGGCGGCGCGATGGTGAAGGCCGGCGGCGACACCTGGTACTTCATCACGCCCAACTACGCGTTCGGCGAGGCGACGCAGCGCGACACGACGCGCTTCGTGGAAGCGGGAGGCGGCAAGGTACTCGGCGGCCAGCTCTACCCGTTCCCGGAAACCACCGACTACTCCGCCTTTCTGGTGAAGGCGCAGGCGTCGGGTGCGAAGATCCTCGGCATTTGCGGCGCCGGCGCCGATCTCATCAACATCATCAAGCAGGCGCATGAGTTCGGACTGTCGCGCAGCATGAATCTCGCGGCACTGGTGGCCTACACGACCGATATCCGCTCGATCGGGATCGAGATGGCGGCGGGAACGCGACTGTCGGAGACCTACTACTGGGACCTGAACGAACGAACGCGCAGCTTCCAGAAACGCATCCAGCCGAAGGTCGCGCTGTGGCCGAACATGGCGCAGGCGGGGGATTATTCCTGCACGCTGCATTACCTCAAGACGGTCGCCGACATGGGTGCGGCGGCGGCGAAGGCGGACGGCGCGGCGACGGTTGCGCGCATGAAGGCGATGCCGACTGATGACGACTGCTTCGGTCCCGGTAAGATCCGCGAGGACGGACGCAAGATCCATCCGGTCTACCTGTTCGAGGTGAAGCAGCCGTCCGAGAGCAAGGGCGAATGGGACCTCTACAAGCTGATCGGCACCACGCCGGCCGATGAGGCGTTCCGGCCGCTTACGGACAACGCGTGCCCGCTGGTGAAGGCGTAGCGCCGCTGCGGCTCCAAGAATCAACTGTCGGCTTCCGGCATTATGGCATATTCTGCCAATGAGTGACTTTTGCAAGGAGGACACTGTGCCAACGCGCAATGTTGTGCTGACTGAACAGCAGGCAGCGATGATCGAGCGTCTGGTGCAGGCGGGCCGCTACCAGAATGCCAGCGAGGTGTTGCGCGACGGACTGCGGTTGGTCCAGCAGCGGGAGGCCGAGGACAAGGCGCGCCTCGTCGCGCTCCGCAAGGCCGCGCACATCGGAATGGAGGATTTCGCCGCCGGTCGCTACCGGAGCTTCGCCGATGGGCAGGCGCTGCACACCCACTTGTCCAGGCGTGCCGGGAAGGTGCTGGGTCCGTCGTCCGAGTGAGGCGCGGCCATTGGACGGTCCGGCTGTCGGACACGGCCGAGACCGACTACGACGAGATCCTGCGTTGGAGCGCAAGTCGGTTTGGCAATGCCCAGGCTATTTCGTACGGGAACCTGATCGCGGCTATGCTTGCCCGCCTGGAGCGTGGGCCGAACATCGCTGCGGTGCGGCGACGCGATGAGATCGGCGCGGGCCTACACACGCTGCATGTCGGGCGGCGGGGACGGCACATCATTCTGTTTCGAATCAGCAGTGAGCTGGAACTGACAATCGATGTACTGCGCATTCTGTACGAGGCGATGGACCTCGCGCGGCATGTGCAGCCGGACGAATAGGCGGTGGCATGACCGGGCGTCCTCATGATGGTTCGAGGCCCACCTCGCAGGACAGCGCCGTAATCGCCGCTTCGATTTCCAGTCGCGACCGTAGCCGACCTATCATCCGGTCGCGTCATATCCAACGCTCCAGGCAAGGCAGATGCGTACCGTGATGTTGCCGACCCTGATGGTTGGCGCGCGACGGAGCAGAACAGCCGGGAAAGGCAGCGTCAGTGACTGCGGTGAAAGCGGACGATTCTACGCGGAGAACAGCGGAGAGCCGCGAAGCGTCGCGGAGATTTGCAAGGCGGCGCTGCACCCGATGTTGGATTGGGCTCACTTTGACGGTCGCCCAGCGCAGCCCGGACCAGAACTGGACGGCTGAGCGCTTCTGCGTCACCGACCAGCACGTGTTCGGCGACGCATGGCGCTATGAGCTGGTTGATGGGCGTATCATCGCGTACGCCGCACCTTCGCCGGAGCATCGCCATTCTGGCCGGGCTGACCGGCGCACTCACCAGCCGGTTGCGTGGCAATCCGGACGGCTGGCGTCCCGAGAGCGGCAGCGGCGCGGTGCCTCGATCGGCACAGCGAGCGACAGCGCGCATTCCCGACGCGCTGATCCGCTGCGGCGAGCATCGCAGGGTCATGTTCGAGGTAATTCGCCATCGGAACTGCGGAACTGGACCCAACGCGACGCCAAACGCCGCGACCTGCAGGCGGTCGGGGGCGCTCAGGGAGATCGTCGAGGTGTACCAGGCCGAGCAGGCGTGGCACATCTACCGCCGCCAGCCCGACGGCACTGGAGCTTCGAGGCCCAGGGCGGCCCTGACGCGATCCTGCAATTGCCCAGTGTCGGTCTCGCAATTCCGCTGTCCGAGATCTACGCGTTCGCCGAACTGTCGGAGCCTGGCGCCGACGATCCGGCGGCGGATACCCGCGGGTAGCGCAATCCCCCACTCGGGTGCACAATCCGACCCGCTCGCCGCCCACGTCCAGGAAAATGTCCGAAACAACACGGGTCCCCTACCGAGGCCTGATCACGGCATCGGCCATGCTGGCGATGTTCATGCAGACGCTGGACTCGACCATCGCCAACGTCGCGCTCCCCTACATGCAAGGCAGCATGTCCGCCTCGTACGACGAGATCACCTGGGTGCTCACCTCCTACGTGATCGCCGCCGCCATCATGACCGCGCCGGTCGGCTGGCTGGCCGTCCGCTTCGGCCGCAAGCGGCTGTTCATCATCTGCATCATCGGCTTCACCGCCGCATCGATGCTGTGCGGCGCGGCGCAGTCGCTGGAGCAACTGGTCGGCTTCCGCCTGCTCCAGGGCATGTTCGGCGCGGCACTGGCGCCGCTGTCGCAGGCCACGATGCTCGACATCTATCCGTTCTCGCAGCGCGCCCAGGCGATGGCGATCTTCTCCATGGGCGTCACCATGGGCCCGATGGTCGGCCCGACCCTCGGCGGCTACCTGACCGACCTCTACTCCTGGCGCTGGGTGTTCTACGTCAATCTGCCGTTCGGCATCCTCGCCCTGGTCGGCATCATGCTGTTCATGCGCGAGACGCCGGCGCGGCCGCAGCTCACGTTCTCCTGGTACGGCTTTGCCATGCTGGGTATCGCGGCGGGCGCGTTGCAGATGATGCTGGACCGCGGCCAGGAACTCGACTGGTTCAGCTCGCGCGAGATCATGGTCTCGGCGGTCATCGCGGGTCTCGCGTTCTACCTGTTCGTCGTCCACATGTTCACCGCCGAGAAGCCGTTCCTGCCGCCGGGCCTGTTCAAGGACCGCAACTTCGCCTCTGCCATCGTCATGATCTTCTGCGTCTCGTCATTGATGCTTTCGACATCGGCGCTGCTCGCACCCTATCTGCAGAACCTGGCCGGCTATCCGGTCTATACCGCCGGCTGGGTGATGGCGCCGCGCGGGATCGGCATCATCGCGTCGATGTTCCTCGCCGCTCGCATGGGCATGCGGGTCGATCAGCGCAAGATCATGGCATTCGGCCTGATCACCCTGGGCTGGGTGCTCTACACCATGAGCAGTTGGACGCCCGACGTGACCGGCGGTGAGATGATGCTCACCATGATCGTCCAGGGCTTCTCCGTGGGCCTGGTGTTCAATCCGATGACGGTGATGGCCTACACGACTTTGCCGGCCTCACTGCGCGGCGAGGCGACCTCGATGCAGTCCCTGGCGCGCAACATCGGCTCCGCGATCGGCATCTCGATCACTTCGTTCAGCCTGACGCGCAGCGTGCAGGTCACCCACGCCGACATCGCCGCGGGCATCACGCCATTCGACCGTGTGCTGCAGGGCAACGACACGGTGTCGCACATGCTGAACCCGGCGACGCGCCATGGCGCGGCACTGCTCGACCAGATGATCAACCACCAGGCGCAGATCATCGCCTACAACAACGATTTTCGGTTGATGATGCTGACCATCGTCCCGCCGCTGCTGCTGCTGTTCCTGATGCGCAAGAACACGCGGCCGGGGATGGCGGCGGGGGACTGAGGGCTGCTGGGCAACAACCGGTCATTTACTGGACGCACCTCCTGCTTCATCGTCATGGCCGGCGCAGTGGCGACCGTCGCGCGATTTGGCTCTCTTGGTCCGCGGCGTATCCTTACGGAGAGGAGGACCCAACCATGGCAGGTGAGTCAGCGCATTTCGGCTTGCGGCACAGGGTGCCGACACCGGCGATCCGGCCGTTCGAATTGCCACAGCGGCTGCAGGCAATGGGTGAACGGGCGAATGCGGCACGTGCCGAACCGTTCCATGGCATAGCCCCCGACGGCAGGCTCGCATCGGGCGTATTCTCGATCGAGAAGACCGGCATCTCGCTCGCGCCGGTCGCGGAAGCCGCGCGGTCTTTCCTCGCGACGCTGACGGCGGAGCAGCGCAAGGCCGCATCGTTTGCGATCGGCGACGAGGCGTGGCGGATGTGGTGCAATATCCATCCCTGGGTGATGCGTCATGGTGTCTGCCTCGCCGATCTTGGTCATGATCAGCGCGAGGCCGGGCTCGCCCTGTTGCGGGAAAGCATGAGCGAGGCGGGGTACCACAGCGCGCGCGACATCATGCGGCTCAACGAGCACGCGCTGGAAATCACGGGCAAGCCCGAGGAGTACAGCGAATGGTTCTACTGGGTTTGCATCTTCGGCAATCCATCGCCGGATGAGCCCTGGGGTTGGCAGATCGACGGCCACCATCTCAACATCAATTGCTTCGTGCTCGGCGATCAGCTTGTGCTCACGCCCGCGTTCATGGGGTCGGAACCTGTGCTTGCACGGTTCGGCAAATATGCCGGGACGCGTGTCTTCGCCGCGGAGGAAGAGCAAGGCCATGCCTTGATGCGCGCGCTGTCCGGGGACGAACGCCGGCGCGCGACGGTCGGCAAGGATCTGCCTGCGGAATTGCTGACCGCCGCGTTCCGCGACAACCAGCGGATCGATGCCGTGGGGATTCGTTTCGGCGACCTGCCACCCGAGGGCCGCGAGCGTCTTGAGGCGCTGCTCGGCGTTTATACCGGCCGCCTGCGGCCTGGACACGCCGACATTCGCTACGCCGAGGCAAAGCGGCATCTCGGTGAGACGCAATTTGCCTGGATCGGGCCGTTCGACGACACCAGCCCATTCTACTATCGCATCCTGAGCCCGGTCATTCTCGTCGAGTTCGATCACCAATCGGGCATTGTCTATGACAACGACACGCCCTCGCGCGACCACATCCACACGGTGGTGCGCACGCCGAACGGCAACGACTACGGCAAGGACCTGTTGCGGCAGCACTATGCCCATCATGACCACGCGCACCACCACACGCCGCATCATCACCACCATGGAAAGGCTGCCTGATGGGACCCCTCTCGGGCATCAAGGTCATCGAATTCGCCGGCATCGGGCCGTGTCCGATGGCGGCGATGATGCTGGCCGAGATGGGCGCCACGGTGCTGCGCATCGATCGCGTCGCCGACAGCGATCTCGGCATTCCGCTGGCAACCAAATTCGAAACCCTGAAGCGCAGCCGCCACATCATCCGCCTCGACCTGAAGCGCCCCGAAGCGGTGGCGCTGGCGCTGCAACTGATCGAGCAGTCCGACGCATTGATCGAAGGTTTTCGTCCGAAGGTCATGGAGCGTCTTGGCCTCGGCCCCGAAATCTGCTTCGCCCGCAATCCCCGCCTGGTTTTCGGCCGCGTCACGGGCTGGGGTCAGGAAGGACCACTGGCCCATGCCGCGGGGCACGACCTGAACTACATCGCGCTGACCGGCGCGCTGGACGCGATCGGCCGCGCCGGCGCCCCGCCAACGCCGCCGCTCAATCTGGTCGGCGATTTCGGCGGCGGAGCGCTGTACCTGGTCGTGGGCGTGCTCGCCGCGATCATCGAGGCGCGGCGGTCGGGCAAGGGCCAGGTCGTGGATGCGGCCATGGTGGACGGCGCGTCCTCGCTGATGACCTCGATCTATGGCGGCAAGGCAGCCGGTCGGCTCGCCGGGCCGCGCGGCACCAACATCACCAACTCCGGCGCCTACTTCTACGAGGTCTACGAATGCGCCGACGGCCGCTACGTCTCGGTCGCGGCGATCGAGACCAAGTTTCACGCCGAACTGCTGCGCCTGCTGGAGATCGATCCGGCGACGATGCCGCCGCAGATGGATCGCACGCGATGGCCCGAGGGAAAGGCGCGCCTCGCCGAACGTTTTCGGACGCGCACGCGCGATGATTGGTGCAGCCTGCTGGAAGGGACCGACGCCTGTTTCGCTCCGGTCCTGTCGATGGACGAGGCCGCGCACCATCCGCACAACCGCGCGCGCTCCGCTTTCGTCGAACTGGACGGCGTGGCACAGCCCGCGCCGGCGCCGCGCTTCAGCCGCACGCGGCTCGGTCCGCCGACCCCGCCCGAGCCTCCCGGCGCGTCCGATCCGCGCGGCGTGCTGACCGAATGGGGCATACCGGCCACCGCGGCCGAAGCGGCATACGCAGACGGGGTTCTGGTCTGAGTTTTCAGCATATTGCCCATGTCGGTACGGCCGCGTATCCTGCGACCGCGACCTGCGAATCATTCGCAACAAGGAGCGCGAGCGGCAAATGGGGAACGACGAGAGCCAGATCGCCCGACGCTGCGAGCGTGCGGTCGTGACTGCCTACCGCGACCTGCGCCATCTGGGCTCGGACGACCTCGCGGCTTTCCGGGCCTGTACCAGGCTCTATCGCATCCACCATCCGGAGGCATCGCTGAACGAGGCGCGCCGGCTGGTCGCCGAATGGATCGACCACCACGTGGTCAGAGCCGACCTCGGCCCCACGCCAGGTTGCGCCTGCCCGTAGTGGCGGCTTAACGGGCCACCGTTTCCGGTATCGCCACCGGCTGATGCACGGTGATTGCCGCCAGCACTGCCTGCGGCGTGATGCGCGACATCCCGTTGTCCATGTCGATGCCGCCGGGTGGTGTGATCGGCACGATGCGCGCGCTATGCCGCAGAGGCGGCGTGGCGCCGAACAGTCCGAAGCTGCTCGTGCCGACCGCCGCCGCCAGGTTCATCACGCCGGTGTCGTTGCCGACGTAGAATGCTGCACAGGCGAACAGCGCCGCCAGTTCATACAGGTCCCAGCCGATCGCCAGCCGCACGACCTGCGCGCGCTCGCCCAGCCGGGCGATGATGTCGTTCGCAAGATCCGTTTCGGCACTGCCGCCGACCAGCACGACGGACGGCCAACCGGACGCAATCAGCTCCGCCACCAGCACGGCAAATCGCTCCGCGCCCCATTGCTTGTACGGCTCCGAGCTGCCGATGCCGATGGCAACGATCGCCTCGCCGCCGATCCAGCCGATCATCTTCTCCCGGGCCAGCAGGTCCACCGCCAGCCGCGGCTCGGTATCGTCCAGCGGTATGGCCGCCGCGGCAAGCCAGGCCGTCGCCTGCCGGTGCGGATCAAGCCGCAGCGCCGAGGCGGACAGGAACGGCGGACGATTGAGCGCGAGGCGCTGCAAGCGGAAACCATAGCCGAAGCGGGCGGGAATTCCGGCGGCCATCGTGGCGAAGGCCAGCGTCTGACTGTGGTGCAGCAGATAAACCGCATCGAAGCGGCGCGCCCGCAGGTTGCGGACAAACCGAACCAACCCGAAAGGCCCGTCATGCCGGCCGTGACGCTGTTCCGGGTTCCGGTCCAGCCACATCACGTCGCGCACCGACTGTTCCGCGCGGAACAGCTGATCTGCGGCGGAGCGTGGCTTGGCAATCAGCGTGACCGGCGCGCCGACATGGTCGGCGATGGCGCGGACATGCGGCAGATGCCAGATCACGTCGCCGATGCCGGGCAGCGGCTGCATCACGGCCACCCGTGCGACCATCACACGGGACCTGCCGCGGCGCGTGCCTCCGCCAGGCCCCACCCGAGCAGCAGAAAGAACCAGCCGCCCATCGGCATGGACGTGAACGCACTGGTCGAGGCGAACGGCCAGAGCTGGATCAGGATCGAGGCGAACAGTCCGACCCGCAGCGGCTGCGGATTGCGCCACAGGCCGCGCGCCAACGGCGCAAGCCAGGCGACTGCCAGCGCGATGAACAGTGCCAGTCCGGGAAAACCGCCCTCGTCCAGCGCCTGGGCATAGAAGTTGTGCGGATGTTGGGCACAGATCACGGCGCCGCCGCCTTCGGATTGACGGCCATCGAATGAGGGACGGAAGTAGCGCGGCATCGTGCAGCCGGTGCGGAATCCGTCGAAGCCGCGGCCGGTCACCGGATGCTGCTCGCCGATCTCAAGTGCGCGGGCATACAGCTGGCCGTACTGGCTGGTGGCGAAATGGTCCATCTGATCGGAGAACTTCAGCACCAGCCGATGGTAGGTCGGCGGCGATACGACGACGGTGGCCGCGATCAGAGCCACGCCCGCAATCCCGGTCACCAGGACAAGGGGACGCAACGGCCGCAGCAGCAGCGCCGCGACGAACAGGCCAAGCCCCGTCAGCAGCAGCGGCATGCGCTGGCCGATCAGCACCATCACGAACGCGCCGGCAAGCAGCAGCGCGTACGCGCCGAGCTTCGCCGCGAAGCCACTCCGCTCGAGCAAGGTTGCGGCGGGTGGGATCAATGCGGGAAACAGGATGCGCGACAGCGGCGGTCCCGCGCGCGGCTTGCCGAAAGGACCGGTGAGTTCGCCATCGCGTCCGGGCGGCTCACCGTACAGGTTGGAGCCAAAGGCGAACTGGATCAGCGTCTGAAGGGCGATGTAGGCCGCGGCGGCGGCGATGATGCCGAACATCCACCAGCGGGCGGCGGCGTGGGTCAGAACCTCATGCTCCAGTGCCACGACGAAGATCAGAAAGCGCAGCGCGGCCACCGCCTGTGCGAGCGAGCCTGCGCCGCCTTCGCCGAGGCCGAGGGCAGGGACGGGCAGGGAGCACAGGACCAGCCAGCCCCACCAGAGGAGGCCGACGTGCAGCCACAACGTGCGCAGCCACGTCCAGTCACGCGCGATCGCCGAGCGGGCCAGGAAGCAGGCGTCGGTGACTGCAATCGCCGCTTCCGCAATTCCGTGCGCGTGGAGCAACAGCAGCGGAGTCAGCAGGACGGCGATCAGCGCGGCGCGGTCGAGCGCGGGCAGTATGCGGCTCTGTGCGTCCGTCAGGATGGCGGTGGACATACGGCCTCGGTTCCTGCCAGCCGCGGACGGCGCGGGCAAGTGGCGCTTGGGGCCCCGAGACGAAAGTGCTTCGGCGCTAGCGCCGCGATATTGTCGTCATCCCGGCGCAAGCAATGCCTGCACGGTCACTCGTCCCGTGCCTCTATGACACCGACCTTGATCGCCTCGACGAACAGGCGCCAGTCGCGCTCGACCTGGTCGGCATAGCTCACGGCGAATTCGGCAATCGCCGCGTCGAACGCACCGCCCGAACCCATATAGCCGGCGATCCTTGCCGCATCGCCGGACCGTGCGTGCGCGCGTGCCAGCGTACTGCCGCAGAGCGCGGCGTAGCAGGGCAGCGCGGCGTCGGCCACGTCGGAGACGGTCATTGCGAGGCGCGCGTCCTGCAGCTGTCGCACGTAGCAATACTGGTCGGTGCAGTGGTCCTGCGTCCAACCGAGAAAGGCATCGCGCTGGCCCTGCATGATGCGTTGGCCGGTAACGACGCGTTGGCCCTGGTCGGTATAGATGCTCGGCGCGGCATAGGGCGCGAGCACGGAGTGCTGTGCCTCGGTCAGCTGGAGCAACAGAGTTGCGTCATCGCGGGTGACGAACAGTCCAATGGCGCAGAATGTACCGACGCATCCGATGCCGACGACCTTTAAGGCGACATCCACCAGTCGATAGCGGTCGAGCAATAGTGCGCGATGTTCAGGCAGGCTGTACCTTGTAGATCTCAAATGCAGTGCGAGCCACCAACTCGTGCGTGTCGTCGTTCTGATCGCACAGCTCCAGGACCAAAGCCGGTCTGGCGCGTATGCGCCAGCTGTTCTTGCGACGTTCCAGCAGCTTCGGATAGCCCTTCCGATGCGCTTCCGTTGCGGCGCGAAGCCGTTTCAGCTCGCGCTCGCGAGGTTTGGCATCCTCGATCGTCCGCAACGCGCAGGTTACATCGATACGTGACCGCCAGGTTGCCAGCGGATCGAGCCGCATCATCGCCGCCATGTGCCGGCGATACGCAGTGACAACGTCGCGCGCAATATTGCGGCAGGGTCGATCCGCCATGCCGCGGCTTCTGCCGTGCAAGACGAAACTGACGGCCAGGCGTTTGATATCCCATTCAAATGGTGCAGGCAGCGTCTCGTCGAAATCGGTGATGTCGAACACCGGCGAACCATCCGGTGCCGCATAGGCGCCGAAATTTGCCAGGTGACAGTCGCCACAGGCCTGCACCCAAATGCCGCTGGGCGGCATGGTCGAGAGGTCCGCCGCCATCACCGCAGCCGATCCGCGCAGAAAGGCGAACGGCGACTTCCGCATCCGGCCGTACCGGATCGGCAACAGCGAGGAGATCCGATGGCGGCTGATCTCGACCAGGATGTCCACAGGATCGCGACGGTGCGCTTGTGGTGTCCACGCGGCGTGCTGCGCGCGCGGCACAAGCCTGCGCAAGCCACGGCCGACCTGTTGCCGCTCGACGATCGGCAACAGGCCATCCGGTTGGATATGTTCCAGCGGCATCTGATCCTGTTCCCGAGGCAGCGCATAATCTCACTGCAAGACCGTCCCGTGGTGCAAGCTGAATGTTATGGTCGTGTTGGCCGGCGCGATCACGATACGAATAAGTATCAGCCAAGAAGCTCGGGCCAGCGCGCATTGATTGCCCAGAGAATGCAGGCGGTGATGGCGCCCGCGATCACATCGTCGGCCATCACGCCCGCTGCACTCTTCTGTCGGTCGGCCCAACCGATCGGGCCAGGCTTCGCGATGTCGAGCAGGCGGAACATGAGGAAGGCCGCAACCAGACCGGCAAGCGAGGCACGCACCAGGCCGAACAGCGCCAGCCATTGGCCTGCGACCTCGTCGATGACAACCCATCCGGGGTCACCATCGACGTTTGCCGCGCGCACCGCCCAAAACCCGCCGAGCGTCGCGACCAGCACGGCTGACGGAAGTACGAACTGCGGCAATTGCATCAGCAGAGCCCCGGTCAGCAGCGCGACCGCCGAACCGGCGGTGCCGGGAGCGAACGGGACAAATCCGCAGCCGCAGCCGCTGGCGATCAGGCGTGCGAAGGTCACTCCACGCGATCCAGGAACGCGCGCAGCGCGGTAATGACCGTCCGCTCGCCGAGTGTCGGCGCGTGGCCGATGCCGGGCAGCGATACCACTGCCATGTCAGGGCGCAAGGCCTGCATGCGTGCGACCGTGTCTGGCAGAAGGATGTCGCTGGCCTCGCCGCGCACCAGCAACAGCGGCAGGTGCGTCAGCGCGGCGAACAGTGCCCACAGATCCGGCGTCCTGCCGTTCACCAGACTGGCGATGCGCGTGTCCCAGGTCGGCCGCAACCTTCCATCGCCGTCGGCCGCATAGGTGAGCGCGGCCATGGCGCGCCACGCCGCATCGCCGTCGAACGACAGTGGCGGCAGCACGGCGCGCAGATGGGCGACGGCGGCGTCGATATCGGCGAAGCTGGTGTCGTTGCCGATGAATTGTCGAACCAATTCGGTGCCCTGGTGGCCAAGATCCGGCCCGACATCGTTCAGCACGACCGCGCGGAGCAGGGACGGGCGCGCCGCGGCGAGCCCCATGCTGAGCAGGCCGCCGAAGCTGGTACCGATCACGATCGCCTTGTGCAGATGCAACGCGGCGCAGATGTCGAGCACGTCGCGCAGGCAGGCCTCGGGCGCATATCGGGAAATGTCGCGTGAGCGGCCCGACTGGCCGCGACCGGCATAGTCGGGCGCCACGACACGCCGGCCCTCGCCGACCACAGCCGCCAGCGCCTCGAAGTCGCCGGAGGTCCGCACGATGCCGGGCAGGCACAACAGCGGTGCGCGCGCGTTGCCGTCCCGCCATTCGCGGACAACGAGCGGAAGGCCGTCCCAGGCGGAAAGTCGGTGGACTATTGCGTCCATTGCGCGAGCAGAGTGGCCGTGTTCTCGCCGCGCCGCGCCCGGTAGATCACCACATTCTCCAGCACCCGCTGCACATAATTCCGCGTCTCGTTGATCGGAATGAGTTCGATCCAATCGAGCATGTCGACCGGACCGACGCGTGGATCGCCGTTCTCCGGCAGCCACTCATCGACGCGATGTGGTCCCGCGTTGTAGGCGGCGACCGCCAGCGGCAGCGAGTTGCCGAAGCGGTCCAGCATTTCCTGGAGGTATGCGGTGCCGAGCCGCATGTTGTGCGATGGATCGTTGGTCAGCGAGACTAGCGAAGTGGCCACACCGACCTGTTTCGCGACCGCCTGCGCGGTGAACGGCATGAGCTGCATCAGCCCTCGCGCGCCGGACGGGCTGACCGCGCCGATATCGAAGCTGCTTTCCTGACGGATCAGGCCGAGCGCCACCGACGGATCGACCGGTTCGGCGGGCGGTTCGGCTGCGATCGGCCAGCCCGCCTCCGGCAATACCAGCCCGTCACGCCCCATCCGGCGGGCGACAAACACCGCGGTGTCGGGCAAGCCGAGACGGAGCGCGAGCCGAGCCGTCAGTGCGCGGTCGGCCGGATCCGGGGCAAGCTCGTCCATCCGCAGCAGAAAGGTGCGGGCGCGGTGCGGATCGTTCCACGCGACCAGCATGGCAGCGGCGCGTACCACTTCCCGGTCGGTGAACGCCAGCACCTGCTCGCGCGTGTAGGGCGGATCGTGCAGCGCCGTGATGCGGCGCCCGAGTGCCGCGGCATCGTCGCCCAGCGCGAGCGCGGCAAGCTGGCCATAGAACGTGGTGGGCCACGCGGCGGCACGTTCGTAGTCCGGTCGCGGATCCTTGCCGGTGATCGCCGTCGCTCGACCCAGCCAGTAGTAAGCGCGACCCTGGGTGATCGCAGCCTTGGACAGACCGACGAGCGTGCTGAAATGCCGGGTTGCGGCGGCGGGGTCGTTCAACCGGCGCAGTGCGATGAAGCCCGCCAGGAATTCGGCATCGAGCACCTGCTCGGGGGTGATCTGGCCGTGGTTCGCAGCCAGCGAGTAGGCGCCGGCAGCATTGCCGTCGCGCAGCAGGCGGCGGGCGAGCAGGTTGCGCTCGGACCAGAACGCGGCAAGCTCGTCCATCGGCGCGTTTCGCTGTGCTGGCTCTCCGGCGCGCTGCCACAGCGCCAGAGCATCCGCGGTGCGGTCGGCGTGGCGCAGCCAGCGGGCGTGGTCGAGTACCATTGCGGGATCGTCACGCGCAGCGGCCGGAAGGGCGGCGAGTAGCGACTCGGCATTGGACGCATCGCGCTGCAGGGCGAGGCGTGCCTCCGCTTGCGCACGATGCGCCGCATCGAGGCGCGGCGCCTGCCGAGCCGCCGCTGTCGTGTCGTGCCAGGCGAGGCGCTGGAACCGCGCCCACTGATCTTCCGGCCCGACGGCTCCGGACCAGCGGCGCAGGAAGGCAGTCTCGGCGGCCGCGTCGGTGATGCCGGCGAGCCAGGCGTTGCGGGCCTCTTCTGCCGCCTGTGCATTGTTCCCGGCATTCGCCTGAGCCTCGGCGCAGCGCAGCATCGCCTGCGGCAAGGTCAGGCTGTTGCGCTCGCATTGGACCAAAACTGTCGCCTGGTCCGGTTCGGCGGCGATCGCCTCCTGCCGTCGTCGCTCCAGCAGCGCCTGACTGGGCCAATCCGGATTCTGCGCCATGAAATCGCTGATCTCGTCAGCCGTCGCGGCGCCCGGTGCCAGCAGCCGGAAGTAGGTGACGAGCTTGGTCGCGACCGGATCGGCGTAGGCTGCGGCGGCGAGCTGGGCGTCCGACCACCGGTCGGCTCGGATGGCCGCGGCTGGGTCGCCCGATTGCGCCAGAGCGGGCGTCGCGGCCAATAGGGCCACCAGAGCGTAACGGGGACGAATCGTGGCGTGCATGAGCTTCTTCTAGCGCAGCCCGGCCTTGCGGTGCATCTGTCACGCGCCTAGCTTCTTCTGCCCAAACAGTAGGCAGCCACACCCAAGGGGAGAGGGTCATGTTCAAGGGATCGCTCGTTGCTCTGATCACGCCGATGCGTCCGGACGGATCGGTCGACGAGAAGGCCTATGCCGAGTTCGTGGACTGGCAGATCAAGGAGGGCACCGACGCCGTCGTGCCGGTTGGCACCACAGGTGAAAGCCCCACACTGTCGCATGACGAGCACAAGCGGGTGGTCGAGATCGCGATCGAGGTGGCCAAGGGGCGCGTCCCGGTGATTGCCGGTGCCGGCTCCAACAGCACAGCCGAGGCGATCGACCTCGCACGCCATGCCAGGAAGGCGGGCGCGGATGCGACGCTGGTGGTAACGCCGTATTACAACAAGCCGACGCAGGAGGGCATGTACCTGCACTTCAAGGCGATCGCCGATGCCGTCGATCTGCCGTTGATCATCTACAACATTCCGCCGCGTTCGGTGGTGGACATGAGCGTCGAGACGATGGCGCGGCTGGCCAAACACAAGAACATCGTCGGCGTGAAGGATGCGACGGCGAACCTGGCGCGCCCGCTGCACACCAAGCGCGCCTGCGGCGACGATTTCTGCCAACTGTCGGGCGAGGACCACACGGCAATCGCCTTCCTCGCCGCGGGCGGTGACGGCTGCATCAGCGTCACGGCGAATGTCGCGCCGCGGCTGTGCGCCGCGATGCAGGACGCCTGGCAGGAGGGCCGCGTCAAAGACGCGATGGCGATCCAGCACCGGCTGGTCCCGCTGCATGACGCGCTGTTTTCGGAGACCAGTCCCGCGCCGGTGAAGTTCGCAGCGTCGCTGCTCGGCAAGACGTCCGAGCATTGCCGCCTGCCCCTCGCGCCGATCATGGAGGGCACGCGAGCCAAGGTGCGGGCGGCGATGACCGAGGTGGGGCTATTGAACTGAGGGCCTCTGAACTGAGGCCTCGGCGACGGCGCTCGATGGCAGGACGGCCGGTCAGGCGATGATGGCAAGGAAGATGAAGTAGGGAACGCTCTACAGCGCCAAGGAGGCCGCAATGGCGTACGCAAGTGCGATTATGGCAAGCTCAGCCATCCGCATGCCGTCGGTGGCGATGCCGAACTTGCGACGCCTGCGTTTGTCAAAGCGAACCCGCGCGCTGCTGATGATGGCCATCATGATCAGTCCCACCTTCCTCGCGGACGATATCGGTTACGGCGTCGAAAGGCTGTTCAAGACCGCCGATCAGATAGCCGAGATGCGGGCGCCCGACTCGATGCTCACGCGCGCGCGTATCTTCCAGGTCGCCTGTCCCGCGGCGGACCAGCCAATGGCGGAGCAGGAGCGTTGGACCGCGGAGGCCGCACTGAACGGCTGGCCGCAATATCCCGAAGCGGGCAAAGGATGCTTCAGGCCGGAGCGGAACTTGTACGGCATCGTTGGACTGAAGGTTTTCGGCGTTGCATGTCCCAATTCGGTACTCTCGGTGGCCGATCAGCGGCGATGGGTCGCCTATGCCGCCAACCATGATTGGGCGCCCTACCCGCAAGCTGGGGAGGGCTGCGTCGATCCGTGATTTCCGCAGCCGGCATCGCGAAGACCTGTGCCTGACGGCAGGAGCACGGTCGCCTCCGCCCGGGCTCTCGGCCAGACGCCATAACAGCACCCTCGCCGCACGGCAGCAGCAATGCTATCTCGCTATTCCGGAACCCGTCGCTGAAACATGGCAGAAGCAAAGACCAAAAAGACCCTGATCTCGCACGGCGTCGCGGCGCAGAACCGCAAGGCACGGTTCGACTATGCGATCAAGGACACCGTCGAGGCCGGACTGGTACTGAAAGGCGCGGAGGTGAAGTCGCTGCGCCACGGCCGCGCCACACTTTCGGAGGCGTGGGCGGGCGAGCGCGAAGGCGAGCTTTGGCTGTTCAACGCCTATATCCCGGAATACCAGGGCGGCGTGCTGTCGCGCTTCGAGCCGCGCGCGCCGCGCAAGCTGCTGTTGAAGCGCAAACAGATCCGCTCGCTGGCCGGTGCGGTGGCGCGCGAAGGCATCTCGCTGGTGCCGCTGCAGATCCATTTCAACGAGCGAGGCATGGCCAAGGTGCTGCTCGGACTGGGCGAGGGTCGCAAGAAACACGACAAGCGCGCCGCCATCGCCTCGCGCGACTGGCAGCGGGACAAGGCGCGGCTGATGCGGGCGCGCGGATAGCATGCATGCAGCCGGCGCGTTTGTCGTCGTGCTGCTGCTCGCCGGCGAGGCGTCGGCGGCTGGTCATGCGCTGGAATGCCCGGCCCATGCGCCGTCGGCTTGGGGCGGTTCGCCGGGACTGCTGGTTGGCGCGCAGGTGGTATCAGCCAAACGTGGCGAGAAGATCGATGACGCGGCGCCCCCGGACCTGGTACCCGACGACCAACGTACGCAAAGCGGCACCCTGCACTCGATCTGGCGGATGAATTCCGACGGTCCGGCGTGGCTGTTCCAGGTCTGGTGCCACTATGCGGGAACGTCACGCGTGCTGAAGGTGGATGCGCCGGGCGTGAAGCGATGCGAGTATCTCACCCCGGCCGCGCATCCGGATCGGCCGCCACAGCAAATGGTGTGCGACTGAAATGCGCGACAAGCTGATCGAGGCGAAGCAGCAATGGGCGCGTGAGGGCCGGCTGCTGACCGGAACGCCAAGCGATCCCCAACGCGACCGGCTGCCACCTGGGCAAACGCTGGTTCGTGATTGGCCGGTGCTCGATCTGGGCGCTGAACCCAATGTCACGCCACAGAAGTTTCGCCTGGACATCGACGGCGCTGTGGAAAATCGGCTGAGCCTGTCGCTCGACGAGTTCATGGCGCTGCCGCAGACCGAGAGCGTGTCGGACATCCACTGCGTGACGCAGTGGTCACGCTACGACAACCACTGGAAGGGCGTGGCGGCGCAGGTGCTGTTGCGGATCGTGCAGCCAAAGTCCGACGCTCGGCACGTGATGCTGCACAGCTTCGACGGTTACACGGCGAATGTGCCGCTGGAGCAGTTCGATCAGCCGGACGTGTTCCTGGTGCACGAGTGGGAGGGCAAGCCACTGACGCGCGCGCATGGCGGGCCGGTGCGGATGCTGATCCCTCGACTCTACTTTTGGAAGTCAGCGAAGTGGCTGCGGCGCATCCAGTTCACGATCAGCGATCATCCCGGGTTCTGGGAACAGCGCGGCTACCACAACAATGGCGATCCGTGGCAGGAGGAACGGTATGGTTGAGCCGACGCGACGCATGGTGCTGGTGGCAGCGATAGGAGCTTGCATGGCAGCGGACAAGGAAACGCTTGCGTGGGACTTCGGATTTCCGTCGATCGAGGAGGGTCGGCTGGATTTTTCCGGCTTCAGGGGTCGTGTTCTGCTGGTGACGAACACCGCGAGCTTTTGCGGCTACACCTATCAGTACCAGGGACTGGAGAAGCTGCATAGGACGGTCTCGCCGCGCGGGCTTACCGTGATCGGCGTGCCGAGCCAGGACTTCAACCAGGAATCCGCGGACAACAAGACCGTGAAGACATTCTGCGACGCGACATTCGGCGTGGAATTCCCGATGGCGGCCATAGCGCATGTTCGCGGCGCCCAGGCTGCGCCGTTCTATGCGTGGGTGCGCGAGCAGAAGAACTGGCAGCCGGCCTGGAACTTCAACAAGGTGCTGATCGGCCGCGACGGCCGCATCGCCGGCACCTTCGGCTCGGGCGACGAACCGGAGGGGCCGAAGCTTTCCGGCGCGATCGACGCGGAACTGGCCAAGGCGTAGTGCGGGAGTGGATATTCATTCCGACTGCCCTTGAGGATCATCCCCCGGTCGGCACGTCAAGGCGGGCAAGGCCAATCCTGCACCGGCCTTGCGATCAGACCCGGTCGATGCGGCAGGAATAGCAACCCCGTTTGGCATTGTGTGCGTGCAGGAATGCCACGTCCCCGCGACAGAACATCCGTTTGATCGTCGCTTCGAGTTCCGTGCCCTCCGTCACCTCCGTGTCGACCATCATGCCCGCCGCATCGTAAGCACGCACCGACAGCAGGCGGGTGCTTTGCTGCGTCGGCACCTGATTGACGAAGCTTGCCGTCGCCCGCACGCCCTGGCGCACGAAGATCGGGCCACTTGCTCGGTACGGCGACGTGGGCGTGGTGTGATGCGGATAATTGAGCAGGATTGACACTTCGCCTGGCGCGGAATCGCGCAGACTGATGCGGCAGGGCTGCATCAGCGGCGCATCCTCGGCCTTGGCAACGACCCGGCGCGCACCGTGTTCGAGCAATTCTTCATCGCTCATGGAGAAGAACGGGATGAACGGCTCCAGCGGTAGACCGCTAATGCGGAAATTCATGGCGTTGCTCCTTGTGGCTGACGCCGGCAGGATGGGCGCGCGGCCCGACGGGGCGCCATCCGCCTATTGCGGCCGCATGCTCCGCTGTTCATCTGGCAGATCGACGCCGAGCAACCCTGCGAGCGTCTGCCTCGGCGCGACCAGGTCGGTCAGCGTGTAACCATCCAGAACCGCGAGGAACGCCTGCAATGCCGCTCCGAGCGCATGCCGTAACACACACCCTTCTTCTATGACGCAGTGTCGCGCCGCGCCGAGACAGGCAACCAGTTGGAGATCGGGCTCCGTGCGCCGCACCACGTCGCCGATATTGATCACGTCCGGACTTCGCGCGAGACGCATGCCGCCGTGCTGCCCGCGCGTCGTGGCGATGTCGCCGGTGAGCGCGAGCTGATGTACCACTTTCATCAGGTGGTTCGCCGATATCCCATAAGCGCCCGCGATGTCGGAGATCGTGACGACACTGTCCGGCCGCACCGCAAGATAGATCAGGGTGCGCAGCGTATAGTCGGTGAAAGTGGTCAGACGCATGCGCACTCTCGATTAAGCGTGCCACGAAGGACGGGAGTTGCGGAGATCGGCGGCCGGTGTCCAATCGGGACAGAAGGACAGCGCAGGTGGGAAACGTCAGGCGATCCGCCGCGCTGGTTGCCATGTTAACGCCTGCTCCGCCAAAAGCACCATCATTCCGCCCTGTCTCTGATCACGATAACGGACCGATCCTGCCCAGCAGGACCTCGACGACGGTGCGGAACATCACCTCGGTCAGCCGGCCGGTGTTCGTATTCAGCCGGGACACGTGATAGCTGTCGGCCAGCAGCCTGCCCTGGGGCAGGGCGTGGATTTCGCCATGCCGGAAGGCGACATGCGCGGGCCGTATGCCGGATGCCCGCAGCACGGCGGCATGTGCCGTCCCACCCAACGCGAGCACACCGCGCAGCCGCTTCATGGCAGCGATCTCGGTGGTCAGGAATCGGTTGCAGGTGCCGATCTCAAGCGGCGTCGGCAGGTTGCCGGGAGGCACGCAGCGGACAGCATTGCTGACCCGACAATCGACCAGGGTGAGCCCGTCGTCGGCAGCGGCGCCATAAGTGCCTTGTGCGAGGCCGAAATCCAACAACGTCCGGTAGAGCAGCATGCCGGCAAAATCACCCGTGAATGGGCGCCCGGTGCGGTTGGCGCCACGCAGGCCCGGCGCAAGACCGACAATCAACACGGCCGCGTCCAGGTTGCCGAAGCTCGGCACCGGTGCGTTGAACCAACCGGGATTGGCGGCCCGGCTGGTCAGCCGATAGTCGCTCAGTCTTGGACACAGCGGACATTCGGCGTCCGGCTCGAATGCGTGCGCACTTGACCTGGTGTCTGCGGCCTCGCTGCTTCGACTCACGCGGCGTCTTGCGGATCGGGGAACGGTTCCGCGGGAGTCTGGCGCAGCGGTACGTTGCGCACGCGTGGTTCGGTCTGGCGCCGGGTAAACTCGGGAGCGATGTCGGCAAGTTCCAGGAACTGGTCCGCCTGGCGACGCAGTTCGTCGGCGACCATCGGCGGGCTGGTGCGGATCGAGGACACCACCGAGACTCGCACACCGCGCCGCTGAACCGCCTCCACCAGTCGGCGGAAATCGGAATCGCCACTGAACAATATTGCGTGATCAAGGCGGGGACACAGCTCCAGCATGTCCACCGCAACCTCGATGTCCATATTGCCCTTGACGCGTCGGCGACCTGCCGAATCGGTGAACTCCTTGGCCGGTTTTGTCACCAGCGTATAACCGTTGTAGGCCAGCCAGTCGGTCAGCGGCTTCAACGGCGAATACTCGTCAGTCTCCAGAACCGCGGAATAGTAATAGGCACGAACTACATGTGCCTTCTTGCGGAAGAACTCCAGCAGGTTCCGGTAATCGACGTCGAAGCCAAGATTACGCGAAGCGGAGTATAGATTGGCGCCATCAATGAACAGAGCGACCCGTTCATCCGGAAGGAAATGCATGGATCGAGACCTCACGATGCAGGGGACGGGACAGATCGGAAGACGTGCGTACCGGGTAAAATCGGCAGACCGGGGCGATCGCGTAGCAAATCATCGCAGCTTCCTGTCGACATGTGAACCACCCGACCGGAACCGTTTCGAATGATTCTCGTTGCGATCGGGGCAAATCTGCCGGGGCCGAAGAACACTCCGCCCGTCGAGACCTGCCGAGGGGCGGCGGCGGCGCTGGACGGGCTGCCGGGCCTGCGGCTCCGGGCGCTCTCGCGCTGGTTCCAGACAAGACCCGTCCCGCCATCCGGCCAGCCGGACTACGTCAACGCGGTCGCCGTGCTGCGCCGCATCGCGGGCACCACAGATCCCGATCCTGCCGCCCTGCTTGCAGCCCTTCAGGCGATCGAGGCGCGGGAGGGTCGCGTCCGGGGCGAGCCCAATGCAGCCCGAACGCTGGATCTCGATATCATTGCGATGGGGCAGGGCGGCCAGATGGTGCGGGCGACACCCGACCCGGTGCTGCCGCATCCGCGCGCCCATCAACGCGCGTTCGTGCTGGCGCCTCTGGTGGATGTGGCGCCCGGCTGGATCCATCCGCTGCTGCGACGCCGCGCCTGTGATCTGCTGAGGGAATTGCCGTGCCAATCGATCGACCCCCTGTGAATGCCGTCGAGGGCTTGCGGTCAGCCGCGCCGGGCGGACAGGTGCCGGACGCAGCGCAGGTCGGTCACAGTGGCGTCCAGTTCGCCCGCGGCGATTCGGCCGGCCACCGTCACCCACGCCGTGATGTAGCGCGACCTGGGACCCGGCTCCTCCGTGCCGTATTGCAGTTGCGCCGCGAAGGTGCCGTCCGCCGCGATCTGAACCGGAACGGGCGTGGTTCTCGGCGGGCTGACCAGAAACGGATAGTCGAACCGGCCGTCACGGACCGCGATCGTCTCCGGATAGGCGGGCCCACCGCAATAGAAGCCCGAGCCGCTGACCGCGGTGTTCTGCCCGACATAGATGGCATCGAATTGCGCGCCGGCCGCCGGTATCGCGGGCGCTGGCGGCGGCGCGCCGGGCAGGGCGGCACAACCGCTCGCCAGGACAAATCCAGAGCCCGCCAGGATAAACCGGCCGATTCCGGCCGTGATGGAGGGCTTGATCATGCCGCGGACATAACTCCCCGCTGGTTTTCGTCAAGCAGGCCTGCCCTGTCAGGCTTGCTTTGCCTGGGGTGCCCGCCTAGATCAGTTGTTCGCCCTAGTTCAATCCCCGGAGGCCGAGCGCATGGCGCGCGTGACCGTCGAAGACTGCGTCCAGAAGGTTCCCAACCGCTTCGAGCTCGTCCTGCTCGCCGCCCAGCGCGCGCGCAATCTGAGCCGTGGCGAGGAACTCACCATAGATCGGGACAACGACAAGAACCCTGTCGTTGCGTTGCGTGAGATTGCCGACGAAACGATCGAGCTCGGCAAGATCGAGCAGGACCTCGTGAAGTCGCTGTCCCGCGCACCCGAGCCAGAGCCGGCCGACGAGGAGGTGCTCGACCTGATTCCGACCGACCAGAACATCTTCGGTCTGCAGGACGTGACGGCCGACGAGGAGTCGGCGAGCCTGCCCGTCGAAGGCGAGGAATTGTCGCCCGAAGACCTTGAGGCTGCCATCGAGGCGGAGCTGGGCGGCCGTTCCCAGCGGTAGGTGCCTCAGTGGAAATCGCCGATGACGGCAAGGGGTGAGGGCGGCGCGATCGCGGGGCCGGCCCCCGCTCCGGCTTTTGTGCCCGACGGCCTGGCGCGCGACGGCATGCCAGCCGACGCCGGGCCGCGAAGCAGCGCTGGCCCGGATGCCATTCGCCTGACCGAGAAGTTGCGCGGCTACGATCCGAAGGCAGATACCGGTCTGGTCGACGCCGCCTACGCGTTGGCGAGCCAGGCGCACGGGACGCAGCTGCGCGACAACGGCGATCCCTACATCACCCATTCGGTTGCCGTCGCCGACATCCTGGCCGGTTACCGGCTGGATACCGCGTCCATCGCCACCGGACTGCTGCACGACGTGATCGAGGACACGCCGGTCAAGCTGCCCGAGATCCAGAGCCGCTTCGGCGCGGAGATCGCCGGTCTGGTGGATGGCGTCACCAAGCTGACCCGCCTGGAACTTCAGTCCGACCGCACCAAACAGGCGGAGAATTTTCGCAAACTCGTGCTGGCGATCAGCCGCGACATCCGCGTGCTTCTGGTGAAGCTCGCCGACCGGCTGCACAACATGCGCACGCTGCGCTTCGTGCAGGACCCCGAGCGCCGCCGCCGCATTGCGCGCGAAACGATGGAGATCTATGCGCCGCTTGCCGAACGGATCGGCATGGATGCGGTGAAGACCGAGCTGCAGACGCTGGCCTTTGGGCAGCTCGATCCCGAGGCCTATGCCACGATCCAGGCGCGGCTGAATTTCCTGCGTGGCCAGGGCGCGGATGTGATCGAGGAGGTGCGTGCGGAGTTGAAGCGTGTCTGCGAGGGCTTCGGCGTTTCGGTGATCGAAGTGTCCGGGCGCGAGAAGTCGCCCTACTCGATCTGGGAAAAGATGCATCGCCGCAACGTCGCCTTCGAGCAGCTTTCCGACATCATGGCATTTCGCATCGTCGTGCCGAGCAAGGAGGCGTGTTACGCGGCGCTCGGCGCGGTTCACTCAGCGTATCCGGTGATAGCGGGCCGGTTCAAGGATTACATCTCGACGCCCAAGTCGAACGGCTATCAGGGCCTGCACACCGGCGTGACGCTGCGCGAACCGCGCAACCAGAAAATCGAGATCCAGATCCGCACCGCGGAGATGACCGACGTGGCGGAAAATGGCGTCGCCGCGCACTGGGTTTACAAGGAGCCCAATGCCAAGGCCGACCGGCGCGATCTGCAGCGTTTCCGCTGGGTGCAGGACCTGCTGGAGATTCTGGAGAATTCCACCGCGCCTGACGACTTCCTCGAGAACACCAAGCTGGAACTCTACGAGGATCAGGTCTTCTGCTTCACCCCGAAGGGCCAGCTGATCCAGTTGCCGCGCGGCGCCACGCCGGTGGACTTCGCCTATGCGGTGCACTCGCAGGTTGGCGATGCCTGCGTCGGGGCGAAGATCAACGGCAGGCTGCTGCCGTTGCGCCATCAGCTGCAGAACGGCGACCAGGTCGAGATCATGACGGCGCGCGGCGGCACGCCGTCGCCGCAATGGGAGCGGTATGTCGTCACTGGCAAGGCGCGGGCGCGCATCCGCCGGTTCATCCACCAGCAGCAGCGTCAGCAACATCTGGATGCGGGACGCGCGGAACTCGCGAAGGCGTTCCGCCAGGCTGGGCTCGATGGATCGGAGAAGGCGCTGGAGCCGGCGCTGAAGACGCTGAAACTCGCAGCGGCCGACGACCTGTACATCGCAGTCGGCAACGGCAATGTCGGCCCGAAGGACGTGGTGCTCGCCGCCTATCCCGAGCTGCGCCAGGCGCCGCGCGCGCCGCGCATGATCCCGGCGCCGCTGCCGCGCGCCAATAACCGCCATCCGCACAAGTCCGATTTTGACATGCCGATCACCGGACTGGTGCCGGGCATGGCACACCACTTCGCCGGCTGCTGCCATCCCGTGCCGGGCGACGAGATCGTCGGCATCGTCACCACCGGCAAGGGCGTGACGATCCACGCGCGCGATTGCCAGACGCTGGCGGGGTTTGCCGCAACGCCCGAGCGTTTCATCGATGTCGATTGGAATCACGACGGCCTGTTCGCCAACCGACCGGACGGCAAGACGCTCAGCCATACCGCGCGTTTGAGTGTGATCGGGGCGAATGAGCCATCATCTCTCGCCAACCTGACGAACGCGATCGCCAAGCAGGATGGCGCTGTCGCCAGCCTGAAGATCGTCAGCCGGCAGGAAGACTTCATCGAGGCCCTGGTCGATGTCGACGTGCGCGACGTGGCACATCTGTCCAAGGTCATCGCGGGTCTGCGCGGCGCGGTCGGCGTCAAGGGCGTGGAACGCGGATAGTTCCAGGAATCACCGGTCACTGACATGATACTCGGCCTCGGCTCCGACATCTGCGATATCCGCCGCATCGAGGCAGTGATCGCACGGCACGGCGAGCAATTCCTTGCGCGCATCTTCACCGCGACCGAGCGCGCCAGGGCTGCCCGGCGCACCGAACGAATACAGGCGGCAACCTTCGCCAAGCGCTTCGCGGCGAAGGAGGCGGCGGCGAAGGCGCTCGGGACCGGGTTCCGGCGTGGCGTGTTCTTCTCCGATCTGGGCGTGGTGAACCTGGCCTCCGGCCAGCCGACGTTGCGCATGACCGGCGGCGCGGCGGCCCGGCTGGCGGCGATCACGCCCGCGGGAATGGAGGCCGCCGTCGCATTGACGATGACCGACGAATACCCATACGCCTTCGCCCAGGTGATCATTTCGGCTACGGCGGCGAGGTAGGCGGGTGCGGGCCATGCGACACGTTGCTGCGACACTGACGCTGGCTGGCGCCGCGGCTCTGCTCGGCGGGTGCGTCTATGATCCCTACACCGGTGCCATGGTGCCGTGCTGCGGCTATTACGGCTATCCCTACGGCTACCGTTATCCCGCACCCTACGGCCCGTACGGCTATACGCCGGCCCCGTATGGCGGGCAGCCCGCTGCCAATGATGGCCCGCCTGGCAGTTCCTATGGCGGGGCGCCCGCTGGGCCCTACGGCGCGCCGCCCGCTGGGCCCTATGGCGGCCCGCCGTCCTCGGCGGAGCCGGGCGCATATCCGGGCACGCCGGGTGCCGCACCGCCGCGGACCCAGGGCGGATCGCTGGCACTGCGCTTCGCGGCCGCGAACGTGACGAACGATGGCCACCTGACACGCCAACAGGCTGCGGACGCCATGCCGCTGGTGGCGCGGAACTTCGATGCGATCGACCGCGACGAGAAGGGCTACGTCACCCTGTCGGAGATCGAGGCCTTCTTGGCCCAGCGCCGCGCGGCGGGCGGCCAGCCCGGCGAGTTCGACGCGAACTAGGTTTCGGCGCGCGCCGACCGTCAGGTTGCCAACTTTGCCGCAGCCGTCGGCCGCTCGCCGGATCGCTTGACACACCATGCACCCCTGGGCTTGATCCGCCCGGATTTTATGGACGGAAGCCCTTCTTCACATGGCGACAAAGGCAAAGGCCAAGCCGAGGCGCAAATCGAACGTCTGGGTCGAGAACATCAAGACGTTCGTCTATGCCGGCCTGATCGCCGTCGTGGTACGCACCGTCGCGTTCGAGCCGTTCAATATTCCGTCCGGCAGCATGATCCCGACGCTGCTGGTGGGCGACTATCTGTTCGTGTCGAAATACAGCTACGGCTATTCACGCTATTCACTGCCGTTCGGCTGGCCGCCGTTCTCCGGACGCATCTTCGGGCGCCTGCCGAACCGGGGCGACGTTGCGGTATTCAAATACCCCCGCGACAATTCGACCGACTACATCAAGCGTATCATCGGACTGCCGGGCGACCGCATCCAGGTGCGCCAGGGCCAGCTGTACATCAATGGTCAACTCGTGCCGCGCCAGTCTGAGGGCGACTACGTCGCCGACGAAAGCGGCATCCGCATGGCGCTGCGGCTGTATCAGGAGACGCTGCCGAACGGGGTGAAGCACGACATCCTGAAGGCGACAGACGATGGCGAGATGAACAACACCCAGGAGTATCTCGTTCCGCCCGACCACGTGTTCGCAATGGGCGACAACCGCGACAATTCCGCTGACAGCCGCTTCATGAATGGCGTCGGCTTCGTGCCGGTGGAGAACCTGGTCGGTCGCGCCGAGATCCTGTTCTTCTCGGTGGACGCCGAATATCCGTGGTGGGAATTCTGGTGGTGGCCATTCCAGATCCGCTGGAACCGGATACTGATGGGCATCCACTGAGTGGGCCGGCGTTGAGTACGCCAATCGAGGCGATCCTCGGACACGACTTCACACGTCCTGAACTGTTGCGTGAGGCGATGACCCACCGCTCTGCGCTGCAGGGGAAACGGCGCCGGCGAGGCTGGAGTTCGAATGAACGGATGGAATTCATCGGCGACCGCGTCCTGGGTCTGCTGATCGCCGAATGGCTCGTGGAACGCTTTCCCAAAGAGCACGAGGGCGATCTCGGCCACCGTTTGGGTGCTCTCGTGTCGGAACCGGTGCTGGCTGCGGTGGCTGAAGAGATCGGCCTGGGCGAGGCGCTGGCAGTGGCGGCAAACGAGGCACGGGATGGTGTTCGCAGGCGCGCCAGAGTCCTGGCTGACGCGCTGGAGGCTGTGCTTGCGGCACTGTACTTCGACGGTGGCATCGATGCTGCCCGCAACTTTATCAGGCGCGCATGGTCCAACGTGATGGAGGAGCAGCGGGAGCCGCCGAAGGACTCGAAGTCGACGCTGCAGGAGTGGATGCACGCGCGCGGCCTTGGCGCACCCGAGTACATCGTCATTTCGCGTACCGGGCCCCCGCATGCACCGGAGTTCGTGGTGACGGTATCCGCGGCTGGCTGCAGCGGAACCGGCAAGGCCGGCAGTAAGCGAGCCACGGAACAGCTGGCGGCGCAGGAACTGTTGCAGGTTCTTGGCGTATGACCCCCGGGTCAAGCCCGGTGGCAGGCTCGCGGTGCGGCTTCGTCGCCGTTGTCGGTGCGCCGAACGCGGGCAAGTCCACGCTGCTCAACCGGCTTGCCGGCGCGAAGCTGTCCATCGTCACGCCGAAGGCCCAGACCACGCGGTTCCGCGTGCTTGGCATCATGATGCGCGACGAGAGCCAGGTGCTGCTGGTCGACACGCCGGGCATCTTCACGCCACGCCGTCGGCTGGACCGGGCGATGGTGGCCGCGGCCTGGACCGGCGTGCAGGACGCGGATCTGACCTTGCTGCTGGTCGATGCGAAGAGCGGTGCCAACGACCTGGTGCGCCATATCGCCGGCACGCTGGCAGCGCGGAAGCGCCGTAGCTGGCTGGTGTTGAACAAGGTCGAACTCGTGTTGCCACCGAAGCTGCTGCCACTGACCGCTGAACTGGCCGCGCTGACGCAGTTCGAGGAGACGTTCATGGTCAGTGCGGCGACCGGTGATGGGGTCGAGCAGCTGGCCGATGCGCTGGCGGCGGCCGTGCCGGAGGGACCGCATCTCTATCCCGACGACGATCTGACGGACCTGCCGGATCGGCTGCTGGCGGCTGAGATCGTGCGCGAGCAGATTTTCCTGCAGACGCGCGAGGAAGTGCCATACGGCACGACGGTGGAAACCGAGAACTGGCAGGAGCGCAACGACGGATCGGTACGGATCGAGGCGACGGTGTACGTCTCGCGCCTCGGCCACAAGGCGATCCTGATCGGCGAGGGCGGCCAACGGATCAAGACGATCGGCGCGAAGGCGAGGGAGCAGCTGGCGATCCTGCTGGAGCGCAAGGTGCATCTGTTCCTCAACGTGAAGCAGCGCGCCGGCTGGGACGAGGAAGCTGCGCGGTTGCGAGCGATTGGGTTGGAGGATCCCGGGTAGCGGTTCGTTCATTGGTTTTCGGTAGGTCAGGCGCGGAAGGAACCGCCGCAATGCCCGACACGCCCGTTGAACCGACCGGAAGTGGCCGGTATCCTGCCGACATGGAGAGCCGTGTCGCAGTGCTGGAACAGATCGCTAGGACCACGTCCGCGAGCCTCGAGCGGATCGAACGGCGGCTCGACGCGATGGAAGGCCGGTTCACCGGCATCGATCGTCGGTTCGACGCGCTCAATTCCGAGCATCGGGCCGATTTCCGCTGGCTGCTTGGCGCTATGCTCGGGGGGTTCGGCGCGATGCTCGGTGTCATGGCCCACGGATTCCACTGGCTGTAGGCCGCCGCCTCCCTTGAGCTGCGGATAGGGTTTTCTTCATGCGTCCCTAGTATCGTCCGGCGTACTGGACTGCGTGTGGTGCCTGACACAACAGTTGAACCGGCTGAACCGGGTCGATATCCTGTGTCCATGGAAGCGCGCGTGGCCGTGCTGGAACAGATCGCTAGGACCACGTCAGCTGCCCTGGAGCGGATTGAGCGGCGTCTCGATTCGATGGACCGACGGATCGATGTTGTGGTGACGGACCAGCGCGCCGATTTCCGCTGGCTACTTGGCGTCATGCTCGGGGGGTTCGGCGCGATGCTCGGTGTCATGGCCCACGGATTCCACTGGCTGTAGGCAGCGTCCACCCATCGCGCCGCCCGCCAAAAGCTGTTAGCCGGTAGCCGCCATGGAGTGGGACGCGCCTGCAATCGGTACTCGACGTACGCCCGTATGGCGAAGGCGACGCCATCGCCACGGTGATGACCGCGGAACACGGAGCCCATCGCGGCCTGGCACGCGGCGGTGGTGCGCGCAGCCGCACGGCGATATGGCAGCCGGGGAACCTCGTCCAGGCGCGCTGGGTTGCACGACTGGCCGATCAGCTTGGCAGCCTCACGGCGGAACTGGTGCACCCGGGCGCCGCGCTTGCCATGGAGGATCCGCTCGGCCTTGCGATGCTGTCCGCCGCCTGCGCCGTCACGGAAGGTGCATTGCCGGAACGCGCGCCTCAACCGCGCGTCTTCGAGGGTCTTCTGCGCCTGATCGCGCGCCTGCCGCAGGGGCCGGCCATGCTCACCGACCTGGTCCGTTGGGAGGCAGTGTTGCTCGCCGAACTCGGCTATGGGCTCGATCTGACAAGCTGCGCGGTCACCGGCGCGACGATCGGCCTGGTATTCGTGTCGCCGAAGACGGGTCGCGCGGTCACCTCGGACGGCGCCGGCGTCTGGACATCCCGCCTGCTGCGCCTGCCCGCGTTCCTGGTAGGCGACGGAGAAGCGACGCCGCCAGACTGGCGCGACGGCCTCAGGCTGACCGGCCACTTCCTGGAGCGCGATGCGTTCGGGCATCACCACCGCCCGCTGCCGGTCGCGCGTCAGATGCTATACGACCGGGTCGCGGCACTGGCCGCGGAGTCGGAGCAACAGGATGCCGGATGATCTGATCGGGCACGTCGAGGACACGCAGCTGTCGGATGCGTTGTCCGAGCGTTATCTTGCCTATGCGCTGTCCACCATCATGTCGCGCTCGTTGCCGGATGTGCGCGACGGACTGAAGCCGGTGCATCGGCGGCTGATCTATGCGATGCATCTGCTGCGGCTTGATCCCACGGCAGGCTTCAAGAAATGCGCCCGCGTGGTGGGCGACGTGATCGGCAAGTTTCACCCGCATGGCGACGTCGCGGTCTACGAGGCACTGGTGCGGCTCGCGCAGGATTTCGCCGCACGCTACCCGCTGGTCGAGGGCCAGGGCAATTTCGGCAACATCGACGGCGATAACGCCGCGGCCATGCGCTACACCGAGGCGCGACTGACCGAGGTTGCGCGCGCGCTACTCGCCGGCATCGACGAGGACGCGGTTGATTTTCGCCCGACCTACGACGGCGAGGAGAGCGAACCGATCGTTCTGCCCGGCGCATTTCCAAATCTGCTCGCCAACGGGGCGGCCGGCATCGCCGTCGGCATGGCGACTTCGATCCCGCCGCACAATGCCGGCGAGATCTGTGCCGCCGCCATTCACCTGATCGGCAATCCCCGGGCGACGACAGCCGATCTGTTGCGTCATATGCCGGGACCGGATTTTCCCACCGGCGGCGTGCTGGTGGAAGACAAGGCGGCGATCCTCTTGGCGTACGAAACCGGGCGCGGCGGGTTTCGCGTGCGTGCGAAGTGGTCGGTAGAGAAGGGCAAGCACGGCACGTGGCAGATCGTGGTCACGGAAATTCCCTACCAGGTGCAGAAGGCGCGGCTGATCGAACAGATCGCGCAGCTTCTGGAAGAGCGCAAACTGCCCCTGCTCGGCGACGTGCGCGACGAAAGCACCGAGTTGGTGCGCCTTGTGCTGGAACCGAAGACGCGCGGCGTCGAGCCCGAAATGCTGATGGAAACGGTGTTCCGCGCCACCGCGCTGGAATCTCGCTTTCCGCTGAACATGAACGTGCTGGATGCGACGCGTACGCCCCTTGTGATGTCGTTGCCCGGCGTGTTGCGCGCCTGGCTCGATCATCGCCATGAAGTACTGGTCCGGCGCTCGCGCCACCGGCTCGCGGCCATCGAGCGGCGCATCGAAATCCTCGACGGGTATTTGCTGGTCTATTTGAATGTTGACGAGGTGATTCGAATCATCCGCACCGAAGATGAACCCAAACCGCGCCTGATACAGCGCTTCAAGCTGACCGATGTTCAGGCCGAGGCGATTCTGAACATGCGCTTGCGCTCCTTGCGCAGGCTCGAGGAGATGGAGATCCGCAACGAGCACAAATCGCTGGCCAGGGAGCGCAAGGCCCTGCTGGCGTTGTTGAAGGATGATACGCTGCGCTGGCGACGCATCGCCGAGGAACTGGAGGAGACGCGGCGGAAATTCGGCTCTGGAGCGTTAGGCACGCGGCGCACCGAGCTGGGTGTTCCGCCCACCACGGTTGAGGTGACGAGCGACGCCTTCGTCGAACGCGAGCCGATCACCGTCATCCTGTCCGACAAGGGGTGGATACGCGCGGTCAAAGGCCATACCGCCGATGATGCGGAGCTGCGCTTCAAGGAGGGCGACCGACTGAAGCACCTGCTGCACTGTCACACGACCGATCGGATCATCCTGTTCGGCACCAATGGCCGCGCCTATACGCTGAAGGCGGCCGACCTGCCGCGCGGCCGCGGTGACGGTCAGCCGGTGCGGGTGCTTGCCGACCTGACCAACGCCGACGATGTCGCCGCGCTGTTCATCGCCGCGGACCGGGGAAAGTATCTCGTTGCATCGTCGACAGGCCGCGGCTTCATCGTGCCGGCGGCGGAACTTGCCGCGGAAAAGCGCACCGGCAAGCAGGTGCTCAACCTCAAGCCCGGTGAGGAGGCCGCACTCTGCGTTCCGGCAGACGGCGACCATGTCGCGATCATTGGCAGCAACCGCAGACTGCTGGTTTTCCCGGTCGAGCAGGTGCCCGAGATGACGCGTGGTGGCGGCGTGATTCTGCAACGCTATCGTGAGGGCGGGATGGCGGACGCGAAGGTATTCCGCCTCGGCGATGGCCTGACCTGGCGGCTCGGCGAAAAGACGCGGACGGAGACCAACCTGCGCGATTGGATCGGCGAGCGAGCGCAGGCTGGACGTCTGCCGCCGAACGGCTTCCCTCGCTCCGGCCGCTTCGCCTGACCGCATGACCGCCTGAGCGCTTGGCCGCTTAGCTGCTTGACTGTGGCAGTCGCCCGCCGCATCAGAGCGGGAGTGACGGCCTGTGGCCCGCGAGGGCGGCTGAGCGCGTCGCAACAATCCAATGGAGTGACACGTCCATGCAGCTTTCACGCCGCAACCTTCTGGGCAGCGCGGCAGCCCTGTCGAGCTTGCCGGTCGCACGCGTCCGTGCGCAGGCGAAGCCGAAGATCACCATCGGCGTGTTGACCGACCTGTCGGGCACCTATCGCGACAACACCGGCCCCACTTCGGTGGCGGCAACGCAACTCGCAGTTGATGAGATGCGCTCACACATCGACTTCGACGTCGAGGTGATCAGCGCCGATCATCAGAACAAGCCCGACGTCGCAGCCTCGCTCGCGCGGCAGTGGTTCGACCAGGGTGTGGACGTTGCGGCCGATGTGCCGACATCGTCGGTCGCCCTCGCGGTCGCGCAGGTGGCGAAGGAAAAGGACAAGATGATGCTGAACGCGTCCGCCACAGTGGCGGCGCTGACCTGGCAGCAATGCAGTCCCAACTCCATCGTCTGGAGCTTCGACACCTACGAGAACGCGCATTCGACCGGCGGCGCTCTGATGGCGACCGGCAACAAGTCGTGGTTCTTCATCACCGCGAATTATGCGTTCGGCCAATCGCTGGCTGAACTGACTGCCGACGTGGTGCGGAAGGGTGGCGGTGAGGTGAAGGGCGATCTGCGCTATCCGTTCCCCGACACCACCGATTTTTCCTCCTACCTGACCCAGGCGCTATCGAGCGGGGCGACGGTGCTCGGCATCGCGAACGCCGGACTGGATACGCAGAACTGCATCAAGCAGGCGGCTGAATTCGGCTTGAACAAGAAGATGAAGATTGCCCCGTTGCTGCTGTTCATCACCGACGTGCACACGCTCGGTCTTGAAGTCTGCGGCGGGCTGACGACCACCGAGACGTTCTACTGGGATCGCGACGAGCGGACGCGCGCCTTCGCCAAGCGGCTGCTGACAAAGACGCCAAACAACTATCCAAATCAGGCGCACGCCAGTTCGTATTCATCCACGCTGCACTATCTGAAGGCGGTGCAGTCGATGGGGGCCGACAACGCCAAGAAAAGCGGCCGGGCGCTGGTGGCGCACATGAAGTCGATCCCGACCGACGATGATGCCTTTGGTCCGGGGCGGATCAGAGCGGACGGACGTGGTGAGTTTCCGGCCTATCTGTTTCAGGTTAAGACCAAGGACGAGAGCAAGGGGCCGTGGGACCTTTACAAGCTGGTCCACACGTCGCCCCCGTCCGAGGTCCTGCATCCGCTCGCCGACAACTGCAAGTTCCCGACAAGCTGAGCGCTCGGGCGCAAGGGACGACCGGTCGCGACGGAGGCCGATGATGGTCTGGCACGATCAGGTGGCGGTGGTGACCGGGGCGGCGCGCGGCATCGGCAGGGCCGTCGCGCGCCGTCTTGCCCACGAAGGCGCCGCCGTCTGCGTCAACTATGCGGTGCGCGCCGACGCCGCGGACACGCTTGTGCAAGAGATCCGAGCCGGAGGCGGACAGGCCATCGCCCATTGTGCAGATGTCGCCGATGCGGCGCAGGTGGCAGGGATGATCGAGCGTGCGAGCAGCGAACTCGGGTCGCTGAGCATCCTGGTGAACAACGCTGGCGTATCCCTGCAGGCGACGCTGGAAACCTACGATCCGGGTGCGATGGATCGCATGCGGCGGGTGAATGTCGATGGCGTCATCAACACGATCCGCGCGGCGATGTCGGGCATGCGGGAGCGCGGCTACGGTCGGATCGTAAATGTCACCTCGATCGCCGCGATCGGCACGGCGCTGCCGGGCAATGCCTTTTATGCCGCGACCAAGGCCGAGGTGGCGATCCTGACCAAACGTTTTGCCATGGAGCTTGGGCCGCGGGGCATCACAGTGAACGCCGTTGCACCCGGATTCATTCGCACCGAGATGGCGCAGAACCAGCGTAGCGAGCAGGAATGGCAGGATGCGGCTGGACGCATCTCCGCACGAGCGATGTTGGGGCGCATCGGTGCGCCGGACGATGTTGCCAACGCAGTGGCGTTCTTCGCCGCTCCTGAATCCGGGTGGGTGACCGGGCAGGTGCTGGCGGTTGATGGCGGCCGAATGGACTACATCGCCGCGGGGTAGGGTGTCGCCGGCGTGCTGGTCGGCCGCAGGCCATGACGACGAACCAGCCGTTCGCCGGGTTCATGCCTTCCGCACACCCCAGAACAACGGGATCGCACATTTGACGATGTCGGTGACGTTGCTGCGAAACGCGGTCGGCTGAAACACCTGACCGAGCGGGACGAACGGCACGGTCTCGAACGCGCGGCGCTGGATCTGCTCGCAGATCGCCTGCTGCGCGGGAATGTCGGGCGCGTCGAACCACTGCTGGCGCATCGCCTCCATCTCCGGATCGGTCGGCCAGCCGAACCAGCCGCCCTTGCCGTTGCCGCGCAGGGGGTAGGAACTGCCGGGATTGGACACGGTCAGCCCGCCCCAGAGCGTGCAGAAGCTGTTCCAGCCGCCTTTGTCGGGTGGCGCGGTGTTGGCGCGGCGTGACACCACCGAACCCCAGTCCATCGCCATGAATTCGACATTCAGCCCGAGTTCCTGGAACAGGCTGCGCGTCACCTGCGTGATCTGCGCGAGTGCCGGCTGATCGGTTGGCGACATCAGCAGGACGGGTTCGCCATCGTAGCCGGACTCCGCCACAAGCTTCCTGGCCAGCGCCATGTCGCGGGGTCCGGACAGGACTTCGAGCCCCGCCGTATTCGCCATCGGGGTTCCGTCGGTGAAGAAGCCGACCGGAAAGCGTCCCAGGTCGGTCTGCTCGCCGACAATGGTCTGCACGAAGGTCCGCTGGTCCACCGCCGGCAGGATCGCCCGCAGCAGCTTCGGATTGTCGAAGGGCGGATAGAGATGGTTGAACGCCAGCACGCCAAGCCAGCCGAACGGGTCGAACACCTTGACCTGCACGCCGTCCGCCATCTTCAGCATCGGCACGAGGTCGATCAGCGGCAGCTCCACCCAGTCCACCTCGCCGGTTTGCAACGCCGCCGCCGATGTGGCGGGATCGGGCTGCACGATCCACTCGACCCGATCGAAGTTCACGACCTTGCCGCCGGAAAAATATGCCGGCTTTTCGTTCCGGGGCAGGTATTTGTCGAACCTGGCCCAGGCCGCACTCGCGCCGGACACCCATTCGCTGGTCAGGAAGCGATACGGGCCGGAGCCGACATACTCCTTGATCTGCTCGGACGCCGGGGTGCGCGCCATGCGCTCCGGCATCATGAAGCAGTTGCGTGCGCCGAGCGCATAGAGCATCTGGCGGAACGGGTGCCTCAGGCGGATCTGGAAGCGCCTGTCGTCGAGAGGCTGCATCTCCTCGGTGAGCGACACAAGCTGCTGGCCGAACGGGTCCTTCGCCGCCCAGCGCGTGAGCGAGGCGGTGCAGTCGATCGCACGAACTGGCTCGTTGTCGTGGAACAGCAGCCCCTCGCGCAGCGTGAAGGTCCAGGTGAGTTCGTCGGACGAGACCTCGTGACCGGCGCACATCTGCGGTTGGGATTCGACCGCATCATCGATGCCGTAGAGCGTGTCGAACACCATGTAGCCGTGGTTGATCGCCACCGTGGCGGTGGTCCAGATCGGATCCGGGTTCGCCAGGTTCGCCTGCGGTACGAAGCGCAGCGTCCTGGTGGAACCTTGCGCGATTGCTGGCCGGCCGAGGCCGATGCCGCCAAGTGCGGCGGCCGAGGCAGCGCCCTTGAGAATGTCCCTGCGTCGCATGGCGATGTCTCCCTGTGCGTTGTCCCAGCCATGTCGTGTTGGCCCAGCTCAGGGCTATCTGACGACGGCTGACTGGTCTAGGGTCCGCCCCCGTCATGAGCTCGACATCCGATCCCACCACTGGCCGGCCGCATGGCGTCCGACCCCCCTCGTTTATCTATGGCATTATCGGGCTGCTGGTCGCGGTGCTGTTGCTCGGCGCCGGCGCCTTCGTCTGGCTGAGCCGCGGCAGTTCGGCCTCGTTGGTCGGCGGGTCGTTCACGCTGGAGGACGGCAACGGCAGGCAGGTCACCAGCCGCGACTTCCACGGCAAATACATGCTCATCTACTTCGGCTACACGTTCTGTCCGGATGTCTGTCCCACCACGCTGACCGACGTGGCGGACGCCATGGATCGGCTCGGATCCAACGCCGACAGAGTGCAGCCGATCTTCATCACGGTCGACCCGAAGCGCGACACGCCCGCCGTCGTGAAGCAGTATGCCGCGGCGTTCAGCCCGCGTTTGATCGGCCTCACCGGTTCGCCCGAACAGATCGCGCAGGTGGCGAAGGAATATCGTGTCTATTACGCTGAGCATCGCACCGGCCCCGGCCCCGGCGACTACTTGATGGACCACAGCTCAATTCTGTACCTGATGGGACCTGACGGAAACTTCATCGCGCCGGTTCGCGCGGACGAAACCGGCGCCGAGATGGCGGCCGATATCGCAAGGTTCCTGTCGTGATCGCGAGGCGACGCATGCATGCATGGCGAACGTGGCGTTCGATGCTGGCTGCACTCCTGGTCGCCATTCCGGCGCAGGCTTTCGCGCAGAATGACACGCTTCGGGTGGAGAACGCATGGTCGCGCGTTGCGGCGACAGGCCGCGTGGGTGTCGTTTATCTGACGATCGTCGACAGCGGTGCGCCCGACCGGCTTACGGCGGTTGCCTCACCGGTTTCCGCAACCGCGGGCCTGCACGAATCCTTCGATGACCACGGTGTGTCGAAGATGCGCAGCGTCGGAGCGCTGCCGGTGGAGCCTGGCAAACCGGTGACGCTGGCGCCGGGCGGTTACCACATCATGCTGACGGGCCTGAAGCAGCCGCTCAACCAGGGCGACGAATTCCCGGTCACATTGACCTTCGAGAAGGCAGGCCAGGTGACCGCGACGGTTACGGTGCGTAAGGCGGGCACCGGCAAGCCGATGGGCCACGATATGATGGGCGGCCCCAGCATGCGGGACATGCCGATGCAGGGTGGCCAGCGTCAGTGATGCCAGCCGCCGCCCCGCCAACCCCAACCGCCTCCGACAAAACCGACGGAGACAGATGGGCCATAAAAGGCCGGACCATAGAAGCCGGGATAACCGTAGGGATAGGCGGGGTAAGGATAAGGGTAGGGGTACGGATATGACGCAAATCCGGAGGGCGGCGCCTGCACGGTATTGCCGTGTGCGTACATGCACTGGGTGTAGCTGACGTCGTAGAGCTGCTGGACGCCGCCATAAGCCGCGGCGGCATTGTTGGCGCCGACCGCGCTGCCGGCCAACAGGCCGGTGGCTCCGCCAATGGCCGCGCCGGCACCGGCCGCGCCGCCAAGTGAACCGATGGCCGCCCCCGCGGCTGCGCCCAGTGCCGTTCCGACGATGGCGCTGCCGACACCGCTCTGCGTTGCTGCCGCGGACGGCGATGCTCCGCCGGTCTGCTGCCAGGCGAACTGCCGGCAGGCGGCGTCATCCTGCTGGAAGGCCTCGAAGTTCTTGCCTTGGCCGGGCAAGGCCATGACCGAGGGGCCGGTCGGCGGCGGCACGGCGCAGGCACCCAGGGAAAGCGTGGCTGCAATGGCAAGGGGTAGTGCGGCGCGGCGCATCGGTGGCGTTCCTTGTGGTCGTGAAGTCTCTGAACCCATTATACCAAACTGCTGTCGATGCGGCGAAAGAGATCGCATCGCCCTTTGGGTGTGTCCGCTATGCGTCGATCGTTCAGCCGGCGGACCACACGACAAAATGGCAAGAATGCTCGGCTTCGCGTGGCGCAGCCTTTGCGGCGACGAGGCCGCGGAACAACCTGATGGCCGCGGCGAGGATCCATGCCCTGCCGCCGCTCGTGATCGATTACATATTCAGCCGGAGAATGAGTTCCCGTCTGTGACGTTAATACGCTGTGTACCATGGTGCGATATAGGATCGAGCCATGGGAACCCAGACCTGTCACTCCCCGCTCGTTCACCCTCGCCCACACGATAAGTATCTGCGTCTGATCGTGTCGGCGCAGAAGCTGCCTCCGGTGACGACCGCGGTTGCGCATCCGTGCGACGAAGTCTCGCTCGAAGGCGCCGCGGAAGCATACAAATTGCGTCTGATCGAACCAATCCTGGTTGGTCCGTCGGCGCGGATCCATGATATCGCCGCACGCTTCAACATCGACATTGCGGGCCTGCCCATCGTGGACGCCATGCACAGCCATGACTCCGCGGCCAAGGCGGTGGCGCTGGTGCGTGAGGCGAAGGCAGGGGCCCTGATGAAGGGCAGCCTTCACACCGACGAATTGATGTGTGCCGTCGTCGCCCGCGATACGGGAATTCGCACCGAACGGCGGCTCAGCCATTGCTTTGTGATGGATGTGCCGGGGCACGAGGATGCATTGATCATCACCGACGCGGCGGTGAATATCGCGCCGACGCTGCAGGTCAAGATCGATATCGTGCAGAACGCGATCGACCTCGCACATGCCGCGGGGTTCCCCGAGGTCCGTGTGGCCATCCTGTCGGCGATGGAGACTGTCAATCCGAAGGTGCCATCCACAATTGAGGCGGCGGCGCTGTGCAAGATGGCGGAGCGCGGTCAGATCACCGGCGCGCTGCTGGACGGCCCGCTTGCGCTCGACAACGCCATCAGTCCCGAGGCTGCATTGATCAAGCATATTATCTCGCCGGTCGCCGGCAGGGCCAACGTCCTGGTGGTGCCGGATCTCGAGGCTGGCAATATGCTAGCCAAGAGCCTGTCCTTTCTGGCCGGCGCCGACAGCTCCGGTATCGTCCTCGGGGCCCGCGTGCCGATTGTCCTGACCAGCCGGGCGGACACGCTGATGGCGCGTCATGCCTCCTGCGCGCTGGCCTCGCTGGTGGCGGAGACACGCCGGCGGAGAACCGCGAACGCGGTTCGCTGACGGCTAACGCTTGCCGGTCAGCCGGCGGGCCGTTCGCAACAAAAGCTGACGATCCTCGAGCGAGCACTCGCGGTACAGCCGCAGCATCGCGAGTTCATCACTGCTGTTGATCTTGCCAGCCGCGAACTTGTCACGCCCATGCATGAGGTATTCGACGCCCACGCCCAGTGTGGAAGCGACGCGGGTGAGGTTGGTGGTCACCTGTCCCGCGCGTCCGGTTTCCCACTGTGCGACGGCGCTGCGCGACACGCCGACCGCGGCCGCCAGCTGATCCTGCGTCCAGCCTTGCTCCTCGCGCGCGGTGCGGATGCGTGCGCCAATATCTCCGGGATTGCTCATCACGGCAGATTACGTCAGTTTTCCTAACAGAGCCAGCACCATCGCAGCCTATTTTGACAGTGGCAGCAACGCTTCGGGGGCGGTTGATCGACGGCCGCGATGTGGCGGGCCGCGGCGATGGGGCGTGGATGCTCTCCATGGCATTCTGCATGCGGGCGGCGATACACCCTAAAGTTTTTATTATTGACATTTATAGTTAGTATATCTATCTAGACCTCGCTCTGTTCGGGAGGCGGCCATGCCCAGAAAAGTCGTCTGGTCCAATGCACAGGACACCCAGATCAGGCGCCTACGCGTCGAAGGGGCTTCCTGGGATACGATTGCCACCAGCCTCGGATTCACCCGCTGGACGGTCATCGAGCGCGGCCGCCGGATCGGGGCGTCGACACCGCCGCGTGGATGCACCCCGCCACCCGAAGACCCTGCCCGTGATCCACTGCCCGCCGGACATCCGCGCAGTTGGGGTGTGATCACGGCGGGAACCGTCCTGGAAAATGCGCCCTACGTGCTGACGGCCATCCAACGCTGATCGCCGAAGGAATTCCTCGATGAACACCGCCAATGCCGCGGACGCAGACCTGTTCGATGCAGAACGTCTGATCTGTCGGCTGGAGGAAGCAGGTGCCGCACTGCTCGCCCTGCCGGGTACGGGCTGGTCGACCAGGCTGCGCGGTTCGTCACTCGAGATCGTCCGCACCGCCATCGAGAACTACGGCTGGACCACCAACCGCATCCGTCCGCCCGTGCCCTCGGCAACCCAGATCACCCGCATGGACGAAGCGATGTCGTGGATTTCGCTAATTCCGATCGACCGCTATGTTTTGCGGCGTATCGTTGGTGCCCGCAGCCTGGTGCATCCCATCACCGAGCGGCATCTGTTCCCCTGGCGCCGTCTTGCCACAGTGCTCGGCGCCGACCACAAAGCGGTGCAACGTTGGCATGCCCAGGGGATCGACCTGATCGTCTCGTCACTGAATGGGCGGTAAAGCCTTGATTTGAAGGGATATGCTCAGGCAGCGAAGCCGCGGCTCACGAACGCGCCCGGGCAAGTCAGGTTACCGCCTCGTCAATCAGACAGCGTAGTACAGCCTGCCCGATATGCCTGGCCTCGCCTTCACTCGGATACCAGTCGCTTGCGAGGATCAGCCAGGGCGAGTCCAGCTTCTCCCAGATTTCGTAGCGATAACCCTTCGGGTCGGCTCGGGTCGTAGCCCTGACCTCGACGTGATATCTGGGGCCGAGCGGATCGATGATCATGCCCGCTTTGTAGCAGTTGCACTCGACGGCCGCGACATATCATCGCATGTCGTTATAGGATGCTATGCCGTGGGGATACGACGAGCCGGTGGGCCTCGAGCCGGGCCGGATCCCTCTCAGGGGTGCTTGTGGATGGGATCGACCCAGAAGACCGCCTCGGGCTTCTCCACCGGCTCGATGTCCAGGTTCACCACCACGGCCTCGTTGTCGCTGCGCACCAGCACACATTCCAGCGTCTCATCGGAATTCGCATTGATCTCCTGGTGCGGCACGTAGGGCGGCACGAAGATGAAATCCCCCGCCTCGGCCTCGGCCACGAACTCCAGATGTTCGCCCCAGCGCATGCGGGCCTTGCCGCGCACCACGTAGATCACGCTCTCCAGTGCGCCGTGATGATGTGCGCCGGTCTTGGCATTCGGATGGATGCTGACCGTGCCGGCCCAGATCTTCTGCGCACCGACGCGGGCGGCGTTGATCGCGGCCGCCCGGTTCATCCCGGGCGTCTGGGCGGTGTTTGGATCGAGCTGATTGCCCTTGATCACCCGCACGCCGTTGTGCCGCCAGTCGATCGTCCCGGGCGCCGGTGCCCCGTGGGGAACATCGTAGTGATGATCGTGATGCTGGTCCTGGCTCATCGCCCTGCTTCCCTCGGCTGATCGCGCCTTACTATCGGCAACCCAGGGCGAGAAGGGAAGCGGTGGAAGGTTTTGTCGTGCATGAGGTGGCGGCCCGCGTCGAGGTGCGTATCGGGCGTGCCATGCCAAAACTGCCGCCGGATACGGAATTGGCGGTGGAACGGCTGTGGCAGGCCGCCAGCCGCCGTGTCGCCGCGGGCGGGGCAGGGCGGCTGTTCAATGGCCGCGTGTTCAGCGCCGATACCATCACTCCAAAGCTGGTCACCGGCCATTTGACCGAATTCCGCCGCATCGTCGCGCAGATGGAGCAGCCCAAGCTGTTCGCCGATCTCGGAGTGCGACCGCTGGCGGTCTGCGGCGTGTTGCGCTGTGCCGGTGGCGAGGTGGTGATGGGGCGACGGCATCGAGCGGCAATCTATCAGGCTGGGATGTGGCAACTGCCCCCAGCCGGCAGTGTGGACGCCAGCGCCGTGAATGACGACGGTGTGGTCGATCTGCGCCGCCAGCTGTTGAGCGAGCTTCAGGAGGAGCTGGGTCTTTCTCCTGACACGGTGGGTGAGCCGCGTCCGCTGTGCATCGTCGAGCATCCGGGCAGCCACGTTTCGGATCTTGGTCTGGCACTGATCACGAATCTTACCGCCGAGGCGGTGCTGGCCGCGCACCGGACCGGTGGGAATGCGGAATACCACGAACTATTGGTTATACCGGAAGCCCGGCTTGCAGCCTTCCTGGCGGAGGCGGGGGAGGCGCTGGTGCCGCCTGCGCGCGAGTTCCTGATCCGTGCCGGACTGTCGCTTCGGAGCCCGATTCGGGGGCCGATTGGGGGTCTCGACTCGAATTCCTGATTCGAGTCGTTGACTCCTGGGCTGGCTGAGAACAAATAAGGAACACAGCCATGCGCTCCTCATTCTACATCCCCGAACATCCTGCTGACAAATCCCCGGCCGTGTCCGTGGTGGGCTCCATCCGCCCAGGCAGGCTCAGCCGGCCGCCAGCCTTGCCGGCGCATCTGGCCGCCCTGCGGGACAGGCTGCGTCCGGCGAAGCCGCCCGGCGGTTGCCTGCCGTTCGACGATCCGCGGGTGGACGTCTGCCTGCCCGGTGGCGGCCTGCCGTTGGGCCAGTTGCACGAGATCGGCGCGGCGGGGCTGGACGCGGAAACCGCCGCGCTGCCCACGGCCTTCATCGCCGCCCTGCTGGCACGCATCGCTCCGGAGAAGCCTGTCTTCTGGATCGCCCCCTTCGCTGATCTGCACCCGCCCGGGCTGCTGCCCTACGGCTTCGATCCCAACCGGCTGGTGCTGGTGCGTCCAGCCAAGGATATCGACACCCTCGCCGCCATGGAGGTCGCGCTGCGCGAGGGCGTTGTCGCCGCCGTGGTGGGGGAGGTGGGACAGTTCGATCGCACCGCCTCGCGCCGGCTGCAGCTTGCCTGCCTGCGTCACGGCTCGACCGGCTTCGCGCTGCGACGCTGGCCGTATGGGCACAGGACCGCCGAGCGGGAGGCAAGCGTTGCTGTAACCCGCTGGCATCTCACCGCCGTGCCCAGCGTGAAGGATGGCAGGGAACCGGGCCTGCCGCGTTGGCATGTGGGATTGACCCATGCGCGCGGCGGCAGGCCGGGAGAATGGATCATGGAGGCCTCGGATGACGCGACGCATCCTCTGCGTGTGGTTGCCGCACTGGCCGATCACGCGTCTGACACGCAGCGCCTCCGCCTCGCCGGATAGGCCGCTCGTCACGATTGAAACCATCCGCGGCGTCCGGCATCTGGTCGCGGTGGGTGTGGCTGGGGAGGCCCAGGGGCTGCGTCCCGGCCAGACGTTGACCGATGCGCGTGCCGTCTGCCCCGGTTTGCTTCCCGCCGAGGCCGATCCGGCAGCCGATGAAGCCGCCTTGGCGAGGCTCGCGGTCTGGTGCGAGCGCTATACGCCGATGGCCGCGCCGGATCCGCCGGATGGGCTGTGGCTGGATATCACCGGCTGCACCGCGGTTTTCGCTACCGAAGCTGAACTGGCACGGGATCTCGTCTCCCGACTGGAAGGGAATGCCATTCCCTGCCGCCTGGCGATTGCCGGCACCACCGGGGCCGCCTGGGCACTGGCACACGCGGGGAAAGACCGGCCCATTCTGCCATCGGGACAGGAGCAGGCGGCCTTGGCCGATCTGCCTGTCAGCAGCCTTCGGCTCGACGCCGGCACCGTGACCGGATTGCGTCGCCTTGGCTTGCGCGCGGTGCAGGACCTCCTGCGCATTCCGCGTGCGCAGATCACCGTCCGCTTCGGCGCCTTGCCCGTATTGCGGCTGGATCAGGCGCTTGGCGCGATGGACGAAGCCATCGATTGGCCTCGTCCGCCGATCGAATGGCATGAGCGCCTGGCTTTCGTCGAACCGATCGGTACACCGGAGGACCTGACGCGCGCCTTGTCCCGGCTTGCCGAACGACTGTGCGTGCGCCTGGCGGAACAGGACAAAGGCGGCCGGCGCTTCGTTGCGCGCTTCTTCCGGGTTGACGAGGATGTGCCGCAGATCGCGGTGACCACCGCGCTGGCGGTGCGCGATGCCGGCTATCTGGCAAAACTGCTGCGCGAAAAGCTCGACACTGTCGATCCGGGCTTCGGGATCGAGGTGATTGCGCTGGAAGCCGAGATCGTGGCGCCGCTGCGGGCGCCGCAGGTCCAGTTCAGCGATCTGGCCTCGACTGATGCCACCGACAGGCTGGCCGGGGTGGTCGACACGCTCACCAACCGTCTGGGAGCGGAACGTGTATCGCGTGTCGCGCCGTACGCAAGCCATCTGCCGGAGCGGGCGGTGCGGCGTGTCTCGCCGCTGCCGGTCAGGCACCCGTCATGGGTGGACGATCCGGCCGCACCTCGGCCTATCCGTTTGCTGCGCCAGCCGGAGGAGATCGAGGTGATTGCGCCGGTGCCGGACGATCCGCCGATCCGGTTCAGTTGGCGCGGCGTGGCGCATCGGGTGCGCGCTGCCGCGGGCCCCGAGCGGATCGCCGCCGAATGGTGGCGCGGCAAACGATCCGGCAAGCGGCCGGAAACCGATCTGATCCGCGATTATTACCGGGTGGAGGATGCCGATGGGGCGCGGTTCTGGATCTTCCGCGCCGGCCTGCACGCCGAGGATCGGATGCCGCGGTGGTATCTGCATGGTTTGTTCGGGTGAGCTGTTTCTGCATTTCCCTCTCCGCCCCTGGGGGCGGAGAGGGGGTTTACGCCGGCGCCTGTTCGCATGCGTGAATTCGGCGCGCCCTATGCCGAACTTCAGGTGGCGAGCGCGTTTTCCTTCCTGCGCGGCGCCTCGTCGCCGGAAGAACTCGCCGCCACCGCGTCGGTGTTGGGGCTTTCCGCCATCGGGATCACCGATCTCAACAGCGTTGCCGGGGTGGTGCGGATGCACGACGCGGCGAAGGAAGTCGGCATTCGCATGGTGGTTGGCGCGCGTCTGTCATTCCGCGACGACACGCCGGATCTGCTCTGCTACCCCCAGGATCGCGCCGCCTGGGGACGACTGACGCGTCTGCTCACCGTCGGCAAGGGACGCGTGCCGCATGGCGACAGCAGTGATGCGGCGAAGACCACAAACCGCTGCTTCCTGCGCTACGCCGATCTGCTGGAACATGGCGAGGGACAAATTCTGCTGGTTGCCGTTCCCGATCGGTTGGATGCCGGCTTCAATGCAAATGTCCAGCGCCTGAGGGCAGATTTCCGCGGCCGGGCGTATCTCGCCGCCGACCGCCGCTATCGTGGCGATGATGCGAGCCGTCTGCGCGCGATGGCCGAATTGCCGTTGCCGATGGTGGCCACCAACAACGTCCTCTACCATCTTCCCGATCGGCGTCCGTTGCAGGACGTGATGACCTGCATCCGTCTCGGCTGCCGTATCGATCAGGCAGGTCTCGCACTGCAACCCAATGCCGAGCGTCATCTCAAATCGCCGAAGGAGATGGCCCGGCTGTTCCGCGACCATCCCGACGCTGTGCTGCGCGGGCAGGAAATCGTCGGGCGCTGCGGCTTTTCACTTGACGAACTCGCCTATGAATATCCGGACGAACCGATCCCGCCTGATCGCACGCCGGACGAACACCTGGCCGACCTGACCTGGCAAGGTGCGGCGGTGCGCTATCCCGACGGGGTTCCGTCGCATATCCGCGATACCATCGAGAAGGAACTGCGCATCATCGCGCAGCTCAATTATGCACGGTACTTCCTGACGGTGCATGACATCGTGCGCTATGCCGTCGCCAACGACATTCTCTGTCAGGGCCGGGGTTCGGCGGCCAATTCGGCAGTGTGTTACTGCCTGCACATCACCGCGGTTGATCCGGCGCAGATCAGCCTGCTGTTCGAGCGGTTCATTTCCGCCGAACGCCGCGAACCGCCCGACATCGACGTGGATTTCGAGCACGAGCGGCGTGAGGAGGTCATTCAGTACATCTATCGGCGCTATGGCCGTGAACGCGCAGGCATCGCCGCGACGGTGATTCACTACCGGCCGAAGCGGGCGATCCGCGAGGTGGGCAAGGTGATGGGATTGTCGGAAGACGCCACGGCAGCACTGTCCGCACAGTCCTGGCATGGGGGGGAGGAACTTTGGTCAGATGACTGTTTGAGGGAAATCGGCCTCGATCCTACAAGCTTTGTCGTCCGTCGTTCGATCGAGTTGGCACGCCAGCTGATCGGGCTGCCGCGTCATCTGTCGCAGCATGTCGGCGGCTTCGTGCTGACGCGCGGCCGGCTGGATGAGACCGTGCCGATCGGCCGGGCCGCGATGGACCAGCGTACCTTCATCGAATGGGACAAGGACGATATCGATCGGCTGGGCATCATGAAGGTCGATGTGCTGGCGCTTGGGATGCTGACCTGCATCAGGAAGGCGTTCGCGCTGCTTGGGATGCAGAACCTGGCGGAGGTTCCGACGGAAGACCGGGCCGTCTATGACATGCTGTGCCGCGGCGATTCGATCGGCGTGTTCCAGGTGGAATCGCGCGCCCAGATCAACATGCTGCCGAGGCTGAAGCCACGCACATTCTATGATCTGGTGATCGAGGTGGCGATCGTGCGTCCCGGGCCGATCCAGGGCGACATGGTGCATCCCTACCTGCGCCGGCGGCAGGGACTGGAACGGCCGGACCTGCCGTCGCCTGCGCCCGATTGCGGTCCGGCCGATGAGCTGGAGCAGGTGCTTGGCAGAACGCTGGGCGTGCCGCTGTTTCAGGAGCAGGCGATGCGCATCGCCATCGACGCGGCGAAGTTCACGCCGGAGGAAGCCAACCAGCTTCATCGCTCGATGGCGACATTCCGCAACGCGGGCACCATCCATCGCTTCTTCGCCAAGATGGTCGAAGGGATGACAACGCGCGGCTACACCCAGGATTTTTCCGAACGCTGCTTCCATCAGATCGAAGGCTTCGGCACCTACGGTTTCCCGGAAAGCCACGCGGCCAGCTTCGCGCTGCTGGTCTATGTCTCGGCCTGGCTGAAATGCCATCATCCGGCGGTGTTTGCCTGCGCCCTGCTGAACTCCCAGCCGATGGGGTTCTACGCTCCCGCGCAGATCGTGCGCGATGCGCGCGAGCATGGGGTGGAGGTGCGCGCCATCGATGTGGCGGCCAGCGAATGGGATTGCACGCTGGAACAGGACGCCCTGCGGCTCGGCTTTCGTCTGATCACCGGCTTTTCGCAGGACTGGGCGGAGCGGTTGGTAGGGGCGCAGCCACGCGTCATGGCCGGGTTTGACCCGGTTATCGGCCAGCCGAGGCAGATGGCCGGGTCAAGCCCGGCCGTGACAGTCGACCTCAGATTTCCCGATCTGATCCGGATGGGCCTTCCCCGGGCCGCTCTTGTGCTGTTGGCGGAAGCGGACGCCTTGCGCAGTCTGAAACTCGATCGGCGTGCCGCGCTGTGGCAGGTGCGCGGCTTGTCCGACCTGACGGACCTGCCGCTGTTTGCCCATCAGCCGGTTGCGATCCACCATGTTCCGCTGCCCGTCATGACGACGGGCGAGCACGTCATCACCGACTACCAGACTGCTGGCCTGTCACTGAAGGCGCATCCGATGCGCTTCCTGCGCCCGCTGTTCGCGAGCGAGGGCGTGATGAGTTGCACCCAGGCTGCTGTCCAGGCCGATGGCGCCCGCCTCTCCGTCGCCGGGGTGGTGCTCGTGCGTCAGCGCCCGGGCAACGGCAATGTTGTGTTCTGCACCATCGAGGACGAGACAGGCGTCGCCAACATCGTGGTCTGGTCCAGCCTGCTGGACCGGTTCCGCCGCGCCATGCTGGGGAGCAGCCTACTGTTGGTGACGGGCCGCCTGCAGCGCAGCCCGGAAGGCATCATCCATGTCATCGCCGATCGGCTTGATGACCGCCGCGCCATGATGGCTCGGATCACCGAGGCACCGGTGCCCGGACCCAATGCGCGAACCGGTGAGGCGAAGCTGCTGCGGAGCCCCGCTCATCCTCGCCAGGAGCGGGTTTTTCCCCGGTCCCGCGACTTCCACTGACAAAGACTGCTCCAACCTGTGAGCTACCTCATACCTCCGTGATCAGAAGTCGGTAATCGTCAATTGTTGCGCCTACCTGTCCGGGAGACCAATCAATGAGCCATCTGCTGACCGAATATGGGTTACGCCTGACCTATCTGCGCAATTCCGATGTCATTGATGATCTCGACCAGGATCGCATCCTGGAAGACATGTCCGACGATACGCCGGACGGAGATCCTCTACCGTGGCTTACCCGATACCGATTGGATGACTACGACCATCTGGTTCTGGTCACCGACCAATCCAGTGGCCGCCATCTCGCGTTTCTTGCCGCCAGTGGCGGCGCCACCAACCGCGAGGAATTTCTGCTTCTGGAGACCGCCTTCGTCGCCACCGCCGCGCGTGGCCAGAACCTGATGCGGCGCATGATCGCCTTCGCCATGCTGCGCATTGGTGGCACGGGGCCCGTGCCGTCGGTCGTTGCTGCCTGCACTTGCAACCCGCTCTGCTATCGGATCATGCGCGATATCGCGCAACGGTTCACTGGCGCGGTATTCTTTCCGGATCCCGACAGCGTCACGATCAATTTTCACGCCGCCACGCTTGCGCAACGCATAGCCCGTGAGATCGGCCCCAATCACCGCTTCCAGGCTGCCACCGGAACCATACGCGGGATCGCTACGGGAAATCGCCGACCCATCTCGAGCGACGCGCGGATTGACAGCCTGTTCGGTCAGCACATGCAACCGGCTGATCGCATGCTTGCGATCGTGGATCTTCGACGGACCGATGAGGCCACGATTTTCGACGATGCGCGCCAGATCTATCGCTCGAGATGAGCCTGGACGGGAGCGTATGGCAACCGGAACAGGCGACGAGCCCAGCCGAGCCCGAATGATTTCCAGGCCGGCAAGGACGTCATGAATGTGAGGCGCTGCGCCAGCAATTCGGTGCACAGTTCCGCACTGCCATCCGGTTTCGCGACGATGGAGCCAATGGCTTCCAATGTCTCTGGACCGATCACGCCATCCTGGGCAACCGATCCGGCCTGCTGCAACCAGCGTACGGCATGGCCGATGCCGTTGTTGATCGCCGCATCAAAGACCAGCAACGCAATGGTTGGTGGCAACCGATCGCCGTCAATCCGGTCCCAGTAGTCGCGCTGATAAAGCGCCTTGGCCTCATCGAGTGTCAGATTGGCGATGTCCAGCTCAGGATACGCCCCCGCGCTGATTCCGAATCTGGTGCCACGACACTCGCCGGCACCGATCCTGCCACCCGTCCAGTTGCCTGCATCGGCTGGATTGTCGGTAAACCCGCCTTCGCTACCGATCACGAAATCGAAGATGCCGTCGAAGCCGCTCATGGTTGGCCTGCGGTATCGCTGAGAACGATCGGCGCAGCGATGGCGGCAAGCGGAAAATCCAACCCCCAATCGCTGCCAAGGTCGCCGGCGATATCCCACCCCTCTGGTGGCGCCAGCGACGCATAATTGTCGGTGATCGCGTTGCCTCTCCCGATCGCGGCATTTCCATAAGGGTAATAGAGACTGCATGATGCGCTGACGTTCTGCAGGGCCTGGGCAAGCGTGAGCCGCAGATGCGTGGGATCGACGTGCGAGCAGGCAACGGCCGGCACGATCGTGCCTGGATAGTCGATCGACCCGCCGTCCATCACGCAGAATCCTGCTCCGCTCGTCGCCAGCAAGGGCACGATCAGATCATTCCCCGCATCATGCTGGATCGTCACGATCAGGACGGTGCTGGTCTGGCGATAGGCGTGCGTGATTGTCGGGCCACCCGTCGCCGGCAGGCCGGCCGGGATCTGGCTCAGCGTGTCGCCGCGGCCGGTCTTCAGCACGGCGCGCGCAACCACCGGCGCGGCAAGTCGTGCCAAGCGTTGATTGTCGACCCCATCACGGTGAGCGGAGTCGCCCCCGACCGCGATGCCTGTCGTCGGATCCCACGACGAGCCTCGCGGGTTGCTGTCGCTGGTCTGCGGATTGCCGATGACGACGTTCTGCGCCGGGTCGCCCGCCATTGTCGCAACCACCTCCCGGTGCATCTGCATGCCTCCGGCGATGCCATAGGGAATGGCGTTCCACCACA
>CAWEVI010000065.1:0-86395 GCA_963812475.1 uncultured Alphaproteobacteria bacterium
GGGGCGATAAGGGATGTCCAGCGTTAGGCTTCCGCTGCAACAAGCAACGACTTCCGCTCCGTGGCACCCTTACTGGGCGAGCCTGATCTGACGACACCAGGTACGCCGACAACGAAAGAGAGCATGTAGGGCGCACCCCGCATGCTCTCCTTGCTTCGTCACCCCTGGCGATGGACGCAGTGCCAGGAGCGGTCAGGTGGTGTTAGGCCCAGTGAACGCTTGTGGTCGGCATTGTCGCCAGTCCGTGGATGTCCACGCCATGGGTGGCGCCCGCGCCGAAGGTGATCATCGTGCCGCCCTGTCCGTCGGATGCCTGATGCATCGCGCCTTGCAGGGTCTTGTCCACGGTCAGCGTGTCGCCCTTGGCGATCGAGAAGTCCTCGAGCTTGAGAAGGCCGCCGTTGGCATGGAAGACATAGGCGTCCTTGCCGCCGCCTCCGGTCACGTCCAGGGTTCCGGTGCCGGCAACGAACTTGTTGGTGCCAGCATCGGCCGTGACGGTAGACTGGCCGGATCCACCGGTCAGCGTGATGGAGCTGGCGCCGATGAACTTGATCTGGCTGGTCCCGGTGCCGAGCGTCACGGAGGCGGCATTGCCGGCGGTGAGCACGAAGGTGTCGCCGCCGACCGTGTAGCTGCCGGTCTGCGACAAAAGTTCAGTCAGAGACCCGTGATTGCCCGTCTCGCTGACCGCCGGGGGAGCGGGCGGAGCCGAGGCCGCCTGGGTCCAGGTGGTCTGGTTCCAGGTGTACCAGGTCCCGGTGGCAGAGTCCTGGCCGTAGATGACCCCCTTGGCGAGTTCCATCGCGCCGGTGGCGGTGCCACCGTTCATCAGATTGCCGTTCTCGTCGGCATTGCCCGTGGTGGACACTGTGTAGACGTTGCCGGCCGTATCCTTGAACGAGCCAACGCCAGGCGTGATCTTCACAGGATTGATCGTCACAGGCGGGGTGGTGACGGGCGGGGGGTGACGGTAATGGCGGGCGGAGCCGAGGCCGCCTGCGTCCACGTGGATTGGTTCCAGGTGTACCAGGTCCCGCTGGCAGAGTCCTGGCCGTAAATGACCCCCTTCGCGAGTTCCAGCGCGCCGGTGGCGGTGCCGCCGTTCATCAGATTGCCGTTCTCGTCGGCATCGCCGTTCGCGGCGACGGTATAGACGTTGCCGGCGGTATCCTTGAACGAGCCAACGCCCGGCTTGATCAGCACAGGATTGGTCGTCGTGACGGGCGGGGTCGTCACGGGCGGGGTCGTCACGGGCGGCGTGGTGACGGGCGGGGTGACGGTAATGGCGGGCGGAGCCGAGGCCGCCTGCGTCCACGTGGATTGGTTCCAGGTGTACCAGGTCCCGCTGGCAGAGTCCTGGCCGTAAATGATCCCCTTCGCGAGTTCCAGCGCGCCGGTGGCGGTGCCGCCGTTCATCAGATTGCCGTTCTCGTCGGCATCGCCATTCGCGGCGACAGTATAGACGTTACCGGCGGTATCCTTGAACGAGCCAACGCCCGGCTTGATCAGCACAGGATTGGTCGTCGTGACGGGCGGGGTCGTCACGGGCGGGGTGGTGACGGGCGGGGTCGTGCCGCCGCCAGTCAGGGTGCCAGTCTTCTGGGACAGCCAGGGCTGAATATCGACGCCGACCGGCGTCAGCTGGGTGCCAGCAGGGTTCAGGAAGGCAGAGTCGGCGCCGTCGGGGTGGTTGCCGTTGTCCATTGCCCAGAAGACCGCGCCGGCCTGGCCGGCTTCGTTGGCGGCGAGGACGGACGAGATGACGGTCATGCCCTGCGGGTCGGCGGTGAAGCCGTCGAGAGCGTTGCCGAATTCATCGATGGACGGGAACAGACCTTTCTGCAGCGCGCCCTGGATCTCGCTCTGGACGTACTGTCCGGCGCCATTCGGGTCGTTGACGCCGTAGTAGATGTGCGGCGTGGCGAACAGCCCGGCGGTGCCGACCGCGGCGGTGACGGTCGGGATGTTGGACTGGTCATACCCGCCGACCGGCTGAAGGCCGATAGGGTTGGCGAAGCCGGCGGCGCGGATCGCCTTGATGATACCGATCTGGTTCTGCGCGGTTGTCGCCGCGTCGGCGCTCGGCTCGTTTGGCGTCTCGAGAAAGACGAGCGGGTTGCCTTTGAACATCGTCGCCATCTGCTGGTACCAGGCAACGTTGTCGCCGTTTCCGCTATGGTCCTCGACTTCGACAACAATACCCGCGGCGGTGTATTCCTGCACAACCTGCGCAATCGATGCCGCGGAGTCGTTACCGGAGTCACAGTTCAGTCTGATCGCGGTCAGGCCGGGGTAGTCCTTCAGGACGTTCCCGAAGCCTTGGAGTGCATCTTGCACGCCCGCATTCAGGCCGCGCATCGTCCACGAAATGCCGTTGGGAGCGACGAAGCCACCGCTGGCGGTTACTGTGAAGTTTGCCATAAGATTAAATTCCTAAGAGATGGGCGCAGTTCTCCCGCCCGGGTTTACAGTCCATTGCGGATAGTTACTGGATATGGATGGTCCGTCGACCGTGCGGCCGAATGCCGCATACCTCAGTCTTTAGACGTAATGTATTACGACCGACTAAGGGCGGGATATCGACTGGATCACGGTTCTGCCATTGGCCGTCCTTCGGATCACGTTATCGTGAGAGATACATACATCACGAAATGTTTACTTGCAAGTTAAAGTGCGAAATAGAGCTCTGTCATGGCTGCAACCAGAATTACGGCTATTATCGAAATTATTGGATGACTGGGCCGACGCCAATACAGTTTCGGTAAATAACCCGCTCTACTGTTGCAGTCTCGTATCTATCACGATCCAGCACATCCAGGCCGCGATCGGCCTAGCACGATTCCAGGCCAGGCCCGGCGCTCGACCGCGATCGCGCCATTGGCCAAAGCAGCGCATGCCGACCAGGCCACAACGCCGCACCGCTCATCCCGTGGCCGGCGTAGGCGTCGGCGCTGGATCGAACCTGCCGCACGCGCGCAACGTGCGCCCGGCGGCTGCGGATGATCCTCGCGCGGCTCGAATTCCACACAGCTACGCAGGCGCAATATCAAGTTGAGCGAGAGGCGATCCTTCAGCTCACAGCAGTTGCGGCACCACCTGTTCCATGAACCGCGCCATCTCGTCCTTCACCTGACCATGCGGCTTCAGTCCGACATTGAAATACAGGATCACCTCGTCAAATCCCGCGTCCGCCACCTTGGTCAGTATGTCGGCAATGTGCGCGGACGACCCCAGCAGAACCGAATTCTCCGTCAGGTCGTGCGCTCGCAGGTTGCGCAGCCGCTCAACCATCGCGATGAAATATCGGTAGCTCGGCGGCGCGGTGCGCGGATCACCGGGGAACGCAGGAATGACACACTCCTTGTAATAACGGATCTGCCGCGCTCGGGCCTCGCGCTCCTGCGCATCGTCATCGGCGAAATGCGTGAAATAGCTGCACATCAAGCGCCCCGGTCGCGTGCCAAACTTTGCGCAGGTTTCCAAATACAGGTCCCGCACCTCAGCCAATCCGCCAAACGTCATCGCCGCGGCAAACGGCGCCACGATCAACCCGCAACCCAATCGAGCCGCCAATTCGATCGAGGGCCTGGAGAACGAAGCAACATATGCCGGGATCGGCCGTTGCACCGGCCGCGGCGTGATCATGACATTCTCGAACGCATAGTGCCGACCGCGATGCGAAACCGGAGTATCCTCCGACCACAGCCGCCGGACCACCTCCATGCCTTCCTCGAAGATCGACTGGTTGTCGTCGAACGACACACCAAGCGGGGCGTATTCGCGCCGGTCATATCCGCGGCCCGCCGCAAAATCGACGCGCCCGCCGCTCAGCAGATCGAGGCTCGCCCATTGTTCAGCGACGCGGATCGGATGATGCAGCGGCAGCACCGTTACCGCCGGCGCCAGCCGGATCCGTTGCGTGCGCGCGGCGATATATGCGAGCGCGAGATCGGGACACGATAGAACACCGAGCGTGCTGAAATGATGCTCGCCGATCCAGGCTGAATGCATCCCCAATGTCTCGGCGTACAACGCCTCGTCGATAATATCCGCGACGAACTGATTGGGGAGACGCGGATTGTTGTCGTAGTGATTGTCGCTCAGCGTGAAGTAGCCAAATTTCATGACGAGTCCCCAGGGCCGTTACACCGGCCGCCCGGCAACGATAGGACGAGTCCTGGCCCGGATGAAAGGAGTTCCCCGACATGACAGGAGACCGCGTTCGGTACCGCCGGCCGCGCCGTGCGGGTTACGGCGCTCGTCGCCTATCCGGCTGAAAGCCTGTTGCCAAGCCAGCGCGCCAGCAACCGGTTACGACCAGGCCGCATCCGACAAAGGAGGGCGTGATCGACCTTTGCTGGCCGCGTATTCGCCAGTGCCTTCTGAAATCGACCGAGACCGAATGCTCAAAGAGAGAATGATCGCGGACACCGCTTGCGACCGATTGTGGACGTTCTCCGATGTGTCTCCATTGCGCTTTAAGCGGAGCAATGTCGCGGCGGTGCGCCCGCCTCGCTTGTCCGGCGGGTCCTGCCGCCGTAGTGTTGTTGGAACGGAGTTCTGCGAATGAGCGAGGCGAACCGCCGTCTGGCCGGTATTCTGGCGGCCGACGTGGTTGGTTATTCCGCCATGGTCGGCACCGATGAGCCTGGCACATTGGCACGCGTGCGTGCGTTGCGCACCGATCTCATCGATCCGCTCTCCGCGGCGCACAGCGGGCGGCTGTTCAAGACCACCGGCGACGGCTTCTTCATAACCTTCGCCAGCGCAGTGCAGGCGTTGCAATGCGCGGTCGCCATTCAGGACACGCTGCGCACTCAGGCCGACAGCCTGTGCCTGCGCATCGGTGTGCACCAGGGCGAGGTGGTGCCCGAGGGTGACGACCTGCTGGGCGACGGCGTTATCGTTGCCGCCCGGCTAGAGCCGCTGGCCGAGCCGGGCGGTATCTGCATTTCAGCCCGCGTGCGCGAGGACGCAGCCGGCAAGATGGCGCTGGAGGTGGACGACCTCGGCGAGACTGCTCTCAAGAACATCGCGACGAAGGTCCGGGTGTTTCGCGTGCGGCTGGAGAAGACCGATTCATCGCCGAGGCAGCCCGCGCTGGCACTGCCCGACAAGCCATCTATTGCGGTTCTGCCATTCCAGAACATGAGCGGTGACCCGGAACAGGAGTATTTCGCCGACGGCATTGTTGAAGAGATTCTCACTGCGCTGTCCCGAGTCCCGTCGTTCTTTGTCATCGCCCGAAACTCCAGTTTCGCTTACAAGGGCAAGTCACCGGACGTGCGCCAGGTCGGCAGGGAACTCGGCGTCCGCTACGTGCTTGAGGGCAGTGTGCGCAAGGCCGCTTCGCGTGTGCGGATCGCCGGTCAGCTCATTGATGCGGCCACAGGTGTACATCTTTGGGCGGACAGATTTGAGGGTGACCTGGTCGACGTTTTCCAGCTCCAGGATCGGGTCACCATGAGCGTTGCCGCGGCGATCGAACCCAAGATTCGTGTGGCCGAAATGGAGCGCGCGCTGCGCAAACCCACGGAGAATCTTGAGGCATATGATTTGGTTCTTCGCGGCAGATGGGCCTATGAAGGCCAGCAACGGGACACCCTGGCAGCGGCAGTATCGCTGTTTCACCGCGCCATCGCGCTTGATCCGGATTGTGCACTCGCCTACGCGCTCCTGGCTCGCACGTTATGGATCATGGCGTCATTCCAATGGACGAAGCCGTCCGAAGATGAACTCGATGGGTACGCCGATCTGGCAAGGACAGCAATACGTCTGGGACAAACTGATCCCGAGGCTCTAGGCATCGCGGCCTATATCATCGCCCTGCCCGGCGGCGAGCTTGCGGAGGGCATCGCTTCGCTTGACCGAGCGCTCCAGTACAATCCGAACTCTGCCAATTCGCTGGCAATGAGCGGTACGCTTCGAGCGTACCTGGGCGATACCGTCACAGCCCTTCGTCACCTTGAGTTGGCTGACCGCCTGACCCCGATCGGAACATATATTAACTTCAAGAATTTTGGATTCTACCTGTCGAGTTTTGTGGACGGAGACTACTCGAGAGCGGTGGAGTGGACCGGTAAGGTTCTGCGTGGAGCACCCGGCAACGTTACCGCCCTACGATACCGTGCGTCTGCACTGGCACTTCTCGGACGCCCGGACGAAGCACGTCGGACCGTCAAGCAATTGCTTGCCCAGGTTCCGGAGATGACGGTCTCGCGGTGCCGGAGGCACGTCGAGGTGGACATGAAGAGCCCCTTCAAGCGACCTGGGGTTGTCGAAGCCTACTACAAGGGCTTGCGTCTGGCCGGCCTGCCGGAATGAGCCTTTGAAGTGTATCAGGGACTTTGCGCAATCAATCGTCCACGGCGACCCAGACGAATGACCGATTACCACTCTAAACGGCCGTTGGCGGCAATGTGTCTTATTCCGCGCTCGTTCAGACACCTGACACTCAGACAGTCAGCACCTCGAGCAGATGTCCGTCCGGATCCTTGAAATAGAATCCTCGTCCGCCGCCTCGATGGTTGATCGCCATGTCATCCGGTGAAAACGGGCCGCTGCCGTACGCAAGGCCCTCGTCCTTCACCCGCTGGAAGATCGCATCGAATTCCGGGGCGCTGACCTTGAACGCGTAGTGCTGCCAATCGAACGTCGCGCGAGCGTCAAAGTCGAGCACCAGCAACTCGTTCACCCGCACCGGGGCGAAGTGCGACGCCGAGCCTTCGTACTCCAGACCAAAGATGTGCGCGAAGAACCTGGCGGAACGCCTCGTTGTCGCGCACCGGCACGATCGTGTGATCAAGCACAATAGTCATGTCTTCCTCCCTTCGACCTGTCCCCTTGGCTTCAGCCTACAAACGCGCCGCCGTTCACGTCCAGGATGGCGCCGGAAAAGTAGCTCGCGGCCGGCGTGCACAGGAAGGCGATCGGCCAGGCCAGTTCCTCCGGCCGGCCCATGCGGCCGAGCGGCAATTGCGAGCCAGAGGTGAAGCCCGTGGTCATCGGCGTCTGCACCGGACCAGGCGCCACGCCGTTCACCAGCACACCACGACCGATCGCCTGGCGCGACAGCCACTTCACCAGCGCATGCACGGCGCCCTTCGACGCCGCGTAGTCGGGCGGCGTGAAATTTGAAGTCCCGCCGGTGCGCCCGGCGACCGACCCGACCAGGACCATCGCCCCGCCGCCGTGCTCCGCCATATGGTCGATGGCGGCGGCGGCCAACGTGAGCGGCACACGGACATTGACGTCCATCACGCGATGGAACCGGTCGTGCCAATTGGGATCCTCGCGCCATGGGCGGCTTTCAAGGATCGCCGCGCAATGCGCGACCGCGTTGATCCGGCCAAGCCCGAGCAGTTCGGCGATGAACGGATCGGACGTAAGCTCGCCCTCGGCCGTGGCGCACGCTGCGCCGATGCGCTCCGCCTGCGCACGTGTCTCGGCAAGAGGCGCGCGGTCGGTCAGTAAAAGCTCGGCGCCGAGCTGCGCCAGCGCCATGGCGGTCGCCTGCCCGATACCGCTCGCCGCACCGGTGACAAGGACCCGTCGTCCCTGAAGGTTCAACGCGGCAGGTAACCGAGGGCTGCTCTGGCTCATTTGCGAATTTCCTCCTGTGCTAACGGGTTACTACATATTTGCGTGTACTGATACGCCGTTGATCTGGATCAAAGCGCGCCACGACCGACAAGACCAGCGTCAACCGGATCGCGCGCGGCGCGAAAGGGAATGCACAATGCAGGACATGATCGGAAGCAGCGGAATGTTACGCGGCTGGGTCGCGGTCTGGACCCTGCAAATGGTGTGGTTCGCGGCGATGATGACGGTGACGGTCGGCGCGACCGCAACGCTGGAGTTGCTGTTCACCGGACACGCCCGCCACGAGCGGGCGGAACCGCCACCACATGCGTCGATCATCGATGAGAGTGATCTCGAGCAGCCGACTGCGTGACAGCCCGAGCTATTGCAAACTCCGTGGCGACGGGCGCGCCACGGCATCCAGCATAATCGCGTTATGGTAGCGTCACGTGGCCGTCTTGCGAAGAATCCACGACAACCATCGCATTGCCCGCCAACGGCGTGGGCTCGCGGTCCGATCGAAGGATGGCCTGGAACCTGCGATCATCCCGGGCCGCCCGCTCATAGTCCGCGTCGAGCACACCGTGCACGTCGAGAAACCGGTTCATCGTTGCGGGCACCCGAACGCAGCCTTCCGACGCCGGGCGTCCCAGCCTTTGCGCCAGATAGTCGGGATCCGTGGCATGCATCTCCAGCCGGATTTCAACCGTGTCGCGATCGGCACCCCAGCCACGTTGGGCTGCCTGCCAGCCAAAATCCCACACGCGCATTCCCCTGATCCCGAGCCCCCGGATATGGTTTTCGTTGAATGTGCCGAGGGCGCGATAGTCGAGGATACCGTCGGTGTGCAGGAATACGCCGGTCGGGGTGATGAAATAGCCGTGCCTGCCTGCCTGACCCGTCGAGACCTTGCTGCCGCCGATCACCTGCCAGGGCGCATCCGGACGCGCCAATATGATGCGGAGCTCCTGAACGGCAGGATCGCGATCGACCACAACGAGCAACTGGGCCCGGTAAATCACTGTTTGCGCCGTGTCAGCGACCGCCTTGGTGCGGGCGATCCACGCTGCTGCGCCATCGGCATTGCCGATCGTGTGCTCCGGCACTTCCACCAACAGCGCTCGGCGAAGCCGATTGGCCTCACGCGACACATCGGCGTCCGACATCACGCCGGCCGCCGGAACGGTCGCGGATCGTCCTTCCGACTGCGGTGTTGACTGGCCCTGCTGGTTGCCCGCACAGCCCGCGATCAGCAACAGCAGCCCCAACACTGGGTAGAGGCCGGCGCGCATGGACCGCAATGCTCCTGTGTCATCAGCGAAACGATAGATGACACAACGGTACGACCCGCGCCTTGATGCGGATCAACGCGAGCCATGCTGATAAAGCGGATCAGCCGTCGGGTTCAGGCTGGCACTTCGGACAATGGTAGCTCGTGCGGCCGCCGCGCTTCTCGACCATCAGCAGCGTGCCACAACGCGGACAATGGCCGCCCCCATGGCGCTGAGGCAGCAGAAATCCGTTCGGCAGCCGGTCGGTGAAGTTCTCTGCGCCCGCGCCACAGTCGATCGCGGTGCGCAGCACGGATTTCACCGCGCCAAACAAGCGACGTGTTGCGGCAGCGTCCATTTTGCCTGCGATCACGCCGGGATGCACACGCGCCTGGAACAGGATCTCATCAGCGTAAGTGTTGCCGATGCCAGCCATACGCGTCTGATCCATGATCGCCGCCTTGATTGCCTGCCTTCGGTTCGCCAGTTCGGCGGCGAATGCCTTCGCGTCGAACGCGGGATCCAGCGCGTCGGGACCCAGGTGCTGGCTGGCAATGAAGGCGTCAACATCGTCAATCACGCAGACATGGCCAATTCGGCGCGGATTGATGTATGCAAGCTGGTCGCCGTCGGCGAATTCGAACAGCAACCGGGTCGACGGCGGCGGCTCGACATCGGAAGGTACGGCCTGCAGCGAGCCGTTGGTTCCGAAATGCATTGCGAGCGTCGTTGCACCGTCGAATCCGACGAACAGCACCTTGCCGTGACGGCCGGACGACGCGAGGCGTCTGCCCTGCAAACGGCGCTGCAATGCGGCGCCGGTCGCCCCTTCCACGCTGCCAGGATCGAGCACATCCGTGCGCGCAACGACGCGGCCGCTGCAATGCTGCTCGACAAGGCGCTTGAATAGTTCGACATCCGGCAACTCAGGCATCGACGGTTCTCCGCGATCGGCGCAGCGTGCTTCAGGTTGCCAAGCGTGATCCTTGGACTACCATGGCCGCAAGTACCTGGAGGACAACGCATGATCACGAAATTCGACAGCCTGTACGCGGGCCACGTCGATCTGGACAACGTCGGCTATGCCGGCACGCCGATCAACGACCGGCGCTACGACAACGCACATCTCGCCACCGCGCTCGACAAGGCGCAATCCATGGCGGTGCTGATGGACGGCCATGGCTACAACGCGTTCTGGATGGCGGAACATCACTTCCAGCGCGAAGGCACCGAATGCATTCCCAACGTGCTGATGATGGCGCTGCACCTCACGCACGTGACGAAGAACCTGAAGATCGGCTGCGGGTTCAACATCGCGCCGATGTGGCATCCGCTGCGCCTGGCCGAGGACTATGCGATGGCGGACATCCTCAGCAACGGGCGGGTGATCTTCGGCCTCGGCCGCGGCTATCACACGCGCGAGGTGGAGACGTTCGGGTCGCCCCTGATCGATCAGACGGCCAATCGCGAGCTTTACGAAGAGCAGACCGATATCATCTTCAAGGCGTTCAACAACGAGTCGTTCTCCCACAAGGGTAAGCACTACACGCTGCCGCCCGAGGTGCCGTATCGCGGCTACACGCTGAAGGAATTGACGCTGGTGCCGCGCCCGTTGCGCCTGCCGGTGGAGACATGGCAGCCGATCCAGGGCGGCTCGGCGCGTGCCCTGGAGTTCATGGCCAAGCATGGCATTCAGGGCATGGTGGGCGGCGGTTCGGCCGAGGGCGGTGCGATGCACAAGGTCGTTCTCGGTTGGCAGGAAGCGCATGCCAAGATGGGCAAGCATATCGAGCTTGGCGAGCGCCTGTGCTTCGGTTTCCATTTCTACATGGGCAAGAGCAAGGCTGATGGCATTGAGCGCGCCCGCAAATACTACGAAGAGAACATGAAGATGTTCGGCGAGCTGCGACTGGTGCGGGCGATGACCGACGAGCAGGTCGAGATCATGCGCGATCCGAAGCGTGCGCCGACCGCGAAACTGCCCCGGATCGAGGACGCAGTGAACGCCGGGGGCTTCCTGACCGGCTCGGCCAGCGAGATCATCGACCACCTGAAGACGCTCGAGGAAAAGTATCCGGCACTTGACCGGGTGTCGGTGAGCCTGTCGGTCGGCGTGCCGAAGTCGGAGGCGCTGGAGCAGTTGCAGCGTTTCGCGGAGGAGGTGATGCCGGCGTTCCGTAAGGCGAAGGTGCCGGAGCCCGCGCTGGTGAAGTAGCCGTTCCACGCGGCGCGCGACGGTAACGCTGCTTCGCGTCGTGGGACGCGCGTTTGCATCCCTGCCGGCGGGAGATAAGAGAAGATTCTACTTTTTAGGCTGGCTGTCTTGAATTTTTAAGCAAATCCTTCTCTGTTTGCCTCCGGATCGCCCTATATTCGGCGATCCGGAGTGCAGCGGGGGCAGGGTTTTCGATGGCCGAGCAGGTCTTTCTCCAATTCGCCTCGACCGAGGCGCGGCAATGATACCCGTCGCGCTCAACCCGGCGGCGGTGCCGGTTGCGATTGCCGGCCGCGGGGCGGTCGCGTTGCGGCGGTTTGTCGCGCTGTCCGCGGGCGGCGCGCGCGATCTTCTGTTGTTCTCCGACCAGCCCGATCAGGACCTGGCCCGCTCCGCTGGCGACGCGCTGCGAGAGTTCCTGCCCGGACGGCCCAATCTGGCTCGGCTGCGTGCCCTGTGGATCGCCGGCCTGCCCGATGATCGTGCCGCCGAACTCGCCGCACTGGCCCGCTCGGAGCGGGTGCTGGTGAATGTCGAGGACAAGCCCGCGTTGTGCGATTTCCATAACGTGGCGGAGGTCCGCCACGGTGACCTGCTGCTGACCGTGTCCACGGGCGGCGCCAGCCCTGGCCTCGCCGCCCGTATCCGGGCGCGGCTGGCCGCCGAGTATGGGCCGGAGTGGAGCGAGCGTCTCGCACGGCTCCGCGGCCACCGCGCGACCTGGCGCCAGGCTGGAAGGAACCCGGCCGAGGTGACCGCCCTGACCGACGCGCTGCTGCACGCGAACGGGTGGCTGGCATGACCCCTGCCCTGCGAACCGCATCCGCAAGGCTCCTGGCGCCGGTCTTCGAGCCCGGCACCGTGTGGCTCGTGGGCTCCGGCCCCGGCGACCCCGGGTTGCTGACGCTGCATGCCGCGCACGCGCTGGCCGAGGCCGACATCGTTCTGCATGACGCGCTGGTGTCGCCGGACATACTGGCGCTCGCGCCGCAGGCACGGCTCGAGCCGGTCGGGAAGCGCGCCGGTGGCGTGCGGACGCCGCAACTCCGCATCAGCGAACGCCTGATCCGCCTGGCGCGGGACGGCCATCGCGTGGTGCGGCTGAAGGGCGGCGACCCGCTGGTGTTCGGCCGCGGCACGGAGGAGGCGCTGGCGCTGGCGGCGGCGGGCGTGCGTTTCCGTATCATTCCCGGGGTCAGCGCCGGCATCGGCGGCACCGCCGCCGCCGGGATCCCGATTACGCATCGCGGCCTGGCGCACAGTGTCGCATTTGCCACCGGGCACGACGCCAGCGGCGAACTGCCGCCGGACCTCGACTGGGACGCCCTGGCGCGCGGCGCCGACGTTCTGGTCCTGTATATGGCGCTGCGGCGGGTCGGGGTAATTGCGGCATGCCTGCGCGCGGCGGGCCGCAAAGCCGATGAGCCGGTCGCCTTCATCACCGACGCGACGACGCCACGCCAGCGCGTTGTCATCACCACGCTGGCGCAGGCGGAGTCCGCTTCGTCCGACATTCCGCGCGACGCACCGACACTGATCGTTGTGGGCCCGGTCGTCGCCCTACGGCCGCTGATCGCCGCGTGGCAGGACGCCGAACCGATGTCCTGCGCGCCCACATCAAGCCGCGCGACGGCCTGAGGGAGAAGACCATGCCAAGCCAGCCAATGCTGCCGGAGACCGCGCCCTTCCCGGCCGATCAGATCACCGCCCTGAACCGCATCATGTCCGCGACCAACCCCGAACAAAGGACCTGGCTGAGCGGCTTCCTGGCGGGCTATCAGGCTGCGACCGGGCCGCAGCCGGCTGCCGCCGCACCGCCGGCACGACGGGCGCCGCTAACCATCCTGTTCGGCACGGAATCCGGCAACGCCGAAGCGCTCGCCGACGTGGCGCGCAAGGCGGCGGGCAAGCTCGGCTTCGCCGCGCGCGTGCTCGACATGGCGGATGCCACGCCAGCGCAAATCACCGGCGCGCAGAATCTGCTGGTGATCGCAAGCACATGGGGCGAGGGCGATCCGCCGCAACGGGCGATCGATTTCCATGCCGCGCTGATGGCCGACGACGCGCCGAGGCTGGAAGGCGTGCGCTATGCCGTTTTGGCGCTGGGCGATCGCGCCTATGCAAAGTTCTGTGAGACCGGTCGGCTGTTCGACGAGCGCTTTGCCGCGCTCGGTGCGACACGGGTGGCGGATCGGATCGACTGTGATCTCGACTACGAGACGCCGGCGAATGCGTGGATCGGCGGGACACTGACCCAACTGAAGGCTGAGCTTGGAGAGCCGGACGCGGAATCCGCGGTCATCCATGTGGACTTCGCCCGCGTTCCGGCCGAGGCCAGCGCCTACAGCCGAACCCGCCCGTTCGAGGCCGAGATCACCGAGCGCATCAAACTCAGCGGCAGCCGCTCCACGTCCGAGACCTGGCACGTGGAACTGTCGCTCGAGGGCGCGGGCATCGCGTATGAGCCGGGCGATTCGCTGGGCTTCCTGCCGAGCAACGATCCGGTGCTGGTCGATGCAGTGATGGCGGCGTCGGGCCTTGCGGGCGATACAGCGCTGCATGCGGCGCTGTCGGATCGCTTCGACATCACCACGCTGACGCGAAAGCAGGTCGAGGACTATGTCCGGCTGACGGGCGACGCGTCGCTGGCGGCTGACGGATCATTCGTCGAGGGACGCCAGGTGATCGACCTGCTCGAGGCGGCACCGCATCGGCTGAGTGCGGAGCAGCTAACGTCGCTGCTGCGGCCCTTGCCGCCGCGCTACTACTCGGTTGCATCCAGCCTCAAGGCCGTGCCCGACGAGGCGCATCTGCTGGTTGCCGCGGTTCGTTACGAAACGCATGGCCGCGTGCGCAATGGCGTCGCGTCGGTCGATGTCGCGGACCGTCGCAAGACCGGCGAACGGATGAAGGTGTTCGTCAAACCAAATCAGCATTTCAGGCTGCCCGCCGATCCGCAGCGGCCGATCATCATGATCGGTCCCGGCACGGGTGTCGCACCGTTCCGCGCCTTCATGCAGGAGCGCGATGCAATCGAAGCGAAGGGCAGGAACTGGCTGGTCTTCGGTCATCGCAACTACACGCACGACTTCCTGTACCAATTGGAATGGCAGGACCTGCTGAAGCGCGGCGTGCTGACGCGGCTGGACGTCGCCTTCTCGCGCGACCAGCCGGAGAAGCGCTACGTGCAGCACGCATTGTGGGATGCGCGGCGCGAGCTGTACGGATGGGTGCAGGATGGCGCTACGATCTATGTGTGCGGTGATGCGAACGCCATGGCGAAGGACGTGCACGCCACGCTGCAGCGCATCATCGCCGATCAAAGCGGCAAGGACAGGATGGCGGCGCTTGATGCGCTGCGTCGCGAAGGAAGGTACCTGCGCGATGTCTACTGAAGCCCCTCGGCCCTCGCCAAACGAGGCGATCAAGGAGAACAGCCGCTTCCTGCGCGGCACGATCGCGGAAGGACTGCAGCGCGTGGAAACCGGTGCGCTGTCCGACGATGACCAGCAGCTGACAAAGTTCCATGGCATCTACGTGCAGGATGACCGTGACCTGCGCGCGGAACGCGGGCAGAAGAAGATGGAGAAGGCCTTCATCTTCATGGCGCGGATGCGCGTGCCGGGCGGCGTTCTGACACCCCGGCAATGGCTGGCGGCCGAGACCATCGCGCGCGAACGCGGCAACGGCACCCTGCGCCTGACCACGCGCCAGACGATCCAGTTCCACGGCATCATCAAGAGCAACCTGCGTCTGGCGATCCAGGCAATGAACGACGCGATGCTCGACACGATCGCGGCCTGCGGCGACGTGAACCGCAACGTCATCGCGACGGCCAATCCATGGGAAGGCCGGGCACATGGCGAGATTGCCGAACTTGCGCAGGCGATCGGCACGCATCTGCTGCCACGGAGCCGCGCGTGGCACGAGATCTGGATCGACGGCGAAAAGCTGTCCGGCGGCGAGGAGGAAGACGAACCCATCTACGGCCGCACCTACATGCCGCGGAAGTTCAAGATCGCCGTTGCATTGCCGCCGCACAACGACGTGGACGTGTTCGCCCATGATCTCGGGTTCATTGCGATCGAAGAGGACGGGCAGATCGTCGGCTACAACGTGGTCATCGGCGGTGGCATGGGGATGACCCACGGCGAGCCGGACACGTTCCCGCGCACCGGCGACGTGATCGGATTCTGCACGCCCGACCGGGTGCTGGATGTCGCCGAGAAGGTGGTGACCGTGCAGCGCGACTTCGGCGACCGCTCGGATCGCAAGCATGCACGGCTCAAATACACGATCGAGCGCATCGGCCTGCCGCAGTTCATCGAGGAACTTGAACGGCGTCTTGGTAGCCGTTTGTCGCGCGCCCGTGCGTTCGCGTTCACCGATAACGGCGACCGTATCGGCTGGACCGAGGGTGACACTGGCACGTGGCACTACACGTTGTTCGTCGAGAACGGCCGCGTGCGCGATGTGGCGGCGCACCGGCTGCTCAGCGGACTGCATGCAATCGCCGAACTGGATATCGGCCGATTTATCATCACGCCCAATCAGAATCTTGTTCTTGCCGACATACCGGCGGCACGGCGCAGTGTGGTCGCGGCGTTGCTCGACGAGCATGGGTTGGGCGCGCCGATCAGCGGATTGCGCCGCAATTCACTGGCCTGCGTGGCGCTGCCGACCTGCGGCCTCGCGCTTGCGGAAAGCGAACGCTACCTGCCGTCACTTTTGACCCGGCTTGAGGACGAGCTGGAACGGACTGGATTGACCCAGGACGACATCACCATCCGCATGACGGGATGCCCGAATGGCTGCGCGCGTCCGTATCTTTCCGAAATTGCGCTCGTGGGCCGCGCGCCTGGACTCTACAATCTGTATCTCGGCGGCGCCTTTGATGGCACGCGGCTCAACAAGTTGTACCGCAAGGACGTGGATGACGACGCGATCGTCGAGGCGCTGGCGCCGTTGCTGAGCGAATACGCGGAACGACGATCCGATGGCGAACGGTTTGGTGACTACGTAATCCGCGCCGCGCACGTCCGCGCAACCACCGCCGGCAATACATTCCACACCGATCTGGCCCCCGATCTCAGGAGCTGACGATGCGCCAATTACTGTATGCTACCCGCGATCTGGCCTGGCCCTCACTGCATCACAGCGAGGGGAGGTTGCTTGGCCTGCCCTTTGTCCTTTCTGCGTGCGCCCTTGGCTTCGTGTACAGCTGGCCCGTCTGTATCGCTGCGTTGATGGTCGCCGGCGTGGCCAGTTTCCTGGTCTTTGTTCCGCTGACGGCGCTGGCACTGAACGGCGGTGTGGCATTGGGTGACGATGAGTCGCCTCCGCCCCTGACGCTGCGCGCCTACGCGGTCCTGTTCGTGCTGTGGACGACAAGCGCGTGGCTCGGAGCGGCCTTGACCTCGCTTCGCGCCGTGCCGGTCTAGGCTACCAACCGGCGGGAGCGCCGCCCGCTAATCTGGGTCGGGGCCGTGAACGGCTGCGTAGCCCCTGCCGAATGCCGCATCGCGCTTCTGGAAGGCGAATTTCACGCCGTGTTCGCGCATCGTCTCGCGGAATGCGCGCGCCTTTGGTGCCAGATGTCCACGCGCGTCGATCTCTGCCCCGACGCGCTGCATTGTGCGAGCGCCCATCAGCTCCAGTCCGACATTGACCAACCGCTTGTTGGCTGACAGCAGATGCGGATCGACCAGACCCATCCGTTCGGCCAGCCGCATCACCTCGGCTTCGAGCTGATCGGCCGGCACGGACTTGAGTGCCAGACCGATCGAGGCCGCATCTGCACCGGTCACGCTATCGCCGGTCAGCAGCAGCCGCTTCGCCCATTGCGGGCCGCAGTGATACAGCCACATGCTTCCCGGCGGCGTTCCCAGGTCGCGCACCGGCGGGAAACCGATGCGTGCATCATCAGCTACCAGCACCATGTCGCACAGCCACGCGAGATCGGTGCCGATACCGATGCAGGTGCCGTGCACCTGGGCGATCACCGGCTTGTGCATATCGAATAACGTCAAACGCAGGCGCTGCCCCTGTTCCAGCCGCCATACGTCGTCATCGATCTCCTGTCGGCCGCGATAGGCCTCGCCGCGACCCGACGAGTACTCGCTGAGATCGGCGCCGGCGCAGAAATGCGGGCCCGCGCCACGCAGCACGACGCAGTGCACCGCGTTGTGTTCATCGGCCTCAAGCAGTGCCGCGGACAGTTCCCGCAGGATCTGCGCACTGAGTGCGTTGCGCTTCTCCGGCCGATTGAGCGTGACGATGGCCGTGGTGTTCCTCACCTCGTAGATGATCTGTTCGAATTGCATGGTTCCCCCGTGCGTTGCCGGTCTCGCGGTCGGCGCGTAAGCTTGACCGCAACCATGCGCCGGGTTGGAAACGGAGGCCAGTCATGAAGATCGCACGCGTCGAGACGTTCCTGTTTGATCCCGGGACCGCAAAGAACCTGTTGTTCTGCCGCGTCGAGACCGATGACGGAGTGCACGGCTGGGGCGAGGCCTATGTGACGTTGGGCAAGGAGCCTGTCATCGAGCAGTGTCTGCAGGCGATGGCGAAGCACGTGATCGGCCGCAGCCCGTTCAACATCCGCCACACGGCGCAGATCATGTTCGAGGACTTCGCGATCCGTCGCGCCTCGCTCGATCTGCTGTCGGCGTGGAGCGCGCTCGAGATCGCGATGTGGGACATCGTGTCGAAGCACGCCGGCCTGCCGCTGTACAACATGCTGGGCGGAGCGTCGCGCGAGCGCGTGCGCGTCTATGCCAACGGCTGGTCGAACGGGTCCGAGTCGATCGAAGCCAACGTCGAGCGCGCATTGAAGGTGAAGGAGATGGGCTTCACCGCGCTCAAATGGGATCCGTTCCCTGGCGCATGGCGCAGTTGGATCCATCGCGAGGACGAAGAGCATGTGGTGCGCTATGTCCGCGCGATGCGTCAGGCGCTGGGTCCTGATTTTGGCCTTTTGGTCGAAGTTCATCGCAGGCTCGCGCCGATGCATGCGATCCGCATCGGCAAGCGGATCGCGGAATTCGACGTCGGCTGGTACGAGGAACCGTGCCTGTGCGACAACATAGAACTTGTCGCCGAGGTGCGGCGCAATGTGCCGATCCCGATTGTGACCGGCGAGGCGATTTATTCCAAAGAGTCGTTCGCGGCCGCGCTGGCCGCACGCGCCGCCGACATTCTGAATCCGGATATCTGCAACTGCGGCGGCATCAGTGCCATGCTTGACATTGCCGCGATGGCGCAGCCGCACGCCGTGGCGATCGCCCCGCACAACTACAACAGCACGCTGGTCGGCGCGGCGGCAACGATTCAGTTCTCAGCGATGATTCCGAACTTCTGGATCGCCGAGTTCTTTGTGAATCTCTGGCCGGCCTGCGACGAGATCGCGGTGAAGCCGCTGACGGTGAAGGATAGCTTTGTCGAGCTGCCGACGACGCCTGGCCATGGCATCGACATCGACGTGCCCCGGCTCAAGGCGCGGCCGTATCACGATCGCGCGGGGAAAGGGCTGCGCCAGTACTGGGAGGAGTTCCCGCGCAAGAACTATGTTGCGGGCGCGGTTCACACAGGGCACTGAAGCGGGCGGACCATGACGACCCGGGGCCGATGCTCTTAGCCAACCGCGAGTAATATCAAGCGCCCTAAATGTTGACGCACGGCACTGGCCCCTCACACGTCATGGCCGGGCTTGACCAGGTCAAGCCCGGCCATGACGCTTTTGCGGCGGCGCCGAGCCTGTCCCAAGAGGCAACTTTTAGCGCCAAGTACCCTGCCGAACCAACGTCACTTCACGATCATCTTGATGAGCTCCTGACCGGCCGGGCTGTTCAGTTCCTTCGCTGTCAACTTGCCATCCTTATTCGCATCGGCGGCATTGAAGCGCTGCCGGGCGACTGTGAGCCACTCATCCATCTCGATGGTGTTGTCGTGATCCTTGTTGACGGCCTTCCAATCGGCCTCGGTCAGTCGGCCGACCGTCTCCTTGCGCTCGAGCGTCGTGTCATGGTCCGGATTGATCTCGTAGAACAGCTTGGTGGCCGCATCGATCACTTCCGGGATCTCCAGGGTCTGATCGCTATCGTGGTTAAGCTGCTTCAGAACTTCTGCCCCGCTGATTGCCCACGCCGAAGTGGCCAGGCAGGTCATGGCAAGGACGTCACGCAGCGGGATCGCAATGTGCATTCTGTGCCGTGTGCCACCGCTTCTGATCAGGTCACCACACGCGCAGGATGTCCATGGCGAAATCTCCGCTTTTTCAAGGAAAGGGTTCCCGTATTTGTCGGATATGCTTCCCAACATCACGGTTGCCCTTGATCGCAAACCAATCGGACCTTTATTGGCATGGCGTGAACAAGCCTATCTGTCGTTCCAACCTCCGTGGCGCGCGCCCTCCCAAGCGCGCGCCGTTTCTTTCTCCGGCTTTGGTGCGGACGAGGCGGCCCTGTCGCGTGTGCTCGCGCCCTGAACCGTGAGCGGCGCACGCCCATTGACAGTGCACCGTCAGGCGCGGGGATAATCGCGCGAACCTCCGGGAGGAAAACCCTATGCGCATTGCGCGGCGCGCGTTGCTGGGCGCGACGCTTTCGGCCGCCGCCGTTTCGGTCCGCGCGGCACCAATGCCGCCGATCCGCATCGGCGTGCTGCGATTCGGCACGGTGTCGTGGGAAATCGACGTGATCCGCCACCACGCGCTGGACGCCGCGGCGCACATCGCGATCGAGCCGATGGAACTGGCCGCGGCACAGGCCGCGCAGGTCGCACTGCAGGCCGGTCAGGTTGACATGATCGTGGTCGATTGGCTGTGGGTGGCGCGCCAGCGCGGCACCGGCGCGGACTGGACCTTGGTGCCGTTCTCCAATGCCGTAGGCGCCCTGATCGCACCCGCCAATTCGCCGGTGCGCGACGTGCCCGATCTGGCGGGGCACGCACTCGGCATCGCCGGCAGTCCGCTCGACAAGAGCTGGCTCATCCTGCGCGCCTATGCGACGCAGCGCTTCGGCATCGACCTCGACGCCGCCGCGAACAAGACCTTCGGCCCGCCGCCGCTGCTGGCCGAGCAGATGAAGGCCGGGCGGCTGGATGCGCTGCTGACCTACTGGCCGTTCGCCGCGAAGGCCGAGGCCGCCGGCGCGCACAGCATACTGGCGGTGGAGGACGCGGTCAGCGCGCTGGGGGTCGGCGCGGGCGTGCCCTATATCGGCTACACCTTCGCGCAGCGCTGGGCCGAGCAGAATCCGGCGCTGATCGACGGCTTCGTTGCCGCCTCGCGTCAGGCACGCACGATCCTGACGACATCCGACGCCGAGTGGCAGCGCATCAAGCCGATGACGGGCGCCGCGGACGATGCCGAGCTGGAACGGCTGCGCGACTGGTACCGACGCGGGATCCCCCGCCGTTGGGGTGAGCCGGAACGGCGCGCCGCCGCTCAACTGTTCGATCTGTTGGCAAAGTCCGGCGGCCCGGATCTCGTTGGTCCCATCAGCGCCGTGCCACCGGGCACCTTCTGGCCGATCACTTGGCAAGCGGACGCCTAGCCGCGCGCATCGACTGGGAACTGCCAACGCGGCTTGCATCGGCGCTGGTGTTCCTGCTGGCCTGGCAGATCGCCGCAGTCCTCGCCCAGAGCCGGCTGCTGCCGACGGTCACCGCCGTGCTGCGCGCGATGCTGCAACAGACGATCTCCGGCACGCTGCCGTGGAACCTTGCGATCACGCTTGGCCGCGTCGCCGCCGCATTCACGGTTTCGCTGCTGCTGGGCAGCGCGCTCGGGATCGCCATGGGGCGCTGGCGGCGGCTCGATCTGTTGCTCGACAACACGGTGACGGTGCTGCTGAACCTGCCCGCGCTGGTGGTCATCGTGCTGATCTATGTCTGGTTCGGCCTGAACGAAATCGCCGCCATCGCCGCGGTCGCGCTGAACAAGCTGCCGACCACAGTGGTCACGCTGCGCGAGGGCGCGCGCGCGCTCGACCCCGGCCTTCTCGAGATGGCGCAGAGCTTCCACATGTCGCGCTGGCGAACGCTGCGGCACGTGACGCTGCCCCAGCTCACGCCTTACTTCTTCGCCGCCTCCCGTTCCGGCCTCGCGCTGATCTGGAAGATCGTTCTGGTGGTCGAGTTGCTTGGCCGCAGCAACGGCGTCGGCTTCCAGATCCAGATCTATTTCCAGCTGTTCGACGTGACGCTGATCCTGGCCTACACGCTCGCCTTCATCGTGGTGGTGCAAGTGATCGAATGGGCCGGCCTGCAACCGCTGGAGCGCTGGGCGACGCGATGGCGGAGGTGATCCTGCGGCTCCGCGTGGAGGGCAAATCCTTCCGAACCGACCGCGGCGATCTGCCGGTCCTCGGCCGCATCGATCTCGCCCTCGGCGCGCGCGAGATCGTTGCACTCGTCGGGCCATCCGGATGCGGCAAGACCACGCTGCTGCGCATCATCGGCGGCCTGGATACCGACTTTCGGGGCACGCTCGACTGGCATGGCGCGGCGATGCCGCGCATCGGCACGGTGTTCCAGGAGCCGCGCCTGCTGCCCTGGCGCAGCGTGCGTCAGAACATTCTGCTGGCGCAGCAGACCGAAAACGCCGAGCTCGCCGACGACCTGCTGCGCACGCTGGACCTCGCGCCGTTCCGTGACGCGTTTCCAGCCACGCTGTCGCTTGGCATGGCCCGGCGGGCGTCGATCGCGCGCGCCTTCGCGATCGAGCCGGAGCTTGTGCTGCTGGATGAACCGTTCGTGTCGCTCGACCCGGCGATGGCGGCGCGCAGCCGCGAGCTGCTGTTGGCCGCCTGGCGCGCGCGTCCCACCGCGGCGCTGTTGGTGACGCATGACCGCGCCGAGGCAGCCATGCTGGCCGACCGTGTGCTGTTGCTCGCCGAGCGGCCGACACACGTGCTGACGGAGGTCGTCGTGCCGCAGGCATTGCGCCGCCCCTCGAGCGTGCCGACGCAGGCCGTGATGGAGGTCCTCGGCGCCGACGACGGAGAACACGCGCGCGACGGGTGACGGTGGCCGCCGAACGACCTCCCTTTCCCCTTGCGGGAGTGGGGTTGAGGCAAAGTCGCGGCGCTCCGCCGGGTTTATCGGCCCGGCAGGTCACAAACATGTTACCTGCCTGACGGAATAATAACGGAATAGTTGCGGTTGCGATATCGCAAGGTTATAAGCCTCCTGCGTCGCCCAAAAAGTTCGATCCCTTGCCTCGCCGCGTGCAATCAAGTCCGCGTGGCACCAGGGCTCGAACTTCGTCTGCCCGTATAGTTTCTGTAACGAATCATCCTATTCAAGCTCCACCACACACCAGACCATGGAAGTGCAAATGGCGAGTTGGAAAGACAAGCTGGCGCTGACCGCCCAGCGAAACCGGCAGGAAATCGTCAAGGCCAAGCTGAGTCGGCGCGAGATGATGCGCCTGGGCCTGCTGACTGCGGGCGGAAGCCTCATTCTCAAGCAGGGCCTCAGTGCCCGTGCGCTCGCCGATCAAGGCAGCGGCGGCGGCAGTGGCAGTAGTGGCAGTAGTGGTGGCGGCAGCCTCAGCAGTCTTCAGGGGGTCGATGGCCCGCCCAGCCCACCCGTCAGGCCGTGGGCCCAACCGATGCCGATCCTGACGATAAAGAAGCCCGTGGACTACCACGCCATGAGCGGCGGGGTGCCCGATGGCACCACCGTGATCGACGGGGCAACCAAGCGGATCAATCATCAGCTCTTCACCTACAATCCCAAGGCCGCCCCTGGCACCAGCCCCTACGGCGGGCAGTTCCCGCCGCAGAAGTTCTACGAGCTGATCATGCAGGAGACCGCGCTCAAGCTACATCCCGACTACTCGCCCACCACCGTCTGGGGCTTCGACGGACAGGTTCCCGGCCCGCTCGTCCAGGCGAAATATGGCGAGCCGATCCTGGTGCGATTCCATAACCACCTGCCGTCGGTCAAAGTGCCCCAAAGCTTCGGCATCGCCGAGATGACGACCCATCTGCACAACGCGCATACGCCGTCGGAAAGCGACGGCAATCCGGTCAATTTCTTCAACTCGATCAACGACCCCAACGCCATCAACCCGTTGGGGTTCAAGGACCAGCACTATCCGAACGTCCTGGCTGGATACACCGCGCTGGGCAACAAGGTCGGTGATCCGCGCGAGGCGTTGAGCTCGCTTTGGTACCACGATCACCACCTCGATTTCACCGCCCAGAATGTCTACAAGGGCATGTTCGGGTGTTACAATCTGTTCGACGACAAGGACACCGGCGACGAGACGACCGGTCTGCGCCTGCCGAGCGGCAAATACGACGTTCCGATCTTCTTCAACGACTTCGTGTTCGACCAGAATTGCCAGACTGTCTTCGATCTGTTCGATCTCGACGGCATCCTCGGCGACCGTCTCTGCGCGAATGGTGCGATTCAGCCCTTCCTCGACGTTGACAAGCGCCGCTATCGTTTTCGGTTTTATGTTCCCGGTCCATCACGCTGGTATGAGTTCGCGCTATTCGACGGCACGAATTACATCCCGTTCTGGCAGATCTCCAGCGACGGCAACCTGCTGCCGCAGGCGATCCAGGTCAGCAGCGTGCGTGTGGCCGTGGCCGAGCGGGTCGATATCATCGTCGACTTCAGCAAGATCAAGGCGTCGCGCCTCTACCTCGTCAACCGGCTCGAGCAGGTCAACGGACGCGGGCCGACGGGGTCGGTCCTCAGCCCCGGCACACCGATCATTCAGATCAACGTCGGTGCGTCGGCGCCGGATCACAGCGTCGATCCCGCGGCCGCGCCGCTTCTCATGCGCACGCTGCCGGATGCCGATTTCGGCGCGCTGGTGGCACGTGCCGCGAAGGCAAAGACCCGCACCTGGCGGTTCGAACGCGGCAATGGCGGCTGGCAGGTCAACGGCAATTTCTTCGACGAGAACGTGGTGAATGCCGCCATTCCGCAGGAATCCGAAGAGGTCTGGGTCATACAGAACCCCGGCGGCAGCTGGCGGCACCCGGTGCACATCCACTTCGAGGAACATCGCGTGCTGTCGCGCAACGGCGTGGCGGTACGGCCGAACGTTCAGAACAACGCCAGCGTCGATTACGCCCGCAAGGACGTGATCGAACTCAACACCAACGAGGAAGTGCGCGTCTTCATGCGCTTCAGGGACATGAAGGGACGTTACGTGATGCACTGCCACAACGTGGTGCACGAAGACCACGCGATGATGGTGCGCTGGGACATCGTGTAGCCGAAACCGGACAGCCCCAAAACCATACTCCCCTCCCCTTGCGGGAGGGGGTTGGGGGAGGGGTCGCACCAACACGGGCGGACGGCCAGACTATTGCCCCACTTGCTTACCTGCATGCATGACCTCCTGGCTGATATACGAGCAGCTTGTATCTCCAGGCGTCGATGTCTGGCGAAGTGCGGCTAAATTCAATCACCCCTCGGGCGGCGCCAACACGTCCAGCGGAACGCCGCGTGACTCCGGGCCGATCAGGTTGACGGTCGCGGCGGCGATCACCAGCACGATGGCGACGCAGATGAACACCGCGTCCGTGCCGTAGCCGGTCTGAATCCAGAGGATGGCGGGGATGATAAAGGCGGTGCCCAACCGGCCGGCACCCTGCGCCATGCCAAACCCGGAGGCGCGAGCGTTGGTCGGAAACACCTCGGAGGCAAAGATCTGCATGGAATTGCCGGCCAACTGGATGAAGAAGATCATGCAGAAGCCCACTGCCAGCAGCATCGTATCGGTCCCGGCGTTGACGAAGGCCACCGCGAACAGGCCGGCCAGCGCGAACGCGGTGATCGACGTCTTCTTCCGGCCGAACTTCTCCAGCGCAAACATCATGAACAGGCTAGCGCAGGGAAACGCCAACGTCATGCCGAAGGTATAGGTCAGCGACTTGGTGATCGTCATGCCGCGGTCGGCCATCATGTTCGGCAGCCACGTGCCAAGCCCCAGCGCGACGCCGAAGAACGCGACGAAGCAGACCATCGCCGCGATCAGCCGGCCGCGATAGTGGCGGAACACCACGGCGATCGGGTCGCTGTGCGTGTTGCTCGCGGCATCGGTGGTCAGCGTCTCGCCGGGTGGTCGCTTGATGCCCATCCGCTCGAGCAGGTCCAGCGCGCGGGCGCCCTGGCCATGCGTCGCGAGCCAGCGCGGCGATTCCGGCAACGAGAAGCGGAACAGGAACACGATCAGCGCGCACACGCCGATCACGATCCAGCAGCCGCGCCAGCCCAGCGTGTCACGGAAGGCGAGCGCGAACAGTGTTGACAATGGCCAGGAGAATGCGCCGCCGATCAGTTGCACGCCGGCGATGAAACGCCCACGGATGTTCTTCGGCGCGTATTCGCCGGCGTAGGCAAAGCACAGCGGCTGCTCCGCGCCCAGACCGATCCCGGCGATGAAACGCAGTGCCGCGAGCCAGATGTAGTTCGGCGAGAACGCCGCTGCGATCGTCGCGATGCCGTAGAGCAGCAGGTTGAACTGATAGACCGTCTTGCGGCCGAACCGGTCGGTGAACTCGCCCTGCACCACGGTGCCGATGAACAGGCCGAACAGGGTGGCGCTTGCCACGGTGGCGATCTGCGCCGGAGTGGCAAAGCCGCTGCGCACCATGTCCGGGATCAGCGCGCCCAGGATCACGTAATCGGCGACGTCGAAGAAATAGCCGGCCGAGATCAGCGCAAAGACGCGGTAGTGCAGCGGGCTCAGCCGGGCATCGTCCATGGACGTGCCGACAAACCCCTCGATGGTCTGGGCCATGTGGTTTCTTCCTCCCCGGACGCGCTGCTTTACGCGGCTGCCGATGCAGCGTTGCAGTCGAGCCGCCGTCGCGTCAATCCGAAGGCGCCAGAATCTCCGCTGCCGCGTCGGCCAACACCTGGCAGCCGAGCACGATGTCCGCGTCCTTGGTATTCTCCGCGTAGTGGTGGCTGATGCCGCCGATCGAAGGCACGAACAGCATCGCCGACTTCATCCGCTCCGCCAGCACCTGCGCGTCATGGCCGGCGCCGCTCGGCATGCGCACATGCAGTCCCGGCGCATGACGTTCGGCGGCACGCTCCAGCGCATCCTGAAAGCCCGCGTCCATCGCCTGCGGCACGGACTGACCGCGCTCGGCGATCGTCACGGTGCATGGTCCGCGCGTCGCCTGGGCGACCAGCGTTTCCAGTTCCCGGTCGAGCGTTGCCAGCAGCGCGGGATCGGTGTCGCGGAACTGGAACAGCATTTCGGCTCGGCCAGGCACGATGCTTGGCGCGCCGGGATCGAGTGTGATCCGCCCCGTCGTCCAGACGGTGCGCGGCCCCGCAACCTCGGGAAACCGCTGATAGATCGCAGAGGCCAAATGCACCAGCGCGACGCCGGCATCCTTGCGGATCGCCATGCGTGTGGTGCCGGCATGGTTCTGCACACCCTCGAACACGATGCGGAAGCGATGGCTGCCGACGATGGCGGTGACGATGCCGATGCGCCGCCCGGAATCCTCCAGTTCGGCGCCCTGTTCGATGTGCGCCTCCAGATAGCCGCGATAGCGCGCGGCATCGACCTCAGCGCGCGGACGGCCGGCAAATCCGGCCTGTTGCAGCGCCTCGCGCAACGTCGTGCCATCGCGGTTACGGCACGTGTCGATCTCGGCGTCGGGAAACAGACCGCAGAACGAACGGCTGCCGATGAACGAACCGAAATGGCCTTCTTCGTCAGCCCATGCCGCGACATCGATGCCGTGGCCGAGCGTGCGTGCGACCTCCAGGCCGTAGATCACGCCCAGCGCGCCGTCCAGCCAGCCGGCGTGCGGCTGCGTCTCGACATGACTGCCGAGCAGCAGATGCGGCCCCGCGCCGCGCGCGCGTCCGATCACGTTGCCGATGCCGTCGATTTCCGGATCGAGGCCGGCCTCGGTCATGCGCGCCGCAAGCCAGTGACGCGATGCGACATCATCGGGCGAGTAGGTGGGCCGATGCACGCCGGTCTTGTACGCTCCAATCCTGGCGAGCGCGCGAAGGTCGCCGAGCAGCCGGTCGCCGTCGATGTTTGCTGTCATGGCGGCGGGTGTCATGGTGCGATCACGATCCCCTGCGGGCGGATCATCCCGTCCGGCGTCGGGGAAAAACCCGACACCTTGTCCGACAGCGCCCACAGCCACTTGGCATGATACAGCACGATGTGCGGGCGGTCGGCGAGATAGACATCGACGACCTGTCGGTACAGCGCCTGCCGCTGCGCCACGTCGGTGACGCCGCGCGCACGTGCCAGCAGATCGTCGAATTTCGGATTGCAGTATTTGCCCCAGTTCAGGAAGCCGTCGCAGGCGAGCCAGATCGCGACATTGCCGTCCGGATCCGGGCGACCGCTCCAGATCACCACCATCGCGTTGTAATCCCCGGCCTTGCCCGCCGCGACCAGGGCATTCGCCTCCATCGCGTGCAGCTTCACGTCAAAACCGGCCTCACTTGCCAGCGACTGGATCACCTGGCCGACCTGCTGTTCGACGGGGCTGTTGCCGATCGTCAAACCGAAGCTCGGGCGCTCCACGCCCGCCTGCCTCAGCAGTGCCTTGGCCTTCGCCAGATCGCGCGGCGGCACCGGATGATCGGGGTCCCAGTAGCGGCTTTTCGGCGCCTCGAACTGGTTGGACGGGATGAACTGACCGTCCATCACCACCTGATTGATCACGGTGCGGTCGAGCGCCGCCTCCAGCGCCTCGCGCACCCGCGGATCCTTCAGGGGCGTGTCCGCCGCGAGGTTGATGCCCAGCGTATAGTAGGCAAGCGCGGTCTCGCTGATCAGCTTCAGCTTCGGGTTCCGCTTCACCGCCGCCACGTCGGTCGGTCCCAGCCGCTCGACCATGTCGAGCTGCCCGGCCTGGAGGTTCACCAGCCGCACGGTGGTATCGGGGATCGGCTGATACACGATGCGATCCAGCTTGACCGCATCGGCGTTCCAGTAACCCGGGAAGCGATCGACCACGATGCGGTCCTGCGCGACGCGTTCGGTCAGCCTGAACGGTCCGGCGCACGGCAGGTCAGGCGTCACGTCGCGTCCGAGCGCCTTGGGCGAGATCATCATGCCGACGCGGTCCGCAAGGACGGCCACCAACGGCGCATAGGGCTGCGCGAGGTGCAGCCGCACCGTCTGCGGATCGACCACCTCGACCGAGGCGACCGGCTTCAGCTCGCCCTTGCGCAGGCTTTCCGGTGCTGTGCGGTAGCGTTCCAGGTTCGCCTTCACCGCATCGGCGTCCAGCGCCTGTCCGTCATGGAACTTCACGCCGTCACGCAGGGTCACCGTCAGGGCGAGGTTGTCGGGCGACCAGTTCCACGCCGTGGCCAGTTGCGGCACGAAGTTGTTCCCCGCGTCGATGTCGATGAGCTTGTCGCACACCGAGGCGAATACCACGCGGCCGACAAAGCTGCCGCCGCGCGCGGGATCCAGTGCGTCGGGATCCTCGTTGAGGCCGATGCGCAGCGTGACCGCTTGCGCGGCGCCGGTCAGCACCATCAGGCCCAGACAGGCCGCGGCAACGCCACGTATCATGGCCGCCGCCATCGGCGTCGTCCGGTTGATCACCTGCGCCCCCCAACGTCGCGGAACACCCGCTCGAAGATCCGATCCACCGCGCGGGTGTGCATTTTCGGATCCATCGCCGCATCCAGCTCCGCCTGCGACACCGAGCGTGCGACCTCCGGGTCCGCCAACAGGTTGGCGCGGAAGCTGCGCCCCTCCGGCGTACCCAGCTTCTGCCACGTCGCCATCGCGTTGCGCTGCACGATGGCATAGGCGTCCTCGCGCGAAATCCCAGCGCGCGTCAGCGCCAGCAGCACCTCGCCGGAATGCACCACGCCGCCGAGGCTTTCCAGGTTCGCCGCCATCCGTTCCGGATACACCACCAGCCGCTGCATCATGCCGGCCAGCCGCATCAGCGCGAAATCCAGCGCCAGCGTGGCATCCGGTGCGATCACCCGTTCGACGCTGGAGTGGCTGATGTCGCGTTCGTGCCACAGCGCCACGTTCTCCAACGCCGGCACGACGGCCGCGCGCACCAGCCGGGCGAGCCCGGTCAGGTTCTCGCTCAGCACCGGATTGCGCTTGTGCGGCATGGCGGACGAGCCCTTCTGGCCCGGGTGGAAGAACTCCTCCGCCTCGCGTACCTCGCTGCGCTGAAGATGCCGTACTTCCGTCGCCAGCCGCTCGATGCCCGACGCGATCACCGCGAGCGTTGCGAAGTACACCGCGTGGCGGTCGCGTGGGATCACCTGGGTGGACAGCGGCTCCGGCGTCAGTCCGAGCCTCGCCGCCACGTATTCCTCCACGCGCGGATCGACATGGGCGAAGGTGCCGACCGCGCCCGATATCGCCGCAACCGCGATCTCGGCCCGCGCGACCTGCAAACGCGTGCGGTTGCGCGCGAATTCGGCGTAATAGCCGGCCAGCTTCAGGCCGAACGTGGTCGGCTCGGCATGGATGCCGTGGCTGCGCCCGATGGTCAGGGTGAATTTGTGCTCGAACGCGCGCGCCTTCAGCGCTTCCAGGACCGCATCGAGGTCGGCGAGGAGCAGGTCGGCCGCCTGGGTGAGTTGCACCGACAGGCAGGTGTCCAGCACATCGGAGCTGGTCAGGCCCTGATGGACGAAACGGCTGTCCTCACCGATCGCCTCGCCGAGCCAGGTCAGGAAGGCGATCACATCGTGCCGCGTTTCGCGCTCGATGGCGTCGATCCGCTCGATGTCCGCCGGGCTGATGGCCCTGACCCTGGCGCCGCCCTTCTCACGGATGTTGCGGGCGGCGCCGGCGGGAATGGTGCCGACCTCGGCCATCGCCTCGGCTGCCAGCGCCTCGATCTCGAACCATATGCGAAAGCGGTTGGCCGGAGCCCAGATGGCTTCCATCTGCGGCCTCGTGTAACGGGGAACCATCGCTGCCCTGACCCGTCCTGGTGGAAGGCCAGCTAGACCGTCGCACTGGTGCATGACAAGTGCCGGCCGCGAAACACACCGAGGGCGACACCGAATGGATCAGATCGCGCTGACCCACGACCTTGTGGCCCTGGCACAGGTGGTCCTGATCGACATCACCCTGGCGGGCGATAACGCCATCGTCGTCGGGCTGGCTGTCGCCGGGCTGCCCGACCGGCAGAAGCGCCCCGCAATCCTGCTGGGCATCGTCGGCGCAACCGTGATCCGCATCGCGCTGGGCGCAATCGCGCTGCAACTGCTGGCCATCATCGGGTTGCTGCTCGCCGGGGGGCTGCTGCTGCTGTGGGTGTGCTGGAAGATGTTCCGCGAACTGCGCCGCCCCCACGTGAGCGGGGCCGCCGGCGAGGCAAGGCCCAAGACGCTGAGCCAGGCGATGCTTCAGATCATCCTGGCCGATGTGTCGATGAGCCTCGACAACGTGCTGGCGGTCGCGGGCGTGGCCAACGGCAGCACGTGGATCCTGATGCTGGGACTGCTGTTGTCGGTGGTGCTGATGGGGGTGGCGGCGAATCTTCTTGCAAAGGTGCTGGAGCGGCAGCGCTGGATCGCCTGGGCTGGCCTGCTGATCGTGCTCTACGTGGCGGTGTCGATGATCTGGGACGGTTCGCAGGACGTGGCCGAGGCGATCCGCGGATAACCGCGTTCAGGAGCCCAATACCGCCTTGCGCAGCAGGTCATTTGCCCGGCTCTGCCAGCCGCGTCCGGAGGCGCGCAGACGCTCGACCACGTCGCGTTCCAGGCGAAGCGAGACCAGGACCTTGGTGGGCTTTGTTGCTTCCCACGGGTGCGACGGATATAATCGGCGACAATCCCTGGTTCGACTTCGCGCAGTCGGGCGCAGCCGCGCCCAATCCTTTTCGGTCACGTTCCGGGTATCGGGATCGGCGTCGATGCCGCGTTGGATGCCACATCTTCTTCAGCGCGTCGGACGAACAGACGTCGTTTTTGCATAGACGGCCATTTCCTCCTCTCGCCCGCGCAGACTGATCACCCGCATACGGCCCAATCGAATCTGTATAGATCAGCATATGCAATCGCTCGCCAATCTTGCCCAGTGCGAGCAACCCGCGGCTCGCCGTAGTTGTGCCGTCGAATGTCCTCGAACTCGTGGCGCCGATTCCCAATCGAAGTTCAAGACGCGCAACGAAATCCACGCCATGTTTGCGCAGATTGCCGATCCGCTTCGCCTCGTCCCATTCGAATTCCACGCCGCCACCATCAGAATGTAGCTACAATCAGAGGCGATTGCAAGCCCCACCCTGACACTCTGCCCGTGCCGTCCTATCTTCCGGGTAAATCCAGCCAAGGAGGAATTCGCCATGCTGAACCCGACATCGCCGCTGCCCCTCAGGGACCCGACCCTGTTCCGCCAGGCCAACTGCATCGACGGCAAGTGGGTGCAGGCCGATAGCGGCCGGACGATCGTGGTGAAGAACCCGGCCACCGGCGAGGCGATCGGCGAGGTCCCAGCCCTCGGCGCCGCCGAGACCCGCCGCGCCATCGAGGCGGCACATCGCGCGCAGGGCAACTGGCGCGCCATGCTGGCGAAGGACCGCGCGGCGATCCTGCGCAAGCTGAACGACCTGATGCTTGAGAACGCCGACGACCTGGCGGTGATCATGACTGCCGAGCAGGGCAAGCCGCTGTCCGAGAGCAAGGGCGAGATCGCCTACGCCGCGAGCTTCATCGAGTGGTTCGCCGAGGAGGGCAAGCGCATCTACGGCGACACGATCCCGCAGAACGCGAAGGGCCGGCGCATCCTGGTGCTGAAGGAGCCGATCGGCGTGTTCGCCGCGATCACGCCGTGGAATTTTCCCGCCGCGATGATCACCCGCAAGGCCGGCCCTGGCTGGGCCGCGGGCTGCACAGGGGTGATCCGGCCCGCCAGTCAGACGCCGTTCTCAGCGCTGGCGCTGGCAGCGCTGGCGGAACGTGCCGGCATGCCGCCGGGTGTGTGCAACGTCATCACCGGACCATCGGGCGAGACCGGCGCCGAACTGACCTCCAACCCGCTGGTGCGCAAGCTGACCTTCACCGGCTCGACCGAGGTAGGCGCCAAGCTGCTGGCGCAGTGCGCGCCGACCATCAAGAAGACCAGCATGGAACTCGGCGGCAACGCGCCGTTCATCGTGTTCGACGATGCCGATCTGGATGCCGCGGTGGCCGGCGCGATGGCCAGCAAGTACCGCAACACCGGGCAGACCTGCGTCTGCGCCAACCGCATCCTGGTGCAGGACGGGGTGTACGACGCATTCGCTGCCAAATTGAAGACCGCGGTGGAGGCGATGAAGGTCGGCAACGGCATGGAACCGGGCGTCAGCCAGGGGCCGCTGATCAACCCCGATGCAGTGAAGAAGGTGGAGGAGCACATCGCCGATGCGCTGAAGCGGGGCGCGAACGTGGTGACGGGCGGGCATCGTCACAAGCTGGGCGGCACGTTCTTCGAGCCCACGATCCTGGCGAATGTGCCGAACGATGCGATGATCTTCCGCGAGGAGACGTTCGGTCCGGTAGCGCCGCTGTTCCGCTTCAAGACCGAGGCGGAGGCGATCAAGCTGGCCAACGACACCGAATTCGGGCTGGCGTCGTATTTCTACTCGCGCGACGTGGGGCGCGTCTTCCGCGTGGCCGAGGCGCTGGAATATGGGATTATCGGGATCAACGAGGGGATCATCTCGACCGAGGTGGCGCCATTCGGCGGCATGAAGTCATCGGGGCTGGGGCGCGAGGGATCCAAGTACGGGATCGAGGATTACCTGGAGATCAAGTACCTGGCGCTGGGTGGCATCGGGACCTGACATTTGCATTGTGCAAGTATTCAGGAGCCACAGCAGCGCATGGACAAGAACCGCCATGGCCGGGCATTGACCCGGCCATCTCGTCCAGCACGTCGCCCCGAGGGACGGCCGGGTCACGCCCTAGCCATGACGGCTCGGAAACGGTGAGTCACGACCTGTCGCCAACTTCATTGCCTGTGCCACAACACTCGCTCCGCGCTCACCGGATCGCGCTCGATCATCTCCAATAGGGGCCAACACGCCCTATCGTCGCTGGCCGGTTCAAGGCCGCGGTGTGCGTCGCGACGCTCTCGCCCTGCTGGTATGACGGGGGCGCACCGAATCGGCCCATGGGGTGAACCACACGATGCCGGATAGCAAGGGTTACGCAGTCGTTCCCTACCCGCCGCCAGTCGGGCTGCGGGAGAACCTGCTGCTGGCGCTGCATCGCGCGCTCGAAGCCGGGTTGCGCTTCGAACGCCGCCTCGAACCGTTTTTCCGTCGCGGATTCAATTGGGCGTTCCGCGAACCGGTCGCGGCGCTGCTGCAATACCTGATCAACCGCAAGCGCCCGAACGAAGGGCTCGGGCCCGCCCAGGAGCGCGTCTATCCGGATGAGCCGGAAAGCCTTGCCTCGATCACGGCGGCATTCGGCGATTACATGCAGCGCGCCTATCGCCCCGGCACCTTTGAGCGCGGCGGCAATACCAAGACCCATGGCATCGTGCGCGCCGAGGTCATCATCCGCGACGGACTGCCCGTACACCTGCGGCACGGGGTGTTCGCCACGCCGCGGTCGTTCCCGGCTTTTGTCCGCTTCTCCGGACCGGGCCCCAACCTGCCGCCGGACATCGACGATGTCGGCTTCGGCAGCATGACGATGAAGCTGATGGATGTGCCTGGGCCGAAGCTCATGGAGGACGAGAAGTTCACCCAGGATTTCCTGACCGTCTCCACACCGAGTTTTGTCACACCAAACACGCGCGAGAACGCCAAGCTGCAGTGGTGGAGCTTTCGCGCAATGCCGGTGTTCTATTTCCTGAACCCGTTCAATTCTCACCTGCTTGATTTTTTCATGCAGGGTCTGTGGAACGAGACGCTGTACAATCCGCTGGCCACCCGCTACTGGAGCTGTGTGCCATACCTTCTCGGCGAGGGTCAGGCGATGATGTACTCGTTCGCTCCCCGCTCGAAGGTGATAACCCGTATTCCCGGCGTTCCGTTCGGCCGCGTGCCGACAAATTATCTGCACGACAATCTGGCAGCGACGCTGGCGCGGCAGGACGCGGACTTCGATCTCCTGGTCCAGGTGCAGACCGATCCGCATCGGATGCCGATCGAGAATGCATCGGTGCGCTGGCCGGAAAAGCTGTCGCCGTTCATTCCGGTGGCAACGGTGCACATCCCGAGGCAACAGATCGACACGCCCGCCCATACGGCCTTCGCCAAAGTGCTGTCACTCAATCCATGGCATTGTCTTGCCGAGCACCGCCCACTCGGCAACCAGAACCGCGCGCGGCGGCAGATGTATTATCAGTTGTCGCACCTGCGCCAGGACAGGAACCATACGCCGCATATCGAACCTACGGGGCACGAACTGGACGCGTAGAGCAGATGCCCGCCGACGCGGTCATTGCGGCACTCCCCGCGCACGCAGCGGAACCCTCGCAGCATCCTGCCGGACCAGATGGCCGGGTCAAACCCCGGCCATGACGTACTTTGCATGCCGCACTGGCGTTTGCGCGCCGTAGACCTACGCCCCCACCCGCAACTGCGCACCGGCAAAATCCGCGAAGAACTGCGCCAGCGCCGGAACGGTGGCTTCGACCAGCGCCTCGCCCGCGGCTTTCGTCGCGACCGCCGGATCGCCGACGTAGCCCACATCGCCGGCGGCAAAGATCGATGCCCAGAAAGCCCCCGCGGGACGCAGCGGGTCAGGCGCATTGCCTGCAACGTAGGAAGGCTGTAGCCGCGGTGGCAGGCTGCCGATGCGCGCGGCGATGCGATCCGCTGCATCCGCCGGACGCAGTGCAAGCTGCAGGGCGGTTTCATAGGCACATGCATGGCCGACGCCGCGCAGCGCGCCGGGCAGCACCTCCAGCCATTGCTTCTGCCCCGGCGACATGTAGTTCACGTAGCCCACCTCCAACCCACGACTTGCCAGCGCGGTGCACGTGGACATCAGCGGACCCTGATTGCCGCCATGGCCATTGACAATCAGCAGCCGTTTGAATCCGGTACGGTGCAGGCTCTCGGCCACATCGGTCACCAAGCCGATGAACGTCTCCAGCGACAGCGTGATCGTGCCCGCCCAGGCGCGATGATGCGGAGAAAAACCAAACGACGGCGGCGGCAACACCAGCACATGCGGGGCCGGGCAGCGTTCGGCCGCGGCCAGCGTGATGCGATACGCCGACAACGTGTCGGTATCGACCGGCAGATGATCCGAATGCTGCTCCACCGAACCGACGGTCAGCACCGGCAATGCACCGGCATCGCGCGCAGCGGCGATCTCCGCACGCGTCAGCGCGCCCCAGTCGTGCGTGCGCCGCCAATCGTCGGTCATGGATTTTCCCCCGTGGTTTCCGGTTCTTCCAGTTCGATACTCAGTTCACGCAGCGCCGCGGTGTGCGGATGGTGCGTGCGGCCGGCGCGCAGATCGTCGGCTGACAACAACTCGACCAGCTCGCCGGCCTGCATCACGCCGATCCGTCCGCACAGATGCGCGACCACCGCCAGATTGTGACTGACCAGCACATAGGTAAGTTGATGCGCCTGCTGCAGATCCGACAGCAAATTCAACACCTCGGCTTGCACCGAAACATCCAGCGCGCTGGTCGGCTCATCGAGCAGCAGCACCTGCGGTTCCGCCATCAGTGCGCGCGCGATTGCCACGCGCTGGCGCTGTCCGCCGGAAAGCTGGTGGGGGTAGCGGAAGCGGATCGAATCCGGCAGCGCCACTTCGTTCAGGCCACGCATGATCCGCCGTTCGACGTTGTCCATGCCATGCACCAGCAGCGGTTCGCTCAGCAGCCGGTCCACCGTCTGGCGCGGATGCAGCGATCCGTACGGGTCCTGAAACACCATCTGCACGCGGCGGTAGAAGTCCTTCGAGCGACGCGGCGCCAGCGGCTTACCGTCCACCGACATCCTGCCGGTCCAATCCGGATTGAGCCCGGACAGGGCCCGCAGCACGGTCGATTTGCCGGAACCGGATTCGCCGACAATTCCAAAACTTTCGCCGCGCTGCACGTCGAACGAAAGGGACTTCACCGCCTCGGTCTTGCCGAAGCGCACCGAAAGTCCATCGACCTCGATCATTGCTCCAGCCATGACGGGTCACGCTGCATCACGATGAGGCGCGGCTTCTTGTGGCTGAGCGTCGGCAGACATTCCAGCAGGCCGCGCGTATAGGGATGCCGCGCATGCATCAGGTCCGCCGCCGCCACCTCCTCCACGACGCGCCCTGCATACATCACCGCGACGCGGTCGCAGAAATGCGAAACCAGCGGCAGATCGTGGCTGATCAGGATCAACCCCATCCCTCGGCGCGACACGAGGTCCTCGATCAGGCGCAGGATCTCCGCCTGCACCGTGGCGTCGAGCGCGCTCGTCGGTTCATCGGCGATCAGCAGTTCCGGATCGGGCGCCAGCATCATCGCGATCATCACGCGCTGTCCCATGCCGCCGGACAGTTCGTGCGGATAGGCTTGCGCGACATGTGTGGGGTCGCGGATCTGCACCTGCGCCAGCAGGTCGATCGCCGCACGGTCGGCAAGCTTGCGGCTGCCGCCTCGATGCACGCGCCAGGCTTCCGCGATCTGTGCGCCGGCGGTCATCACCGGGTTCAGCGAGAACTTCGGGTCCTGCAGGATCAGCCCGGCACGCGCGCCTCGGATACGACGCAGCGCGGCTTCATCGGCATGCAGGATGTCGATGCCGTCGAACTCGAGTTTGTCCGCGGTGGTGATCGCGTTTGACGGCAGCAGGCGCAGGATCGAACGCGCGGTCAGCGACTTGCCGGAGCCGGATTCGCCGACGATGCCGAGCTTCTCCTGGCCAAGCGTCAGGGAGACATTGCGCACAGCGTCGGAAAAGCCGGAGGCGGTGGGGAACTGGATGCGCAGGTTGCGGATTTCGACCAGCATTACTTGCCTGCACATGAAGCTAAGTAGAATTTACCACAAAGCATGCCCACGCATGCTTTGTGGTGAATCTTTCTTCTATCGCTGCCGCGGATCGAGCACATCCCGCATCCCATCCCCCAGCAGGTTGAAAGCCAGCGACGCAACGAAGATCGCCACTCCGGGGATCGTCGGCACCCACCACTGATCCAGGATGAACGCCCGCGACGATGCAATCATGGTGCCCCATTCCGGCATCGGCGGCTGCGCGCCCATGCCGAGAAAACCAAGTGCCGCCGCGGTCAGGATAATGCCGCTCATGTCGAGCGTCACCCGCACGATGACGCTGGACAGACACAGCGGCACGATGTGGCGCAGGATGATGCGCCCGCTCCCCGCGCCCGCCAGCCGGACCGCCGCGATGAAGTCGCTGCCGCGCACGGTCAGCGTGTCCGCCCGCGCCAGCCGCGCATAGGGTGGCCATGCAGTGAGCGCGATCGCGATGATCGCACTGGTGATCCCGGGCTTCAGCGCCGCGACGAACGCAAGCGCCAGCACGAGGCGCGGAAATGCCAGGAACACGTCGGTCACGCGCATCAGCACACGGTCCGCCATCCCGCCCAGATAACCCGCGACGCTGCCCACCGCGAGCCCGAGCGGGGCCACCAGCAGCACGACAGACACCACCATCCCCAGCGTAACGCGTCCCCCGTACAGGATACGGGAATAGATGTCGCGCCCCAGTTCGTCGGTGCCGAACCAGTGCGCGGCCGATGGCGGCGCCAGACGTCCCGCGAGGTCCTGCGCGCTCGGATTCTGCAACGCCAGCAACGGCGCCGCGAGTGAGGCGACGATCATGATCGCCACCGTCACCAAGCCGACCATCGCAAGACCGTTGGTGCGGAACTGCAGCCAGCCGCGATAGCGCCGCACCCAGGCCGCATGCGCACGCGATGCCGGCGTCTCGCTCAACAGCCATTCGCGCGACAGCACGCCGCTCATGCGACGCGCGGGTCCAGCAGCCGGTACAGCACGTCGGCCAGCAGATTCAGCACGAGATACACCAGCCCGACCACAAGCGTGGCCCCAAGCACCGCATTCATGTCCGCGTTCAACAGCGACACCGTCAGATAAAGCCCCAGGCCTGGCCAGGAGAACACGGTCTCGGTGATCACCGCCCCCTCCAGCAATCCGGCATAGGCCAGCGCCAGCACGGTCACCAGCCGGACGGCGATGTTGCCGAATGCGTGCCGCCACAGGATGCGCGACGCCGACAATCCCTTGGCGCGCGCCGTGATGATGTATTCGCCGGCCAGCAATTCGATCATGAACGCGCGCGTCATGCGCGTGATGTAGGCCATGGAGAAATACGCCAGCACCAGCGCCGGCTGCGCCAGATGCGCGAGCGCGTCCCAGAACGAATCCCAGTCGCCGGCGATCGCCGAGTCCAGCACCAGCATTCCTGTGATGCGCGGCACCAGGCCCTCATATGCCACGTCGAGCTGGCCGGTGCCGGGCGCGATGCCGAGCTTCACGTAGAACACCAGCAGGCACAGCAGGCCAAGCACGAACACCGGCACCGACTGGCCCGCCAGGCTCACCACCCGCACCACATGATCGAACCGCGAGCCCTGCCGTTCGGCGGCGATCACGCCGAGCGGAATGCCCACGACAATGGCGATGATCATCGCCGTGGTCGCCAGTTCCAAGGTCGCGGGAAAGAACTGCGCGATATCCGCGGTGACCGGGTGCGAGGTCATCACCGAGCGGCCGAGATCGCCGTGCAACAGGTTTACCAGATAGATCCAGAACTGCACGAACAACGGCTTGTCGAGTCCCAGTTGCCCGCGCACCGCGGCGATCACGTCGGGCGGTGCATGATCGCCGGCGATCGCGATCACCGGATCGATCGGCATCACCCGCCCGATCAGGAACGTGACAAGGATGAGCCCGAACAAGGTCAGCGGGATGCTGGCGAAACTGCCCGCCAGCATCTGCAACCGGGGATTCACGCCTTGGCGATCTTCGAGTAGTGGGTGTAGTCCGGCATCGGCCCGACCTTGAACCCCGACACACCCTTGCCCAGTACCGCGACCGCGTTGCGCTGAAGCAGCATGGCGAACGGCGCGCGGTCCATGAACTGCTGCTGGATCGTGTAGTACATCCCGATCCGCTTCTCGGGATCCAGTTCGCGCACGGCGGCCTGCAATTCGGCGGTCAGCTCCTTGTCCGCGAAATGACTGCGCCAGGCGAGGATCTTCAGCTTGCTCTGATCGGAATCATCAGGGTTCTCGCACCACGCCTGACTGTTCGAATTGGGATCGAAATAGTCGGTGCCCCAGTACAGCAGCGCAAGTTGGTGCTGGCGCGCCCGCGTCTTGGTGATCACCTGCTTCTGCTCGCCCGGCAACAGCGTCACCTTGATGCCGACCGCCGCCAGATCTGCCTGAAGCGCCTGGGCAATCTCGGCGTGCGGCGATGCCGAGATGTAGTCCATGTTGACCGCGAAGCCACCGCCGAGCCCCGCCTCGGCCAGCAACTGCTTCGCCTTCGCCACGTCCTTCTTGAACGGGTTGCTCTTCAGTGCGCCAGGCAGCGCATCCGGCAGGAATGCCTGGCACACGCTCCAGGTATCCGGCGTGATGTTCTTGGCAATCGCTTCGTAGTCGATCGCCCACTTGATCGCCTGGTGCACTGATACCTTTTGCAATTCCGGGACCGTCTGATTCATCGCCAAGTACATCGAGGTCCCTTGCGACGCCGATGCGATGGTGAGGTCCTTCGCGCCGGCAATCGATTTGAGCTGATCCGATCCAAGCTCGCGCGCGATATCGACATCGCCCTTCTGCAGCAGCAGAAGCTGGGCCGAGGGATCGGCGACATGGCGCATGACGATGCGCCGCATCAGCGGCTTCTCCGCCGCGTTCGGGTTCATGTCGATGATCACGTGATCGCTCGCCGACCATTCGGTCAGCTTGTAAGGACCCGCGCCGGCGGTGCGGCTCTTGAGCCAGGCGTTGCCCATGTCGCCGTTGGCCTGGTTCGCCATGACAGTCTTCATGTCAACCACGCTGCCGACATTGGCCGACAGGCAGTAGAGCACGAAGCTGGTGGCCTGCGCCTCCGGCAGCTTCATCTCCAGCGTGTGGTCGTCGAGCGCGCGGATCATCTGCTCGACGTTGTCCGGCTTGAAACCGAACTGCGTGACGATGAAGCCCGGCGTCTTGTTCAGCTTCACCACGCGCTGCAGGCTGAACGCGGCATCATTGGCGGTCACCGGATTGCCGGAGTCGAACCTGGCATCGGGCCGAAGCTTGAAGGTGAAGGTCAGACCATCGGCACTGACGGTCCAGCTCTCCGCAAGGTCTCCTTCGATTTTGGTCGCATCATCCAGGTTCGGGCGGATCAGCCTGCGGTAGCAGTTGGCGTCCACCTCGCCGTTGGTGAACTCGTACAATTCCGCAGGGTCGAAGCTGACGATATCGTCGATCTGCTTGGCCATCACCGCGACACCCTTCGGCGTGGCGGCGTGCGCGCCGGTCAGCACCGCGGGCGCGGCAACGGTGGCGGCCGATGCGGCCAGCAAATTCCGTCGGGTCAGCATGCGATGTCTCCCAGGACTGATATGTCGGGCCCTTTATGGGTCGGCACTTTGCCAAGGCTTCCCCGCCCGCGCTAGGTTGATACCATCATGCGCCAACCCGCACAGCAACGCGAGGTGCTTGCCTCGGTCTGCCCGCACGACTGCCCGTCCACCTGCGCCCTCGAAGTGGAGGTGCTGGACGGACGACGGATCGGCGCCGTGCATGGCGCTGCGGCTAACAGCTACACGTCGGGCGTGATCTGCGCCAAGGTTTCCCGGTATGCCGAACGCATCCACCACCCGGACCGGCTGACGCAGCCGCTGATGCGCACGGGGCCGAAGGGGTCCACGCAGTTCCGTGCGATTTCGTGGGACGAGGCGCTGGACCGTGTGGCGGGCGCGTTCGCCGACATTGCGGCGAAGCATGGCGCCGAGGCGGTGTGGCCGTATTACTATGCCGGCACGATGGGGCTGGTGCAGCGCGACGGCATCAACCGGCTGCGCCATGTCATGCGCTACTCGCGCCAGAAGCTGACCATTTGCACGTCCTTGCCCGAGCTTGGCTGGTGGGCGGGCGTCGGACGCTCATGGGGACCGGACCCGCGCGAGATGGCGCGCTCCGATCTGATCGTGATCTGGGGCGGCAACCCGGTCGCGACGCAGGTCAACGTGATGGCGCATGTGAGCCGCGCCCGGAAGGAACGCGGGGCGAAACTTGTGGTGGTGGATCCGTACCGCAGCGGCACCGCGGCGGTAGCCAACGTCCATCTCGCGCCGCGTCCCGGCACGGACGGCGCGCTTGCGTGTGCGGTCATGCATGTGGCCTTCCGCGACGGCCACGCCGACCGCGGCTACATGGAACGCTACGCCGACTGCCCCGACGCGTTGGAAGCGCATCTTGCGTCGCGCGGGCCGGAGTGGGCGGCGGCGATCACCGGATTGCCTGTGCAGGACATCGAAAGCTTCGCCCGGCTGTATTGCGGCACGCCGCGCAGCTACATCCGGCTCGGCTACGGTTTTGCCCGCTCGCGCAACGGCGCGGCGAATATGCATGCCGTCAGTTGCCTGCCGACGGTGACCGGCGCGTGGCGGCACGAAGGCGGCGGCGCGCTGTGGTCCAATCGCGGCATGTACCATTGGGACAAGACGCTGATCGAGGGTCTGGATGCGCTCGATCCCACGATCCGCGTGCTGGACATGAGCCGCATCGGCAGCGTGCTGACCGGCGACCGGACCGAACTCCGCGACGGTCCGCCGGTGCATGGGCTGCTCATCCAGAATCAAAACCCGCTGACGGTGTGCCCCGACAGCAACCGGGTCCGTCGCGGCTTCGCGCGCGAGGACCTGTTCGTCTGCGTGCACGAGCAGTTCATGACCGAGACGGCACGCTGGGCTGACATCGTGCTGCCGGCGACGATGTTCATGGAGCACGACGATCTGTACCAAGCGGGCGGCCACACGCATATCCAGATCGGCCCGAAGCTGATCGACCCGCCCGGCGAATGCCGCTCCAACCACGAAGTGCTGCAAGGGCTCGCCCTGCGGCTGGGTGCTGCGCATGCGGGGTTCGAGATGACCGCGATGCAGATCGTCGATGCCACGCTGCGTGCCTCCGGTTGGCCGGATGCCGCGACGGTGCTGCGCGAGCGCTGGGTCGATGCCGCCATGCCGTTTGACGACGCGCATTTCCTGACCGGCTTTCCGCAACCGGACGGGCGCTTTCATTTCGCGCCCGACTGGGCCACGCTGGGGCCGGACCATGCCTGCATGCCGCGGCTGCCGGATCACATGACCAGCATCGACGAAACGGCGCCGGAGCAGCCGTTCCGTCTGGTCACCGCGCCGGCGCGCAGCTTCCTCAACACCAGCTTCACCGAAATGCCGAGTTCGCGAAGGCGCGAATCCCGCCCGACCGTCCTGGTGCACGCGGACGATGCGGCGCGGCTTTGCATCGCCGATGGGAGCAAGGTGCGATTGGGCAACGCGCGCGGCGAGGTCGTGCTCCACGCGCGAGTTGCCGATGGTTTGCAGCCGGGCGTGCTCGTGTCGGAAAGCATCTGGCCGAGCGAGGCGTTTGAAGGCGGGATCGGCATCAATGCGCTGACCAGCGACGATCCCGGTCCGCCGGGCGGTGGTGCGGTGTTCCACGATACCGCCGTGTGGCTGCGCGCTGCGGCAGCGGAGCTGTCACTCGCGGCCGAATAGTCGCAGCAGGGAAACCGCCAAAAGGGACATGATGGCATGAGCAAACGCATCGCCTTCGTCGGCGCCGGCGCGATCGGTGGCTATATCGGCGCGAACCTCGCCGCCTGCGGCCACGACGTGACGCTGATCGATCCGTGGCCCGCGCATGTCGAGGCGATCCGCGCGGGCGGAATGCACCTGTACGGCATGACCGAGGCGGAGAACCGTACCGTCAAGGTGGATGCGATGCACGTCACCGATGCGCAACAGCTGGCGAAGCAGCGACCGGTGGACATCGCCTTCATCGCGGTGAAGTCGTACGACACGGTCTGGGCGACGCGGCTGATCCGCCAGTACCTCGCCCCGGGCGGCTACGTGGTGTCGTCGCAGAACTGCATCAACGAGGAACGCATTGCCGGCGTCGTCGGCTGGGGCCGCACCGTCGGCTGCGTGGTGGGTGGCGGCGTGGGCGTGGAACTGTTCGAGCCCGGACATGTCCGCCGCAGCATGATGAAGAACCGCGACATCGTGTCGTTTCATGTCGGCGAGCCGCACGGTCGCATCACGCGGCGTGTCGAGGAATTGGCCGAGATGCTGGACGACGTGGACACCGCGCATGCCACCGACAATCTGTGGGGCGATCGCTGGACCAAGCTGTGCGTCAACGGCATGCGCAACGGCGTGTCCGCCGCGACCGGATTGGGCGGCAATGCGCGCGACAGCCATGACGCGATCCGCCGTGTGTGCATCCGGCTGGGCGGCGAGTCGGTGCGGGTCGGTCAGGCGCTTGGATTCAAACTCGGCAAGATCGGCGCGCTGGAGCCGGAGACGCTGGCGCGGGCCGCGGAAGGCAGCAGAGGGGCGCTGGAGGAAATCGAGGCGCTGATGCTGGCCGGCAGCAACACCGCGGCGCGCAGCGATCTGCAGCGGCCGTCGATGGCGCAGGACATGGCAAAAGGCCGCCGCACCGAGATCGAGTTCATGAACGGGTTCATCGCGGAGAAGGGCGCCGAAGTGGGCGTGCCGGCCCCAACGCATGCCATGCTGACCGAGGTGGTGATGCGTGTGGAGCGCGGCGAGATCACCGCCGATCCGGCGAACGTGCTGGTGAATGCGTGAAGTGGACTCCCTCTCCGCCCCGGTGCGGAGAGGGTTGGGGTGAGGTGGGGCTGCCGCCGCGCGGATCAGGTGACGCAAGTTAACGACGGAAGGTCGCATTGCGCATGGTGGAAGAGTTTCCCCACCTCACCCTGACCCTCTCCGCCCCCAAGGGGCGGAGAGGGAAACCCGGCGGCGGTCCCTCAGCGGGTGAAAGTCACCTCCGCCGCGCCAAGCCCCTCGAAGCGCACGCCGCAGACATCGCCAGGCCGCAGATACCGCAGGCCGGTGCACGAACCGCAGGTCACGAACTGTCCGGCGCGCACGCCGTCCTTCTCGCGCATCATGTTCGCCAGCACCACCGCGACGCCAAGCGGATCGCCGGTCGGATGCCCGCCCACCTGTTCCAGCACCGGCGCGCCATTCACCGTCAGCGTCACCCGCAGCCTGCCAAGCTCCAGTCCGCGCCAGTCCGCCGGCGATGCGGCATGCACGAACGCGCCGTTGCTGATGCTGTCTGCAAGCTTCTCCAGATTTGAAACCGCATCGGAGTTCTGATAGCGGCTGGTGACGACCTCGATCGCCGCGCACGCATCCACCGCGGCGGCGACCTCATCGCGCGAATAGGGCGTTGCCCGCGCCGGCAGATCGCGGCGGAACACGAACGCGACCTCGCCCTCCACGCCGCATTGCGGCACATCGGCTGCCGGGATTCGCGCGGGCGACGCATGGACCGTATCTGCATAGATGATGCCCCGCGTCGCCTCGCCGTTGGCCGGCGCCATCGCCTTGAAGGCGCCCACCGGCTTGCCCAATCCAGCGGTGACCGCGTCCTGGATGGCATGCGCATCGGTCACGCTGGCCGGCCGCACATCGACCGGCAGATCGGCGAGCAATGGCCCGCCCCGGCGCGCCTTCACCAGCAGTGCCGCGGCATTGGCGATCTGATGCGTCTCCATTACAGTGTATCCTCCAGTCTGGTCCGGCCACGTTGGCACTTCCCCCGCGCGCGGCAAACCCCGCTTGGCAGCGCCTCACGGGAATGGCAAATTGGCCACACCTGGGAGAATGTGCGACGGAAAAGGGGCAGCCGCGATGATCGGCTTGGTGAAGCTTGCGTTGCGACGGCCTTACACATCGGCGATCGCTGCGCTGCTGATCCTGCTGTTGGGCGCGCTCTCGGTCACCCGCATGATCGTGGACATCTTCCCGGTGATCGACATCCCCGTGGTTCTGGTGGTGTGGAACTACAACGGCCTGACCACCGAGGACATGGAACGGCGCGTCGTGTTCATTTCCGAACGCGCCTACTCCACCACGGTCAACGGCATCTCGCGCATCGAATCGCAGTCGATCCCCAGCATCGGCATCCTCAAGGTCTACTTCCAGCCCGGCACCGATATCGGCGGCGCAATCGCCCAGATCAGTTCGGTGAACAACTCAATTCTGCGCGGCGCGCCGCCAGGCATGCAGCCGCCGGGCGTCATCCAGTTCAATGCCTCGAATGTCCCCGTCGTGCAGATGACCCTGTCGAGCAAGACACTGACCGAGCAGCAGATCTTCGACTACAGCCTTAACTTCATCCGGATACGGCTGTTCACCATCCCAGGCCTGTCCACCCCCGGACCGTTCGGCGGCAAGCAGCGGCAGATCAACGTCGATCTCGATCAGTCCCGCCTGGAGGCAAAAGGCTTCTCGCCGGTCGATGTGGTGAACGCCCTGCAAGCCTCCAACGTCATCGTCCCGGCGGGAACCGCGCGCCTCGGCGACCGCGAGTACAACGTGCAGCTGAACTCGAGCCCGACCACGGTGGACCGGTTCAACGCGCTGCCGATCGGCGTGTTCAACAACGCGCCGGTCACCCTGGGCGACGTGGGGCATGTTAGCGACAGCTTCGCGACCCAGACCAACGTCGTGCACGTCAACGGCAAGCGCGCGGTGTATCTGGCGATCCTGAAGCACGCCGATGCCTCCACGCTTGCCGTGGTGGACGCGGCACGCGACGCGCTGCCGGAGATCCAGGCGGCGGCGCCGGCCGGCCTGGAACTGAAGCTCGACTTCGACCAGTCGGTGTTCGTGCGCGCCGCGGTGCAGAACGTGATCCGCGAGGCGATCATCTCGTCGATTCTGGTCTCGGTGCTGATCCTGGTGTTCCTGGGAAGCTGGCGAAACACGGTGATCGTCTCCGCCTCGATCCCGCTGTCGATCTTCGCCGGCCTGATCGGGCTGTTCCTGACGGGCAACACGATCAACCTGATGACCCTCGGCGGACTGGCCCTGGCGATCGGCCTGCTGGTGGACAACGCCACGGTCACGATCGAGAACATTCACCGCAACCAATCGCTGGGCAAACCGCTCACGGTCGCGATCATGGATGGCAGCGCGGAGGTCATTCAGCCGCTGACCGTTGCCACCCTGGCGATCTGCATCGTGTTCTTCCCGGTCGTGCTGCTGTTCGGCGTGGCCCGCTTCCTGTTCATCCCGCTCGCCGTCACCGTCGTGTTCTGCATGCTCGCCTCCTACGTGCTGTCGTTCACCGTGGTGCCGAGTTTTGCCCGTCTTTTGCTTGCTTCCGAGGCGGTGCACCACGGGCCGCCGCGTGGCTTCTTCGGCGCATTCGATCGTGGCTTCGGGCGGTTCCGGGACGCCTACGGCAGGCTGCTGGAAGGCGCCCTGAGCCGGCGCGCGCTCGTGCTGGCATGCGCCGGTCTGCTGTTCATCGTCTCGGGCGGCCTCGCAACGGTCATCGGTCTGGACTTCTTCCCCACCGCCGATGTCGGGCTGATCAAGCTGCACTACCGCGCCCCGACGGGCACGCGCATCGAGCGGACCGAGGAACTCGTGCTTCAGGTTGAAGACAGCATCCGCAAGATCATTCCGGCCAACGAGATGGACACGATCAACGATACCGTTGGGGTGCCGTCCGCGTTCAATCTGGCCTTTGTGCCAAGCGACAATGTCGGGTCGATGGATGCGGAAATCCTGATCTCGCTGAAGCCCGACCACCACCCGTCGAACGACTACATCCGCGCCATCCGCGCCAGACTGCCTGAACAGTTCCCCGGCAGCATCTTCTATTTCCAGACCGCGGACATCGTCAGCCAGGTGATGAACTTCGGCCTGTCGGCGCCGATCGACGTGCAGATCCAGGACGTGAACTTCGAGCGCGCGACCGGACTGGGACGGCAACTGCTTGAACGTATGCGCAAGATACCCGGCGTGGCCGATCCGCATCTGGTGCAGGTGCTGAACTACCCGACACTACAGGTGGACGTCGATCGTCTGCGCGCGGCCAAACTGAACATCTCGCAGCGCGACGTCGCCAACAACGTGCTCACCTCGCTCTCATCGAGCGTGCTGGTGTCGCCGAACTTCTTCCTCAATCCGCAGAACAACGTGAACTACTCGGTCGCGGTGCAGACGCCGATCGACCAGATCAATTCGGTCTCGGACCTCCTGCACACGCCGATCAGCCGACCGGACACGCTGCTGGCCAGCGCGGTGCCGAACGTGCTGCCGGCCTCGCCGGTGATGCGTCTGGGCGACATCGCATCGGTCTATCCCAAATCGAGCCTGGAATCGGTCAACCACTACACCGTGCAGCGCGAGATCGACATCGCCGCCAACATCGACGGCCGCGATCTCGGCTCGACCGCCGGCGACATCCAAAAGGCGATCAACGAAGTCAGCAAGGGGATGCCGATCACCACCAAGATCCTGATCCTCGGACAGAACGACGTGATGCAGAGCTCGTTCCGCAGTCTGGCGCTCGGCATGGTGCTGGCGGTCATCCTGGTGTACGCGCTGCTGGTCGTGCTGTTCCAGTCCTGGGTGGACCCGTTCATCATCATGATGGCGGTGCCCGGCGCGTTGATCGGCATCATGTGGATGCTGGCGCTGTCGCACACCACGATCAACGTCGAATCGCTGATGGGCGCGATCATGTCGATCGGCATCTCGGTGTCCAACTCGATCCTGGTGGTGAGCTTCGCCAACGACCTGCGCGCGCGTGAGGAGGTCGGGCCGCTGCGCGCGGTGATCGAGGCGGGACGCATCCGGCTGCGCCCGGTGCTGATGACGGCTTTGGCGATGATCATCGGCATGGTGCCCATGGCGCTTGGGCTGGGTGAGGCCGGCGAGCAGAACGCGCCGCTCGGCCGCGCGGTAATTGGTGGCCTGATCGTTGCGACGATCTCCACGCTGTTCATCGTGCCGATCTTCTATACGCTGCTGCGGCGGAAGCCGCCGACCCTGCACAGCCTCGACACGCGCTTCGCGGCCGAGGCGGCGGGCTCGCACGGGACGGGGGATGCTCTGCATGGCTAGACGCGGTCGATTTGGTTCGTGGCTGCCCTACCTTGTCGGCCCACTGCTGGTGGCAGGCGCGGCATTCGGCGGCGTGCACCTGTGGCAACAGAAGGACGCCCAGCTTGTGGCATCGCGCGCCGCGATGGCGGAGGGTGTGGCGCAAGGTCCGGCCGTGCAGATCGCCACGATCGCGCAAGGGCCAAAGGAACGGTTGATCAGCCTGCTCGGCGACACGCGGCCGTACCAGACCGCGACGCTCTACGGCAAGGTGAGCGGCTATATCCGATCGATCCCGGTGGATCGCGGCGATCGCGTGAAGGCCGGGCAGATCGTGGCGGAAGTGGAATTCGCCGAGACGGATCGGCAGTACGACGCCGTGTTGAGCGATCTGATGAACAAGAAAAAGAATGCCGATCGCGAGCATGACCTCGTGCAGCGCGGCTGGACGTCGGTGCAGTCGGCGGACCAGGCAAACACCGCCTTCCTCATGGCGCAGTCGAACCTCGCGCAGCTCGATGTGATGAAGTCCTACGAGGTGCTGCGTGCGCCGTTCGACGGCACGGTGACCGCGCGCTTCGTCGATATGGGCGCGCTGGTGCAAAGTTCGGTGACCAATCAGACCAGCAATCAGCCGGTGATGACCATCGCCGACATGAGCCGGCTACGCATCGATGTCTATGTCGAGCAGCGCGACGTGCCATTCGTCCATGTCGGCGACATGGCAGACGTGACCGACGGCTCCAACCCCGACCGGCGCGTCCGCGCACGCATCGCCCGTTCGTCCGACCAGCTTGATCCGCGCACCCGCACGCTGTTCGTCGAACTGGATGTGGACAACAGCGAGGGGTTCCTGGTGCCAGGCTCCTTCGCCTACGTGATCCTGCACGTGCCGGTTACCGCCTATCCGGAAATTCCGGTCGCAGCGCTGATCCTGCGCGGCTCCAATACGTTCATCGCGAACGTGAACGGCGACAATCAGGTACATCTCCAGCCGGTGAAGGTTGCGACGACGGACGGCACGCGCGCGAGCCTCGCGGAGGGCGCTCAGGTCGGCGATCGGGTGGCGCTCAATCTTCCTGACGAGGTCGGTGACGGGGCCAGGGTGCGTCCGATCGAGCCCACTCGCTGAACCGGTCGCAGGTGTTGGCCGTTCGGTGGCGGACTGCCGCTACGCCGGGTTCACCATCGTGATGTGCGTAAAGTCCTGAGACCAGGACTGCGCCGGCTGGAACCCGCGCACCTTCGGCGACATCGCGCGCGGATTGAGATCGTGCACGATGAACAGCCACGGCGCCTCATCGACGACCAGCGCGTGCGCCTGGGCGATGAGTTCGGTCTGCTGCTCCGCGTCGAACGTCCGCATGGCCCGGCGCAGCAGATCGTCGGTCGCCGGCGTGCTGAAATGACCCCAGTTCTGGTTGACCGGCGAAAACGCGTCGGAACAGAAATAGCGGAACATCGTCGACGGATCGACGTATCCCAGGCTGTTGTTGACGCCGTCCACGCCGTGTGACTGCGGCGCGTCGGGCGCGCTGCGCATCGCGACGATCATGGTGCCCCATTCCACCACGTCGAAGCCGATGTCGATGCCGACCGCCTGAAAGTTCTGCTGCAACAGTTCGTTCATCGGGATCGGCACCATCTGCCCCGAACCCAACGTCGAGATCATGATCTTCGCCTTGACGTGGCGATCCGGTCCGTATCCGGCGGCCTTCAGCAATGCCTTGGCGCGCTCCGGGTCAAAATCGTATCGGTTCTCCGGCTTGCCGAACAGCGGGCTGTCCTCCGGATAGAAGCCGCCCGCCGGTTTCGCCGTGCCGTTCAGCATGCGGCACATCCCCTCGCGGTCGATCGCATAGTTGATCGCCTGCCGCACCCGTCGGTCGGCAAACGGTGAATCGGGCGTGCATTTCAGCACGTAGGGGTAGGTATGCGGATAGGGCCACAGGCTGATCTGGAATCCGGCTGCCTTCAGGGACGGAATGGCATCGGGCGGCGGGACCTCGATCCAGTCCACCTGGCCGGACCGCAGCGCGGCGAGTCGTGTCGTGACCTCCGGCATCGGATACACCACCAGGCTGTCGAGTTTGGGAATGCGTGACGGGTTCCAATAGCCCTCGAAGCGGGACATCTCGACATACTGATTTGGCACATGTTTGGTGATGCGGAACGGCCCGGTGCCCGAGGGCGCCTTCGCGAAAGCCTGCCAGCTTCGGCCGACCTTTTCCCACTGCGTCGGGCTGGCGATCATGAAACGGGTCAGCACATGCGGGAAGAACGCATACGGATATTTCGTGGTGATCGCGATGGTGTCGTCGTCGAGCTTTTCATATTGGTCAAGCATCGAAACCGGCGCGCGCACGGTCGGCGCCGACGGCGCATCGTATTGCGGTGACTTGTCGTTGTAGACGCGGTCCAGATTCCAGATGATGTCGTCGGCGCGGAACGCTGAACCGTCGTGGTAGGTCACGTTGCGGCGCACGGTGAACAGCCAGCGCGTCGGGTCGTTCGGGGCGACCCGCCACGCGGTGAACAGGCCGGCGGTGGGCAGCGCGATCTCGTTCGGGTGCGTGTAGTCCCAGTTCACCACCGCGTCGTAAACCGGATAACCGAGGAACCGGGCACCCTCGCCGCCGTTGTTCGGCAGGCCGGTGACAGTGGGAATGTCCGCGGCCGTCATCCCGATGCGCAGAACCTGAGTGGCCGCAGCATCTGCACCCAAGGGTGACGATGCCGTGATCGCCGCGGATGCCACCAGGAAATGTCGTCTGCTGATCATCGGGTATCTCCCTGCTGCGGTCGCCTCGCCTCGTCACTCCGTCCAACACTTGCTGCGGTGCAACATGCATCGAATAGAGGCGGAATGGCAAGGCCAGAGCCAACACGGCCCGGAGTTGATCCAGGATGCCTAGACAATCACCCAAATTTTGTTGGATAATTCGTGTGACACGGGCTGATGAACAGATATTAGGCAGACATAGCACCCCAATGGGGTCCCAACGCAGGGGCAGTCGTCAGGCATGCATTGGCGCGAGCAACGGCATCGAGGCCCTGATCGGACGGCCGACACCATATGGGCGCCCGTCCTCACCCTGGCGGTCACCGTACTGCTGACGGCCTGCCTCGGTTCAATGGCCATGCTGGAGCTCGAGCAGTTCGGTCCACAGGTCGGTGCTATCGTCGTCTTCAAACCCGGTACCGGGAGAATGGACCTCTGGCAGGTCACCGCCTCGGCCAGCACCGATATCGCCCCGGAACCGACCGCCGGCGCGAGTACCCGTGGCTGCACGCTCACGCCCAGCGTCATGGCGGAAGGCGGCGGCAGCCTCGTCGTCGAGGCGCGACGCATGAGCAGCCCGCCGATCTATCGCGTCCATTGGGCCGGCGTGCGCACCAGTGGCGGCAGCGACAACTGCGGCACGGCAGCAGATCTGGTGCTATCGCGCACCGACCTGCAAAAGCTCGCGAACACCGCCGGCGGCTTCGGTGTCGGTCCAAGAGTGCTCGGACCGTGAGGAATCCAAATCCGCGAACCTCACACTCATTGCTCCCCTATTGCCGGGTCTCAGGTTTGAATGGTCGTGGATGGCCATCCGCACCGATGGCAACGAAGGTGAACTCGGCCTGCGTGACCTTGATGCGATCGCCACAGCCATGCCGCAACACCCAGACTTCCACATCCAACGTGATCGACGTGCGCCCGATGCGTTTCACGTCGGTGTAGAAACAGACCGCATCGCCGACTTTGACCGGCTGCATGAACACGATGTTGGAGACGGCGACCGTGACGGTGCGGCCCTCGGCCAGACGGGTCGTCGTCATGCCCGCGGCTGCATCCATCTCGGCCATGATCCAGCCGCCGAAGATGTCGCCGGCCGGATTGCTGTGCGCCGGCATCGCCAACTGTCGCGCTGCAAGTTCACCATGCGGCGCATCCTCGGGCGTCAATGCGTGGTCTTTCGGCGACGCAATTATCGCGTCCATGATCTTCTCCTGTGCGGTCGGTCGCCGATCAAATGGTCATTCGCGACGGTACGTGCCGTTGGCAATCGCCGGCAGGTCGGAACGGCTCAAGCCCACGTCCCACAACTCCCGATCGGTGAAGCGGTAGAGGTCGCGAACTTCGCGCGCCCGCTTGCGACGGTCCGCCCAGACGGCGGCGATATGATCAAGGCGAGCCTGCAGCCATGATGGCCAGATGCTGTCCGCGCGCACGTTCTGCCGCGGGTCCGCGGACAGGCGCCCCGCTTGTTCGGTTAGGTTCATTTGCAACTTCCTTCGGCTATGCCGGGCGTGGCCCGGCCTTGGGGCGAAGGACGTTCCCCTTATGGTGCGCTGCAACATAACGGATTGCCACCCCATCAAGTCAATAGCGCTGGCCCAGTTCACCGTGCCGAGGTGCACCGAGGCAACACATTGGGTACTTGGGTGTTCCTGGTGTGCCTGACCTGCAGAAGCGCGTGAAACATCACGCTTCCGTGACTAATTCTCGCCTTGCGCGCTTCACCGCATCACATGCACGCGACTGTAATAGTTTCAGCCAGCAAGCAATTGCCATGCGCCGCCGCGCGAACGACAGGCGACGCGTTCCACGCGGTAACTATGCGCATTGGCCGCAATCAATTCCTCATACATCCTGCACCAGCCGCGGCGTGCGGAATGCATCGTGCTCACCGGCCGCACGGTACCGCTCGTGCCGGTCGCTGCGTCGTGCCACGGCATCATGTCGCCGCTCGGCACGGTCTCCAATGTCGTCTGCCGCACCGCCGCGCGCGTTCGTACCGCGTCGGGCGGCAACGACGGTTCCGCGGTCGTGTATGCGGTGAGCGTGATCACGTCGGTTTCACCGGTGTCGCTCCGATCCTCGCGGCGTACGTAGTAATCGATCGCGGGTGCATAAAAGAACGTGCGCGTCAGCGCCGCACCCGGCGGCACCGTATTCAACGAACACACCACACGGAACGTGTCGAATTCGCCGGCCTTGGTTGACACGTGCGCCGTGTCTTCGACCCGGCACTGCCAGGATTCCGCAATATCGGTGACCGCGCCGCCGGTTCGCTCGACGGTGTGGCGCGAGGCACGGAACGCGACGCTGTTGCCGCGCGCCAGGGGGAACAGCGCGGCCGGCGTGATCGACATCGTTCGTTGGCCCCGCGTGTCCGCGTCGCTCCAGGCGACGCGCGGCAGGAGTACATTGTCGGTCGTCGTGAAGACGAAGTCGCCCGTGCCGCGCCATTGAACCAACCCCGCCGATGTGCCGGCGACGCGCTCGGTGCGGCCGTCGTCGAAGCTGTAGGCGTTGCCCAATCCGAGGCTCGGCAGCGGCGCAGGCGGCAGCGCCGGTCCCGCAACCTGCTGGCCCGTGCAGCCGACCACGGCCAATCCTCCGACGACTGCCGAGCCCAACCGCAATGGCAGGTCATTGATGTGCCAGAAGCGACCGCGCGCCGGGTGCCAACGTGTACTCGACACTCCAGGTACCTTCGGGGCTGCGGCAGGCGAGGCCATACATCGTCCTTTCGCTGGGCTGTGTCGCGAACACCGCGGTCTCGCGATACTCACGACAGAATGTGCCGGTCGAAGCGCCGGCGATCGTGCCGGTGGCACGGTAGGTGCGCAGCGGCTGGACGGTGACGGTGTGTCGGGTGGCGTCATCGCTCCATGAAATCGCCTGGCCGCTCAACGTGTGCTCCAGGGCCGCCTGCAGCAGCCGATACGTCGCCTCATCGACACTCGCGACGGGCGGTTGCGAGGAATGGTTCACGAACTGGCCGATGGTGATGCCGAACAGCAGCGCCACGCTGGCGGCAAGTGCATGCGGCCATAGCGGCGTGAGGCGGCCCACGACGCGTCGAACGCGGCTGTTGCGTCTGCGCGTACCCGCGGCGGACGGCCACGCGGCGTCCCAGGGATGCACCTGCGCGGCACACCATTCGCGCAAAACCGTGCCGATGGCGCGCAGTTCCTTGACCTGCCTTCGCAGATCCGGATCGATCCGGAGGTCGGCCTCCAGCGCGTGCGCGGTCGCGGGGTCCAGTTCGCCGTCGATGTAGGCGCCCAGCGTCTCGTCGTCGTAACGGCTCATGGCGCGGGTCCGATCGCTGGTTCGATCTGTTGCCTGCTCGCGGCCGCTGGTTCATCCAGCAGTCGGCGCAGCGTCGAACGGGCCCGCGCCAACCGGCTCATCACAGTACCGACACGAATATCCAATACCGTCGCAGCCTGCGCGTACGACAACTCCTCGACACAGACGAGCAGCAGCACGGTACGCTGATCCTCGGGCAGGGATTGCAATGCATCATCGACAGCCCCGAGCGTAAGCCGTGCGACCGCCGCGTCCTCACCGTTGCTGTCATCGGGCGGCCGCATGCGCACAGCATCGGCATGATCCAGGCGAACACGCCGTGCCCGTTGCGTGTCGATCCACGCATTCCGCATGATGCGGAACATCCAGCCCTCCGCATGGATCAAACGCGTTGCGTCGTTCCACGATGCGATGGCGCGCACAACGGTATCCTGCACCAGGTCATCGGCCTGATGCCAACTGCCGGTAAGCGCCCGGGCAAACCGGCGAAGCCGCGGCAGAAGCAATACCATGCCAGCCCGCATCTGCTCGTCTGCCGAGCGTCTCATGGTGGATAAAACGTCCGACGCCGTCATCTATTCCGTTGCCGGCGGTTCCATCGAACGTCCATGCACCCGCTCCGCCACACAATTCGGCGAGGGAATAAGCTGGCGTGTCGGCCGTTCTTCTGTTGGTGAAGCGCAAATGCCATGCACGGCGGCAGGTGACGATGCCGCGTGCGGACGGGTTCATGCGCAGTCGAATGTCACAGGTGGCGCTCGCGTCGAACGTGCCAATTTCGGAGCATGCACTGAATGTCCCAGCTATCCGCTTTGCGTTCAAACCAGCCGGCAAAACGGACATCTCCACCGGTCGCGCACCGACGGCGATCCGCATCGGTGTTCGTCATCTCGGTAGGCGCATGGGCCCTGGCAATGACCGCGGCGCCGTGGCGCTTTGACGGCATCGCTTCCTGGCACGTGCAGAGTGCATTCGCCGACCACGGTGGCGGTGATGGTGGCGGCGGTGGCGGTGGCGGTGGCGGCGGTGGCGGCGGAGGCGGTGGTGGCGGCGGCGGTGGTGGTGGGGGCGGTGGAGGCGGTGGTGGCGGCGGGAGTGGCGGTGGAGGCGGTGGCGGGAGTGGCGGCGGCGGAAGTGGCAGTGGTGGTGGCGGAAGTGGCAGTGGTGGTGGCGGCGACCATGGCGGCGGCGGAGATCACGGCGGCGGCGGCGGCGGCGACCACGCAGGCGGCGACCACGGCGCCGGCAATGGTGGCAGCGGCGATCGCGGCGGCCAGGGCGCCAACAACGGTGCGGGCAACAGCGGCCACGGCGACCACGCGGCAGGTGCCAACGATCGCGGCGGCGAACACGGCGGCATGGCGGGTCACGGTGGACCGACCGGCGATGATGGTCCAGGCGGCCATGCCGGTCACGGTGACCACAACGCCAACGAGGTAGGCGAGCGCAACGCAGTCGGTGAGCGCAACGATATCGGCGATGACCGCGGTCACGACAGCCACGGCAGGGACGACGCTGCGGCCGGTCACGAGGTCGGTCACGGCGCGGATCGTACGGCGCCGGCATCCGCTGCCATGGTCGAACTGCTTGGACACAGCCTGTCGCGTGCCGAGGAAGCGGCGGCCATGGCGCATGGGTGGAGCCGGTGATCGGTCGGACCAACCGCCGGTCCCCTCGGCCTCGGGTCCAGGCGCCGCAACACAACCGTTCACGTCAGGGAGCACGACCATGTCGGCCAGATCCATCCTGATCGTGGAGGACGATGCGGCAGTCCGGGAGGTCCTGACGGATCGCTTGGCGCACGAGCACGACTTTGCCGTCTGCGCCGCCGAGACGCTCGATGCGGCCGAAGCAATCATCGCTGACGAGGGCCGTCGTTTCCACGCGGTGATACTCGACATCGGGCTGCCCGATGGCGATGGACGCGACTTCTGCGCAAAGCTCCGGCAGCAAGGCCATGCGGTTCCGATCCTCATGCTGACCGGCCGGGACAACGAGGAGGACATCGTCAGTGGGCTCGATTGCGGCGCCAACGACTACATTGCCAAGCCGTTCCGCCTGAATGAGCTGCTTGCGAGGCTGCGCGCTCAGCTGCGCCTGTTCGACAACAGGGAAGCGGCGGTCTTTTCGATTGGGCCATACACGTTCCACCCCGCCAAGAAGATGTTGCAGAACACGGCCAGGAACCGCCGGATCTGGTTGACCACGAAGGAGGTGGCGATCCTCAAGTTCCTGTGTCGCTCGGGTGGCCGCCCGGTGGACCGCGACATACTGCTGCGGGGGGTATGGGGCTACAACGCAGCCGCCACGGCGCACATGCTGGAGACGCACATTTACCGCCTGCGCCGAAAGATCGAACCCGATCCGAAGGACCCGGCGCTGTTGCTCACCGTGCATGGCGCCTACCGCCTCAATATTGCGGTGGAGGCATCCGGCCGATCGGGCGCGGGGGACGTGCTATGAAGCGGTGGGTTCGACGCCAGCCGATGCGCCCAGCTCGGCGATGTTTGACAGCAGCGCCACCAGTTCGCTGTGTCGGAACGGCTTTTTGAGGATACGAACCGGCCCAAGGCCATGAAACCCAGCGATGGCCTGGCCGAATCGCAGATAGCCTTCGCTGACGCCGGAGGTCAAAACGATCTGCGTCGGTATGCCGGTATTGACGATATCGTTGAGCACGTCGATGCCATCCTTGCCCGGCATGATGATGTCGAGGATCACCATGTGCGGCCGATAGTCCCTGAATACATCGGCCGCGGTAAGTGACGTGTTGAGCGCCCTGCACTCCACGCCAAGCCCCATGGCAATCGTCCCGACAGCCTCGGTGATGGCAATTTCATCATCCACGATCAGAAGTCGCTCGGCCATCGCACTCCTTGAATTCAAGCCCTTCTGGCATGACAACGACATGCAGTGTCACAGCACCGCGAATCGGAGTCCATACAAAATTATAATGTAATTTTATCCCGTCGATGGAATATTCGCAACGGCGCACCGCGCATTTGATTTTTATAATCCCGCGTGAAAGGCGACCGCGCAGTGCTGACAGGTGTCGTCGCCGCCGTGTCCCGCTGCGCTCGCACCGTCGTCGCACCGTAGTGGCATCGGCATGGCACCGGCCATGCCACCGGCGCGCCGCGACGGTTGGCGCGGCCGAATTCCGGACACGCATCTGTTCATGATTTGTTCATATCTGCACGGCATACTCGGGTAACCGCAGCGGCGCTGAAGGAGCCAGTCCGATGACCTTGCAAGCCGACGAACCCGACGACGCGCTCGACCCCACGGTTGCCGATTACCTGATCGGCGTCCTGCTGGCCGCGCTGCCGGCCGCCGCGGACGAGGCGGCGGACCGTGCACGCCGCAACGCCGTGCGGGTCGCCTTCCAGTCGATGCGACCGCGCAACCCCAGGGAGGCCATGCTGGCTGCCGAGGCGATCGGCTCTCATCACGTCATCATGGATTGCTATCGGCTCGCCCTTTCGCCCGACGCGGAGCCTGCCGCCGCCGCGCGCGCGCAACAACGCCGCGACGCTGTCGCGCGGGAGGCTCGCGGCCTTGCGCGCGCTCGAACACCGGCAGGCCCCGGCGACTCCGACCCGCCGACCGGCGACGCCGGCGCCGCGAAAGCCCGACGCCGCGAAGCGGATCGCCGCACCCGAGGCGGCGGAGCGCGCGCCGGAGCAGCCGCCCGCGCCTCCGCCGCGCTATTCCCCACGCGATCGGTTCGGCAATCCAATCGAGCTTTGGCGGTGGGAGGACATGTCCATGGCACAGCGGCACGCCGTCTATGCCGACCCTGGACAGGTCGCCGTGCTGGAGGCGGCGCTGGCCGAGGAAGCAGCGGCGATGGCGGCGCAGGCCGCGGCGGACGCCGTTGCGTCGGAGGCAGGCAGCGACCCGCAGCTTACGCCGCCGTCGGCAACTCCGTGCTGACCGGTCGCGCCGATCGGCGCGGTCGCGCAGGCGGAGGGGCTGCGTCCGTGACAAGCGATCCGGTCAGCCGTCGATACAGTTGCTCGTATTCCGCCGCCGCGCCGGACCACCGGAAGTCGCGCGCCATCGCGGCCTGGCGCATCCCGCTCAGCACGTCGGCGTCCTCGAATGCCTCGAACGCCAGTCGGCAGGCGGCAAACAAGCCATCACCCGAGAGCTCGGAGAACAGGAAGCCTGTCTCGCCATCGTCGATCGTGTCGGCCAGCCCACCGGTCGCGTGTGCGATCGGCAATGAGCCGTAGCGCTGCGCCTGCATCTGGGTCAGTCCGCAGGGCTCGAAGCGTGACGGCATGAGGCAGAAGTCGCTGCCGGCGACGATCCGGTGAGCCATCGGCTCGTTGAAGCCGATCAGCAGGCCGATGTCGTCGTGATGGCTGCGCGCCAGCCGGCTCAGCATGTGTTCGGTTTCCGGATCGCCGAGCCCGAGGATGGCGATCTGCCCGCCCTCGCGGACGATGTCCCGGGCGGCATCGGCGATGATGTCGAGGCCCTTCTGGTGCACCAGCCGCGACACCACGCCGAACAGCGGCCCCTCGGACGGCGTCAGGCAGAGACCGGTGCGCACCAGGTCGGCGATCGACTGCTTGCCCGACAGGTCGTCGGCCTCGAAATGGTGCGGCAGATGCGGATCGCGACTGGGGTCCCAGCTCTCGTCGATGCCGTTGGCGATGCCCGACAGCCGCCCCTCGGCGGCGATGCCGCGGGTGAGCCCGTGCAGTCCGCCGCCAAGCGCCTCCGTGGTGATCTCACGCGCATAGGTCGGGCTGACGGTGGTTACCAGATCGGCATGGACCAGACCCGCCTTCAGGAACGAGACATTGCCGTGGAACTCCACGCCATTGATGTCGAACGCATGCTCGGGGATGCCAAGGCGCTGCATGCTCTGCGGCTCGAACAGACCCTGATAGGCGATGTTGTGGATGGTCAGGATGGTCGGCACGCGCACGCCGCGCCAGCGCAGATAGGCCGGCGCCAGTCCGCACTGCCAGTCGTTCACGTGCAGCACATCCGGCCGCCACTTCATGCCGGCACTGCCGGCGGCAATTTCCGCGGCGGCCAGCGCCAGGCGCGCGAATCGCAGATCGTTATCCGGCCAATCGCGTCCTTCCGGGCCCGCATACGGACTGCCCGAGCGCTGATACAGCGATGGTTCGAACACGAGGTACAGGATCAGGCCATCCGCGGTTCGGACCTCGCCGACGGCACAGGGACCGATGCCCGCAAGGCCGGGCAGATGTGCCACGATCGTGATGTCGCCCGCATTGGCGATCACTTCCGGATAGGCCGGCATCAGCACCCGCGCGTCGATGCCGCGGCGTCGAAGCGCGCGCGGCAGAGCTGCGGACACGTCCCCCAGTCCGCCGGCCTTGGCCAAGCCGGCGAACTCGCTCGTCGCGAACAGTACGTTCATTGGGCTCCGGCGGGCTGGCGGTTCTGCTTTTGCAGGTGATCTGGTTAACGCGCTGCTAAAGCGCCAGTCGTTCCGATTCGGTCGCGGAAGCAACTTTTGGTGCGAAGCGGCGTGGTGAATCGTAACGATCTAGCGCGCGGGCGTCGCGATCGGCGCACAATTGGTACGACCGGACGACACGCAGTCCTGGATCTGCGCCGCCTGATTGAGCCGATGCATGATGAACATCACCGCGCCGATCAGCGCCAGGATCGCGAGCAGCCCGACCAGCGCGCGGCGCGGGTTGGGACCTGGATCGTCATCGTCCGACATCAGACCGGCACCCTGCCCTCCGCCACCGCGTGGCACGCGACCAGCACGTCGCCTTGGCGCGTGTGTTCCGGCTTTTCACTGCGACAGCGCGCATTGGCAAGCGGGCAGCGCGGATGGAACGGGCACCCCGGAGGCGGGGCGATCGGGCTCGGCACCTCGCCGCCGACCGGCGTGCGGCTGCGGCCGATCAGCTCGAGGTCCGGGATCGCGTCGAGCAGCAGGCGGGTATAGGGATGCCGCGGCGCGCGGAAGATGGTGTCGCCGGGACCGATCTCGACGATGCGGCCGAGATACATCACGCCGAGGCGATCCGACATGTGGCGCACGACGGCCAGGTTGTGGCTGATGAACAGATAGGTCAGGCCGAGCCGGCGCTGCAGGTCGCGCATCAGATTGAGGATCTGCGCCTGCACCGAAACGTCCAGCGCGCTGGTCGGTTCGTCGCACACCAGGAACTCGGGTTCCGAGGACAGCGCGCGGGCGATCGAGATGCGCTGGCGCTGGCCGCCGGAGAACTCGTGGGGATACTTCTCTCCGTCCGAGGCCGCGAGCCCCACCTGGGTCAGCAGCACGGCGACGGCCTCGGCGATCTCGCGTCCCGAGCGGACGATGCCGAAGGCGCGGATCGGTTCGGCGACAATGTCGCGCACCCGCCAGCGCGGGTTGAGCGAGGCATACGGATCCTGGAAGATCATGTTCATCCGCCGGCGCAGTTCAGGCTGCGCGCGGGCGGCGGAGAGCGGCTGGCCTTCAAACCGGATCGCGCCCGCGGTCGGCGCGTAGAGCCCGACGGCAAGACGCGCGATGGTGGACTTGCCGCAGCCTGACTCGCCCACCAGCGACAGCGTCGTGCCGCGCGGGATGGCAAAGGACACATCGTCCACCGCGCGCAGGCTGAGCCGATGCTCGCGCGCGATCATGCGCTGCAGCCACGGTTTGGAGACGTCGAATGTGTGGCTGACGCCAGCCACCTCAAGCAACGGGGCATCGGTGACGGCTGGGGTCGGCAACGGCGCTTCAGGCATGTGGCGCCCTGCATCCACACACGCGAACAAGCGCCAACGTAACCTCCCTCTCGGCCCCGCGGGGTGAAGAGGGCTGATGCCGATGTGACGACCGACCCCCACGGCACGCCGCCTGCATCGCGATGCGGAATGAGTTCCCCACCTCACCCTGACCCTCTCCGCCCCCAAGGGCGGCGAGGGCATTGGCTTCACGCATCCGAACAAGCGCCGGCGTAAACTCCCTCTCCGCCCCTGGGGGCGGAGAGGGCCGGGGTGAGGTGGGGGGCTGATGCCAATGCGACGACCGACCGCCACCACACGCCGTCTGCGCCGCGACGCCACCGACGCCGCGCGTGCCGTCGAACTGGCCCCCCACCTCACCCTGACCCTCTCCGCCCCCAAGGGCGGCGAGGGCATTGGCTTCACGCATCCGAACAAGCGCCGGCGCAAACCCCCTCTCCGCCACTGGGGGCGGAGAGGGCCGGGGTGAGGTGGGGGGCTGATGCCAATGCGACGACCGACCACCACGGCCCGCCGTCTGCGTCGCGTTGCCACCGATGCCGAACAGCGCCTGTGGCATGCCCTGCGGTCCAGATGTGGCCCGTGGAAGTTCCGCCGCCAGCATCCGGTCGGACAGCGTGTCACGGATTTCGCATGTCCGGCACGGAAACTGGCGATCGAGATCGACGGCGGCCAGCATGCCGCCAGCCACGTCGCCGATGCCGCACGATCCGCTGAACTCGCCGACCATGGCTACCGGGTCATCCGGTTCTGGAACAACGAGGTGATGGAGAACATCGACGGAGTGTTGGCGGTCGTGATGCGTGCGCTGGAAGACGCCCCCACCTCACCCTGACCCTCCCCGCCCCCGAGGGCGGCGAGGGAAATGTGCGGGCGCCCCACGCTCATGCCGGAGGCTCCTCGGCGTGCTGTTCGGCGTCCGTCGGCAGAACCAGGCCCGGCATCTTACGCGACGTCCAGATATGGATCGCGCGGGAGAGATCCACCGGAACATCAAGCGATCCGGCTTTGACGCTGACGGTGTCGATCCCGTCCCTCGCGTGCCACAGGCGCGAGCCGCACACGGCGCAGAAGTGACAGGCCATCGTGCGTCCGCTGTCCGCCGTGCGCGACCAGGTTTGCGTCGTGCCCTGAGTCACCGCGAACGCCGCGCGGCGTACGAACAGCGACATGCCGAACGCCGATGCCGACTGCCTCTGGCATTCGCGACAGTGGCACACGTAAAGCCGCAGCGGCGCCTCGGCGATCGCATAGCGGACCGCACCGCACTGGCACCCACCGGTCAACGCCGCATCAGGCATGCGTGGCGTGCTCGGTGCGCGCGTCCGCACGATCGGCATGCAGCCAGCACGCTGCGCGCGTCGCGCCGGCATCCAGCAGGTCCGGCCGCTCGACCCGGCAGCGGTCGAACACACGCGGGCAGCGCGGATTGAAGGCGCAGCCCGCTGGAATGGCATTCAGCCGAGGCATCGCACCGTCGATCTGGCGCAGGCGCTCGACGCGATGCTCGAGCGAGGGGATGCTGCCCATCAGGCCCTCGGTGTAGGGATGCGCCGGATGTTTGATCACCTCGACCACCGGCCCGATCTCCACCACACGCCCGGCATACATCACCGCGACGCGGTCGGCGGTCTCGGCGATCACGCCCATATCGTGCGTCACCAGCATCACCGACGTGCCATGATCGCGCGCAAGCCGCTTGAGCAACGTGATGATCTGCGCCTGGACCGACACATCAAGCGCGGTGGTCGGCTCATCGGCGATCACCAGACGCGGCTCGGCGCAGAGCGCGAGCGCCACCACCACGCGCTGGCGCATGCCGCCGGAGAATTCGTGCGGATACGCATCGATACGCTGTGCCGCCGCGGGAATGCCGACCTCCTCCAGCCAGTCGATGGCACGCCGGCGCGCATCGGCATCCGACAGCTTCAGATGCGTCTGCATCGTTTCGACCAACTGGCGTCCGATAGAATACAGCGGATTGAGCGTGGTCAGCGGGTCCTGGAAGATGGTGCCGATGCGTCGTCCGCGGATATGGCGCATCGCCTCGTAGGGCAGGTTGTCGATGCGACTGCTGTCGAGCAGGATCTCGCCCCCGGCGATGCGGCCGGGCGGTTCCAGCAGGCCGATGATGGCAGCACCGGTCAGCGACTTGCCGGCGCCCGATTCACCGACCACGCCGAGAATTTCGCCGGCCTGGATGTCGAACGATACGCGATCGATCGCGCGCAGCAGTCCGCGGCGGGTGGGGAATTCGACGGTCAGGTCCCGGACCGACAGAACCGCCGTCATCGCAGCCTCGGGTTCAGCGCGTCGCGCAGCCAGTCGCCCAGCAGGTTGATCGACAGCACCATCAGCACCAGCGCGATGCCCGGATAGATCGTCACCCACCATTCGCCGGAGAACAGGAAGTCGTTGCCGATTCGGATCAGTGTGCCGAGCGACGGCTCGGTCGGCGGCAGGCCCACCCCCAGGAACGACAACGTCGCCTCTGCGAGGATCGCGTTGCCCAGCGCCAGCGTGCCGATCACCAGCACCGGTCCGATCACGTTGGGCAGCACATGGGTCAGCATCACCCGCGTCGAGGACAGCCCAATGACGCGCGCCGCCATCACGTAGTCCTTGTTGCGCTCCACCAGGGTAGAGCCACGCACGGTACGTGCGAAGCCCGGCCACAGGCTGATGCCGATGGCGAAGATCAGCACGTAGAGTTGCAACGACGTGTGCAGCGTGCCGGGCAGCGCCGCACCGATCACGCCGTCCACCAGCAACGCGGTCAGGATCGCCGGGAACGTCAGCTGCACATCGGCGACCCGCATCAACAGCGAATCGAGGAACCCGCCCGCGTAACCGGCAACCAGTCCGATCGCGACCCCGACCACCACCGCGAAGCCCACCGCCAGGAAACCAACCAGCAGGCTGATCCGCGCGCCATACATGATGGCCGACAGCACGTCGCGCCCCTGGTTGTCGGTGCCCAACGGATTGGACCAGTCGGCATCGGCCAACGGCAGCGGTGGTTTCATGCTGTCGAGCAGACTGAGGCTCGCCAGATCCATCGGATCGTGCAGTGCGAGCCACGGTGCGCCGACGGAGCCGATAATCAGCACCAGTGCAACCAGGGCCGAAACGATGGCGACCGGCGAGCGGCGAAAGCTGTACAGCAGATCGCTGTCGAGCATGCGTGCCAGGCGACCCTCGTTGCGCGGCGCCTCGATCGCCTGCCCGGGGATCGCCTGCTCGCTCACCGGGGCCCCGTCGCGGTGCGGCGATCGATGCGCAGGCGCGGATCGACGGCGTAATACAGCAGATCGACGATCAGGTTGATCGCGACGAACACCAGCGCGATCAGCATGAGATAGGCGCCCATCACGGGAATATCCGCCACCGCCACCGACTGGACCAGCAGCAGTCCCATGCCCGGCCACTGGAACACCGTTTCGGTGACAAGAGCGAAGGCGATGATGCCGCCGAGCTGCAGGCCGATGATGGTGATCACCGGCACCAGCGTGTTCTTCAATGCGTGGCCGAAATTGATTGTTCGGTTCGACAGGCCGCGGGCACGGGCGAACCTGATGTAGTCGGTGCGCAGCACCTCCAGCATCTCGGCACGTACCAGGCGCATGATCAGCGTCATCTGGAACAGGCCAAGCGTGACGCCCGGCAGGATCAGCGCCTTGATGCCCGCCCACGAGGTGAACCCCGTGGTCCACCACCCACCGATATGCGTCACCGGTCCGCGACCGAAACTCGGCAGCCAGCCGAGCCACACGGCGAAGACCAGGATCAGCAGGATGCCGAGCAGAAACACCGGCAGCGAGACGCCGATCAGGCTGATCACCATGAACAGCCGCGCCAGCGGCGAGTTGCGATAGATGCCGGTATAGACGCCGAGCGGGATGCCCATCAGCGTTGCGAGCACCGAGGCGGTGAAGGCCAACTCCAGCGTCGCCGGCAGGCGTTCGGCAATCAGGCTGGCAACCGGCTGAGCCAGCCGGAAGCTGATGCCGAAATTGCCGTGCAGCGCGGCGAGCATGAACTTGGCGTACTGGACGAAGAAGGGTTGATCGAGGCCAAGCTGGTGGATCAGCGCCTGGCGCTGCGCCTCGGTGTGGTCCTGGCCAAGCATGATGGTGACCGGATCGCCGACGAAGGTGAACAGCGCATAGGCCAGGAACCCGACCACCAGCATCACGGGAATCGCCTGCAGCACGCGCGAGATGATGAAGGCGAGCACCCGGACTACCGATCAGGCGCGGTCATCGGGCACGCACGGCGCTCATGGCGGGGCTCGCATCGACGCTGTCGAGTATCTGGCGGCGTTCCGCCATGTCAAGCGAATGCGCATGTCCGCCTCGACGCCCATCCGCCGCGGTTCGACGAAGCAATCAAGCGGACACAGAGTTTCACAGAGTGCGCCCCAGAGTTTCACAAAGCAGATCCATGCTGGCGGTTCGCGCCAAAGTCTTGCGCGAAGTGCAATCTGCATTCTCTGTGAAACTCTGTGTGCACTCTGTGCAACTCTGTGTCCGCTTGATTGCTGTTCGATCTCGCCGCACCGACGTGTGAACCGCTTCATAGGTCGCGGGCACACGGCCGCCCATGGTGACACCTCGCGAGCGGGCACGCCCGGATCATCCAGAGGACCGCCATCATGGACGACGCGCGATGTCATGATCCACGCGCAACGGACCAGAACCATCAGGCCAGGACAAACGCCTCCGGCCGGACACGCACCGTGGCCATGGTCGCCGCGTTGCTCGCGGTCATGCTCGCCGCCATGACGATGCTGATCACGACGACGGGCATCGAGCATGGACTGCCCGGCGCGGCGCCATCCCATTTGCGCATGCGGTTCTGAGCGGGCGCTGACCCGGCCCGCTTGTCACTGCCGCGATTCGTCGGGTCTGGCCTTTTCCGCCGTCGCACGAGCCAGGCGCTCGCCGCAGGTCGCAAATCGCTCGTCCGGACAACGGGCCTCGTCGCAGTCGAAGCATGCCGCCATGTCGTCCGGAACGTCGTAAGCAATGAACCTGCGCAGGAGTTTCCTCCACGCGTCGTTTTGCATAGCGCTTTCCTCTGCCGTTACGGTGACGGTCGAAATTCTGTCGCCGTCCGCAATATTGAGTCATTGATCCACATCAAATCGCGCACACGCCCGGTGCCCATCCACAAAGCCCAGCGTCGCCTGCCGCGCCGGCGCGAGGAATGCCAGTGGCGCCGCAAACGAGGCGATCAGCGTCTTGTGACCAACGTCCGGATACTCTTCGTCCAGCGCGCTGGCGCCGGCGGCGCGCAGCCGGGCGGCGAACCGCGGCGTACTGCCCGGATCGATCGTGCGATCGCCCTGCCCGGTCAACAGCAGCATCGGCGGGGCCTGAACCGAAACATGGTTGATCGGCTCGGAACGCGGCCAGTCGGCTGCGGGCCCGAAGATCATCGTCGCCTCTGCATCATCGAGCGGCATGAAGTCGTACGGTGCCGCCAGGCCGATCACGCCGCACACATCGCGCTCGGGCGACAACCCGACCGATCGCAGAAAGCCGGCATCCAACGCAAGCAGCGCGGCGATCTGTCCGCCGGCCGAATGACCCATCAGGAACAGGCGATGCGGGTCGCCACCGAAGGTCGCAGCGTTCGCATGCGTCCACGCGACCGCGGCGGCCGCATCATCCATGAACGCGGGGAACCGCACGTCCGGATAAAGCCGGTAGTCGGGGATCACCACGACGAGCCCGCGTGCCGCCAGGCCGGCGCCGACGAAGCGATACATCTCCTTCGCCCCGGACGTCCAACCGCCGCCATAGAAGAACACCAGCACCGGCAACGGGGGAGCGGCCGGCCGCGGAGCGTAGACGTCGAGCGTGCGGCGCGGACCGTCGGCGTAGGCGATGTCGCGTGTCAGCGCGATGCCGTCGCGCGGCGCCAGAGCGTTCAGCGCCGCGGTCGGTGAGCAGAAGTGCAGCAGCAGCACCACCATCAGCGTCACGGGGCTGGTCCGCAGCACCCCGCCCGGAGTGGCCGCCCGCGTGCCGACGGCCACGTTGGGCGGCAGCGCCCGCTGTCGAATGTCCATGACGCCTTCTCCACGCGACCGGCCATCTTCGGCTCATGGCGGACACGGCGCCGGACTAGGCGTTCGCTGCGGTGAAGATGCGATGAACGTGGCCGCGCCTGGCCGGCGCGGTCAGCGCGGACAGGTGTCCGGCTGTCCGTCGAGCCCTTCGTGCATGTGCGCGAACGTCGCTTTCGCGTCAGCTCCGTTGCCGGTGATCGTGACGACATAGATGCTGTCAAAGTCACTGCCATGCCACTTCGGCACAAGCGCCGCATCGCCGCCGTGTGCGGCGAGAAGCGCACGGGCGATGGTCTCGATCAGCGTGTGCTCCCAGGCGACGACGACAAGCGCGTTGTGGAAGGCCGGCTGTTCGATGGCGGCTCGCAGCCCTTCGGTGTCGGTCACGCCAACGTCAGCATGGATCGGCAGACCGAAGAAGATCGCAGTGGGCTCGATCGTCGCGAGCGGCCGGACGTAATCGTAGGGAATGCCGTCGTCTTCCTTCTGTTGCGATGGATCGGGAGCGAAGACCGCGCTCGGTTTGCCGAAGGTCTTCGCTATGACCGCAGGCAGCGCCAAGGCGCGATTGAGACCCTGACAGTCGAGCTGACCGAGACCTTTGGCCGGCTTCTCCCCATGGCGAACGAGCACGATCGTCTCGACCTCTGCATCGCTCCATGCGCGACCGGCGTCGAGCAGCAGGCATGCGAGCATCATGGCAGCCACGGCCAGTCTTCCCGCTGATAGTCGCGTCATGCCCGACCTCCTTCAGATCCCACCAGTTTGCGGTCGCGGCAGCCGCGCTGGGAAGAGGCGGCGTGCGCCGAGGCGGGCGATCGTCGGCGGCTTCGGCAGGATCGCCGGTTTCGGTCGCGCCTTCCGCAGGCACGCTGTCATGATACGGCGCTATCTCCTGCCAGGGCTTCAGGCTAATCCGGCCCTTTGCTCTGCAAGGGGATCGTCGGAATGCGTTTGCTGCTCGCCACCGCCCTTACGCTGGGGATCCTGACCGCTCCGGCCACCGCCCAGCCCCGCCCCCGCAACGTTGTCCTGTTCGTCGCCGACGGCCTGCGGCCCGGAATGATCAATGAGCGAACCGCGCCCGCGATGACCGCGCTCCTGACGCACGGCGTCCGGTTCACCAACACCCACTCGCTGTTCCCGACATTCACCACGGCGAATGCATCCGGCATGGCGACGGGGCACCTGCTTGGGGATACCGGCGATTTCAGCAACAACATTTACGCCGGCTTCCAGGTCCCAGGTGCGGGTGACAGCCTGACCCCGTTCCTGGAGAGCGATCCGGTGCTGGGCGATATCGATGAGCACTTCGCTGGCGACTACCTGAACGAGGAGACCATCCTCAAGGCGGCCCGCGAGGCCGGTTTCTCGACCGCCAGCATCGGCAAGCTCGGGCCGGCCCTCATATTCGATCATACCGAGCGCAGCGGGCAGTACACCATCGTGGTCGATGACATGACCGGACGCCCAGGCGGCATTCCGCTGTCGGAGGAACTGAAGCAGCGCCTGGCCGCGGTTCAACTGCCCACGCAAACCCCGACACGCGGGGACAACGGCAAGGCCGGCACCAGCACGATCGCCGGGACGACAGTCGCCAACGTGGACCAGCAGAACTACCTCGCCGATGTGGCGACGAAAGCGGTGCTTCCGCTGTTCAAGGAACGCCAGAAGCCATTCGTCGTCGTGTTCTGGTCCCGCGACCCGGACGGGACGCAGCACAACCAGGGCGACAGCCTCGGGCGGCTTATCCCGGGCATCAACGGCCCAACGTCGCTCGCGGCAATCAAGAACGCGGACGACGACCTCGCCAGGCTGCTGGACACGCTGAAGCAGCAGGGGCTCGATGGCGACACAGACGTGATCCTCACCTCGGACCACGGCTTCTCCACCATTTCGAAGGAGAGCGCGACCAGTTGGTCCGCGACGCAGACGTACAAGGACGTGACGGCCGCTCTGCTGCCGCCTGGCTTCGTGGCCATCGACCTTGCGCACGCGTTGGGTCTTCCCCTCTACGATCCGGACGCTAAGGCGGCCCTGGTCCCCGCGGGCGCTGTCCCGGTGCGGAGCAACGGTCTGATCGGGAGCGATCCCGCCCATCCCGTGGTCGTCGTCGCTGCCAATGGCGGCTCCGATCTCGTCTATCTTCCGACCGGCGACAAGGCGCTGGCCGCCAAGGTGGTCGCCGCGCTGTCCGGGCAGGATTACGTCAGCGGCCTGTTTGTGGATGACAGCCTCGGGCCTTTCCCCGGCACGTTGCCGCTCTCGGCGATCGCCCTTCGGGGCAGCGCGGTCACGCCGATGCCGGCCATCGCCGTCAACTTCCGGTCATTCTCGCTCGGCTGTGCCGATCCCACCACCTGCGGCGTCGAGGTGGCCGACACCGCGCTTCAGCAAGGTCAAGGCATGCACGGAAGCTTCTCGCGCGCCGACACGCGCAACATCATGGGTGCCGCGGGACCCGATTTCCGGGAGCATTTCGAGGACGGCCTGCCGGCGAGCAACGCGGACATCGGCAAAACCGTCGCCGCTTTGCTGGCATTGCGCATTCCGGCCAGGGGAAAGCTGACCGGTCGCGAACTGAACGAGGCGATGGCGAACGGGACGATGCCCGAAGCCCATTCGGCCGTGCTGCGCTCCGAGCCTGACGCCGCGGGACACATCACCGTCGTGCTGACGCAGACGGTGGGCGAGACCGTGTACTTCGATGCCGCGGGCTATCCGGGACGGACGCTCGGGCTGCCGTCCGATGCGGTGCGGTAGCGGCTGGCCGCCTCAGGCTCCACGCTTGAGCGAGCGAATGCCAAGCGAGCCATCATGCGCAGTCTCGTCCGCCGATGTAGCGGGCGTCGCGGCCGTGCCGGCGACAGGGACGGCCGGCGGTTCGTCGGCCACGACGTCCTCGAGGAAGGTCAGCGACGGCACGAAAAAGAGGTTGCCCGAGACAGCGCGACTGAAGTCCAGCAGCCGATCGTAATTTCCGACGGGACGGCCGATGAACATGTTCTCGAGCATCTGCTCGATCACCCGCGGCGAACGTGCGTAGCCGATGAAGTAAGTGCCGAACTCACCGTCGGAGGCGCGACCGAAGGGCATGTTGTCCCGCAGTATCTTGAGTTCCCTGCCGTCCTCGACGATCGTGGTCAGTGCGCTGTGCGCGGAGGTCGGCTTTACCGCGTCATCCAGTTCGATGTCCGAGAGCTTGGTGCGGCCGATGATGCGTTCCTGCGCCTCGGTGGACTGCGCGTTCCATCCGGGCAGATCGTGCAGGTACTTCTGCACCACCACATAGCTTCCGCTGGCGAAGTCGGCGTCTTCGTCGCCGATCAGCGTGGCGTCGATCGCCGCCTGTGCCGCGGGGTTCTCCGTTCCGTCAACGAAACCGAGGAGATCGCGGGCGTCGAAAAAGCGAAAGCCGTGCACTTCATCCACGGGTGCGACAGCATCCCGCAGGCGCGCCATGATCTGTGTGGCCAATTCAAAGCAAAGGTCCAGGCGCGCGGCCCGTATATGGAACAGCAGATCGCCAGGCGTGGCGACCGCATGGCGTGATCCGGCGCGGAACTCGCGGAACGGATGCAGCTCCGCCGGCCGCGGCTGACCGAACAACGAGTCCCAGACGTCGGATCCAATCCCCATCACGCAGCTCAGGTTCCCGTCCTGATCGCGCGTGCCGACCCCGCGCAGGAGTGCACCGAGGTCTGCACACAGTGAGCGCACTGCAATGCGATCCGCCGCGTTCGCATTGACCGTCACGATCAGAAAGATCGCAGCCGCGGTCAGTGGTACGACAACCGGCTGCGCGATGACGGGCGGTGCGTTCGGCGCTGCGGCCATGGTACCTTCCGTCAGCTCAAGGATTGCGTCGTGAGAACGATACCGCGTAGACGCCATCGCGCAGGTCGATCAGCGGATCATCGGACGCCTCGATCCCGTCGGTAAGCTGACCCGGCAGGAACAGCAACGCCTTCTGCGCGTCGGCGCTGTCCGCCACCGTTTTGTTCACCGTCAGCGTTCCGAGATCCACGATTCTGCGGTCCTGCGGCCACGCCTGGGTCGCATCCTTCGTGGCATCGCCGGCGGCGGCGAGCTGCGCCCGCAGATGAAAGGTCACCGGGCCGCGGGTCAGGCGCGCCGCCAGTTCGTCGGCCAGGAAGTCGGGCGAGCGTTTCGCCGCATCGGCAGGATCGATGTGCACCAGATGCTCCGGCGTGATCACGTAGCGTACCGCCTGCCGCTCGCCCGCCTTGTTGACGAGCATGAACGCATTGACGCCGTGATATTCCTCATCGGCGAAACTGTCCGGTGTAGCGATGGTGGCCGAGGCAGCGGCGACCGAGGGATGCGATGCGACGAACTGATCGAGTTTCGTGGGCTTGGGGGCGTCGGGCGGGCTTGCAGCGATCGCAAGGAACAGATCGCGGAAGTCGGCGCCATTTGATACCACGAAGAACTTGAGGGCGTTGGTCACCATGTCGGTGTCGCTGCCGTCCTTCAGATGGAACTTGATCGCCATGCCGTGCGGATTGGCCAGGTCGGAGCCGTCCGCCAGATTCGGTATTCCGGTGGAATCGGAGAACCGTATCATCACCGGGATGGTGCTGCCGTCGAACAGCGTCGCCTTGCTCAGCGTCGCTGCCTGGGGCGAGGCCGTGAAGCTGCCCTCGACCACCATGCCCTTGGCGTGATTGGCGCGGAAGCCGGGATGCACGCCAAACGCCTTGTTCAGCGCGTCCACGATCTGCACTTCGATCGGCTGGTCATCCGCGCGGACGGGGTTTGACTGCCCGAATGCCAGCATGGCCAATCCGGCCAGAAGGATCGGTCGCAACGCTGGCGCACTCAGCGGCATGAAACCAGTCTCCCGGGTGCGGTTGGCATCGCGTCAGCCCTTCACGCCGGTCTCGGGTCGGTCATTTCCCGGCGAGAATTCGTCGTGCCAACGGCCATCCTTGTCTTCGTAGGAGATGTCCGCCGCATCGCCCGGCACCTCCTGTTCCTTTGCCGCGCGCTCCGCTGCGTGGCGAGCCAGATCGTGCGAGGGGAAGGTCTCCGAGTACACCCCATCGGCGCGGTAGGCCCAACCGCCGTCATGCTGGACGACTTCGTAGATCAGCTTGGTCATGGATTGCTCCCGGTGCCGGCGGCGCATGTCGCAACCGTTGCGCCGCGACCGCCGCCACGTTGAAGATGTCGCATCGGGAAATTGTCCATCGGTATGGTGCGCTTGTCCATCGCGGCGGTGATGGGTCGCGCCGGCGGCTCCGCCCAACCGAGCTGGACGGCTATGCGGAGACCGGCCTCACCTGTGCAAATCTGTCCCGATGATCCTGTCTGCGGTCAGGAATGACGCCAGCTGTGCCGTTGTGGTGGCGCAGGACTACGATAGCAAGGTCAAACGCTCTGGCTCGGTCGCCGTAGCTATTCGCGAGCTGAAGATCATTCCGCTGAAGCGCCGCACTCTGCATCCAACGCAGGCTCGCTGCCTGGGCCTCCATCTGGCCAATGACCTCATCGGGAATCATGTCGTGTGGACCATCACAATCAGTCTCCCTGTTGGCTTTCAATACGAAGATTAGATATCTCTCCCCCGGTGATTCGCAATCTGCTGCGTACAAATCAGAGCCGGTCGAGAGAAGAATGCAGAGGCCCAAAGTCTGAGCAGAGACGGCGCAGAAAGCACACTTGCGCGAACTCGGCGCGAGGACTCCAGTTACCCTTCAACAAAAGGAAATATGAGGCATCACCAATGCTCACCGTTGTTTATGAATCAATACAAAGACAAGCGTTCTGGCGGAAACAAATCGAAGCTCTCGAAAGTGGACGGTTCCGCGGGGATTCAACAACGGCGACAGGCATGACCGATTGCACCCAGGCACGCATCGAGTACCTCAAGGTGTGGCTTGCCGAAGAGGCTGCGCTTTGTGAAAAGGTGCGTACCGATCTAGCCCGTTCAGGAAACATTCAGCACGCCGTATGGGTTGAAATTCTACAACGCCTCGGGCTCGTCTTTCCCTCTCCGCCAAAGCCGTCCGGTCAACAACGTCAGGTCGTTCTGCGACTTCGGTAGGCCCGCCACAACCACCGGATAGCCTGCCTTTGGAACCATACAGAGGCCGGTGCCAGTTATTGAAATCTCCCCAATGACTTTGTAGAGGACACTGCCTGCGGCGGCGAATCCAGCCAGATCGACGCCATCAGGCAATGCGCCCCAGTTGCCAGGGTCATTCTTCAAGGCGTCAAGTGTCGCCTAGGGTCCCGACTGCCGAGGAAGGTCTTGGCAACAAGTGCAGCCACGACATCGGCGCTTCGCGCCCTTCCTCCATCATGCGATCCAAGATACCACGAAACAACGGATGACCTGGCACCCATCCCATTGTCTGGAAGTTGATAGAGCCGGTCTCGTATGGCAACAACACCTGACTATGGCTATCGGCGAAGCGAGTACGGAGCCTGTCCGTTACGCCAGGAACAAGATGTTCGTGAAGCTCGACAACGATCTCCGCGCGCCGCAACCCAGGCGCACGCGCCGGATCCAGCAAGGCGTCCTCGGCTCCCTCAACGTCCATAATGACAACGGCACCCTCTGACTCGGCAATGTCTCGTTCGAGTGACTCGGGGGTGCAAACACCGCGCAATCGGACGCGCTTCTCCAATTCGTTGAGTCGCCTGTACTTGCGAAGGACATCAGCACGGGAACGATCCATTTCGTAAGCTACGACGTGCGATTGATCACATCGCATTGCGAGACCGAGCGCATAGTATCCCCAGTGCGCGCCGACATTGACCAATATCCGTGGCTGGCGCGCTATGATAGTCTCGATGGTTGGGATAAGTGTGCTCTCATAAACTCCGACCAACTGGGTGTAGTAGTCGGGACCAATCCCGGTTGACGGCGCACGGAGACCCTTGAATGGGCCATTCATAATTCGGCCGCGCGCTTGTAGCTCCAGCGCAGATGAAACTATCGGAAATCTTATCTGATTTGTAGTCCATCGGCCGAAACGATGCGCCTTGACTGCCCAAGGTGCTGCGTCTTTGATCGCCTGACGCGAGAAATCCATTTGAAACCCCTTCTCTAGTGCTGGCAATCCTCCCCTGGGGCACGCGTCACACCGCTGCCCGTTTCTAAGTCGGCTCGGTCACGCCGGAGGGCCCGGGGTCACGCCTTGCCGACAACATCGCGGTCAAACAGAGACCGCCTGGGAGGATCTGTCTATCTGGAAACGCAGCGAAGTGTTGCATTCAGATGTCAAAAGCGTCATCAAACTCGATTGACACGTTGCATCCGCCTCGCGCCCGCGCACCCTTCCAACAAGCGCAGGCACTTGTGGTCTCAGCCCTCACGGCCGATTCGGGTCAATCCCCCGATGACTCGCTGATCGGCTTCGTTCGCAGTGCGGTCCGCTTCCTTCGACGCTCGATTGCCAAGTTAGTTTTATTTGTTATTGAACATGATGCAATCGGCATGGGAGCGATGCCAATCGACCAAGGCCGTTGCAATGGCGATCATGAATTGCTCTCCGATCAAATCGGAAATCGTGAAAAACCGTGTCACAGAGCCCGGAATTCATCGACGGAGGTACGGTTCGTTTTGTACACCTTGGGAAGCGGCAGGCAATTTATCACTTCCACCGGCGCGGTTGCTTGCACTAAGCGTTTTCACCGCAAGGCGCCCCCGCAGCCCATTCGCGAAGGAGATCACCATGCGTTCGGCCGCATCCGCACTGTTGCTTCTCGGCGCGACAGCCTGTCCTGCATCCGCCTCGGCCACCGTCATCCAGGCGATTGCATCGACATGGGGCTGTCAATTTTCCGCGACGCTAAGTCTCTTCCCAGAGTACTCCGCGGACTCCCAGGAAGACTTCGACCGCATCCTGGACAGTGGTCACTGTTTGGTTATCGACGCGCATCAGCGCCTCACCGTGCTCCGCAATCTACCCTCCGCGTATGTAGCGCTCAGAGACATGCAGCAAGATGATCAGTGGGTCGTGGTGTTTGTCCGCAAGTCGGACTTCGAACAATTGCCAGACGGTCCGTACCCTCAATCCGGTCCGAATCGACGAATGACCAAGTCGCATTCTGGATCACGCGGGGCTTCTGCGTTTTCGGCGCCTCCCCGCACCGGCCCCGGCTCACCCACCCATCCGGCCACGGTGGACAAGGTACATCACTCTCGGCTCGCGGTTCAGGACGCCGTTGGACCGCACTGAAATGCCAAATCTTCGACCGGTAGCGATGTCCGGCATACGCCAATGCCACCACCATTCCCGCGGAGGCACTGGAGCGGGCGGCTCATACGACTCGCCGGTCCTGCAGCACTTGGTGCGAGTTGGCTCCCGTTGGGGTACCAAGGCGGCTGGATCGCAGCAATTCGCGGTCTGGCCGCTCCAGCATCAGCCAGGGTACTGTCAAATGTTCAGAACGCCACTTCGGTGCGCGAGGCTAAGGATTGGAGAGGGGCCGTGACCCGCATTGTTGGCGCTATTGCTCTTTTGACGATGCTGCCACTGCTGGATGCCAATGTGAAAGCGGCGCTCGCGTGCGCCGTCTCCGACATACAGATCAAGCAGGCGAATCTTGTTCACAGAGGATCGGGCGGCCAGTTTTCGACCGTCGTCGGCGAGCTCGTCAATGGATGCAGTGAAGCGACTGGTGTGCAACTGCACATCACCCTTCGGGATGCAACCGGGCGCATCATCGCGACGGGCGATCCATGGCCGGCGGGCGTTCACAATATCCCTCCGCAGCGACCTTATGCCTTCACCGTGAATGCCGCTGAAGACGGCGGTGGCGCCGATAGCCTGAAGGTCGATGTGACCGAAGTCATACGGTGGTAGGCACGAGACACATCGACGATGTGCCAGCCAGCCGCACGCCTCGCGACCATACAATGTCGAGGTCTTCAGCCTGGGATCGCCCGCTGCGGCGCTGCCAGGCTCTGGTCGGGCGGCGAATGGAAGCTGGATCGCCCGTACCGCGCTCGCGGAGGAGCCGCCTCCGAAGGGTGCAGACCGAAGTCTGTCCGGTGTGTGCTGACGCCGGCTATCGCGGTCCTGCTGGCAGCGGGGGGCAAAGCGCCGATTTCGCTGATTTAATGGTGCTGCTGGAGGGGATTGAACTCTCGACCTCCCCCTTACCAAGGGGGTGCTCTACCACTGAGCTACAGCAGCAACTCGTTGAGGATCAGGCGTACGGTCAAGACCTTTAGCACACACGAACCGGCACTATATAGCGGAACAGGACCTGAACCCTCCGATGGCCGGCATGGATCTTCTGTCGCATGGAGGGTGCGAACGCGTCGCGTGCCTGACGACGGAAATCGATCGCGTCCGCTCGCCACGTCGGCGCATCGCGGGACAGCGGCCACGCCTCGGCTTTCAGCATGTGTCGCAACGCTTGCCGCAGAAGCGATCGGCAAGACCGCAGCTCACTGCGCCCCACGTCTTCGATCTCCTCTGCCACGTTGGCCCAGTCGGAGACGACCGACGGGCTGCCGCCGTTGCCGATCCAGAGCGCGATGCCTACGCTCGATGAACTGCTGGACGAGGCTTGACGTCTGCGCCGCCGCGCGGGCAACCCATTCATCCCATGGACGACAAGCGCCCGCAGCCCCCGCAACCCGCCCCGCCCCGCTCCGCGCCCGCGAAGCTGGCCGCGCGGCAGCAGCGCGAGGCGGCGGCCTTGCGCGCCAATTTGCGCAAGCGCAAGGATCAGGCGCGGTCGCGGGAGGCGCCGAAGCAGGAGTGAACGGTGTCCGAACCGGCGCGTGGTCGCATGACATCCGACGCGTTCATCGCCTGGGCGATGGAGCAACCCGAAGCCAACCACTACGAACTGGTTGCCGGTGAAGTGGGTGCCATCGCGCGGGAGTGCTCGGTGCATGCCTGACGAAGGCGCGGATCTGGCGCCGGATGGCCGAGGCGGTCGAGGCCCATGGACTGCCGTCTCAGGTCTATCCCGACGGGGATGGCGGTGGAAGTGGAAGCCGAGCGCGACTGACAGTCTGTTTGCCCTCGCCCGAATGCTGCGCTAGACGGCCGGACTGCCCCGCCCACCGGAGTCGCCACCCAATGGCCGTCATGTCCGATCGCTGGATCCGCAGCATGGCGCAGCAGCACGGCATGATCGAACCGTTCGTCGAAGCGCAGAAACGCGAGGGCGTGATCAGCTACGGGCTCTCGTCCTACGGCTACGACGCCCGCGTCGCCGATGAATTCAAGATCTTCACCAACATCAATTCCGCGGTAATCGATCCGAAGGACTTCGCGCCGACCAGCTTCGTGGACCGCAAGGTGGATGTCTGCATCATCCCGCCGAACAGCTTTGCGCTCGGCCACACGGTCGAATATTTCCGCATCCCGCGCGACATCCTGGTGATCTGCCTCGGCAAATCGACCTATGCCCGCTGCGGCATCATCGTCAACGTGACGCCGCTCGAACCGCAATGGGAAGGCCAGGTGACCATCGAGATCTCAAACACCACGCCCCTGCCCGCGAAGATCCACGCGCATGAGGGCATCTGCCAGTTCCTGTTCCTGCAAGGCAACGAACCGTGCGAGACCAGCTACGCCGACAAGGCCGGCAAATACATGCACCAGCGCGGCGTCGCGCTGCCGAAGCTATGAAGCGCCCCACCATGACGGGGATCCGCACGGCCAGGACGGACGGGGTAGCATCATGGACCGCATTCGCATCCGTGGCGGCAGGCCGCTCTCCGGCGAGATCGCCATCGGTGGCGCCAAGAACGCCGCGCTCCCGCTGATGGCCGCCGGCCTGCTCACCGAACGCCGCCTTATTCTGTCGAACGTGCCGCGGCTCGACGACATCGTCACGATGTCGGCGCTGCTGGCGCGGCACGGCATCGCCGTGGAGCCGCTCGGCAATGACGGGCGCACGCTGTCGCTCGGCGGGCCGATCACCAACACCGAGGCGCCGTACGACATCGTTCGCAAGATGCGGGCCTCGGTGCTGGTGCTGGGGCCGCTGCTGGCGCGCACCGGCGAGGCACGCGTCTCGATGCCCGGCGGCTGCGCGATCGGCACGCGTCCGGTCGATCTGCACCTGAAGGGCCTGGAGCAGATGGGCGCCGCGTTCCGGCTGGATGGCGGCTATATCGACGGGACCGTGGCAGGTCGGCTGCGCGGCGCAACCATCGTGTTCCCGTTCCCCTCGGTCGGGGCCACCGAGAACCTGCTGATGGCGGCCAGTCTGGCCGACGGCCGAACGATGCTGGTCAACGTCGCCCGCGAGCCCGAGATCGGCGACCTCGCGTGCTGCCTGAACGCGATGGGCGCGCGGATCGAGGGGATCGGCAGCGACCGGCTGACGATCGACGGCGTCGAGCGGCTGCACGGCGCGGAGCACGCCATCATCCCGGATCGGATCGAGACCGGCACCTACGCCTGCGCCGCGGCCATCACCGGCGGCGAGGTGCTGCTCGCCAACGCGCGGCTCGAACACCTCGGCGCCGTGGTCCGCACTCTGCGTGAGGCCGGTGTGGACATCATCGACGAACCGCGCGGCCTGCGCGTGCGCCGGCTGAACGGGCTGCATGGCGCGGATGTGATGACCGAACCCTACCCGGGCTTCCCCACCGACATGCAGGCGCAGTTCATGGCGCTGATGGCGGTGGCGGACGGTGCGGCGATGGTCACCGAAACGATCTTCGAGAACCGCTTCATGCATGTGCCGGAACTGAACCGCATGGGCGCGCGGATCAACGTGCACGGCGCATCGGCGATCGTGCGCGGCGTGCCGGCGCTGTCGGGTGCGCCGGTGATGGCGACCGACCTGCGCGCCTCGGTCTCGCTGATCCTGGCGGGGCTGGCGGCCAGGGGCGAGACGGTGGTGAACCGGGTCTATCACCTGGACCGCGGCTACGAGGCGGTGGAGCGGAAACTGGCGGCCTGCGGAGTGGAGATCGAGCGGCTGGAGGAGTGAGCCCCACATCGATTTTCACGCTGTTTCTAGTGGACTGACGCCGCATCAACCGCCATATGGGAGGCTACGCTGGGACTCGTTCACCCCCCGGCCTCCGGAGATCGATGTGGCAACGTTGCTTCCCTCCCCCTTGGCATGCTGCCGCTGGGAGCTTGAAAACCGCCGCATGGTGCCGCCGTCCAACGACGCGCTGCGCCGCATCATTGAGGCGGATCCCGACCTCGTCGAGGACCTGAACCGCTTCTACGGCGACGCGACGCCCGATGGCGGCCTCGACAAGCTCGAACGCGAACTGCTGCTCGATCTGCTCGGCCGGCATTTCACCCGTGAACTGTGGCCGCGCACTGGTGGCATGGAGGCGACACGCCGGTTCATGGCGACCCTTCAGCGCGCCATGGTGGCCGCCGGCTGGAAGATGGACGCGTTCGCCGTATCCCCCTGAGGCAGCGCATTCCGGCACGCGGGCGGCTGCGTCCCGGCTTGCCATTTGTCGGCTTTCCCGTTGCTATGGCGTGACGCCACGCCGCGCAACGGGGGCTGAGAATGCAATTCGCGAACCAAACGGTCATCGTCACCGGCGGCACCGGCGCACTGGGGAGCGCTGTGGTCGGCATCCTGCTCGCCGCGGGGGCGCGCTGCCGGGTGCCCTACATCGTCGATGCGGAGGCCGAGGCGTTCCCGCACAAGGATCGCGTCACCCTGGTCGGTAAATGCGACCTGACGGCCGAGGCGGACGTCGCGCGGTTGTACGACGGCGTGACGGATCTTTGGGCATCGATCCACATCGCCGGCGGCTTCGCCATGGGCAGCGTGGCCGACACCGACAAGGCCGGCATGATGCACATGCTGAACATGAATTTTGTGAGCTGCTATCTGTGCTGCCGCGCCGCCGTGCGCGGGTTCGGCACGGGCGGCGGCCGCATCGTCAACGTTGCCGCCCGGCCGGCGCTGGAACCGCGCCTGGGGGCCGGCATGGCGCCCTATGCTGCAAGCAAGGCGGCGGTCGCTGCGTTCACCCAGGCGCTGGCCGCCGAGGTCGCGGCGCGTAACGTCCTGGTGAATGCGATCGCTCCCTCGATCATCGACACGCCCGCCAACCGCGCCGCGATGCCGAAGGCCGATCACGGCGCCTGGCCCAGGCCCGAGGACATCGCCGCCACCATCGCCTTCCTCGCCTCGACCGATAATAGGGTGACGACGGGCGCGGTCGTGCCCGTGCCCGGCCGGACGTGAGGTGCGGTGGTCGGCGGTGGTGGTGTCTGATCACCACCACCGCCGACCGCCGGTCTCAGTCCGGATCCGGATCGCTGCCACGTCCGCTGGCGCGTGCATGGTCGCGACCGTGACCATCCGGCCACGGCGACAGCACGTCGTCGGTGGTGGCACCAATCAGTGCCGCACCGATGACCGCGGCGATCAAGGCACTCAATGTGACGAGCAGTGTGCCGCTCATGCCCAACTCCTCGCATTCACCGGCCGTGGCCGTGGCCACGCCCGGCACCTGTGAATTCAGCCATTGCCGTCATTGCAGTTGCATGGCGGGAACAGGTAGGTGTTCTTGGCCATGGCGCCGGTGGCGGTGATGCCAAGTGCGATGGCAACGATCGCCAGGATCGAGAAGATCGCATTCCTCATGGACGCATTCTCCGTTTCGTCCGCTTTCGGCGGAGTGTGGTTGCGCGAGTCTGATGCCCCACGTCGCTCCCGGTGCGACTGGCCATGTGGTGCGCAGATCACGGGTGAAACCGCGATGGGCGCGAGCAAAAGCGTTCCTAAAGGACGTCAAAAGTTCTCAATTCCGTGATTGAGGGATTACGCCCGCAACCGCTATAATCTTCAAAACGCAATTCGGGCCGGCAAGGGTGTTGGGCGAACGTTCATTCCCGGGGGGCCATGAGCGTGCAAACCTCCGACGGCGTCCTGTTCGGCGATTTCCGGCTTGATCGTAATTCCGGGGGCCTGTTCCGGCTCGACGCGCACGGCAGGCCGGTTCCGCTGCCCCTCGGCTCTCGTGCGCTCGATGCGCTCTGCGTTCTGGTCGAGCGGCAGGGCGATCTTGTCTCCAAACAGACGATGATGGACGCGGTGTGGCCCGACACCGTGGTCGAGGAGAACAACCTCAGCGTGCAGATCTCGGCGCTCCGTCGCGTGTTGGATCAGGGTCGCGCGGAAGGGAGTTGCATCCAGACCATTCCCGGCCGCGGGTACCGGCTGGTCGTGCCCGTTCGTCACCACGAGGAAGCTGCGCGTTCGCACGCACCGCCGACAGACAACGGCGCCAAGTACGATGCGGCCACGGCAACTGAACGGTCCGGCACCAGTGTGGTCCGCCTGCCCTGGTGGCGCGACCGCGCGCGCGTGGCCGTGCTGGCAGTCGCGTTCTGCGCTGCCGTGATCGCGCTGCTGACCTATGGGCGCGGACATTACGACTGGCTCGCGGGACGGCCCGGTCCACCACGACTGTCGCTGGTCGTGCTGCCGTTCGAGAACCTCAGCGGCGATCCCGGGGACGAATACCTGGCCGAGGGCATCACCGATGATCTGACCAGCGATCTTTCACGTATGACCGATACCGTCGTGATCGCGCGCAAATCGGCATACGCCTACAAAAGCAAACCCGAGGATGTGCGGAAGATCGGCAAGGCATTGGGCGTGCGCTACGTGCTCGAGGGCAGCGTGCGCAGGATGGGCACCACGCTGCGGGTCAATGTTCAGCTCACGTCGGCTGAAAACGGTGCGCATCTCTGGTCGGAACGGTTCGACGAGGACATCGGCGAACTGGCCGCCGGGCAGGAGCAGATCGTCGCGCGAATGCGCGAAAGTCTTGGCTGGAGCATCATCGAGATCGAGAATGCGCGCAGTCTGCGCGAGCGCCCGACCAACCCGGACGCATTCGATCTGATCCTGCGGGCACGCTCGCTTCAACACCTGCCGCCCACTCGGCAACGGAACCAACAGGCATCGGCACTGTATCAGCGCGCCGTGATGCTGGACCCATCGTCGGTTCCCGCCATGGTCGGCGCTGCGTATTTCCTGATCGAAAACGCCCCGACTGGCGGCTGGGGCAATTTCGAGGACATGCAGCGTGCCGCCAACCTGTTGGCGCGGGCACGTGCGATCGCCCCTGATTCCGCGTTGGTGCTCAACACCACCGTCTACTGGCTACGTTCGGTGGGCCGTTGCCAGGAAGTCCTGGAGGCGGCGCAACTGGCCATTCAAACGGATCCAAGCCGGATGAATACGATGACGGGGGTCTATAACGAGCTTGGAAGGTGCAAGACCGCGACCGGGCACGCCGAGGAGGAGATAGCGCTGCAGGACAAGGCCAACCGGCTCAACCCGCACAGTCCTTGGATGTTCGTACGTTACCTGCGCATGGGCTTCGCTTCGCTGATGCTGGGCAGGAACCAGGACGCAATCACCTATCTGCAACGATCTCTCGCCTTGAATCCCGATAATGACAGCACACAGGGCTGGACAGATCGTCTGCTGGCTGCGGCCTACGCGCGAACCGGCCAGATGGAGGATGCGAAGCGCTCGCTTGCCGAGGCAGATCGGCTTTGGCCCTATGACACGGTCCGCGGTCACTGGCCGGAGGATTCAACCAGCGCCGTTTATGCCGAGCAGATCAAGGGTTATCAGGCGTCGCTGCGCCTCGCGGGAGAGCGTGACCACGCCGACGAAGACGCCGATTTGGGCGTGCCAGCGGATCGCGCACTGCACAGCGAATTCGCCGGTCCGACACCGACGGCCGCGCCTGGGGTCAGGACGATCCGCACCGCGGATCTTGCCCGCATGCTTGCGGAGACCCGGCCGGTCGTCATCGACGCGGTGACGTATTCATGGGGTCGGTCGATCCCCGGTGCGGTGGGGCTGCGATTTGCCGGGTTGGGCGGCAAATTCACCGATGCGGCGCAAGACCGCCTGCGCGGCAGGTTGCGTGATCTGACCGATGGCGATCTCAACAGGCCGATTGTTGCGGTCGGCTGGAACTCGGAGCGCTTCGATGGGCGCAACCTCGCGTTGCGGCTCGCCGCACTTGGCTACACGCAGGTCTATTGGTACCGCGGCGGGCGCGAGGCGTGGGAGGTCAATAGGCAGCCAGAGACCGACCTCAACATCGAGGACTGGTGATAAAGGGGACCGTGTGCCGGGCGGCGGGCAGCGCCGGGTGTCGGGCCGCGCTGCCATCGGGCGCGAGTGATTCAGATCGAGAGTGCGCGCAGCCTGCGCGACCGCCGCACCAACCCCGACGCATTCGATCTCATCCTGCGGGCGCGCTCACTCGAAAACCTTCCTCCGACCGTGGGGCGGAGACAGGAGGCGCTGGCACTGTTCGAGCGCGCCCTGGTGCTGAACCCGACATCGGTCGATGCCATGACCGGGGCGGCATTTTTTCTGGTCGATACCGACACGGACTGGCACAACTTTGACAACATGCATGCAGCGCGCCGGGCTCCTGGTGGCGCAGCACCCGGCGGCTCCCAACTCTGTCTCAACATACGTCTACTGGCTTCGATCGGTGGGCCGTTGCGAGGAGGTCATCGAGGCCGCGCAACGGGTCATTCAGACGGACCCCAACGGTGTGCGGGTGATGACGGGGATCTACCATGAGCTTGCCGTGTGCAAGACCTGGACGGGGCACGCGGAAGAGGCGATCGCTCTGCAGGAAACGGTGAACCAGCTCAACCCGCTCAGTCCCTGGAAGTACAACCGCTATCGCCACATGGGCTGGTATTCGCTGTTGTTGGGCAGGGACCAGGATGCGATCACCTACCTTCAGCGATCGCTCGCGATCAAGCCCGACAACGACGGCAAGACCGAGTGGAACTGCCGTATGCTCGCGGCGGCGTATGCCAGGACCGGCCACATGCAGGAGGCGCGGCGATGGCTGTCGCAGGCCGACGGGCTCTGGCCCTTCAGCACCGTTCGCAGCCAGTTTCCGCCCTTGCTGACGAGCCCGGTTTTTGTCGAGCAGATCAGACGCTACCAGGACGCCTTGCGCCTCGCGGGCGAGCGCGACCACGCCGACGAGGAGGCCGATTTCGGTGTACCGGCCGACGGCGCACTGCACGGCGAGATTGCCGGCCACACACCGGCGGAGGCGCCGGGTGTGACGACGATCCGTACCCCGGATCTTGTCCGGTTCCTGGGTGACGCCCGGCCGATCGTCATCGACACGGCGACAAATTCGTGGGGCCGGTCGATCCCCGGGGCGGTGGGGCTGCGTTCCGTGCAGGACCGCCTGCGCAGCACGATGCGCGCGCTGACCGCGGATGACTTCGCCAGACCGGTGGTTGCGGTCGGCTGGAATTCCGAGCGCTTCGATGGGCGCAACCTGGCGCTGCGGCTCGCCGCACTCGGCTACACGCGGGTCTACTGGTACCGCGGCGGGCGCGAGGCATGGGAGGTGAACGGCCAGCCTGAGACTGACCTTGCGCGCGCGGATTGGTGACGTCGCTGCCGGCTGCCGGCAATCTGCGACCGATTGCCGGCAGCCGCACTTGGCAGCATCCCGCCGCCGTCATCGAGTCCCTTTCGCCTGTTTCAGCAGGAACCGCGAACCAGACGCCGGCGCGTCTTGCCGAATTACGTTCGATTTGACCAGGCGCGCGGAACCTGTCCGCCAGGGTCCTTATCGCCGGCCATAGACGTCCTTCTTCAGATCAAACAGGATGTTGACGCCCTCGTCGCAACCGCTGGCGCAGCTGGTACCCGCTGGCGGATTGGCGAAGCCGGGCACATGTTCGGATTTGACGATGCCGCGCGCGCTCAATCCAAAATCGACAACCACCACTTGCAGCTCGATCATGGCGCCGTTCGCATTCAGTGAAATGGTGCCGGTGCAATCTTCGGCGATCGCGTAGGTCCCGGTTTGTCCGGTTCGGAAGCCCGATTCATTGACCGGCGTGGACGCATTGTTGACCGGAATGCCGTTGCCGACGTTGAAATCCACCCGCGTGAAAGTCCCCTGCCCGTCGAACGTATATTGACCAACGGACGATAACGGCTGTGGGGGGTTCAAGTTGTGGAGCGTGCCGGACGAATCGTAGATCCCCACCGTGAAGCCACTGGTGGTGAATGGGTAGACACCATTCAACGACCCATTGTCGCAGTGTGCGTAGCAGGTCCCCGTACCCACGAGGAACGAGGCATAGCCGATCATGATTGTGCGTAGTGGCAACATGATGCTCTCCGTACGAATGGTTTGCCGGCGGCAGCGCCGGTGAAGGTGCGAGGAGGCACGTCGCGACCACATGCGGGACGTGCGCGAGCCAGCTTTCACGCCATACCCACAAGCACGCCATGCGGTGGGGCTGAAACGATGCTAATCGATGCTAAATCATGCTAATTCATGCCAACGCCCGGCGGGTGTGGCGCGTCCGTGACCCTGCGCGGCCTCTGGGGGTCAGGCCGTGGGACGCCCCTGGGCAGCCGCCCTTCCAGTTCGCCACCCGCTGGTGTAGGAGGCCGCGCACCATGACCGCCCCCTATCCCGCGACCGCCCTCGAGCCGGAGACCACGTCACCGCTGATCCTGGCGCTGCCCAAGGGACGCATTCTCGCCGAATGCGGCGCTCTGCTCGCCCGTGCGGGGGTTGTCGCCGCTCCCGACTACGCCGACGAGGAAAGCCGCCGGCTGCGCTTCCCCACGGACGATCCGGCACTGGACGTGGTGCGCGTCCGGCCCTTCGATGTCGCCACCTTCGTCGCATTCGGCGCCGCCCAGCTGGGCATTTGCGGCGCCGACGTGCTGATGGAGTTCGATTACCCGGAAATCTACGCCCCGCTGGACCTCGGCATCGGCGTGTGCCGCGTCTCGGTTGCCGAACCGGCCGAAACCGCCGGCACCGACGATCCCTCCCGCTGGTCGCGCGTGCGCGTGGCCACCAAGTATCCCAACATCGCGCGGCGCCACTTCGCCTCGCGTGGGGTGCACGCCGATGTGGTGCACCTGAACGGCGCCATGGAACTGGCGCCCGGCCTCGGGCTGTCCCGGCTGATCGTCGATCTGGTGCAGACCGGCTCCACGCTGCGCGCCAACGGCCTGGTGGAGACCGAGGTCATCGCCCCGATTACTTCCCGGCTCATCGTCAACCGGACCGCCCTGAAGACCCAGCCCGAGGCGATCGGCGCATGGATCGCCCGCTTTCGCGCAGCGCTCGGCCACGCATGAGGCGGCTCAGCACCGCCGCCCCCGGCTTCGAGGCCGACTTCACCGCCCTGCTCGGCGAGGCGCGCGAAACCGCCGAACGTGTCGATCAGGCCATGGCGGCGATCATTGCCGATGTGCGTGCCCGCGGCGATGCGGCGTTGCTCGACTACACGGCGCGCTTCGACCGGCTGACGCTGACGGCGGATCGGCTTCGCGTTGCCACGGCAGAGATCGATGCGGCCGTGGCCGGGATTCCAACCGGTCTGA
>CAWEVI010000066.1:0-45680 GCA_963812475.1 uncultured Alphaproteobacteria bacterium
CGGTCAATGTCACCGACAATGGCAGCAACGAGTTGCTGTTCGGCGGGTCGGGCTTCCTGCAATTCGTCGGTGGGTCGAACAGCGCAACGGTGGTCGGTGTCGGTGGTACCGCGGGTGCGGGCTCCGCCAGCATCACCGCGGGAACCGGCGCCTTGGTCTATGCGGATGGCGCCGGATCAGGCAGCACCACTGTCATTGGAGGAAGCGGCGGCACCACCTTGTTCGGTGCATCCAACGGTTCGGACATTACTTTCTCGAGCTCCACCGGCTCGGCAATCTACGTGGCTGGCTCGGGCAGCGAGACGCTCGACGCCAGTGGCTCAAGCACCAGCAACCTGCTCATCGGCACCGCTGACACCGCAGCTGGCGCGTCGCTTATCAAAGCCGGCACAGGCAATGACACCCTTGAGGGGACTGGCGGCAACGCGACTTTGACCGGCGGCAGCGGCGACAACCTGTTCTTGTTCAACAAGGGCCTCGTCTTCGGGGGCGCGCCACATGACATCGTCACGGACTTCACAGCCAGTGCAACCAACCTGGTGTTGCTGGCAAACTATGGAGCGAGCGAGGCTGCCGGTGCGCTGGCGGGCGCCACGACCGTCGGCGGGAACACGACTATCACATTGTCCGATAACACCAAGATCACCTTCAACAACACGTCGACGGCCCAATTGCAGGGCCACGTCTTCTCGTTCTGACAATCGCAGCCGGCATCATCTTCAGTGGATGTGCGGGACCGGCCGTTTGGGACATGGCGAGCCCTGCTTGCGTATCGCTGAAATCGAAGTGCGAGTTGAGACGCCCGAGCCTATCCATGGCCGAGCATTCAGTTCACGGGTCGCTGGAGTGCGATGTCGCAGAAGAGTTGTGGATGGAGCGCCAATCCGACTACCGGCCAGTCATGATTGGCGACCAATTCATTCACGGCCGGCACGACCCCATAGGGTCCTTGGCCGATGTGATCGTACATTATGTAGTCGTTGAAGATCAGGTAGCCGCCGGGCCTTAACCTACTGCGTGCTGCCTCAATGTCGCGCGTCACCGCATCGTAGCTGTGGTCCGCGTCGACGTAGATCAGGTCGAAATAGTCGTCGGGGAATTCCGCCAACTTGATATGGCTCGGGCCCTGTCGGATCGTGACAAGGCAACGACTGGTGGCCAGCCGCCGTTCGTAGAACGCGCGATGGGAATCGTCCTTGAAGATCTGACGCGGATGCATATCCCAGAGTTTCGGCTCAGTATGCAGATTGAAGATGTCTGCCGCGACGAACTCCCGAGGCAACAGTGTCTCGATGAGGAATGCGGAGAAATCACCCAAAGCGACACCGACTTCGGCGACAACCGTCTGATGTGGTAAAGCCAGGCCCCGCAGCATGTCAAATCTATTCGCGTACAGGATGGCATGAGGCAAGTGTGCCTGTTTGAGAGGTGGGAAGTCCTGGTACGGGTAGGGTGCTTGCGTCACCTGCAAACTGCGGCCTGGAGTCATGGTTCGGCGAAATGGCGCGAGCAGCCTCCTCAGACCAGGCATGCGCAACAGCATGCCGGTAGCTCATTCCTTCACGCGAACGCCGACGAACACCCCTCTATCATGCGTCTTGTAGTATCCATTCAACATGGAATCCGATATCCGGTCAGGCAAACAGTCGAAATCCTCCATAACCAGGTTGAAACCTGTTTGCTTCAGGACATCGAAGATATGTTCCCTTTGAATCCAGAATGACCGATCATTCGACCATGACGCCCATTTGAGCATGTCAAGGTTGCCTTTCAGCTCGACGTCTGACAGAGTCATATTCAAGAAACCAACGGCCCTTTACGCCTTCGTGCGATGTGATGTCGCTCAGACAATAGTTCGGGTTCGCGGTTTCGGTCGCGAAGTGAGTGTTCAATATCAACACCTTCCGGCATAGGCGGGAAAGCATCCGGATAAATGCCACAGGTCGATCGATGTGATAAAGCAGGCCGCAGCAAAAGACGACGTCGAATGTACCGTGTCTCCAGAGGTTCCAGGCATCGTCATTGATAAACTGCAGGTTGGGCAGGTCCACATGTTGCTTGACATGAAGACAATTCCGAAAATTACTCTGCCTGACCTCAAGGCCCAACGCGTCCATGCCCATACGGGCGAATTCGACCGTGAATCCGCCCTCCAAACAACCAAGGTCTGCTATCCTCAAACCTTGCACGCCGGCCGGGTAAAGGGCGCCAAGCAGACGCTTGACCGACCGGCACCACTGATCTTCGGTCAAAAGGAACCCGGCTTCCGGTCTCGTTTTCCGACCATCATCCAGCAGAATATTGTGAGCTGTAAACTGACCGGTCGTATTGTCCATGAGCTATCACCAGATGCTGTCGATTTGATTGGCAGGGCCGCTAACGTACCCGGACAGGGGCGAACTGGCTGTCGGCCGATGAGGAACGGGAGGCCACTTCGCTGACTGGCTGATCACCAGGCAGAAACATCTGCGTCCTGGCCTGCGACGGACGCAGGTTCAGAATTGGGGTCTCGAAATACCGGAACGACAGCCACGACAATACCACCGGCGCCCCAAGCGAGATTGCCATCGCGGCCGGCACCGTTAACCACGGCCACTGACCTCTGGCCCTGAACGTCAGATCGATGAATGTCAGGTGCATTATGTAGAGGCCATAAGACTGCGCGCTGATCGCGCGTGCAATACGCACAAACCATCGTGGGGCCTGCCGCAATCGGATCGCGGCAGGCAGGCAAAGCGCCAAGCCGATCGAACTGAGATTGAACGTCAAAACACTCGCGAGATGGTGCGGCAAATAAAGCAGATTCTCCCATGCAGCCACGATGAGCGCCACTCCCAGTGCCAGCAAAAGTCGCGGTTGGCGCAGCCATCCCGGATGAAGCAGGCTGACTGCGGCAACAACGGTACCGTAAGCTATTGCGTCGAGCCGCAGAAACATCACCGTACGCATGTCACCCGCAAGAGGGCCAAACTCCGGTACGAGATACCGAAGGATGGTGGGAACCACCAGGAAGGTTGCGATGGGAATCCAAATGGCCGCACGATGCCGTAGACACGCGGCAGATAGAACCATCAGACTGGCAAAAAACAGATAGAACCATTCCTCTACAGTCAAAGACCACGATACGGGAAAAAAGTTGTCGTTCGGCATCCGCCAAAAGAAGTTTTGCGTCAGCGTGACATAACGCACAATGTAATCGGTCGAACGTGGGTGAATGGAACGAAGGCCCAGAGTATGCCAACCCACAAAATGTACAGCGGCAGCGTACGTAACCATCGACGGGTCAGGAACACCAATAGCTGTTCGCCCGTCGGTCGTGTGGTGGCGATGTTTAAAAGGATCCGACCGATCAGAAACCCGCTCAGAACAAAAAAGAGCTCCACACCATAAAACCCAGGCGCCGCCCCATAGCGCTGCGGATCTTGCACCCCCAGCCAGAACAGGAACGTGTTGCCATAGTGGCAGCCCATGACCAGCAGGATCGCAATGGACCGAACCACGTCGAGACCCAGATTCCGCGTCGTGTCTGTTGGTGAGATCGTCATGAAGGCCAGGCTCACTCGCGCCCTTTATGGCGGTGGCAGAGCGGCGGGGGCTTCAGCATGGTACCATCCCCTGGTGGCTGCAACGCAAAACCAGAACTACCACGACGCCGAACGGGCGAACAGACGGTCCCTTCGACAGGTTCGCAAGAATGCGGCATTGCCGATGCCGACAGGATCCCAGGGGTAGACTCAAACTCGAAACGGAAGCGTGAGCCAGGGATGTCTGTCCTCCAGCTGTCGAATGATTTTCAGCCTGTTGTGTGGGGTATCAGTCGTGGTTCGCAACATGGAGCCCTGATGAAACCGATATTCCGCGAGCGTCTCTGGAACGTGGAGCCCCCATAGCCCGTTTTCCACACACCGGCACCAGAAGTCGTAGTCCTCCCAGCCAAATTGGATATGTACATACCCACCGACCCTGGCCCACGCCGATTTGGCAACCAGCGCCATGGCATCGATGTAGTTGCCACTCGCAAATCGCATGGCCGAGAACGGTTCGGTACCAATCATATGATCGGAACCCCCGAAGCATCGCTGTCTCGAATAGGCAAAGCCGGCATTCGAATCACGCGACGCCGCCAATAGCACATTGCAACAATCCGGCAGCAACCGGTTGTCGGCATCCAGTGGCAGAACGTATGGAGTTTCTGCATGATCGAACCCGGCATTGCGGGAGCGTGCCAAACCGGCATTCGCCCGGTTTCGCGACAAGAGAACTCGATTGAATCTATCAGCGTGGCGGCGAACCCAGGCGCGAGCGACCTGCAATGACCCGTCCGTCGACGCGTCATCGACAACCACTAGATCAAGCGGCCACAATGACTGGCTACGAACCGAGTCAAGTGCCTCCTCGACGAAATTCTCATAGTTATAGAGGGGGATGGTCACAGTGACCTCGGCCGTTTGGAGGGTGTCGGCAGCAAATACGATATCAGATGCCGGTACGTCCACACATGATGCCGGTCGTATGCTATGCCGTAGTAAATCATATTCAAACTGCCGGGCCGCCTCGGGCCCACCGGCCATCTGCCGGAGCATGGACAACAGCAACTCCGCACATCTTTCGGGGCCAAATCTGCCAAGTACGTCAAGATAAGCTGCATGTGCCAGACGCTGTCGTAACTGCTTGTCATCGATCAGCGCGATGAGTGCAGCGTGCCATGCATCCACCGTATCGGCCAACTTGCCAGTCTCGCCTTCACGGATGGCGCGTTGCAACGGGCCCGTAGGAGAGGCAACCGTGCAGACCTCAACCAGCGCCGCTTCGAAGTATTTCAGTTCGCTCTTGGCTTCGCAGAATGGATTGCCGACCTCAAGTGGCGCCAGGTTGATGTCGAACCGTGCGAGTTCGTTCGGCAGCTCCGCCAATGGAACAAGATCACGCCACTCGATCTGACCCTCCAGCTCTGCCAGCGCAGGGAATTCGCTGGGATCCAGAAGTGGAAGTCCTCCTGTCGGAGGACGAAACAGGACAAGGCGGCACTCCGGCCGATCGCGCAATACACGGCCAAGCGCTTCCGCGGCGACACGGAAGTCGCGCTGATGGGTTCGCGTGCCCGCCGCGTAGCCAAGCCTGATAATCCCTCGCTCCCCCTGTGAGCGTCTACGAACTGCCAATCGCGAAGCCGTCAGTACGCCAGCATCGAAACAGTTCGGGACTACAAAAGTGATCTTATCCAGTTCACGGAGGTGCCGGGCGAGTTCATCAGTCGTGCAGGAGCACCCATCTGTCTGGACTATTACCTCCTTGACCCGCTGATAGTGGTCGGCGACGTCCGCCTCTCGCAAACGCTGAGTTCGTATCCCGTCGATGATCTTCTCGGACGCCAGTTCGGGCTTGAACATCAGATCGTCCACATCGAACAAAACCTTGGCGCCACCGCTTCGCGCCGCGCTGATGGCAGCCGCCACCTCGGCGCAATTGGCCGCCCGCCATATTATGATGACAGAGGCTCGCTCGATCTCGGCCAATTGCGTTGTCACCTGCGCCAGGGACATCCAGGACGCTTTTACTCCCAGCGTTGCCAGCGCACGCGCGTGACGCGCGACACGCAAGCAGTGTCCAGGAATAGTTGGCTCACCCGAGATGATGATGACTTCGCCGTAGGGCAAGCCGATGGGAGCCACGTCGCCGGGTCGGGTCGATGCTTCTATCGTGACGGTGCTCTTTGACGGCAGAACGAACGTAGTGGGCAGGGCCGCGGTGGGCCGCCGCAAGAACACCTGCCGCGCCGCGCGCGCTGGCCGGCCAATAGTGCCCCGAAAGCCTTGCAATAGGCTGCGGACTGGCCTCGGCAACGCGTGGCCAGCTCGCCGAAGCGGTGCCGTCATGCGCCAGATGGTGGAACGCAGGATGATGTCCCGCTCCGTCGACAGCGCGGCGGCCGTCTGCCGCAACCAATCCAGCTCTCTGGTTGCCGCATTCACACTCGCATTCGCGACAGCCAGCTGTTCGTCCATGGCAGAAATCTGACGATGGGCGTCAGAAAGTTCCTGCCTGTATTCGCCAAGTTCGTGCTCAGCGTCGGTCCACGCGCGCTTGGCCTCGCCCAACGCGAGCTCCGCGGTCGCTGCGCGAACTGACAGTTCGGACTGCCAGCGTTGTTGTTCCTCGGTCAACCGATTGACTTGAGCGCGCAACAGAAGCAACCGGCTTTCGCTTTCGCACCATTCGCCGAGTCGGGCAAATCGCTGGCGGATGACCGCGATCCAGTCATCGCTCGCAATCGAGCACAGGCTTGCTACGGTCGGCAACACTTGTTGTCCGATCGCCAGTACACCAAGGCCGCTCGCGTGGAGAAACTCGAAGCCTGGATAAACCTGACGAAGTTCATGCCAAAGCCGCCAGACGCCAAAATTGCGCTCGCGCACATTAGTATCGTGGAACAGGATGACAGCCCAATTCGACAACTTGGGCAACCAACTCTCAAAATCGTGGCGAACCGCATCATAGGTGTGCTCGCCATCGATATGCAGCAAGTCGATTGTGCCATCCGGTATCTGCCCGAGCGCTTCATCAAACGTCATGCGCAACTGGGTAGAAATCGCGCTGTACCGCTGGTCGTGGAACTGACGAAAATTTTTGTACACCTCTTCCCCGTAAAGCCCCGCACTCTGATCTCCCAGCCATGTGTCGATGGCAAAGCAACGGGTCGCCAGATTCGAATCCAACACGGCATCGCAGAACGCCGAATATGAGACGCCATTGTGAGTCCCAAGCTCCACCAGAACACGCGGCCGCGCCTGGCAGGTGAGCCAGTATCCGAAGGGAACATGGCCGTACCAGGCACTTTCTACACCGATCCGCGACGGACGGCGGAACGTCGCGGCGCTTCGCGGATCAACAAGAGAGGCCAGCAGATCCTCGTGGATTTCCAGCATTGATGGCCTTTGACCTGTGGTACACGTGCTTGATAATACGGCAGAACTTGCCTGGCTCGTCAATGCGCGTTCGGACGTTCTTGGCGAGGCGCTAGGGTGTGATTCAGCCCCGCTTTCTCTCCGCCAAGCAGATCAGCTGTTCGCTCGACGGCCGTGTACGAAGGGCTTGTGGGCTGACGGCGCATCGTGGGCCATTGTCGGTAACCGATCAGCCAAGAATCCGCCGCGATAACGGCAGCAGGGCCGTTCGTGTCACGAGAAGCGCTCGTGCCACGCGGGGAAACCGAAGCAGTGGCAACAGCAACTTCATGCCTGCGCGGACCCAGCGATTGTGGTAGCGGGAAACGAATCGAAGATCTTCGAGTGACCTGCGCATGAGTTCGCGATCATCGTTCCGTACCGCGTTTGCAAATCCGGCCATCAAAGGAAGGAAAAATCGAGGGAGCAAGACGTCTCGCCTCCAGAATCTGCCCCGGGCAGGGTCGTCGGGAAACTCCTCCAGCAATTTGCGGAGATACAGAATTCGGCTGACCGCCATGAGCGGGGAATGGGACGAGCTGCGGGAGAACATCCGCCATTGCGACAGAGCATCGTCCATGTAGACGTTGTCGTAACCCGCACGGAACAGGCGGAGGAACAGATCGTCGTCCTCATAGCCGCGAAGACGTTCATCGAACCCGCCGACCGCCGCGAATGCCTTTCGTGAGATGAGCGACGCGGAGGGTAGCACGTACATGTCCGTGCTGAGACAGCCATGAACGTCACGCTTCGGGTGCTGGACGTTATCGAAGAACCGCAGAACCGATCGCGCGACCATTCGACCCTGTCCATCAATCTCATCAACGTTGCTGTATGTCCATCCAAGCTCGATCGTCCGAGTTTGCAGGAAAGGCCTTGCCAACTGCTCCAGATGATTGCAATACCAGACATCGTCCTGGTCGAGCATCGCGATGAGATCGCAATTGGATTGGGCAATACCAAAATTGCGCGCTGAACTCTGGCCGCCGTTTGGCCTGTGCAGAAGTTTGATCGGATGCTCCCGAGCAAGTTGCTCGACAATCTGCGGACCATTGTCGGTAGAACCGTCGTCAACCACGATTATCTCTGTTGGCGGCAGGGTCTGGCGCAGCACACTTTCAATTGCCTCATGGATGTACGGAGCTCCATTATAAAGTGGGATGATGGCCGCAATCCGTACGTCCTCACATCGTGCAGGAACTTGTTTTGAAATCGCCATGCAATGCGCCTATCTTCTCCCTTGGGCCATTCCTAAGGTTCTGCCGGCTTCGTTTTGATATACTCACCAGTTGGCAGCAGTGGCGGCATTCCGCAATACGTGGCATTCTCTCGCTCGTCGCATCGAATCGAGCTCAGCGACGGCAACCCGGCCGCGCTGGAGATTTTCGCCACGAACGGCGGGACGGTTGAGTTACGGTCGGCCGAGAAAGTGCAGATACCATACCACAGGCTAAAGCAGAGGGGCCGCAACGACGTGCAGGAGACTCTGATTTCCAGATCGGTTGAACGCGTTGCGTCCGAAATCATCGACGCGCCCACGGTCCACGGTCAGTTCCGGCAATCGCCCTCTCGCGTCTTCATTTTGCTTGCCACTTACAATGGTGCGAGTTACCTGAGTGCGCAACTCGCAAGTCTGGCGAAGCAAACTCACGAGAACTGGGTTCTCTACTGGCGGGACGATGGCTCCAACGACGATACCGTTGCGATCCTGACGGAATTCGCCGCAATGATCGGCGTCGGTCGCTGTGTGCGGGTTTGGGAACCAACGGGGCGGATACGACCAGCGGGAAGCTTCATGGCGCTGCTGCGTGCCGCCGCACCGTTGCTGGGTGCCGGAGACAGCGTCGCGTTCGTCGATCAGGACGACGTCTGGCTGCCGGATAAGTTGACCCGCGGCTTCGCTGCATTGGCGGCCGTCGATGCCAGGATTCCAGCCCTGTATTGTGCCCGTCTGATGGTCGTGAACGCACGCCTGCGGCGTCTGACGGAAACCACGATATCGCCCCGGCGATGCGGGTTTCCCGCATCGCTGACACAGAACGTGGCCGCCGGATGCACGATCATGTTGAACAGGCGAGCCGCCGATCTGGTGGCAGCCAGCGCGCCTCCCAGCGCATCGCCGCACGATTGGTGGTGCTATCTGCTGGTCACCGCAGCCGGCGGCCAGATTCTGGTGGATAATGCCATTGTGGCGCTGTATCGCCAACATGGGGGCAACGCCATCGGAGCACCACCATCGCAGATGCGACGAGCGATCGCAGCATTGCGGCGTGGCCCTCGTATTTTCATGAATGTGCTGCGCCAGCATCTGGAAGCGCTTGCCGCGCAGCCGGACCTGCTGAGCGAGACCGCGCGACCCACCGTTCTGAGGTTGCATGGCGCGCTAAGCGGCAGCCTTTTTGACAAGTTGGCCGCGTTGAACACGCCGGACCTCCGACGGCAGACCTGGCTGGAGACACTGCTCTTTCGCTTATGGTTCCTTGTCGGTTGACGCACTACACCCGACCAACATCGAATTCGGCCGCGCGCGAACGATGGGAAGGCCGTGCCGCCCGACTGGTCCGTGGCGCGTGGCCGGTGTAGTCCTGCTCGCGTTATCACTGTCCGAGGTGCGCGATGGCATTGCCGCAAACGCCGTCACTACGTCTGGACGGACGCCGCGCACTGATCACGGGCGCCGGCCGAGGCATCGGCCTTGCCTCTGCCGCGGCGCTGGCTCAGGCCGGGGCCCACGTCGTGCTCGCAGCCCGCACGGCCACGGAGATCGAAGCGGCTTCGGCGCGGATCAGAGACGACGGCGGCAGCGCGGTGGCGCTGGTGCTTGACGTGACGGATCTCGCTGCCGTGCGTTCCGCGATCGGCGCCCAGCCGCCGTTCGATGTGCTGGTGAACAACGCCGGCACCAACCGCCCCGCGCAATTTCTCGACGTGACCGAGCAGGATTACGATGCCATCGCCAACCTCAACCAGCGCGCGGCGTTCTTCGTGGCACAAGCGGTGGCACGCCGCATGGTCGAGGCATGCAAGGGTGGCTCGATCATCCATATCTCCTCGCAGATGGGTCATGTGGGCGGCGCGCGGCGGACGGTATATTGCATGAGCAAGCACGGCATCGAGGGCCTCACCAAGGCGATGGCGATCGACCTCGCGCCGCACGGCATCCGGGTCAATTCCATCGGCCCAACCTTCATCGACACGCCGCTGACCCGGCCGTTCTGGGACGACCGGGCATTCCACGACGACGTGCTGCGACGGATCAAACTCGGCAGGCTTGGCACGGTCGAGGACCTGATGGGCGCGGTGCTATTCCTCGCCGGCGATGCGGCAGCGCTGGTGACCGGGACGTCGCTCGTCGTCGATGGCGGCTGGACCGCGGAATAGCAGCTGCCGTGATACGCGGTCGCCCGCACCGGTGATTGCGCCGGTGCCGAGCCTGAGCGATATTGGCATGACATCCAGCACCGTCTAACCCCCGAGCGCGCCCTGTGTGTTCACATACAGCGCGTAGAGGCCATGGCTTGCGGCCATGAACAGGCGGTTGCGCCAGCGCCCGCCGAAGCAAAGATTGGCCGAGCGTTCGGGAAGCGCGATGTGACCGATCGGCTCGCCGGACGGGTTGAAGATGCGCACACCGTCAAGCCCTTCCTCGCCCATGCCCCAGCCGCACCACAGATTGCCATCGATATCGACGCGAAAGCCGTCCGGCGTACCCGTGCCGGCGTCGATGAACATTCTGCTCGCGCCAAGCGTGCCGCCATCCACGTTGAACACGCGGAGCTTCCGCGATGGCGCGGCGCGCGATTCGACAACGTACAGTTTTGATTCGTCGGGCGAAAAGGCAAGGCCGTTGGGCCCCTGCACGTCATCGGCCACCACGGTGACAGCGCCGGTCTGGCCATCCACACGATAGACGTTCGCCGGCAATTCGGGATCGTTCTTCTCGCCCTCGTAGTAGCCGAGCAAACCGAACGGCGGGTCGGTGAACCAGATCGACCCGTCCGACTTCACCACTACGTCGTTCGGTGAATTCAGCCGCTTGCCCTGGTAGCTGTCCACCAGAACGGTCAGCGCGCCGTCGTATTCGGTGCGGACCACGCGCCGACCGCGATGCTCGCAGGTGACCAGCCGTCCCTGGCGGTCGCGCGTGTTGCCGTTGGCGTTGTTGGAGGATTTTCGGAACACGCTGACCGCGCCGGTCTCTTCCTCCCATTTGAGGATTCGGTCGTTGGGAATGTCGCTCCACAGCACATAGCGGCCGTCGCCGAAATACACCGGCCCCTCCGACCAGCGGCAGCCAGTGGCGAGGCGCTCGACCGAGGCAAGCGGCAGTCGATATCGATTGAAGCTGGCGTCAAGCACCTCCACCGCCGGGTCGGGATAGCCCTCACTCGGTTCCCACATGGCCTGGTTTCCCCTCTCGTTGCGCGGGATGATGCTGGCGGCACCGAGGGATCTCAAGCGTCACCGCAGGCCCGCACGGTGCAGATGCGGCCCCAGACGGAAGGTCAGCGCGAGCAGCAGCATGCGGTAGTCGCTGAACAACGACCAGAACGGATGGCCAAATGTCTCCGGGCGATTGCCCTCAATCGCGTAGTGCGCGGTCCACGCGAATGCGTAACCGATCACCGGCACGGCGATCAGCCAGCGCCAGTCGAATGTCACGATTGCCACCAGCAGTGCAGCGAGCGCAAGCAGGCTGCCGGCGTAATGCAGCGCGCGGGTCTTCGGGTCATTGTGGCTCCGCAGGTAGCGAAGCCAGAATTCATCGTACAGCGACATCACCGCTCCTCGTGACTCTCCTTGCCGCAAAAGCGGGAAGCCAGAGCCTGTCCTGAGCGAAGGCCGGGAGATGGCAATGCGATGCTGCTCGTCCGGGTCCCCGCTTTCGCGGGGATGACAGTCAAAGCGCTACATCCTCCCGCCGTCCACGACCCACAACTGCGCCGTGCACATCTGGCTGTCGTCCGATGCAAGCCATAACACCAGTCGAGTCACATCGGCCGGAGCCAGCTTGTTCTTCAGACACTGGCTGCGAATCAGGTTCTCCTCCGCCTCGGGTGTCAACCACAGCTCGATCTGCCGCTTCGTCATGATCCAGCCGGGGATGACGGTGTTCACACGGATCCTGTCCGGCCCCAGATCGCGCGCCATGCCGCGGGTCAGTCCCTCGACGCCGGCCTTCGCGGTCGTATAGGCCGGCATGCCGCCCTGCGCGGTGTGCCAACTCACAGAGCCGAAATTGACGATCGAGCCGCCGCCCGCGGACCGCATCATCGGCGCCACCGCCTGAATGGCAAAGAACTGGTGACGCAGATTGGTAGCCAGCCGCTCGTCCCAGGTACTCGACCGTCACATCCTCGAATTTGTGCCTCTGATCGTTCGCCGCGTTGTTTACCAGCACGGTGATTGGCCCCAGGCGTTTCCCCACCTCGGCGATCGCAGCCTGCAACGCACCCACGTCCTTCAGATCGCAGTGCTGATATAATGGCGCTGCGTGCCCGGCTGCTTCCAGCCCTCCGGCCAACGCGTGCGCCGCGTCATCGGCAATATCGACGAACGCCACCTTCGCGCCCTGCGCCGCGAATTGCGTCACGTGCTCGGCGCCGATGCCGCTGGCGCCGCCGGTGATGAACACCACGCGGTCGCGCAGGCTAGGGTAGATTGCAAACTGTTCGCTCATCCTGTGCGTTCCTTCAGTTTCCGCACCACCTCGCCGACGATCGCATCCGCCGGTGGCTCGATCGAGACCACGACCGGATGTTCGTCGTCCGCGGGCTCTTCCAGCGTGGCGAACTGGCTGTCCAGCAGCGCGGGCGGCATGAAATGGTTCTTGCGTGCCGCCATTCGCCTGGCGATGAGGTCCTTCGAGCCTTTCAAGTACACCAGCACCACGTCGGGCCGGTCACCGATCAGTATGTTGCGATACGCGCGCTTCAGTGCCGAACTGGCAACCACCGCCAATTCGCCGCGGGCGCGCAGCGCGTCGATCTCGTGCGCGATCGCCCGCAGCCACGGCCAGCGGTCGGCATCGGTGAGCGGCGTGCCGGACTTCATCTTCGCGACATTCGCCGGCGGGTGGAGTTTGTCGCCCTCCACCAGCCGCCATCCATTACGCCGCGCCACACCATCCGCGACCGTCGTCTTACCGCTGCCGGATACGCCCATCACCACCGCGACGGTCATGGATTTGACACCGCGGACGCAGGTGACAAGAAAAAGCAGGATTCAACACGGAGTTCGGAGAGGGCCACGGAAGGCCACGGAGCAGGAAGGTGAAAGGCGTTTGCGCTTCGCGCGAAGCGTCTGACTTGTTTTCTCCGTGGCCCTCCGTGGCCCTCAATCGTCCTCCGTGTTAGAATTTTGCCTTTCTGACTGGCCGACGGCAGCCGTTCGTGCATCATCATCCGTGCCACCAGCGCCCGCCCAGTACGATGCCTCGGCATGCCAACCTCTGCTCCGCGATCAGCTTCTCGCCGAGCACGTCCTCGAACACGAACCGCCCCTGCTCCACCGTCAACACGGTCGCATCGCCCAGCAACCCAGGACGCAGCGTGCCGCGATCCTTCAAACGTACCGCCTCTGCGGGATTGACCGTCGTGGCGCGAATCACCTCCGCCAAGGGCACGCCCAACGCGAGAAACTTTGACATCGTCGTCAGCAGATCATAGGCCGGACCATCGATCGAAACGACGTGGATGTCAGATGAAATGACATCCGGCAGAAACCCCTGCTGCAGCATTGCCATCGCGGTCTCATAGCCGAACGAGCCCTTGCCGTGGCCGATGTCGAAGATCACGCCGCGTTCGCGCGCCGCCAGCACATCGTCCCGCACGGCGCCGCCAGGTGCCACCGGCGTGTTGGGGAACGGACGGAAGCAATGCGTCAGGATGTCGCCCTTGCGCAGGCGTGGCATCACGTCGGAACGGTATGGCGGCGGCGCATCGAGATGCGTCATCAGCGGCAAGCCGGCATGCTCCGCCACCTCCATCGCCATCTCCATCGGCGCGATGCCGGACGCGCCGGATGCATTGCTGCCGACGCGCACCTTGATCCCTACGATCAGATCGGCATCGGCCTTCGCGGCGTCCAGGCACACGCGCGGATTGAGCAAGGCAAGGTCGCGGCACTCGCCGACATTGATGTCCTTGGACAGCGCGAAGATCCCGGCGAAGGAAATGTTGAGGAACGGCAGGATGCGCACCTCGGACCGCTCGATGACGTGGCGGCGAAAGCCCTTCAGATTGCCTGGTCCGGCGGACCCCGCATCGATCACCGTGGTCAGGCCACTCGACTTCGCATAGGCATCGGGATCGACGCCGAGCGACGTGCCGCCCCAATAGACGTGGGTGTGCAGATCGATCAGCCCCGGCACCACGATCATGCCGGAGACATCGCGGGTCTGGCTGCCGCCGACGAGGTCGGGCCCGACCTCCGCCACCTTGCCGTTGGCGAACCCCACATCCAGTCTGGCGTCCACGCCCTGCGCCGGATCGATGATGCGGCCGCCCTTGAGCACGAGATCGAACATGTGCGCCCCCTCTCGCCAACCCTGCCACAGCGGCCGGGACGGCAAAAGGCCGCGGACGGCATGCTCAGCAATTCTCGCATCACCGCCGCGTTCCGTCCCGAACGGCGTGGTCGTTCGGCCAGCGGCCGAACGGTGTTGAATTCGTGCAGGAATTTCCGGCTGACGGAGCAACACGGCGGGCTACTGATCGGCCACACATACCGATGACGATGTTGCGCACACAGCGAATGCGTTCCGTCAGGCGGTCCGCATGCTGCGGCAGGAAGGCACTAGAACAGCGATTGACCGTTCAATGCTCTGCGTTCACCACGCTACCCCATAGACCTCGTGCATGTTGATGCAAGGGCGATCCTGTGGGCCTTGGACTGGCAAAAGGCTGCTGGCACCGGTGAGGTCCTCGGGGTTCGCCGAAGCGCGAGGATGCGCTTGCTCTTTGCCGACATCTTCCCCATCTATCGGCGATGACCAAGCGAAGACGCAACAGGCCAGCATCGTTGGCCGCGATGATGACGGAATTGGCATTTTCCTCGTGGGAGACTGTTGGCCGCCGAACCCTGATGATGGCTCGCGGCACTTGTTCACCGGCCGAGTATTCACGAATGGTGCTGGAGAAGATGTCAGCCGCAACACGCTCGGCGTCCGTGCTCGCCCGATCGAGGCAAACTCCTGACTGGTCTGCCCTTATTGCTCCTTGGCACCTGCGGGCCACGTCAAATGCGCGCCGGCTACGTCGGAAGTGACGCGTTTGTGCGGCGATACTCCGTTCCCTGATTGATCCGACGCCTCACACGCAGCAGTGGGAAGATTTGACCGATGCTCTGCCGGGCAAGCGCGGCGATCGGGGACCTTGACCGTGAAGCCCAACCATGACGATGTCGATCGGCATCGGCTCCACGGTCTGCCGACGGAGCCGTTCCAGCCGGCTGAACCGTCCGCGTTTCGACACCGTCTGGCGAATCGACGCGGGAACGTTCGTTTCCGCGCGCGCGGGTGTCGGAAAGCCCGAATTTGCTGATTGATAAATTCGACCGACAGCCGCTAACATCCAAGGAAGATTAGGCCGGACCGGGAAGGGGTTGGACGGGCGTTTATTGCAAAGGGGAAGCGACGTGAGCCTGCAGACCTCCGCCGGCTTTCGGTTCGGCGGGTTCTTGCTCGACCACAGCGCCGGCGGGCTGTTCCGGCTGGACGGGCATGGTGGCATGGTTCCAATCATGCTCGGCTCGCGCGCGCTGGACGTGCTTGGCGTCCTGGTCGAACGGCAAGGGGAGTTGGTCGCCAAGCAGACGATCATGGACGCGGTGTGGCCCGACACCGCGGTTGAAGAAAACAACCTGACCGTTCAGATCTCCGCGCTACGCCGCGTGTTGGATCAGGGACGGACGGATGGCAGCTGCATTCAGACGGTTCCCGGGCGCGGATATCGCTTTGTAGCCCCAGTCCCGGATCCTGTCCCCGCTCCCGAGGGTGCGCTGCCGGAGCCCGAACCGCCCGAAATTCGCACTCCGCCGGCCCGCGCGCACCGGCGTCCGACTGTAACGTTGGTCGCGGGCGCAGTTGCCGTGGTGGCGCTCCTTGCCGTCGGGAATTGGTGGGCGTTCCACGTCAATTCCGCGCCGCTGGTCACTGCTGCGGCTGCGCCGGTGGTGTCGCGCCCCGCTGCTTACTCCCCGCAAGACCGGCGCCAATCAGTTATTTTGCTGCCCTTCGAGAACAGCAGCGGTGACCCCTCACAGGACGGAATCGCCGCCGGCATCACCCGCGATGTCATGGACCAAATCGGGGAGGACCACTCCGTTCCGCTTGTCCCTGCTGCGACCGCCACGGCATACCGAGGAAAGTCGCTCGACCTGCGAGCGATCGGGCGCGATCACAACGTGCATTTCGCGCTCACGGGCAATGCGCGCCGGGAAGGCACGCGGTTGATCGTGTCGGCAACCTTGTATGAAACCGACGACGAAAGGCCGTTGTGGTCGCAGCGGTTCGACCGCCAGGATCGCCCCGATGCATGGAACGGCATCGTCGTGGCCATCGATACCAACTTCGAACAAACCACGATGGATGCGGAGGTCGCACGCGCCACTCGCGAGCATCCAGACAGCCTCGACAAACGTGATCTCATGTTTGCGGCAGAAACGAGTTCCCTCTCACAGATATCGAAAGAGAACTATCTGGCGAGTATTGCACTCATCGATCGGGCGCTCGCCATCGATCCCAATTACGTTTGGGCACTACGGACAAGCGCTCGTGCGCATGCAAACCTTGTGCTCGATGGCTTCTCATCCGACCCCGACGCCGATCTGGCCTATGCGATAAAGGCGGTGGATCGCGCCCTTCAATTCGCCCCCAACGATTATTTTACGCTCATGGAAAAAGCGCAGGTGCTGCGTGCTCAAGGCGATCTTGATGGGGCGGCAGCGCTTCTCCGTAAGGTGATTGAGCTGCAACCGCTGCAGGCTTGGAGATATCGCGAACTTGGTTGGGTCCTGTTGATCCAAGGCCATTACAAGGAGGCGCTGGAGAACTTCACGACCGCAAGGCAGCTCTTTGTAGGAAACAATCCGCTTATGGATTCGAGCCTCGCCGGCGGATTGCTGGCCAACGGGCGGTTTCCCGAGGCAATTGTGCAGGCGCATCTGTCGATGGCGGAGTTCTCGCCCGACGCCGGCCGTGACGCTGAAGCTCCCTGGTTAACACTGATCGCAGCCGAGAACTCCAATGGGCAGGACGCAGAGGCTCGGGCGGACTTGCAGAAATTCCTCGCCATTCCGCGGGCCATGAATAGCATGGCTGCGATCCAGAAAATCCCCACTTTCGCCGCCAACCAACCAGCAACTGATCGAAGGCCTACGTCGCGTTGGGATGCCTGCGGAGTAGCGGCGTCCGATTCGCGGTTCAAAACCTGGGAGGTCGGAGAGATCTCTTCCGCGGGTGTGAATGTCCCTCCGATCCGGCGGGTGCGATCATCCGACAGGGGTTACAGCCGGCCCTGGCGGTTCAGAGACTGTGACTCGCGTTTCAGCGATGGTGGGTACTGGTGCCTCGGACCACGTAGTCCTCTTAGCTCGACTTTCCGCATTTTCGGTGCCGGGGCACCGCTATTGAATAGCCCAGAAGATGTCCTCTGAGGCGATGAACTTGAGGGCTTGGTTGAGGGGCAGTACGGTGCGCCCGAATGGGCCAGCGTTGGTCCAACGTTCCTTCCACAGCGACCAATAGAGCACCTCGACCCGATCGTCCTGGCCGGTCGGCCTGAGGCGCGCGACAAGCGCGCCGGAACTGGCACGATATAGCGTGTAGCCACGGTTGCGGCGTTCGGCGAACAGTTGCCCGCGACGACAGCGGAAACTCTCGATGCGCTGGATGATCGGATCTTCGGCCATGCGTTTACGATAGAGCGCCGCGCCGGCGGATGTCGCCGGCAGACTCTTGCGGCATCGGCACGACTCGAATTCTACGACTGGGATGACACCGAATCGTCTGCGCGCCGCTACGGCGTTCGATCCGCATCTGACCCCACCGGCCCTGGCCGCTTGGCTGTCGGTGTTCCGCTCTTGCTTCACCGCGCCGGTGTGGAACCGTGTTCTGGTCCTGGTGGCCGGCGCAGTGCTGGCTCCCGGCAAGCGCACCGTCACCCAGGCGCTGCGTGTCATGGGGCTGGGCGAGGCGCCGCAGTTCCGTCGCTACCATGAGGTGCTGGGCCGAGCCCGCTGGGACGCACGCGCCGTGGCGCGACGGCTGCTGCTGCACCTGCTGGAGCGGCTGTTGCCCAACGGTCCGGTGGTGATCGGGATCGACGACACCATCGAGCGGCGTTGGGGCGCGCGCATCAAAGCGCGCGGCATCTACCGCGACCCGGTGCGGTCCTCGAAGGGGCACTTTGTGAAGACCAGTGGTCTGCGCTGGCTGTCGCTGATGGTGGTGGTGCCGATAAGCTGGTCCGGCCGACATTGGGCGCTGCCGTTCCTGACTGTTCTCGCCCCATCGGCGCGGTGGAGCGAAAAGCACCGCAAGCGGCACAAGACGCTGACTGACTGGGCGCGACAGGCGATCCTGCAAACCAAACGCTGGCTGCCCGACCGTTGGCTGATCTTTGTCGCCGACAGCGGCTTCGCGGCGCTCGAACTGCTGGCCTCGGTGCGCTGCCACGTCTGTGTGATCACACGGCTCCGGCTGGATGCCGCCTTGTTCAAGCCGGCGCCGCGGCGCCGCAAGGGTCAGCGCGGGCGCCCCCCGCTCAAGGGGCGTCGTCTGCCAACACTGCGTGCCGTGCTGGCCAGCAGGAAGACCGTTTGGACGGCCGTGGTCGTCTCGCAATGGTACAACGCCCAGCAACGCAAGCTGCTCACCGCTACCGGCACTGCGGTCTGGTACCATGCCGGCATACCACCGGTGCCGATCCGCTGGGTGCTGGTGCGCGATCCAACCGGCGAGCACGAGCCGGCGGCATTCCTCAGCACTGATCTGGATGCGACGCCCGCAATGATTCTCGGCTGGTTCGTCTCGCGCTGGCGGGTGGAAACCACCTTCCAGGAGGTGCGGACCCACCTTGGGGTTGAGACCCAACGTCAGTGGTCCGATCTCGCCATCCTCCGCACCACCCCGGCACTGCTGGGGCTGTTCTCACTGATCACCGTGTGGGCCGATGGCCTGGTACGCGACACGACGACGGCACTGCGTCCAAATGCCGCCGCCTGGTACCGCAAGCAGGAACCGACTTTCAGTGACGCCATCGCTGCGGTGCGCCGCGTGCTGTGGTGCCCACCGAATTTCTCCATGTCCCGGCAAATCGGAGACATCATCGAAATTCCCACCAGCTTGCTAAATCGAGTCTTCCAGACTCTATGCCTCGCAGCCTGAATTGCGGAAAGTCGAGCTTAGAGTTTGACTCAAATCACCATCGGAACACAAACTGACCGATATAGCTGACAAAAGCGGCCTTACATCCACCGGTAAGCGGGAGCCAGGCGGCGCGACATCAGCTTGACGCTGGCAATATAGAGCCAAGTCACCGCGCTTTCGATTGTTCTCTCGACATCCTTCGCCAGTCGGCGGTTGCGGTTCAGCCAGGCAAGGGTGCGCTCCACCACCCAGCGGCGGGGCAGCAAAACAAAGCCCTGGGCCGCGTCCGACCGCTTGACGATCTCGATCGTCCATTCGCCGTGGTCTTTGAGCGCGTCCCTCAGCTTATCGCCCGCGTAGCCGGCATCGGCGAACACGTGGCGCAGCCACGGCACCAGACCGCGTGCGCTTTCCAGCAGAGCGGGCGCGCCGTCACGGTCCTGCACGTTCGCCGGATGCACGATCATCGCGACGGGCAGGCCGATGGTGTCTGTCAGGATATGCCGCTTGCGGCCCTTGATCATCTTCTCGGCCGCATAGCCGCGCGGACCACCGGATTCGGTCGTCTTGACCGATTGGCTGTCGATCACGCCGGCGGTCGGACTTGCCTCGCGTCCGGCGGCTTCGCGGACGTCCATCAGCAGCACATGATTGATGGTCTGCCACACGCCGCTGTCGCGCCACGCATAGAAATACCGCTGCACCGTGGTGTAGGGCGGGAAGTCCTTGGGCAGTAGCCGCCATTGGCAGCCGGTCTGCGCGATGTAAAAGATCGAGTTGACGACCTCGCGCAGGTCGGTCTCGCGCGTGCGTCCGCAATCGGCCGGCGGCGGCAAATGCGGCGCAATCACCTTCCACTCTTCGTCGGTGGTGTCGCTTGCATAGCGCAGATGATCGCGCTGATACTGCCCTCGCGTGATTTCAGTCCAGGCCACGGCGTGCTCCTCGGTGTCTTCGCAAACACGAGAGAATCGCAGCCGCTGAAATCACGCAACCTCTCTGCGTACTGATGCTTTGGCAAAGCACCGTCGGAGCACGGCAGACCGCAACCGCTTGAAGCAACTCACACTACCGTTCTTAAGTCGTTCCGGGTCAGCCTCTTAGTGGCACCGCAGGTCAAGAAGGCGTAAGGCGTTCTCGAACCCTGGACCCAAGCCAGTTACAAGCGTATTGAACGCTGGTGTAGCTGGACTAACGGGCCGACGCCGGATAACTTCTTTACGTACCGCGCTATCGATGTCCACCTCGTCATGGCGGGCGCAGGCTCGCCATCCACGTCTTGTTGATCGCTAGCAAGGACAGACGTGGATGCCGACCCCAGCCTTCGCTTAGGGCAGACTCTGCGTCGGCATGACGATGTGGAAGCGACCGTTGCGCCACGTGGAGCACTCGTTTCCCAGCGAATCCTAAGTACCTATACACATAGATTATGACACTTTGTAATCGACGGCATGGGAGGCGTCAGCCCACGCTGGTCGTGCGATTTCAGAGATTCCCTCCCGCGCAGTTCAACCAGTCAAAATCACTGTGCAGAAGAGCTACGCCGCTTCGGCCAATTGCCGCGGACGGTAGATCGCGGTGTGGGTGACGCGCGCCAATGGTGTGCGCTCATTCGCCAGCACCAGCGCGTCAACCTCGACGAACTTGTGGCCCTTGCGCTCGTAGTTCTGCGTGACGCGGGCGCGCGCGCTCAGCGTGTCGCCGATGTGTGCGATGCCGAGGTTCTGCACCGCGCTTCCGACATGCATCCAGGCCGGCAGCACCACGTTGTGCGACAGCACCCAGTTGCAGCAGCGCAGGATGGTGCCGGGATGCACGATCCCCTCCGCCGCATACAGCGGGTCGGTCTCGCGCGTGTCCTTCAAATCCTGCGCATGAAAATCCGCCGAGACAACCAGCGGAGTCATGCCGAGCCAGGAACCGACCGCGAGCGAGCGTTCATCGGCGGGCGGTCGAGCGTCATGCGCCGGCGGTGTGGCTGACTCGAAGTCGGCCGACGACGGCACGATGACAGCGGACGGCAACGTTGCCGATCCGGAAGCGCAAAGCTCGCCGTGACTGCGCACCGTCAGCGCGAGGCCGTCGGCCGTCGCATCGGCGGTGATCTCGGCGATGTCGCCTTCATAGACCGGCTTGCCGAATTTGCAGTCGCCGGTGCCGCGCTCCAGCCACGCGCGGCCCCAGTGCGCCAGCGGCAGGTGAGTCATGTAGGCGTAAACATGCACCCCTCCCACCAATCCGCCGGTGAAGCCGAACCGGCGCGCCGTAGCATCGTCGTGGATCTTGTTCTCCGATGCCTTCGCGGTGTTGTACGCGGACACACGGTAGGGTGCTGGAGCTGGCATGACGATCTCCTATGACGCGTCATGGTCATCCTCGGGCTTGGCCCGAGGATGACCATGACGATTTGGTGCAGCGGCTAGTACAGCGGTTGAGTCAGGCAAGCGCCCAGATGCCGACCTCGTGTCCCGGCGCGAAGTTGCGATTGGTCATGTCCGGGTTGCGGTTGACATACGTGCGATTGAACATCGGGTGACGCATGCTGCGCGTCTCGTGTTCGATGCGGAACAGCGGCTTGTTGGTGTCCACATCGACGATGTCGAGGAACCGATACTGGTGCTGGTCGCTTTCCTCGGCGATCAGTCCGCGCTCCAGCAGCTTCTTGTGCGGGCCGGAGAAGTCGGCGAGCGTGATCTGGATGTGGTGCCCGTCGTACTCCGGCTGCGGCTTGTCGGTCTCGCGATACATCACCTTGCTCTCGCCGGACGTGCTCACCCAGGCATAGGATCCGCGCTCGTCCTTCGCCACGCCGGCGATGCCGCCGACGATCTCGCGATAGAAGCGCACGATCGCGGAAAGATCGGTGCCGGCCGGAATGTCGAATTCGACATAGGGCATGCCGACGCGCAGGTTGCCGAACTTCGCCGGATCGGGCGCATGCACGCGGATGCGGTTGCCCCACGGACAGGTGGTCTCGACCACATCACCCGCCTCGCGGAAGCTGAATTTGGTGCCTTCCAGGTATTTCGTCGCGTAGTCCAGCCGCTTCAGCAGCGCTTCCAGGTCGGGCAACACCAGTGCGGTCGTGCCGCGGACCACCTGCGGCGGGTTGCGCGTCGGCAGATGGAACTGGCCGCGGCCGACATTCACCCACATGTTCTCGAGCCCGGCCATCAGGTACGGATCGCGCGTCAGCCCGAGGCCCATCAGGTAATAGGCGATCGCCTTGCTCTGATCGGGCACAGTGACGTTGACGTGTCCGAGTTCGACGATGTTGCCGAGGTCCTCGGCGGTCCGATCGAATTGCGGCTTTGTGGCCATGGTGTCGTTCATTTTCAGGGATCCCCTCTGCCGGTTTTCCATCCGATGGCGCATGATAATGCCGGCCCGCACCCTCGGTCCATGGGGGCGCAGCCGGGCAACGGGGGAACGACCGATGGCGGCAGGGACGGACCTGGCGATGAGCTGGGAGGAATGGGCGCGTCACGACGGCGTAGCACTCGCCGAACGTGTGCGGACGCGGCAGGTGAGTGCGCCGCAGGTGGCCGCACAGGCAGCCGCGGCGGTCGCCCGTCTCAATCCGAAGCTCGAGGCCGTCATCGAAGTGTTCGATGACGTGCGCGGCAATCCAGACGCGGACGGCCCGGACAAATCGGGCAAGCTGTATGGCGTGCCGATCTTCCTGAAGGACCTTGGCTCCGGGCTGAAAGGCCGCATGCAGGATTCCGGCTCGGCGTTCACCAAGGATACGCGCATCGGTGCGACCGACCCGGTGGTGGAGAACTTCCTCCGCGCCGGTCTGGTGCCGCTCGGCCGTTCCACCACGCCCGAGTTCGGCATGACGTTCGACACCACCACGGACTACCGCGGTGAGGTCAAGGTGACCCGCAGCCCATGGGATCTGCGGCGCACGCCCGGCGGATCGTCCGGCGGATCGGCGGCCGCGGTCGCCGCGGGCGTGGTGCCGCTTTCGATGTCCTCGGACGGCGGCGGATCAACCCGCATTCCGGCATCGTTCTGCGGGCTGGTCGGGCTGAAGGCCTCGCGCGGGCGCGTGCCGCAGCCGCTGGCACGCAACGAATACGTCACGCGCATCAGCATCGACGGCGTGGTATCGCGAACGGTGCGTGACACCGCCGCGGTGTATGACTATCTGAGCCGCGTTCCCAACGGCGGATCATTCATCAAGATGGGCGCGCCCGCCGGCTCCTACCTCGATGCGATCGCGCGCGAGCCGGGCAAGCTGAAGATCGGGCTGTCCACCGCACGCTGGGGGCGCGGCACCGACACCGATCCCGAGGTGGCGGCACGCGTTCGCGAGGCGGCGCGACTGCTGGAATCGCTCGGCCACGCGGTCGAGGAGCTGAACGACGATGCGATCTGCGACTGGGAGACGATGTGGTGGGGCTATATGACCCAGTGGCTCAGCAGCCGTTCGCTGTTCACCACGATGGCGGCTGACAGGGGGATTGCCACCAGCGACCTGAAGCACCTGCTGAACCCGATGACCTGGCGGCACTACGAAGCCGCCGACCGCTACGACAAGTTTGACATCTTCCGCATGATGAACGCGAACAACATTGTAACCCGACAGTTCGGCGCGTTGATGGACCGCTATGACATACTGCTGACGCCGACCTTGGCGATCCGCGTGCCGGAGGCCAATGGCCCCTATTCGCTGCTGCGCGACGAGGCGTTGGATCCGTGGGTAAACCGACTCGCCGATGCCTGCCGCTACACCATGCCAGGCAACGAGACCGGACTGCCTGCGATCAACATCCCGGCGGGTCTGGATAGCGACGGTCTTCCGATCGGCGTGCAACTGTACGGCAACTTCGCACGTGAGGACCTGCTGCTGCAGCTCGCTGCGCAGATCGAGCACGCGCGGCCGGAGTGGTTTGGCGCGGTTCCGCCGGTGCATGTGACGAAGGACGGCTGATCCCACGGTGATGGCTGACGAGGGAGGGCGTCCCGCCCGGTTGAAACCGTCATGGCCGGGCCTGACCGGCCTGACCCGACCATTTCCGCGTACGCAGCGCAGGAGGGATGGCCGGGTCAGGCCCGGCCATGACGGTGGGAACGAAGCGTCTGGAGGTATCTTCGCACTCCTTTCGTCGCCCACCTTCCTCCGCCTCTGGGCGATTGGCGGATGCGTCAACACGATGCGCTGGTTCGAGGTATTGTCCGCCGCGCTCTTCACGCTCGACGCGACCGGATCAGGGCTCGCCGTCGCCGTCGTCTCCGCCGCACGCACGTTGCCCATGCTGCTGCTCGGCGCCTTCGCCGGCGTGATGTCAGAGGCGGTCAACCGCAAGCGCGTCCTGCTGATCGGCCAGATCGTGTCGGGTCTGGCATCGGCTGCGGTCGCCGTGCTTGCCGTGTTTGGCATCGCACGTCCCTGGCATGTCGGCGTCGCCGCACTCGTGGCCGGCACCGTCTGGTCCACGGAGATGTCCACCCGCAGACGCATGGTCGGCGAGTGTGTCGAGGGCGCGCTCGTCCCGCGCGCGCTGGCGCTCGACACGGTCACCAATTCCATCACCAGACTGATCGGCCCGATAACCGCCGGCGCCGCCTACCAGACGATTGGACTTGCCGGCGCCTACACCGTATCGGCGTGCGTATACCTCGTGGCGGTGTTCCTGGTCGCCGGGCTCGCATACCAGCAGACCAGCCGCAGGATCGTGCTCGCCAACGTGCCGCACGATCTCGCCGAAGCCTTCGCCTTTGCGCGCGGCCATCTGATCATCGGCGGCGTGCTTGCTGTCACCATCGCGATGAACCTTTTGGGCTTTTGCTATTCGGCTCTGGTCGCACCGCTTGGCCGGCAGGTGTTCTTGGTCTCGCCGACACTGACCGGCGCACTCGCGGGCGCTGAATCATTCGGCGCACTGCTCGGCGGCTTGTGGCTGACGGGCCGCGATTCGCGATTGAGTGGGCGCACGCTCATGGTCGGCGGATCGCTGCTGTTCCTGGTGTGCGTGACACTGATGCCTCTCGCACCGACATTCGCGCTGGCCTGTGCGCTGCTGGTGACCGGCGGGATCGGCTCGGCTGCGTTCGCCAACATGCAGACCTCGTTGATCGTGCTGCACGCACCGCCGCATATCCGGTCGCGGCTGATGGGACTGCTGACGGTCTGCATCGGGATGGGGCCACTCGGGATACTGCTGATCGGGTTTCTGGCCGACCGCTTCGGACCATTGCTGGCGGTGGACATCATGGCGCTGGCCGGCCTTGTCGCGGTCAGTGCGATCGGATTGGTATGGCGCAGGAATGACTTGCGGCAGTCGATGATTACGAATGCCGATCGGCAACCGAGCCTCGCTGCCAAGGACTGATTGCCGCGCCGCCTTGGAACAAATCGCGCCCTGTGCCAACCTGCCCGCCAAGATCGGCAAGCCATCAATGCCAACCTGCGGAAGGACAACGGCCATGACAAACGTCAGTGTAGATCTGAAGTTTCTCTCGGGTATCCGTGTCGTCGATTTTACCCAGTTCGAAGCAGGGCCGTCCTGCACCGAGGCGCTGGCCTGGCTTGGCGCCGAGGTGGTGAAGATCGAGAACCCGAAGACCGGCGATCCGGGCCGCCGGCTTCGCGCGGGGCATCCCGACGACGACCCCTACTATTTCCACATGTTCAACGCCAACAAGAAATCCATCACCCTCGATCTGAAGTCGCCGCGCGGACTGGAACTTGTGAAGGACATGCTGCGCAAGGCGGATGTGTGCGTCGAGAACATGGCGCCGGGCACGATCGAGCGGCTGGGCCTCGGCTACGACGTGGTGCGCGAACTGAACCCTGGCATCATCTACGCGCAGGTAAAGGGTTTCGGCACGGGCAGTCCGTACGAGAAGAACCTCGCGTTCGACATGATCGCGCAGGCCACCGGAGGCACCATCAGCGTGACCGGCGAGAAGGGCCGGCGGCCGGTGAAGCCGGGCCTGTCGCTCGGCGACACCGGCACCGGGATGACGATGGCGATCACCATTCTTGGTGCGCTGTATCGTCGCGCCGCGACCGGTGAGGGTCACCGGCTGCAGGTGGCGATGCAGGACGCGATGCTGCACTACATGCGCACGAATTTCTCCACCCAGGCACGCAGCGGCAAGGCGGTGGAACGCGACGGCACCAAGTCGGGCGGCGGCAGTAACTCGCCGTCGGGGTTGTATCCGTGCGCGCCGGGCGGGGCGAACGACTACGTCTGGATCATGACCAGCCGCGCCAATCCGGAGCACTGGTCTCGGCTCTGCAAGGTGATGGGGCGCGAGGAACTGATCAGCGATCCTCGCTATGCGACGCCGGCGGAACGGGTGAAGCACGATGCCGACCTGGATGCGATCATCACCGAATGGACCCGAAGCCGCACCAAGCACGAAGCGATGGCGCAGGTCGGCGGCGCCGGCATTCCCGCCGGTGCGGTACTCGACACGATGGAGCTGCAGAACGAGCCAACCTTCGAGCAGCGCGGCATCATGCAGGTGATGCAGCATCCGAAGCACAAGCCGTTCAAGATGCCGGCCTGGCCGGTTCGTGTTGACGGCAAACCGCCACAGGTGAAGGCATCCCCGATGCTGGGTCAGCACACCGATGACGTGCTGACGAGTTGGCTCGGGTTGAGCGAAGCGGAGGTGAAGAAGCTGCACGGGGACGGGGTGGTGTGATACCGGGCCCCCAATCAATGGCCTGCGATCCCCGCTCGCGTCTAACGTCATGGCCGGGCTTGTCCCGGCCATGACGGTGTGAGAGCCGCTAAGCCGCCCGTAGGTTGCCGAACAGCCCACCCAACCGCGCCAACGTCGCGAGATGTATATCGGCATCGCCGAACAGCATGTCGATCATCGTCATGCGTTTGAAGTAGTGGCCGACGTTGTACTCCATGGTCATGCCGATGCCGCCATGCAGTTGAATCGCCTCCTGGCCGATATGCCTGCCTGATCGGCCGATCTGCGCCTTGGCCGCGGCCATGGCGCGGCGCCGCTCCGTTGCATCCTGCTCGGCAGCCATGACGGCAGCGAACATCGCCATGCTGCGCGCCTGTTCCAGAGCCACCAGCATGTCCACCGAGCGATGCTGCAACACCTGGAACTGGCCGATCGGGCGGCCGAATTGCTGCCGCGTCTTCAGGTAATCCAGTGTCAATTCATGCATCGCCTGCATTGTTCCGACCGCCTCGGCGCAGAGTGCCGCGATCGCCTCGTCCACCACGTGCTCGATTGCCGGTAGCGCAGCACCTGCTTCACCCAGCGAGTCGCCGGCATGAACACGCACGCCGGACAGCGTGACCTCGGCGGCGCGCAGCCCGTCCTGCGTCGGATAGCCACGCCGGGACACGCCGGACGCGGATGGATCGACCAGGAACAGACCGATGCCCGTACGATCGCGATGGTCGCCGGAGACGCGCGCCGTCACCAGCAGCCGATCCGCGCAATCGCCGTGCAGCACGACGCTCTTGGCGCCATCCAGCACCCAGTCCGCGCCATCCCGCCGAGCAGTGGTGGCGACATCGGCGAGGTCGTAGCGCGAATGCCGTTCGACGTGCGCGAAGGCGAGCTTCATTCTGCCCTGCACGATCTCGGGGATCAGCGCCTGTTGTTGTTCCGGCGTTGCGGCGTGCCGCAGCAGGCCGCCGCCGAGGATCACCGTCGCAAAGTAGGGTTCCAGCACAAGGCCGCGACCGAATGCCTCCATCACGATCATCGTCTCGACCGGGCCGCCGCCGAAGCCGCCATGCTTGTCCTCGAACGGCAAACCGAGCAGACCAAGTTCGGTGTACTGCTTCCAGACGTTGCGGCTCCAGCCATCCGGCTCGGCGAGGTATTTCTTGCGCTGCTCGAACTGGTACTGATCGGCGATCAGCCGTTCGACACTGTCCTTCAGCAGACGCTGTTCGTCGGTAAGGTCGAAGTCCATAGGTTCCCTCTCCCGTCGCGCCTTGAGCGGCGACCTCTCCCACGCCGCGGGAGAGGCGTTACGTTTGTTTTTGGCCCTACAGTCCCAATATCGCCTTGGCAACGATGTTGCGCTGGATCTCGTTCGAGCCGCCGTAGATCGAGACCTTGCGATAGTTAAAGTACATCGGCGCTGCTTCAGTCGCGTAGTCTGGACCGATCACCGGCTCGTTCCGGCCGTCGAAATCGCGCTGATATGGCAGAATGTACGGACCGACCACATCCATCAGCAGTTCGGTGAGTTGCTGCTGTATCGCCGATCCCTTCAATTTGAGGATCGACGAGGCCGGGTTCGGTTTGCCCTTCTCGCGCTTGCGTTCGTCAGCCACGACACGCAGTTGCGTCATCTCCAGGGCCTTCAACTCGATCTCGACACCCGCCAGCTTTTCGCGGAAGCGTGGGTCCTCGATCATTGGCCTGTCGCCGACGCGCTCCATCGACGCCAGCTCCTTGATGCGCGCCACCTTCGCCTTCGATGCGCCGACCCGCGCGATGCCGGTGCGCTCGTTCCCGAGCAGGAACTTGGCGTAATCCCAGCCCTTGTTCTCCTGACCAACCAAATTCTCCGCGGGCACTTCGACATTGTCGAAGAACACCTCGTTTACCTCACGCCCGCCGTCGATGGTGACGATCGGGCGAACGGTGATGCCGGGCGTCTTCATGTCCACCAGGATGAACGAAATGCCTTCCTGCTTCTTCGCCGCTGGATCGGTGCGTACCAGGCAGAAGATCCAATCGGCGTATTGCGCCAGCGTGGTCCAGATCTTCTGGCCGTTGATGATGTAGTTCTCGCCCTTGCGCTCGGCGCGGGTACGCAGGCTCGCAAGGTCCGAACCGGAGCCAGGCTCCGAAAAACCCTGGCACCAGAAGATGTCCGCGTTGGCGGTCTTGGGCAGGAACCGCTGCTTCTGCTCATCGCTGCCGAACTGCGCGATGACCGGACCCACCATCGTCACGTTGAAACCGATCGGCGTCGGCACATGGGCCTGCTGCATCTCGTCCTGGTACATGTAGACCTGTACTGGCGACCAGCTTTGGCCCCCCCACTGCACCGGCCAGTTCACCGTCGCCCAGCCGCGCGCGTTCAATATGCGCTGCGAGGTCACCATGTCGTCCCTGGTCAGCCCCTCGCCTTCGGCAACCTTGTCGCGGATCGACTGTGGGATTTCGCTGCGAAAGAAGCGCCGCGCCTCTTCGCGAAAGCTGCGTTCCGCCTCGGTGAAGTTCAGGTCCATTGGGGAACTCCTTTCATTCGGCTGCCGCGCGCTTCAACCGGTCGGAGAATGTCTTGCGAAATTTCGTCACCTTGGGCGCCACCACGGCCTGGCAATAGCCGGTCCACGGATTGCGCGCGAAGTAATCGTGATGCTCGGCTTCGGCTTCGTAGAACACCTGCAGCGGCTCGATCTGCGTCACGATCGGCGCGCCCCACACTTTCGCATCGCTGATCTCCTTTATCACCGACCGCGCGGTCTCCCGCTGCGCGTCCGAGTGGGTCAGGATGATCGAGCGGTACTGCGGGCCGACGTCGTGACCCTGCCGATCCTTGGTCGTCGGATCATGGATGGTGAAGAACACCCGCAACAGATCGGCGTAGGACACCTCGGCCGGGTCGAATTTGATCTGCACAACCTCGGCGTGGCCGGTCGTGCCGGAGCACACAGCCTTGTAGCTGGGGTTGGGAACATGCCCGGCAGCGTAACCCGACATCACACCGGTGACGCCGCGCAGGTCCTTGTATACGGCCTCCAGGCACCAGAAGCAGCCGCCGCCGAGGGTGGCGATCTCTTCGCTCATGCTTGTCGCTCCCTTGTTTCGTGGCCTGCATCATAGCGGCAAGGGGAAACGACGGCACCCCCTCCCTGCCCTACCACGCCCCGCAGCAACGGGACGGTCGAATCCACGTCGTTCGGCAACTCGATCAGCGCGCACGCGCGGCCACGCGGCGGTGCACCAGCCAGCTTGCGGATGCAAACAGCAGCAGACCGGCGGCCCAGAGCGCGGCGTTCTGCCAGTCGCCGGCTTCCAGGTCAGCCAACGAAAGTCCGGCGAACTGCGCCGGCACCACGTGGACCGGCGCCCACACGAACGCCGAGGCGATATTGGCGAGCAGAAACCGCCCACGCGCCATGCCTGCCATGCCGGCGACCAACGGCACCGTGGAGCGCAACACCGGCAGAAAACGGCAGATCGCCACACTCGCCGTGCCGTACCGGAGGAAAAATGCTTCGGCATGGCCGATCAGCGAAGGCCTGGTCGCAAACGGCCAAATCCCGCGCAGGCGATGGCGGAACCGATGGCCCAGCCAGTAGGAGACGAAGTCGCCGAGCACTGCGCCGATGATCGCGACGATCAGGATCGGTGTCATCGAGAGGCCGGCCATTGCCCCGGCAGCGGCGACCGCCATCAGGATCGGTGTGCCGGGAACCAGAATACCAAGCACCGCTACCGCCTCGATGATCGAAGCGAGGAAGGCGATCAGGATCGCAAGAACAGGGTATTGCGCGGCAAGATCGGCTGCACCGTTGATCAGCGACCACACGTAAAGGTTCCTTCGTCGCCGCCAACGCGGACGCGCTCCCTGTCCAGCCCAATTGGTGAGACCACGCGCCGGTTTCCAGACAGAAGGAAGCACGGTGTGTGGTGTGCGCGGTCACAAAGGTGGAGATCCGCTGCGGAACAAGTGCTCCAAGTAGCGCAACGATCGTACCTCCATCGTCATGGCCGGCGAAGGTCGGAGCGTGGCCGGAAATGATTCAGCTGTCGCAATGCAGTGCCTTAGGCCGCGAGATTGCCCCAGCTGGTCGCGCGCTCGATGCGAAGTGCGATCACCGGAAGCCCGGCAAGTTGCATAGTGCGATACTGAGGATAGCGGTTCCGCAATAATGCCTGCGCGCTGTCATGCTCCGGCCCGTCAGCCAAAATTTCGGCGCGCCCGCGCAGCATCACCCAGCCGAGCCGCGTCCAGTCCTCGTCGTAGCGATCGGCGACGAACGCGATGGACGGATTGTCCATCATGTTGCGGAGCCGCTTGAGCGGGCGGTCGGACGCATGCTTCGGTTTTTCGTCGATCGTGATGTAGAGCGTGTCGTCCGACAGCGCGAAACAGACCGGCACGACGTGCGGATTGCCGCGCCCATCCGCGGTTGCGAGGTGTCCGACCCTGCGATCCAACAGAAACCGTCGCTCGCGATCCTGCAACATGTGCGTGCCCCTTCCGGTCACAGCAGCCCGGCGGCAATGTTCACGGTCAGTGCCAGGATGATCGTGTTGAACAGGAAACCAAGCAATCCGTGCACAGCCGCCAGGCGGCGGAATTTTCGCGCCGTGATCTGCACATCGGACACCTGGAACGTCATCCCCAGGACCAGCGAGAAGTACATGAAATCCAGATAATCCGGTCGCTTCTCGCCCGGAAACTCCAACCCGCCGGAGATGCCCACGCCATCCGGATCGTACTCGTAATATTCATGAGCATAACGGAATGCAAAGGTAACGTGCGTCATCAGCCAGGAGACGAACAGCGTCACGGCCACCAGGGCGACATGCAGGCCCCGCTGGGCCGGCGGCATGTCCTTGGTGTCGGCAAATTCGCTGATGATTGCCGCGAAGCTGATCGCGACGGCGGCGACGGTGAGCCAGAAGATCGTCCATTCGCCTTCCTCCTGATCGGCGGCATCCGCCGCAATCCGGTCCAGCCGTTCGGTGGTGAACAGGAAGGCCGACAGCACCAGAAACGCGACCACGCCGATGTCCCAGGCGATGATGGCGCGGGTCGCGCCCTTGATGCCGTCCGGGAGCAGTGGAGCCGCTGCGAGCCCGCACAGCATGCCGAGAAACAGTCGCGGCCTGCCGCGGACAACCTGCCAGGACCAGCGCAACACTCCGAGTTCGCTGACCGCCACGCTCAGTCGAGTGCTGCCAGCAGACCGGCCATCAGTCTGCCGCGATAGACGAGGCTTTCGACAATGATGTGTTCGTCGAGCGTGTGTGCGCCAGCGCCCTGCACGCCCAGGCCGTCCAAGGTTGCGATCCCCATCGCGCCGGTGAAATTGCCGTCCGATCCGCCGCCCGAACTCTGCGAACTGATGTCGTAGCCAAGCCCGCGAGCGATGCCGCGTGCCGTGTCGTACAGCGCCATCACCTTGCCGTTCGGCTCCCACACCGGACGGGTCACTCCGCGCGTCGCCTTGAATCGCACGTCGTTCGACGAGGCGGACAGTGCGAGCATGCGCGCCACGCCCCGATCCAGATCCTCCTGCCGCTTGGCCATCGACAGCGCTTCGCCGGTGCAGGTGGTGGATACGCAGTTCACCCACTGCCCGCCATGGATCACGCCGACCGAGAAGGTGCAGTCCTCGGTGGTCATGTCCTCGATCTCGATCAGCTTGCGCGCCATCTCACGGATCGCCGACCGGCCTTCGCCGGGACGCGATCCGGCGTGGCTTGGACGGCCCGTCGCTTCCAGGTTGAACCGGGCGATGGCGTATCGGCCGGTCACCACGCCGCCATCCGCGCGGGCCGGTTCCGGGACCAGGACATAGCGATGCCGCGACGCCTCCGCCTCGATCAGGTCACGTGTCGAGGGGCTGCCCACCTCCTCGTCGCTGGTCAGCAGACAGGTGATCGGCAGCTTCGTCGCGATGCGCGCGCGGGCAATCTGGCGGATCGCCTCCAGCGCCATGTAGTTGCCGCCCTTCATGTCCTGGATGCCGGGGCCCCAGGCGCGGCCGTTCTCGCGGCGGAACGGCAGCTTCGCCAGCGTGCCGATCGGATGCACCGTATCGAGATGGCCCATCACCAGGACGCCCGGCACGTTCGGCGTCGGGTGCGGGAACGTGGCGCGCACGCAGTCGCCGAATCCCATGCGTCCGGCGACGCGTTCGATCCGTGCGCCGGCGATCACCAGTTCGCGCGACGCGATGTCCATCATGCGGTTCACCGCGGGGGCGTCCCAGGTTGGGCTTTCGCACTCCACCCAGCCGCGGAGTCCTTCCATCATGGCGTCAGCGTCGAAGGGCAGCGCGCTCGGGTCCATCGTGGTCTCCGTCGAGGGGCGAGGTGTGCAGAGTGCCACACGGCTCAGCGGCCGGACATAGGCGCTGTCCACCGAAGCGGATTATGTTGCGAAGCCGCAATCAAAGTTTTTGCGGGCACGCTCCGGGACGGAGGAGGCGCACCCTACCGCTCTGTGCTCGCCCGCGGAGCGAGACTGCCTGCGTAGGCTTCCCAACGGATTCTCTCGACGTATTCTAACCGCTCGGGACTTGCGACGGGCGTCGCCATGAGCAGACGGGCCTGCGCCTTGAAGGCGGTGATGGCCTCGCGGTGCCGCCCGGCGATGGTCTTCGCCATGGCGTAGGTGCGCGCCTCGAGTTCCGCGGTGGGAACGAGATGATTGAGGATGTTTACACGTAGTGCCCTCTCAGCATCGACCGGATCTGCGGTGTAAGCCATTTCCATCGCGACGTTGGGCGGCAGGCGCGTGACGAAGCGCTGTACTCCGGACAAATTGTATGGCAGCCCCAGTTTGGCCGGCACGAAAGAGAAACTGGCCGCCTCATCTCCCAGCGAGATGTCGCAGTCGAGCACGAGATCGCAGGCGCCGCCCCAGACAGAGCCATCGATCATTGCGATCACTGGCGCCGGAAAATCGCCGACCGCGCGCAGAAGCTGCTCGAGCGGATCGTTCCATGCGAGCGGGTCCTGGCCCTTCGGTGAAAGCTCGTGAAGGTCGTGTCCGGCCGACCAGACCGCGTTCTTCGCGATCGAGCGTAGGACTACGACCCGCGCCGCTGCTCGCATGCTGGCAAGCGCCGCAATCAACTCCGCAATCAATGCTGCGCTCAGCGCATTGCGATGGGCGTAATTATCGAATGCCAATGTGCCGACAACCGCTTTCCGGGTTGCGGCGAGTTGCAAGGTCGAGCTTTCACGAGGATATCACGGTAACTGTTTGAGCCGATCCTCGATCAGCGCAAAGAACCCGCCCGCGTCCAGCGTCTCGAGCAGGGTGACGTTGGCTGGCGCGCCGGTCCGCCCCCACCGATCGATCACGGTGCGACCGCGGCTCGGGCCAGGGCCCAGATCGACGGTGGCGGCGCAATCCCGCGCGCTGAACAGGTCCGGGCGGATCAGCCAGGCGACCGCGCAAGGATCATGCAGCGCCGCGCCGATGCCGCCGAGACGAGGCCCCAACGGCACGGTCGCCTCGATGTCGCACAGCGCGGTCAGGCAGCGTCCCGCGCCAGCACTGCGCCAGCGCCCTAGATGCGCCGGCGTGCACAGCGCCTGCGCGGTCAGTTCCAAAGTGGCCAGCACCACGGGCCGACCGCAGGCGAGCAGCACGGCAAGCGCCTCGGGGTCGTTGACCGCGTTGAACTCGGCGGCCGGCGTTGCATTGCCCTCGCCCCAGGCACCGGTCATCAGCACGATCCGCTCGACCTGCGCGGCCAGTGCCGGTTCGGTCATCAGGGCAAGCGCAAGATTGGTGGCGGGCGCGATGCCGACCAGCGTCACCGGCTGGGCGGCGTCGCGCAGGATGGCGCGGATCGCATCGGCCGCAACGCCCGGCGCTGGCTCGCCGCCCGGCGGAAGTGCAATGCCGCCGAGGCCGTCGATGCCGTGCACGCGCGTCTCGTTGACGAAGCTGCCGAGCAGGGGCCGGTCGGCTCCGGCGAACACCGGCACGTCCGATCCGGCCAGCGCGACCAGCGACAGCGCATTGGGCAGCGTGCATTCCAACCCGACATTGCCGCCGGCGACGGTGACCGCAAGCAAATCGATCTCCGGCGAAGCGAGCGCCAGCAGCAGCGCGAATGCGTCGTCGGTGCCGGGATCGCAGTCAAGGATGATCGGGATCGGCACAGCGATTTCCTTGCCTGTGGCAGGTCAGGATGCCACCCTGCGCGACGGAGCGGAACCGCCATGACCACAGAGTATTTCTCGATCAACGCCGGCGACGCGATAGAACCGGGCGGCCCACGGGCGGTGACGGTGCCGCTGAACCGGAAGGCGCTGGCACCGCGATCGTCCGAGCGTGTCCGCCGTCTGCGCAGGCACCTGGTCGCGTCGCTGCGAGCGATGCGCACGATGAAGAATCCCGTGGCGTCGGCCTCGCCGCAGCGACCGGAGCCCGACGGTTTCGTCGGCCGCGTGGCGAAAGCGGCGTGCTCCGCATGCAAGGGATCGTGCTGCAAGGGCGGCGGGGACCATGCCTATCTCGACGAGCGGGTGATGGCACGCGTGCGGCATGCCCAGCCTGAACTCGATGCGCGAGCAGTCATGCGGCTGTACGTCGAACGCGTTCCAACTGTCGGCTACGAGGGCTCGTGCGTGTTCCACGGCACGGACGGCTGCACGCTGGACCGTTCGCTGCGATCGGATGTGTGCAACAGCTATTTCTGCACCGGGCTCGGCAATTACGTGAAAGATCCCGGCACCGCTGATCGCGTCGTGGTCATCGCCGGCGAAGGTGACGCAATGCGGATGTCAACGGTTTTGCCGGGCTGACCGGGGAGCCGGCGTAGCCCGCTACGGCTGGTCGGGCACCAATGGCCATGGGGATTGTCGCCGACCACGACCCCCACCGCCGCCACCGTTCAGCTGCGCTGCATTGCTCGTCCAAAGCGTCCAACAACCCGACTGCGGCGCCTCATACCAATCGTCCTAAAGGTTGACGCTCCGGGCAGGCGCGGCGTCACCGCAGAACCGTCATGGCCGGGTTTGACCAGGGTCACGCCCGGCCATGACGTGCGTGCGCCCAGTGCCGTACGTCAACATACAGAGCGATCGATATCAGACGCCAAGGTACCGCAGCAGTACGCCAGGATCGGCCTTGATCTCCGAGGTCGGTCCCTCGTGGACGATATGGCCGTTGTTGACGATGTAAGCGCGGCTCGCCAGCGCCAGCGTGGCGGCGATGTTCTGCTCGACCAGGACGATGGTCTGCCCGGCACTTGCGAGGTCGCCACAGGCGCGCATCAGGTCGTGCACAATCACCGGCGCGAGACCCTCGAACGGTTCATCCAACAGGATGATCTTTGGATCCCGTACCAGGGCCCGAGCGATCGCCAACATCTGCTGCTCGCCGCCGGACAGATCGGCACCCCGGCTTCCGCGCCGCTGCTTCAGCCGGGGGAACATCGCATAGATGCGGTCGAGCGGCCAACGGTCCGACGCGGTCAGGCCGGCGAGGATGATGTTCTCCTCGACAGTGAGGCTGCCGAAGATGCGGCGGTCTTCCGGCACCAGTTGCATGCCAGCCTGCGCGATCCGGTGCGGCGGCTGGCCGGCAAGGTTCCGTCCGTCGAGGATCACCTCGCCCGAGCGTGGCGTCACCATGCCCATCAGGCTCTTGAGCGTCGTCGATTTCCCAGCGCCATTGCGGCCGAGCAACGCCACCACCTCGTTTTTCTCGACGCGCAGACTGAGATCGAACAAGATGTGTGAGTCGCCATAATAGCTGTTCAGACCCTTTACTTCGAGCAGGCTCATGGCGCGTGAACTCCGCCGAGATAGGCTTCCTGGACCTCGGCGTTTGCCCGAATTTCTTCGGGCGTTCCCTCCACCAGCACGGAGCCTTCGCGCAGCACGGTAATTTGTTCGGCAAGTTCGAAGATCGCGTCCATGTCGTGATCGATGATGATCATGGTGCGGCCGGGAGCTATCGATTTGAGCAACGCCAGGGTCTCAAGGCGCTCGCGCGGGCTCATGCCGGCCAGCGGCTCGTCGAGCAGCAGCAAACTCGGCGCGGTGGCGAGTGCAAGGCCGATCTCGAGCCGCCGCTTCTCTCCATAGGCGAGTTCCGATACTGGCAGGTCGGCGCGCTCGGTCAGGTGCACGAGCTTCAGCGTGTCCTCGACCCGCTGCGTGAGACCACTGACGCCGCCAATATGACGCAGCAGATCGAGGCGGAACGGTCCCCGCCTCTCGGCGAGCGCGGCGATCGTGATGTTCTCGCGAACCGTCAGCCGCGTGAACAATTGATTGACCTGGTAGCTCTTGGTCAGTCCAAGCTGGCACACGTCGGTGACGCCCAAGCCGGTTATGTCGCGGCCCTCGAACAGGATGCGCCCTTCCGATGGGTGCGTCTCACAGGTCAGCATCTTGAAGAAGGTGGTCTTGCCGGCGCCGTTCGGGCCAATGACTCCGCGCAGCTCACCGCGCCGGACCGAGAAATCAATGTTGTCATTGGCGAGGACGCCGCCATAGCGCTTGGTGAGACCCTGAGCCTCCAATATCAGTTCGCCGTCATGCACGGACCCGCGCCGGTGCGACGACGGCGTCAACGCGGCGACTGCGTGCGGATCGGACTCGGCTGGTTCGCTGTGCCTGGCGCCGCCGCTCATGAGCTGCCACAGCGATACCAGTCCGCCGACGATGCCGTGACGCAGGAACACGACCAGCAAAACGAAGACGACACCAAGCACCAACTTCCAGGCGGCGCCAAGATGCAGCGTCGTCTGCAAGAAATCGCTGAGATAGAGCCACACCGCGGCGCCAACCAGCGGCCCGAACAGAGTACCGGCGCCGCCGATCGCGGTCTGCATCACGAGCTGGCCTGAGGTATCGAACATGAACGCGTCAGGCGGCATGAAGCCCTGCATCAGGCCGAGCAGACCGCCGGCGAAGCCGGCATAGGCGGCGGCGACGACGAAGGCAGTGAGCTTGTAGCGAACGGTATGATGGCCCAGCGCGGCGGCGCGCAGCGGGTTGTCGCGGATGGCGCGCAATATGGTGCCGACGGGCGAGCGCACGATGCGCAGCGCCAGCACCAAACCGATGAAATACCAGAACGCCATGAACGCGTAGATCGACCAGTCCGTGTTGAACGTCAGTGTCGTGAAGCCGACCCACACCGATGGCCGCGGCACGCCCGGCAAGCCATTCTCGCCGCCAGTGAATTCGGACAGCGGGTTGAACTCGACGAAGAAAAATACTTCGGCGATCGCCACCGTGATCATGGCGAAATAGATGCCGGTGCGCCGGAGCGCGATGAGGCCGACCAGATATCCGACCGCGGCAGCCGCGATCGCGCCGATGAAGACCGCGATCATGACATGGGTGAAGCCGGTCACCGTCAGCAGATATGCCGCGACCATGCCGCCGGTCCCGTAGAAAGCCGACTGGCCGAATGACAGCAGTCCGGTGAAGCCGAACAGGATGTCGAAGCCAAGGCCGAACAGGCCCCAGATCAGGATGCGGTCGATCGTCGCCGGCGCGAAGCCCAGGTATGGCAGGACGAACGGCGCCACGATCAACCCGCCAGCGGTCAGCGCTTCAACCAGGAAAGGGCGTTGTTTCAGCATCGGTCGGCCGGATTCACTCGCGCCCCTCGGTTCCGAGCAGCCCGTAGGGACGGAAAACCAGCACCAGCGTCATCGCTGCGAAAAGCATGACGTAGGCGTAACCAGGGTTGAACATCGAGGTGATGCTGATGATCTCGCCCGCGATGAGGCCGCCGAGCACCGCGCCCGGGAACGAACCGACGCCACCGATGACGACGACGACGAATGTCTGCACGAGAATCGCCTCGCCGACGTCCGGCGAGATCGACACCACCGGTGCGTTGACGATTCCGGCGAAGCCCGCCGCCATGGCGCCGATGCCGAACACCAGCATGAACACCTTGTAGACATCGATGCCGAGTGCATCGACCATCACGGAATCCTCGATGCCGGCGCGAACGATCATGCCGACGCGCGTTCGGTAAAGGACGATGTAGAGCAGCAGCAGTGCGACGGTGACGATGCCGAGCAGCGCCAGCCGATAGGTTGGATACATCATGAAGCCGAGCGGCGTGATGCCGACGAGACCGGCCGGCGGAGGCACGACCTTCGACAGGCTGCCGAAGCAGAAGCGCGCGGCCTCGACGAATACGATACCGAGTCCGAAGGTGAGGAGCAGCTGATCCTCGTGGGGACGGCCGTAGAAGGATCGGATCACGAGCCGCTCCATCACCACGCCAACCAGCATGACGAACAGGGAACCGGCGATGACGGCGACGATGAACGAGCCGCTGTAGCTATAGCCGACCCAGCCGGCATAACCGCCGAGCATGAACATCGCGCCGTGCGCCAGATTGAGAACGCCGAGTGTGCCGTAGATGATCGTCAGGCCGGAGGAGATCAGCGCGAGAAGCGCGCCGAGCACCAGCCCGTTGAAGCATTGCGATATGAAGTTGGCCCAGTTGATCACGTTGCCGCCTGACCCGGTGAAGATCGTGTCCCAACGTTATGGCCGGCTTCGATCCGGCCGGCCATGCCGGAGCCGTCGCGGCCTTGACGGCCGACACGACGCGCGCTGAACGCGCCCTCCCAACCGTGCCGTGGCGGAGAGGACGGACAGTGTCAGGTGTAATCGCCGAGCTTGCAGCTGAAGGCGTCGGGTTTCTGCATGAGCGGCGCCCCGGGCAGGACGTCGAGGACCTCCCAGTAGTCTTCCTCGCCTTTCATGTCCTTCGGGGCCTTGCCGCGGACGATGATGACCGGACGAACGAGTTGGTGGTCTTCGGACCGGAAGTGCACGTCGCCGACAGTCGACGGAAAGGTCTCGCCCTTCTCGTACTGTTTGATGACCGCCGGCGGATAAAAGGTGCCGGCTTCCGAGACCATGCGCGCCCAGATGGCGAACTGCATGTAGCCGTTGTTGGCGCCCCATTCCGGCTTGTAGCCGTACTTCTTCTCGAATTCCGCCACGAACATCTTGGCCAGCGGGAATTTGTCCTCGAGCGTCCACCAGAAATCCGTGGCGGCGTAGACGCCCTCGGTCAGCTCGGGTCCCACCTCCTTGGCGAGGAACGGGATCTGGTAGGGGATCACCATCTGCATCGTCGGTGTAAGGCCGAACTGCTTGGCCTGCTGGACCGACAACACGGCGTCGCGACCCCAGTTGACGTTGATGATGGTATCGGCGCCGGAGTTGGCGATGTTCGTCAGGTACTGGCTGAAGTCCGACGTGCCGAGTGGCGAGACCTGGTTGGTCACCATGGTCCAGCCGCCGTTCGCGGTGAGGTAGTCATTCACCGACTTCGTGACGGTGTGGCCATAGGTGTAGTCCGGCGTCATGAACGCCGCCTTCTTGCCCTTGCCGTAAGCCTTGACCAGGACCGGGCCGATCGCGTTCGCCGCTGTCTCACCATAGAAGCACTGGCGGAAGGCGTAGCGAACGCAGTCCTTGCCCGTGGTGTCGTTGGAGCCGGAAATCCCCACCACGTAGAGGATCTTTTCGCGCTGCGCGAACTTGTTCAGTGCCACCGCCACCGCCGACGAGGTCGCGCCGGTCATGGCGATGATCTTGTTGTCGTTGATGAAGGTCTGCTGTTCCTGGACGGCATCGTTCGGCTTGGCGGCCGAATCCGCGACGACCAGGTTGACCTGTTTGCCGAGCACGCCTTTCGACGCCTTGGGCGCGATCTGCTTCATGAGGTCGTGGCCGCCATTGATGTGCTCGACCGCGAGTTGCATACCCTTGAGCTCGTCCTCACCCTGCACGGCATAGGCGCCCGTGCGTGGCACGGACGCGCCAATGTTGACCGTGGCGCCCTGCGAGCCGGCCGGCCAGGTGCCGATTGGCGGCTCGTCGGCCGCCAACACCATGCCGCCCGGCAAGACCACCGCACCGGCAAGCCCCGCGCCAGCTCGCAGCAGAGTACGGCGCGAAACATCGTTGATACGAACGTGCATAAGCTCCTCCCTTGCAGTCTCGCGCGCCATTCTTACTCGTCCGGTCGCTTTGTGAGTGAAACTACGCGACGGAATGAGTGCAGGCAACGGTCGTTGAGCCATTCGAAGACCAGGGCCGAACCGGCCGTGCTATCGGCCGCCATCGACTTGCAACACCTGGCCGTTGACGAACCCGGCAAGCTCCGAGGCGAAGAACACCACGGCATTGGCGATGTCCTGCGCGCTGCCGAGCCGCTTCATCGCGATGCGCTCGATCAGCGCCCTCTGACCGTCCGTGCCGTAGCTCTCCCATTGCGTCTCGGTGGCGGCATTGGTGCGGATGAAGCCCGGCGCAACCGAGTTCACCGTAATGTTGTACGGACCGAACTCGTGGGCCAGCTGGCGCGTCAGCCCGACCACGGCGTGCTTCGCGGCGCAGTATGCCTGGATTCCGGTAAGCGATGGCTGCAGCCCGGCGCCCGAACTGGTGTTGACGATGCGCCCGCCACCGGCTCGCTTCATCGCCGATGCGGCGGCCCGACACAGGACGAAGGTGGCGTTCACGTTGATGTCGAACAGCGTGTTCCAGTCTTCATCGGATACCTCTTCCAGCGGCTTCGGACCCTGCCCGCCAACACCGCCGGCGTTGTTGACCAGGATTGCAACGGGGCCGTTGGTCTGGGTCTCGATCTGCTGGATCCAGGCGGCGCCGGCGGCCCGGTCCCGCAGGTCAACGACCGTCGTCGCGATGCCCCCGACGGCCGCGGTGTCGGCCAGCTCACCGGCTGAGATATCGGTGGCGAACACGCGTGCGCCGAGATGTGCGAAAGTCTGTGCGATGCAGCGGCCGAAACCGTGTCCCGCGCCGGTGACGGCGACGGTCTTGCCATCGAAGCGTATGTTCATGAAGCTTCCCCTGTGGCAGCAAACGAAGGCAGTTGTACACCTCGGCCGAAAACTGGGAGAGTGCCTGATGCACGGCAGTGCGATCATTGGCAGCGCAGCAGGACCGCAACCGCGGATGCAGTCAAATCGGGCCGCCGCTGGCGCCATCAATTTTGGAACGAAGCGGCGTCCGGTTCCCGGTCACATTGCCGAGCGTCACGAAGTCGGCGTCCGCGAACGGCAATAACGGTTCGAAGCGAACACCTCTCGGAATATGGCAAGCCTGCTCTCGCCGCTGGCCCGCGCGCTCGCCCAGCTCGATGACCGCATCTTCGTCGGCGTCGTGGCGCGCAGCGTCGCATGGTCGGCGGCCTGCTTCGTCCTGCTGCACCTCGCCACGGTCTGGGCCGTGCACCACCTGCTAAACCTGCACGGCTGGATCGGCTGGGCGGCCGACCTGCTCGGCGGCATCGGCGCTTCGCTGCTGGCGCTGTGGCTGTTCCTCCCGGTCGCCGCCGCCATCGGCACGCTCTACATCGACCGCATCGCCCGGGCGGTCGAGCGCCGCTACTACCCGTTCCTGCCGCCCCCACGCGGCGCATCGACCGCCGCACAGATCTGGGACGCCATCAGCGTCGGCGCGCGCATTCTGCTGCTGAGCGTGCTCGCCCTCATTCTTGCGCTCATCATCCCCGGCATCGGCCTGGTCCTGGCCTGGATCATCGGTGGCTACGCCATCGGGCGCGGCCTGTTCGCCGCGGTGGCGATGCGCCGGATGCCCCGCGCCGCCGCCGAAGCGCTGTACCGCCGCGCGCGCCCCGTCGTCCTGGCGCAGGGCTGCATCATGGCGCTGGCGGGCTACGTGCCGATCCTCAATCTGCTGATCCCCGTGATTGGCACCGCCGCCATGGTCCACGTGCTCGACCTCGCGCTGGCGGCGACGCCCGAAAATCGGCCCGCGTCATGACCCATGCGGATCGTTGTGGATAACCGCCGGCACCCGGTTGTTTCACCGCCGCCGCCCGTGTTAGGCCGACCGTACCGTCACGACTCCCGACATCAGCCAGCCGAGCGAGGAGCCCGTGTTCAAACGCCGCAAGCCTGACGAACCGCAGGTCGACGAAGCGGGCGCCCCGTTGCCCGCCGGCCTGTCATATCCCGACCAGGGGGACCACTCCGATCAACCGAGTGCCCCGAACAGACCGATCGACAACGGTCTGGGCGTGCCTCCCTTCCGTCCCGCCCCGCCGCAGGAGGTGCAAACGATGTCCCGGCCACCCTTCACCACCGCTCCAGCGCCGCAAGCCGCCCCACAGCCGGGACCGCGCCCCGGACTGCCACCGGTCCGCGCCCCGTCGCGCGATCCGGCCGAGCGCCGCACGCTGGTCGTCGGCCGCGGCATCAGCGTACAGGGCACCGTGCAGGACGCCGAACGCCTGGTGGTCGAAGGAACTGTCGAAGCCACCATGATCCACGCCACCGAACTGGCCATCTCGCCGGGCGGCGTCTTCAAGGGTGAGATCGAGGTCGAGGACGTGGAGATCGCCGGCACGATCGACGGCACCCTCACCGCGCGCGGCAGCCTGATCGTGCGCGCAACCGGCAAGGTGCTGGGCACCGCCCGCTGCCGGCGCCTTCAGGTCGAGGACGGCGGCCAGATCACCGGTCGCATGGAGATGCTGACCGACCAGACCCAAGCCCAGGCGCGGACCGAACCGACCCGTCCGACGACCGAACCGGCGGCCTGACGCCACCGCCCGAGTGCGGGCGGTCTTGGCGCAGATCAATGCGCGCCGTCACCGAGGGCTTAGCCTGAGGCATGACCGGTGGTGGGTGATGCATGCGCATCTACAAGGCGATCAATCGAGTTCCGGGCGGCCTGATGGTCGTGCCACTGTTCATCGGCATGGAGCTCAGCACCTTCTTCCCGACCCTGCTGAAGATCGGCGGCTTCACCGAAGCGCTGACCAGCGTCGGCTACCCCACGATCCTCAGCACGTAGCTGTACTTGACCACGGCTCCCGGGTCGCCGGTAATCGAGTGGGACCGCGCGGTCCAGGAGCAGGAGACACACCATGCCGACCGTCCATCCGCAGCTAAAGAAGGCTCGCGATCTTATGCCACTGATCGCCGCGGCCGCGGATGAAAACGACGATATCCGAAAACTCACCAGGCCAGTCGTTGAAGCCCTGATCGATGGCGGGTTCTTCACCATGTTGAAGACCAAATCCGTCGGCGGAATGGAGCTGAAGCCCTCGCTCTTCGCCCAGGTGACCGAGGCGATCGCCACCGTGGATGGATCGACCGGGTGGGTGGTGTGCCAAAGCAATGGCTGCTCGACCACCAGCGCGTATCTCGATCCGCACATCGCCCAGGAGATTTTCGGCAGACCGGACGGGATCGTCGCCTGGGGACCGCCCGGTTCGCCCTACGAGGCGACACCGGTCGAAGGCGGCTACCACATCACCGGCAAATGGCGCTTCATGAGCGGCAGTCAGAATGCGACCTGGCTTGGTGCCCATCTGCGGGTTGCGGGCACCAAGGAGACCAAGACGTTCCTCTATCCGAAATCGAGCGCCACGTTCCACGATATCTGGCACACGCTGGGCCTGCGCGGCACGGCCAGCAATGAATATTCCGTCGACAATCTGTTCATTCCGCACGAGCGCGCCATCTTTCGCGACGATCCGCGCGACCGGCGTTCCGACAGCCCGCTGTATCGTTTCACCAGCAACCAGCTTTATTCGATCGGGTTCGGCGGCGTCGCGCTGGGTATCGCCCGGGGAACGATGGACGCGTTTATGGACCTGCCGCGGGAAAAGACCCGCCGCGGCGCGGGCAAACCGATGGTGGAGAACAACGTCGTCCAATCGCACGTTGCGCAGTCCGAGGCGCGGTGGCGCTCCGCACGCTATTTCCTTCACGCTGCGGCGGACGAGGCGTTGGAAACCATCGAGGAATGTGGCGCGATGGAACTGGATCAGCGCACCCGCCTGCGCCTCGCTTCCACCTGGGCCATTCAGTCGTCACGCGAGATCGTCAACACGCTGTTTCACGACTGCGGCTCGATGTCGGTGTTCGAGGAGAATCCGTTCGAACGCCGCCTGCGCGACATCGACACGGTCGCACAACAGGGCCAGGGGCGGATACTGCACTACGAGACGGTCGGTCAGGTGATGCTTGGTCTGGCGCCGGAGAACATCTTCTGAAGCTGGCTAGCAGCTGACGAAAGGTTGTGCCAGTAAACAAGGAAAATGAAACCGCAAAACACGCAGAACACGCAAATGGATACTGGCGAAGAGAGCGTAACCTCCTTTCCAGACGAATCATCGGCTGCGCCCTAACCGTTATCCACGCACTGGGAACTGGCTTCCTCGATACCGGCTTCCAGTCGGCGCACCCGACCACGTCTTTCTATGCCGCGAGCCATTACGACGTGGATGCCGGGCCCACGGCCTTCGCCGGGGCATGCTTCGCCCGGCATTACGACATGAGTCGAACTCAGCAGAAATTGGTATAAGGCACCGCTACCCTTTGCGTGTTCTGCGTGTTTTGCGGTTCCATCTTCCTCCCGATCGCACAGACCAGCTGCGCGGAATCAGGGCAGTCGCGCACAGTCCCAATTTTATCGGCTACCGTCCCGCGGTCTGATAGGCCGCCAGGCACTCTGCACGGCTTCTCCATGCCCATCAGCAGCGGCCCGATAGTGCTTCCGCCACCGCCCAGGCTCGACGTGATATGCGCCGAGTGCAGCCCGGGCATCACCAGCACGTTGGCATCCGCGGTCAGCCGGCAGAACGGATACAGCGCGCGGATCGACGGCTCGCCTGGAGCTAATCGGCCGCCGCCAAATCTTCCTCGACG
>CAWEVI010000067.1:0-13604 GCA_963812475.1 uncultured Alphaproteobacteria bacterium
GCTGGTGCCCATTGCCCGACCAACTTTCCCACCGACACGCCGATCACGGTGCTCGCCAGCACCATCAAGGCGCGCTGGATCTGTGAGCAGGCTCACCAGCAGCTGAAGGAAGAACTCGGGCTCGACCACTTCGAAGGACGATCGTGGCATGGCCTACATCGTCACGCCCTCATGACAATGATTGCCTATGCCTTCCTTCAACACCATCGCCTCGCAACCGCGAGGCGGGGGAAAAAGAAGCAATGGACCGCCACCACAGCCAAGCTTACCCGCCGTGCGTCGTCTTATCATCACTCACATCACTCGCGCGCGGCCTCGGCGCTGTCCGCACTGCCGCAAAAGGTTCAGCTCGGCATAGCCCTGTGATCATTTCTGTCAAAGTAGTGCTAGTGTAGAGGCGCATACCCGCAAACTGCGAAGATGCGGCCAGTTCCTCCTCTAACCTTCATGAGCCGCGCTCCAAACCCACAACCCTGAAAGGCTGAAAGCACCGCGACATTCTCGATCAGAAGATAGTCATTTTCGGGCACGGTTTGGATCAACGCGACCAGACGACTGTGGACGTAGACGAGACCAAAACGATGCGTCCTGATCCATCCGCGTAATCGACCTGCATCGGCAGAGGCTCACGACCGGTCACGCCCACCCAATTCGCACAAGCCTCCCGGGTGAGAGCCCAGTTGGCATCGGCATCTTCCACGTGAGGGTTCTGTCACGTCTCGCGCCATTTGGAGCGCATTGCGCGGAACGAACGTCTTGATTGGGCGGTTGCAGGATGCCAATCGGCGTGTGGGCATTGGGCAGATGGGGACAGGACCAAGCGACATTGGGACGACACCAACAGATTGCCGCCCGCAGACGGCTAGGCGCGGTACAACGTTGACCAGCGATCCCGGCGGTCCGCTCTTGTCGCCCAGGACGTGCCGCGACCAGGAAGGGGTCAACCGGATCCATGCAACAACCCGACAGAACCCGGAAGAGTGTCTGCCGAATCACGAGTATTATCGTTCATCTCCATGGACCTCACCTGCATTCCGTGATCTCGCGTCGCAGTGCCACTAGTGTTGCCCTGGACCAGCTGGACATTTGGAGCTTATCATGCGCACAGGCGTGAAGGTTGTCGCTGCGGCTTGCAGACCTCACTGCACAAAGCCATGTCGTTAGGGTGCGTGAGCCCGCGCGGCCTGGGAGCCGCTGAAGATTGGCGAGACGTATCGGCGTCGGTCTGCATCGGTAGGGGCGTAACCCGTGTTTCGTTAACGTAGCGATATGGAGCGGGCACCATGCCTCGTATGAGCGTTTCAGCTCGCGCGGCGAGGCGGATTTCGCGGACAAGGGGTTTCCTCTATGCGTTACGAATTTGGCGGGCATCTGGAAAAACCAACCTCGGGAGTTGCATGAGATGAACAACGTCGATCTCGATCAATTGGCGATCAACACGATCCGAACACTTTCGATCGACGCAATTCAACAGGCGAACTCGGGCCATCCCGGCGCGCCCATGGCGTTGGCACCGCTGGTCTATACGATCTGGAACCGGGTCATGAATTTCGACCCGAAGGATCCGATCTGGCCCAATCGGGACCGCTTCGTTCTCTCCAACGGTCATGCATCGATGCTGACCTGGTCGATACTGCATCTGACCGGCGTGCAGGCTGTCAACGCGGACTATGAGCGGGTTGGTCACGCCTCGGTCACCCTCGATGACATCAAACACTTCCGCCAGCTTGGCGGCGCGCCGGGCCATCCGGAATATCATCTCCGGTCGGGTGTCGAAGTGACCACGGGCCCGCTCGGTCAGGGCATCGCCAACAGCGTCGGCATGGCGATCGCGCGCAAGTGGCTGGCCGACCACTACAACCGGCCCGGTTTCGAACTATTCGACTACAACATGTACGTGGTATGCGGCGACGGCTGCCTGATGGAGGGCGTCGGCTCGGAGGCTGCCTCCCTTGCCGCGCATCTCGGTCTCGACGACCTGTGCTGGATCTACGACAACAATCACATCACCCTCGATGCCCCTACGAGCGTTAGTTTCACCGAGGACGTCGCGGCGCGCTTCCTCGGCTATGGCTGGAATGTGCTGCGGGTCGGCGACGCCAACGATACCGCGCGCATCGAGCACGCGCTGGCGGTATTTCGCCAGACCAAGGGGCGGCCGACACTGATTATTCTCGACAGCCATATCGGTTTCGGCTCGCCGCACAGAGTCGACAGCCCGGCGGCACATGGCGAACCGCTTGGTGTGGAGGAGGTCAAACTGACCAAACGGAACTACGGCTGGCCCGAGGACGCGCAATTCCTCGTGCCTGACGGCGTATACGAACATTTCAATCACGGAATTGGGGCGCGGGGCGCCGATGCGCGCGCAAGGTGGGAAGCACTGTTCGCAGCTTATCGGGAAGAATTCCCCGGGCTCGCGCTCGAAATCGAGCAAATACAGCGTCGCGATTTGCCCGCGGAATGGGACCGGAATTTACCGAGTTATACACCCGATCCCAAAGGCATCGCCGGACGCGATGCATCGGGCCAGGTGTTGAACGTTCTGGCTCAGAACATACCGTGGTTTCTAGGTGGTTCCGCCGACCTCGCGTCGTCGAACAGGACAGCGTTGAAATTTGAGGGCGCCGGTGATTTCCAGGCGGCGACTCCCGGTGGCCGGAATCTGCACTTCGGCGTCCGCGAGCACGCCATGGCGGCCATCCTGAACGGTCTGTCGCTGTCGAAGATTCGAGCCTTTGGCGGGACTTTTTTCATCTTCAGCGATTACGCGCGGCCGTCGATCCGCCTTGCCGCGTTGATGGAGCTGCCGACAATCTACGTCTTCACGCACGACGCCATGGGCGACGGCGAGGATGGACCAACCCATCAGCCGGTCGAGCAACTGATTTCGATGCGTGCGATGCCTGGTCTTGTCCTGTTGCGTCCGGCGGACGCCAATGAGGTTGTCGAGGCATATCGTTACGTCTTGGGACTGCGTCATCAGCCCGCCGCCCTCGTGCTGTCGCGCCAACCGCTGCCAACGTTCGATCGAACTCGCTACGCTGCAGCCTCTGGGCTGGCGCAGGGGGCGTACGTGATGGCAGACGCGCCCGGCGGACAGCCCGAGGTCATTCTGATCGCATCCGGTAGCGAAGTGAGCCTGGCGATCGCGGCACATGAAACGCTGACCAACCAGGGCGTCCGGTCTCGGGTCGTTTCGATGCCGTCCTGGGACATTTTTGAACATCAGCCACAATCCTATCGGGACAGCGTGCTGCCTCCTGGCGTGACGGCGCGCGTCGCGATCGAGCAAGGCTCCGTGCTTGGCTGGGAGCGCTATGTCGGCCCGTCCGGTCGGATTATTGGCATGCAGACGTTTGGCGCATCCGCACCCCTGAAGGAATTGCTGCGCAATTTCGGTTTCGATCCAGAACGGGTTGTGGCAACCGCCAAAGAGATGCTCGGACGCATGTGAAACTTCGAAGTGGTAGCTGGATCAGCGGGATTGGAGCAGGGGCAATGGCAGACCAACAAGATCATCTGATGGCGGCGACCGGTGTGGACGTGGATGATGCCCCTGCGCCGGCCGCGCCGCCCTCCGCGATCGTGATTTTTTGGCGCCGCGCAGGCCGGCGACCTGAACGACCCGTTCTCCTATATGGCCTCTGCGTGTGGTTATCCTAGCAGTCGTTTATTTCGGCTCGCAGCCACTTCGCAGCTCGCCGAACGCCGTAGCTTGCCTCTGATTGGAAGATGCAGAATTCAAACAGACTGTGTGAGAACTCCGGACCGCAGCGACGACGCGTAACTTCATTGCGCCGCGTCGTTCCGAATGTCTCGCCTCGACGAGTGACTTGCGATGGCCGGCATCCGAAAACCTTCACCATAGCGGACCTGCCGACGCCGTCGGCACCATGTCCGGTGTTGGCCGTAAGCTGATATTGTGAAGCGTTCGCCCAGCCATGGCCGCTCTGCCTGGTTTGTTCACAGTGGATCGAGACGACCTTTCGGTGCTAAGCACACTGCCCGACGTATTCCGGCGAACGGAGAAACACCATATCCGAATTGGAGTCGTCTATGAACCAAGTACAAGTCGAGCGGAAAAGCTATCAGATGCCGCCGCAGGATGGGTTTACCGTCGCACTGTTTCTCACCGTCGACGACATCGAACGATCGGCTCGATTTTACGAAACGGTCTTCGGAGGTCGCATTCTGAGCAGAGGCGACAGCAGCGGCGCGCCGGGGTACATCCAGATCGCGAACACGTGGCTCATTGTCAACGTCGGGGGCGGCCCGACACCCGCAAAACCATCGGTAACGCTCAGCGTCCCCGCCGACCGCGATTCAGTCAGCAGCTTTATGCATATCCGCGTTGCAGATATTCAAGCGTGCTATGAATTATGGCGAAATCGAGGAGCCGTGTTTATCACAGAGCCAAAGGACAATTACGGCGAGATGTTCTGCTACATTCGTGATCCTGATGGTTATATTATAGAAGTTGCGCAAAGCAAGCCGGGCTTCGCTTACGGCTGAAGGGTGGCTGAAGGGCAGGGCTGTTCAACGCTCTCGTCTTGGACTGGGTGAGTCCGAAATGCAACACGCTGATGCAAACCGCCGTTGGGTAGCGGCGTAGGGGATTCCTGCGACGCGATTCCATGTGACTCCTTTGTTGGCAACCTACACAGCGCATGGGGTTGCCATGGCACCGTTCAGTTCATTCGTTGACCTGCTGACCGAAATCGAAGACCCGAGGCGGGCGGAGGGGAAGCTGTATCGCCTGCCGCACGTCGTGCTGTTTTCGATCTTGGCAATCGTCGCCGGCGCCAACTCTTATCGGACAATCCACAGCTTCATCGATGTTCACATCGCCCGGTTGCGCGAAGCGTTCGGCGTGAAGTGGCGGAAAGCTCCAGCTTACACGACGATCCGTGGCATCTTGCGACAACTCGATCCCGCCTCGGTCGAAGCTGCGTTCCGCCGCCATGCCGCCGTGTTGAACGACGCGACGAACGGCGAAGGTCAGCGTCATGTGGCGATCGATGGCAAGACTTTGCGACGAAGCTTCGATAACTTTCTCGACCGTCGCGCCGCGCACATACTCAGCGCCTTCGCTTCCGACAAGGCTCTAGTCCGAACTTTGCCCTGTTTTGAGTGCAAGCTCTTGATGAAGCTGTTCCCGATGATTGCTGACTGTCTACGCGATGAGCGTCACGCCGAGCAGATCGAACGCTCTGCGCTGCACCTTGGTTGGAGCGGCCAGCAGGACATCCATGCAATCGCGGCCGAGGCGGACGGTGTTTCGTGTCATCGTAGCGAGATCGGCGAGCAGTGTGCGGAAGCTATGCACGGGCAGCGGCTCGCCGTGAGCCATGTCGGTTTGTTTGGTGGCTGCCTTGCGACGCGCGGCCGGCGAAGGCTTGGCTTTGGCCACCGGCGAGGCGCGCTGTGCGTCGCGTCCAGTTGGGGCGTGCTCGTCGAACAGCATGGGTGCCAGGCTGCGACGCATGTGCCATTCGAGATAGTAGGCAAGCATGCAGAGCAGCACATGCGCGCGCACCCGTGGTGCGGTCCAATGGTATACCGGGCGGAGTTCCAGATCGACGGTTTTCATCGAACGGAAGGCACGCTCGACAACGGCGAGGCTCTTGTAGGCTCGCACGGTCGCAGCGGTATCGGACTGCGCGGCCGGCAGATTGGTGCGCACCACGTAAATGCCGTCGAGTGCGGCCTCGGCGGCGATGGCGGCTTGGTTCCTGCTGAAGCTGAACGTGTCGTCGGTGATCGCAATGTCGAAGTGTTTGGCCATCTTGCGCTGGCCGAATACGGCGCCGAGCGCCTGGCCGATGCTCCACGCAGCGGGTTACGTGTTCGCTGCACTCGGGACCGAATGCGCGCCAAATCCCGTTCGGTGGCCGCCAGCAGTTCGTCGCGCTTACGGGCACGCTCTTCCGCCAGCAGCGGGTTCTTGCATACCACCAGGCGTTCACCGGGGTAGTCCGGGCTGGTGATCTCTGCCATGTCGCGGCGATCGAACAGTGTGGGCTGCACGGGTCCACCCTCGGCCGCCAGGGCCTTGATCGCCGGGGCGCGCAACGCGGTGATCCAATCGAGCCCGGCCGGACGCAGCGTCTGCTCGATCCGTGCATCGGTCAGCATGCCGCGATCACCCACCATCACGACGCGCTGCAGCCTGAACCGCTGCTTCCGCTTGTCGATCTGTGCTGACAGCGTCATCGGATCAGCGGTGTTGCCCTCGAACACCTCGACCGCTACGGGACAGCCGTCCGCGGCACAGAGCAGGCCGATGACCAACTGCGGGCGGTCGCGCCGGTGGTCGCGACTGTAGCCATGACGGGCGAGTTCGCAGCAGCCTCCTTCCAGGTATGTGGACGTGACATCGTAGAGCAGCAGGGCACCGTTCTTCAGGTGCCGTCGCGCCGGCGTGGTCTCGATGAAACTCTGCTCTGAGCCCAACCAGTCGAGCGTGGCATAGATTTCCTTGGCGGTGACACCGCCCAGCCCCAACGCCTCACCCAACGAATGACTGGCGGTGCTGGGATCGAGCATCCGCGCGGTGGCCAGTTTGGCCGCGGGATCGAGCCGCCGTGCGATGATCAGACCAACAGCAAGATCGCGTTTGCGTTGTGGCATGCGATGCGGCAGCAGAGCCGCGAGATCGATGCGCCGAGCGGTGGTTACCGCAGCAAGCACATGGCCGTGCGGAAGCGCGCGGACGATCTCCACGGCATCGGCGGCCGGCAGCAGCCGCTCGCCGCGCAATACGGCGCGGAGCTGCTCGATGCGTTCGGTGGACCAATGCGAGAGGTTTGCCAACGTTCGGTTCTTGGTCTTGCCGGCTTCGCGGTAGCCTTCACGCAGCAGGATCGCTGGCGGTGAGCCACGGTTGGGAATGACAGCGACATACATGTGCCGACGGAATCAAGCCGATTCGCGTCGTGTCAAGGAAAAGTCCCCAGCTACATGACAACCACACCAGACATCCAAGTGCCCGTTCAACAGCTTAGATCAGGATCAGGGTAAAGTTCGGTCTAGTGCTGGGACATCTCGACTGCGACGAAAAGTCCAATGAAATCCCGGCGGTCCAGACTTTGCTCGGCTCGCTTGCGCTGACCGGATCTGTGGTTACTGTCGATGCCATGCATTGTCAAAAAAAGCATTCGAGCAGGCCGCCGCCGCCAGCGTTCATCTGATCGCTCAGGTCAAAGCCAACCAACCCGCCCTACATCACGCGATCGCCGCGCTATGCGACACCGCAGCACCGGTCGATAGCACCCAAACCGCCGACAAGAAGCGTCGGTGCCGCGACGAAACCCGCACGGTCGAAGTATTCGCGCCGGGCGGCAGCTTGGCCGACACCGAGTGGGATGGCCACATCCGTGCGATCATCCGCGTCAATCGCGACGTCACTCACCCGCTCCGCCACCACTGGGCTATGGCGCGATACCAGCGAGACCGCATTGTTTGTCAGTGACGTCGTGCTGCCAGCCGCTCAATGTGGCAAAGCCATCCGTGGCCACTGGCACATCGAGAATCGCTCGCACTACGTCCGTGACGGTAGCTTCGCCGAGGACGCCAGCCGTATCCGCTGCAATCCTGGCATCTTTGCGCGTCTGCGCTCGTTCGCTGCCAACATCCTGCGCTTCAACGGCATTCATAACGTCTCAGATGGTCGGCATCGCATCGCCTTCGGCGGCATCAGTGCAATCCTCGCCATGCGCGTCATGTATTGAGCGTTGAACAGCCCTGATCTTGTCCCGCCCCTATCAGACAACGTCGATATCCCTTGAAGAGTGAAGCGCATGGGGCTCCTGATCCGGAAAAGCACCAAATGAATAGGACCGATTTCGAAGCGATATGCAACGGGAGTGCTACGAAGCTCGTGAGGTGACATCGACGTCAGCCGCCGCACCCGCCGTATAGCTCACCGAGCGCGACGGCATCACCGCTATCAGGTACTGCCCCGTGAGCGTACAAACGTCGACGCGCTTCAGAATCTCCGTCTTTCCGAGGAGTGGGGTCATTTTGGATTCCCTTTCGTTATTCGACCGGATGCACGCCGGTGGCGGACAGGGCAGCGCCACGCCCCGGAAGGTCCGGCACCGGCTCGATGCGACCCATCAGCAAGCCATAGAAGCAGACCCCGGCCAGCAGCACGGCGGCGGCCACCACAAAAGCGACGGTAAAAGAGCCGGTCGCATCCACGATGGCACCGGTGACGATGGCGGAGATCGATCCGACTGCGGCGTTCACCGTGTTCATCACGGCGCCCACCATGCCGCTGCCACCGCGCGGCGCCACTAGCGAGGGGAACGACCAACCGATGCTCGATGCTGACGTCAGAGCACTGACCGATATTGTCATCCAGAACAGCACCCAGAACACCTCCCGAGTGAACGCAGCGCCCAGGATCGCCAACCCACCCAGCAGACAAGCGATGATGGTCGATTTGCGTACCAGCGTCTCGTCATGACCCCGCTGCACCAGTCGATCGACCAGCCATCCGGCGATGACGAACTGCGCGATGGTGGCGATGAACCAAGGCAGCATGGTGAAGCTGGCTGATTTCAGCAGGCTGACGTTCATGGTCTGCACGAAATAGGTCGGCAGCCACGAAGCAAACAGGAGTTGGAATACCCGTAGCACGCGAAACCGAGCGTTAGCCCCCACACCTTCCGGCGGGTAAGGATGTAGCCCAGCATCTGCGCGGTGCCGCCATCGGCGCGTCCCTCCGGTACGGCGCCGCCGGCGAGGATATAGTCGCGCTCGACCGGCGACAGGTGTGCATCCTCGCTGGGATCACGATCCAGAACACGATCAGGAACAGAAAGCTCAATCCGGCGGTCATCCAGAACGCACCCCGCCAGCCGAACCACACCAGGGCGACGGCGACCAACGGCACGCCGACCACCTGGGAGAATTTCGCCATGCCATCGAACATGGCGGTCGCGGTACTGCGCTCGGCACGTGGGAACCAGTGGCCGACCGCCTTGGAGTTCAGCGGGAAGCTCGGCGCCGCGGCGGCGCCCAGCAGCAGGCGGGCGAGCAAGATACCGCCATAGCCACCCGATAGCGCGGTGATCACCGAGGCAACTCCCCACAACATGATACCGATGCGCCCGACGCGGGTGACGCCGAACCGGTCGAGGATCATGCCGGATGGAATTTGCAGCGCCGCATAGGACCAACTGAACGCGCTGAACAACACGCCGAGCGTCAGAGCATCGAGGTGCAACTCCTGACGCAGCGACGGCCCGGCGACGGACAGCGCCAGGCGATCGAAATAGTTGAACAGCACACTGGGAGTGGGCCAGTCGGCGGAATGGGCAAACCACTGGCTCCTGTCGAACCCAAATGTGGACGAGGAGGAGCAGAAGGACACTCTGACCAATTGGCTGGACCAAGCGAGTTCCCCGATCGAAGCGGCACAATTGGTGTTGGAGACGATCTACGATCGGATGGTAGCGGCAAACTCATACTAACGCGCTTAAGAGGCAGCGGAGATTTGGAGCGCCTCCGAGACGGCGTAGAACCTGAACTGCGAGACATCCACCGTGAGGGCGAAGCTCAGCGCGCTGATCGGGCCGACGCCTGGTATCTCCGCCAGCAACTGGCTCACCGGGTTGCTCTTGTGCAGCCGGGCCAGCTCGCGATCGAGCGCCGTCAGCCGCACGCTCAACGCGGCGATCCGTCCGCCCAGCTCGGCGAACATCGCGCGGGCCGGCTCAGGCACCGCCGGGTCGTCGGCAATGCGCGCCAACAGCGGCTCCACGTGCCCGGTTCCCTTGGCCGCGATCACGCCGAACTCCGCGGCCTGGCCGCGCACCGCGTTGACCAGTTGCGTATGCTGCTTCACCAGCAACTCGCGCACCGACAGGACCATCGCCGCCGCCTGCTGCTCAGCCGACTTCACCGGAACGAAGTTGATGCCCGGCCGCCCGGCCGCCTCACACATCGCCTCGGCGTCGGCGCGGTCGTTCTTGTTGCGTTTGACAAAGGGCTTCACATATTGCGGCGGGATCAACCGCACCCGGTGTCCCAATGCCATCAGAATACGGCCCCAGTGATGCGAGCCGCCACAGGCCTCCAGAACCACTTCCGTCCGTGGCAGCTTGGCAAACAACCCTTCAAGCTGCTGACGACGCAACTCCCGACGCAGCACCACCTCTCCCCGATCGCCAACGCCATGCAGCGTGAACACATGCTTGGACGTACAATCGATATCAGCTTAAGCTCCGTCACGGACGGCCTCCTATGTTGGCGTTGCACGACCCAACATCTGGCACTCGATGCCGTGGGGCCGTCCACACCAACATGTCTGGCCAGTGGATAGCGTCGGCGACGTCTGACACTGAGAGATCGCCGGTTAGCGTCCGCGGAAGTGGTGGAGATTCGGAGCGACGTCCGACATGGCGTTGCGGTGTAGGCGGGGGTGGTCATCGGATCGATCAGCTAGGGTGGAGTTGCGAAGCTTCCACTATTGCCAGGAGAGGACCCGATGACCGAGGAGAGATTGGCGCTGTCCGAGTTAACACGTCGAAATCGTGGGCGTGCATGTCTTCTGTAGAGTCGGCCTTCTGCCCGCCATGAATGACCTCGAAGCCTTCTCGGCGCAGGTCGCTTTCGAATGCCTCACGGGTGAGGGGGCCGCCGTTGCGGCGTCGGCCTGATAGCAGGGCAACACCCTCCAGACCCACATGTTCGGCATGCATACAGCCCGACGGGACCTCGAAACACTGTCCCGCCTGGAAAGTTACCGGGTTGTTGTCACGGGTGATGGTAATTTCGCCGCCCAAGACAAGCGCTTTGGCGTCGAAGTCATGGCAATGATTGGGCGCGACCAAGTTCGGCTTCACGCTGGTGTTCACAACCCGATAGCCGTCACGACGCAGTTCCGCTTCGAACTCAAGACGATCCATTGGCTTTCTCCCGAGTGTACTATCCTTCGGAAGGTATTCTGGACGGCAAATGGCCGCTGCTGCCAACACACCACGAAGGTGGGGCCGGAAGGCGTCGCCTACATCGTAGGAAAGGCATATCGGCGGCCAGCGGTCGCCTAAATTAAACTCCAATCGGGAGTCTTCGGCTAGGTGTGGGTTTGTAATCTGGTCGAGTTTGGTTGGCACGGAGAGTCGTGCACCGTGCCAACCAAATGTGCTGAGTTGCGATCGACCGCTACGGGTTGGGCCGGGTTTGTGACTTCGTTGTCGGTCATGAGCTGTCACACCTGAATGGTGCCTGCGGCGGTGGACCGCATAAATCAGTCATATGGTAATTCCGTCGATCTGCTATTCGGTTGACCGATGTGCGAGCGTGTGTCTCATTGCGGATAGAGTGCAACCCGCGTTTGAACCGCGCTGTTGGTTGGAGCCTAATGTGGCCCGGGGCTGTTATTGTCCCGCTGGTTTGATCCGATCGAAGTGACCCGACCACACCGTGGTCCAGGGTCCGTCTTCGCCGCCGCGCGAGGCATATTCGGCGTCGACGCCATCGGGCCGGATGTTTCGGTAAGTATACCGCCACCGCGTTGCGCCGCCTTTTGGCTCGGACGTAAGCACGAACGTCCCATCCGCCGCCGGACCACCCATGTAAACTGTGACTATCTTGTCCTTGTCCGCCCAAAGCTGCCGCCATTGTTTCCGCTCGCCGTCCCAACCGGAAACGCCGATACCCTGTATCTGGTCGTTTCCGCCGGTCAGCACTTCCTCGATCGCGCAGCCGCCGGCGGTGCGCCTGACCGTGTAATGCTCGGCTGCCGGTGCCACCGGGTCATGCCATGCGCCCAACCAGAAATCGAACTCGTCGTAGGGCGGTCCGGCGCAAGTGGCCCAGGCCGGTTCCCAACCAAGCATGGCGCAAAACACCACGGCCAGACATGGACGCATCGCAGGTGCCTCAATCGAGTGGAAGAACGCCTCAGTTATCTAGACGACCAACCCAGTCACAAGAACCTTGCCGCGCTTCGAGAAGCGTGAGAAGGGGACGCGGCCAGTCCCCATTGACGCCCAACGTCTCATCAGGCCGATGGGGTCCGGGATGATGAACATCATCGAGATGCTATACCCCCATCAATCGCTGCGTCCTCGATCGGATGATCGACACCGCACACAGCGAAATGTCGCCTTGTGGGGTTGACTACGCTAGTCTGAAGCCGCATTTCAGATCATATCTGCCGCGCTGCCCCATTCGCGGCTGGTTGAATTATAGCGCCAACGAGCGTCGCTGTTCCGGGTGATCAAACAGACATGACAGACAATCCGTCGGATGTGCGTCTACGCTCCGCTGAGTTGCAGATGCGCCGAGCCCTTGGGCTAGATCGAGAAACGCCGCTGGTATCCCAACCGACGCATTTGTCGAACCCATCAAATGGGCTACATCAGCGACGTCAATTTGTGCGCGACGGCGACGTTCCCGTCACTATCGTTCATGGCGATAGCGGCTCCCGCCTTCAGCAACTGGACGCCGCCCGGCAAGCCCTTCGGCAGCAGACCGCTGCGCGCGAGGAAGCCGAGCGGTTGCTGGCAGAGGCGCGCAACACGATCCACGACCTTGAGACAAAACTTGGCCATGAGCGTCTTGCAAAGGACGAAGTGACGCAGCAAGCCGATGCCGAGCGGCAGAAGGTCGAGGAAGCACTCATTGTTGTTCAGGAAGAGTTGGCAGCCGAGCGTGCGCTGCGTGCTCGGGCAGAACGCGAGCGCGACGAAGCGGCCGTCGCCAGGCAAACTCCGGAACAACGACTACGGCAAAGGACAGCGGTCAAAGCTGCGCTGCCACCTTCTGCACCGCTTCCCACCGATCATCAGCCGCCACGACGTCGTGGTCGGCCTCCGAAGGTCGCCCGGCAGGATGTTGCCCCAGACAATTCGGCGATCGTGGAATGGTGGTCGCCAGGGTGGCCGGAGAAATACCGGTAGCCTGTCACTGATGCAGCCGCCACTGCACCGGGTGCACAAGCCGCGACCAAGCCTTTCCCGCAATAGGGACGGATCCCACTCTCTTCCTTTCCAGCATTCGGCGCGTATCTACCGCCCCAGCGCGGCGGTACGGAGACGAACAGGCCAACGCTAATGCGGATGGATAGGGGAGGGCGACCCAACACGAAATTGCAATCAGAAGTGAACTGCCTAGGCAATTTAACGGGTAGTTGACGATGAGTTCAGCCTTCGCTGTTCCAATTCGGCTCCGTCGTCCATGGGAGGATGAGGATGGAATCGACACAGATGACGCTTCCCGCCCAAGCGGGGGCGACGGGCAAATCACTTAGGCCAGCCCATCGGGCGTGCCGGCATCTATTCCGAGATCGGTGACCAGGATGATGGCCGCACGCCCGATCGACGAGGAGTTCCGGACTGGGTGGCCAGTTGTGTTTGCCTGCTTCGCAACAGCCGTGTTCGCCTGGGGTTTTGTCTCCTACGGGCAGCCCGTGTATCTCGCCGAATTACAGCGCACGCACGGTTGGTCGGCCGGCACCATCGGCGGTGCCACGACTGTCTCATTCGTCATCGGGGCTGGGTTGCTGCCGTGGGTCGGCTGGGCGATCGAGCGCCTTGGCGCCCGTGTCGTCTTGTCCGGTGGCGCCATTCTCCTGGGAGCCGGTGCGA
>CAWEVI010000068.1:0-13816 GCA_963812475.1 uncultured Alphaproteobacteria bacterium
TAGTACATGCTGGTCAGCACGTTCGACAGCCGCTTACGCTCCTCCAGCGCGCGCCCCGTGCCCAGCGCGACGCATTGCAGCGGGTTCTCCGCCACCACCACGGCCAACCCGGTCAATACGCAGCACCTGATCGAGGCGATATAGCAACGCCCCACCGCCGGTCAGCACAATGCCCTTGTCAACGATATCGGCAGCCAGTTCGGGCGGCGTGTTCTCCAGGGCCATCTTCACCGCCTCCACAATGGCGTTGACCGGCTCGGCCAGGCTGTCGGCGATCTGGCGCTGGCTCACCAGCACCTGTCGCGGCACGCCGTTCATCAGGTCCCGCCCGCGCACCTCGCAGTAGGGTCCCTCGTCGCCATCCGCCAACTGGCTTGCAGCGCCGATCTCCATCTTGATCCGTTCGGCGGTGGGCTCGCCGATCAGCAGGTTATGCTGCCGGCGCATGTAGCTGATGATCGCCTCGTCCATCTTGTCGCCGCCGACGCGCACGCTGCGTGAATAGACGATGCCGCCCAGCGAGATCACCGCCACTTCAGTGGTGCCGCCGCCGATGTCGACGACCATCGATCCGGTGGGCTCGGTGACCGGCAGGCCAGCGCCGATCGCGGCCGCCATCGGTTCCTCGATCAGCTGAACGCGGCGCGCGCCAGCGCTCTCCGCGCTCTCCTGGATGGCGCGGCGCTCGACCGCTGTGGAGCCTGAAGGAACGCACACAATGATCAGCGGCGAAGCGAAGCCGCGCCGGTTGTGCACCTTGCGGATGAAATGCTTGATCATTTCCTCGGCGACTTCGAAGTCGGCGATGACGCCGTCGCGCAGCGGCCGGCTCGCGGTGATGTAACCGGGGGTGCGGCCGAGCATCAGCTTGGCTTCCTCGCCGACGGCCACCACCTGTTTCTTGCCGCGCACGTCGGCGATGGCGACCACCGATGGCTCCGCCAGCACGATGCCACGGCCCTTGACGTAGACCAGAGTGTTCGCGGTGCCGAGATCGATGGCCATGTCGGCTGACATGAAGCCGAGCACCCGAGAGAACATCAAAGGGACCTTTTTGCGCGACGGTCGGGGAACCGCGGAGCTTGGCCCCGCTGCCCGTCGTTAACAAGAGGTTGAGCAGGCGCCCTTCGATTGCCGCATTCCCGCCACTGGATGTCCGCCTGATCGGGGGAAACCACAGGCTCGTTCCAAGCCATGGGAGGACTAACAATGACACGCAAGATCGCTTTCGGACTGGCCCTTGGGAGCATGCTGACGGCTCTGGCGGCCTGCGGTTACGACCCGGGAACACGGGCGGTGACCGGCGGTCTTCTGGGCGCCGGCACCGGTGCGGGAGTTGCGGCGGTGACCGGCGGCAGGCCGGCGACAGGCGCCCTGATCGGCGGCGGCGTCGGTGCGGTCGGCGGCGCGGTAACATCGCCCAGGTTCTGACGGGCAGGTTCGCAACCCAGGAACCGACAGGAAGGGTCCCGGCACCCTTCCGATCCGTCACACCGGGCCGCAGGACCAAAGTACGCGACCGACCACTTCGACGTTGGCAGCATCTGCCGCCGGAACGTGGTCGGTCTCGTAGGCTGGGTTGTCGCTGATCAGGGTGAGGCTGCCGTCCACCTTGCGCTGCACCCGTTTCACCAGGCGTTCCCCGTCGATCGCCAGCACGTAAACGCCGAAACTGTGGAATTGCTGGTCCGTCGTGTCCACCAGCAGCAGGTCACCATCGTGGATGCGCGGCAGCATCAACTCCCCTCGCGCGGTTTCCAGCAGCAGCTTGTCTGGCTCTATGTCGAAGGTCGCGCGGATCCAGTCGTCTCGTAGCGCCATGTACTCGGTCTCTGATGGCGGCGTGGGCGTCTCGGCACCGGCTGCTGCTGCTTCCGGACGCTTCGGGAGCAACAGAAAGTGCCGGGTGTCGAAGCCGGTCTCGCGGGCGGAGCCGGCACGTTCCCGGGGTGGTTTGCCGACACCCTGAAACCGAGGCTCCGGCCCCTCGCCGCGCGCCAGCCAGCCCACGCTGACCGACGCGGCCTCTGCTAGCGCGACCAGGCGCTCGCGGCTGGGCTCGGCATCGCCCCTGAGCCATTTGCGGAATGCCGACGGCGAAACGCCCATAGCCCGCGCCAGGCGATCAGCGCTGGGCCAATGACGCAGGATCGTGTGCAGTCGCGCAACGAATGCCGCTCGGTCCGCGCCGGTGTCGATGGGAATGCTAGAGCTATCCGTCTCGCTGTTACGTGACATCTGTTGTCGATCCGATCAAAATCCCAACACTTTTGGGACAGGTTCTTGCACCTTTTCGGCCGTTCTAGCAGTCAGACGAATACTTTCCGACGTATGATTCTCTAGAGAGAATGAGCGAGATGCAATGAACGCTTCCGAGAGCAACGCCGGCACGAATCCGACAGACTGGCATCCAGCCGACGTGCTCGCTGCGTTGAAGAAGCGCGGCCACAGCCTGGCCCGGCTGTCGCTCGCCAACGGCTATCACCCGACGGCTGCCGGGAAGGCGTTGAAACAGCCATGGCCCGCAATGGAGCAAATCGTCGCCGCGGCGCTCGACCTGACCCCACAGACGATCTGGCCGAGCCGCTATGACAATGACGGCCTCCCGCTTCCCCGCAAGAAGACGTGATGGATGACGGCCAACGTTGCCGAATAGTGGTGAATACGTGCCGGGCAGGGTGGGTGGACAGCTGCCTGTCATCAACCGGACCGGGAACCGCGCGGACATGGCTGGAATTCCGCGACCGGCCGCACAATCGTGCCAATTCCGTCGCCACGGGTCGTTTTCTGCCATCGCCCTGCCATCCATCCATCGCAAGGTTGTTGATTGGCTTTGATCGAGCGGGCCCGGAACGTGTGGCCCCTGTGGTTGGTTGAATCAAAACGTGGCGTCAGCAGGGGACTTGGTCGCGATGTCGGAAAATCTGGATCAAGATAACGGGTATCCACCCTGCGTGGGGATGGTGGTGGATGACGATGCCCTGCTCCGCGAGAGTGTGGTCGCGATCCTGGAAGAGCTGTGCGGACAGGTTTACGAGGCGTCGGACGGTGTCGAAGGGCTCGAGGTCCTGGGCCGGCATCCGGACATTTCCGTGGTGATCACCGACATCGCGATGCCACGCCTCGACGGCATCGGCTTCGCACGGCAGGCAAGGCGCGACCACCCGGACCTGAAGGTGCTGTTCCTCAGTGGCCTGCAGCAACCACCCGCCAGCGAGGAGTTCCTGCCAAAGCCGTTCCCGCGGCGCGCGCTGGTCTCGGCCCTCCAGCACCTGCTGGCGACTCGCGCGTAGACGGCTATCCAGCCTCAGGCGACGCGGCTTGGGCTGGACTCGATGGCGCGTTGGACCGTCGTGAGCAGTGACGTCAAACTGAACGGCTTGAGGATGAATGGCCGTCCCGAGCCGGGCACGCTCTCCATCATGTCCGGATGCCCCGACATCAGGATGATCGGCACGCCCGCGTCGTCGGCCATCGGAACAAGATGTGGGTCGAGCCCGCCAGGCAGCGTGCAGTCCAGCAGTACCGCATCGATCCCGCCGGCGCGGAGACATTCCAGCGCCGCGGCTGCCGTTTCGGCGTGACTGGTCCGGTAAGTGTCATCGAGCGCGTCCACCACGACTTCCGAGACGAGCGGATCGTCTTCGACAACGAGGATGTGCGATCGGTATGCCATTGCGCCCTCGATAGATTGTCGGCGGTGAACATCTTAGCATAACCGCTTTATGCATACGAGAGTGCGGAAACCTTCCAAAGTGCGGGATTGGCCGCTCGCGTTATGTTTATTGAGGGGGCGCCAGAGCCAATTCTTGGCGAAGAATCGCGATTTATTGCCTCAGCCTGCTCAGGCGCGCACTTCCCGACCAAGCGCCTGTTCGTAGACGCGGATCACCGAACTGCTGTCGTCGCTCCCCATGCCCTTGGCGCGCGCAAGGCGCATCAGGTTCATCACCTGCGGCGCAATCATGCCGGGCACGCCCAATTCGTCGGCCAACTCGAGCGCCAGTCGCAGATCCTTATGGGCCAGGTCAAGGGCAAAGCTCGCCTGGAACTCGCCCTTGAACGCCTTCTCCGAGATGTTCCGGAACGCCGATGAATTGCCGCTGGCATTGCTGATCACCTGCTGCAGCTTGCGCAGGTCGATGCCCGCCATTGCGCCGATCATCAGCGCCTCGGCCGCCGCGGCGGCGTTGCAGAAGGCAAGCATGTTGTTGACCAGCTTGGCGACTGAGCCCATGCCGATCTCGCCGACATGAACCACCTCGCCGCTGAACGACATCAATAGCGGAAGCTGACTCTCGAACGTCCCCGCGCCACCGCCGACCATGATGACGATCGTTCCATCGGCCGCGCGCGACGTGCCACCAGAGACCGGCGCCTCCAGCATGGCGACATCCTTCGCCCGCATGCCTTCGTTCACCCGGCGCGCGGTGGCGGGCGAATTGGTCGAAAGGTCGATGTAAACCGTGCCCGGCCGGGCGTTCGCCGCGATGCCGTCGGGGCCGAGTGCCACTTCCTCGACGTTGCGCGGCATCGGCAGCGAAGTGAACACCACGTCGCAACCCGCGGCGACCTGAGCGACGGACGTGCCGGCTGACGCGCCTAGGTCGGTGCAGGCCTTGATCGCCGCGGGATTGAGGTCGAACACGACGACTTCGTGGTTGGTGTTGCGGATGATGTTGCGGCACATGGGTCCGCCCATGTTGCCGACGCCGATGAAGCCGACCTTCATTGCTGGTCCCCTCTGTGGTGCCCGCGGCCAGCATGACGTACCGGCAAGCGGGCGCACAGGGGTGTCCTCGCGTCAGGGCAGCAGGGCTGTGGCTGGCATGGCATGGACGACAATCGGCGCGGCGGTCGGCTGGGTGCTCCAGCGCAGGCTGCCGACCGTCATGCAATCCGGGCAGGTCGGGTGCCACGATGCATGTGCGGTGTGGCAGGCGCTGCATCGCCACTGAGGATCCGGATCGGCGGTCGCGGCATGGCGCAGCGCATCGCGCTGGGCCATGCGGCCAGCCTCGGTAGCGCCGCCTTCCGCCTCTTCGATTTCCGCCAGCAGCAGCCAGAGCCGACGCTGGTTCAGGCCGGTGGCGCGGGCTGCCTCTGCGTGGCGGCGTGCCTCGCCGGTCAATCCGGCTTCCAGCGCAGTGCGCGCCAGCAGCAGGCGGCTCTCGACGTGCTCGGGATTGGCATCGGTCAGCCGCTGGGCAGCCTTCAAACGAACCAGCACATCCTCGATCGGAGCAAGGGCAAATGCCGCATGGTCGGGATGCGGCGCGACGCTCCAGCTATGGCGGATGACGGCCAGCGCCCGGCTCTCGCGCCCGGCCGCACGCAGTCGGCTCGCATAGGCCAGTGCCGCGCTCGGCAGCGAGGGATCGTCCTGCCAGGCCTGTCTGGCGAGGCGCATCGCACGCGATGCGTCGGGCTCGGCCTCCGCCGCCGCGGCGGCCAGTGCAGCCTTCGGCGCATCGGCGTCCGCCAGCGCCAGCGCCTCCGACCAGTTGCCGGCGCGCACAGCCAGTCGTGCACGCTCGTGTCGGAGCCAGGCGGCGCCCGGCTGCACCGTCTCCGCCTGGCGCGCCAGTGCGGTGGCCTCGGACCAGTCTTCGTGCTCGATAGCGTTGCGCAGCAGGCCGCGCAGACCGAGGAACGCCGCATCCTGACGTGCCGCCAGTGCACGAAACGCGGTTTCCGCCTCATCGTCGCGGCCGGCAAGCCGGCCCGCCTCGGCTGCCAGCAACAGGGTCTGCGGCGTATCGCCCAGCAGACGCCGCGCGCGACTGGCCTCGCGTCGCGCATCGCCCTTCTCGCCGGCGGCAAGCGCCAGCAGCGTGCGCGTCACAGCGACCTCGCCTGTGCGCCGGCGATGCGCCGCGCGTCTGACCGCCAGCGTGCGCGGCAGCCGGACTACCGCGCCGAGCAGGCGCAGGACTGCGTAAAGCACCCCGAACGACAGCAGCAGGCCGAGCCCCACCACCGGTGTCGCGGCTTCGAAGGTCGTGTCGCCGATCTGGGCGACGACGTGGCCGGGCAGCCCGGCCAGCACCCAGGCAAGGGCGACTACCGCGCCGCCGACCAGCAGGACGAACAGGACACGAAGCATCACGCGTGCGCGGCCCACTCGGCGAGCGCAGCCCGGGCGTCCAGCAGCGCGCGTGCATCGGTGAGCCAGGGGGCCATCGCCTGTGCCGGAGGTCCCGACAATGCGGCGACCGCGGCAATTGCGCCGGATAGATCGCCGGCGTTCAGTGCGGCGCGCGCGCGTTCCAGCACACCGGCGGCCGGATCGCCGACCAGGACGCGATCGCCTTGGCGCACCGTGACAAGGTCCTGGGTCTCGTCCCAGAGGCGTGCAAGCAACGGTTTGTCCTCGGATGGCGGTCGCGCCGCGGCGAGCGCTTCCCGTGCGGCCTGCGGGAAGGCAACCCTCAGCGTAGCCTCGGTGGGCGGAGCGGCATTGGCGAACCTGGTGAGCGCGGGTGGCGCGCCCGGCATGTCGCCCAGCTTCTGCCCGGCGTCCAGTGCCAGTTGGGCTGCCTGCACCCGGCCGAGGCGACCCAGCCGGTCGGCCAGTGTGGAGACCTGGCCCGCATTGCGCTCGGCCGTTGCGATCCGCGCCTCGTCCGCATCGAGGCGGCGCGCCAGATCGGATTGGGCCGCGCGCAGGGCGGTCTCCAGCGAGTCGGCGCGCGCCGAGAGAGCGTCGATTCTACCGGCCAGCTGGCTGTCGGCTGTCGGCTTCGCCTCGAGCGCGGCGATGCGCGCCTCGAGCGGCGCAAGGTTGGGACCCGGCCGTTGCTCTAGCGCCGCCATTCGCGCCGTCAGCGGGCCGAGGTCCGGAATCGGCCCGGACGGCGAGGGAGCAGCAGCGGGGCGTTGTTCCAGCCGGGCCATGCGGGCTTCCAAGTTGGCGAGAGGCTGTGCCAGGGCATCGACTGGTGTGGCGGCCGGAGGCTCATGGAACGGGTTCAGCCATACCCAGATGACTGCGGCAGCCAGGATCAGGAAGCCGGCGCCGAAGAGCCAGGCGAGCCGGTCACGCCTCGCCGCGTGCTGCGGCGACGGAGGCGGGGCCGGGTCTTCCGGGGTCTCCGGCGGCGGCAGTGCAGGCGGTTCGGGTTCGGTCATGGCAGCAGCGCCAGCATGGCATCCTGGGTAGGCCGTGCGGCGACGCGGATGCGACGCCAGGGCAGCACCTTTAACGCTACGGCGGCGGGCTGGCCAATAGCCAGCGCATCCACGGTGCGGACAGCCTCGTGCAGTCGTGCACGCCGGATCAGCAGCACGCAGTGACGGGCGGTCTCCGCTGAGAAGAACAGCGCGGCCGTGACATCACCGGCCGCCAAGGCCTGACGCGCCACGTCCGACAGGGCGGGAACGGGCACTGCCGCGTAGACTGCCCGGCGCATGACCCGGAAGCCGCGGACCCGCAGATCGGTGGCGAGTGCCTCGCCCTGGTTGCGGCCCGTGGCGAGCAGCAGCGGCGCGCCCTGATGGTCGCAGATCTCGTCCGCCAGTGCAGCCAGCGCCCGGGCATCGCCATCGGCGCTGCTGACCTGGGAAAACCCCGCAGCGCGGGCGCGCGAGGCCGTTGTCTCGCCGACGGCGAGCAATGGCAATCCATGGTGACTTGGCGGCAAGGCTGGAATGGCGTTGCCACTGGCGGTGACAATAGCCTGCAACTCCGTGGCCGGCGGGATGCGCCAGGGAAGGTCGCGGATTTCCAGGACCGGTGCGACCAGGGGCCGGAAGCCCAGCGCCGAGACGCGGACGGCGGTCTCGCTGGCTCCCGGTTCCGGCCGGGTGATCAGGACGGCCGGTCCGTCGTCAGGCAAAGATGTCGCGCGGGCTGTCGGTGCGCAGGCTCGCGCCCAGCTCGGTGCCGATCCGTTCGGCATCCCGCGCCGCGCCGTGCAGGCTCCGCTTCAGCAGGAACGACCCGTCGCCGCGCGCCACCAGCCCGGTCAGGTGCAATTCGCCGTTCGGCAGCAGACGGGCGTGGCCACCGATCGGCGTTCGGCACGAGCCGTCGAGCCGCTTCAGCAGGGCACGTTCGGCTGTCGCAACGGCCTTCGCCTCGGGGTCTTCGATGGCGGCGAGCAGTTCGTGGAGTTCGGTATCGTCGGCGCGTACAGTGACGCCGACGATGCCCTGCCCGGCGGAGGGCACCATCGCATCGGGATCCAGCACAACCGAGGCCCGCTCGGCCAAGCCCAGCCGCTTCAGTCCGGCATAGGCGAGCAACGAGGCCGCGCAGGCGCCGGCCGCTATCTTGTCGAGCCTGGTCTGGACATTGCCGCGCAGCGTGGAGATCGCGAGATCGGGCCGGGCGTGCAGCAATTGCGACTGCCGGCGGATGGAAGAGGTGCCGATGACAGCCCCGGACGGCAGGCAGGCGAACGGATCGGCCGGATCGGCCCAATCGCAGCCATCGCCCAGGATCAGCGCGTCGCGCGCGTCTTCCCGCCGTAGTGTGCACGCCAGCACGATGCCAGGCGGCAGTTCGGTTTCGAGGTCCTTCAGGCTGTGTACCGCGAAGTCGATGCGCCGGTCGGCCAGCGCCTCGTGAATCTCCTTGGCGAACAGCCCCTTGCCGCCGATGTCAGCCAGCCGGCGGTCCTGCACCGCGTCGCCGGTGGTGCGGATGGCGTGCTCCTCGAACACATCCATGTGGCGCAGCACGGGGCAGAACCGGATCAACACGTCGAGGAAGCCGCGGGTCTGGATCAGCGCGAGCGGCGAGCCGCGGGTGCCCACGCGCAGCGGCAGGGCGTGAGTATGGGTCTTCACCAGCGGGTGCTGCATATCGGTGGCGGGGGGCGTTGGCGGCATGGCGGCGGTCATGAGTGCGTCCTATTACTCTTTGCTCTCGCTTGGCCATGAAAAGATGGGATCGGCGCGAATGGGCCCGGTGCTGGGCATCGAGACATCCTGTGACGAAACGGCATCGGCCGTGCTCGACGCGTCCGGCCACGTGCTGGCCGAGTCCGTGCTGAGCCAGGAAACTGAGCATGCGCCCTATGGCGGCGTGGTGCCCGAAATTGCCGCGCGGGCGCATCTGGCTTTCCTGCCTGAGCAGGTGCGCCGCGTGATGGCGCGTGCGGGCGTGAGGTTCGGCGAACTGGGTGGGGTGGCGGCGAGCGGCGGACCGGGGCTGATCGGCGGTCTGATCGTCGGCAGTCAGTTCGCCAAGGGGATCGCCATCGCGCACGGGTTGCCGTACGTGGCAGTCAACCATCTGGAGGCGCATGCGCTGACCGCGCGCCTGCCGGGGCTGGTGTCGGGCGGGGCCGAGTTTCCGTATCTGTTGCTGCTGTTGTCGGGCGGCCATTGCCAGTGCGTCGCGGTGGAAGGGGTCGGGCGTCACGTGCGGCTGGGCAGCACTCTGGACGATGCGGTCGGCGAGGCTTTCGACAAGGTGGCAAAGCTGCTCGGCCTGGGCTGGCCGGGCGGCCCGGCGCTCGAGACGCTTGCGGCAGGGGGCGACCCGCGGCGGTATGCGTTCCCGCGGCCGCTGCTGGGACGGGCCGGATGCGACTTCAGTTTCTCCGGGCTGAAGACGGCGGTGGCGCAGGAGGTCGCGCGTCAGATGGTCGGCGCCTTGCCGATGCGGACGGCGGCGGATATCGCGGCGAGCTTCCAGCGCGCGGTGGCGGAGGTGCTGGCGGACCGAGCGACACATGCGATGGCGATGATGCGGAAGCGGTCTTCCATCGCACGGTTGCTGGTGGTTGCCGGCGGTGTGGCGGCAAACGCGTCCGTGCGGACGGCGCTGGCCGAGGCCGCCGCGGCGGCAGGATTTGCGCTGGTCGCGCCGCCCGTTCGCTTGTGCACGGACAATGCCGTGATGGTCGCATGGACCGGCATCGAGCGGCTGGGGTTGGGGCTGGCGGATGCGCTGGATTTCGCGCCACGGCCGCGGTGGCCGCTGGGTGACGTCGCCGCCTGATCCGTGACGAGTCTGCGACGATTCTTCCGCAGGAAAATGTCGTTGACGTTAGAAGCGATCTCCGGCTAGTTTTGATATTACATGAAATATTGAGCTATCGTTGGACAGCAGTCAGACAGTGCAGGCGCTCGGTGCCCTGGCCCATGAGACACGACTTGCCCTCTACAGGATGCTCGTCGAGCGTGGGCCTGATGGCCTTCCGGCCGGGGTGATCGCGGAGCGGCTCGGCCTGCAGCCGTCATCGCTGACCTTCCATGTCCAGCATCTGCATCGCGCCGGGCTTGTCACGCAGCGCCGGCTCGGCCGCCAGCTGATCTACGCTGCGGATTTTTCCGTGATGAACCTTCTCGTCGGCTATCTGACCGAAAACTGCTGCGGCCGCAGTTCGACCACATCAGCCCGCGCGCCTGCCGCTACACGCGGCAGGGGTGCCGCATAGCCAATGGAGACCACGATGGACAGCGCTGAAATCAAGGAACTGGTCCGCAACCGTTACGGCTCAATCGCCGCCGCGGGTTCGTCCTGCTGCGGTCCCGAGCAGGGCAAGGCCCGCCACATGGGCTACACCGAAGACGATCTGCGCGCGGTGCCGGAGGGAGCCAACCTCGGGCTGGGCTGCGGCAATCCCCAGGCGATCGCCGCTCTCCGGTCGGGCGAGGTACTGATCGACCTCGGCAGCGGCGCCGGCTTCGACTGCCTGCTCGCCGCGCGGCAGGTGGGTCCCGAAGGCCGGGTCATCGGCGTCGACATGACCCACGAGATGCTGAGCAAGGCGCGCGACAACGCGGCACGCATCGGCGCTGGCAATGTCGAGTTCCAACTCGGCGAACTCGAGCATCTGCCGATCGCCGACGGCACCAGCGACGTGATCATCTCGAACTGCGTGATCAATCTGGTTCCGGACAAGGCGCAGGTGTTCCGCGAGGCGTTCCGCGTGCTGAAGCCGGGCGGGCGGCTGGCGATCTCCGATGTGGTGAACATCAGCCCGTTGCCGCCGGAACTTGCCGCCGACCAGGCACTGCTGTGCGGCTGCGTCGCCGGTGCCGCGAGCACCGTCGCGATCGAGGACTGGCTCAGCGCGGCCGGCTTCGTTGACATCAGCATCCAGTTGAAGCCCGAGAGCCGCGAATTCGTCGCTTCCTGGGCGGCCGGTCGCGGCATCGAGAACCATGTGGCATCGGCCACCATCGAGGCGCATAAGCCGGCGGCCGCATGCTGCACGACCGATTGCTGCGCATGATTGGTATTCCCGCTGGAGGAGGACAACCAGCGTTCGTCCCGCCATGACGGAGGGAAGTGCAGCCCAACCGATCCCTCCCGGCAAACGTCGTTTCGTCGTCATTGCATCGACCGGCGTCGCCCAGATCCTCGTCTGGGGATCCTCGTACTATCTGCTTGCGGTCCTCGCCGGACCGATAGCGCGTGAGACCGGTTGGCCCGGAACATGGATCATCGGCGCCTTCTCGCTCGGCCTGCTCACGTCCGGGCTGATATCGCCACGTGTGGGTCATCTCATCGAGCGCTTCGGCGGTCGCCCGATCCTGGCTGCCAGCGCCGTCCTGCTGGCGATCGGCCTGCTGATGCAGGCCATCGCGCCAGACCTTCCGGTCTTCGTTGCCGCCTGGCTGGTGATCGGTCTCGCCATGGGCGCCGGACTCTACGATCCGGCGTTTGCCACGCTCGGGCGGCTCTATGGCGAGCACGCGCGCAGCGCGATCACGCATCTGACGCTGTTCGGCGGATTCGCCAGCACCGTGTGCTGGCCGCTCAGCGCAATGTTCGTCGAGCGGTTCGGCTGGCGCGGCGCCAGCGCCGCCTATGCCGCGATCGCCGTCATCGTGGTCCTGCCGTTGTATCTGCTCGGCGTGCCGCGCGAGGAACATCGGCCCGTTTCGACGCGGCAGGGCGCCCGCTTCGGAACGGCGGCAACGTCGCGTCGCACCGGCGACCGGGTTGCGTTCGTGATTCTGGCCGCTGGCCTGACCGTCGCGTCCGTCATCATGACCGTAATGTCGGTGCACCTCCTGGTCCTTTTGCAGACGCGCGGCCTGACGCTTGCAACCGCCGTCGGCCTCGGTGCCCTGATCGGCCCGGCACAGGTCGGTGCCCGCGTGCTGGAGGCGGCCTTCGGACGCAGGCAACATCCGGTCTGGAGTCTTCTGATCGCCACCGTGGCGGTCGCGGTCGGGCTTTGCATGCTGCTCGGCCCGTCCAGCATCATGGGCGCCGGCCTCGTGCTGTATGGCTCGGGCAGCGGCATTCGCTCGATCGCTCGCGGCACCGTACCGCTCGCGCTGTTCGGCCGCGAGGGCTACGCCGTTCTCCTGGGCTGGCTGGCCATGCCGATCCTGATCGCCCAGGCCGCATCGCCTTTGTTGGGCAGCTTGCTCATGGAACACCTTGGTCCCAGTCTGACGATCGTCGCACTGGTCGGCACGGCAGTGTTCAACATCCTGCTCGTCCTGCCGCTGGTCCCGCTCGCCCTGCGTCGCCCGGCAGTCGCGTAGGTCCGGCAGACACGGAAATTTCACATGTATGCGGGACCAAGCATCCATTAAACTGGAAACGTGGAAGTCAGAGATGCCTCCCAGGTTTTTGGTGCCCTCTCGCAGGAAACACGCCTCGGCGTGCTGCGTCTGCTCATCGAGGCAGGGCCGAACGGCGTTCCGGCCGGTGAAATTGCCGAACGGCTCGGCCAACCGGCCTCCACGACGTCGTTCCATCTCGCCGCCTTGGAACGCGCGCGGCTTACGCAGTCCACCCGTCAGAGCCGCCGGATCGTTCACGCCGTTCGCATTGTCGCGCTGCGCGAGTTGATCGCCTTTCTATCCGAGACCTGCTGCGGCGGCCGACCTGAGTTGTGTGGCGACATCGCCCGCCTGACGCCTCTGGCGTCCAAGGAGGATGCTCCCATGGTCCCTGCCTTTAATGTCCTGTTCCTTTGCACGCGGAATTCTGCGCGGTCGATCATGGCTGAAGCGATCCTGCAGAAGGTCGGCCGCGGACGCTTCAACGCGTATTCCGCGGGCTCCGATCCGGCGCCAGAACCTATGCCGGAGGTGGTCGCGCGGCTGCATGCGCTCGGGCACGACGTTTCACGACTGCAAGCAAAGTCATGGGACGAATTCATGGGACCGAACGCCCCACGGCTCGATTTCGTGTTAGCCCTCTGCGACACGCTTGACGGCCAGCAATGCCCGGATTTCGGCGACAAGGCGGTCACCGGCGCCTGGCCGATGCCGGACCCGGCCAAGTTTGTTGGAAACGTCGCCGAGCGGATGATCCTGCTGAACGAGCTGTACGCCAGCCTGAGACGACGCATCGAGACCTTCATCAGCCTGCCTTTCGCCACGCTGGATCGCACGGCGCTGAAGGCCCGCCTCGACGAGATCGGCGGCGACCCGACAGTGGCATACGCACGGAGCCGCTGAGCAATGGGTGTCGGTATCAACGGAATGGGCCGCATCGGCCGGCTCGCCCTCCGCGCCGCGCTCGGCGGTGTGGTGCGCGCCGACGGCGACCCGCGTGCCGGCAACCGGCTCGACGTCGTCCATGCCAACGAACTGAAGGGCGGCGCGGTCACCGCAGCACATCTGCTGGAATTCGACAGCATTCACGGCCGCTGGCGCGAACGGATCGGCGTGGAAGATGACCGTGCGCTGATGATCGGGAATCGCCGGATCGGCTTCTCGTCCGCTGCCGAGCCCGGCGATGTTCCCTGGGGCGATTTGGGCTGCAATATCGTGCTGGAGTGCACCGGCCGGTTCCTGACATCGGAGCACTTGGACGCCTACTTCGATCGCGGCGTGCGGCGCGTTGTCGTCGCGGCGCCGGTGAAGGATGCGGCCGCGCTGAACCTGGTCG
>CAWEVI010000069.1:0-10518 GCA_963812475.1 uncultured Alphaproteobacteria bacterium
CCAGCTATGGCGGATGACGGCCAGCGCCCGGCTCTCGCGCCCGGCCGCACGCAGTCGGCTCGCATAGGCCAGTGCCGCGCTCGGCAGCGAGGGATCGTCCTGCCAGGCCTGTCTGGCGAGGCGCATCACACACAATGCGTCGGGCTGGGCCTCCGCCGCCGCGGCGGCCAGTGCAGCCTTCGGCGTCGGCGTCCGCCAGCGCCAGCGCCTCCGACCAGTTGCCGGCGCGCACAGCCAGTCGTGCACGCTCGTGTCGGAGCCAGGCGGCGCCCGGCTGCACCGTCTCCGCCTGGCGCGCCAGTGCGGTGGCCTCGGACCAGTCTTCGTGCTCGTAGCGTTGCGCAGCAGGCCGCGCAGACCGAGGAACGCCGCATCCTGACGTGCCGCCAGTGCACAAACGCGGTTTCCGCCTCATCGTCGCGGCCGGCAAGCCGGCCCGCCTCGGCTGCCAGCAACAGGGTCTGCGGCGTATCGCCCAGCGAGCGCCGCGCGACTGGCCTCGCGTCGCGCATCGCCCTTCTCGCCGGCGGCAAGCGCCAGCAGCGTGCGCGTCACAGCGACCTCGCCTGTGCGCCGGCGATGCGCCGCGCGTCTGACCGCCAGCGTGCGCGGCAGCCGGACTACCGCGCCGAGCAGGCGCAGGACTGCGTAAAGCACCCCGAACGACAGCAGCAGGCCGAGCCCCACCACCGGTGTCGCGGCTTCGAAGGTCGTGTCGCCGATCTGGGCGACGACGTGGCCGGGCAGCCCGGCCAGCACCCAGGCAAGGGCGACTACCGCGCCGCCGACCAGCAGGACGAACAGGACACGAAGCATCACGCGTGCGCGGCCCACTCGGCGAGCGCAGCCCGGGCGTCCAGCAGCGCGCGTGCATCGGTGAGCCAGGGGGCCATCGCCTGTGCCGGAGGTCCCGACAATGCGGCGACCGCGGCAATTGCGCCGGATAGATCGCCGGCGTTCAGTGCGGCGCGCGCGCGTTCCAGCACACCGGCGGCCGGATCGCCGACCAGGACGCGATCGCCTTGGCGCACCGTGACAAGGTCCTGGGTCTCGTCCCAGAGGCGTGCAAGCAACGGTTTGTCCTCGGATGGCGGTCGCGCCGCGGCGAGCGCTTCCCGTGCGGCCTGCGGGAAGGCAAGCCTCAGCGTAGCCTCGGTGGGCGGAGCGGCATTGGCGAACCTGGTGAGCGCGGGTGGCGCGCCCGGCATGTCGCCCAGCTTCTGCCCGGCGTCCAGTGCCAGTTGGGCTGCCTGCACCCGGCCGAGGCGACCCAGCCGGTCGGCCAGTGTGGAGACCTGGCCCGCATTGCGCTCGGCCGTTGCGATCCGCGCCTCGTCCGCATCGAGGCGGCGCGCCAGATCGGATTGGGCCGCGCGCAGGGCGGTCTCCAGCGAGTCGGCGCGCGCCGAGAGAGCGTCGATTCTACCGGCCAGCTGGCTGTCGGCTGTCGGCTTCGCCTCGAGCGCGGCGATGCGCGCCTCGAGCGGCGCAAGGTTGGGACCCGGCCGTTGCTCTAGCGCCGCCATTCGCGCCGTCAGCGGGCCGAGGTCCGGAATCGGCCCGGACGGCGAGGGAGCAGCAGCGGGGCGTTGTTCCAGCCGGGCCATGCGGGCTTCCAAGTTGGCGAGAGGCTGTGCCAGGGCATCGACTGGTGTGGCGGCCGGAGGCTCATGGAACGGGTTCAGCCATACCCAGATGACTGCGGCAGCCAGGATCAGGAAGCCGGCGCCGGATAGCCAGGCGAGCCGGTCACGCCTCGCCGCGTGCTGCGGCGACGGAGGCGGGGCCGGGTCTTCCGGGGTCTCCGGCGGCGGCAGTGCAGGCGGTTCGGGTTTGGTCATGGCAGCAGCGCCAGCATGGCATCCTGGGTAGGCCGTGCGGCGACGCGGATGCGACGCCAGGGCAGCACCTTTAACGCTACGGCGGCGGGCTGGCCAATAGCCAGCGCATCCACGGTGCGGACAGCCTCGTGCAGTCGTGCACGCCGGATCAGCAGCACGCAGTGACGGGCGGTCTCCGCTGAGAAGAACAGCGCGGCCGTGACATCACCGGCCGCCAAGGCCTGACGCGCCACGTCCGACAGGGCGGGAACGGGCACTGCCGCGTAGACTGCCCGGCGCATGACCCGGAAGCCGCGGACCCGCAGATCGGTGGCGAGTGCCTCGCCCTGGTTGCGGCCCGTGGCGAGCAGCAGCGGCGCGCCCTGATGGTCGCAGATCTCGTCCGCCAGTGCAGCCAGCGCCCGGGCATCGCCATCGGCGCTGCTGACCTGGGAAAACCCCGCAGCGCGGGCGCGCGAGGCCGTTGTCTCGCCGACGGCGAGCAATGGCAATCCATGGTGACTTGGCGGCAAGGCTGGAATGGCGTTGCCACTGGCGGTGACAATAGCCTGCAACTCCGTGGCCGGCGGGATGCGCCAGGGAAGGTCGCGGATTTCCAGGACCGGTGCGACCAGGGGCCGGAAGCCCAGCGCCGAGACGCGGACGGCGGTCTCGCTGGCTCCCGGTTCCGGCCGGGTGATCAGGACGGCCGGTCCGTCGTCAGGCAAAGATGTCGCGCGGGCTGTCGGTGCGCAGGCTCGCGCCCAGCTCGGTGCCGATCCGTTCGGCATCCCGCGCCGCGCCGTGCAGGCTCCGCTTCAGCAGGAACGACCCGTCGCCGCGCGCCACCAGCCCGGTCAGGTGCAATTCGCCGTTCGGCAGCAGACGGGCGTGGCCACCGATCGGCGTTCGGCACGAGCCGTCGAGCCGCTTCAGCAGGGCACGTTCGGCTGTCGCAACGGCCTTCGCCTCGGGGTCTTCGATGGCGGCGAGCAGTTCGTGGAGTTCGGTATCGTCGGCGCGTACAGTGACGCCGACGATGCCCTGCCCGGCGGAGGGCACCATCGCATCGGGATCCAGCACAACCGAGGCCCGCTCGGCCAAGCCCAGCCGCTTCAGTCCGGCATAGGCGAGCAACGAGGCCGCGCAGGCGCCGGCCGCTATCTTGTCGAGCCTGGTCTGGACATTGCCGCGCAGCGTGGAGATCGCGAGATCGGGCCGGGCGTGCAGCAATTGCGACTGCCGGCGGATGGAAGAGGTGCCGATGACAGCCCCGGACGGCAGGCAGGCGAACGGATCGGCCGGATCGGCCCAATCGCAGCCATCGCCCAGGATCAGCGCGTCGCGCGCGTCTTCCCGCCGTAGTGTGCACGCCAGCACGATGCCAGGCGGCAGTTCGGTTTCGAGGTCCTTCAGGCTGTGTACCGCGAAGTCGATGCGCCGGTCGGCCAGCGCCTCGTGAATCTCCTTGGCGAACAGCCCCTTGCCGCCGATGTCAGCCAGCCGGCGGTCCTGCACCGCGTCGCCGGTGGTGCGGATGGCGTGCTCCTCGAACACATCCATGTGGCGCAGCACGGGGCAGAACCGGATCAACACGTCGAGGAAGCCGCGGGTCTGGATCAGCGCGAGCGGCGAGCCGCGGGTGCCCACGCGCAGCGGCAGGGCGTGAGTATGGGTCTTCACCAGCGGGTGCTGCATATCGGTGGCGGGGGGCGTTGGCGGCATGGCGGCGGTCATGAGTGCGTCCTATTACTCTTTGCTCTCGCTTGGCCATGAAAAGATGGGATCGGCGCGAATGGGCCCGGTGCTGGGCATCGAGACATCCTGTGACGAAACGGCATCGGCCGTGCTCGACGCGTCCGGCCACGTGCTGGCCGAGTCCGTGCTGAGCCAGGAAACTGAGCATGCGCCCTATGGCGGCGTGGTGCCCGAAATTGCCGCGCGGGCGCATCTGGCTTTCCTGCCTGAGCAGGTGCGCCGCGTGATGGCGCGTGCGGGCGTGAGGTTCGGCGAACTGGGTGGGGTGGCGGCGAGCGGCGGACCGGGGCTGATCGGCGGTCTGATCGTCGGCAGTCAGTTCGCCAAGGGGATCGCCATCGCGCACGGGTTGCCGTACGTGGCAGTCAACCATCTGGAGGCGCATGCGCTGACCGCGCGCCTGCCGGGGCTGGTGTCGGGCGGGGCCGAGTTTCCGTATCTGTTGCTGCTGTTGTCGGGCGGCCATTGCCAGTGCGTCGCGGTGGAAGGGGTCGGGCGTCACGTGCGGCTGGGCAGCACTCTGGACGATGCGGTCGGCGAGGCTTTCGACAAGGTGGCAAAGCTGCTCGGCCTGGGCTGGCCGGGCGGCCCGGCGCTCGAGACGCTTGCGGCAGGGGGCGACCCGCGGCGGTATGCGTTCCCGCGGCCGCTGCTGGGACGGGCCGGATGCGACTTCAGTTTCTCCGGGCTGAAGACGGCGGTGGCGCAGGAGGTCGCGCGTCAGATGGTCGGCGCCTTGCCGATGCGGACGGCGGCGGATATCGCGGCGAGCTTCCAGCGCGCGGTGGCGGAGGTGCTGGCGGACCGAGCGACACATGCGATGGCGATGATGCGGAAGCGGTCTTCCACCGCACGGTTGCTGGTGGTTGCCGGCGGTGTGGCGGCAAACGCGTCCGTGCGGACGGCGCTGGCCGAGGCCGCCGCGGCGGCAGGATTTGCGCTGGTCGCGCCGCCCGTTCGCTTGTGCACGGACAATGCCGTGATGGTCGCATGGACCGGCATCGAGCGGCTGGGGTTGGGGCTGGCGGATGCGCTGGATTTCGCGCCACGGCCGCGGTGGCCGCTGGGTGACGTCGCCGCCTGATCCGTGACGAGCCTGCGACGATTCTTCCGCAGGAAAATGTCGTTGACGTTAGAAGCGATCTCCGGCTAGTTTTGATATTACATGAAATATTGAGCTATCGTTGGACAGCAGTCAGACAGTGCAGGCGCTCGGTGCCCTGGCCCATGAGACACGACTTGCCCTCTACAGGATGCTCGTCGAGCGTGGGCCTGATGGCCTTCCGGCCGGGGTGATCGCCGAGCGGCTCGGCCTGCAGCCGTCATCGCTGACCTTCCATGTCCAGCATCTGCATCGCGCCGGGCTTGTCACGCAGCGCCGGCTCGGCCGCCAGCTGATCTACGCTGCGGATTTTTCCGTGATGAACCTTCTCGTCGGCTATCTGACCGAAAACTGCTGCGGCCGCGGTTCGACCACATCAGCCCGCGCGCCTGCCGCTACACGCGGCAGGGGTGCCGCATAGCCAATGGAGACCACGATGGACAGCGCTGAAATCAAGGAACTGGTCCGCAACCGTTACGGCTCAATCGCCGCCGCGGGTTCGTCCTGCTGCGGTCCCGAGCAGGGCAAGGCCCGCCACATGGGCTACACCGAAGACGATCTGCGCGCGGTGCCGGAGGGAGCCAACCTCGGGCTGGGCTGCGGCAATCCCCAGGCGATCGCCGCTCTCCGGTCGGGCGAGGTGCTGATCGACCTCGGCAGCGGCGCCGGCTTCGACTGCCTGCTCGCCGCGCGGCAGGTGGGTCCCGAAGGCCGGGTCATCGGCGTCGACATGACCCACGAGATGCTGAGCAAGGCGCGCGACAACGCGGCACGCATCGGCGCTGGCAATGTCGAGTTCCGACTCGGCGAACTCGAGCATCTGCCGATCGCCGACGGCACCAGCGACGTGATCATCTCGAACTGCGTGATCAATCTGGTTCCGGACAAGGCGCAGGTGTTCCGCGAGGCGTTCCGCGTGCTGAAGCCGGGCGGGCGGCTGGCGATCTCCGATGTGGTGAACATCAGCCCGTTGCCGCCGGAACTTGCCGCCGACCAGGCACTGCTGTGCGGCTGCGTCGCCGGTGCCGCGAGCACCGTCGCGATCGAGGACTGGCTCAGCGCGGCCGGCTTCGTTGACATCAGCATCCAGGTGAAGCCCGAGAGCCGCGAATTCGTCGCTTCCTGGGCGGCCGGTCGCGGCATCGAGAACCATGTGGCATCGGCCACCATCGAGGCGCATAAGCCGGCGGCCGCATGCTGCACGACCGATTGCTGCGCATGATTGGTATTCCCGCTGGAGGAGGACAACCAGCGTTCGTCCCGCCATGACGGAGGGAAGTGCAGCCCAACCGATCCCTCCCGGCAAACGTCGTTTCGTCGTCATTGCATCGATCGGCGTCGCCCAGATCCTCGTCTGGGGATCCTCGGTACTATCTGCTTGCGGTCCTCGCCGGACCGATAGCGCGTGAGACCGGTTGGCCCGGAACATGGATCATCGGCGCCTTCTCGCTCGGCCTGCTCACGTCCGGGCTGATATCGCCACGTGTGGGTCATCTCATCGAGCGCTTCGGCGGTCGCCCGATCCTGGCTGCCAGCGCCGTCCTGCTGGCGATCGGCCTGCTGATGCAGGCCATCGCGCCAGACCTTCCGGTCTTCGTTGCCGCCTGGCTGGTGATCGGTCTCGCCATGGGCGCCGGACTCTACGATCCGGCGTTTGCCACGCTCGGGCGGCTCTATGGCGAGCACGCGCGCAGCGCGATCACGCATCTGACGCTGTTCGGCGGATTCGCCAGCACCGTGTGCTGGCCGCTCAGCGCAATGTTCGTCGAGCGGTTCGGCTGGCGCGGCGCCAGCGCCGCCTATGCCGCGATCGCCGTCATCGTGGTCCTGCCGTTGTATCTGCTCGGCGTGCCGCGCGAGGAACATCGGCCCGTTTCGACGCGGCAGGGCGCCCGCTTCGGAACGGCGGCAACGTCGCGTCGCACCGGCGACCGGGTTGCGTTCGTGATTCTGGCCGCTGGCCTGACCGTCGCGTCCGTCATCATGACCGTAATGTCGGTGCACCTCCTGGTCCTTTTGCAGACGCGCGGCCTGACGCTTGCAACCGCCGTCGGCCTCGGTGCCCTGATCGGCCCGGCACAGGTCGGTGCCCGCGTGCTGGAGGCGGCCTTCGGACGCAGGCAACATCCGGTCTGGAGTTTTCTGATCGCCACCGTGGCGGTCGCGGTCGGGCTTTGCATGCTGCTCGGCCCGTCCAGCATCATGGGCGCCGGCCTCGTGCTGTATGGCTCGGGCAGCGGCATTCGCTCGATCGCTCGCGGCACCGTACCGCTCGCGCTGTTCGGCCGCGAGGGCTACGCCGTTCTCCTGGGCTGGCTGGCCATGCCGATCCTGATCGCCCAGGCCGCATCGCCTTTGTTGGGCAGCTTGCTCATGGAACACCTTGGTCCCAGTCTGACGATCGTCGCACTGGTCGGCACGGCGGTGTTCAACATCCTGCTCGTCCTGCCGCTGGTCCCGCTCGCCCTGCGTCGCTCGGCAGTCGCGTAGGTCCGGCAGACACGGAAATTTCACATGTATGCGGGACCAAGCATCCATTAAACTGGAAACGTGGAAGTCAGAGATGCCTCCCAGGTTTTTGGTGCCCTCTCGCAGGAAACACGCCTCGGCGTGCTGCGTCTGCTCATCGAGGCAGGGCCGAACGGCGTTCCGGCCGGTGAAATTGCCGAACGGCTCGGCCAACCGGCCTCCACGACGTCGTTCCATCTCGCCGCCTTGGAACGCGCGGGGCTTACGCAGTCCACCCGGCAGAGCCGCCAGATCGTTCACGCCGTTCGCATTGTCGCTCTGCGCGAGTTGATCGCCTTTCTATCCGAGACCTGCTGCGGCGGCCGACCTGAGTTGTGTGGCGACATCGCCCGCCTGACGCCTCTGGCGTCCAAGGAGGATGCTCCCATGGTCCCTGCCTTTAATGTCCTGTTCCTTTGCACGCGGAATTCTGCGCGGTCGATCATGGCTGAAGCGATCCTGCAGAAGGTCGGCGGCGGACGCTTCAACGCGTATTCCGCGGGCTCCGATCCGGCGCCAGAACCTATGCCGGAGGTGGTCGCGCGGCTGCATGCGCTCGGGCACGACGTTTCACGACTGCAAGCAAAGTCATGGGACGAATTCATGGGACCGAACGCCCCACGGCTCGATTTCGTATTAGTTTGCCACCGGAATAGGCGACCCGCCGTGCATGAAACCTGTGGCATTGTCTTCCGACCGTTGGCGGAGAGGTTGGCTGTTCTATGGTGCGAGCGAGCCCGCGTATTAGTTGAACCCGGGGCACCCGAAGCACCCCCGATTGCGCCATGGGCCGCAAGGCTCGGGAGCGCGTTGTTTAGACTTTGATCCAGGGGTGCCCTGCGCCGGCGGCGCAACAAACGGAGGGAGCCATGGACGTTCTCTACCCTCGCTGTGCGGGGCTTGACGTTCACAAGGATACGGTTGTCGCGTGTGCGCGTGTGGCGAGTGACGGCGCGGCCAAGAGCGAAGTGCGGAGCTTCGATACCACGACAGCGGGCCTGCTGGCGCTGTCCGCCTGGCTGGCGGCGAGCGGTTGCACCCATGTCGCGATGGAGGCAACCGGCGTCTACTGGAAGCCGGTCTGGCACATCCTGTCAGATGGCGAGGTCACGTTGATCCTGGCCAACGCCGCGCATGTCAAGAACGTGCCGGGACGCAAGACCGATGTCGCCGATGCAGTCTGGCTTGCCGATCTGTTGGCACACGGCCTGATCCGCGCCAGCTTTGTGCCGGAGGCGCCGATCCAGGAGATGCGGGCCCTGCTGCGCACCCGCAAGCAGTTGGTGCGCGAGCAGGCCAGCCACGTCCAGCGCATCCAGAAGACGCTGGAGGACGCCAACCTCAAGCTCGCCTCTGTGCTGACCCAGATCATGGGCGTGTCCGGCCGCGCCATTCTCCAGGCGCTGATCGACGGCGAGGATGATCCGGACAAGCTGCTCACCCTGGTGCAGCGCGGCGTCAAGGCACCGCCGGAGCGACTGCGCGCCGCCCTCCAGGGCCGCGTCACCGAACGACACCGCTTCCTGCTGCGCCTGCATCTGCGCCACATTGATGCACTCGACACCGCTATTGCCGAGATCGATGCAGAGGTGAACCGCGATCTCGACCCTTTCCAACAGGCAGTCCGCCAGTTGCAGACCATCCCCGGCGTCAGTGACCTGACCGCGCAGGTCATCGTCTCGGAGATCGGCATCGACATGAGCCGCTTCCCCACCGCTGGACACCTGATCTCGTGGGCCGGCCTGTGCCCGCGCAACGACGAGAGCGCCGGCAAGCGCCGCTCCACGCGGCTGCGCAAGGGCGCGCCTTGGCTAAAGACCACGGTCGTGCAATGCGCTTGGGCGGCCAGCCGCAAAAAGGCCAGCTATTTACAGGCCCAGTTCCAGCGCCTCCGCTCTCGTCGAGGACCCAAGAAGGCCATCTGCGCCGTCGCCGCCTCGATCCTCACCGCCGCCTACCACATGCTCCGCGACGGCACGTTCTATCAGGACCTGGGAGCCGACCACTTCCACCGTTACGCCCCCGAGGTTCAAGCAAACCGCCTCGCCCGTCAGATCGCCAAACTTGGCTTCAAGTGCACCCTCACACCCGCAAGGACAGTTTCTGTTTAGCCCTCTGCGACACGCTTGACGGCCAGCAATGCCCGGATTTCGGCGACAAGGCGGTCACCGGCGCCTGGCCGATGCCGGACCCGGCCAAGTTTGTTGGAAACGTCGCCGAGCGGGTGATCCTGCTGAACGAGCTGTACGCCAGCCTGAGACGACGCATCGAGACCTTCATCAGCCTGCCTTTCGCCACGCTGGATCGCATGGCGCTGAAGGCCCGCCTCGACGAGATCGGCGGCGACCCGACAGTGGCATACGCACGGAGCCGCTGAGCAATGGGTGTCGGTATCAACGGAATGGGCCGCATCGGCCGGCTCGCCCTCCGCGCCGCGCTCGGCGGTGTGGTGCGCGCCGACGGCGACCCGCGTGCCGGCAACCGGCTCGACGTCGTCCATGCCAACGAACTGAAGGGCGGCGCGGTCACCGCAGCACATCTGCTGGAATTCGACAGCATTCACGGCCGCTGGCGCGAACGGATCGGCGTGGAAGATGACCGTGCGCTGATGATCGGGAATCGCCGGATCGGCTTCTCGTCCGCTGCCGAGCCCGGCGATGTTCCCTGGGGCGATTTGGGCTGCAATATCGTGCTGGAGTGCACCGGCCGGTTCCTGACATCGGAGCACTTGGACGCCTACTTCGATCGCGGCGTGCGGCGCGTTGTCGTCGCGGCGCCGGTGAAGGATGCGGCCGCGCTGAACCTGGTCGTCGGCGTAAACGACCGCCTGTATGATCCGGCCAGCCACCGGCTGCTGACCGCGGCCTCCTGCACCACCAATTGCCTGGCGCCTGTAGTGAAGGTCGTGCACGAGGCGATCGGCATCCGGCATGGCCAGGTCACAACAATTCACGATCCGACCAACACCAACGTCGTGATCGATGCGCCGCACCGTGACCTCCGCCGTGCGCGGTCAGCCATGCTATCGCTGTCACCAACGACGACGAGGAGCGCGACGGCCATCGGGCTGATCTATCCCGAGCTCAAAGGGCGGCTGAACGGCCATGCCGTGCGGGCGCCGGTGTTGAACGCGTCGCTGACCGATTGCGTCTTCGAGGTCGAGCGCAGAACATCCGCAGGCGAGATCAACGAACTTTTCCGGTCGGCCGCGGTAGGACCGCTCGCCGGAATCCTGGGCTTTGAGGAGCGGCCGCTGGTGTCGGCCGACTATGTCAATGACAGCCGCAGCGCGATCGTCGATGCTCCGAGCACGATGGTGACCGACGGCAC
>CAWEVI010000070.1:0-20518 GCA_963812475.1 uncultured Alphaproteobacteria bacterium
TCGGCGATTTGACCACGTCCTCCACCGTAACGACGTCGCGCAGCATGGCGTGCGGGTTGTGTTGAGCATGATGCGACGCGGCAACCTTGATCCAGGCGAGCTGTTCGCTGGTCGTGCCGAATTCGTGCATGTGGCGCGTGGCACACATCGCGTACATGTTCGCTGTAGCCGGCCCATAGGGGAACTCGAACTGCATTTCGGGCTGCGCGGGGCTGCCGGCGCGCGGCGCGGTCCCGGTCGCCATGCCCTCGCTGCGCGGTCGGCCGGCGAGCGTGATCAGCGCGATGCTGCAACGTCCGGCGGCGATCGATTCCAGTGCATGGCCGACCGCCACCTGATAAGACGAGCCGCCGACATCGGTGCTGTCCACGTGCCGGCATTTGAGGTTCATGTAGTCGACCATCGACAGCGGGCCGAGGCCGGGGGCGTCGCCGGCGCAGAAGTAGCCATCGATGTCGTCCTTGGTCAGACCGGCATCCGCGAGCGCGCCCTTCGCGCATTCCGCATGCAGGAGTGTCACCGACTTGTCGGCTGCCTTTCGTGTCGGGTGCTCGAATGCCCCGACGATGTAGCCCGCACCTTTCAAACTCATCCGTCTCTCTCCCTTGCGCGTATCGCCTTTGATCGATCAACCGGGCGGAGTATACCGATCAGTAGCCTCTCCGCCAGCCGGGCCCGCGCCAGGTCGGAAGCCATACCATCAGATCGGCAGCGGCGACGCCTTCAACCGCTCCATGGAGAAGCGACTGGTGACGTTGCGCAGCGGCACCGCGGCGATCATGCGGCGATAGAAGTCGTCATACGCAGCGATGTCCGGCACGACAACGTGCAGCAGGTAGTCCACGTCACCGCTCATCCGCCAGGCATCGACGATTTCCGGCAGCTCCGCCACCGCGCCGGCGAAGCGCTTGAGCCATTCGCTCGAGTGGTCGGCGGCCTCGACTGCGACGAACACCGAGACCGGCAGCCCGACCTTCGCCGGATCGATCGTCGCGACGCGGCCGAGGATCACACCCGCCTGCTCCATGCGGCGGATGCGCTTCCAGCACGGTGTCGGCGTGAGGCCGACGCGGGAGGCGATGTCGGCGAGCGAGAGAGAAGCGTCGGCGGCAAGGAGGCGGAGTATTTCCCGGTCCAGCCGATCGAGGTCCTTGTCCGAAGCCATGCAGGCGATCCCTAGGATTGATGTGTCGTATAGCAGAAAATCGCTGTTGAGGCATCCCTGCCCTGGAGTTTGGAGAATTAAATGCTCCATGCCGCCGCTATTGGCGCCTCAGGCGCACCCGGTGCATCCGCCAGCTCCAGCCGATAGGCGAACGGGATACTGCCCGGATACACTCCACCCGGTAGCAGGGAGGCAATGGCCATGGATTTCGGCGCGGCGATGTTCTTCACCGACTACTCGATGGCTCCCCGCGAACTCGCCCAGGCGCTCGAGACGCGCGGCTTCGAGTTGCTTTGGGCGCCGGAGCATTCGCACATTCCAGTGTCGCGCGCTTCGCCTTTCCCATCCGGGGGAGATCTGCCCAAAGAGTACCACGACGTGATGGATCCGTTCGTCACGCTGACCGCAGCCGCGGCCGTGACGACGGCGCTGAAGATCGGCACCGGAGTGTGCCTGGTGCAGCAGCGGGACCCGATCCAGACCGCCAAGCTGGTGGCCTCGATCGACCAGGTTTCCGCGGGACGCTTCCTGTTCGGTGTCGGGTCCGGCTGGAACGCCGAGGAAATGGCGGACCACGGCACGGATTTCAAATCGCGCCACAAGGTCGCGCGCGAGCGCATCGAGGCGATGAAGCTGATCTGGGCCGAGAGCAAGCCTGAGTACCACGGCGAATTCGTCAACTTCGACCCGATGATGGCGTGGCCGAAACCGGTGCAGAAGCCACACCCGCCGATCATCGTCGGTGGCGCGTTCCCTTATGGCGCGCGGCGTGCGATCCGCTATGGCGATGGCTGGGTGCCGCACGCCAGCCGCCCGGAATACGGCGACGTCAGCGACTTCCTGCCGCAGTTCCATCGGATGGCAAAGGAAGCCGGCCGCGATCCGGCGTCGTTGCCGCTCACCATGTTCCGCGTCGTGGAGGAATTGGATCGGCTGCGCCACTACCGCGACATCGGCATCGCGCGCGTGGTGATCACCTTGCCGTCGGCAAACGCGGATCAGGTGCTGCCGATCCTCGACCGCTGGGTGCCGCTGATGCGCGCGACGCAGGCGGGCTGACTGTATCAGCCGCTCTGCGTCGAGTAGCTGGCGCGGCCGATCGCCACCGGATTGCCCTTCGCGTCGGACACATCCACGTCCACCACGCCAACGCTTCTGCCGGCACGCCGCACGCGCGCGGTCGCTGTCAGTGCCGTGTTCACCGCAGGCCGCAGATAGTCCACACGGAAGTTTATCGTCGGCAGCGGACGACCAAGGCTCATCACCAGAGCGTAATCGCCGACCGTGTCGATGATCGCGGCGATCGGACCGCCATGCCACTGGCCGCTGCCGGCGATGCGCTCGAACTCTGGGCGCATGGGCAGTGTCATAGTCACAAGCTGACGCGCCGGATCAGCTTCGACGACGGTGAGACCCAGGAAGCGGATGAATGGCGATCGCGCCAGCAGCTCCTGAAGCTGCGCCGCCGTGAGTGCCTCGCTCATGGCGTCACCACGATCTTGCCGAACACCTCGCGATCCTCGATCACCCGCAGCGCCTCGGCGGCGTCGGCAAGCTGATAGGTGCGCTCCACCAGCGTGTTCAGTTTGCGCTGCTGCACCATCTCCAGCAGGGCCACGATGTCGCTGCGTTGCCAGCCGTTGGAGCCGCGAATTTCCAGTTCGAATGTCCAGATGAAGCGGATGTCCTCCTTCGGATCGTAACCCGCGGTCGCGCCGCAGGTGAGCAGCCGGCCGCCAACTTTCAAACAGCGCATCGACTTCACCCAGGTGTCGCCGCCGGTGAAGTTGACCACCACGTCGAGCCCGTTGCCAATATTCGCACCGCGTCGCGACGGCTTGCCATAAAGGGAAAACACCTCCTGGACGAAATCGCTTTCGGCATAGTTGATCAGATGGTCGGCACCGAGCGACCGCAGGCGATCCAGTTTTGCAACCGTGCTGGCGCAGGCCACGACCTCCGCTCCGGCCTGTCTCGCAAGTTGCACGCAGCACACACCGACGCCGCCGCTGGCGCCCAGGATCATCACCTTGTCGCCCGAGCTGACGTTGCCCTTGGAGACCAGCATGCGATGCGCTGTGCCGTAGGCGACCGGGAGTGCCGCCGCATCGACGTAACTCACGGCATCAGGAATTTGCACCAACTGATGCGCCCGCACGCAGCACAGTTCCGCAAGCCCGCCATGCGTGGTCTCGCCGATCAGCCCACCCTCGACGCGATTGATCGGATCGACCAGCACCCTGTCGCCGACCGACCAACCTTCGACACCCGGACCGACCTCGGCGATCTGACCGGCGACATCCAGGCCCATGATCAGCGGCATCGGAATTTTGATTCCGGGCATGCCGCGGCGCGTGAACACGTCGTGGTAATTCAGCGACGAGGCGCGGACGCGGATCAGCACGTCGCCTTCACCGACAGCCGGATCGGGGAAGTCGGACACGAACTCCATCACGTCTGATCCGCCATGCCGGCGGACGACCATCGCTTTCATCGGGCCTCCTGTTACGCCAGTGTCGCGGCCTGCTCGGCCAGGCGTTTGCGATCAATCTTGTTGGTTCCCGCGAGCGGCAGTTCATCGAGGAACCAAACGCGCCGGGGATGCTGATAGGCCGGTGCGTTGGCCAGCGCGAATTGCCTGATGTCGTCCTCGCACACTTTCGCACCCGCTTGCGGCACGACGAAGGCAACCGGCTTGTATGCCTTCAATTCGTCTGGTAGCGGCACGACGCAAACCTGGTGCACGGCGGGATGCCGTTCCAACATCTTCTCCACTTCGCCGGGATAGATGTTCTCGCCGCCACAGACGAACATATCGTCGGCGCGCCCGATAAAGAAGAAGAACCCGTCCGCGTCCCGGCGAAAGACGTTGCCCGTGATATAATAGCCGTCCGCCGTCAAAACCTTGCGCGTGGCATCCGGCAACTTGTGATAGCCGTTCATCACCGCGGGACACCGCATTTCGAGCACGCCCTCGTCCGTCACCACGGCGCCATCACGCCAGAGACGCAACTCGACCGACGGATGCGCGACGCCGGGGACAGCGGCGTCCTGCCGAGCCCGTCAGGATGTGGGCCGAATACGATCGGTCCCGCTTCCGTCGTGCCGTAGCCATGGACAATCCGGGCATACGGGAGAGCCTGGCGCATCTGTCCGATCAGTTGTTCGGAGAGCGGCGCCGATCCGACGCGCAGACTTTGCACGGAGGAAAGGTCAGCCGATGCCATCGCCGCGTCCTCGCGCAGCATCATCGCGATCATGGTTGGAACGGCGGTGAGCGCGTGGACCCGATAGCGTGATGCGGCATCGATGTAGGCCGGAGCGTTGAATGACGGCAGCAGCACGATGGTGCCGCCGGTGTTCAGAGTGGACTGGCACACCGACAGTGCGTTCATATGATACAGCGGCGCCGCGACCAACACGCGCTGGCCTGGTGGCGGTGCGGGATTGGCTCGCTGTTCCAAAACCCATAGATGGCTCTGGTGCGACAGCACCACGCCCTTGGGTCGCCCGGTCGAACCCGAGGTGTAGAGGAACATGGCCGGCTCCCCGGAATTGGCCTGCACCGTGTCGAAGTCGCCGTCATCCAGCAGTGAGGTGAATGCGTCGTCGATGACGATCCGCGGCACGTCCGGATGAAGCAGCGGTTGTCGGGCTGAATTGCACAACACCAGCCGGGCGTCGGCGTCCTCCACCACGAAATTCACCGTCGCAGCCGGCAGCTTGTAATTTAGCGGAACAGACACGAATCCGGCGCGCATGGTGCCCAGAAAAGCGATCAGATACTCGGCACTGTTTGCCGCCAGGATCGCAACGCGTTCGCCACGCCGCAGGCCGCGCCGCAACAGGCCGCGCGCGAGCGCATTGCTCAGCCGCTCGATGTCGGCGTAACGGAATGATCGCGGCGCGCCATGGCCGATGTCGATCAACGCGATTGCCGCGGGATCGACGCACGCCGCGACAGCACCGCCGAGATTAGCCCTCGCCATCGTCAGGCGCGGAACTCGATGGTCGCGCCAAATGCCTCGGTCGCCGGCACAACGATACGGTCGGGTCCGCGATAGACGCCGCGGATCTGCCCCACCGCCAACGCCGCGGCCGCACCGTCCAGCGAACGGACACGAATGGTCAGTGCCGCCATGTACTCGTCACGCCCGTCCCCCGCCGGTGCGGCGTCGCCGAATTCATGTGCAAGTCCGGCCGGCGTGACGATGTCGAATTGTGACAATCCGACGGCGAGCGAGCAGCCGGTCGCGCTCTGCCGCACGGAGTCTTCGCCGAACATGCGAATGAAGAGCCGTCCCAGCGCAGAAGGATCACGCGCCGCGATCACCGCACGCGCCACGCCGACGGCGCCGTTCGGGTGATGCCGCCATTCGTCGCGCCAGACAAGGTCGCGGGTGAAGTGGTGACAGAAATAGATGCGCCCCACGGCTACACTGCCCGGCGTCAGGCGCACGGTGCGAAATGTAGCGTCGCGGGGGCCACCGGTCAGTTCGACCGGCCGGGAGAACTCGAGCGGCGGTTCCACCGGAACGTCAGCTTCATGCAATGCAGCATATACCGAAGCGGAATCCTCTGTGCCGAACACGAGGCCGTTCAGACCGAACGGCGCGGCCAGGATCTCGCCACGCCGTGTGTCGCCCGAGGGCGCCGCGATCAATTCCAAATACTCGGTCCCGAAGATCGCCAGGTGGTTCATTGATCCCAACGTGTGATAGCCACGCGGGGTCATGGTGAAGCCGAGGCGACGATAGGTCTCAAGCCCGGCATCGATGCGATCCCGCACGTTGACCACCACGTGGTCGAGCGTCGGCACCGGCAGTGTCACGGTCATGGCGCTCCCCTTGATCGAATAGCGCATTCGGTCCCGCCGGGATGGTATTGCGGCGGCGGCCGGCAAGCCAGCCCTCCCGCTGTGACTTACCGGTCGCAGCGCGCAGGCGTGCACAGAAAAATGGCGACACCCCTGAGGGCGCCGCCAAGTTTGGGGGGGAAACGTCACGCAGCGGAGCCACATGGCAATCCGCCGCGCCGCAGACATTGGGCCTCATCCAACCATGTCAAGCTCACAGTTCCGCGCGCCGGCAGCGCCGTTCGTTATATCCACGCGATCCGAAATACAAACGGCAGCAGCAGGTAACGCCGTGCTAGCGGTTTGATGACAATGTTGTAACATCTGTGCGCCGCGTTACGTTCCTCGACGCCTGGGCTTCGCTGCCTGGACGATGACGGTCTTGCCGGTGCTGCGCGATCGCGGTTGCGGCGTATCGGGCCCAGGTGCCAGATCGGGCCCAGGTACAGCAAGATCAGGCAGGCGTTGCCGCACGGCGGAAAAACCGTCCCATGGATCGACGCCCAGTCGCGCGAGTTCGATCCGGTGTGTTCCGCAAGGTGAACCTCGCAGGATCTAGCTTGCCGTTCAACTCGTCCCATGCAACCGGCGTCGCCACATTTGCGCCCGGCCGCGCGCGTGGACAAAATGACGCCACCGCCGTAGCGCCCATGCCATTGCGCAGCCAGTCGATAAGGATCTTGCCGCGCCGATCAACTTTCTTGAGCGTTGGCAGGTACCGGTCAGGCTGTTCCTGGCTCATGGTCTCTGCGAGCGCGCGGCAAAAGGGTTTGACAACATCCCAATGCGCTATCGGCTCGAGCGGAACCACCACGTGCAGTCCCTTGCCTCCCGTTGTCCGGCAGAATGACCGGAGACCAAGGCGCTGCAATTGGTCGCGAACATCATGGGCGGCGCTCACCACGTTGGCGAACGGGACACCTTCGCCAGGATCGAGGTCAAACACGATCAGGTCGGGATGGAGCGCATCTGCTTCCGTCGCACCCCAGGCGTGGAGTTCGATGGCGGACATCTGCGCCATGGCAACCAGACCGGCGGCATCGTCGATCGCCAGATACGGCGAACCCGCAACCTCACCCCCGCGAATTGCCGACGGAAGCGCACCGTGGCCATGTTTCTGAAAGAAGTGCTCGCCCGCGATGCCGGTAGGACAGCGGACAACCGCGAGCGGCCGACGCGCCAGCCCTGGCAGCGCATGATCGGCGACCGCGAGCCAGTATTCCGCCAGGTCCTGTTTTGTGATCCCGGGCCACAGCTCGCGATCGGGGTGTGTCAGCGTGACACCACCAACTGTTACACCACGCTGCTTCGGTGCGCGCGCAGTTACAATGTTGTTGCCGCGCTTCGCCGCGGTTTCGCTGCGCTTCGCACGGATCACATCTACTGGCGCCTGGCGCGGCCGGACCATCTTTCGCTCCACCGTGGGATCGGCGGGCTCACGCACCACCTCGGACTCCGACCTGTCTTCCCGCTGACCCAGATAGACTGCGTGGCGCACCCGGCCCGACCCGGACCATGACGAGAACTGCACTTCCGCGACCAATTCGGGCCGCACCCAGTGGATACCGCTCGGCAGCGGATCGCCGGCGACCAGCAGCGGTTCGGGTGTATCGGATGCGAGACCGGCAAGCCGTTCGCTCAGTCGCGCCAATTCGTGCTCGGAAAATCCCGAACCAACACCGCCGGCATAGTGCAGCCCACCCTGCGGATCATGATAGCCCAGGTGAAGCGAGCCAAGGCCGGTGCGACTGCCGCCGGGCGGCGTCCAACCCAGCACGATGAACTCTTCGCGACCCAGGCATTTCACCTTCACCCAACCATGTCCGCGCCCCCCGCGGTACGGCGCATCCGCCTGCTTGCAGACGATGCCTTCCAGGCCCATCCGGCAGGCCTCGCGACGCATGCCGGCGGCGTCGCCTACCTGATGGTCGCTGTAGCGGACCATGCCGCGCCAATCCGCAAGACCGCTCAGCGCGCGCTTTCGCTCGATCAGGCGACACGCTCGCAGGTCCCACCCGTCGAGGTGAAGCAGATCAAACAGATAGAGACTGAGCCTCTCGTCCTGTCCCGCCGAAAGCGCCGCCTGCAGGGCGGGAAAACTCGACGCGCCAGCTTGATCCAGCGCCACAAGCTCGCCATCCACCAGCGCCACATCCACATTTAGCCTGCCGACCTCGCGCGCCACCGCGGGAAGCCGATCCGTCCAGTCCAAGCCATTGCGCGTCACAAGGCGCACGGTGCCGTGATCGATCCAGCACAGCAAGCGATAACCGTCGAACTTGATCTCGCTGATCCAGCCAGGGCCCTTTGGCGGTTCCTCCGCTTGTGAGGCGAGTTGCGGCGCCTGCCGTTGCGGCAGCTTCGCCCGCGTGGCCCCATCCGCCGGCGGCCCGTCGCGCCGCTTCCTCGCCGCTTTGCCCGCGGGCTTCGGTGGCGGCGCTGCCTGCTCGATCGCCGTCGCATCCGCACCGACACGCTCCGCCTCGTCGTGTCCCTTGATCAGCAGCCAGTTGTCCTGCCGCCCGCGCTGGCCCGGGCGAGGCTTCAGCCGCACCAGCGTGAAGCGGCCATTCAGCCGCTTGCCGTGCAGGACGAATTTGAGTTCGCCCTTGCCCATTCCGGCTTCGGGATCATCGAGGGCTTCCCAGGTGCCTCGATCCCAGGTTTCCACCGTGCCGGCGCCGTACTGCCCATCCGGAATCGCGCCCTGAAAATCCGCGTAATCGAGTGGATGATCCTCGACATGAACGGCGATCCGTTTGTCCGAAGGATCCAGCGAGGGACCTTTGCGCACCGCCCAACTCCAGAGCACACCGCCATGCTCCAGCCGGAAATCCCAGTGCAGGCCTGCGCGATGCGCCGCGTGTTTCTGCACCACGAACATCGGCGCGCCCGTCGGTTTGGCGCGTGCCGTTGGCGCGGGTTCGCGGGTGACGTTGAAGTTGCGCTTCGCCCGATAGGTGCGGATCGAGGTGTCGCGTGCGGTGCTGGTACGTGCCATGGGATATCAGCCTGCCATCGCATCCGGGGTTGCGGCCCTACACAACCAATTGATGCCGTCGCCCAGACAGCCGGACCACGACTCCAATCCGCGCGGCAACCCTCCCGACCCGTTTACGCCACAGCGTCCTCGCCACTCACGCACGCATTTCCTTGCCGGTTCCGCGCATGAGAATCTGCGCGTGTGCGCCGGTGATCGCTGCGTGATAGGCCCGCGCCTCTGGCGACATGTCGGCTTGCGGCCGCTGCTCGTCTTCGAAGTGGTGGTGGATATCGACGCCACGCACGAGCGTCGCGCAGTCATGGCTGCCGGCAACCTGGCGGACATAGGTCGGGATGTAGCGGATAGCGAAGCCGATGCGCCGGTCGTCTGACGGATTGGGATCGGACCCATGGATCAGCCGCACATGATGCAGCGACATCTCGCCGGCCGCGAGTTCCAGCATAGCCGCCTGACGTTCGCTCACATCCACCATGATCTCCTGGCCACGCGACAGCAGGTTCCCTGGAGCGAAGGTGTCGCGGTGCGGCACCTGATCGAGTTGATGCGAGGCTGGGATAACGCGCATGGCGCCGTTTGCCGCGGTACTATCGGTGAACGCGACCCAGGCGGTAACGACATCCGGTGGCTCCAACCCCCAGTAGGTGGAGTCCTGGTGCCACGAGACATAGCTTGCGTCGCGCTTTTCCTTGATGAAGAACGACGACCCCCAGCACAGGATGTCGGGACCGATGATGTCTTCCACCGCATCCAGAATGCGCGGATGGCGGATCAGATCGTTGAGCCATGTGAACAGCAGATGCGACTTGTTCCATAACTGACGTTCTCCTGCGGGTTTCTATGGGTCTATCTATTTTCCTATCGTTTAGTTCTACGCGGTTGATGGCGAGCGATGGCGGTTGATGACGGCATCGGCCCGCGTACGCGGGAGTGATCGGCTGCATCCAGGCTTTGACGCGGATACGCGGCTTGGTCCGCATGAAGCCGATGGGTTGGCGCACGACGGGCGGCTCACCCTCGATGTCGGACGATGCCTCGCCCTTGTCGATATGACTTCATCCCAACAGGCGTCCGGCAGATCATCGCTGATCTCAGATGGGGTCACGCGGTTATTTATCGCACCCTTGACCGTCGCCCCCGTGCTGCGGGTAGCGTCGGCCATAAGGTGTGCGACCCAGACACCATCTGGTATGAACCGTCCAAACGCCCCTCCGCGCCGGTGGGGCCTTCATCCCGGACTGAGACCGCCCCGCGCCGGAGCGCCATCACTTCACAGGTCGAAAGCCCTCCCGATGGCTCGGCGCAGGACTGTGGCACGCGGTCGCTACCCCACCAATACTATCCGCTGGAACATCAATCTCCAGATCGACGCGGCGACGACGATCCGGGCTATCGCCACCGCAATCGTCATGCTGGTGGCAACTTGCCACACGATCCCCTATATCCGGCCGGCCATCGTCCGGTATGTGCATTCCGCCATGGCAGCGGATGCGCCGGTTGACCCTCAGTTGGCAAGCGGGGGACGGTGGTGCTTCCATGACCACACGCCCGACCGGTATCGTGATCGCCCTCCCGCCCGCACGCGTCCCAAGCCCGTTCAGCCGGCCGTGGCGCTCCCGGTCCGGATCGTCCATTCGCCGTCCAAGAGACAGTGGGACGCCTTGATACGGTTCCTGCAACTGACCGGGCGGGACAACGATCAATAGGGCGTTCCCGTGAAGCGCCGCAGCAGCGTACGAACCGCCCATCTCTGCACGGCCTGCCTGCCCTTATCGCGCAACAACTCCTCTGCGATCGGAATTGCCGCTGCGATCGTCGCCTTCTGCGTCGCGAAGATTTTGCCGTTAACCCAGCGATCCAGCAGCCCGCAGATCGCGACGGCCGCCAACGTGTCGGAAAGGGCCGGCGGCGGTCATCGCCCGCTTGTAAATCAATTCGTCATGTCGGAGAAAATCGTCATCGTCATCGTCTTCGCCTCGCTGCGGCAAGCTCCAACCCGAGCGATCCATCTGCGGTGCGTTTTGATCCACGTCGTGACGAGTTTGGCCACGTCGATTTCCGTTTCAGCTTTTTGCGCCATCGCCCGGTTAAGCGGGGCGGCGTTCCCATGTCAAGCGCATCGTGACTGACGAACTACCGACCGCCCGCAGCGCATGGCGAGCACGGGCTTCAAGTGGCATGTGTTCTGCAAATCCTGCCGCTGGTCAACGGACACCGATTTCGGGTAGTGCGTCATTATGAAAATCTCACTTTGTAGACACTACGTTTCTCGCCTCGGGGGCCTTGGGGAATCCTTGTTTCCCCTCACTCAGGCGGTCGAAGATCGACTGCCGGCGGAACTGGTGATTCACCCGAGCGTGTCGCGAGATGGTGGGACGGCCGGCGTCTGATTACGAAAGCGCGAATGATCGCCCCGGACCCCACGACGATTCCGAGAGATACCATGACAGCAATAATCACTGTTTCTATGAAACTTGCCATGCGGCCACGCCTGTTGCTTACCGCAAAGCATAGCAGAAGCGCCACTCAGGAGAAAACGCGATGAACGGACGGTCTAATTCTTGGGATTTCAGACTGACGCACTACCCGATCTCGGGAAGCTGATCGCGGACGGTCGCGGCGATGTGCCGTTGGTCAAGCTGCGCTGGCGTTGTGGGAACGGTGGATCACGGTTGACCGACGCGATCATGACTGGTGTGGACCCGTGGGTCCGAAGGGATCGGTCTAACCGAAGAGCCGATAGCGACAAGTCCTATTGTGTCGCCACCGTGCCGTTAACTTTCGCCAACTGTGCCGCTGGGTCGAGGTATCCCTGCGACAGGTAGAAGTCCACGCAATGGCGGTAGGATGCGTAGGCGATGGGAGCCCCGATCAGCCCCCATCCAACGGTGTTGCAGTTCACCGTATGGCCATCTTTGGTCAGCGTCTGGTCAGTGTTTACACAGCCAGACACCAAGAGGGCCATTAAGCCGGTCAGAGCGACGATCATCCCACGATAACGCACGGCGACCTCTCCTGAGGCACCGGATCGTGCCGGGTGAACATCTATCATGTCCGTAATGTTCTGCCTAGCAAATAGTTTGGGGTGCCGGCTCCTTTGAGATGGCGGCTCCCCTTAAATCGTGTCTCCAGCGTGTTGGACGGCGAGAGTGCGCCGTCAACAGTTCCTAAATATCGACGCGGATGGCCGAACCGGCAACGATGGTCGCCAAGTTGCGCGACCATTCGTCGGAGGACGCGCCCGACACGGGATGGCCGATTTCGCCGCCGCCGCAGACCGTTCCCATGCCGCCCACACGCCACACCGAAGCAATCCACGTGACGACCGTCGGCGAGGCGATCTCGCGAGGTCCAGGACGGTTTGCTCACCGCTGACACTCATCGTGGAAGCAGCAGAGCGATCCGTGGTAAATAGCTGTATGACTCCACAACAGGAAGCCGCCGAGCGTGAGATCATCTTCGCGATGATAACGATGTTGCGTGATCTCCGCGATGCCGGACACAGCGACTGGCAAAGTCTGACCAGTTTTCTCGCGAATCTACTCATGAATCAGGACAATCCGCCGAAAATGCTCAAGCGCTTGGCGGTAGATGTGAAACTGAAGCTCAACATGATACGCCAGATGCGGACGACCCCTTAGCCAACAGTGAGGCGGCCATCGGCGACGATCGAGCTTACTTCTGCTGCTGATCGGCTAGATCGAGCGCCGAGCGACCGCCAGACCTGCACCACGACCTCGGCCTCGTCGTAAGTGATGTGCCCTCAACCATCCCCGGTCACTTTATCGTTGTCTACTTTCCAAACGAATTGCCCCGGCGCAGAGCCAGTGCATGGCGACGCGAAGCCGGGAAGCCAACCACCGATGAATCGCATACAGCGAAATCGGCCCGTGGTCAGCGCAATTTACCCAGGACAAAGTCGATGCGCTCAGAAACACTGACCCTCGGCAGGATCGTGACCTTATAACCGAGGGAGGGATAGCCATCGAGAAGACGCTGATACTCGGCAACGGCTGTATCAAAGCCATGCCGCCGTTCGGGATCGGTCACGTAGATTTCCGGCCAAGGTGGTGCAAGGAAAACGAGGTGGTGAAAACGATGTTCCCGAAGCACCGTTGCTAACGCTGGCTCACCTGTCAGATGCTGAAGAGCGAAAGCTGCATCAATCAGGCCCCTGTCAAAGAATACCCAGCCGGCGTGACAGCTTGCTTCAGCAAGATCGACGAGCGCGAGCGCAACGGCACGCCGCGCGAAGGCAATTTCGTCCCTCCATGGTAACGCATTGCCCTCACCAAGCAACTCTTCCTTGACGATCCGCCGACCCGGTTCCGACACGGTCGCGTACCCGCGCTGGCTGAGTTCAGACAGCAGCGCCGATTTACCACCACTTGAGCAGCCGGAGATCACCACAAAGCGACTTGAGGGCATTGCGTTTTCCTTCCAGCTACTCCGGAAGCTAGCCGGCGTTGCGGTTGGACCCATGGCGTCGGATAACGCGACTGGGGGCAACGGAAGTCGCCCCCATGGCGCACTCAGGTATAGCTCAGCGGCTCCTGCACCACCGGAGCCCAGCGACCATTTTTTACAATGGACAGGAAGGATTGGGTTGAAGCGTGGTGATCAGTTGGAGTGATGGTCAAAGGCGGCCCTCCGAAAATATCACCCCAATTCCTGGTCTGCTCCATCGACGCCTGGAACGTATCCAGATTCAGGTCGCGTCCGGCTCGTTCCAAAGCTTCAATAGTGCACGATGCCGCCGCATACGCCGCCTCGCCGAGGTAATTGATGTCGACCCCAAACCTCTGCTTGTAGCGAGCTAGGACATCACGGACCACCGGACGTGGATCGTCGGGATAGGCGATGAGACCCGGCGACATTGAGTAGAACCCTTCAGCAGGCGCCCCTGGTGCTTCGGCAACCGCCGTGGAATACGAAGCAAACTGGCCACAGAAGATCGGATTGTAGCCCATCTTCCGTGCAGTCTGAAGGATGAGGATTGTGTCTTTAACAATCGTACCCATTGACACAAGATCGCAACCGGCTTCTGCGATCCGGGTGACGTGCGAATTGAAATCAGTCGCGGTGGGAGCAAAGGTCGCTACCGCGCCAAGCTTGAGCCCCATCGCTTTAATCTGGTCAACAAGGCCGGCGTGAATGTCCTTGCCGAAATCGGTGTCCTCGTACATCGAGCCGATGACGTTCTTACCTTTGGTCTCGGCAAAGTACTTCACGCAGGAGCGCATCTGATCGTAGTAGCTGGAGAATTGCCCGTATTTTAACTTATTGAACGGCGAGTACATCGAACGGGCACAGGTGGACGGAAAAACGCTCGGCACTCCCTTTTCCAGCATCATCGGGAGTACCGCGTCCATTTGCGGCGTTCCACCGCTGAACAATGACAGAAAGATGTTGTCGCGGTTGACCAGCTTGTTCATCGCTTGTACCGCTTTAGGGACTAGGTATTCCATGTCCTCAACGATAAAGTGGACCTTCCGACCGTTGATGCCACCCTTCCCGTTGACTTCATCAAAGGCCATACGAATTGCGTTGGTGGCGTTCGTGCCCTGAACAGCAGTAACGCCCGACAAGTCCGACATCATACCGATAACTATCTCGGTGTTGGTTACACCACGGGTATCGGCGATGGCTCGACCGATGATAGCAGGGGAGGCAAGCAGGCCAGCACTACCGGCCAGCACGGAGCGGCGCGTGACAGTTACCATGGGCTTTCTCCCTGTGTCGGATGAATTCCGACCGGGCGACATTACCAGTTGTGACCATACGGGTCTAACCTTCGACCGCTCGCCGCTCCAGGACTTACAGTAATGGTCAATGGAGCAATACTCGGCGCCAGTTCTTACCCCTGCCCCTAGCGAGTGCCACGATGCGGCGTCCCGAAGAGGCAATTGGTGAATGATGAGGTCATCACAGGCGACGGTCTCGATGCTGGGGGTGCCATCGCCAATCGACCATCGCACACAGTTCGGCGACCAGTCGTCAGACCGTCGCACCGCCCCTCCCGGCCGTCACCCCAACTCTCTACCGACTGTCTGGGCGCGCCTGCTCTGGCATGCCCTGATAGGAGCCATCGGCACGACGATGTAGGGGAAGCGTCTGGGTGACCGGATCGATCGATGCTGACCGACCATTCGGCCTCCGGTTCCGGAGCCGGTCGCCAGAGAGCGGCGTGCTTGGTAATCCCTGGTCCGAAGTTGCCATCGTCAGCGGCGCCGCCCCGTGGCGAACCGTGGGGCGGCCTCCGTATGAGGCACTCGAACGAATGTCAGTAGCCGCGACCCTGCTGCTGTTTAAGTTTCTTGATTCGATGGCGCTGATAGGCGTCGATCTCGCGCGACAGACGAAGGCGGCGGTCGAATGCTAGATGAGTTATGGAAACCACATGCGCATAGTCGGTCTCCGTGCCACCCATGTCCAAACCGCAAAGAATACCGCCCATGTCTCCTGTGTAGAAGACGCTGGTGACATTGCACTTTTTGGGAACGGTCATATCCGGTGACTTTTCCATCAGCGCACCGGCCAAATATTGTGTAATTTTAGCTTCGACGGGCAGCAACTCTTTCAGCATTGATATGAGCAAGCCCGTCTTCCAGGGATCATCAATCATGGTAGATCGTCCTTGGTCCGCAGTTCAAAATCCGTGGCATCAAGGGTTCCAAAAGGCGATCTCAACGGTCAGGCTCTACACGGCCTCCTTCAGTTCCTTCGCCGGCCGGAAGGCAACCTTCTTGCTGGCCTTGATCTTGATGGCCTCACCAGTCGCGGGGTTCCGTCCCATCCTGGCCGCCCGCTTCCGCACCTGGAGGATGCCAAGGCCGGTCAGGCGGATTTTGTCGCCCTTCTTGAGGTGGCGTGTCGCCAGCGTCACCAAGTCGCCCAGCACGGCTTCGGCCTGTTTCTTTGCGAGGTCATGGCTGTCGGCCAATGTGGCGGCGAGATGCCTGAGCGTGACGGTAGCCTGAGCGGCAGCCTTCGCCGGGCGCTGACTTGGCCGTGGCGGCGGCCTTCTTCGCTGCGGGGGCGGCTTTCTTTGCTGGTGGCATGACGATCTCCCTGGGTTAGATCCAACAAACCCTGCTCGCACCGATCCGATTCGAGCAACGTCACCGTCCGCGCCGGACCCGCACGCTCCGGCGACCATCCGGCGGATCGTCATGGTGGGACGATGCCGAGACCCGTCAATTCCACCGTTCGCACACCGTCCGGCCGCCTGGACCCTCTGGGTCACCCGTAGGGCAGGCCGTGATGGCGACGATCCGTGGAGCGTTGTCGGTCGGGCTTGGGCAGTGTGTTCTACTGTCCGGCCGTGCCATTCACCCACGATCCAACCACCTCCCCCACCGATCACCAGACCGTCCAGCCGCCGCCCTCTCTGACCGTCAGGGACCAGGGCGTGCGACGATCCGTGGGCGGCGTTGGCGAGCGTCCCCCACCGTCACGGTGACCGTCCAAACCGGACGATTGGCCGACGTGTTTGAGCGAGGCCGGGTGCGATCCCGCCGTGCTGCTGAAACCCATCAGCAAGCAGATGAATTCACCGAAGAACAGTAGGGCGGAATTGTCGGAGGCAGTGGGGTAATGGCGATCAGGCTTGCCAGCCAGCCTTTCGCAGACCGTCGAGCATGTGCTCGTAATCTTCGGGTCGGTACCAGGGCGGACGCTGTCGGGTGTAACGCTCGAATGCATCGGGCGCTTTTGCGAGTGCCTCACTCAACGCAGCGCGCGCCTCCTCCATTCGGCCGAGTTGACCCAGCGCGGCTGCGAACCATCTTAATCCCTGAGGATCGGTTGGAAAATCGGCAAGTGTGCGACGCAAACTATTGGCCGCCATTGCGTAGTTGCGTTCGAAGTAATAGGTCATGCCAATGAGCGCCGATATCGGCAGTTTCATCCCGCGCGGATCATGCTGCATTGCCAACAATAAACTCTCGCGCCCCTCTGCCGGGTGTCCAGAAAAGTTCTGGATCAATCCTCTGGTTTGGTGTGCAATCGCGCAACTCGGACTGATCGATAGCGCAAGTTCGACGTGGTCCGAGGCCGCATCGATCTCTTGGCAGGTGAACAGGCCGAACGCAAGAATACCGTGCGCATAGGCGTCGCTCGGGTCTAGATTGACCGCCATTCGAGCCTGCTCTGCTTCCAGAAGCGCAGCCTCTTGGAATGACCGCAGTCCATAGGACCCACTCTCAACGACGTAAAGCCATGCCAGCACGGCATGAGCCGAGGCCAATGTCGGGTCGAGTTTGAGCGCACGGTTGAGCAGTACCCGTGCGGGCGCGATGTGGTCCGCGCGATATTTCATTACGTGCCATAGCCCCCGTTGATAGGCTTCCCAGGCGCCAAGGCTCTCGGGGGGTCTGCGCAGCGCACGTCGCTGTTCAGCCTCGGTGATGGCCGGGCTGATGGCTTTCGCCACTGTCAGGACGATCTCATCCTGGAGGGCGAATAGGTCTTGAAGCGGACGATCGTATCGCTCCGCCCACAGATGATTGCCGGTTTCCGCGTCCACAAGTTGGGCGGTGACGCGCAGGCGATCCGCCCCGCGCCGAACACTGCCCTCCAGGATATAGCGAACGCCCAGTTCCCGCGCGATCTCCCTCACGTCGATGGTGCGTCCCTTGTAGGCAAAGCTGGAATTGCGGGCGATAACAAACAGCGATCGAACGCGCGCGAGTTCGGTGACGATGTCGTCCGCCACACCGTCGGCGAAATACTCTTGCTCGATATCGCCACCCATATTGGTAAATGCGAGCACGGCGATCGAAGGCTTGTCGGGCAGCGGCAAGGTTTTGGTCGCATCGCGCTGCGGCAATGGCTGGCTGGATGCCGATACGACTGCTATCGAACTGTCGAGCCGCAGCGCGAACGCCTCAACCGGACGAGCGATGTTCTTCAGATTGAGCGAGCCAAGCTCCTCGAATACCAGCCCGAGCCTATCCCGCACGTGATCGCGCACTGGTCGGGAGACGCAGATGTCCCCCGGCGGACATTCAGACTGGAGCCTTGCCGCTACATTCACTACGTCTCCGTGTAAGTCAGTCCCGTCGGCAATCGCGTCACCAACGTGGATGCCAACCCGAAAGCGGATGGCCTGATCAGGAGGCTTGTCACCATCGTAGATGGGCACCTGTTGTTGGACCTTGACCGCACAGCGCACCGCTCCCTCAGCACTGTCGAACACTAGAAGGAGGGAATCACCACCTGTGTTGACGAGCCTGCCACCGTGATCCTCGATGGCCGGGTCAATCAGATCGCGGCGCAGAGTCCGCAGTCGCTCCAGCGTCCCAATGTCGTCGAGGCCGATCAACCGCGAGTAACCGACCATGTCTACATACAGCACGGCGACCAGCTTCCGCCTATCTGGCGGTCTTTCTGTGGGGTTCGGCGCCTTGGTTTCCGACATAGTGGACGGTCCTACCAAACTGTCGCCAAGCCTGCCGAGAAATCCCGCAGGTTGTAAAGGGATGCTACCACTAAGGCTTATCCTAGGTCATCCATCGCCCTCTCGGACCGTCACGGCGGCCATTGGTGGACGATTTAGCCATCGCCCCAACCGTGTCGGTCCATCGGAAGCCATTGCTGCTACCGTCGCATCACCCTCAGCGAGACCCCCCAGGCGCCGCCGCACCCTGGCGAGTCCGTCCGAGGCCAATGGCGGCGACGATGCGGGCAGCGTCGCCTGATTGACACCGAATGGCTGCCACGTCCTCCAGGCGCCCGGAGCGATGACCGTCCGGCGGGCCATTACGTTGGACGGTTGCAACCACCGTCCTCCCAATCCTCCGTAACCATCTAGGCACCTTCCCTTGGCGAACCGTCTGCCGCCCATCGCCCACTCTACGGCGACCGTCCGGCGGATTGTGACGGCGGACCGACCCAACCGCCGTCGCGTTGACCGTCATCCAGGACCGTCCGCACACCGATCGCCAGACCGTCCAGGCGAACCGTTTGACGACCATTGGCGAATGATGGGCTGGCCGCCTGCAACCCGTCACCCCATCGTCATCTAGAACGTCCGGGCGCAGAAACCCTACGGCGACCGTGTCGGCACGATGAGCAATATGATGCCGGGAGCGTCCGGTCATCAGTGCAGACCGGCCATCACCCCGCACATTGCGGCGAATGACCATTGAGCGAGAAGGCGCACTCACCGAGCCGTCAGCCCTGCCACCCAGCCTTTCGCAGACCGTCGAGCATGTGCTCGTGGTCTTCGGGCCGGAACCAAGCGGGACGGGTCCGCAAGTGTAAGTCTAACGATTGCGATGAGACCTCTATCGCCTTCTGTAAAGCGATGGACGCCTCATTGGCTCGGCCTAGCTGGCCGAGCGCCGCTGCGAGCCATCTATAAGCACCTGGATGTTGAGGATGACGCGCTATAGCGTGCTGTGCTGCTTCAACCGAACGAGCATAGTTACGCTCAAAATAGTAAGAAGTTGCGATGTGCATTCGCAAATGAGCATCGCGCGGATCACGCGGACTGAGCCGTAGCGTCGCTAGTACCAGCATCGCGCCCTTCCGAGGGATGACCGGTGTTTAGCAGCAACGCACCCTTTATGCCGTTTGCGGACGGCGAGTTCGGATTTCTCGCGAGAGCAACTGTAGCTCGCTCCCAGGCCTGTTCAAAATCGCCAGAAGTCCAGAGAGCAAATGACAATATCGCTTGGGCATCGCCGTCGTTTGGGTCGATATCCACTGCTTCTCGTGCTCTATCAATAGCAATCCTCGTCGCCTCACCGACAGGAAGGTTGCCATATGCTACACCTTGCATCATGACCGACTGTGCAAATGCTGCATGTGCAGAAGAGAATGCGGCATCGAGAGCGATGGCACGATCGAAGAATTCCTGTGCTCGTACATTGTCATTCGAAGTGACACTTGCTCATGTGCCACAGGCCGCATTGGTACGCTTCCCACGCACCAAGGTTCTCTGGCCGTCTTCGCAAAGCACGCTGTTGCTCAAAGCCCGAGATCACAGGGATTATCGCATTTGATATGGCTGCCGTTATCTCGTCCTGTACTGCGAAAACCTCTTCGATATCCCGATCGTAGCGTTCGGCCCAGATGTGATTAGCTGTCTCCGCTTCAATAAGCTGGGCAGTCACGCGCACCCGGCTACCACTACGGCGCACACTACCCTCAACCACATAACGGACGCCCAATTCGTGACCCACCTGCTTCACGTCAACTGCATGACCCCGATACGTGAAGCTGGAATTGCGTGCGATCACAAATAATGATCGGCTTCGCGATAGCTCCGTGATGATGTCCTCGGCAACACCATCGGAAAAATACTCCTGCTCAGGATCACCGCTCATATTGGTAAAAGCGAGAACTGCAAGCGACGGTTTGTCGGGTAATGACATGCCCTCGTGCTTGCCTGGACCGATAGGTTCCGCGACGGAGGTACTCGCAGTCTCGGCATCGAGCCTCAGCACAAAAGCCTCAACTGGTCGGACGATGTTCTTCAGGCTGAGCGAGC
>CAWEVI010000071.1:0-90811 GCA_963812475.1 uncultured Alphaproteobacteria bacterium
GCTGCTGAAGATCTATGCTTGGTACGACAACGAGACGGGCTACGCCTGCCGCATGGTCGATCTCGCCAACATCGTCATCGACCGAGGCCTCTGATGTCCGCAGTCCGCAACTACGCGATCGTCACCAGCTCGTACTTCACCTTTACAATCACCGACGGCGCCATCCGCATGCTGGTGCTGCTTCACTTCTACGCGCTGGGCTATACGCCGTTCACGCTGGCATTCCTGTTCCTGCTGTTTGAGACGGCGGGGATCTTCGCCAATGTTGGCGGCGTCTGGCTGGCTTCGCGCTACGGCATTCCCCGCATGTTGGCGGCGGGACTGATCTTGCAGATCCTCGGATTGGTCATGCTGTCCGGACTCGATCCTGCCTGGAGTGCCGCGGCATCGGTCGCCTGGGTCGTCGCCGCACAGGGCATTGCCGGCGTAGCCAAGGACCTGACCAAGACCGCATCGAAGAGCGCCATCAAGGCAACCTCGGACCAGGGGAGTGGCCAACTGTTCCGCTGGGTCGCCTGGTTCACCGGCTCAAAGAACGCAACCAAGGGCTCCGGCTTTTTTGCTGGCGGCTTCCTGCTGCAACTGGTCGGGTTCCGTCCGGCGCTGTGGCTAATGGCGGGCGTGCTCGCCCTGGTGCTGCTGGGTATCGTCGCCTCATTGCCCCGCCAGCTGGGCAAGGCGAAGGCGTCGAAGAGCTTCAAGGAGTTGTTCGCAAAGACGCGCGCCATCAATCTGATGGCGGCTGCACGTGTCTTCCTGTTCGGCTCCCGGGATGTCTGGTTCGTCGTCGGCCTCCCCGTGTACCTCTACGGCTTCGGCTGGAAGTACATGCAGGTCGCGGGGTTCGTGGCGTTCTGGACGATCGCCTACGGTGCTGTCCAGGCGTTGGCGCCCTCGATGGTGACACGCAGCAAGGATGGATTGAGCCGCGAGGTCCCGGCCGCCCGAGCATGGGGCGCAATCCTGACCGTCATTCCGGCTGGCCTGGCTCTTCTGTTGTCCTTGCCGGGCATCGAGCGTCCCGACATAGTGCTGGTCAGCGGTTTGCTGGTGTTCGGTTTTGTATTCGCCGTGATCTCTTCCGCGCACTCGTACCTGATCCTCGCCTACGCAGGGTCCGAGAAGGCAGCCGAGGATGTCGGGTTTTACTATGCCGCCAACGCTGCGGGTCGGCTGATCGGAATACTTCTCTCCGGCGTGCTTACCCAGGGCGGGGGAATGCAGGCGTACCTATGGGGCTCGGCGATCATGCTTGCGCTCTGCCTAACGATCACCCTCATGCTGCCGACCGGGGTCGCGGCGAAGCGCGCGCCGGCATAGGAGTCGGAATTCTCAATGGGCATTTTCGAACGCTACCTAACGCTCTGGGTCGCGCTTTGCATAGTCGCCGGCATCGTGCTCGGCCAGGCCGCGCCCGGCGTGTTCCAATGGATCGGCGATGCAACGGTCGCACAGGTGAACCTGCCGGTCGCGATCCTGGTCTGGCTGATGATCGTGCCGATGCTGCTGAAGATCGATCCGCGCGCCCTGCGGGAGGTCGGTCAGCACTGGCGCGGCATTGCCGCCACCGTCGGGGTCAACTGGCTGATCAAGCCGTTCTCCATGGCGCTGTTGGGCTGGCTGTTCATCGCCCACCTGTTCCGCCCGCTGCTGCCGGAGGGCCAGATCGACGGTTACATCGCCGGACTGATTCTGCTGGCGGCTGCCCCCTGCACCGCCATGGTGTTCGTGTGGTCAAATCTGGTCGACGGCGAGCCGCACTTCACCCTGAGCCAGGTCGCGCTGAACGACACGATCATGGTGGTGGCATTCGCGCCGATTGTCGGGCTACTGCTAGGACTGTCCTCGATCAGCGTGCCTTGGAACACGTTGCTGTTGTCCGTGGTGCTGTACATCGTGGTGCCCGTGATTGTCGCCCAGCTTTGGCGGCAGGCGCTGCTTGCCGCCGGTGGACAGGCGGCGCTGCGGCGGACGTTGCGGCGTCTGGGTCCGGTGTCGCTCGCCGCACTGCTGCTCACCCTGATCCTGCTGTTCGGCCTGCAGGGCGGGCAAATCGTCCGGCAACCGCTGGTCATCCTGCTGCTGGCGATCCCGATCCTGGTGCAGGTCTACTTCAATGCGGGGCTCGCCTACTGGCTCAATCGCCGGCTCGGCGTCGAATGGTGCGTCGCCGGCCCCTCGGCGCTGATCGGCGCATCGAACTTCTTCGAGCTTGCCGTGGCGACCGCGATCGCGCTGTTCGGGTTCCAGTCGGGCGCTGCACTGGCGACCGTGGTCGGCGTGCTGGTCGAAGTCCCGGTCATGCTGTCGGTGGTTCGGCTCGTGCGCCTCAGCAGGCCGTGGTACGAGCGTGGCGTCGCAGTGCGCGATGCGGTCCCGGCCACGCAGCGGGGCAGGTGACACCAGCAGACCGGCACCATCACGTTGGCGGCCGAACTGCTGGTCGGACGATATCGCCTGACCGGGCATGCGGTACGCCGCGAGGCGCCTTTCGCCCCGGTTTCGCGGAATTATCGCGTACATCAGGCTTTTTTGCGTTCGCTGTCTGTGTTGTCTAGTCTGCAACGGACTGACTGGGCTACCACGGAGCGGCTCGATGCAGGCGGAACGCGAAGTCGTTCGTTTCCTGTCCTCCTATCAGGCGATCTGGCACGCGCATTTCCCGCAACTGTTCAGGCGGGCGCAGTGGCATATCGTTACGCATCTTTGCACCCACGGTCGGGAGGGCGTCGCGGTCGGCGAATTGTATGGGCTGGTCAAGCAGGTGTTCCTGCTGGACAATTCGACCGTCAAGGAACGCATCCTTGAAATTCGTGACCTGGAACTTTGTGCGATCGATCCTCCGGCCGGTGCGCTGGCGGCCCGCTCCGTCGTCGTTCCGACCGCGGCGCTTCTCGATCAGTTCGATCGTCATCTGCTGGCGCTGGCGAAAGAGCTCTGCGCCACTGCCGCGGTGCTCGATCCGGCGACACGTGTCGCGACGCCACGCAGCCTCGATGCGGAACAGAGGACCATCATCCTGCAATCGCTCGCCCGCTACCACGAGCCGAGGCGTCTGGCACTGGACCGCATCTTCGATGCGATGAACCTGTCGAGGGCGCGCCGGGTGGAGGCGATCCGTCATCTGACCTCGATTTCGCACTGGTCCCTGCTGCATATGGCGATCGAAGTGCAGTATGGCGTTTCCGCCTTTGCCGGCAGCGGGCACGGCATTCTGGCGGATCAGATGGCCGCCAGCCTGCTCACGCTGACCGGTCAGAACTTTCAGACAACGCGGGATCACATCGCCTACCTGATCGGGCTTGGATTGCTCGAGCGCCAGCCCGGCAAGTCGCTGCGCGTTGCGCTCTCGGAATCGGCTGCGGAGCGATTCCACGAGGCGCTCGGCATCACCGCCGCGGCATTGCCGGAGGTTGCACGCAGCCTCGCGGCGACCCTGCCGGCCGGTGCATCGGACATGGCGGACGATGCCTCGGACGATGCAACATTGAGCCTACGTCCGGCGCAAGGGATGCTGCGCCAGGCTGCCGCGGAGCCACGGCATCATCTGGTGATACTGCAGCCGGAATCGGCGGTGCGCCGGGTGGCGCTGCCCGCGGGTTCGCTGACCATCGGCAGGGCCGCGCCGAGCGCGCTGCTGTTCGAGGCCGCCGAGGTTTCGCGAGCCCATTGCCGGCTCGATGTCGCCGGCGATGCGGTCAGCGTCACCGACCTGAATTCGACCAATGGCACCTTTGTCGACAACCGGCGATTGGCGGGGACGACGCCACTCTCCCACGGTGCGCTGCTGCGCGTCGGTGCGTATGTGATGACCTGCGAGTATCAGAGCGTCCTGCAAGCCGAGGAGCCCGACAGCCCACAGCGGAAGGCCGGTGCCTTTGGTGGGGTCACCGTATTGCGGCAGCGGCGGGGTCGGTCGCCCTGAGGAACAAAACCGAAAACTCGGCGTAAAGTACCTGCCAAAATTCGCCGGAAATCTGCGACAGAAGCAACCGGGTTGGAGACGGATTTTCGTCCGGAATTGGCGGAGCATCCTTCCTGTTCCGCAGCCTTCCGCGCCGGAATATAAATTTCCCGCGGCACGAAACTTCCGGCCGCAGTCTCCGCAACGACGGGTGGCATAACTGCGGGCGCCACCGGTGCAGACCAGACCCGATTTACGTCCCTCCGCGGAACCTCGTATTTCGGTCCCCACTGGTCGGCACGGCGCTTGTAGGAGCAGGCATGCGCGGTTACCCCGACTGGCGCATGCCTGCTCTCTCTTTTCCTTCATCGCATTGCACCGGGTTGTGTTCGCGCAATTCCACGGTCGAGCAACGGCATCAGCACGAATACGAAGGCGGTGAACGCGGCCGATGCCACGATCAGCGGCGCGAGCCGGCCGGAGAACACCTGCTGATAAAGAAATGCGCCGATCGTGTCCGAGAGCGGTGTCGCCAGATTGATCACCGACATCAGTGCCGCGAACGCAAAACCCTCGGAGCGTCTGGGGCAGTGATCGGCGGCCAACGTGAGTGTGGCGATGTTGGCGATCATGCTGGCAACGCCATTCAGGAAATACACCACGATCGCGCTGGTCTCATCGACCAGGCCGAGAAACGCCAATGTCGCGAGCGTGCCGCACAGGATGCTCAGGTTGAGCATTGCGCGCGATGTCATGCCGCGCAGCAGGAACCGGTAGATCAGGCCGCCCGCGATCCAACCGCCGGCGCTGACGGACGACAGCATGCCGATGGTGCCCTGCGAAAACCGCAGGTGGTCGGTCATGTGAAAATAGAGCGGCGTGCCGAACCCCGGGCTGAAGTAGTAGCAGAACAGGAAGGCGCCGATCAGCCAGAGCGTGCGCGATCGGAACGTGTCGAGGAACCCGCGCAGTGCGCGGCGGAACTCGGCAATGTTGATCCCCGCCGGCTCCTCCTCGACCAAGGAGAGACAGCTGACGATGATCGCGCCGGGGGCGATCGCTGCGATGGCCGCCGCCGCGTGCAGAGCGCCCTCCGGCGACAGGTGTTCGATCAGTTGGCCGCCCAGCAGCGATGCGACCATCACCGCGACGTTGAACCACAGCCACTGCTGGTTGATGAACGCTCCGCTTGCGTTGTGCTTCTGTCCGTTTTCAACCAGCAACGCGCCGCACACGGTGCTCGAGATGGCCATGGCGATCGCTGTCAGCAGCAGTGCGAACACGATCGAGGCTGGTGCCAGAACCTGGGTGGTCCACAGGAAGGCCGCAATCGCGCCGGCGTTGGCCAGCAGCAGGTAGCTGCGTCGCCGATAGCCGAACAGCGGCAGGAAGTCGGAGAGCGTGCCGTAGAGCGGCTTGATGATCCACGGCACGTCCAGGATCGCGAGGTAGGTGGCGATCTGCACCGGCGTCCAGTTCTGGCTTTCCTTCAGGTAATGGGTGAGGGGCTGCCAGATCACGCCGACCTTCGCCTGGCCGATACCTTCCACCGTATAAACTATGGCGAAGAACAGCATCAGGCGGGAGATACCGTCGGTGGTTGAGCAGCGGTCGCGGAATTGGCGCATGGACCACCAGTGTGCGCGGTGGTGACGCAGGTCTCAATGGCGTCCGTTGGCGCGCGCATTGTCCCGGGCATTGGCGGCGCGAATGGTTGGCACCTATGCTGCTGCCGCACCGGCAGGGGTTGACCGAATGGCGTGGCGGATCGGCATCGACATCGGCGGCACCTTTACCGACGTAGCGTTGGTGGACGAAGATACGGGCCGCATCGCGATCGCCAAATTGCCGACCACGCCGCACGATTTCGGCCAGGCGGTGATCGATGGCATCCGCCAAACGCTGGACGCCAACCGCATCGATCCAGCCGATGTCTCGCTGCTGTCGCACGCGACAACCGTCGTCACCAACACGCTGCTTGAGAACAAGGGGGCGCGTGCCGGCTTTGTCGCGACCCGGGGCTTTCGCGACATCCTCGAACTGCGACGCTCCTCGCGCGCCGATCTCTATGACCTATTGCAGGATGCGCCTGCTGTTCTGGTGCCTCGGCGCTGGCGGTTCGAGATCACCGAGCGGATCGATGCACAGGGCGAGGTGGTCCTGCCGCTGGCCGAGAACGAACTTTCCTCGTTGATCGAGGCGATCCGCGATGCGGGATTGCAGACCGTCGCGGTGTCCTTGTTATTCTCGTTCCTGAATGATGCGCACGAACGGCGCGTCGGTGAGGTATTGCGCACGGCGTTGCCTGACGTTGGAGTGTATCTGTCGTCCGAGGTATTGCCGGAAATTCGCGAATTTGAACGGGCCAGCACGACAGCGGTGTGTGCGGTGGTGGGTCCGGTGCTGGCCTCCTATCTGGACCGGCTGCAATCCGCCATAGCGCGACTAGGCTTGCCGAAGTTGCATGTGATGGGCTCATCGGGCGGTGTGCTCGACATCGACGAGGCGTTGCGCATGCCGGCGATAGCGGTGGAATCCGGTCCCGCCGCGGGTGTCATCGCGGCGTCGCTGGCCGGGCGACAGCTCGATCGTCCCAATCTGATCTCCTTTGACATGGGCGGCACGACGGCCAAGGCGAGCGTGATTGCGAATGGCGAAGTCGCGGTGACCGCGGAGTACGAGGTCGGTGGTTCCGGTCATGCCAACCGTTGGATGCATGGCACGGGACATCCGCTTCGCGTGCCGGTGATCGATCTTGCCGAAGTAAGTGCGGGCGGCGGCTCCATCGCCTGGATCGATCCGGGCGGTGCGCTGAAGGTGGGTCCGCACAGCGCGGGTGCGGACCCCGGTCCTGCCGCCTACGGCGCCGGCGGAACATTGCCGACGGTGACCGATGCGGATGTGGTGCTGGGCTATCTGGATCGCGAGGCATTGCTCGGCGGTGGTCTGCGGATCGATCTCGCGACGGCGGAGCGCGCGATCGATGGGGCGATCGGGCGGCCACTTGTTTTGTCGGTTCCCGAGGCTGCAGCGCGCATCATCGAAGTTGTCAACAGCAACATGGCGCAGGCGCTGCGCATCGTATCGACCGAGCGCGGGTACGATCCGCAGGAGTTCTCTCTCATTGCATTCGGCGGCGCGGGCCCGGTGCACGCTGTGTCGCTTGCGGCGGAGCTGCAGATTCCGGAAGTGATCGTGCCGCCCGCGCCAGGCGCATTCTCGGCGCTTGGACTGGTTGCCAGTGATCTGAAGCGGAACTATTCGCGCACGTTGTACGCGGATCTTGCGAGCATCGATCCTGCGCGCGTTGGCGACGTCATCGCCGACATGGAACGCGCAGGGATCGAAATGCTGCGTGCGGCACGGGTTCCGCCGGAGCGCCAGGTGCTGCTGCGTCAGGCCGACGTGCGTTATCGCAGGCAGGCGTACGAGCTGACGGTGCCGATTGCGGATGGTAATATCACCCGCGCCACGCTGGACGATCTTGCGGCCGCTTTCCATGCCAGACACGAACAGACCTATGGCCACGCCAACCGTTCGGAGCCTGTGCAACTGGTCAACCTTCGATCGACCGCAATCGGTTGCCAGCCGGAGTTGGTGCTGGCGCAACGTGCCGATCCCGCGAGCAAACGGACGCACAGCCGCGAGGTATGGTTTGCCGAGACCGGCTTCGCGAAGACGACGGTGCATTGGCGCGACGGGCTCACGCCAGGCACGCACATTGTTGGTCCAGCGATCATCGAGGCGATGGATTCGACAACAGTTGTGCCGCCTGCGTGGCAGGCGCGGATCGATGATCTGGGGTATATACGGCTATCTGCATCCAAACGTTAACCAGGCGTCATGGCCGGGCTTGACCCGGCCATGACGGTCCTAAGCAACATGACGGTCGAAGGAATACACCGTACGATGCAACGCCTGAAGACCGACCCGGCCCGCTTCGAGGTGGTGAAGAACGCGCTCACCTGCGCGGCCGAGGAGATGAAGATCGTCCTGGCGAAGACCGCCTATTCGCCACTGCTGAAAGTCGCAGGCGACTATTCCTGCGGCATTTTCGACGTGGCGGGAAATATGGTGGCGCAGGGACCGGACCTGCCGATCCATCTCGGTTCGATGCCGGATGCGGTGCGCGCGGTGGTGAAGGCGTTTCCCGATGTCGCACCGGGCGACGTGTTTATCCACAACGACCCGTACCAGGGCGGTTCGCATCTGCCGGACGTGAATGTCGTGGCGCCGGCATTCCACCAGGGCCGTCTGCTCGGCCTCGGCTGCGTGCGGGCGCATTGGCCCGACATCGGCAGTGCCACCCCTGGCAGCTACGGCGCGGTGACGGAAATCTACGGCGAGGGTCTGCGCCTGCCGCCGATCCGGCTGTATCGCGACGGCAAGCCGGACCCGTCGATCGAGGCCATCATCTTCGCCAACGTCCGCACGCCGACCGAGCGGCTTGGCGACCTGCGCGCTCAGGTCGCGGCGAATTGGCGGGCCGCCGCAAGGCTCGAGGCCCTGGCCGTCAAATACGGCAGCGACACGTTGCTCGACATCATGCAGGAGGTACTCGACTACTCCGAAACCATGATGCGTGCGGCGTTGCGCGCGTTGCCCGACGGCGAGGCGGAATTTACCGACATCTTCGACGGCGACGGCATCATCACGCCGGGCGAAACCGAAGACGAGACCTTCACTGTGAAGCTCCGCATCACCAAACACGGCGACACGATCACCGCCGACTTCACCGGCTCCGATCCGCAGGTTCCCGGGCCGATGAACGCCCCGCTCACCGTCACCGCATCGGGCGTGTTCTGCGCGCTGAAGATGATCGCCGACCCGAAGAGTTTGATTCCGCCAAATTCAGGCTGCTGGCGTCCGGTGACGGTGACCGCACCGCTTGGTTCGGTGGTGAACGCGCAGTTGCCCGCGCCGGTGGTTTACGCGAACCATGAGATATCGCACCGCGTCGCGGACATGGTGATGGCGGCGATGTTTGCCTTCACGCCGCACACGGTGATGGCCGGCTCGCAGGGCACATCGGCTGTAATGACATTCGGCGGCACCGACTACCGGACCGACGAGCGCTACGTCAGCTACGAATCGGTGAAGGGCGGCTTCGGCGCGCGGCCGGTGAAGGACGGCATCAACGCCGTCGCCAGCACCGTCTCCAACATGATGAACACGCCGATCGAGATCATCGAAATGAGCTTTCCCCTGCGCGTCGAGGAGTATGCTCTGGTGGCTGACAGCGGCGGCGCGGGCACCTGGCGCGGCGGACTTGGTGTGCGCCGGGTGTGGCGCGTGCTGGAACGTCAGGCTCATGCCGCGGTCTGTTGCGAACGCACCGTCACGCCGCCATTTGGTCTCGATGGCGGCAACGCCGGCGCACCTGCGCGGCTGGAACTGATCCCGCCGAACGGCAACGCGCGCAAACTCATCAGCAAGGGCGGCTTCATTGCGCCGGCGGGTTCGCTGGTGGTGATCGAGGCGCCCGGCTCCGGTGGCTACGGCCCGCCATCGGGACGCGAACGTGCGCGTCTTTCCGAAGACCTGCTGGACGGATACGTTACCCCCATGGCCGCGCGACGGGACTACGGCGCAAAAGCAGTCTGACGGAGGATCGCAGGATGACCCACGTGGCTCCCAACTCGGTGAAGGCGCGCGACATCGCCTCGATCGTGCATCCGCAGACCGATTTGGTGCAGCATCTCGAGCACGGCCCCGTGGTGATCTCGCGTGGCCAGGGCATCTATCTGTGGGATAATTCCGGCCAGCAGTTTCTGGATGCGGCGGCGGGGCTGTGGTGCGCGTCGCTCGGGTTCGCGTCCGAGCGTTTGGCCCGCGTGGCGTACGACCAGATGCGCAAGCTTGGCTACGCGCACCTCTATCGCAGCACCACGAACGAGCCGGGCGTCGATCTGGCGGAGAAGCTGTTGCAGATCGCGCCGGTGCCGATGAGCAAGGTGCTGTTCCAATGCTCGGGTTCCGAGGCCAACGACACGGCGATCAAACTGGTCTGGTATTACCACGCCGCCATCGGCAAGCCGAACAAACGGAAGATAATCGGCCGCAGGATGGGCTATCACGGCAGCACATCGGCTTCGATCAGCGCATCCGGCAAGGCGGACATGCACGCCGATTTCGGCTTGCCGTTCCCGGATTTCCGTCACACCGAGTACCCGCACTACTACCGCCTGCACCAGGACGGCGAGACCGAGGAGCAGTTCGCGACGCGTATGGCCGACGCGCTGGAGGCACTGATCGTGGCGGAAGGTTCCGAGACGGTTGGAGGCTTCATCGCTGAACCGGTGATGGGCGCCGGCGGCGGGCTCATTCCGCCGCGTACGTATTGGGACAAGATGCAGGCGGTGCTGCGCAAGCACGACGTGCTGTTCATCGCCGATGAAGTGATCTGCGGCTTCGGTCGCACCGGCACCATGTGGGGCAGCCAGACCTACGACCTGCAACCCGACATGATTTCCTGCGCCAAGGCGCTGTCGGCGGGGATGCAGCCGATCTCGGCGCTGCTGATCAATGAGCGTGTGTTCCAGGCAATGTTGGATGAAAGTCGAAAGCTCGGCAATTTCGCGCACGGGTTTACGTATGCCGGCCATCCGGTCACCACCGCGGTCGCCATGGAGACGCTGCGCATCTACGAAGAGATGGACATGGTGGGCCACGTGCAGCGCGTTGGGCCGTACATGCAGCAGGTGCTGGCGAAGTTCGCCGATCATCCATTGGTTGGCGACGTGCGCGGCGTCGGCCTGTTGACCGGGATGGAGATGATGGCCGACAAGGCGACACGCACGCCGTTCGATCCGTCGCGGGGCGTGGGCCGGATAGCTGATGGACACGCACGTGGGCACGGCCTCATCACGCGGTTCATCGGCGACCGCATCGCGTTCTCGCCGCCGTTGATCATCACGGAGGAGGAGGTCGACGACATGGCGGCGTGTTTGCAGCGCACGCTGGACGATACCTGGGCGGAAGTCCGGGCCAACTGAACCAAACTCGAAGGGAGACAGAGAATGTCAGGCATTCAACCGGTCGTCGCGCAGAAGAGCCCGTACCGGATGGAGGTGGAGGCCGGCAAATCCTATTGGTGGTGTGCTTGCGGCAAGAGCGGTAACCAGCCGTTCTGTGACGGGTCACACAAGGGCAGCGGTTTCAGCCCGGTCGAGTTCAAGGCGGAGGAGGCGGCGACGATCGCATTCTGCGGCTGCAAGAACAGTGGCAACAAGCCCCGCTGCGACGGGACGCATCGGAGTCTTTAGCCGCTTCACGCGTTGCCAACCGCTCCATTTGTCATCCCCGCGTCTCCCTCATCCCCGCGAAAGCGGGGACCCAGGCGATGTTCACTGCTGTGGCCCTTGGGTCCCCGCTTTCGCGGGGATGACGGTGACGCGGGGATGACGGTGACGCGGGGATGAGGGAGACGCGGGGATGACGGTGAATTGGGAGGATCCATGATGAAAATCGACGACGTTACACTGACCATCTTCACCTGGGACGGCATTCCAGCGACGCGCTATCACCTCGGAGCGATGGCTTCTAGTTCGTCCAGTCTGGGTCTGCTGCGCATCCATACCGATGAGGGACTGGAGGGCCACGCGTTTCTCGGTGCGGCGACCAATCCGGCGGCGATGGACGGTCCCCAGCTGATCCGTTCGCTGAAGCCGATGCTGATCGGGCAGAACCCGCTGGACCGCGAACGCATCCATGCCGGAATGCGTCTGGTCTCCCGCATCGTCAGCTATCGTACGATCGGCGCGGTTGATGTCGCGCTATGGGACCTCGCCGGCAAAATCGCCGAACTGCCGGTGCATGCGCTGATGGGCACATTCCGCACCTCGATCCTCGGCTATGCGAGTTCGCAGGTGCTGCCCGACATCGCCGCCTATGTCGATCAGGCCCAGACCTTCAAGGCCAACGGCTGGCGCGCCTACAAGATCCATCCGCCGCGCGATCCTGACCAGGACATCAAGGTGTGCCAGGCGGTGCGCAAGGCGGTCGGCGACGACTTCCGGCTGATGCTGGATTCAACCTGGAGCTACAGTTACACCGACGCGTTGCGCGTGGGCCGCGCGATCGAAGAAATGGGCTACTATTGGTACGAAGATCCGATGTCTGATGAGGACATCTACAATTACGTGAAATTGCGTGAGAAGCTGGATATACCGATCATGGCGACAGAGTTTCCGGCCGGGGGGCTGGACACTTATCCGATCTGGCTGACCGAGCGCGCCACCGACTATCTCCGCGGCGATATCCCGAACAAGGGTGGGCTCACCACCATGCTGAAGACCGCACATCTCGCGGAGGCATTCAATTTGAAATACGAGATCCACCATTCCGGCAATTCGCTGAACAACCTTGCCAATCTGCATCTCTGCATGGCGATCAGGAACACGACGATGTTCGAAGTGCTGCTGCCGGACGGCGCGCACAAGTACGGCATGGCGAAGGACCTGCAGATCGACAAGGAGGGCTTGCTGCACGCGCCGACCGGAGCTGGACTGGGGGCGGAGATCGACTTCGATCTGATCAAGCGCAAGACCGAGGCGGTGCTGAGTTAAGTAAGACGAATCACCACAAAGACACGAAGGCACCAAGATCTTCGTGTCTCCGTGTCTTTGTGGTGAATTCTTACTTAAGCAGTCCCCGCCCCGCGAGATTGCGCATCAGTGCGCCGACGCCGAAGCGCCACGCCTCGCACTGATCCGTCGGCATCATGCGGTTCACCAGCCGGCCCAGCTTCGGCGCCGCGATCGTCACGATGTCTCCCGTCTTGTGTGTGAAGCCCTGGCCCGCCGCGTCCCGGTCCTCCACCGGCGCGAACATGGTGCCCAGGAACAGCACCGCACCGTCCGGATAGCGGTGATGCTCGTTCACCATCTGCGCCGCCAGATCGGCCGGGTCCCGGCTGATCATGGCGATCGAAGACGCACCTTCCAGTTTGAATCCATCGGTTCCTTCGACGCGCAGCGAGACCGTCGTCCGGCGGATGTCGTCCAGCGTGAACCGCGCATCGAAGAATCGCAGGAACGGCCCGATCGCGCAGGACGCGTTATTGTCCTTCGCCTTGCCGAGCAGCAGCGCGGATCGCCCCTCCACGTCGCGCAGGTTCACGTCGTTGCCCAGTGTGGCGGCGACAATGCGGCCGGATGACGAAGCGGCCAGCACCACTTCCGGCTCGGGGTTGTTCCACGACGATTTCGGATGGATGCCGGCGTCCATGCCGGTGCCGACCGCGGCCATCGGCTGCGCCTTGGTGAAGATCTCCGCATCCGGGCCGATGCCGACTTCCAGGTATTGGCTCCACGCTCCCTGCTCGATCAGCACCTGCTTCAGGTGCGCGGCTTCCTCCGACCCAGGCTTCAGCTTTGCCAAATCGTCGCCGACCAGCCGGTTCACCTCGGCACGGATCGCTACGGCGGCATTCAGATCGCCGCGGGCGCGTTCCTCGATCACGCGCTCGATCATCGACACCACGAAAGTCACCCCAGCGGCCTTGATCGCCTGCAGATCGATCGGCGCCAACAGCCACGGCACGCTGCCACGCCTGCGCTCCACCGGCGTGTTCGCCAGTATCGCGTCCAGTTCGCCGATGGTCCCGCCCTGCGCCGCGCGCAGAGAAGCGGCGGGATCGTCCGCCTCGCACAGGTCCCGCATGGTGGGAAAGGCAGCTGACACATCGACCAGCGCACCGTTGCGCACCGCAACCACCGACGGCCCGCCGACATCGGGTCGCCAGACGCGCCCTGCCAGCACGGCATCGGCCGCATCGTCCGGCAGCACTGGCTGCAATGCGTCACGAAACGCCGTCATCCGAGTCCTCCCAAAGCAACCGCCGACACACTATACTATTGTCAACCATGAACCGAGGAGGCAGGCCCATGCGGCTGTTCGGCTCGTCGCACGCAACGGACCCGGAGACGTTTCCCGTCACGCTCACCGAAGAAGAGTGGCGCGCGAAATTGTCGCCCTCCCAGTACCAGGTGCTGCGCAAGCACGGCACCGAGCGCGCCGGCACCAGTCCGCTGAACGCGGAAAAGCGGCACGGCAGGTTCGTCTGCGCGGGCTGCGGACAGGACCTGTTCGCGTCCGACACCAAGTTTGAAAGCGGCACCGGGTGGCCGAGCTTCTATCAGCCACTGGATGGTGGCGTCGGTACCACCGAGGATCGCAGCCTGTTCATGACGCGCACCGAAGTCCATTGCAGCAACTGCGGCGGCCATCTCGGCCACGTGTTCGACGATGGTCCGCGCCCGACCGGGCAGCGCTATTGCATGAACGGCGCGGCGATGGACTTCAAGCCGGACTGAACGCGCGCATAGCGCCGGTGTGCTGTTCGGCCGAGCGTATTCGCGATCTGTCACGCTCGTCCTTGATCTGATCGGCGACGAGGAACGCAAGTTCCAGCGCCTGCGATCCGTTCAACCGCGGATCGCAGTGCGTGTGATAGCGATCGGCCAGTGCCGCCTCGTCGATCCGTTGCGCGCCGCCGGTGCATTCGGTGACATCCTTGCCGGTCATCTCCACATGCATCCCGCCCAGATGGCTGCCCTCGGCGCGATGCACCGCGAAGCAGTCGCGCAGTTCGGTCATGATGCGATCGAACGGGCGCGTCTTGTGCCCTGATCCCGCCGTCTCGGTATTGCCGTGCATCGGATCGCACGACCAGACGACACTGCGCCCCTCACGCTGCACGGTGCGGATCAGCAGCGGCAGACCCGCACCGATCCGATCGGCGCCCAAACGCGTGATCAGCGTCAGTCGCCCCGGTTCATTGGCCGGGTTGAGGATGTCGATCAGCCGCAGCAGTTCGTCCGCCGTCATCGCCGGGCCGCATTTCAGTCCCAGCGGATTGGCAACGCCGCGCAGGAATTCGACATGCGCACCATCCGCCTGGCGCGTGCGTTCGCCGATCCACGGCAAATGCGCCGAACAGGCGTACCAGTCACCGGTCAGGCTGTCCTGGCGGGCGAGCGGCTCCTCATAGTTCAGCAGCATCGCGTCGTGGCTGGTATAAATCTCGGTCGAGCGAAGCTGCGGCACGTTCGCCGGCGTCAGGCCGCAGGCCGCCATGAAGCCAAGCGATTCCTGGATGCGCCGCGACAGTTCGCCATAGCGTTCGCCCTGCGGGGATGCCGCAATGAACGCCTGATTCCATTGCTGTACACGCGCCAGGTCGGCGAAGCCTCCTTGCGTGAAGGCGCGCAGCAGATTGAGCGTGATGGCGGACTGGTTGTAGGCACGCGTCATGCGGGCGGGATCGGGCGTGCGCGCGACAGGATCGAACGCGATGTCGTTGACGATGTCGCCGCGATAGGAGGGCAGCGTAATGCCATCGACCGTTTCGGTCGGTTGCGAGCGCGGCTTGGCAAATTGCCCCGCCATGCGCGCAACCTTCACCACCGGCGCGGCTGCCGCGTAGCTGAGGACCACCGCCATCTGCAGCAGTGACTTTGACCGTGTCGCGCAGCGAATTGGCGTGGAATTCGGCAAAGGATTCGGCGCAGTCCCCGCCTTGCAGCAGGAACGCCTCGCCGGCTGCGGCGTGGGCAAGCTGCGCCTTCAGGGCGCGCGCCTCGCCGGCGAAGATCAGTGGCGGTGCGGTGCGGAGTTCGGTCTCGACCGCGGCAAGTGCTGCCGAATCGGGATAGTGCGGCGCCTGTGCAATCGGACAGGTACGCCAGCCTTTCGGTGACCAGGACATGACGCGTCAGCGCGATCGCTGCGGCGCCGGGTCCTGGGACGCCGGCTGCGCGGGTGGAGGGGATTGCGGTGTAGCCGGCTTGCGATCCTCGGCCACGGATGGTCCGGTGATCACATCGAAGTCGAACTGGGACGTGTGCATGCGAGCCTCCTTCATTTGAGAGGCCGCTCCCGCCTTGGCGCAATCCGATTTCCAGTGGTGCAGAAATGCGAAAGCCGCCTTGGCGGGGCGGCTTCGGGGTCCTGCTAAATGTGCACGATCCTAGGCCGCCGGTATGTACCAGCGGTACCAAAATCGTGAGGCCGAGATGATCTGCATCGGTGCCATGGGTCCCGCAATTACCGGAATGTCGCGACAATTGCAAGTGCCATTTGAATATCAGGGGATCGCCGGGTGATCAGGGTCGAGCGCCCGTAACAGGTACTCGCCACTCTGCGGCGCGTAGTGGTTCCACAAATCCCGCAGTTCGGCAATCGGCCGGTCATGCCAATCGACGCGCAGGTCGACCAACGGGAAGCTTTCATGCTCTACGATCAGCAGATGCGCGCTGCGCACCGGCCCGTCCTCGCCGCCGGCGGCGAGCCCCTCCTCCAGCGCATGCAGTAGCCGTTCCGCCAGTGGCGCCGTCGGATCGGATTGGAATGCGAGCAGCATGGCGGCAGGAACGCGCGCGTTGGCCAAAATATTCCCGATCGCGCAGGCATCCTGTCCGGCCGCTTCGCTCATCTCCGGCCGGATGCGCGCCCCGCTGTAGGCTGCGCTGTCACCCGCGGCATCCAGCACGGCGATCTGGCGCCAATGGGCATGCTGCGTGGATGCCACCAGTGCGTCCACCGTCTGCTGTGCCGAGCAACCGGAACGCAACAAGGCAATGCCGCGTGGCCCCAGGCGCGGATCGGTGCGATGCTGGGTCAGCACGGCGCCGACACCAGCCGAACAGAATGCGACACGCGCGCCGACTGCGATCGAGGACGTGGAGACGGCAGCACCGAATTGGCCTGTGCGCGGACAGCGGCCGATGAGTGAGAAGGTCATCCGACGATTTATGTTGCGCTCAATTGACGTTTCGCGATCCGCGGCAAGCGGTACACTGGACAGCATGAACAGCATGCCGACGGCAGGCCTGGTGCAGCTCGCCGTATCGGTCGTCCTGCTCAGCAGCGCGTGGCCGCTTACCAAGATTGCGTTGAGCCTCGGTAGCACACCGCTTTGGTTCGCAGAAGGGCGCGCGGTGCTGTCCTGCCTCACCATCGCAACAATATTAATGTTGCGCGGCACGCTGAGGTTGCCGCATCGAGCAGACCTACCCGCTCTGATGGCGGTCGGCGTGTTCCAGCTCGGCGGCTATTTTGCCCTTGCACACGAAGCGGTGGCGTGGGTCCCAGCAGGGCGCACCGCGGTCCTGGCCAACACCACGACGATATGGGTGGTGCCGTTGTCGCTGATTTTCCTGCGCGAGCGCATACCGTTGCGCCGCTGGATCGCAGCAGGGCTCGGCCTTGTCGGCGTCGTGGTGCTGATGAGTCCATGGGCGATCGACTGGACATCGCACAATATCCTTGTCGGCCACGTGTTCCTGGTGGGTGCGGCGCTGTCGTGGTCGGTGGCGATCATCGTAATCCGTGCCGCCAGACCGCATTTGTCGATGTTCCAGTTATTGCCTTGGTGTTTTGCGGTCGCTGCGGTGATGCTGGCACCGCTCCTGATATGGCATGCGCCCGACGGAACACTGGGATCGCAGCCTGGGTCCTGGGCTGCGCTGGCCTACATCGGACTGCTCGCCGGCCCGTTCGGTACCTGGTGCGTGGTGCAGGCGACTGCGACATTGCCCACTGTGGTCTCTTCGGTCGGATTCCTGATGACGCCCGCGGTAAGCCTGATCCTGGCCAATCTGATTTTGGGCGAGGCGTTCACTTCCGATCTGCTGTTCGGGGCGGCGCTGATCATCGGCGGCGTCGGCGCGGCGGCATGGCCTGGCAGACGGACATGATTCTGCACGCCACGGAAATGGGACAGGGTGAAAGTCTGGCGCTGCTCCATGGTCTGTTCGGGGCCGCACGCAACTTCGGTGTCGTGCAACGGCAGTTGGCGCAAAGACGGCGGGTGATCGCGCTGGACCTGCGCAATCATGGCGCAAGCCCGCATGATGGCGACATGCGGTACGCGACCATGGCCGCCGATGTGCTGGAGACGCTGGATCGGCTGTCCGCTCTGCCCGCGACATTGCTGGGCCATTCGATGGGCGGCAAGGTTGCAATGCAGGCGGCGCTCACGCATCCGGACCTGACGGCACGGCTGATCGTTGCTGACATCGCGCCGGTGGCCTATCCGCCGCATCATCGCGTGATCGCGGAGGCCATGGCAGCGTTGCCGATGTCGCGTGGCATGTCGCGCGGCCAGGCCGACGCAGCGCTGGCGGCGTCGGTGCCCGATACCGGCATCCGCGCGTTTTTACTCCAAAACCTGCAACTGGGTGAGACGCCGCGCTGGCGCATCGGCCTGTCCGAGATCATCGCTGCGCTGCCGGTGATCGAAGCGTGGGATGCACCGGATGATCTGCGCTATGCCGGTCCGACGGTGTTCATTGCTGGTGCCGCATCGGACTACATCCAACCCCAGCACCGCCCGGCGATTCGGTCGCTGTTTCCCAGGGCACGGTTCGTCACCTTGAAAAATGCCGGACATTGGCTCCACGCGGAAAACCCCAAGGGCTTCGTTGGCGTGGTCGAGGCATTTTTGACAGCGACCGGCTGAAGCCAGCATCATCCGGCCCCAATCAACGGCAGGAGAGCCGGTGCGCAGTCACGCGCCGGCATGATCCAAAGTGCATCTCACCGACGAGGAGCGTTCCGTGCTGGGCGGCGAAAGTGGTCCTGCACGACGATGGGCGATGCAGCACCAGATCCGTGTCGGATCCTATCTCGGTGCGGCGGATTTCGTCTCGGTATCACAGGCGCACATCATGGCCGATACCGAATCGCTCGGCGTCGCCGGCGTCGAGTGGCTGGAAAAGCTTGCCAGCCTGCCGGAGCGGCAGCGCCGGGTCTGCATCCCCACGATCACCGACCCGCGCGGCACCGACTTCGCGGCGGCCGCGCGGCTGAAACAGCAGGATTGGATGCTGGGACTGGAACGTCGCGCGATCGCGGCATTCCAGGCGCTGGGTGTGCTGATGACGGACACCTGCATCAACTACCAGACGATCATGCCGGCGGTGCGCGGCGAGCACATGGCGTACGGCGACACCGGTGTGGTGATCTACGCGAACAGCGTACTTGGCGCACGATCCAATTTCGAGGGGGGCCCTTCCGCTTTGGCCGCCGGCCTGACCGGCCGAACGCCGCGCTACGGCTATCATCTGGCGGAGAAGCGGCGCGCCACGCTGCTGCTGCACCTTGCCATCACGCCGCGGGAGCTGCACGATTGGGGCGCACTCGGCGGCGTTGTCGGCCGGATTGCCGGAGACTACTGGCAGGTGCCGGCGATGATCGGCATCGATCGTGTTCCCACCTCGGATGAACTGAAGCACTTCGGTGCGGCGATGGCCAGCTACGGCTCGGTTGCGCTGTTCCATATGGTCGGTGTCACGCCCGAGGCTGAGCGTCTGAGCGACATCGCCGATCCGTCGTTGCGGGCGAACGTGACGATTACCGAAGCCGATCTGCATGCCTTCAAAAACTCCTACAGCCGGCAGGTCGACAAGGTGGATGTCGTGGTATTTTCTTCCCCGCAACTCAGCCTGCTCGAGATGCGGGATGTCGCGGGCATGCTGGACGGTCGGCACGCGACGATACCGCTGCTGGTAGTGACCAGCCCGCAGGTGAAGCCGGATGCCGATCGGCTCGGCGTCACCGCACGCATTGAGGCAGCGGGCGGCCTCGTCCTGTCCGGCATGTGCTTCTATCAAAGCTATGCACGCGAGATGGCGGAGGCCAATGGCTGGCAGGCGCTAGCCACCAATTCGGCAAAGCTGGTCAACATCCTTGGTGGTTACGGCTATCGGCCCGCGCTGCTGTCCATGCAGGCCTGCGTCGATGCAGCGTGCGCCGGCAGGATCACCGCATGAACGAATATCGCGCCGCCGCCGGGATGGGCGGGCGCGTCCGCGGTTGTGCCCTTGTCGCGAAAGATGGCTTCTCGGCGCGCTATGATCTTGACCGCATCAACGGCGTGTTCCGCCGTCCGGAGCATAAGCTCGCGGGTCGGTCCTATGTCGGGCGAATTCTCGTGCTGGATGCGGCAAAGGGCGGCGTGGCCACTGCCTGGATGCTGCACGAGATGTCGGTGCGCGGCGTGATGCCGGCGGCGCTCGTGCTCAACACGGTCAATCCTATCATGGTACAGGGCGCGGCGCTCGCCGACTTTACCATGATCTCCGGCTTCGACGTCGACATTACCGATGTGGTGCCGGATGGCGCGCTGGTCGAGGTCGACCCGGAGACCGATCCGCCCTGTTTGCGGGTATTGGCAGAGTCATGAGCATCAAACCGGACCAATGAACCGCCCCGATGAACTGCTCCCTCTCCCGCAAGGGAAGGGAGGAGTAACGGCCGGCATGAGCCGTACCATGTCGCCCGCGGCCGAGCGCAAGTTTGCCGCCTTGCTGCCGGGCATCACCGCTGCGCTGTCGTTCAGCGCCGCCGACGTGTTCGGCAAGATCGTGTTCAATGACGGCATGGACGTGCTGTCGTTCGTCACCACCCGTGGTGTCCTGACGGTCATGTTCTTCTGGGTTTGGTTGCGCATCGCACCGCCGACACGGCGGCATACCAGGCGCGAACGCCTTGTCTCGATTACGGTAGGCACGATGTTCGCCGCCAACATATTCGGCCTGCTGCTGGCGGTCCAGTTGCTGCCCCTCTCGATCGCGATCCTGACCTATTTCATCTATCCGCTGCTCACCGGGCTCGCCGGTGCAGCGACCGGAATCGATCGCGTGGGCTGGCGCGGATTCCTGACTGCGCTTGCTGCGTTCATCGGTTTGGCCATGATGCTTGGTGCGCGGCTCGGCGATGTCGAATTGCTTGGTGTTGCGAGCGCATTTGCCGCGGCGATCCTGCGTGTCGTGTCGCTGCTGATCACGCGTGCAAGCCTCCACAACACGGATTCTCGGTTGAACACCTGGTATTCGCTGGTTCCCTCCGCCGCGATCTTCGTGGCCTTCTCATTGTTCACGCATACCTGGAACGCGCCCGAGAGCGCGTTCGGCTGGGTGGCGTTCGTCTGCATGAGCGTGACCAGCACGGTCTCTGTGTTGACGATCTTCATCTCGATCACACGAATCGGCGCATTCCGCACGGCGCTGATCATGAATTTGGAACCGCTGGTGTCCACGCTGGCAAGCGTCGCACTGCTGGGCGAGGAACTGAGGCCCCTGCAGGCGATCGGCGGGGCGTTGATGCTGCTGGCACTGTGCGCGTTTCAGTTGCGGCGGTGACAATTTGCCGATCTAATTTGTCATTCTCCCGAAAGCGGAAACCCAGGCATCATATGCACGGTCGGTCTTGGTTCCCGCTTTCGCGGGGGTGACAAATTCTGATAACGGAAGGACGCTGCCATTACCGCAGTTCGAAACCCAGATTGCGCAAGGCCTCGCGCATACGGTCGCGGCCGCGCAACGCCTCGGCATCCTTCACGCGGCTGAAGCATTGCTGCGTCCAGTCGATCGCCTTCATGCCCTGTTCCCGCTGAAACTCACGCATCGTCGCGTTGTAGTCATCGATCGCCTCGCCGCGCGGAGCAGTGGAGTATCGCTCACGATGCAGCACCACCGATTGCGGCAGGCGCGGTTTGATGCCGCTCCCCTTGGCTGGATCCGGGTAGCCGACCGACATGCCGAACACCGCGAACACGTGCGGCGGCAGGTGAAGTTCCTCCGCTATCCGCTCCGGCAGGTTACGCATCGCACCGATATAGACCGCACCTAGCCCGAGTGATTCGGCGGCGATCAGCGCGCTTTGCGCGGCCAGCGCGGCATCAACGATGCCGACGATGAACTCCTCCAGATAATTCGTGCCTTCCACAAGCACCTGGTGTGCAACTGCGATGCGGTCCAGCCGCGACAGATCGGCCAACCACACCAGCAGCAGCGGCGCATCGCGGATGAACTGCTGTTGCCCGGCAAGCTCCGCCAGCCGCGATTTGTGCTCGGTTTCCTTCACCGCGACCACGCTCCAGAACTGCAAGTTGGACGAGGTGGAGGCGGATTGGGCGGCGGCTACTAGCAATTCGAGCGTCCCTGGGGGCAACGCGTCCGGCAGGAACCCGCGCACCGAGCGGTGGTTCAGTATGGTCTCAAGCACCTGGTTCCACTGGGCCGGATCGGCCAGCGCGCTGTCGCGGTTGCGCTGACCCAGCAAAGTATGCGCGTCGGTGACGGGCTCCGCCGTGGTGCTTGTGGATGACACGTGATGCTCCAGATAAAGGTGAAGGCTGCAGGCCCTAACGATAATTCCCGAGCCGTCGGGAGCATGCAACTCGGCCTGCCCGCGTCCAGGAAGGAGACGGCTGATGACCATCTATACGGGGCCGGTGTTCGACATGGCCCGACAGCAGTTCCAGGTGATCGCCGATCACCTCGAAATTCCGCACGACGAGCGTGCACGGTTGCTTTACCCGAAGCGTGCGATCGCGGTTTCATGCCCGATCCATCGGGACGATGGGAGTATCGCGGTCTATCAGGGCTACCGGGTACAGCATCATCTGACGCTCGGCCCTACCAAGGGTGGCACACGTTTCGCACTCAGCGTCGATATCGGCGAGGTGGCGGCGCTGGCGATCTGGATGAGCTGGAAGTGCGCCTTGGCCGGGCTGCCGTATGGCGGCGCCAAGGGTGGCGTGACGGTCGATCCACCCGCGCTGTCGCGTCACGAGCTTGAAAATCTGTCGCGCCGTTATATGCAGGAGATGATCCCGTTCGTTGGACCGCACACCAACGTCATGGCGCCGGACATGGGAACCAACGAGCAGGTCATGGCGTGGTTCATGGACACCTATTCCATGTATCAGGGCCGAACCGTCACCGAGATCGTCACCGGCAAACCGGTCGCCTCCGGCGGCACCGAGGGGAGGCGTGAGGCCACCGGTCGCGGCGTGGCATATCTGGTGGCGCGCGCGCTGGAGAGCATCGGCCGACAGCCGGCCGGCGCAACCGCCATTGTGCAGGGGTTCGGCAATGTCGGGAGCTATGCCGCGGAGACGCTCGCGGAAAGGGGCCTCAAGGTTATCGGCGTATCGGACCATACCGCCTGCTACTTCGATCCTCGGGGGTTCGACGTCGCGGCGCTGTTGAAGCATGCGGGGCAGCATGGAGTACTGGCGGGCTTCTCGAATCAGCTGTCGCTCGATCCGCGCGAATTGCTGGTGCAGAAATGTGACGTGCTGGTGCCGGCGGCGGTGGAACGGGTGATCGATGCCTCGATGGCGGCGAGGCTGCAGTGTCGCGTGCTGGCTGAGGCGGCCAACGGTCCGACAACGCCGGATGCCGATGAAGTGCTGGATCGGCGACGGGACGAGATTTTCGTCGTCCCTGATATTCTGTGCAACGCCGGTGGCGTGGTGGTCAGCTACTTCGAATGGGTGCAGGATCTTCAGCAGTTCTTCTGGGACGAAGCGGAGGTGATGAGCAAGCTTTACCACGTGCTGGACCGCGCGTTTACCCAGGTGATGAAGCGCGTCGATCGCGATGGGGTGCCGCACCGCACGGCGGCAATGGCGATTGGCGTAGAGAAGGTGCGCAGCGCCAAGAACACGCGGGGTCTGTTTCCGTAGCATGCCCAGGCAGATCCGCCTCAACGCGTTCGACATGAACTGCGTCGGTCACATCCAGCATGGTCTGTGGGCGCATCCGCGCGACCGCTCGATGGATTACACCGATCTGGAGCATTGGGTGGGACTGGCGCGGACGCTGGAGCGCGGATTGTTCGACGGTCTGTTCCTGGCCGACATCCTTGGCGTCTATGACGTGTTCCGCGGTTCGCCCGATGCGTCGGTCCGCAACGCCGTGCAGATCCCGGTGAACGACCCGTTGCTGCTGATCCCGGCGATGGCCTATGCGACGCGCAATCTCGGCTTTGGCGTCACGTGCAATCTGACCTATGAGCCGCCTTATACGTTTGCGCGCCGAATGTCCACGCTCGACCACCTGACCAAGGGCCGCATCGGTTGGAACGTGGTCACCGGCTATCTCGACAGCGCCGCGCGGGGCATGGGGCTGGCGGAACAGCCGGAGCACGACAGCCGATACGACGTGGCCGAGGAATACATGCAGGTGGTCTATCAGCTTTGGGAAGGAAGCTGGGAAGACGGCGCCGTGTTGCGCAATCGCGCAGGGCGGCAATACGCCGATCCGGCGCGCGTCCATCCGGTGCAGCACGAAGGCAGTAACTATCGGGTGAACGCGATACATCTGTCCGAGCCGTCGCCGCAGCGGACGCCGGTGCTTTATCAGGCGGGGGCGTCGGCGCGCGGCAGGGCGTTCGCGGCCGCCCACGCCGAGTGCGTCTTCGTCAACGGCCAGTTCCGCCACAACGTGCGGGACATCGTCGCCGACATCCGCGCGCGGGCGAAGGCGTTCGGCCGCGATCCGCACGACATTCTGGTGTTCGTCGGCGCGAGCGCCGTCGTGGCGCCGACCGAGGCCGAGGCGCGCGACAAGCTGGCGGAATACCGCGCCTACGCCAGCCCGGAGGGGGCGCTGGCGCATTACTCGGCCACGGTCGGCCTTGACCTGTCGCGCTACGGTCCCGATGAACCGATCCGCTTCGTCAAGACCAACGCCATGGCCTCCGGCCTGGAGGCCATCACCGTGCGCAGTCCCGGCACCGAATGGACGCCGCGCAAGCTGCTGGAAATGATGGTACTGGGCAGCCGTCAGGCACCGATCGTCGGCTCGCCGGCCCGGGTTGCCGACGAGCTGCAGGCCTGGGTGGATGAAGCCGATGTGGACGGGTTCAATCTGTCCCGCACGGTGGTGCCGGAATGCGTGGAGGATTTTGTCGATCTTGTAGTGCCGGAACTGCAGTCGCGCGGCATGATGAAGCGCGAATACGCGCCGGGGACGCTTCGCCAGAAGCTGTTCCGCGCCGAGAGTGACCGCTTGCCGGCTACGCATCCGGCCGCCCGCTACCGGCGCTGAATTTTTCGGTGCGGGCTGTGAGCTAGTTCACAGCATCGGGCCTGCCGGCATGCGATCAGGTCGCCATCGATTGGCGCTGCCCCAACACCCGCGCCCGTCGATTGGGCTCATGGCCCAGGTCAACCCGGACCTTCCTTGCGGCCCGGTCGCTTCAAGCGGCCGGGCCGGTTTTTTGTGCCGTGCAGGGCGCCTGCGGGGTACCGTCTGGATCGCGCTCGGGTGCGGGCATCGATTGCTGGCCACTCGAGCGGGGGTGAGAACTGTTCAGCCGGACTGTCAGGGCGACGTTCGACCGAGATTGGGACGACTACGATCGTCTGGAAGCGGATGGCGCTCAAGCTCCATCATGATGAACTGTGGTCCCGAAGCGATCACGGGCGCATTCTTAGGTAGCGGAAGGTTCAACCGTTGCGGGTTGATCAGAAGAAGGTATGCGGGACCAGCGAATTCAACGTCGGCGAGCAGTTCTCGCATCCGTTCCGCGGCGGCGTTCAATGCTTGGGCAGTTGCCACCTCAATCGGGCCTTTGTTCTGATAGGCATACAGTGCTGCATAACGGTCAGCGACCCTGATCGGCTGCTGGCCAGGCTGAGCCCAGAGCTGGGGTACAAATGCCTGGCTGTCCAAGACGGCCAGGGTCGCCACATGCACCAGCGGCGGATGCCAGAGCCAGAGATCGATGTCCTGGAGCGAGGGCAGTGGTGTTTCACTGGCAACGAACAGCACGCTGTTGGCAGGGAGTCGCGTGAACGCTGTTCTGAAGTTGCGATAGACCCGGTCATAGCCATGCCAGTCGTAAGAAAGCACAGCAGACTGGAAGATCAAGCCGCCAACCAGAATTGCAAGAATCGTCCTTTCCCAAGCCATGTTGCGAAGGATGGGCCTGGTCGAAGCAATCAGCACAAACACAATCACCACCGGTATTCGGGTGTCGGCACCCCAACCGCCGAACAGCTCGTGAGGCATGACAAGGAAGGTCATCATCAGCAGGGTGATCGCCAGGTACATCGGCCGCGCAACGATCAGGCGACCACGCAACACGAGGATGGCAAGGCAGGCGGCGGTAACGGCCACCGTCACGATGTCGATGGTCCAATTCCCGGACAACAACACGCGGAAGAAAATCGCCGGCGTCCGCAACAGGTTGGTGATGCTGTGGCTGGTCTTGCCGTCTCCTTCAGCGGCGGTAGTCGAGGCGAAGAACAGGCAAATCGGCAATACGAAGATCAAAGCGCCGACGAGCACATTGCGGACTGCGAGAGCGGGCGTCCCCCGAAAAATGGCGGCGGCTCGCTGCAACTCGTATCCAGCGACGATAACGGCGAACAGCCCAACGGCAACCACATGGCTGAAGAACAAGGCCACCGAGAATGCCGATCCCCAGAGGATCCTTGGCCAGACCGCCGATCGGCTCAGGGATATCCAGATTGCGGTCGCCCACAGCAGCAGACCCACACCGAAAAGGTAGTTCAGGAAGCCGAAGAGAAATATCCAGTTGAACAGGAACAATCCGGCCACGAGGGGCCACAATCCATAGTGACCGTGAATGCTCCGATACAGCGCCATGCAACCGCTCAACTGGAGCGCCAAGGTCAAGCCGATGAAGACGATCCCCGCGGTTTCTACCGGCATCAGCTTGGCCAACAGGACCGCTATGACATCCATCCCTACATTCGGGATGAGGAAGGAGCCGAGGTCATAGTAGCTCCGCAATGCCGATGGGTCGTGCCAATGGGCGAGAATATCAATGCGCGCGATGTGGAACTGATAGTCGTGCAGTGGCGGATTTTGCGCCATGAGCAACGGCAAAAGGCACAAGACATAAACGGCCACAAAGGCGCCCGCCGCGCGTTGGAACGGCACGGGACGCGTGAATGTGAAGCGTTCCGGAAATTCGGCAGTGTCGGCTATCGACTGCGCTGATTGCAGTGCTCTGAACACGATAGAAGCTCCAAATCTATGGCAATTTGTGCCGACCGCATCCGATATTGCAGGTCGGACGTGGTTGTCCGTACTATTCGGCCTGCGGCTATTGTCGAGGACAGTGGCTGTTGCCACTCGGTGCAGACAGACCCAGCGCGCGCATCGCGGCCGTACAATTGTTCAAGTCAGGTGCAATGCCAAATCCGCCATCGTATTCCCACACGGTCCAGCCAAATCCGGCCGTCTCAATTCCTTGTCTCGCTTCGGACAACCAGGCGGCGCGCGAATTGGGTGGGGCCGTCCTGTACACCCCGAACTCGGTCACCACCAGATGAACATGGTGCGCAGTCGCCCACTTTTCGGCAACCGAAAGCTCTTTTTGGATCGCGCCTGCGCCTGACTCCAGATATTGCGAGAGGTCGTTCGCTTCAGCCGCTGGAACGTGCTGCTTGACGATGGCCACATTATCCGCCTTCGGAGGATATGTCAGTCCTCGGATTGCTGTGTAATTACTGTCCCATTCGGCCCCCTGGTGCGTGAACACCATTGGTTGATACAAATGAAACGTATACGCGACATCATCGTCGTCGATCGGCGATAAATCACCTAAACTCCAGACAGTGGAATCCGGGCTGCCAGTCATCAAGATCGTATTCTTCGGCGCATAGCGACGCACCCGCTTCCAGAATTCCTCTTGTACGGTATTCCATCGCGCCGGCGCCATGGTGGGCTCGTTGGCCAGCTCGAAGAACACCTTCGATGCTGGCAAATCCCCGTAGCGACGCGCGAGATGGTCCCAGGCCTCGCCCCATAGGTTGACGGTCAGCGATGTTGCTTTGTCATCCGGTGGATATTGAGATGAAGTCATGCTGAGGATGACCCCCAGACCGTCAGCGACCGCGGCCTGCACCACCTGATCGAGTCGTGTCGTTCCCAACGAACCTTCCTGCAGAATCCAGTCCGGATCGACAAAAATTCGGATATGGCGGAGACCCGCCAGTTTGATTCGTTCAAGGTCGGCGTATATGTGTGTCAGCGGGGTCTCGGTGAAAACGCTGATGATGTTCACGCCCTTGGCCAACGTGGCGAGGCGGTCGGCTGGTACGTCCGCATGGGTCACGCTGGCAAGCGAAAGCACCCACGCCCAGACGCCCAGCCAGAGCTTCATGCCGTCACGCGGTTAGGCAGATACGCCGACAGACGTTGGCTGTTCGGCACATACGTCGAGGCCGCACGATAGCCATTCGCGACAATGACGGCACAGAGCAACGTGAAGAGGCCGCAGGCATAAGAGGTGTAGGCTTCCTCCTGGAAAATTCCGTTGACCGTGACAGTAGCAAGGCCGATCAGGGCGATGTCGCGCCGTTGTGGCCCATTGACGCCGAATGGAGCCTCCTTGAGCAAATATGCGACGACCGCGAAGACCGTGATTGCGGCAATTCCCATCTGATAGATCAGTACACCGACCGCACTCTCGACCGCAAAATCGACGCCGAAGCGCTGCATGACGTCCCATCGTACGTGCTGCATGCCTTGCATCGAAAAATTGCCGCCTGTGCCGAGGCCATGACCAATCGGGTTTGAGATTAATCCCTTCACTCCACCCATGAACCCGATCACATGGTAGTCACCGCGTTCCAGACCGAAGTATAGACCGAAAGCAACATACCCGAACATCATGATCAGGCCGGACATCAGCAGGAAGTTGCGGCTGCGCGTCAGGTACCAGGCCATCCACAGCAATAGGCTGCACGCGAACAGCAGATTCGCTCCTTTGACGCCGATCGTCACCAGCAGGGGCACCAGTATCCACAGCCATTGTCCCGCCCCGATGCTCAGCGAAATTACGGCACACCCCGCCAGAATGTAGCCGAACGAAATTGAATGGATGACGGTTCCCAGGAAACGGAACGATTTATCATTGGAGTCACTGCCGGTTATGTTGAAAAATACCGACTTATTGGCCTCCGCCAGATCCTGGCCGGTCCGGTACGTGGTGGTGCTCGTGGGATCTTTCGACGATGACTCGAGTTTGCTGTACTTCAAATTCGTATAGTTTGGCGCATTGATGAGATCGTAATACGGCCCGGGCGCGGCGATCTCTACGAGACAGATCGCAATGCTGAGCGCGGCGCTGGCAAGGAAGCCGGCGCCTACCGTCTTGAAGCCCCAGACGCGCCCGACATCGAGCCCGATCGGCACCGCCAGGACCAAGGACGTAGCCTCACGGAAGTACACGGCAGTGGGGGTGATTCCAGCCTTGGTCGCTCCATAGACCGCATAGACACATGCCATGATCAGAGCGAGCTTGACTGCCCCGAGCAACCTCCCATTGAGGTGCCGCCACCTTTTGAGCGAGGTCAGTCGACTGAAGCTGATCCCTGCCATGAGGACCAGGGCAGCGAAACTGCTGCCTTGCAGCGCCGTGAAGGTTGTGTAGTCCATCCCCACCGACAGGATCGATAACACCCAGTTCTGGTAGATCAGCCATTGAAAGAAGACCAGCAGGCCGGCAAGAGGAGCTTTGTGATACAACCAACAAAGCACGAGCAGGCCAACCGGATAGAATGGCACAATGCTCAGCTTGCTAAGAACGACGTGACCGGCCAGCAGAGCCAGCCCGACAACCTGCCATTTCAGGGTCTGTCGGACCAGCTCGCCGGTGGTCAGCTCGGCGTAAGGCGGGAGCTCCAGGAGTTTCATCGACGGTAATATTTGAACATGGCGGCTGAGAACCGGATCGAATCGGCGTTGCCAAGCTTCACGCACCGCGACGGATCGACCATGTTCAAGATCAGCCCAGCGAGGTTGGTGCCGGCCTGCAGCCCCTCACGTTGGTCGCCGTTGCGCGGCATCACCAGTTGTTTGATGGCCAGACCCACCTGTTGCGGCTCCGTGTGCTCCCAGCGTGCGATCATGACCGTGCGATCGACATGCCTGGAGAGCGACCAGGCGTCGCCTCCGATCAATACGGGCGGCGCGTCGATGACGATGAAGTCGTATTCGGTCTTCAACATCTCGACTGCCTGCTTCATGCGCGGATTGGCCAGCAGGCGAGTTGCATTTCCACCGGACTGGCCCGCCGGAAGGACAGTGAGTTCGTTGGAAGGCCGCCGGATTGCATCTTTCGCCTTGATCTCGCCGCGCAGCACTTCGCCCAGTCCAAGAGCGCCATGGCTCAGCCTGGCCTTGCCATAGGACGAACGCATATCGGCTTCGATCAGCAACGCGTTCAGGCCGCGGTTGATCGCCGCCTGAACCAGCCCTTGGGCCGTCGTGCTCTTGCCCTCGTTCGGCAATGCCGATGTCACCAGCACGCTGGTGGCACAGTGATCGTAGAGCAGTCGGCTCAACACGTCCTCGAGGACGTCCTGGTACATCTCCTCGGTTTTTGGCGTACGGAACGGGAGCATGCCGAGCGCGGGAATGCCCAACATGGTCTCTACATCCCCGGTGGAGACGAGACCCTTGCGCCGCTCAAGCAACATCGCGAAGCCGGCCGACAGAACAAAGGACAGGATACCGGCCGCGGGGATCATCAGCTTGTTGTCGGGGAATGCTGGACGGATCGGAGCCACTGCCCGCGAGATTACGCGCACGGGCGTGGCCGGGAACAGCACCGCGGTGTCCGTCTGCTTGGAGCGTTCCAGAAATTCCCGATAAATGTTGTTCTGCGCGGCCAACTCGACTTCCAGCAGCGCGAGTTCCGCCCGCGCACCGTCCATGTCCGCGAGTTGCGACTTCAGTTCGTTCAGGCGTCCGGTCAGCGCGGTGACCGCCTCTTGCGCGGACCGTATCTGATTGGGCAACGCCTGCACGGTGCGCACCGCCTCGGCATGGATCTGCGCCCGGATGCTGGCGACGCGTATGTTGTACGGAGCCACCACCGGAGAGTTATCGCCATAAGTGGCGGCAAATCGTGACCGGTCGGCAAGCGCCTGCGCTTCCTGTTCACGCAGCCGACTGATGGTCTGTGAACCAAGCGCCGCCGCCAGGCTCTCGGGATCGGCCTTCTTGTCACCGTCAAATTGAGCCTGGGCCGTGGCCAGTCAATTCCGAGCATCCTGCAGTTGCGTATTTACCGCGCTCGCCTGCTCCTGGATGATCGTACTGTTGTCCCGGCTGGATGTGACCGTCAGCCCATGGCCAACGCGGAACTTGACCACGGCGTCCGCCGCGGTCGTGGCGGAGTCTTTCAACTCCTGCACCCTCTGCTCCACGAAATCATGGGCCGCCTTGTTCATGTCCTCCCGGTAGGTCAGATGATCGGCGATGTAGAGGTTGGCTATCGTGTTGACGATATTTGCCGCCAGCTCGTTGTTGGATGACGCCAACGTAATGTCGATCACACGTGAGCGAGGTTGCGGCGCGAACTGGACGCGTTTCTGCAAGGTGCGCAGCGTATCGGCGACCTGTCTCTCCGCCGCGGTGGAGTCCAATGCATCCTCTGACGGTAGCCACCGGTTCACATACGGCAGCCAGCGGCTCAGACGCCCATCCGTCATGTCATCGAGCCTGGCCAGCAGCGAGGGGCTCAGGTGAGGGTTAAATTCCGGGTTGCGCAACAGGTTCGTCCGACGCATCGCTTCGGTGAGCAGCTCCCGCGATTTGAGGAGTGCCATTTCAGTGCCGATCGTCTCGTCGTCGAATGGCATGTCCTGAATGACGTTGCCGGTCGCCACTGCCTTCGGCGTCTGCTCGACGGACACCGAAGAACTGGCCTCGTAGGTTCTCGGCAGGAACTGAATACCGATCGCCAGGGTCGAGAACAGGATCAAGGTGGACGCGCCGATCAGCAGCTTCCGCCGCCACAGTTTGGCGGATATGTCAGCCAGGAAGCTCTGCTCGGCGGCCGCCTCATCCATTCCGAGGATAGGATTCATAGTGCACTCCCGTTTGTCGGGCCCCGCCCGCTCTCTGATTGCGGCCGAGGCCAAGATAGTGTGTCGAGGCGATGCTGCGTCCGGCGAACCCGGGCAAACGTCGCGCGGGTCCTGAATTCTTGCCAGAGGCCTGTCAAGCTTCGGACCGTGTCATCGCCATCCGGAATGGCGACCGCCATCCGGTGCCTTTCGGGCTGCCTCACAATCGTCGGCGACGCCCGCCGGCCCGGATCTGACGGTGCCTGCTCGCCTCCCGCGCCGCCATGCTCCTTAGCGGGGGCGCCACCATGATACGCGCGTAGGTTGCGCGGTCCGGCGTCCTGCACGGAATGCAACGCATCCCGTCTCATGCCCGGAGACCAGGCTCCGAGCGCACGTGTGCAACCGTCCAGGCGTAGCCGCGCCATCCGTTTACCGCTTACCCTCGTGTTTGTGGCGCATTTTAGGCTCCAGTCATGGTTACCGAAGACGCGGCAAGACGCGCGCCGACGGGGCCAGCCGGCACTGCAAATAAGTACCATCCGATCGGCGCCTGAGCACCTTATCATTGGGAGAGTATTCCGATTGCGCCAGCATTTTGTGACCAGCCGATGAAAAGTGGGGACAAACATACGATCACGAGGTTGCTAGTCCCAGAACGCAATGGTTGCGACACCGCCGGACCACCGCTCGGACCTGACCTTAACAGAATGAAATGGATGACGGAGTCAGAACGATCACCGGCGTGGCGTCGTCGTCGGTGCGAGCCAGGACGGCGGCCATTTCGCCGGGCTTTTTCCGCTTATGCGGAGCGTCGAGGGCTATCCTTTCGAGGTAGCGCTCCTGCTTCCCTTCCGGGTAGATGTCAGCTCTCGATGACGCCTGTTCTGGGGCCGATCGTGCCGCGAGCGCGCCGGGTCGGCGTGAACCTGCCACGAATGGGCAGATGAACTTGACGTTTGCGTCTCTTTGCCCTCCGCCCGTGTGTGTTAGGGTCAGGCATGTTCAATCGCCATCGTGTGGGCGCCGCGGTGCCTGTACCTGAATACGGTGGGCATAGCCAGCGTGACCTCCCGCGCACAGCGCGGACCATTGCCTGAATGTCGATAGGGGCCGACATGCGGATTGTGCGTACGAATACCTTGGGACTTCGCGTCGATGCGATCGCTGGCAACGAGGCCACATCGCATCTGCTCGACGTGTTCGATCAGCCGACACAGGCCGCCCTGTTCACATTCGTAAACCCGGCTTCCCTGTCGGTGGCAGCGCGAAATCCGCGATATCGCCGGTTGCTTGACGAGTTCGACGCCGTATTGCCGGACGGGATCGGCATGTGCTGGGCACTGCGTCTGCTCCATGGACATCGTGCGGCACGCATAAGCTTTGACACCACATCGCTCGCACCACTTGTGTTCGACCGGGTCCGCAAGCGCGCCCAGACCGTTGCACTCATCGGCGGCCGACCCGGCGTGGTCGAGCGTGCCGCTGATCAACTCACCAAGGCGTACCCGGGTCTTTCCGTCACTGCCACGCTCGACGGCTACGGCGATCACGACTCGAAGATCCGTGAATTGATCGCCTTGGCGCCTTCGGTCGTCATCTGCGGAATGGGGGCCGGTGCACAGGAGCATTTCCTTGTCAGTCTGGCGGCGGCCGGCTGGTCGGGTTCCGGATTCACGTGCGGAGGTTATCTGGACCAGCTTGCTGACGGGCTCCACTATTATCCAGGCTGGATTGACGCCGCCAATTTGCGCTGGGCCTATCGGCTGATGCGAGAGCCTCGCCGCTTGGCTCGGCGCTATTTTGTCGACTATGGATTTTTTGCCGCTCATCTTGGGCGAGCCCTCCTGTTGCGGCGTGCGCGTCCCAAACGGGGCGAGCGCCAGATCCCTGGTGAACCTGCCGCGACGGATCGGAACGGTGATCGACAGGCCGGCCGCCAAGCCATGCCGCAGGGGGCTCACGACTGAGCCCAGCCCGAAGGCGGCCCATGCACGCGGGTGCGATCGTGGCCCGAGATGTGAAGCCAAGTAGACCTGCGACCATTGTTAAGGAGGCCATGTCAAATTCAAATCGTCAGCGCAGACGGCGCTCAACCGGAACCTTGATCGTGCCTTGGCCATCTCGCTGGCGGGCCTGGTCCAATATGGATTGATACCGCGATGATTTTTGCCCGCAGGTCAAGCCGTGCACGCAAGCTCGACATAGCGAAAGCGACAGTTGCCGGTCCGTAGCGAAGCAAAAACAGCTCGATCGTCATCGGAGGAAGCCGGCGACATTGCAACGTCCTCGCCATATTGGGTCACTTCCTTAGGTAGCCGCCGATCGCCAAAGACATCCTGACACCCTTGCCTGATCGCTGCGCCAGGTCGTGATCCGACAACCAGCGTTGAAGGCTCCGCCATTGGGCCCATCTCTTGGCCTTGCGACAGAAATTTTTGACATGAAAGGCTCTTGCGCGTGGATTGCCAAACAGCAGACCGGTATTTCATCAGGCCCGGCGGGAGCTTGGTCGTGGCAGTCCCAGGTCGCAACGCGTTGACCCCGATCGCCAGGATTGCCCTTCCGCGTCGGAGAAAAGGTAGCTGCCGGTCATGACTGCCAACGACCGATCATCGCCGATCGAAGCCACGCGGGCGTATCCGAGCCGCGAACGCTCGGCGCGCGCTGCGTTCTGGTCACTTGTCGATCTGGCGGGCGGGCAGGGTTCGTCCTTTATCGTGTTCCTGGTACTTGCACGCGTTATCGGCCCTGGCCGGTACGGCGTGTTTGCTCTTGCCTGGTCGCTGCTCACTCTGCTTGCAATCGTCCAGTACTACGGCTTTGCGGATGCAATCGTGCAGCGTGCGGCGGTCGATGAGAGCTTCCTGGACACCGTGTTCTGGTGCGATCTGATCCTGGCTTTCTGTCTGATCGCTCTTGTGCAGGCGGTCGCTCTGCCCGTGGCTCGGTTATTTGATGCCCCGTTGCTCGACCCCGTGCTTCGCTGGCTTTCGGTCATCTGTCTGCTGCAGGCGCTCGTCACTGTCCCCTCCGCACTGTGCCGGCGCGCTCTCCAGATGCAGGTCTTCGCCGCCCGGACCTTGCTCAGCTATGCCGTCGGCGGCATCGTCGGCATCACCATGGCACTCCATGGCTACGGCGTGTGGGCGCTGGTCGCATCCCAACTCGTTCAGTATGCCGTCACCCTGCTGGTAATGGCCTGGCGCTCTCCGTGGCGACCGGGGCTGCGTGCCTCCCGCGCGGCATTGAGTGAATTGGTGCGCTTCGCCGGGCACTTCATGGTCGGCAACGGCATCAAGTTGTCGGCCGATCGGATCAGTCCGCTGCTGGTGGGCATGTACGTCAATGCCGAGGCGGTCGGCTATTATGCCCTGGCATTGCGAATTCTGATGACCGCCGTGGTCTTGACCAACAGCCCGATCGAACGCGTGACGTTGCCGGTTCTCAGCCGCTTGGCACATGATCTGCCATCGTTCCGGGAGACCTACCGAAAAATGGTGCTGGTGGTGAATTCGGTATGGATGCCGGTCGCGACGGGCTTGGGCGCCACCGCAACCGTACTGCTGCCGCCGTTGTTTGGTAGCCATTGGGCCGCCGCCGGCCAGATACTGCAGGCGATGTGCTTTACTGCGCCCACCCTAGGCCTATGGTACCTAAGCGGGCAGGCACTGGCGGCCCTCGGTCGGCCGCAGCGGTTCACCCGTCTCGCCGTGACGTATTTGGCTGTTGCCTGTGTCGCCTTTCCGATTTCTGCCCATTTCGGGATCGTCACTGCCGGCTGGACCTGGGCCGGTCTGTCGCTGCTGATGGTGCCGCTGCATCTGGGCGCAATCAAACATGCCAGCGGCCTGTCACTTCGCCTCGTTCTTTCCGACTGGTCGCGCGTCGCGGTGTCTGCCGCGGTGATGCTGGTCGTGATCATGGGGATGCGCCAGCGCATGCCGGAAGGCGTCGCCTCCGCTGGCGTGGCACTCGGTGCCGGCGTTGCGACCTACGTCTTGCTGTTGGAACTTGTAATGCTGCCGGGCCATGTCGGTCGCATGCTGGCCTTGGTCACGAACAAGGCCAGCCCGGCCGGAGTGGTGGCGCGAAAGGAGGCCGCGTGATCCCCAAGCGACTGCACTACGTCTGGGTCGGCAGCAAGCTGCCCGACAAGCAGCGCGCGTTCATCGATAGCTGGCGAGAGACCAATCCGGACTATGAGATCGTTTGCTGGAATGAGGACAATATCGACCTGAAACTGCCACAGATCGCTCGGGAATACGCGCGGCGTCGCTGGGCGACGGTGGCCGACATCGCCAGGCTGATCGCGGTCCACAGGCACGGCGGCATCTATCTGGATACCGACTTCCGTGTGTACCGACCGCTCGACCGGTTGCTGGAACACCACTGCTTTTTCGCCTTTCAGCACGAGGCCCACCCGACCGACTGGATCTGCAACGGCGCCTTCGGGGCCGAGCCAGGCCATCCGTTCGTCGGCAAGGCATTGGACGCGGTGCTGAGCCTCAAGCCGAACCTGTTCGGGTTGGACCGCGTCACCAAGACCGGGCCCAAGCTGATCACCCGATTGCTTCGCGAGGAGGGATTGAAGAATTATTCGCCACAGGGCGTGCAGGTGAATGACGTTTTCATATGCCCTATGACGTACTTTTTTCCCTTCTCCTATAATCAGGAATTCCACGAAGACTGCATCACTCCGGAAACCCTGGCTGCGCATTTCTGGGAGAAATCCTGGGAGAAAGACGTTCCTCTTCCAGTGCGCTGGGCGAAATCCGTACGCCGCATGCTGCCATGATCCCAGCATCTGGATATCGTTCCGCCCACCCGGCGAGGTCATTGCGCCGAGAGCTGCTGTAAACCACTCGCGCACCGCGCAATCGGCCGACAGGAGCGCCGCCAGTTCGTATCCACACAGACCTTGGCTGCTGCCGCAACAGGGCATCCGGCGCGTCGGACGAGTACCAGAATGGGCGATGAACATCCGCGCCATTTGACCATTGCCGTGCCGGGCGTGGTCGCCGGTTCGCCTCTTGGCAAGGGTTTACTTCAGACGTTGAAGGACACGGCGGCAATCGTGCCGATGGGAGGTGTGCCGAACGCCGGCGCATGGTGGCGCTGGAGCGTTCGTGGCAGTGCGCTGGATTGGTTTGGAAACATGCAGACCACACCTTCCGCGGATGCAGCCTTGTCGGATATGCTGCTGGACCTTCACGGCGGCGAGGTTCGTGCCCAGGGACGAACCTGGCGGGTTGTCGAAGGTGCCGGCAACTGCGTGCTGCGACCGTTCGTCTGCCTGGCTACAGATGCAGCCACTCCATGTGTCACGTCCCTCTACCTGATCGAGACCGAACGGTCCGGCGCCGGCTGGACTGTCCTGGCGGAAGCTCACATTTCTGCCCGCCGCAGCCTCCGGGGCCTGCTCGATGCCGTTGGACGCACCATCCCCTGGCTTCTGAAAACCGGAATTCACGGTCGGCCTGGCGCGCCGAGGCCGTGGTCTCCGTCGCTTCCCGGAGCCCGGTGCGGCGGTCCGTTGAACGTTGTTCGCGCCAGAATGGCCAGCCTGCGGGCGCGATTGCGCGATCACGCAAGTTCCGAGATCTGGGCGATCGGTCGCATCGTGGAACCGCTCGAGGACTTCATCAGAACGCGGACCGTGGAACCCGAATCGTGGATCGAGATCCCTGCTCGCGAGGGATTTGTGGCGGATCCATTCCCATGGCCGGGTCGTGATGATGTGGTTCTGTATGAGCGCTTTTCACATCGCACGGGGCTCGGTTCGATCGAGTCCATGGCGCCTGTTGAGGACCGCGCGGAAATCCAAAAGCTGGATCTGAAAATCGGCACGCATCTTTCGTACCCCTTCACCTTCCAGATTGACGAGCGTGTCCTTTGCCTTCCCGAGATGGCGGCTGAGCGCAGGCAGGTGATCTACGTCCTGAACCCAGGCATGCCACCGCGCGCGCTGTGTTCGGTCGCGGAGAACATCGCGATGGCCGACCCCACGCTGTTCCGGTATGGCGAACTGTTCTGGATTGCCTACAACGATGCGGACCTTGGGTTGCATGAGAATCTCTGCCTGCTGTCGGCGAGCCGCATCGAGGGTCCATGGATTGCGCACCCGCTCAATCCGGTAAAGGTTGACGTACGGTCCTCTCGTCCGGCCGGCGCTCCATTTTATCTTGACGGGAACCTCTTTCGTCCCGCGCAGGATTGTTCGGATAGTTACGGCTGCGCGCTGACCATGAACAGGATCATCGCCTGCACACCGTCCTGGTACCAGGAGGAACCGGTAGCTACGCTGCTGCCGAATCCAGAAGGGCGGTTCCCCGATGGGCTTCATACATTCTCGGTCGGGCCCAACAGCATCCTGATGGACGGCAAGCGGACCATCCTTGATTGGAACATACTTTTGCAACGACTTTGGAAACGGGTGCGCAAGACCAGGACAATGCCTGATTGACCTGCCCGCAGCGCGGGCGAAGGCTGGCGTTTGCCAGCCATCAGCGCCCCGCCGCCGCAGGTTCAGGACATGGGCGCGCCGTTGTTGCTGCTCACGTCAAACAGAAAGTTGCTCTGGCTGAGCTGATCGGGAGTTACCCCGGGCAGGCTGACATGATTGCCATCGAAGTTGATTCGCGCATGGCCATCACGCCCCGCCGTGATCGAGACATTGCTGAAGTCCTGCGCCGTCATCTCGAAGTCAATCCGGTCACTGTCGGGCGCAAAGTTCTGGATCTGCGTGTTGTGGTCGGATCCATTGATTACGAACACATCCGGTGACGCCGTGGCGAACAACGTGTCGGTTCCAATGTTGACGACCGTGGTGCCGGTTGACGTTGTCGCCTGAGAGTCCGGTGTCGAGGCTGCCGAAGTACTGGCCGCCGCGGACGTATCGCCCGGCGGAGTTGGTATTGTTGCCATCGGGACGCTGTCCGATATCGCTGGAGATGCCGGCGCATTCGTCGAGTTGGTCGAAGCCGTCAGCGCGCCGCCGGAGGTGTACGGGTTGGAATCATAAACACGGATGTAGTCGATCTTCATCTGCGAGACGAGCGATGGATCGGTCGCACCTGGCCACGACCCGGACAAGCCGGTGTCAGTGGTGGCGAGCACATACATGGGCTGGTTCATGTCGGGGGTGGTCGGCGTTTCAAAGGTCTGCTGCCCGTCGAAGTACCAGGTGATTTTGTCGGGTTCCCAATCAACCGCATAGGTGTGGAAGCCCTGCGTCATGTCCGCTACGTCGGTCCAATGCGGTTCGGGTGCCCCGGAACCATGCAGGGTGTTGACCAACGTGTTTGGCGTTGCGCCAATCATTTCGGCCACGTCAAGTTCCGGTGGCCAGGAGCCGCTTTCCGGCAGCAACCAGAAGGCACCCAACGCGCCGTTCCCCGCGGGCATCTGCATGCGCGCTTCGAAATACCCGTATGTCTGCGAGAACGTGTGCTCGGTCAGAATTTGACCGCCGATGCGCGACCGGCCGCCAATTGAAGGAGAATCGACATCGTCGGGTTTTGGGAAATCCGAAATCGTAATGACACCATTGTCAACCGAGATTGGATTGCCATCCGGGGGAAGCAGTGCGGGATTGGCCAGAAATGAACCCATCCCTCCGGCCGCGAAACCATCTGGGCTCCACGGATATGTGGTCTGCCATGGGCTACCGAGAGAATTGAATTCTTCGTCCAGCGTGACATGCGCCATTCAGGTGACTCCCCCTTTTATGTGGTGCATCTCAATGAATTTCCGAAAGCATGCCCTCCTATTGGCCGGACCAAAGATGAGTCAACGCGGCGATAGCGGAACGCACGGATTTCCGGGCAGATTGGCAGAATGGTCTGATTCACATGATAAATTATAGGACAATGATCTTAATCACTGGTACGTTTTGACCATCATCAATAGATTACAGACCGTATCGGAACTCGCGCCTGGGCGGCCCGGCTATCGAAGCTGATCAGATCCGTGTGCCGCGCAACCGCAATGCGTTGCCAATCACCGAGACGGAACTGAGCGACATCGCCAAGGCCGCGAGCACGGGACTCAACAAAATGCCGAACAGCGGATACAGCGCACCCGCCGCGACCGGAACGCCGATCGCGTTGTAGGCGAACGCAAAGAACAGGTTCTGCCGGATGTTGCGCATCGTCGCGCGGCTGAGCGCAATGGCGCGCGCGACGCCGACGAGATCGCCCTTCACCAACGTGACCCCCGCACTCGCCATCGCCACCTCGGTGCCGGTGCCCATTGCGATCCCGACATCGGCGGCGGCCAGGGCCGGCGCATCGTTCACGCCGTCTCCTGCCATCGCGACAATGTGCCCGTCTGCCTTCAGGCGACGGACGACGGCGTGCTTGTCTTCCGGCAGCACCTCCGCCTCGATCCGGTCGAGACCCAGTCGCCGCGCAACCGACTCGGCCGTTGTCCGCGTGTCGCCGGTCAGCATCACGATGCGGATGCCCCGCGCGCGCAACCTGTCAAGCGCATCGGACGTGGTCGCCTTGATCGGGTCGGCGATGGCAATGACCCCCGCCGGGACGCCATCGACCGCGACATAGAGCGCCGTTGCGCCATCCTGACGGAATGTCTCGGCCCTGGCTTCCAGCGCGCCGGGCGCGATGCCCAGATCCCGCATCAGGACGCGATTGCCCAGCGCGACCGCACGACCGGCCACTGTCCCGGTGACGCCCTTGCCGGTGACCGACTGGAAATCGGCCGGTTCGGCCACCTTGAGGCCGCGCTGCTGCGCCGCGGCAATGACCGCGGCAGCCAGCGGGTGTTCGCTCGCCCTCTCCAGGCTGGCGGCAAGCGGCAGAAGTCCGGCCTCCGACCAGTCGCCGTCCGCCGTGATTGCGATCACGCGCGGCCTGCCCTCGGTCAGCGTGCCGGTCTTGTCGACGACCAGCGTATCGACCTTCTCCAGGCGCTCCAACGCCTCCGCCGACCGGATCAGCACGCCTGCCCCCGCACCCTTTCCGATGCCGACCATGATCGACATCGGCGTGGCGAGGCCCAGCGCGCACGGGCAGGCAATGATCAGCACCGAGACGGCGGTGATCAGGCCATAGGCGAGGGAAGGCGTCGGTCCCCACATCGCCCACGCCGCGAAGGCGATCAGCGCGACAGCAATCACCGCCGGCACGAACCAGCCCGCCACAATATCGGCAAGGCGCTGGATTGGCGCACGCGAACGCTGCGCCTCAGCGACCATTGCGACGATGCGCGCGAGGACGGTTTCCGAGCCCACCTGTTCGGCGTGCATGACCAGAGCGCCAGTGCCGTTGACCGTCCCGCCGATCACCCGATCGCCGGCTTGCTTCGCCACCGGCATCGATTCGCCGGTGATCATCGATTCGTCGACAACGCTGGCGCCCTCCACCACCGTGCCGTCCACCGGCACGCCGTCCCCAGGGCGGACGCGCAAGCGATCGCCGGGATGGATCTGGTCGAGCGCGATCTCTTGGTCCGTGCCGTCAACTTTAATGCGCCGAGCCGTCTTCGGGGCGAGATTGAGCAGTGCGCGGATCGCGCCGCCGGTCTGCTCGCGGGCCCGCAGTTCCAGAACCTGTCCGAGCAGCACGAGCACCGTGATGACGGATGCGGCCTCGAAGTACACCGCAACCCCCATGTCCGCTGTGTGGAAGCCGACCGGGAAGACGCCGGGCGCGATCGTCGCGACAACGCTGTAAAGCCATGCCGCCCCAGTACCCAGCGCGATCAAGGTGAACATGTTCAGGCTGCGCCGGAGCAGCGAGTCCCAGCCGCGCACGAAGAAAGGCCGGCCCGCCCAGATCACCACCGGGCTGGCCAGTACGAATTGCAGCCAGTTCACGAGGCCTGGCCCAATCATACGACGCAAGTCGATGCCCGGAAAATGACCGCCCATTTCCAGCACAACCACTGGGACGGTAAGCGCAAGGCCGAACCAGAACCGCCGGCTCATGGCGGCGAATTCCGGATTGGCCTCCGGTTCGGCGGCGATCGTCAGCGGATCCAGCGCCATGCCGCAGATCGGGCAACTGCCCGGGCCAATCTGGCGGATCTCGGGATGCATCGGGCAGGTGTAGGTGGCGCCGGGCGGAGCCTCTTCTTTCCTGGGTTCCAAATATCTGCGCGGATCGGTGGCGAACTTCGCTTGGCAGCCAGCGCCGCAGAAATGGAACGTGACACCGCCATGCTCGAGGCGATGGCGCGACGTCGCCGGATCGACCGTCATGCCGCAGACAGGATCGGTGTCCACCGACAGCGGAGAGGCGTCGTTGTTTCCAGACATCGGTTTCGATCTTCATGTTGGGTTGCGCGCAATACGCGGTTGCCCTATATATACCCCACCAGGGTATGGTAACAAGATGCACGATGCAACAAAACGATCCGTGGCGGCGCGGCTGAAGCGCATCGAGGGGCAGGTGGGCGGTGTGCTCCGCATGGTGGAGGACGACCGTTACTGCGTGGACGTGTTGACCCAGATCAATGCGGTGCGCGCCGCACTCCATAAGGTGGAGGAGGAAATCCTGCGGGATCATGTGTCGCACTGTGTCGCCGGCGCCTTCGTTTCGGGCGATCCGGTGGAGCAGCGGCACAAGGTCGAGGAACTGGTCGCGACGATAGGTCGCATGACGAGGTAGCGGCGTCCGGCCCGTGGCGGCGGCCGCTGACCAACGGAGCACGACGAACCAATCCCTTCCGAGTGGAGCACGCCATGTCATTCCCGATCCGTTCCAGCCTTGCGGTGGTCGCCCTGGCGTCCGCGCTGACAGTCGCGCAGGTTCAGACCGCACTCGCCCAGACCACACAGGCCCAGACCACACAGGAGCAGAACCACGCGGCGCATCATCACGCCGGCCAGGCCATGGGGCCTGCCCAGGGTCATGGCACGGGCGCGCGCGGACATCAGATGATGATGGGCGGCGATGGGGCCGGCATGATGCCGTTGATGCCGCCGCGCCATGTCGAGGGACGCATCGCCTTCCTCAGGACCGAGCTCAAGATCACCGACGCGCAGTCGCAGCAATGGACTGACTTTGCCGACGTGCTGCGTGCGAACGCCAAGACGATGACCACAATGCACGACCAGATGATGCACGAAGGCGCAACCGCGTCGGCGCCCGAGCAGGCCGAACACGAGATCAAGATGCTGTCGGCGCGGCTGGAGGCACTGAAGGCGACCGCCGCGACGGAAACCGCTCTCTATGCCGTGCTGAGCGACGAACAGAAGAAGACCGCTGACGAATTGCTGTCCCCTCCGATGGGGAGGATGTAAGTAGCGGCACGCAAAGACATCCTCGCAGGGCGGGACGTTTCAGAGACTATAACGCGTGCTTCAGCGGAGGATGTGAATCGCGCTACGCAAAAAAACGTTCTGGCTGGGCTCGACCCGGCCATGACGATACAGAAACGGTAACCCGCGCTTCAGCGATGAAGGTTACGAGCGGTGTGCGTCAGGTTATCAATCGCCACTCAACGTACGCAGCGCCAATCCGGGCGAGACTTCGGGCATTCGCGGCGGGATATAGGTCAACGCGCTGGCCTGGGCGATCTCGATCAGGCTGCCACGCGCGAGCAGATCGGCAAGGATCGCATCGACACGCCCGATCAATGTGCCGCTGGTCGCAAGTCCGACAAACCCGATATTGAAGCCGATCGAGTGCCGGTAGCCAGTCGCCGTAACGCGCGTTTCAGAATGTGCGAGCCGCCAGGCGTCGAGTTCACGCTGATCGACGAGCGCTGCGTCGATGTCGCCACTTTCCAGTTGGGCAAATACCGCACGCGATTGGTTGAAATGAACGATGCGCTCGGCAAGCAGTCCCGCCTGGTAGGACATCGCGATCAGATCAGGCAAGCCATGAATCACAACACCCACTCTGAGGTCCTTCAGGTCCGACAGACTGTGTACCGATCGATCCGCTCGAGCGGGCGACAGCGCGACAGTGATCGCGTCGAACCGGTATGGGTGCGTTGGAACGAGTTCACCCAGGCCGATCCAGCGCCGCCGGTCGTCCGCGTTCGACCCCTCGAACGGCGGAAGTTTCCCCGTACCGGCGCGCGGTCGTCCCAACTGATCCGCCACCAGCGGGTAGCCCGCAACCAGCATGCAGTGTCCGTCGGACAGCAGCGCATCGGCTTCCGTCACCGGATTGCTGTCGGGGTCGTCGCGGGTCGTGAACCATTGGATCTCCAGCGGCCGGCCCAGCCGTTCCGCAATCAGTTTCGTAACGGCAACATCGAAGCCGCCCGCTTCGCCGGAGCGCCGTGACGATAGCGGCGGGTCGTCAGCCTGCAGACACACGCGCAAAGGCGCATCGGCCAGTGCCGGCAAGCCGGTCGCGGCCGCAAACCAGCCGAGCGCCGCCAGAATGAGGCGCCGCCATGGACGCGACATGGCCTCACGGTTCCTTGCCGCCGGTGCGGACATACGCCCAGATCGCCTCGATCTCATCAGGTTTCAAAACGTCCTTCCATGGCGGCATGCTGTTCTTTCCATTTCTCACCGAATTGAGAAATCGCGCCTCGTCATCATGCGGAAATTTGCGAAGGTCGAATGACACGGTGCCTGGATTGACCATGTGTGGCCCATGGCAATGCGAGCAGATCGCCGAGAAGAGTTGCTCGCCCTCGGTGAATTCCGCTTGTGTGGGCGGTGCCTGCTCGGCATGCGACCGGCGCACACCCGGAACGCCGCAGCAGATCGACGCTGCTGCGATAAATACGAAAGCGCGTTGCATGCAAACATCCAGGAAACCTGCGAGGCGCCCATGCGAGCGCCTCGCACAGAGAACGATGCTAACGAGTGAGCGCAAACACCCAGAGCGAACCGCCGGCCGGAACCTTCGCCAGCCGCTCGTCACCGGAGAACAGCGCATAGACGCCGCCGATGCCGCTCGAGACCGCGACGTACTGAACGCCGTCCTGCATCCAGGTGACCGGCTGGCCTTCGATGCCGGACCCGGTCTTGAATTGCCAGAGCTTGGTCCCGTCGTCCGCATCGAACGCCTCGAATTCGCCGGTCAACCGGCCGGTGAACACGACGCCGCCGGCGGTTGAAAGCACGCCGGAAAACCGCGGGATGTCGCTCGGCACCTGCCATTTCGCCTTGCCGGTAAGCGGATCGATCGCCTTCAGATAGCCGCGCGGGCCATCGGGCCAGAGCCACGAGATATCGGCGCCCCAATATGTGAGGCCCGGGCGATACTGCACATCGACCGGCTTGTAGTGCATGCCGAACAACAGCGTGTTCGCATAAACAAGGCCGGTCAGCGGACTGTACGAAACCGGGCTCCAGTTCTTCGTGCCCATGGCACCCGGCCAGACATCGACTTCCTTGCCGGCCCGGACCTGATCGGTGATCTCGGTCGGGACCGGCTTGCCGGTCTCGATATCGATCCCTTTCGCCCAGGTCTCATGGGCATATTGATTGGCCGCGATCAGCTTTCCGTTCGTGCGGTCGAGCACGTAGAAGAAACCGTTGCGGTTGGCGTCCATCACCACCTTGGTCGGCTTGCCCCCGATATCGAGCGTCGCCAGCACCATCTCGGCGACACTGTCGTAGTCATACGGATCATTCGGCGAGAACTGGAAGTGCCACTTCATCTGGCCGGTCTTCGGATCGAGCGCGAGGATCGAACAGGTGTAGAGGTTGTCGCCCGGGTGCTGCGTCGGGTTCCACGATCCGGTGTTCCCGGTCCCCCAGTAGACGGTGTGCAACTCCGGATCGAATGATCCGGTGATCCACGAGGAGCCGCCGCCGTGCTGCCATGTGTCGCCGGGCCAGCTCTTGCCGTTCGGATCATCCGGGCCCGCCACCGTGTAGGTCCGCCAAAGGTGCTTGCCGGTGTCTGGATCCCAGCCATCGATGAAGCCGCGGATGCCGTATTCGGCGCCGGAAATGCCAGTGATCACCACGCCATCGGCGATCAGCGGCGCGACCGTCTGCGAGTAGCCGGCCTTGAAGTCGATGACGTTCGATCGCCACAGTTCCTTGCCGGTCGCCGCATCGAGTGCGATCACGTTCGCATCGAGCGTCGTGCGGAACAGCTTGCCGTCGTACAGTGCCGCGCCGCGATTGATGATGCCGCAGCACACGATGCGCGGCACCTCCGGCGGGTATTCGACCTTGGTCTTCCAGATCTGCTCGCCGGTGCGCGCGTTCAGCGCCATTGTTGCGGAGTTGGTCGTGACGTAGAGCACGCCCTTGTAAATGAGCGGCTGCGATTCTTCGCTGTGGTTGTCGTCGTAGCTGTAGTTCCATACCGGTACCAGGTTTTTGGCGGTCTGCCGGTTTATCTGTGTGAGCGGGCTGTAGCGTTGCAGGCTGTAGCCCATTCCGTAGTTCAGCACGTTGGCGGTGTTGTTGGCGCCGTTTTCCAGTTCCTGCGCGGTCTGGGCGTGACCGCATAGAGGCAACAGCGCCGCGAACGCACCTGCCAGCAACAGTGTCCGCATCATTCCCTCCCATGGTTCGTGTTCGACCTGGACGGTTTCTGGCGGACGTTGCATAGGGCGCCACACCAGGAACTCGACGCAGTGCTCGCTTGAACGGCACCTTTCGATCAGGCTAACACCGCGGGTAAGTTGACGCCAGGATCGCCGGTGAAGCAGATCCTATCGTCATCCCCTCCACTCTTGTCGTCATCCGCGCCGCTCTTGTCGTCATCCCCGCGAAAGCGGGGACCAGGCGGTAACTGGCTCCCCGGTTTCGCGGGGATGACATCAAGATTCGTGGGGATGACAACGGCAGATACCGCCCCTGCCGCCGATCCTTCGCTTATGTCACGGCGAACCCCACCGGATGCGACACTTGCCTTCCGCCATTTGGCGATCGCCGCGCGGGCGCTATAACCGCCTCCGCCATCATCGCCCCTTGGGGCCACGAAAGGACAGACCGATGCTGACCAGGCGCTGGGACAAGTCGCGCATGCCGTCGCGCCACGTGACGGTGGGACCCGGCCGCGCACCGCATCGCAGCTACTACTACGCGATGGGCCTCACCCAGGACGAGATCGACCAGCCCTTCGTCGGCGTCGCCACCTGTTGGAACGAGGCGGCGCCGTGCAACATCGCGCTGTCCCGCCAGGCGCAGTCCGTCAAGAAAGGCGTCAACGAGGCCGGCGGCACGCCGCGTGAATTCACCACGATCACGGTGACGGACGGCATCGCCATGGGCCACCAGGGCATGAAGTCCTCATTGGTGTCACGCGACCTGATCGCCAACTCCGTGGAACTGACGATGCGCGGGCATTGCTATGACGCGCTGGTCGGGCTCGCGGGCTGCGACAAGTCGCTGCCAGGCATGATGATGGCCATGGTGCGGCTGAACGTGCCCAGCGTGTTCATGTATGGCGGTTCCATCCTGCCCGGCCGGTTCCACGATCGCGACGTGACGGTGGTGGACGTGTTCGAGGCGGTCGGTCAGCACTCCGCCGGCAAGATGTCGGATGAGGAACTGCACGAACTGGAATGCGTCGCGTGCCCATCGGCGGGCGCATGCGGCGGTCAGTTCACCGCCAACACGATGGCGATGGTCAGCGAGGCGATCGGCCTGGCGCTGCCCGGCTCGGCCGGTGCGCCGGCGCCCTACGAGGACCGCGACCGCTGGGCGGTGGAATCCGGCCGTGCGGTGATGGCCCTGCTCGACAGCCGGCTGCGCCCGCGCGACATCGTCACCCGCCGCGCGCTGGAGAATGCGGCGGTGGTGGTGGGCGCCACAGGCGGGTCCACCAATGCGGGGCTGCATCTTCCGGCCATCGCGCACGAGGCCGGCATCCGCTTCACCATGGACGATGTGGTGGAGATCATGCGCCGCACCCCATACATCGCCGACCTGAAGCCGGGCGGCAAATACGTCGCACTCGACATCCATCGCATCGGTGGCATTCCGGTCGTGCTGAAGGCGCTGCTGGATGGCGGACTGCTGCACGGCGACTGCATCACCGTCACCGGCAGGACGATTGCGGAGAACCTGAAGGACGTCGTGTTCCCGACCGACCAGGACGTGGTCTATCCGGTGTCGAAGGCGATGTCGCAGACCGGCGGCGTGGTCGGGCTGAAGGGCAATCTCGCGCCCGACGGGGCGATCGTGAAGGTCGCGGGCATGGAACGGGATCAGTTGCGCTTCGAGGGCACGGCACTGTGCTTTGATTCCGAGGAGGAAGCGTTTGCCGCGGTGCAGTTACGCGCCTACAAGCCGGGCGATGTCATCGTCGTCCGCTATGAAGGTCCGAAAGGTGGCCCCGGCATGCGCGAGATGCTGTCCACAACCGCTGCGATCTACGGACAGAGCGAGACCAAGGGCAAGGACGTGGCGCTGATCACCGACGGCCGCTTCTCCGGCGCCACGCGCGGCTTCTGCGTCGGCCATGTCGGGCCGGAGGCTGCCGTGGGCGGACCGATCGCGCTGCTGCGCAACGGCGACAAAATCGTCATCGACGCCGGCAAGGGTACCATCGACGTGGTGGTGTCCGACGCCGAACTGGCAACACGCCGTGCCGCCTGGCAACCACGCAAGACCGACTACAACAGCGGGGCGATCTGGAAATACGCGCAACTGGTTGGGCCCGCCCATCTTGGCGCGGTGACGCATCTCGGGGGCGAGGCGGAGACACACTGCTACGCGGATATCTGACCAGCGCGACGGGGCGAACGCGAGACACGGCACCTACTGTCGCGTGAGCGTCGCTCTGCCCGAGGCGGTCGTCGATGGCGGAGACAGTGGAGGGTTTGCGAGCCCTCCACCTACTTCACGGTGCGCTATTCTGCGGCCAGGTTCGGGGTGAACTCCAGCGGCAACCCCTTGTGGCCGGTCAATCTCTCGCCTTCATCGTACATCTCGAAGGCCCGCTTCTTCAGCGCCGGAAGGATCCCGGCGATCTTGTCCAGGTCCAGATCGGCTGCGATTCCCGGATAGCCGGCGCGCTCGATCATGGCACCGAGCTTCCTGTTCTCGATCTGCTCGAAGGTCCACTCCAGCGGATCGTCGATGATCGTCAGGTCCCAGTTGATCCGGTGGTTCTTGTTGCGCGGACCATAATGGTAATGCGCGCCCTTCCAGAAACAGTCGAATGCCAGAAGCTCGGTTTCCTCAACGTAGGCCTTCCCCTTCGATCCACCGACCTCACCGAGGACGTGCAGCGCGAGGCCACCGTCTCCGTTCCGCTGCCGCCGCATCTCGAGGCCAAACCGGATGTTGCCGGCCTCGAACATGTCCGTGCCACGGTTGTGCTTCACCGTGTTCCGTTTGGATATGAACGTGTCTCTGGCGCAGGCTTCCACGTCGGGCAGGATCTGGCGCACCGTGGCGAGGTCGGTCGCCTCGGCGATTTCCTTGTATCCGGCCCGGTCCAACATCTTCGGGAGTTTCTGGCTCAGAATTCGAATGGTCCAGCCGATGGGATTGCCATCGGTGATCGGATCCATCCGACAGTGCACGCCCATGCCGCCGCCGACCCGGCCGTCGGTCGTCAGTTCGGGATTTTCCGGCCCATAGACGTAGCTTCTCTCGATGTCGAAGCAGTTGAAGCGCAACAGCGCGGTATGCTTGCCGCCAACATCGGCCGCCACGTCGATGGATACACCCTGGTCCGAATGATCCTCCACATTGCCGTCCCATAGTTGGTGTCTGACGATGAAGGTCAGGGGTTCGGCGGTAAATCTGGTTCCCTGCGATTGTGGCATGTCCGGGCGCTCCTGCTGGAAGGGTTTGCAAGAGCCTAGGCGGCAGGGGCGGTGGTCGCAAGGGTGGTTCGGCGCGGAGCACAGGGGAATCACCTTGGCGCCAAACGTCAGCGGCGCCGTGGCGTGCCGCGTTGCACCGATTGTGTGTACCAGCACGATACCTCGCCCTCTATACGCGTGGCATGAGAATCCGGATTATCCAACCGCCCCGCATCCATCTCGCCGAACTGTAAGGACGAACGATCAATGGCCAACCTGACCAACAAGATAGCTCTGGTCACCGGCGGTTCCCGAGGAATTGGCGCCGGCATTGCCAGGCGGCTGGCAGCCGATGGCGCGATCGTGGCGTTTACCTACGCCAAAGGGGCGGAGGCCGCCGCCTCGGTCGTGCAGGAGATCGAACGCGCCGGAGGAAAGGCCATGGCGATTCAGGCGGACGCCGCCGATGCCAAGGCCGTCACGGCTGCGGTCGAAAAGACCGTCGCGACTTATGGTCGGCTCGACGTGTTCGTCAACAATGCCGGCACGGCCATTCCGAAGCCGTTCCTGGAGACGACGCTCGAGGAACTGGATCGCGTGATCGACCTCAACTTCCGGGGTGCCTTGATCGCGACGCAGGCCGCGCTGCGACACATGCAAGACGGCGGTCGGATCATCATGATCGGCTCATGCGTGGGTGAGCGCATGATGACGCCCGGCATGGTTTCCTACGCGGCCACGAAAGGCGCCATAAAGATGTTCGCGCAGGGGTTGGCCCGAGAAATCGGCAGCCGAGGCATCACGGTCAACAACATCCAACCGGGTCCCATCGACACGGACCTGAACCCGGCCGCGGGCGATTGGGCAGCTCCACAGATAGCCAACACCGCACTCAACCGGTATGGGCGCGTTGAAGACGTCGCCGCGATGGTGGCATTCATCGCTGGTCCGGAGTCAGCATACATAACGGGCGCCAATCTTACCGTCGACGGTGGCACCAACGCATGACGGGAAGCCATTGACGCACGTCTTTGAGAGGAAGCCCGACGGGCCGCGCGAGACCACGCAGCATTCAATGCCGCATCAGCACCGGCACGTCGGCATGCTCGATCATGTATCGCGTGACGCCACCGAAGATCATCTCCCGCAGAGGACTGTGGTGGGCGTAGGCCCCCATCGCGATCATGTCGGCGCCGAGTTCATGCGCCCGGTCAAGGAGCGCCGCGCCGAACGCGTGCCGGCCGATCGCGAGGACGAACAGTTCGGCCGGCACGCCATGCTCCACCAGTATCTCCGGCATCTGTGGGCGGGCCGCCCCATCGCGTTGGCCGGCCAGCACGAGCAGGCGTTCGACATGGCCGAGACAGCGCATGGCTGCACGGACAGCGCTGATCGTGCGATTGTCGTCTCTCCACGCAACAGCGATACGGCGACCAAAGTCTTTCTTGCATCCTGGCGGAACGACGAGCACGGGACGATCGGTGTCGAACAAAGCCGAAGAGATCGTCTGCGCGTTCCTTCCATGGCGCCGGTGCGCGGGTTGCTCGATCACGACGAAGTCTGCGTTCGGGCCGCGCTGCGCAACAGCTTCAGCAGCGACGACTTCGATGTCACTGATGTGGGCAACGCTGCTCGCGCTGCGCAGCCAATCGCGGAAGACCTGGGCTATCGCGGCCGCCCGCACCTGTTCCTGCGCCCGAATGTAGTCTTCGCGCTGCTTCGTCAGAATTTCCTCCGTGGAGATGGTTGCCTGGGGCGGCATCCGGGCAATCAGCGCGTTTATGACCGCGCTGCCGATCAGGTCTGCCAGACACGAGGCAGCGTTCAGCAGCCCGGATGCCTCTTCGGGATGGTCGAGTATCACGAGGATCACGCCTGGCATGGCCGCCACCCGAGGCCCTTCGGACAATTTCGTGCCTGGCATGATGCGCTTGTGCGACAGCGACCGCCAGCCGCGGAGGATCGCCTCGAGAGTCTGTAGCGCGAATGTTTGATTGCCGCTGGCCCAACGGACCTTGTTACGATTCGGGACAGCATGTTACCGCCACGCGTAAGAACATCCAGCGGCGTGCCGTTGCAGGAGATTGGATCGATGAGGCGATTGGTTGCTGTCTGGCCTGCCTTGGCCCTGCTCGGCATCGGCGTAGCCGTTGCGCAGCCACCCCCACCCCCGCCGAACCCGTACGGCCCGGTGCCGCCGCCGCCACGCGTCGAGGCGCCGCCGCCGCCGCGCCATGGCTACTATTGGGAGCCAGGCCACTATTACTGGAACGGCCATCGCTATGTCTGGATCGAGGGTCGGTCGGTCTATGGTGGGCCGCGCCGCGGGGAATATGTTCCGGGCGACTGGCGCTGGAATGGCCACCGGTGGGTCTGGGTCCCGGCGCACTGGCGCTGAGCGCCGGCCTCAGCGCAACTCGATGACCACCGGGACGTGATCGGACGGCTGGGGCTCGGCGCGTTCCTGCCGGTCGGGTGCAGCGGAAACCAGACGTTCCGCGAGCGTGGGCGACAGTAGCGCGTGGTCGATCCGCAGCCCGCTGTCGCGTTGCCAGGCGCCGGCCTGATAGTCCCAGAACGTGTAGACCGCACCGTGCGGATGCACCGCGCGGACCGCGTCGGTCAGGCCATGCCAGAGCAGACGCCGATAGCGCGAGCGGCTTTCCGGTCGCACCAGAGCGTCGGCCGGCGAGATGGCGCCAGGCGCGGCGTCCTCCTCCGCCGGGCAGACGTTGAAGTCACCGGTGATGACCAGCGGCATATCGTCATCCAGCAGCGCCTCGGCGCGTTCCGCCAGCCGATCGAGCCAGGCCAGCTTGTAGGCAAAGCCCGCCTCGCCGCCGGAATTGCCGTTCGGCAGGTAGATGCCTGCGATGGTGAGGCCGTCGGTCTCGATCTCCAGGTAGCGCGACTGGGCGTCATCGGCCGCCAGACCGGGCAGCGCGCGGTGCGTCACGGTGAACGGAACGCGGGACAGCACGGCGACGCCATTGTAGGACTTCTGGCCCACCGCCTCCGTCTGGTAGCCCAGGCCGTGGAAGGTCAGTGCCGGAAAGGCCGGGGCCTCGCACTTGATCTCCTGCAGCATCAGCACATCGGGCTGGCAGCGCTCCAGCCAGCTTGCGACGTGCTTCTCCCGCTGGCGGATGGAGTTGACGTTCCAGGTGGCGATCTTCATGACCGGATAAGGTTCACCACGAAGACACGAAGGCAAAAAGATCCTTCGTGTCTTCGTGCCCTTGGTGAATTCTGCTCAGTCAATCGAGAAACTGGTCCCGCAGCCGCAGGCGGACTTGGCGTTCGGATTGCGCACCGCGAAGTGGCTGCCCATCAGTTCGTCGGTGTAATCCAGCTCCGAACCCGCCAGCAGGTCCAGGCTCGCCGGGTCCACCAGCACCTTCGCCGCGCCGCGCTCGATCAGGAGATCGTCGGCCTGCGGCGTGTCGTCGAGTTCGAACCGGTATTGAAAGCCGCTGCATCCCCCGGCCAGCACCGCAACCCGCAGCGCGGCCTGGCGTCCTTCGGCGGCGACGATCTCGGCAATGCGGGCCGCAGCCCGGTCGGTCAGCGCGAATTGTTCCATGGTTGGCAACATAGGGCGTCTCGGCCCGCAATTGAAGCCATGTCCGGGGGGGTGTAAGCCCGCCCGTCATGACACGTGGTGCCCCATTGGCGGCTTATGCCGTGCATGCCGGTTCGTCGCGAGGCCGGCTGCATCATGAGCCGGAGGCGCCGACGCGCTCACCCTACCAGCGCGACCGCGACCGCATCATCCACAGTTCGGCGTTCCGGAAGCTCCAATACAAGACCCAGGTGTTCGTCAACCACGAGGGCGATTTCTTCCGCACGCGGCTGACCCACTCGATCGAGGTGGCGCAGATCGCCCGCTCGGTGGCCCGCGAGCTCGGCCTGGACGAAGACCTGACCGAGGCGCTGGCCCTGGCCCACGACCTCGGCCATCCGCCATTCGGCCATGCCGGCGAGGACGCGCTCAACCTGGCGATGAAGCCGTTCGGCGGCTTCGACCACAATGCCCAGAGCCTGCGCGTGGTGACGCTGCTGGAGAGCCGCTATGCCGGGTGGGACGGGCTGAACCTGACCTGGGAGACGCTGGAAGGGCTGGCCAAGCACAACGGTCCGCTGCGCAACCCGCCCTGCTACATCGCCGAATATAACGAGCGGCACCGGCTGGAGCTTTCGACCCACGCCAGCGCCGAGGCGCAGGTTGCCGCTCTGGCTGATGATGTTGCCTATCACAGCCACGATCTGGATGACGGACTGCGGGCGCGCCTGTTCGGGTCCGACGAGATTGCCCATCTGCCGGTGGTCGGCGAGGCGTTGGCGGCGGCGCGGATGTCCAGCCTGGACGTGCCGCCGCCGCGATTGCGCCACGAGACCATCCGGCGGGTCATCGACGTGATGGTCACCGATCTTATTGCCGAAACGCGGCGGCGGATCGGCAAGCTGGCGCCGCGTGACGCCGATGCGGTGCGCCGCGCGAAGCACAAGGTGGTCGCGTTCAGCCCGCCGATCGCGGAGGCGAACCAGGCGATCAAGGATTTTCTCCGTGCACGGATGTATCGCCACTGGCGGGTGAACCGTATGACGACGAAGGCGCGGGTGCTGACCGCGGAACTGTTCCGTCTGCTGCACGCGGATACCGCACTGCTGCCCGACGACTGGCGCGCGCGCGCCGGCGAGCCAGGATTGCAGCGCGCCGCGACAATCGTGGGCGACTATATTGCGGGGATGACCGACCGCTATGCGATGGACGAGCATCGCAGGCTAACCGATCTGTCGGTGAGCGGATGAAACTTCCATCGGGGTTTGGTGGGTGGGGACTGTCACGACTGACGTTCACCCTGTCACCGCCTCTAAGCCCGCCCCCTGTCGGCCGGGGAAGCCTAAGTCCCACCCCTGTCGTCACAGCGAGCCAAAGCGCCGGCCCGGTGGCGTGCCCAATTCCGTCCCTCAGCGAAAGGGCGCGCCGACACCCGTCTCCCATCGTCAGAGGCCGACCGAATCCGTCCCTTGGCGTCAAGGCATGCCTCGAGCCACTCTCTATCTTTAGGGCATGCCTAAAGCCGACCCATATTGTCATGGCCGGGCTTGACCCGGCCATCTTGTGCGCCAGGGAGCGCGTCTCGCCGCGGGTTGCGCGATGTCAGATGCGTGGATTTACATCGTGACCAACCGACGCGACGGTACTCTCTATGTCGGAGTTACAAGCAATCTTGCCCAGCGTATTTGGCAGCATAAGGAAGGCTTGGTTGAAGGGTTCACCAAGCGGTACAATCTCAAGCGCCTGGTCTATGTCGAGCATCACGACGACATTCGCAATGCAATCCAACGCGAGAAGAATTTGAAACATTGGTCTCGTGCCTGGAAGGTGGCATTGATTGCGGCCGACAACCCAGATTGGAACGACCTCCATGATCGACTTGCGTAAGTGCGGAGATGGCCGGGTCAAGCCCGGCCATGACGGTGGGGTGGGGGTGCGAACACACGGTTCATGGCGGTCGAATTGGAGGCGGCGGGCGCATGACTCATGGCGGTGGGGGTGGAGGTGCGGGTAGATGATCCATGACTGTAACGGTGGGGTGGAGGCGCAGGGTCGCGGGCGCATCACCACCGATGACGGAAATCTGCTGACATGACCGACGATGTTTACGCGCGCATGCGCGACGCGGTTCTGAGTATGTTGCCGCCCTCGATCCCGCTGGATGATGCGATAACGACGCGCATCACAGTGGGCCCGCCACGCGATCCGACCCACGGCGACATGACGACCAACGCTGCGATGGTCCTCGCGCCCCTCGCACGTAAGAACCCGCGCGAGCTCGCTTTGGAAATCGTCGGCAGGCTGCGCGCATTGCCTCAAATCATCGATGTCGATGTCGCAGGTCCCGGTTTTATCAACATCCGCGTCAAACTTGCCGAGTTCCAAACAACGCTACCCGAAATCCTGCGCGTCGGCGTCGCTTACGGCGACAGCACCGTCGGCACGGGAACGCGGGTCAACGTCGAATACGTCTCCGCCAATCCCACCGGGCCGATGCATATCGGCCATTGCCGCGGCGCCGTCGTCGGCGATGCGCTGGCAAACCTGCTCGCCAAGGCCGGTTACAACGTCACCAGGGAGTACTATATCAACGACGCCGGCGCGCAAGTCACCGCGCTCGCCTGGGCGGCCTATTGGCGTTACCTCCAGACGATCGGCACAACGCTCAGCGAAGCGGACTTTTCCGACGAGGTTCCCGGCGGCCTGCAGTATCGCGGGGAATATCTGATCCCGGTCGGCGAGCAACTGGCGGAACAATACGGCACGTCGCTCGCACAACCGGATGGTGGCATCGCGGCGCCAGAAATCTGGCTCGACATCGTGCGCGAGTTCGCCATCAAGGCGATGATGCAAGAAATTCGCGAGGACCTGCATCGGCTCGGCGTCAAACAGGACCTGTTCAGCTCCGAACGCGCCCTGATCGAAAGTGGTGCGGTGGACGCCGCCATCGATTGGTTGCATTCGCAAGCATTGATCTACGAAGGCGTGCTCGAACCGCCCAAGGGCAAGACGCCCGACGATTGGGAGCCTCGGCCGCAGACCCTGTTCCGCGCCACGCAATTCGGCGACGACGTGGACCGGCCGCTGCGCAAATCCGATGGCTCCAACACATATTTTGCCAACGACATCGCCTATCACGCAGACAAGGTGAAGCGCGGCTACGATGTGCTGGTCGATGTGCTCGGCGCCGATCATGGCGGCTACGTCAAGCGCATGCAGGCCGCGGTGAAGGCGCTGTCGCAGGGCAACACGGCGTTCGAGGCGCTGCTTTGCCAGACCGTGCACATCATGCGCGGCGGTCAGCCGGTGCGCATGTCGAAGCGCGCCGGCACCTACGTGACGTTGCGCGATCTGCTCGACGAGGTTGGCCGCGACGCGGTGCGGTTTACCATGCTGACGCGCAAGTCCGACGCGCAGATGGAGTTCGACCTCGACCAGGCGCTGGCGCAGACCCGCGACAACCCGGTGTTCTACGTGCAGTACGCGCACGCCCGCTGCCGCTCGGTGTTGCGTGCCGCGGCCGAGATGTTCAGCGATGCCGCGGTGACCGACGCCGCCCTGGCCGAGGTTCCGCTGGACAGCCTTCAGGCCGAGGCGGAACTGGCCCTGGTCCGCCGGCTGGCCCAGTGGCCGCGCCTGGTCGAGGCTGCCGCCCAGGCGCGCGAACCTCACCGAATCGCGTTTTTTCTCTATGACTTGGCGGCCGACTTTCATATGCTATGGAACCGAGGTAAGGACGATTCGACACTTCGCTTCCTGCAGGCGGATCGGCCGGTGGAGACGCTGGCCCGATTGGCATTGGTGGCGGCGACAGCGGTGGTGATTCGGTCCGGCCTCGCGGTGATGGGCGTCGAGCCCGTCGAGGAAATGCGCTGATCAGCGGACCAGGTCCGCGTGCGGCGCCAGGAACGAGAGGCGCCAGTGTCCGACGAAGTGAGTTATTCCAATTCCACCTACCGCGTTCCCCGGCATTCGCGCGGCATGGATCCGGCGACACGGCGCCTGGCGCTGATCGCCGGCGGCCTCGGCGCTGCATTGCTGGCCATTATCGGCGGATGGTCGGTGATGGGCCATCGCAGCACCGCCGTCCCGGTAATTCAGGCCGACAGTCGGCCGATCCGGGTCAAGCCCGAGAACCCGGGCGGCATGCAGATCGCCGGCTCGAACGACGAACTGTCCGGCGGCGGCGACACGAACGGCGGCAAGCTGGCGCCCCCGACGGAAGCGCCGGCACCGCAGGCACTGCTCGCCCCGCCGCCGCCTTCACCGTCTGCGGTGCCGGCACCCGCGCCTGTCGCCACGTCGGCGCCGGCCGGAGTCAAACCGGTGGCCGAAAAGCCGGCGCCGGCGGCGGACAAGCGAGCCGTTGCGTCGGCACCGGACCACGCCGCGCCTGCCGCGAAGGGAGCGTTGGTGCAACTCGCCGCGGTCACGTCGGAAGACGCGGCACACGGCGAATGGCAACGCCTGGAGAAGCGCATGCCCGACCTGTTCGGCCACCGCCAGCCCGCGTTCAGCAAGATCGAGCACAGCGGCCACACGCTTTGGCGCGTTCGCACCGGCGGGTTCAGCGATGCCGCGCAGGCCACCGCATTCTGCGAGCGTGTGCGCGCCAAGGGGGCCGGCTGCTCGATCGCCGACTTCTGAAGGCCGCCATCGTCGGCATCGCCGGGCCGACATTGTCGGCGGACGAGGCGGCGCTGTTCAGGGCGCATCCGCCCGCCGGGGTGATCCTGTTCGCGCGCAATATCGAGGCGCCGGGCCAACTGGCGACGCTGGTCGCCGCGCTGCGCCGAGCCCTGTCGCTGCGGGCGGTGTTGATGGTGGATCAGGAGGGCGGCCGCGTCGCCCGTCTTCGGCCACCGCACTGGCGCGCGCACCCCACCGCGGCGTCGCTCGGCGCGCTGTTTGCCCGTCGGAGCGGCGCCGGTCTGCGTGCCGCCTGGCTGACCGGGGCGCTGATCGGCCACGATTGTGCCGCCGCCGGCTTTGATGTCGCCGCCGCGCCGGTGCTCGACCTGGCGATCCCCGGCGCCCACGCGGCCATCGGCGACCGTGCGCTGGCGGAAGCTCCCGTTTCGGTGGCGCGGCTCGGCCGGACCCTGGCGGCGGGCCTGCTGGCGGCCGGGATCCAGCCGGTCGGCAAGCACGCGCCTGGACATGGCCGCGCGCAGGTTGACAGCCACTTCGCGCTGCCGCGTGTCCAGGCGAACCATCTCGATGCCGATCTGTTGCCGTTCGCCTTGAACACTGACCTGCCGTGGGCCATGTCGGCGCACATCGTGTATCCCGCATGGGACGCCACGCTGCCGGCGACGTTGTCGCCGACCGTGATCGCGGACGATCATCCGCGGGCGGATCGGCTTTGGAGGAGTTCTGGTGACCGACGACCTCGCGATGAAGGCGCTGTCCGGCACGCCGGCGGACCTGGCGTGCCAGGCGCTTGCGGCGGGCTGCGACATTGCGCTGTTTTGCAGCGGCGAGCCGGGCGCCCACGGCGGCGATCTGCTGGCGACCTGCCCGGAATCTGACCGAGGCCGCACCGACCGTCTGGCCGCCGCGCGCGCGCTCGCGGCACGGCGCCGTCGCGCGATCGATCCTGTGGCACTCGCCGTCGAGCGGGATCGGCTGCTGGCGTGACCTACCTATCATGCAGATCGCGCATGGGCGGTGATCGCTGCGATCCTGGCGATCACACTGCACGAAGCGGCACATGGTTATGCCGCGCTGGCATTGGGGGACGACACGGCGCGCGCTGGCGGGCGGCTATCGCTCAATCCGTTGCGCCACATGGATCGCGTCGGAACCATCCTGCTGCCGGGCTTCCTGCTGATGTTCCAACTGCTGAGCATCCGCCACGTCGTCTTCATGTTCGGCTGGGCGAAGCCCGTGCCGGTGTCAGCCTGGAAGTTCCACGATCCGCGCCGCGGCATGGCCGATCGTTGCGATGGCCGGGCCGGCGATGAACTTCTTCCTGGCCTGGGTGGGGGCACTACTGCTGCCGGCGCCCACCGGTCTGGCCGACAGCGGCCTCGACTATCTCGAAGCGGATCATCCCAGCAGCACCCGGTTGTGGGGCTGTTTCTGTTCTATTTCATGCTGACCAATCTGGTCCTGGGGCTGTTCAACCTGCTGCCGATCCCGCCGCTGGACGGCGGGCGCATTGCGGTCGGCGTTCTGCCGCTCGAACTGGCGCGGCGCTGGGCAAGCATCGAGCGGGTCGGCATCGTGCTGGTGATCCTGCTGATCCTCGTCCCGCACATGATCCCCGGCTTCGATCCGTTGGGTGCGGTGCTCAATACCGTGGTGCCATGGGCGATCGACACGGTGCTCCGGCTGGCGGGTCACGATGTCGGCGGAGCCGACGTGGGCCTTTAGCCTTCGATCGTGGGTGCTACACTCGGCGCACGCCCGGCGGGTGGGAGGAAAGCATGATCAGCGTCGTCGATCTCAAGGCCGCCTTTGCCAAACTGACGATGCTCGAGGGTCGCACCCCGACATCGTCCGACGCCGAGCGCATGGGCGCCTTTGAACGGGTGGCACCCTACCGCGACGGCGCGATATTCACCGCCAAGTTCGCCGGCACGAGCGCCTGGGAGCGGCATCCACAGGGTGACGAGATCGTGCAGATCGTCGATGGCGCGACGACGCTACATCTGATGACCGCGGAGGGGCGGCAATCCTTGGCGCTCCGTGCCGGGATGATGGCGATCGTGCCGCAGAACACCTGGCACCAGTTCGAAGCGCCCGACGGGGTATGCGTCATGACGGCGACGCCGCAGCCCACGGAACACGTGCGGGTCGATGTTGCCGACCCGCGGACGTTGGAGTGAGTGGCGCCGTCGCGATTTACCGGCTGCCATCGCCGCAATTGCGCGTTCTGGAATATGCCGACGTCGCGAGCCCCCGCACCGTCCCACGATACAGCCCCTGTTCGCCCAGGCGGCACAATGTCGTCCGCGGCGTTCTGGCGACTTGTGGATCGATTGCAGCTACCCGACGCCGAGGCCTTGGAGCTGATCGGCTATGCCGGGAAGCTCGGGCCGTCCGGTAAGCGTCCGCGATTCCGCCTGTCAACGCGGCAGACCCACCTGGCGTCCTATTTGCCCGAGATCGAGGTGGCGTTGCAGGCGATCGGCGAGCCGACGGGGTGGTTGTTGCGGCCAATTCGGTCAGCGCCGTTTCGCGGGCGCGCACCGATCAGGCTGATGTGCGAGCGGGGGCAGGAAGGCATGGGCGACGTATTGCACTTCCTCAACCGCGCGGTTTTGCGGCAATCGCTGCGATAGGTGCTGGTTCCAGTCGATATGCCAAATGTTTCACTCGGCGTTTCCCGCTTATACCGAGCGCCCTCGCACGTTATGGCCGGGCTTGACCCTGGCCTGACCCGGCCATGACGGTCTTGCGGCGACGCCAGGGCGGAGCCGATGTGTACCCGTCTGCTCCCATCGAGGCGCCCTTTCGTAAACCACCCCTGGTTGCCTGCCGCGAATGGCTTTGGCAACTTGGCGCTCATGCACGGATGAACTCTGCCCTGGGGAGACACACTCATGGCTGCACTATTGCGGGATGCTCATCGGCGCCGGGTGTTGGAACATCAGGCGAGGATGGAGGCTGATCGGAACATACCTGCTCCTCCGGACCCACAGCTCAGGATCCGGCTGATCGGTGAAGTGAAGCGCACCGACGAGTCGCTCCAGCCCAAACGTGCGCGCCGGCGATCCCGGAAACCGGATCAGCCAGACTTCGGGGTATAATAGCGGCCGGCGGCGTCAGTCGGCTGGCGCAAGGGGCTGGCGCATCACGCCTTCCATTTCATCGCCTCAGGCTCGCTTGCGAGAGGGCTTCGCTGCCTGGGCAGCAGCCGCACGCTTCGGCTTTGCTGCGGACTTGGTGGCCTCTTTCGCCACTGGCTCTCCCGCCGCCGGTTCTCCCAGGCTTTTCTTCAAGGCCGCCATAAGGTCGACCACGTTGGTCCGATCGGGTTCTGCCGGTTCGCTGAGGTCGATGCCTTCGCCCTTCAACTTGGCATCGAGCATCTCGCGCAACCTTGTCTCGTAGCGATCCTCGATGTCCGACGGGTCGTACTTGGCAGTCTGTCGATCGATCAGTTGCTTGGCGAGTTGCACCATCTCGGGGTCTGTCTTGACCTCGGTTACATCATCGAAAATCTGCTTGGCATCGTTGATGTCGCGTTGCTCATCGAGCGTATGCGCGACAAGGCCGCCATCGGTCGGCATCAGTGCAATCGTTCGCTCGCGCTGCCCAATGACGACGCGGGACAGCGCAACCCGTCCGGTAGCCGAAATCGCTTCGTACAGCACGGCATAGACATCCCGGCCAGCATTTCCGTCCGGCGCGAGATAGTAGCTGGCGTTGAAGTAGATCGGATCGATCGAGTTTTTCTCGACGAACTTCTCGATTGTCATGACCGAGGAGCTCTCGACCCTCACGCTCTCGAAATCGGCATCGCTGAGCAGGAGGTAGTGGTTCTTCTTGAATTCATACCCCTTCACCAGATCGCGCCGCTGAAGTTCCTTCTCGGTCTCCGCGTCGACAGTCAGCATCCTGATCCGATTGCCGGTCTCCGGATTGATCATGTTGAACCGGATCGTGCCGCGGTCGTGCTTGGCGCTGTAGAGTGCCACGGGACAAGAGACGAGCGCGAGGCGAAGATGGCCGCGCCAGATGGGACGTAGCGCCATCGCTATGCCGCCTGATAGCGAGAATGCCAGGCCCGGCGCTGGTGATCCGCTGCGCCCGATTCTTCCGCATCCGCCAGATCGTCCTGGACGGCATTGTCCAGCGCCGCGATCTGGTCGGAAAGCGCGTCCTCCAAATCTGTCAGCGCGTCCTGCAGATGCGGGCCGGCAATCCCCTGATCGAGCCGCGCATGACGCTGAGCCAAACGGAGCAACTGCGTGACTCGATCTACGGTATCGCCGGATAGTGTGAACGTATCAGGAACGGATTGATGCATGCCCATGTCCGAAAGAATTCTTTAGGGCGCGTTAATAGAAAAGGGGTGCAGCGGAACGAAAGTCTGGCGTATTGCTGAGACGCAAGGTTAGAATGTAGCCACAAGGTGTTCAGCACGTGGGCAGCATCTGCGACTCGGCCATCTGGTGGCTGTCGATACAAATAGCCGTGAACTCGCGGCCACATGACCGGTGGCGCGCCCGCCGCGCGGCCCGCGCCAGTTACGGGCCACGCGGACGCTGTTGCTTCGGGTTCAGATCGAGCGTCGGACAAACGACCCGCCGCGCTTAGGCCGTCGCAAGGTGTTCGCGCAATTTGGACCAGCGTCGGCGCGAACCACGGTTTCGAACCGCAATGGCCAGCGCCTGCCGCTGACCGACCAGCACCACCAGTCGCTTGCCGCGCGTCACACCCGTATAGAGAAGATTGCGTGCCAGCATCATGTAGTGCTGCGTCATCAGTGGAATCACCACGGCCGGATATTCCGAGCCCTGGCTTTTGTGGATCGTCGTCGCGTACGCCAGCACCAGCTCATCGAGTTCGCCAAAGCCGTAGGCTACGTCTCTGCCGTCAAACGCGACAACCAGCTCGCTCTCCTCCTGGTCGATCCGCTGCACGATGCCGAGATCCCCATTGTACACCTCGCGATCGTAGTCATTTTCGATCTGCATGACCTTGTCGCCCGGACAGAAGGTCCAGCCGAAGCGCTCCACCCGATCCTCGCCCGGCGGGTTCAGCGCCTTCTGCAGCTCGATGTTCAGCGAGCGCGCACCGAGACCGCCGCGGTTCATCGGGCACAGCACCTGCACATCGCGGATCGGGTCCAGCCCGAAGGCTTTTGGAATTCGGTCCCGCACGACCGCGATGATCTTGGCAACGCCGTCGTCGGGTTCGGTCGCCTCGATGAAATAAAAATCGGACAGCGTCTTGCCGTGGGTGAGTTCCGGTAGCTGGCCGCGGTTGATCCGGTGCGCGTTGGTGATCACACGACTTCCCGCCGCCTGGCGAAACACCTCGGTCAAACGGACGACTGGAATCATGTCACAGGCGATGATGTCGGCCAGCACCTGGCCGGGACCAACCGAGGGAAGCTGATCGACATCGCCGACAATGAGCAGCCCCGCCTCATCGGGCACGGCGCGCAGCAGCGAGCGCATCAATGGAACATCCACCATGCTGGCCTCGTCGATGACCAGAAGATCGCATTCCAGGGGATGCTCCTCGGTCCGGCGGAACTCGCCGGTCATCGGGTTTGTCTCCAACAGGCGGTGGATGGTCTTCGCCTCAAGTCCGGTGCTTTCCGACAGCCGCTTGGCGGCGCGACCCGTGGGAGCGCACAGCGCCACGCGGATCTGCTTGGCAAGCACGATCTTCAGGATGGAATTCACCAGCGTGGTCTTGCCCACACCAGGACCGCCGGTGATCACCAGCACCTTGCTGGCGAGCGCCCGCTCCACCGCCTCGCGCTGGCTGTCGGCCAACAGCAGACCGGTCCGCCCCTCCACCCATGGAATTGCCTTGGCGGCATCGATGTGCGGCCACGGCGGGGCGCCCGACAGCAGAGCCCGCAACCGTTCGGCGATGGTCTGTTCGGCTCGATACAGGCCGGTGAGGAACACGCAGCGGTGACCTTCCAGCACATCCGTAACAACGTCGCCGGCCTCCAGCTCCAGCGTCAACGCCGTCGCGATCAGATCGTCGGCAACTTCCAGCAGCCTGCCCGTCAGCGTCGTCAGCTCCGCGGTCGGCAGACCGCAGTGCCCGTCATTCATCGCCTCGGCCAGCGCGTAGCCGATGCCGGCGCGCACCCGGATCATCGCCGTCTTCTCGATCCCGACCCTGGCCGCGATCTGATCGGCGCTGCGGAATCCAATCCCACGAATGTCCTTGGCCAGACGATAGGGATTTTCGCTGATCACCCGCACCGCATCGGCGCCATAGGCCTTGAAGATCCGCACGGCGCGGGAAGTGCCGACACCGTTGCTGTGCAGGAACAGCATGATCTCCCGGATCACCTTCTGCTCGGCCCAGCCGGCGGTGATGCGTTCCGCACGCTTGGCGCCGATGCCAGTCACCTCACGCAGACGCTCGGGCTGCTGCTCGATCAGATCGAACACCGCCTCGCCGAAGCCCCGCACCAAACGTTTGGCATAGACCGGGCCGATGCCGCGGATCATCCCGGAGCCAAGATACCGCTCGATGCCATCGAGCGTGGTTGGCGGGCTGGCCTTGAGAAAGGACGCGCGGAACTGCTGGCCATGGGTGCGGTCGTTCACCCATGCGCCACTCATCTGGACGAACTCGCCGGCCGCGATCGTCGCCGCGTGACCGACCACGGTGACCAGATCCCGTTGCCCGCGTGCTTTGACGCGCAGTACGCAGAACCCGTTCTCCGGGTTGTGGAATGTCACCCGCTCCACCAGACCGGCCAGGGCTTCGGTGGTTGTTGGCTGCGCCGTACCTGCCGCTACCCGGTTCGACAAAGGTTCATTCCAGCGCTGCAATCATGCGGGCGCGCAGAGCGGCGTCAGGATAGTTGCCGATCCCGGCCTGCACGTTGTCGGACATGTGCTGCGGGCGGCTGGTGGCGGGAATGGCGCAGGTGACGGCGGGGTTCGCCAACACGAACTTCAGCAGGATCTGCGCCCAACTTGTGCAACCGATCTCCGCGGCCCAGTCCGGCAGCTTGCTGCGGCCCAGGCGTCCGAGCAGGTCGCCGCCGCCGAACGGCCGGTTGACCAGGATGGCAATGCCGCGCTCGGCGGCAAGCGGCAGCAGGCGTTGTTCGGCGGCGCGGTCGTCCAGCGCGTAGTTGAGCTGCACAAAATCGAGCCGCTCCGCCCGCATCATCGCTTCAAGTTCGTCAAAAGCGCTCGACATATAGTGGGTGACACCGAGATAGCGGATGCGTCCTTCCGTCTTCCAGCCGCGCAATGTCGGCAAATGCGCGCGCGCGTCGATCATGTTGTGCACCTGCATCAGATCGATGCGGCTCGCCTGCAGCAGCTCCATCGAGCGCTGCATCTGGGTGATGCCGGCCTGGCGGCCGGTGGTCCAGACCTTGGTTGCCAGGAACGCCTCGGCGCGCGAACCGCCCGCGGCCAGCAGATCGCCCACGACCTCCTCCGACGAGCCGTACATCGGCGATGAATCGATCACCGAGCCGCCCGCTGTGAACAGCACGTGCAGCACATCAGCAAGCGGCGCCCTGGCGACCGGTGATGCACCGACATCAAAGGTCCGCCAGGTTCCGCAGCCGATGACGGGAAGCGGTTCACCGCTGGAGGGGATCGGTCTTGTCTGCATCTTGGTCCTCGCTACGATCTGGGCTTCGGCGTCGCCGGCGAACGGCATGGCCAGGGCGGCGCCGACCACCGCTCGCCTGCCCAACCGCCGCCCGGGAAGATAACCATTCCAGCGCAAGTCCGCCCCCGGTTGCTCAGTCCGCCAATGCCGGCGCCGCCACCTTCGCACCCTTGAAGGCAGGGATCACCTCCTCGGCAAAGCGCTGCAGCTGTTCCAGCGCCACATTGAGCGGAACGCCGATTGCCATGCTGCACGTCACGCGATCGAGACCCGGATAGCGCGCTTCCACCGCCTTGAGCTGCGCGATGATGTCATCCGGCGTGCCGGTGAGGAAACCGCCGGCCTTCACCGCATCCTCGATGCGCGGCAGGTTGGCTGTAGGCGCACGTTTGCGATCGCGCATGATCTCGATCTGCTCGTCGGTCATCGCGCGCACCAGGCGCAGTTCGCCGAACATCTTCATGTTCTCCTCGTAGTACTTCGCCGCTTCGCGCATGCCGGCCTCGCGGTTTTCGGCAATCAGGAACTGGTAGCCGAGCGACAGCCGCTCCCCGAGTTCAATCTGCTTTCCCTGGCGCGCATACGCTGCCTGGAAGTCCACCATATGTCGGTGCACCGCGCCGCCCTCCGCCGAACCTCCGCCGATGACGCCGGAAATTCCGTGTTTGGCCATGAAATCGAATCCGCGTTGCGTGCCGCCCTGGATCGGCTGCCAACATTCCACCGGCTGACGCAACGGGCGCGGTACCAGGGTCAGCTCCTTCAGCCCGTAGCCGCGGTACGGCACCTCCGGCGGGAGCGTGTAGTACTTGCCCTTGTGCGCGAAGTTGTCGCTCTCGAACGCCTTGAAGATGATATCGACCTGCTCCTCGAACAGGTCGCGGTTCGCCGGCTGATCGAGCAACGGGGCGCCGAAGGTCTCCACTTCGCGCGTGTGATAGCCGCGGCCCACACCGAAGATGACGCGCCCGTTGCTGAGGATATCCGCCATCGCATAGTCCTCGGCCAGGCGCAGCGGATGCCACATCGGTGTGATATTGAAGCCGCAGCCGATCTTGAGGCGTTTGGTGACATGCGTCAGATGCAGCGCCATCATCAGCACATTGGGAATACACTCGTAGCCCTCGGGCTGAAAGTGATGCTCCGCCATCCAGAATGCGTTGAAGCCGACACGGTCCATCAGCTTTGCCATGGCCTCGGCTTTTGAAAGCGCAGTGGTGAGCGCCTCGTTTGGATAGACGCGGTCGTTGACCGGTACACCGCCATAGCCGAGGTCGTCCATATCGATATGACCGGCGTAGGAGCTGTCGAACTTGGTGATCATTGGCTAATCCCTTCGAGACTTCGAGCCGTGGGTGAAGTCATGTCGCGGTATTGGATTCTGCTCGTTCGACCGTGGCACATTGTTACCCGGTCAGCTGTTCAAACACCTTGGACACCACCAGCGGCCGGTCCGTGTCGACGCTCACCCCGCACAGCGTTCGCCGCATCCCGGGCGTGCGCCGCTGCTGGAACGCCGCACGCGCCGCCTCGTCCGCACCATGCAGTATGCCCTGCGGCGTGTGCGACAGCATGCCTGGCTTGCGGCCGCCCGACGCGTCGTGATGCACGAACACGCTTTCATCATTATCGACGTTGCGATGGTACGACGGCAGCTCCTCAGCGTTCAAATCGGCCACGGCCATCTGCGGCAGGAAGGTGATCACCGCAAACCCCGTCGCATGGAACGTGCACCAGGACGAAGGCGCCAGATGAATCCGGTCGGAGCTGATCGGGATGATGTCGCGGACGTTGAGTTTGTAAGGGAACAGATCGCCCTTCCAACCCACCGATGCCAACGGGTTGTTGCGATAAAAGATGGAGCTGTGCGCGCCGCCGTGTTTGACCCGCAATTCCCATTCGTCTCGCTGCGGCCAGCGGTAATCGTGCAACTCCGGCAACACCAGGACGGTGGGATCGACCGGCATATGGCGTCCCACCTGCTGGTGTTCCGTGAGCGACAGCGGCGCAGGCAATTCGACCATCAGCATGTGACTGTCGCCCGCATCCGGCATCACGCTGAAGGTTATGCCCTTCGGTATCAGCACATAGTCGCCCGGCTCGTAAACAATGCGCCCGAACTCGGTGGCGAACTGGCCCGTCCCCTTGTGCACGAAATACAGCATGTCGCCGTCGGTGTTGCGATACGCGAACGGCATCGCCGCGCTTCGGCGGCTGACCGCGACACTGACATCGGCGTTCGACAGCATCACTTCCGGTGCGCCGCGCGGATCGGTCATGTCGGACGGCTCGACCCGCGTGGTGTCGGCGACGCGCCGTGGGTGCAGCGTGCCCTCGACACGCACGACCTCATTGGGACCGTGCTCGCGGTAGATCATCGCAACCGGGCCAAAAAAGCCCTCGCGACTTATGTGCTCCTCACGCAGGTCACCCAGCCCGACCCGCGCCTGGCGGACGTGCCGCCCGATTGCATGGTGAATCCAGGAACGCATGGTTTTGCACCTCCCAGCACTATCGCACCATCTCCGCGCTCAGCTTGCGGGGCAGGTCATGCGCGCAGCGGCCAAGTCCGACGCAGAAATGATTGACCACCGGCGCAAGGCTCTCTGCCATCGGACGGGCCGAGGCGTTCGCCTCGGCCAGCCGTGCTGCCGCATCGCGTGCACGGCTGACGATGCGCTTCCAATCCAGCCCGGGCAATACGCCATCTTTCAGCACAACCCGCCCGCCGATCATCACATCGCGCACGGCCGCGCCATCCTCGGTGTTCACCAGTTGGTTGATCGCATTATTGAGCGGCACGAGATTGACATGATCGAGATCAAGGAACACGAGATCCGCCTTGTAGCCGGGCGCGATCTTGCCGATCAGATCACCCATGCCAAGCACCGCGGCACTCCCCTCGGTCGCCAGCCGCAACGCTTCGGCGGCGCCGATCCATTCTTCCGGCGGGCGATCGAACACCCGGGAGACGAAGGCGCCCAGCCGCATCGCCTCGAACATGTTCTGGTTGTCGGACGAGGATGATCCGTCGGTCCCGATCCCCACGGTAACGCCGCCGGCGATGGCGCGGCGCATATCGGCGATGCCGTTGCCAAGCCGCAGATTGGAACCGGGATTGTGCGCCAGCGACCCCCCGTGCCGCGCGAGCAGCTCGACTTCCGTGGCGTCGATCCAGATCGCGTGGGCGCCGCTGAATCCTGGCCCGAGCAGACCGATCCTTTGCAGATGCGCCGTCAGCGTGGTGCCGTAACGCCGCTGCGCGCCCGCACGCTGCACGGGCAATTCCGCCAGATGCGTCTGCAACGGCATGCCGAACTCCACTGCCATGTCGCGACAGGCGAGCATGAACTGGTCGGAGCAATGCAGCGGAATTGTCGGCGCGATGCCCAGCCGGATGTGATCGCGCGAGTACGGCCAGGCCGCTGCCGCATCACGGATCGGCGCCAGGATCGCATCGGCCGAGGCGGTGCGCATCGCTTCGGCAATCGATCGCAACTCGGGCGGAAAGGCGTCGAGCAAGCCCGGAATCGCCTGATAGAAACTGCGGTCGGCGATCATCGGTGCGATCACCGCGCGCATGCCGACGTCGGCGTAGGCCTGTGCAACGACGTGAAGTGCTTCGACCGATGGCACCGGCAGCATCGCCGACAGATCGTAACAGCTGGTGCAGCCTTTGCGCAGCATCTCCACCGCGGACAGCAGTGTCGAGAGATAGCGGTCATCGTCCGTGCGGTTGCCGTTGATCCACGGGCCGGCGTTCAACAGCAGTTCTAAGGACCAGAGATCGCCGATACCCTTCCCCAGTCCGCCGTGACCATGCGTGTGCGCGTTGATCAGACCCGGGATGATCAGCCGCCCGGCGGCGTCGATCCGCTGCGATGCATTGGCAGTTCCCGGAGGAACGATCGCCGTGATGGTGTCGTCGTTCAAAACGATATCCGCTTGTCGTGCGGTGGTCTCGCCCGCGGCAAGCACTGTACCGCCAACGATGACGACAGGATCGGTTGGCATGCGGTTCTCCCAGCCGGTGCAGAATGCGACTTTGCTTTGCCGGGAGGCTATAGCAAAGTCTTCTCGGTGCGTAGGCGACCGGGCGTCGCCGCATCGGTCGGGGGAACGGACAATGAGCGAATTGCGCGTGGTCGCCACAGGATTGGGCTTTCCGGAAGGGCCGGTCGTGATGCGGGACGGCTCGGTGGTGCTGGTCGAGATCGAGCGTCAAACCGTCAGCCGTGTGTTGCCGGACGGCACGGTGCAGGTGATCGCGCGCACCGGCGGCGGGCCCAACGGAATGGCGGTGGGACCCGACGGCGCGTTCTACGTCTGCAACAACGGCGGCTTCGCCTGGCGACTGGAAATGGGGCTGCTGCGTCCGGCCATGCAGGCATCGGACTACACCACCGGCCGGATCGAGCGGGTGGAACCGAGGACCGGAGCGGTCAGCGTGCTGTATGACCGTTGCGCCGACAATCCCCTGCGCGGTCCGAACGACATCGTGTTCGACGCCAATGGCGGGTTCTATTTCACCGATCTTGGCAAGACCCGTGCGCGAGATCGCGACCATGGGGTGATCTATTACGCACTGGCGAACGGCTCGAAGATCGTCGAGGTGGCGTTCCCCTGTCTTACGCCGAACGGCATCGGGCTGTCGCCGGACGGGAAGGTGCTTTATGTCGCCGAGACCGAGCCCGCGCGGCTCTGGGCCTTCGACATCACCGCGCCGGGCGTGGTGAACAAACAGGGCTGGCCGTCGCCGAACGGCGGTCGGCTTGTCACCGGCCTTGGCGGGTTCCAGCGTTTCGACAGCCTTGCGGTGGATGCGACCGGCAACGTCTGTGTCGCGACCCTGATCACCGGCTGCATCAGCGTGATCGCTCCGGATGGCAGGTTGGTGCGGCAGGTGGCCATGCCCGATCCTGTGACCACCAATATCTGTTTCGGCGGTCCAGGCCTGCGGACGGCCTATGTCACGCTGTCAGGGACAGGGCAGATGGTCGCGATGGAATGGCCGGAAGCGGGATTGCCGCTGGCCTACGAGGCGTAACTCGCCGGGCATTGCAATGCTGCACTGCATCATTTAAGAAGGCATTGACTGACGAAATGTCGCGAATGCCATTCGGAAAATGCGGATTTGGAATGAGCAATGCCGGAATCGCCGATCCTGACGCGTGCGGCGCCGGCGCTCCATGCGGTCGGTACAAATTGGGGCACGGTCGATCTCAATTTATTGATCGTGTTCGACGCGGTCATGCAGGAGCGCAACCTTACCCGAGCCGGCAAACGTCTCGGACTTAGCCAGCCTGCTGCCAGCCATGCGCTGGCCCGGTTGCGCCAGATGCTGCATGACGATTTGTTCATTCGCACGCCCGACGGCATGCGACCGACGCCGCGTGCCGAGCAGATGGCTCAGCCGGTGCGCGAGGCGTTGCGTGAACTGCGCATTACGCTGGAGCCGGAGGCATTTGAACCGGCCAGTTCCACGCGCGAATTCAGTCTGGCGGTGAACAACTACGCCGCCCGCGCAATCGTGCCGGCATTGGCGCGCATCGTGGGCAATCTCGCGCCGCGGGTGAGCCTGGACATCAATCCCATCGGCATGCGGGACGTGTTTGACCATCTGGATGCCGGCGGGATGGACGTGGCCCTCACCACGTTGGTGGATGGCGGCGAGCAATTCAAATGCGTCCGCGTCATGGATGACGATTTCGTGGCGCTCCTGGACGGATCGCACCCGGCCGCCGAGGGTGCGGTGATTCCCGCCGAGCGGTTGGCGGACATTCCGCATATTGCCATCACCTCAACCGGAGATGACACCAGCTTCATCGACGACGCGTTGGAACAACGCGGTCTGGCGCGGACGATCGCAACGCGCGTGCCATTTCTATCGGTCGTGCTGATGCTGGTCGGTTCCGACCGGCTGGCGGTTGTCCCGCGCCGCGTTGCCGAGGATCTGGCGCGCATATGTCCGCTCGTCGCCAGGGAACTGCCGTTTCCATCGCCGCGCATCGTGCTGTCGATGATCTGGCATCGCAGGCTGGACAATCACGCGGCCCATCGCTGGCTGCGCGACATGGTCAAGGCATCGGTCCGGACCTGACCGCGCAACCGGCGCCTCATTCTTCTGCGGCATGTCCGAATTCGTCCCAGCACGCCTCGTGATCCGCCCGCACCGCATCGATATTGCGGTGCAGCATGAAGGATACCGGAGGCAACAAGATGAATGGCAGGGGAATGTGGGCGCCATTGCGCCTAGGGGCGGTTGGCCTGGGTGTCGTGGCGATCGCCATCGTGGCTGTCGAGGCTTCGCACGCACAGCGTTCGCCCGCGCCGCAGGGTGAAGCCGCAGCGGATGCGCCGGTTCCCGTCGTAACCGCGAAAGCAGCGCGACAGGATGTGCCGATCTACGCCACCGGGATCGGCAGCGTGGAGGCCTATCAGTCGGTTCTGGTTCGGGCGCGCGTCGATGGCACGTTGACGCAGTTTCCGGTGCGTGAAGGCCAGGAGGTCAAGCAGGGCGACCTGATCGCGGTGATCGACCCGCGACCGTACCAGGCGGCGCTGGATCAGGCCACTGCCAAGAAGGCGCAGGACGAGGCACAACTTGCCAACGCACGACTTAACCTCACGCGCTTTCAGTCGTTGGCGACGCAGGATTTTGCGTCGCGCCAGCAGGTCGATACACAGCAGGCGCTGGTCAATCAGTTGGTCAGCGCCGTCGCTGGTGACAGTGCTGCGATCGAGGCGGCGCAACTCAATGTTGGATACTGTTTCATCATGTCACCGGTCGATGGCCGCGTCGGACTGCGGCAGGTCGATCCCGGCAACCTGATCCATGCGACCGACACGACGGGCATCGTCACGATCACGCAGATCCATCCGATCTCTGCCACCTTCACACTGCCGCAGCAGGAACTGCCGCGCGTGCAGACCGACATGGCCAGCGGTGCAGCCCCGGTGCTCGCCTATGACAGCGACGATCACACCGAGTTGGGGGAGGGAACGCTGCTGACGCCGGACAACATGATCGACCCGAACACCGGAACGATCCGGCTGAAGGCGACATTTCCCAACAAGGATGGAAAACTCTGGCCGGGCCAGTTCATCAACGCGCATCTGCAGATCGGCATGGCGCGCAATGCGGTGACCATCCCACCGGCGGCGATCGAGCACGGACCGGATGGGCTCTACGTCTATGTCGTCAAGCCGGACACGACGATCGCACTGGCGACGGTCGCCATCGGTTACCAGACCGACAAACTCGCCGTTGTTACCAGTGGACTCGCCGACAATGAAAACGTGGTGATCGGCGGGCAGTCTCGGCTGGAGTCCGGCACCAAGGTGGCTGTTGCCGCCGCACCAAATGCGAGCTGACCGATGAGCATCTCCACGCCATTCATTCGCCGGCCAATCGGCACGTCTCTGCTGATGGCCGCAATCTTCCTTGTCGGTCTCGCGGCGTATCCGCTGCTGCCTGTCGCGCCTTTGCCGCAGGTGGATTTCCCGACGATCACGGTCACCGCGCAATATCCGGGCGCCAGTCCGGATACGATGGCATCCACAGTCGCCGAGCCGCTGGAGACTCAGTTCAGCCAGATCAATGGCCTGGCGCAGATGACTTCGACGAACGTGCTGGGCACCAGCACGGTCACGCTGCAGTTCGACCTCGATCGCAACATCGACGCCGCGTCAACCGACGTGTTGGAGGCGATCAACGCCGCGCAGGGGCAATTGCCGAAGAACCTGCCGAACCAGCCGACCATCCGCAAGATCAACCCGGCGGATGCGCCGATCTTCATCCTGGCGGTGCAGTCGAACGAGCTGCCGCTGACGACGGTGGACGACTATGCCGAGAACATCCTGTCGCAGCAGCTGTCGAAGATTGCGGGCGTGTCGGAGGTATTGGTCGGCGGGCAGCAGAAGCCGGCGATCCGCGTGCAGATCGACCCTGCCAAGCTCGCCTACATGGGGCTCACGCTCGAGGACGTGCGCACGGTCATCACCAATGCAACCGTGGACAGCCCAAAGGGCAGCATCGACGGGCCGGACAAATCCTATACCGTGCTGGATGACGACCAGCTGACGGATCCAGCGCCGTACAACGACATCGTTGTCGCCTGGCGCAATGGCGCGCCGGTGCACATCGGCGACATCGGCCAAGCGGTGCGGGGACCGCAGAACCGCGAACTCGCCGCCTGGCAGAATGGCAAGCACGGTATTCTCCTGCTCGCGTTCAAGCAGCCAGGCGCCAACGTGATACAGACCGTGGAACGCATCAAGGCGGCCCTGCCGGCGCTGGAGGCGTCCATTCCCCCGTCGGTGCACGTCAACACCATCGTCGATCGTACCCAGGTGATCCGTGCATCGGTCAGCGACGTGGAGTTCACCCTGGCGCTATCGATCGGATTGGTGGTGATGGTGATCTTCCTGTTCCTGCGCAACGTGTGGGCAACGATCATCCCCAGCGTCACCGTGCCGTTGGCGCTGGTTGGCACACTGGGCGCGATGTTCCTGATGGGATTCAGCCTCGACAACCTGTCGCTGATGGGCCTGACGATTGCGGTCGGCTTCGTCGTCGATGACGCCATCGTCATGCTGGAGAACATCTATCGGCACATCGAGGACGGCATGTCCCCGATGGATGCGGCGCTCAAGGGCGCCGGCGAGATCGGCTTCACCATCGTCTCGATCAGCCTGTCGCTCATCGCGGTGTTCATTCCGCTGCTGCTGATGGGTGGCATCGTGGGACGTCTGTTCCGCGAGTTCGCCATGACCGTATCGATCACGGTTCTGGTCTCGGCGATGGTCTCGCTGACGCTGACACCGATGATGTGCTCGCGCTTCCTGTCGAACCACCACGGCCAGCATGGCCGGCTCTACCGCATGGTCGAGGCGATGTTCGACGGAATGCTGGGCTTCTATCGCACCACACTGGACATCGCGCTGCGCTTCCGGTTCGTCACGCTGATGGTGTTCATCGCGACGGTGACGGTCACCGGAGCACTGTTCGTCATCATCCCGAAGGGCTTCTTCCCGACCCAGGATGTCGGCCTGATCATCGGCATCTCCGAAGGCGCCCAGGATTCGTCGTTCGAGCGCATGGCCAAGCTGCAGCAGCAGCTCAACGACATCGTCGCGCATGATCCCGCGGTGGCGTCGTTCGCCTCGCAGGTTGGTGCCGGAACCGGCGGCCAGCAGGGCAACGACGGGCGGATGTACATCAACCTCAAGCCATGGGATCAACGGCCCGGTGATGACGTGATGAAGGTGATCGCCCGGCTGTCGCAAAAGGTGCAGGCGGTACCCGGCGTGCAGCTGTTCATGCAGCCGGCACAGGACATCAACGTCGGCGGGCGGCTGTCGCGCACGCTGTACCAGTACACATTGCAGGACGCCGACCCTGCGGAGCTGAATGCCTGGGCGCCGAAGATGCTGCAACGGATGCAGTCGCTGGCCCTACTGCGCGATGTCGCCACCGACCAGCAGATCGCCGGCACCACCGCGACGCTTACCATCGACCGCGACGCGGCACAGCGCTTCGGCATCGAGCCGCAGCAGATCGACGACACCCTGTACGATGCGTTCGGGCAGCGCGAGGTGACGCAGTACTTCACCCAGCTCAACTCGTATTTCGTCATCCTGGAAGTGCCGCCGCAGCTCGAGGGCGATGTCGAGACGCTGCGCAAGCTCTACGTGCGCGCGCCCAACGGTCAGGCGGTGCCGCTGTCGGTGCTGGTGCGCACCGATACCAAGCCGATCACGCCGCTGGCGGTGAACCATCAGAGCCAGTTCCCGGCCGTGACCATTTCGTTCAACCTGGCCCCGGGCGCCTCACTGGGCGATGCCGTGACCGCGATCGACCAGATCCGCGACGACCTGCATGCCCCGCTGTCGCTCCAGGGCAGCTTCGAAGGCAGCGCACAGGCCTTCCAGACTTCGCTCAGCACCGAGCCCTACCTGATCGCCGCGGCGCTGACTGCGGTCTACATCATTCTCGGCGTGCTCTACGAAAGCTACATTCTGCCGCTCACAATTCTGTCCACGTTGCCATCCGCCGGCGTCGGCGCATTGTTGATGCTGATGCTGACGCACACCGATCTGTCGGTGATCGCCATGATCGGCATCATCCTGCTGATCGGCATCGTGAAGAAGAACGGCATCATGATGGTGGATTTCGCCATCCATGCCGAACGCACCGACGGCATGGCGCCGGCCGATGCCATCCGCCAGGCCTGCCTGCTGCGCTTTCGCCCGATCCTGATGACGACCATGGCGGCGCTGCTGTCCGGGCTGCCGTTGATGCTGGAAAGCGGCGCAGGCTCCGAACTGCGCAAACCGCTTGGCTACGCGATGGTCGGTGGGCTGCTGCTGAGCCAGGTGCTCACTCTCTACACGACGCCCGTCATCTACCTTTATCTGGATCGGCTGCAGCAGCTGCTGTCGCCGCAACGCCGCCTACGACTGCCTCGGCTGGCCGAGAAGCTGAGAGAGGTCGGCGCCGGGTAGACCGAGCGCGCTGTTCGATTGACGCCGCAGAACATCTTCCGCGCACACACAGCAAGGACCGCATGCCATGCCTGATCTCACCGTCAACGGCGTCAAGCACAGTCTGGACGTCGATCCCGCGATGCCGTTGCTATGGGCTTTACGCGACCTGCTCGCTTTGCGCGGCACGAAGTTCGGTTGCGGAATCGGTGCCTGCGGCGCGTGCACCGTTCATCTGGATGGGCAGGCGGTGCGCTCCTGCATCACCACGCTGGAGGATGCCGCGGGCAAGCAGGTGCTGACCATCGAGGGTCTTGGCCTACAGGGCGAACACGCGGTTCAGCGCGCCTGGAAGGCAACGAACGTGCCGCAGTGCGGCTACTGTCAGCCGGGCCAGATCATGCAGGCCGCCGCGCTGTTGAAGCAGACGCCGAAACCGACCGAGCAACAGATCATCGATGCGATGAGCGGAAATATATGCCGTTGCGGCACCTATCAGCGGATCAAGACAGCGATCCACGCGGCGGCTGCGGCGGCAGCGTGATGAGCAAGCTCGAAAATCTCAGCCGCCGTCACGTGCTGAGGGGCATCGCGCTGTCGCGCTTCATGCTCGGCGCACGCGTTGCGACGTGGTCGCCGATAGACCAGGCCGGCGCCGATCCCGCATCTTTCGCACCCAATCTGTTTGTCGCGATCGCATCGACCGGCCAGGTGACGATCGTCGTGTCGCGCTCGGAGATGGGCACCGGCATCCGCACCAGCCTGGCGATGGTGCTGGCCGACGAACTGGATGCGGACTGGCAATCCGTCCGCGTGGAGCAGGCGCAAGGCGACGCCAAATACGGCGACCAGAACACCGACGGCTCGAAGAGCGTTCGTCTGCTGCTGAATACGATGCGCGATGCCGGTGCCGCGGCGCGCCATATGCTGGTGACTGCCGCCGCACGTCGCTGGGGCGTTGTGCCGTCCGCGTGCCACACGGAGGCCGGCGCCGTGGTGCTGCGTGCCGCTGGCAAGCGCCTGGGCTATGGCGACCTGGCTGACGATGCGGCGAAGCTGCCGGTGCCGCCGCCCGCGTCGGTGTCGCTGAAGTCGCGCGCCGACTGGCGCTACATCGGCAAGCCCGTGCCGATCCTCGATCTGGACGACATTGTGCAGGGCAGTGCGGTCTATGGCATCGACGTGATGCTGCCGGGAATGCTGCACGCCTCTATCGAACGGCCGCCAAGCTATGGCGGGCGCGTCAAAAGCCACGACGCAACCGAGACGCTGAGGGTGCCAGGTGTCGAACGCGTGGTGGAAATTCCCGGCGCCCCGCCGCCATCGGGATTCTTGCCGCTGGGTGGCATTGCGGTGATCGCAGCCAACACCTGGGCGGCCATGCAGGGGCGGCAAAAGCTGCGGATCGAATGGGAGCCCGGGCCCAACGCCGACTATGACACCTCGGACTATCGCGCCGCGTTGGAGGCGACCGCGCGGCAGCCGGGCCAGGTGGCGCGCGAGAATGGTGACGTAGACAGCGCATTGCAGACTGCCAGCAAGCGGATCAGGGCCGACTACTTCGTGCCACATCTCGCGCATGCGACGATGGAGCCGGAAGCCTGCACCGCGGTGTTCGCGGACGGTGCGTGCACGGTATGGGCCGCCACGCAGAATCCGCAGCAGGCACGCCGGACGGTCGCGGAGCTTTTGGACATTCATCAATCGGCGGTGACGGTGAACGTCACCTTGCTTGGCGGCGGATTTGGACGGAAGTCGAAGCCCGACTATGTCGCCGAAGCGGCGTTCCTTGCGCGAGCGGTTGGCGCACCGGTGAAGGTGACATGGACGCGCGAGGATGATCTCACGCATGACTACTATCACGCGATCGCCGCGCAGCATCTGGAGGGTGGCCTGGATGCGGGCGGCAAGCCGGTGGCCTGGCTCCACCGTACGGTGTTCCCCTCGATCGGCTCCACCTTCACCGCCAACACGGGGTATGGTTCTCCCGGCGAATTGAGCCAGGGCGTGGTGGACATGCCTTTCGATATTCCGAACGTGCGCTGCGAGAACGGCAGAGCCGATGCCCATGTGCGTATCGGCTGGTACCGCTCCGTCTACAACATCCGCACGCATTCGCGGTTGGCTCGTTCGTCGATGAACTTGCGGCGGCGGCGGAAAAGGACCCGGTGCAGTTCCTGCTGTCGGCGCTCGGCGCGCCGCGCAAGCTGGACCCTAATCTCCTGGGGTCGGCATATTCCAATTACGGCGCATCGCTGGATGAGTATCCCATCGATGTCGGGCGGATGCGCAATGTGGTCCTGTTGGCCGCCGCGCGTTCCGGCTGGGGATCGCCGCTCCCGGAACGTCACGGGCGGGGCATAGCCGTGCATCGCAGTTTCCTGACCTATGTCGCCGCGGTGACGCATGTGGCGGTCGCAGCGGATGGCACGGTGACGGTGCCGCGTATCGATCTCGCGGTGGATTGCGGAATGGTGGTGAACCCCGACCGGGTTGCGGCGCAGTTCGAAGGCGCGGCGATCATGGGTCTCGGCAATGCGCTCTACAGCCGCCTGACCTTCCGTCAGGGGCGCGCGGAACAGAGCAACTTTACCGACTATCAGGTGCCCCACATCGATGCCACGCCGGAGACGCACGTTTACCTGGTGCGGAGCGAAGCGCCGCCCGGCGGCGCCGGCGAGCCCGGTGTGCCGCCGGTGTCCGCGGCGATCTGCAATGCGATCTTCCGTGCAGTGGGACGCAGGGTCCGCGCCCTGCCGGTCGATCCGGCGGACCTGAAGGCGGCCTGAGCCGACCCACGCCGCCGGCGCCCCGGGGGCGCTTGCGGTTTCGCCTCGGCTCGCCGGTTCCACCGCTACAACGATATGGTAATGTGTCCCTTCCATATCGGTGCACAGGAACCATGACGGCGCTGCTTGATGTCACGGCCTTCAAGGGCATGGACCCTGCCGAGCTCGATCGGATCGAGGCACGAAGCCGAATGATCGAGCCACGCGACGGTACACAGATCTTCGCGCAGGGCGACGCGGCAGACGCCGTGTATGCCATCGTCTCCGGCGAGGGGCATGTCCGCATCGGCAAGATCGATCGGACCAGCAAGGGCCTCATGATCGCGATCTCCGGAGCGGGGGATATTTTCGGGGAAGTTGCGGTCATCGATGGCAGTACGCGCACGGCGGATGCCGTTGCTGAAGGGCGCGTGCGGCTGTTGCGGATCAGCAGCAGCGTGTTCATCCAGGTCCTGGAGAACAACCCAAAGCTCGGCGCCAATCTTTGCCGAATATTTGCCAGCCAGCTGCGCCGGACGTCCGACCTGCTCCAGGATGCGACGTTCGAAAGTCTGGAAGTCCGGCTTGCGCGTCAGGTGCTTTATCTCGCCAGGCGTGAGGGTCGGCGCACCGATCAGGGGCTGCAGCTTGCGGGGCGGTTCCGGCAGAGCGACCTGGCGGACCTGCTCGGAGCCACCACCCGCAGCATCATTACGATCCTGAATGCGTGGCGGGCCTCTGGCGTCGTCATCTACGATGCGGCGCGCGCGCAACTTACCGTTTGCCGCGAAGCGGGCCTTCACGCTCTCGCCGGCAGCAGGGAGGAACAGCAGGAGCGGCTCTATGCCAACCGCATTTCACAATGAGCCGTCCGAGTGAGCGACGTATGACCCGCTTCTGCGTCATGGCCGCGCAAGTCCTGGCAATCTTGACAGCGAGCGCGGCGGTCGGCCCGACATTCGCAGCCGACGTGAAAACGGGCAAGGAACGACTGACCGACAAGGCATCCGACGAGCAGCGTGTGGATGATTGCAAAGTGGCGCAGGCTCGAAGGACCCGTCCCCGCCCGACCACCTGCGCAGCGGGCGCCGGAGGCTGACGGCCTTTCAAACAAGATTGGATGAGCGTTGTCGTCTCAACCGCGGCCGCCTCAAACATCCAGCCTCGCTGGCACCGCACCCGCGCGCGTCAAGCCCTCCGCCCCCACCCGCAGCCACGCCCCCTGCCGCCGCAGTTCCGCCTGCACTTCCGCCACCGGCACCGTCCGCGGCGCCACCCCGTGCCGCACCGCCACTCCCGCCGCCGCGCCGGCCGCCTGCCCGGTCAGCCAGCATTGCGGGATCTCGCGCAGGAACGAATGGCTCGCCGCATCGCAGGACACGTGCCGCCCCGCCACCAGCAGCCCATCCAACACCCGCGGCACCAGGCACCCATACGGTACCGACACAGGCGGCAGCTTTGGCGACAGCGACGGCGACACGCCGATCTCGTCCTCCCACGGCGTCGCGTCGCTCCACCGCTCGCGCGTCACCCGCGCCACGCCCGGCAGCCGCCGCGAATGCCGCACGCCGAGCTGCGGCGCCGACAGCATCAGGAACGCCTGCCCGAACCCAGGCGCATGCGTGCGATACACCTCGAGGTGCTGCGCCATCAGCCGGTGCGAGCGCACCTCCACCTCGGTCAGGTCCTGGATATCCACCGCTGAATACCCCGACAGCCGCGGCCCCATGAACAGCGCCACGTCGTTGCGCCAGGACACGAACGGCCGTTCGAACAGTCCGCCGCACAGCGCACGCCCGCGGTCCATGAACGCGGAAAAGCCCGTCGCGTCGCCGGTCTTGAACGCGATCCAGCGCGTCAAGTCGCAGCCGCCCCAGATCCAGGACGTGTTCATGCAGTGGTGGATGTCGCGCTCCTCGATGTCGGTGTCGGCGCCAGCGCCGGCTCGGCCGAAGATGTCGCCGTCGCCGGTGCAATCGACCGTCACGCGCGCGCGGATTGCAAGGCGGCCTTCCTTGCTCTCGAACATCACGCCGGCCACCGCGCCGTCTTCCATGATCGGCGCCGTCCCCATGCCGTGCAGCAGCAGGTGCACGCCGCTCTCCAGCACAAGCTCCTGGCTCGCAAGCTTCAGCCGCTCCGGATCGATCGTCGGCGAGTACGTGACGATGCCGTGGTACGCGGCGGTTCGCTCGCGCCAGTAGGCGGCGGTTGCGGCGTCCGCGTTGCCCCACAGTCCGCGCGGCGGACCGGCGATCGCATCCTTCGGCAGGCGATCGAGCAGGTCGTTGGGGATGCCCTGGATCACCTGCGCACCGCTCCAGTCGGTCATGCGGTCGATCCAGATGACAAGGCCGCCGGTGGAGAGTCCGCCCAGGTGATTGTAGCGCTCCAGCAGCACGACATCGGCGCCGGTGCGCGCCGCCGCGACCGCCGCCGCCGTACCGGACGGCCCGCCGCCCACCACGAGCACATCGCAGTCGCGGAAAACCGGGATGGCGCGGGCCGCCTCGTGCACCACGCCGCCAGGTCGGGCGCGGCGGGCGATCAACCGGCCGGCGGTGAAGATGTCCGATTCAAAGAAGAACGATCGGTTGCTCTGTCGCGTTGCCGGCGCGGCGTTTGGCGTGTCGTCACTCATCTCAGGCAAACCGTACGCAACTGATTGGCGGCAGATGTCCGGCGGCCAGCGCCCAGCTATCGCCGGCGTTCTCCGAGACCCACAGGTGCCCCGTCGTCGAACCCATCGCCAGGCAGACGCCGGTCTCGTCAACCGCGAGCCCGTGACGGTGCACGAGATCGTAGGCGTGGCTCTGTGGCAGCCCGTCCGACAGGACATCAAACGAGCGCGCGCCGTCGCGCGTGCGTGCGACCACAAGTCTGCCATCGACCGGAATACGGCATTCATCCTTGACGCCCGGCACGAACCACGCGGTGTCGGCATCCGTCGGATGCGCCGCCACCGCGAAGCCGAACTTCGCCGGGCGGATCGTCGTCACCTCCTGCCAGGAGCGCGCGCCGTCGGTCGAACGAAAGACGCCGTTGTGATGCTGGGCCCACATCGTGTCCGGTGCGGCCGGGCATTGCACCAGCCGATGCACGTCCTGCACTTCCGGGGCGTGATTGCGCGGCGGCGGAAAGTACTCCGCGTACATGCCATCGGCCGATGCGCGCCAGCTCGTGCCGCCGTCGTCGGTCACCCAGACGCCGCCAGTCGATACGCCAACCGTGACGTGGCGGGGATCGCGCGGATCGACGCAGATCGAGGCGACACCCGCCTGATCGAAGCCGCCACCCATCCAGTCCTTGCGCTCCGGCACGTTCCACAGGGGTTCGTTCAGCGACCACGATTCCCCGTGATCCTTCGAAACAAACAGCGCACCGGGGATCGTCCCGCACCAGAGCCATCCACGTTCGTCGCCACCGCCCGTCTCCAGGCAAAACAGGTAGGACACGCTCGACCCATCGGATTCACTCTTGGGGAAGGCGGGCGCGGGGATTTCCTGCCACGTTCTGCCGTCATCATGGGAACGCTGCAGCTTCACGCCGAAATGGCCCAGCGCCTGCCCGGCGTACAAACCGCCATCACGCGGATCACACAGCAACATCGAGATCGGGTCGCCGAGGAAGCCTGTCTTCGCGATTGACCAACTGCCGCGCATGCGGTGCAATTCGAACAGGCCTTTTCTTGTGCCGATCAGCAGACGGTCGCTCATGGCTGTTGCCTTTTTCTCTATCCGCCCGACAGTGCCTGAAAGACGAAGACCTCGTCGTCGTCACCAACCGGATCGCTCAGTCGATCACGATCGGCGATGCGGTCGCCATTGATGTAAATGGCCACATGGCGGCGCACGCAGTCCTGATCATCCAGCACATACGAACGCAGCCGCGGATGCGCGGTGAACACATGGTCCAGCACCGCTCGCACGCTCGGTCCGGGCACCGTCTGCACCGGGCAGATCAGGTGCCGCTGCAGATTAGCCGTGAATGCGACGCGCGCCATGATGCCGTGCCCCGGTCAGACCGATGGTCATGACGCGCGCCACGCTCGCTCAGACGACCTTCACGTCTTCCCAGAATCCGAACCGTCCGCCGACCTGCTGCATCGAAGGGCGCGGCGCCTCATACGACCAGGCGGCGCGGCTGTGACGGACGCCGTCCACCACCACGTCGTAGAACTGCACGCCGTGCGGACATTCGAGGTCATGCGCGGTCTTGTCGGTCTTCTCGAGCCAGTCCATGCGCACCGCCGAACTGGGGAAGTATTGGTAACCGCCGGATTCGACAATGTCGTCGCTGTCGGCAACCACGCGGTCGTTCAGCAACGCCTTCATTTTCTGAACCTCCTGCAACGGAATGACGGCTGAAGGTACGACGGCGCGCCGACCGTCGCAACACGCCTCAGGCCGGGACGATGACGATCCAGGTAACACCGAAGCGGTCGGCGACCATGCCGAAGGACTTGGCAAAGAACGTCTTGCTCAGCGGCATCTGCACCTGCCCGCCATTGCTCAGCGCAGTGAACAGCCGCTCGGCCTCGGCTTCGTTCGGCGCATCGAGCGACAGCGCAAATCCCTGGAACGCCATCTGTCCCGTGCATCGTCCATCGGACACCAGCACCGTCGCGTCACCGATCCGCAGGTTTGCATGCATGACCTTGTTCTCGGTACCGGGCGTGATCATGCCGGCCTGCGCGGGCTCGGGGCAATCCTTGAATCGCATCAGCATCGTCACCTCGGCGCCGATCGCGCCGCGGTAGAAGTCGATCGCCTCTTCGCAGCGGCCGTCAAAGAACAGATAGGGCTGGACCTGCATGATGGATTCTCCTCGGTGTTTGTTGCGTATTCCCGATGTTATGTATACACCGTCCACAAGACCATAACAACGCTGATGGACAGTGTCCACATGTTCACGGAACTATGATGGCCGATGTGGCGACCCACCCACCGGCGCGCGCCACGTATCGCCATGGCGATCTGCGGCGAGCGTTACTTGAAGCTGGCATCGAACTGGCGCGCAACGGCGGTCCCGATGCTGTGGTGCTGCGCGAGGCGACGCGCCGCGCCGGCGTTGTCCCCAACGCGGCCTACCGGCACTTCGCCAGCCGCCACGATCTGCTCCAGGCGGTGCGCGCGGCGGCGTTGTCGGCGCTGGCCGTTGCGATGGAGGCCGAACTCAGCAGGTTGCGCCGCCGCGGGAGTGCCGCCGACTTCGCGCGCGCCGGCCTGCGCGCAATCGGCACCGCCTATCTGCGGTTTGCCCAGAACGAGCCTGGGCTGTTTCAGACCGCGTTCTCGGTTCCCGGCGATCCGGAGACCGCCGCCGATCCGGCCAAGACCGGCAAGAGCGGCCTCGATCCGTTCCAGTTGCTGGGCGCCGCGCTGGACCGACTGGTCGCGGCAGGTGTGCTGCCGCCCGAGCGTCGGCCCGGCGCGGAGTACCTGGCCTGGTCCGCCGTTCACGGCCTGGCGATGCTTGTCCTCGACGGCCCGCTGCACCGCCTTACGCGCGCGCAGCAGCGGACCATCGGACAACGCCTTCTGGATATGGTCGAACAGGGACTGTAGCTCACTGTTTCGCGGAGGTTTGCGCGCGCCGGCGCTGTTCCTGTTCCCTGAGTTCCGGCGTAAACGCGGCGCCGAAATCCTCTGGCTCAAAGATCTGACGAATTTCAATTTCGCATTCTTCGGTGTGGGGGTTGGGGCAGCGCTTGACCCACTCGATGGCCTCTTGCTTCGATTTCACCTGCCACAGCCAGAACCCCGCGATCAAATCGTCTGTTTCGCGGAAGGGGCCGTCGATCACGGTCCGCTCGCTGCCGGAAAACCTGACGCGCGCACCCTTCGAGGTCGGATGAAGCCCCTCGCCCGCGAGCATGACGCCGGCCTTCAGTAGTTCTTCATTGAACTTGCCCATCTCGGTCAAAAGCTCGGTGCTGGGGAACACCCCCGCTTCGCTGTTCTTGGTGGCCTTGACGATGATCATGAATCGCATCGTTGCGTCTCCTTGCGGTGCTCGGTTGCGCGACCGGCCGAATTCGGCCTGCATCCCAAGGACGAACGGACCCGTCACGGTCCGACAGGGTCGGCGATCGTGTAAACGGATTTTGCCGCCCCGCGTTGCAGTCACGCACGCGCGCTGTTCCTGCTGAGCCGATCGAGATGCAGCCGGATATGCGCGGCTTCCGCCGGCGTATGGGCAAGCGCGATGGCCCGATCAAACGCAGCGCGCGCCTCTTCGGTGCGGCCGGTCTGCATAAGCAACGCACCGCGCACACCGAAGAAGTGAAAATAACCGGCGAGCGGGACGCCAAGCGGCTCGATCATCGCAAGCGCCGCCGCTGGACCATGCAGCCTGGCAACCGCAACAGCCCGGTTGAGCGTCACGACCGGCGACGGCTGCAAGACCTCCAGGACCGCATACAGCTGGTCGATCTCGCTCCAGTCGGTCGTTTCGAATCGAGCGGCGCGGGCATGAATGGCCGCTATGGCCGCCTGAACCTGATAGGTGCCCGGACGTCGGTGACGCAGCGCCTTCTCGACCAGCGCCAGCCCCTCGGCGATCATTTCGCGATGCCAAAGGGCGCGGTCCTGATCCTCCAGCAGCACAATGTCGCCGTCGGCATCGAGCCGTGCCGGCGCCCGCGCATGTTGCAGCAGCAACAGTGCCGTCAGACCCATGATCTCGGGTTCGGCTGGAAACAGCCTCAGCAACAGGCGGGAGAGCCGGATCGCCTCGTCGCACAGCGGTGTGCGGATGTGAGCCGTGCCGCCGCTCGCCGAATAACCTTCGTTGAACAGCAGGTAGATCATGGCGGCGACCGCTGCGAGCCGCTCCGTCCGCTCGACCGCGCCGGGCGCCTCATACGGGACATTTGCGTCCGCGATGCGGCGTTTCGCCCTGGTGATGCGCTGCTCCAGCGCGCTCTCACCGACCAGAAAGGCGCGCGCGATCTCCTTCACCGAAAGTCCGGACACGATGCGCAGTGCAAGCGCGATCTGCTGGGTTGCCGGCACATCGGGATGGCAGCAGATGAACAGCAGCCGGAGCATGTCGTCCCGATAGCGGGAACTGTCCAGCCGCTCCGCAAGATCCGCCTCGGCGTCGTCCAGGTTGGATATCAGTTCATCCGGCGGCAGCGGCTCGCTATGTTTGCGGCGACGCATATCGTCAAGCGCGGCATTGCGCCCCACCAGGATGAGCCACGCGGCGGGATCGCGCGGCGGACCGTTGACCGGCCAGTGCCGCAGCGCCCGCAGGCAGGCTTCCTGGAAGGCTTCTTCGGCCTGATCGAGGTCGCGAAAATACCGTAGCAGCGCACCGATCGCCTGGGGCCGTGCGGCCCTCAGCGCGGCGTCGATCCAGCCGAATTCGATCACGCCCCGGCGGCTCCTGGTTCGAACAGGCGGACCGGGCGAATCTCCAAGGCGCCCAATTCACCGTGCCCCATCTGACGCGCCGCCTCGATGGCCGCTTCGAGCGTCGCGCAATCGACGATGTAGAAGCCAAGCAGTTGCTCCTTGGTTTCGGCGAACGGTCCGTCGATGACCAGCGGCTCGCCGCTCGACCGGACGGTGACCGCGGCGGTCGTGGGCATGAGTTGGGCGACCGGGCCGAGCCTTCCCTCCGCTGCCAGGCCGCGCGTCACCTCCGCGCGTTTGGCGAGGACCGCGTCGTCCTCCTGCTTCGTCCAGGCACTCACCTCGTCTTCGTCGTGGTAGCAGAGGATCGCGTAGAGCATGTGGCCTCCTTCGGCATCGCCTTCCCTCAGGACGAACGAGTATGCTGCATCCCGACACGCCGGCTTAGGGACCCAAGCCCGAATCAGCGAATCATTCGACCCGTGGACCGCGGTCCCTGTCGTCATCCCCGGGAGCCCGGACGTTCGGCGTCGGCCGCGCGTTCGAGCAGCAGTGTGCGTTCATGGGCGTTGCGCTTGAGCGATGCCGCACGCTCGAATTCCGCGCGCGCCTCTTCGAAACGACCAAGCTCTGCCAGCCGTCACGACTGCCGATCGGAGCAATTTCTAAGGCCGGCGCAAGACCGGACCGCATCGCGACTATCGCTGTGTGGTCAGCCCCGCGCGCATGCGCTCCTCGTGTTCCCGCATATCGGGGATAAGTCCTTCGGTAAAGTCCGCTGTTTCGTACACCTGGATGTCGCATCGATCATCGCGAAGCCGGCGATGACCTCCTTCGCCTCGGAGATAGGCTCGTCGATCACGGTCGGCCTGCCTGCCGAGAACTTGGCGCGCGAGCCTTTCGCACTCAGCTGCGGCCCATCGGTCGCGAGCAGCAGCGGGGTCATCACCCGATTGTCCAAAAAAATGTGCGCTAAAAGGCGAACTGCGATTGGAGGACAGGCGATGCGGGGATCCTTGGGGGAGAAGATCGGTGAGGGCGCCTGGTCGGACGTCCATGCCTGGGCGCCTGGTCAGGTCGTGAAGTTGTTCAAGGTCGGGTTCACGCGGCGTCACAGCTGGTGGGAGGCGCGAATGACCCGCGCCGCCCCGGCGCCGGAGGTGTTCGACGAAGTCGCCATGGATGGGCGCTTCGGCGTCGTGCTGGAGCGTCTCGACGGACCGACCCTGGCGCAGCTCTCGCGGAGCGGCGCCATGACGCTTGGCGAGACGGGCGCGATCCTCGCGACCCTCGCGATATCCGTTCACAAGATAGCCCCGCCGTCGGACGTACTCTCCCTGCGCGACCTGATGAACGGTTCGTCACGGCTGTGCGGCGGCATGCTTCCGGAGCACATCGCCACTGGCATCCTCGCCCTGATCGAGCGCTTGGCGCCGGGGGACGGGGCTAAGCCATGGCGACCTCCACCCCAGCAACGTGATCATGACGGCGGAGGGTCCGAGATGCATCGACTGGGGAGGTGCGACCCGTGCGCCCGCCGGCTTGGATCTTGCGTGCTGTCACGTGGTCCTTTGCGATCTCGCCGCGGACATCGTTGCCGATCCTGAGAGGCCGCGCGCAATCAATGCGGCCGTGCAGTCGGAGTACGCGCGGCAGGCCGGCCTATCTCCCGCGGCGCTGGCCGCGGCGATGGAGCCCTACCTGCCCATCGTCCACGTCCGCGTCCTCCTCGGACCGGCGGGGAGCCCTGCCCTGCGGGCGCGGCTGATCCGGCAGGTCGAAGCGGCCCTGCGCTCGGAGGATCAGTAAGCTTTCAAACGCCACTTGCCTTTGAAATCATCTGGCGACCCCATGCTGACGCGCCGCGCCGCCGGCATCCAGCCGAACAAAGAAACTAACGGGAGGCGCCATGAGTTGACCCGGCCAGCCGTGTGAACGAACAATTCAACCCGCCCACGGATAACGCCACCCCGGCCGACATCAGATCGGAATCAGTGGCCAACTTCGCAAATCGACGGCCGAAGTCTGTCGGAATGCGTGGCCGCCTTCGCCGGAATACGTAGGTATCGGGCCGGGGCTCCCACCGTGTCGGCGGAGTCCGGCTCCAATCTTACGTCGAACGCGAGGGTCCGCCAGATCGACAGGTCGGGTGACTATTTTTTGTCGGCCGGCCATTCGTGTGCGATCCCAAGCCAAGCCCGAGCGCTATTGCGGACCGCTGCGGTGTGCACCGGGCCGAATCGGCGATGGAGCGGCTTTCAGGCCGCGGTGAGTTGTGTCACCGTCTCCTGCTGTATGGTGCTCGCGGCGGGCGACGGTTCGCGGATCATATAGCCACGTCCCCACACGGTGCCGATCAGATTATCCGCACCGGCAAGCGCGAGCTTCTTGCGCAGCTTGCAGATGAACACGTCGATGATCTTCATCTCCGGTTCATCCATGCCGCCATAGAGATGATTGAGGAACGCCTCCTTCGTCAGCACCATCCCCTTGCGCAGCACGAGCAACTCCAAAATCGCATATTCCTTGCCGGTCAGGTGGACCTGTTGGCCATCCACCAACACCTCGTGACTGTCCAGACTGAGCTGCAGCGCGCCGATGCGCAGCGATGGCTGGCTGAACCCCTTGCTGCGCCGAACGATGGCCTGCATTCGGGCGAGCAATTCGGCCTTGTCGAACGGCTTGGTGATGAAGTCGTCCGCCCCGAGAGCCAAACCCTTCACCTTCGCCTGCGGACGAGACAGGCCGGACAGGATCAGCACCGGCGTGTCGTTGCGGGAAACCCGCATCCGCCGCACCACCTCGAAGCCTTCGATGTCGGGCAGCATCAGGTCGAGCAGCACGATGTCATAATCGTAATGGCGGGCAAGCTCGAGCCCTTCCTCGCCGGTGTCAACATGATCGACCACGGCGCCACCGGCTTTCAGCATCAGAATAATGCCGCGGGCTGCGATGAGATCGTCTTCGATAAGCAGAACGCGCATCAGCCGCTTCCTTAGATATTATTTCGCACATAACTACCACCATAGCGTGTGTTATGCTACCATTTTTTCACTAAATGCGTGTAATTTCCGTCGCAATCACGGAGCTGCGCCGGCCAAATCCGTTGAATGCTGAGTATATTCCAGAATTGGGAGGCTCGTTTGCCTCAATGAGATACCGATCGCTCCTTGAACGTACCATCGTATGTCGTGCTGCGCTGCACGCCCTGGCGCCAATGCACCTGGAAGGACGGGTGATCGGCCTCTCGGGTCTGATGGTCGATATTGATGGTCTGGGCGGCCATGTTTCCGTCGGCGATCGTCTGATCCTGTCGGCTCGCGACGGCCACGACATCCCGGCCGAGATTGTTGGATTTCGCAATGGCCACGCGCAGTCGATGCCGCTTGCCGCGCTTGACGGGCTCGGGCCAGGCAGCGTGGCGCTGTGCCGGGGCGCGCCGAATGGACACTCCGGCGCTGGCGCTGGCTTCACATTCGGTGGCGGGGCGACCTTGGCCGTGGCGGATGGCTGGCTAGGACGCGTGCTCGATCCGCTCGGCAGGCCGCTGGATGGCCATGGCCCCTTGCCGTCCGGATCGGATGCTCGCCTCGTGCGGGGCCCACCACCCGATGCGACGCAGCGCGCGAGGCTCGGCCCGCGCCTCGATCTGAGTGTGCGGGCGCTCAATTGCTTCACGACCTGCCGCCGGGGCCAGCGGCTCGGGCTGTTTTCCGGCTCCGGCATCGGCAAGTCGACCCTGATCGCGATGTTGGCGCGCCGCACCGCATGCGACGTGGCGGTGCTCGCCCTGGTCGGCGAGCGCGGGCGGGAGGTGCGGGAATTCCTGGAGGACGATCTGGGCGACGAGGGACTTGCACGGTCGGTCGTGGTTGTCGCCACGTCGAACTCCCCCCCGTTGATGCGTCGGCAGGCGGCATTCTCGGCCATGACGGTGGCCGAACATTTCCGCGACCAGGGGAAATCCGTGCTGCTGCTGATGGACAGCGTTACGCGCTTCTGCCTGGCATTGCGCGAGATCGGCCTGTCTACCGGCGAGCCTCCGGCCACCCGCGGCTATCCTCCGAGCGTGTTTGCCGAGTTGCCGCGCCTGCTGGAGCGTGCCGGGCCGGGGCTGGAGCGGCCGGATGGCGCCGCCGGGCACATCACGGCGCTGTTCACCGTGCTGGTCGAGGGCGATGACCACAACGAACCGATCGCCGATGCGGTGCGCGGAATTCTCGACGGTCATGTCGTGCTGGACCGCCGGATCGCCGAGGGCGGTCGGTATCCCGCGGTTGACGTGCTGCGGTCGCTGTCGCGCGCCGTGCCGGGATGCAACGAGCCGGCGGAGAATGCCCTGGCGCGCCGTGCCCGGACGATTCTGGCGCTGTACGCCGACATGGCGGACATGGTGCGCCTGGGCGCCTATCGTGCCGGCAGCGATCCGGCGGTGGACGAGGCCGTCACGCTGGCGCCCCGGATCGAGGCGATGTTGCGCCAGGAGCGCTCGGAGCAGACCAGCATAGAGGACAGCTTCGCACAGTTGCGTGCGGCACTGGAGCCGACATGACGCGCGACCCCTTGGAATCGCTGCTGCGTCTGCGCCGCCTCGCGGTAGACGAGGCGAGGCGGGGCCTCGCCGACTGCCTGCGGGTCGAAAGCCTGGCGGCCCATGCGGTGGCGGCGATCGAAAGCGCCATCGATCACGAGACGGATGTGGCAACCGATCTGGCGTCAGGCGATGCCGTGGTGGAGGCATTCGCCGCCTGGCTGCGACGCATCCGCCCGAAGCAGCACGCAGTGCATGCGGCGGAGGCCCAGGCCGAGGCCTCGACGGCGCAGGGGCGCGCCCTTCTCGCGGCCGCCCGTGCCGCGGTACGGGCGGCGGAAGAGATGCTGGAAAAGCACGCCGCAGCGAAGCTGGCGGAGGAAGAGCACCAGGCCCAGCGGGAGATCGACGAGGCGGCGCAGCGGCGCGGCGAGCCCTGATGCCTCAGTTCGCGGCTCCCGATCGCTTTCGCTGGCCGCCATCCTTTGCCAGCCATCCGTGATCGTGTGTGCGCAGGGCCAGTTCTGGACTTAACATACCGCTAACCTGTCACGAGCACGGTGGCTTCGGCGCGCCCTGCCTGTTCGGCCAGGGCGCCAGCTTCGGCCGACCGCACGACGCTGGCAGCCCAA
>CAWEVI010000072.1:0-5522 GCA_963812475.1 uncultured Alphaproteobacteria bacterium
GACCGACGCCGCCGACCTCATCGCCTACCTGCGAGACCAAACATCGCTCTTGAGCGTCAGCACGCAGGGTGGCTCCGAGCTGAAACAAGGTGTGCAGGCTGAGCTTCCGGCCGGAGTTAGCAAGGGTGACATGCATCTCGATGCCATGAACCATGGCGCGATCCCGACCGACGGCACTCACCCGGCCGGTAATCCCGCCCCATGAAGTGCGGTTTCCGCCGAACGGGTACCACGCGACTGCGGCTCGCGCTGACGCCGGTCGTTGCCATGGTGGCACTCGCCGCCGTATCGCTGCCGGCGGTTGCGGTAAATGCGGCATCGCCAAACGAAGAACCCGCCGCAATCGGCGGGCCCTTCACGCTCGTCGACCAGGACGGACGCACGGTGACCGACGAGACCTATCGCGGCCAGTGGCTCCTCGTCTATTTTGGTTACACGCATTGCCCCGACACGTGTCCGATGGCGCTCAACAACATTGCCGAAGCGCTGGACCGGCTCGATGCGGGGATGCGCGCGAAGCTGCTGCCGATATTTATAACCGTCGATCCCGAACGCGACACGCCGGCGGTGATGAAGGACTACGTCGGAGCGTTCGAGGGCGCCGGCATCGTCGGCCTGAGCGGCTCGCAGCAGCAGGTGGCTGCGATCGAAACAGCCTATCGGATCCACACGCAGCGGCACGACGACGGCAACGGCGAGTATAGCGTCGACCATACCTCGGTCATCCACATCATTGACCCTGCCGGGCGCTTCGTCGGATTGGTGTCGGATCTTATGCCGCCCGAACGGCTCGCCTCGCGCCTGACGCAAGTCGTGAAATAGCGTATCCATTCCGTCGCGGCGGCCGATTCCGGAAACCCACGGCCGCTACACGACCCTGCCAGTGACATCTTTGCGCCGTGTTCCGCGTGGCATGGTAGATAACGGCAGGAGATTGCGTGGTGCATAGGCGATGGCGGGCGGCCAGTCAGAGAACACGTTAGCGGCCACGCCATGACTCGCCTCGCGACTCGCGGCATTGCGCCGCTCGTCCTGCTGCTCGGTGGCTGCAACCTCGGTCCCGATTACCAGCGGCCGGAGGTGGAGATGCCGGTCGAGTTCCGCGCCACACCGGCGACCGAGGCTGCCGCCTGGCCCTCCGAGGACTGGTGGCGCGGCTTCAAATCGCACGAGCTGAATTCGCTGATTGAGCAGGCGCGCGTGCAGAATTTTGACATTGCCGCCGCCATCGCCCGGGTTCGCCAGGCCGATGCCCAGGTGCGAATCGCCGGTGCGCCGCTGCTGCCCACGGTGAGCGCGAGCGGCAACGCCAGTTGGCAGCAGGTCGGCGCCACGAAAGGCTTCACGGGAGTCTCGCGCGGCGGCAGCACGACATCGACGATCAACATCCACAGTTACAGCCTCACGCCCCTGAACGCCGCCTACGAGGTGGATTTCTGGGGTCTGAACCGTGCCGCGCAGCAGGCCGCCGTCTCCAGCGCCGTGTTCAGCCGGTTCGACCAGGAGGTCGTCGCGCTGACCGTGGTGACCAACGTCGCCAATACGTGGTTCACCGCGCTTGGGCTGGCCGATCGCCTGGTTGTCGCACAAAATAACCTGGCGGATGCCGAACACACGCTGGCCGTGATCCGCGGCAGGCTCGACGCCGGGACCGCCAGCGCGCTCGATATCGCCCAGCAGGAGGCGCTGGTGGCCGGCGAGCGGGCGGTGATCCCCGGCCTGCGCAACCAGCTCGAACAGGAGCTGATCGGTCTCGGCATCCTGGTGGGCCGTCCCCCCGAGGCCATCGATGTACGGCCCGGTTCGCTCGATACATTGTCGCTGCCGCCGGTTTCGCCGGGCCTGCCGTCCACCCTGCTGGAGCGCCGTCCCGACGTGGCCGAGATAGAAGCGGAGCTCGTCGCGCAGAATTTCGACATAAAGGTCGCGCGTGCCGCTTTCTTTCCGGCGGTCTCGCTAACCGGGTCCTACGGCTTCGCCAACGCCGCGTTGAACACGCTGTTCAGCCCTGGTGGCACGCTCGTCGCGCTGGCCGCCGGGTTCACCCAGCCGCTGTTCGATGCCGGCACGCTGCGTGGGCAGCTTGAACTGACCAAGGGCAAATACGACGAGTTGCTGGCCGACTACCGCAAGGCGGTGATCCAGGCCTTCACGGATGTCGAGAATGCACTGACGGCCTGGCGCTTCACCACCGAACAGGAGGCGCTGCAGCGTCAGGCAGTGGCCACGGCGCAGCGGGCAGCCGACATAGCCCGCGCGCAGATGATGGCCGGCACGGTCGATATCACGACGGTGCTGCAGGCGGAGACCACCCTGTTCAACGATCAGGACCTTCTCGCGCAGGTGCGGCTGACGCGCTTCCAGGCACTGTTGGCGCTTTACAAGGCGCTTGGCGGTGGCTGGGTTCAGCCCCCCGGGCCGATCCCGGATCAGTTCCCGGGCCTGAAGCCGGGACGGCTGCCCGGCGGCATTGCGCTGCCGGTTGGAGGCAATGTCCGATGATCCATTGCCATCGCCCAAGGATGTCCCGATATCGCCCCCAAATGGGACGAGGATCGTCTCGAGGAGCGCTATGGACTCGCTGACCCGCGAACCGGTTGAACTGCTGACCCGCTCCCGGTCCCGCCGGTGGCTCATGCTGGGGCTGTGCCTGCTCGCGGTCGCTGGCATCGGCTATGCGATCTGGTTCTGGCCGGCTGGCTCGACCAGCCAGACGGCGCGCGATCGCAACGCAAACCAGCCGATCCCGGTGGTGGTCTCCGCGGCGGAACAGAAGAACGTGCCAATCTACCTCGACGGGCTCGGCACCGTTCAGGCCTACAACACGGTCACGGTCAGGGCCATGGTCGATGGCCCGCTGGTCAAGGTGAATTTCGTGGAAGGCCAGGATGTGAAGAAGGGCGACCTGCTCGCCCAGATCGATCCACGCACCTATCAGGCCGCGCTCGACCAGGCGGCCGGCAAGAAGGCGCAGGACGAGGCGCAGCTTGCGAATGCGAGGCTTGATCTGGCGCGATATCAGAAGCTTGTGGCCAACAATTACAGCTCTGCCCAGCAGGCCGATACGGCGCGGGCGCAGGTGGCCCAACTCGAAGCGCAGGTGACGCAGGACCAGGCGCAGATCGACACGGCGCGCACGCAGCTTGGCTACACCACGATCATCGCTCCGCTCGAGGGGCGGACCGGCATGCGTCAGGTCGATGCCGGCAACATTGTGCACGCCGCGGATACCACCGGCATGGTGATGATCACCCAGCTGCATCCGATTTCAGTCATGTTCACGCTGCCGCAGCAGTCGCTCCCTGCCGTCGCGAACGCGATGCGGGGCGATGCGCCCAAGGTGCTGGCCTACGTGCAGGGTGCCGCCGGCAGTCCGGCTGGCGTGCTGGATACCGGCGTGCTCGCCGTGCTGGACAATCAGGTCGATCCCACCACGGGCACGATCAAGCTGAAGGCGACGTTTCCTAATTCCGGCGATCGCCTCTGGCCCGGTGCATTTGTCGGTGTGCAGCTGCAGGTGGATACGGCGAAGGACGCCGTGGTGGTTCCATCGGCCGCCGTGCAGCGCGGTCCGCGCGGCGCCTATGTTTATGTGATCGACCAGAACAACACCGCGAGCCGGCGCAACGTCACAGTCGGACACGAAGACGCACAGGGCTCGATCATCACCGAAGGCGTGAAGCCGGGCGACAAGGTGGTGATCGACGGCGCCTCGCGGCTGTCGGACGCCACCAAGGTGACCATCGTTCAGCCGGCCGCGGCAGGGACCGCGCCGACCGCGGGCCAGCCCGCCGCGCCGGGAACCAGGCGGCGGCAGTCGGGCGGGGCGGGCTGAGGGGCAGCCCCCGGTGAACATCTCCGCGCCGTTCATCGCCCGCCCCATCGCCACCTGGCTGCTGGCGATCGCGATCCTGCTCACGGGTATCCTCGGCTACCGCGCCCTCCCCGTTTCCGCGCTCCCGGAAGTCGATTTCCCGACTGTTCAGGTGACCACACAGCTGCCCGGCGCGAGCCCGGAAACCGTGGAGACGCTGATCACCGCCTCACTCGAACGCCAGTTCGGTCAGATCCCCGGGCTGGTCACGATGACCTCGCAGAGTTCGGAAGGCACCAGCCAGATCACGCTGCAGTTCGCCCTCAACCGCAGCATGGATTCCGCCGCGCAGGACGTGCAGGCGGCAATCAACGCCGCGGCAGGCACACTCCCGGCGAACCTCCCCTATCCGCCCGTGTATGCCAAGGTGAACCCGGCGGACGCACCGATCCTCACCTTGGCGCTCACGTCGGATTCGATGCCGATCGACATGATCAGCGATGCCGCCGACACGTTGTTGCAGCCGAAACTTTCCGAGATCGATGGCGTCGGCCGTGTCACTGTACAGGGGCGATTGCGGCCCGCCGTGCGCGTGCGCGTCGATCCCGCCCGGCTCGCCGCGTATGGGCTGGCGATGGAGGACGTGCGCACCGCGGTCGCCAATGCCAACGTCAACGGCGCAAAGGGCGGCTTCGACGGGCCGCGGCTCGCCTTCGCGCTGGGCGCCAATGACCAGCTTGTTGACGCGGCCGCCTATCGCGACCTGGTCATCGCCTGGCGCAACAGCGCGCCGGTGCGGCTGTCCGACATCGGCAGCGTGGTCGCCGGCGTGGAGAACGACCGCGTCGCCGCCTGGTACAAGGACCAGCCCGCCGCCGTCCTCGACATCCAGCGCCAGCCGGGCGCCAACATCGTGCAGACCGTGCAGCTGGTGAAGGATGCGCTGCCGCGTCTGCAAAGCGCCATCCCGTCAGCCATCAAGCTCACCATCGTCACCGACCGCACCGAGACGATCCGCGCGTCGGTCCGCGACGTGCAGATCACGCTGATCATGTCGGTCGTGCTGGTGGTCGGCGTGATCTTCGTGTTCCTGCGTTCGCCGCGCGCCACCTTCATTCCCGCGGTCGCCCTGCCGCTTTCGTTGATCGGCACATTCGGCGTGATGCAGCAGCTGGGCTACGCGCTGGACAACCTCTCGCTAATGGCGCTGACCATCGCCACCGGGTTCGTGGTGGACGATGCGATTGTGATGATCGAGAACGTCGTGCGTTACATCGAACAGGGCATGCGCCCGCTGGAGGCGGCCTATCGCGGCGCGGCGCAGATCGGCTTCACCATCGTGTCGCTGACCGTCTCGTTGATCGCCGTGTTCATTCCGCTGCTGTTCATGACCGGCGTGGTGGGCCGTCTGTTCAAGGAGTTCGCCGTCACGCTCTCGGTCGCCGTGGTGGTGTCGGCGGTGATCTCGCTCACCCTGACGCCAATGATGTGCGGCCGCCTCCTTCGACCGGCACGCGAGGAGCGGCCGGGTCGCATCGCACGCATCAGCGAGGCCGGCTTCAACGCGATGCTCGGTGGATACCGCAGGAGCCTCGTCTGGACGTTCGGCCACCATCGCTTCGTGCTGATGGTCGCCGCCGCCACGCTGGCCGGCACGATCGGTCTCTATATCGTGGTGCCCAAAGGGTTCTTGCCACAGCAGGACACC